>CAWBVI010000003.1:0-386319 GCA_963792205.1 uncultured Microthrixaceae bacterium | reverse complement strand
GCGACCGTTACGAGGTCCAGCGAACGATCCCCGCTGACGCCGCCACCATCTTCGCCGTGGTCTCCAGCCCCAAGGGCCACGTCGACATCGATGCCTCAGGGATGCTGCAGGACTTCACGGGCGAGCCGGCCAAGGCGGTCGGTGACACGTTCGTGATCCACATGGACCGCGAGGCGCTCGGCGACTTCGACATGGGCAAGTACGACGTGATCGTCACCATCACCGGCTACGAGCAGGACCACTTCATCACCTGGGAGGTGTCGGGCGGCGAGACGTTCCCCAGCATCGGGCACTACTACGGCTACCGCCTCGAGCCGAAGGACGACGGCAGCACGGTCGTCACGGCGATCTATGACTGGTCGAACGTCCGCGAGGAGTGGAAGACGCGAGTCGCGTGGCCGATCGTCCCGGAGTCGGCGGTCAAGGCGACGCTCGGCATCTTGGAGCGCACGGTCCGCAAGAGCTGACCGACCTCAGGCGGCGAGGGCCAGGTCGAGGACCTCGGCCACGTCGTCCACGAGGTGGACGGTCATGGCCTCCCGGACCTCTTCCGGGAGGTCGTCGAGGTCGGGGCCGTTGCGGGCGGGGAGGATCACCTCGGTGAGCCCGGCCCGGTGGGCGGCCAGCACCTTCTGCTTGACCCCGCCGATGGGCAGCACCCGGCCCGACAGCGTGACCTCGCCGGTCATCCCGACTTCGCGGCGCACGGGCCGCCCGGTGAGGAGTGAGACCAGTGCGGTCGTCATGGTGATCCCGGCCGAGGGACCGTCCTTGGGGACAGCACCCGCAGGGAAGTGCACGTGGAACCGCCGGTCCAGCGTCTCGGTGTCGAGCGGGATGTCCTCGCGGTGGCTGCGGACCCAGGAGAGGGCGATCTGGGCCGACTCCTTCATCACGTCACCGAGCTGGCCGGTGACCTCGAGCGCGACCTCGCCGTCCATGGCGGTGGCCTCGACGAAGAGGACGTCGCCGCCGGCGCCGGTGACGGCGAGACCGGTGGCCACGCCGGGCACCGACACCCGGTCGGCCAGGTCCTCGGCGTGGAAGTGCGGCCGTCCCAGCAGGTCGGTGAGCTCGGCCTCGTCGACCACGACCGGCGTGGTGGTGCCACCGGTCACCTTCATGGCCACCTTGCGGAGGGCCTTGCCCAACTGACGCTCCAGCTCGCGCACCCCGGCTTCGCGGGTGTAGCCGGCGACGATCCCGTGCAGGGCGGCGTCGCTGATCTCCACCTCGCCGTCGCGCAGCCCGTTGCCGCGGACCTGGCGGGGGAGCAGGTGGTCCCGGGCGATGGTGACCTTTTCGTCCTCGGTGTAGCCGTCGACCCGGATGATCTCGAGACGGTCGAGCAGGGGCCCGGGAACCGTCTCGAGGACGTTGGCCGTGGCGATGAACAGCACGTCGGACAGGTCGAGGTCGACCTCCAGGTAGTGATCCCGGAACGTGTGGTTCTGGGCGGGGTCGAGGACCTCGAGCAGGGCGGCAGAGGGGTCGCCCCGGAAATCACTGCCCAGCTTGTCGACCTCGTCGAGGAGCACGACCGGGTTCATCGTCCCGGCCTCGGTGATGGCCTTGACCAGCCGGCCGGGCTGGGCGCCGACGTAGGTGCGCCGGTGGCCACGGATCTCGGCCTCGTCGCGTACGCCGCCGAGGGCGACCCGCACGAAGCGCCGGCCCAGGGCGCGAGCCACCGACTCGCCGAGCGACGTCTTGCCGACACCGGGAGGACCGACGAGGGCGATGATGGCTCCGGGCTTGCGGCGGGCGGTGCCCTCCTCGTCGAGGCCCCGCTCCGCCCGCAGCTTGCGGACGGCGAGGAGCTCCACGATCCGCTCCTTGACCTCGTCGAGGCCGGTGTGGTCGGCATCGAGGATCTCGCGGGCGACCGTCACGTCGAGCTGGTCGTCGGTGCGCTCGGTCCAGGGCAGGCCGAGCACGGTGTCGAGCCAGCCTTCGATCCAGCCCCGCTCCATGTTCTGCTCAGGCATGCGCTCGAAGCGTCCGAGCTCCTTGCGGAGGGCCCGGACGACCTCGTCGGACACGCCGCCCGCCTCGAGGGTGTCGATGCGCGCCGCGTAGCCCTCGGCTGCCTCACCGTCGTCGTCCTCACCCAGCTCCTTGCGGATGGCGTCCATCTGCCGGCGGAGCAGGAGCTCACGCTGCTGCTCGTCGAGGCCCTCGCGCACGTCGTTGCTGATCTTCTCGACCAGCTCGACCTCGGTGAGGGCCTCGCGGGCCCAGCCGAGGACGAGGCGGACCCGCTCGGTGACGTCGACCGCTTCGAGGAGCTCGATCTTCCGCTCGATGGTCAGCTCGGGCCACCAGCCGACGAGATCGGCGAGACCGCCGGGGTCATCGGGATCGACCCCCCGCAGGATGTCGCGCACCTGGCGATCGCCGTAGTGCTCGAACAGGGCGCGCAGGGTGGCGCGGAGCTCGGCCCCGAGGGCCTTGGCCTCTTCAGTCGGCGGCGTCTCCTCGACCGGCTCGGCGGTCACCCACAGGCCCGCCCCGGTACCCACGACGCCGGCGCCCAGCCGCGCTCGGCCGGTGGCGCGCACGACGAGGGCCTGCGCCCCGCCCGGCAGCGTCCCGGTGGACTCCAGCTGCGCGACCGCGCCCACCTTGGCGAACCGTTCGCCCGCCTTGGGGACGAGCAGGATCCGGCCACCGTTGTCGGCGGCGGCCTTGGCCGCGGCCCGTGAATCCTCGGACTCAGCAGTGATCGTCACCACCATGCCGGGCAGGATCACGCCGTCGGGAAGGGGCAGGGCGGGGAACGTGTTGGCGTCCACAGAGTCGAGCACGGAGATCTCCACAAGAGGGTTACTTGCGACTTGCAAGTCACAACAGTATGGACACTCCGGCAATTCCCGCCTCAGGTTGCCTCAGTGCTTGTCGCCGTGGCGGCCGAGGGTCTCCACGGGGGTCGCGCCGGGGCGGGTCCACTGCGGCACGGGCCGGCCGGTCGGGCCCCAGGTGGCGACGCCGTCGGCGTCCGAGCGCCAGTACCAGCAGATCGGCGCGCCATGCCCACCGACCGGCGCGCCGACCTCAGGGGCCTCGGGCCAGCCCTCGGGGTCGTCCTCCCACCCCTCGCGGCGGCCGTAGGGCGTCATGTCGAGCAGGCCCAAGGACCCGTTGACCGGCTCGTTGCCCCGGCCCGTCGTGAGTGTGAGTAGGTGAGGAACACGCGGTCGCCGTCGCGCAGGAAGCAGACGATGTGCCCCATTTCTCCGCCGATCGGCGCTTCCACGCCCCGCACCGAGTACCAGGGCTGGGTGTAACCCATGAACTCGACGTAGGGAGCCACCTCGTCCCACGGGCCCGAGGTCACGACGGCCCACGAGACGCCCCGGGCGTTGAGGTAGACGGCGTCCTTCACGTGCCACGCCGTGGTGGTACAGCCCTCGCACTGCCCCTGATGCGGCGCGCCGTCGTACCACATGTGCTGGTAGACGACGAGCTCGTCGCGCGACCCTGGAACAGGTCGACGAACGGGACCGGCCCGTCGACCGCCCGGTGACCTCCACCGCGCCGTCGAGCTCGACCATCGGCAGCCGCCGCCGGGCCGCGGCGATGGCGTCGCCCTCACGGGTGTGCGCCTTCTCGCGGACCAGCAGCTCCTCGCGGCCGCCGCCTGCCAGGTGGCCAGGTCGACGACCGGCGGCTTGCCCGGGAGGTTGCTGCTCGCGTTGCCGGGCGTGGTCGTCATGGCGTCCTCCGCTGTCTCGTCTCGTGTGCTCGCGGCTCCCTGGGGAGCCTGTCAGCTGAGACCACTCACCGGGCCGAAACTCATCGATCCGAGTGCTTCCGGACTGCCGATCGACCGTCGGGCGCGCCGGAGTGACGACCAGGAACGACGGCAGATGAAGGGGCGGCCCCCGGCGTGGGCGGCTCGACCGGTGTCGGGGGTTCGACTGGGGTGTTCCACGGAGGCGACCGGCGTCCTACGGCGCGACGTTGATGCCGTCCGGACCCTCCACCGGCCCGTACACGAAAGGAACACACCATGAGCACCACCACGCCAGCGGCAAGCGCCGTCGGGATTCCGTCCGTGGAACCCATGACGCAGGCCTTTCTCGACCAGCTGGCGGCGGCCGGCGGCCCCGCTCTCTACACGCTGTCCCCCGAAGAAGCCCGCGGGGTGCTTCGGAGCGTGCAAGAGAGCGTTGCGGTCCATCCGCCGCCGACCGTCGTTGAAGACCGCACCATCTCCGGCGGACCGACCGGCGAGGTCAACATCAGGATCGTCAAGCCGGAAGGCGTCGACGGCGTCCTGCCGGGAATCGTCTACACGCACGGAGGTGGCTGGATCCTCGGCGACAAGGACACGCACCTGCGACTCGTCCAGGAGCTGGCCGTCGGCGCGCACGCGGCACTGGTGTTCGTCGACTACACGCCAGCACCGGAGGCCCAGTATCCCGTCCAGCCTGAGCAGGCGTACGCGGTCCTGCAGTGGGTGGCAGAACACGGTGGCGACATCGGTGTCGACACCTCCCGCATCGCCCTCGCCGGCGAAAGCGTCGGCGGCAACATGGTCGCCGCCCTCACCCTGATGGCGAAGGCTCGCGGCGGACCCCACGTCGCGGCGCAACTGATGATGTACCCCGTGACCGACGCGAACCTCGACACCGACTCCTACCACGAGTTTGCCGATGGTCCATGGCTCACGCGAGAAGCCATGCGCTGGTTCTGGGATGCGTACCTCCCCGACGAGTCCGAGCGCATCCACCCGACCGCGTCCCCTCTCCGAGCAACCCTCGAAGAGCTCAGCGGGCTGCCACCCGCCATGCTCGTCACCGACGAGAACGATGTCCTGCGGGACGAGGGAGAGGCCTACGCGCACAAGCTGGCCCAAGCTGGCGTCAACGTCATCACCGCCCGATACCTCGGCACCATCCACGACTTCGCGCTGCTCAACCCCATTGCTGACGCACCCGCGGCGCGGGGTGTGATCGCTCAGGCCAGCGCTTTCCTCCGCCACGCCCTCAACGCCTGAGCGCACACCAACTACGCAGGGAACGCCCTTGGTCTTCTCTCGCTAGACGTCGCCCAAGAGGGCTCGGTGGGGGGAGTCCGCGAGGGCGTCGCGAAGCTTCCTGCGGCTGCTGACGTCGAGCTTTTGGAACACCTTGTGCAGGTGGTACTCGACCGTTCGTGGGCTGATGAACAACTGGGCCCCGATCTCCGAGTTGCTGTACCCGTCGCGGGCCAACCTCGCGACCTGGAGCTCCTGCGGCGTCAGGGCGTCTTGCGTGTCCGCGGTCCTCCGGCGCGCGGTCTCGCCGGTGGCGCGGAGCTCGCGGCGGGCTCGCTCGGCGAACGCCTCGGCGCCCATGTGGGTGAAGCTGTCGTGGGCGGAGCGGAGGAGCTCGCGGGCGTCCGTGCGGCGGTTCTCGCGCCGGAGCCACTCGCCGTACACGAGCTGGCTCCGCGCCAGATCGACCGCGGCGCGGCTGCGCGAGAGCCGCTCGATCGACTCGCGGTAGGCGGCCTCGTCGTCGCTCAGCAGCGCACGCGAGCGGGCTTCGACCCCGAGCGCCCATTCGGTGCCGGTCGCCTGTGTGCGCTCGCTGAGGCGGTCGAGCGCCGCGGAGGCTTCGTCAGGCTTTCCGTCGCGGACGGCGGCCTCGACCAGCTCCACGAGGGCCCAGCCGTACGCCATGACGTCCTCGTGTTCGCACGCCTGCCCCGCGGCCGCGAGCGCGTTGCCGTACTGGCCACAGCTGTTGTGCAGCAGCGCGGTGAGCCACCGGGACAGGCCGAACGCGGAGCCTTCGCCGCGCGCCGTCAGACTCTCCCACGAGACGTCGAAGATCGCGTCGAACTGCGCTTGATCACCGCGCAAGGCGGCCAGCTTGCACGCCGCGTACTTGAGGGGCGGAAGGCCGGTCGCCTGGGTGACCACATCGACCTCGTTGACCTGGACCGCGGCAGTGGCGAAGGCCCCGGAATGGACGCTGAAGGCGGCGCCGTAGTTGAGCGCGTTGGCGAGCAGGCTGAGCGCGCCGGTGTCACGGGCGACGTGCTCGGCGCGCGTCGCGAGCACGGGCCAGAGCTCGTCGTCCCAGAGATCCTGGGCGAGGCGGCACGCCAGCCACAGCCAGCGCGCCTGGTCTTCGGTGCCGTCGGTTTCGGCGAACGCGCGCAGCGCCTGCGAGAGTGGCGCGACCGACGGGGCATAGCCCTCGGTGAACCGCGTCACGAGGCCGTCGAGGAGCAGATCGGCCGCGCTCGCGCCCCATACCGAGCGCGACGCGCGGGCCGCCTCGGCCACCTCACGTTCATCCGGGCCGGTGCCGAGACGTCCAGCGAACATCGCCGACGCGATCGCCTCGAGGTACGTCTCGCGGGCGAGCGTGGCGTCCAGCGGATCGAGCCTCCGAGCCGCCTCGAGCAGCAGGAGCGGTGCGTCGCGCCCGCGCTGGCTGGTGAACGAGATCTGAGCGCGCAACCGCTCCATCCGCCCGCGCTGCAGCTCGTCGAGCGGACAGAGCTCAGCGATCGCCACGAGAGCGGAGGCCGAGGCCGCATCGGCGACGTCGAGCTTCGCCTGGGCGGCGGCGAGCGAGCGCTCGGCGCGCCGTGCGGGGTCCGGGGTCAGCTCGGCCGCCCGCTGCAGGAACGCGGCGGCCGCGGCCAGCCCACCCCGTCCCCGGGCCCGGTCGGCGGAGCGCGTCATCTCGGCGGCCACCGCCTCGTCCGGCGTCGTCGTCGCATGGGCGCGATGCCAGGCGCGACGGTCGGGATCGAGGACGGGGTCCGTCGCGTCGGCGAGCGCCCGCCGCACGTCGCGGCGATCGCTCGGGTCCGACGCCCGGTAGACCGCCGAGCGGACGAGCGGATGCGGGAAGCGCACGCGTGCGCCGAGCTCGATCAGGCCGGCGGCCTCGGCTGGCCCCCCGGCTTCGGTGCCGATCCCGAGACGCTCGGCGGCGCGCCAGAACAGGCTCACATCGCCGAGCGGCTCGGCGGCCGCCATCAGGAGGAGCAGTTGCGTGTCGGGCGGCAGCGTCCGGACGCGCTTGAGGAAGCTGTGCTCGATGCGGCTCGTCAAGGGGCGCGCGTCGGGGATGCCGAACCCGCCGGCCAGCTCCGCCGGGGTCAGTCCGCGTGGCAGCTCGCGTGAGGGCAAGGGGGTTGCCGCGGGTCTCGTCGAGGATCCGGGCCTTCACCTGCTCGTCGAGCGGGCCGGGAATCGTCACGTCCAGCAGCAGTCGGGCGTCCTCGGCGGCGAGCCCCTCGATCAGCAGCTCTGGCAACCCCTCGAACACCTGCTCGTCGCCGAGCTCGCGCACCGCGAACACCAGTCCCACCCGCTCCGCCTCGAGTCGGCGGGCCACGAACGCGAGCGTCTCCGAGGACACGCTGGTCCAGCCACTGCGCGTCGTCGACGATGCACAGGAGCGGCTCCTCTTCGGCGGCGTCGGCCAGAAGGCCCAGGACCGCCAAGCCCACGAAGAAGCGCTCCGGTGGTGCTCCGGCGCTCAGACCGAACGCCGTGCTCAACGCGTCGCGCTGCGGGCCCGGCAGCACCGCGAGACGGCCGAGCAGGGGCGCGCACAGCGCGTGCAGGCCGGCGAAGGCGAGCTCCATCTCGGACTCGACGCCCGTCGACCAGGTGACCCGGCATCCCCCTGCAGCTGTCGGCAAGTGCCCCAGAAGGGCCGTCTTACCGACGCCCGCCTCGCCGCGGAGAACCAGCACGTGACTCCGGCCGGCGCGGACGTCCGCGACCAGGCGATCGAGCACGTCGCGCTCGCCGACGCGGTCGAGCAGACCAGGGCTTCCCGCGGGGGCACCGAGCATGCAGCACGGGAGTATGACGGGCGAGAGACCTGGCGGCCAGCGGCCTGGTGCGGTTGTCGGCGGGCTCTGGGAGGGCCTTGCGTTCGTTCTCGCGGGTGAAGGTCTCCCGACCGCTAGGCCGTCGCGGTCTGGCCGGCATGGGCGAGTGCCCATTCGAGTGCACGGTCGGCGACCTCTTCCCAGCCCTTCTGCGCGGGCATGAGGTGGGAGCGACCGGGAAACTCGATGACCTCGGTGGTCGTGTTCGACTTGTAGTGCTTCGCGTTCGACTGTTGGACCTTCGGCGGCATGAGGTGATCGTGCTCGCCGGAGATGAAGAGCAACGGCGCACGGGCGTCGTTGTGGTAGTCGACCCAGACGTCCTGCGGCCCAGGCTCGAGGTTCGCGAGCACGCTGTTCCACAGGATGCGGCCGGATGCGGGGACGGCGTACCGCTCGTAGAGGCGGCGCGATTCGTCCTCGTCGTCGAACGTGTTGGTGAACGCGTAGTGCCACTGCTCGTAGGTGAGGCCGACGGCCTTGTGGTGGTTCGCGGGGTTCTTGAGCACAGGCCACGTCGCACGCACCTGCGACGCGGGGATGGCCCGGACGCCCTCCGTCGGTGCGGAGTTCATGACGACACCCGCAACGCCGTACCCGTGGTCGAGCAACACCTGGGTGAACGCTCCACCGGCCGAGTGGCCCATCAGGATCGGCGGCGCGTCCAGGGCCCCGACCACCGATTCGAGGTGCTCGATGATCGCCGGGACGGTCACCGCCGCGACCGGCGTCGAATCGGCGTTCAGCGACTTCAACTTCGACGTCGAAGCCGGGGTACGCAGGCGCGAGGACCCGGAACCCCTTGGCTTCGTAGTGCGGGATCCATTGCTCCCAGCTCCGGGGCGTGACCCAGAAGCCATGGATCAGCACGATCGTGTCTGGCGTGGACTGCGGGTTCATGGTCAGTTCCCTTCTGATTGGTTTGTTGTCATGCTGAAGGCCACGAGCTCTACGCCGCGGCCGTCGACTTCTGGAGCCAGTCGCCGAAGCTGGTCGCCGCCAGTTGGGCGCCATCGTCCGGGACCAGCGTGCGCTCGCCCAGTTCGGCGCCGAAGTACGGGGCGTGCGGGTCGGCGACCACCTGGCGAGGGTCGTCGTGGGCGCTCAGGCCCAGCCGGATGAGCTCGTCGAGGCGGAACTGCTCCGGGCCGGCAACCTCGAGGATGCCGTTGAGCGGCGCGCCCACGGCGACCTTCCCCACCGCGGCGGCGACGTCGTCGGCGGCCATCGGCTGCACGAGCACGGGGGCGAGCCGGACGGTGTCGCCGTCCGTGGCGGCCTCGGTGATGCTCTTGACGAACTCGAAGAACTGCGTCGCATGGACGATCGAGTAGGGGATCGAGGAGCTGGTGATCAGCTCCTCCTGGGCGACCTTGGCTCGGAAGTAGTCGCTGGCCGGGAGGCGCTCGGTCCCCACCACGGACAGGGCGACGTGATGCCCGACGCCGGCGGCCGCCTCGGCCGCGAGCAGGTTGCCCGTCGAGGTCCGGAAGAACTGGAGCGGGCCGTCGCCCTCGAACGGAGGCGGCGAGTTCGAGACGTCGACGACCACCGCCGCGCGGTCCAGCGCGTCGGCCAACCCCTCGCCCGTGAGGGTGTTGACGCCCGAGTCGGGCGACGCCGCGACGACCTCGTGCCCCTGCTCGGTGAGCCTGGCGACCACCTTCGACCCGATCAGCCCGCTGCCACCGATGACGACGACCTTCATGGCGAACCTCCTCTGTGCCGGCGACCACCGCGGTGACCGGTCACAGGGGTAGACCGAGCCGCGGGTCGTCCTGTGACAGACCGCGACGTGTCACACGGGTCGGCGCTGCTCGGTCTCGCGTGACGGTGAGGCACGAGCAACGACCCCTCCATCGCATCGACGCCGAACAGGCGTCCCTGGTCGCGGACGCCTTCCTCGCCGCGCCTCGAGCATCGACGAAGGCGATCGTGCGAATGGCCTACGCGGACCTCGGGAGGCAGGCCGACCGCTGGCTCGCCCGCCTCACCGGCGGCGGGGCACGCACGCCGATCTGCGTCGTGCCCAGCCGGTGCCCCGAGCCGTACGCGACGGGGGAGGAGCTGGCGGCGCGTGTGCGGGTCGACCGCGTGCTCGAGCTCTGCCCCTCGGTCAACGACCGCGACCACGCCCACCCGCTCCTCGCTCCCGCCACCTACGACCGGTTCCGAGCCGTCCACGACCTCGTCAGCCATGCGTTCCTCGGCTACGGGTTCGACCGAGACGGCGAGTACTCCGCCTGGATCGCCGAGGACCGGATGTACACCGGCCTGGGCCGGTGGGCGCTCGCCACCGAGCTCCACGCCGAGCACAGCGTCCTGTGGACGACCGGGCGCCGGGCGGAGCACAAGGCCACGCTCCTGCCGCCCGACCTGGTCCGCGCCTCGCGGCGGCGGGCGCTCGCCTAGTCGGTGTCGGCCTGCGCTGCGGCGAAGGCGGCGAGGTACTGCGTGGTCAGGGTGGTGAGGTCGGTGCACTCGAGCGGCGCGCCGTCCGGGCTGGTGTCCAGCACCTTCACGACCTGCTCGAAGCAGCTGTGGTAGCCGGCACCCGCGCTGGCGGCGACGTCCGGGTCGTCGCTCTCGATCCACGTCGTGAGGGCCAGGCGCGAGCCGTCGCCGATGCCGTCGACCTCCCACCGCACCGTGTCCGGGCCCGGGCACCACTCGAACCTCATCGGTGGCGCCATGCTGGTGGGTAGCGCGTCCGTGAGGCCGCACGGGATCCCGTGCTCACGGTGCTCCGACGAGCTCAACGTGTGCCAGACCTCGTCCGGTGGCTGGCCGAGCCGGCGCTCGAAGGAGAGCACGAGCCATCCGTCGTCGTGTCCGACCGTGCTCAGGACCGGGTTGCTCGTTGTCATCGCATCGACCTGCCTGGCGAGCTGCTCGAGGGCGTTTCTCGCCTGGTCGTAGGTGTCGTACTCGCCGAGGATCACCTCGCCCTCCAGAGGGACGGCGCCGTGGATCGCCCAGCGGTCACCGACCTGGGCGATGTCGCCGGCGATGTCGACGTCGTCGCCCAGCTCCTGTCGGAGGAAGGCGAGCCGAGGATCTGGCGGTTCCGTGCTCGGTTCGTTCATCGCGTTGGCTCCTGTTGGCTATTCGACGAGCTTTCCTGCGCTGGACACCTCGACCATGCGGTCGGCGATGTCGGCCGGGATGAGCGGGACCGGTTCGCGCTCGACCTGACCGGGCCCGGACCAGACGAGGTTCACCTGCAACGCCGGGTCGAGCTCCGGGAAGTCGGAACGGTTGTGGCAGCCGCGTGTCTCGCGGCGCTCCAGCGCGCAGTCGAGCGTGGCCCGCGCCGCCAGCACCGACGACCGCAGGTCGAAGGCGTGAGCGAGGTCGCGGAAGCTCGAGATGTCGGGATGGACACCCAGGTCGACACATCGCGCCTCGATCTCGTCGAGCGCGCCGAGCCCCGCCTGCAACCCGGTGTCGTCTCGCACCACCCCGGCGTGCTCGGTCATCGTGTCGCGAAGTGCCCGTTGCAGCGTCCGAACGTTCTCGGGCCCGTCCGCGGCGAGGACCTCGTCGACCTCGGCACGAGCCACGCCGACCGCGCAGGCGGAGCGCCGCTGGGCGTCGAGGCCGGCGGCGTAGGCGGCGGCGGCCTCACCGACGATGCGGCCGTAGACCAACAGCTCCGCCAGCGAGTTGCCGCCGAGCCGGTTGGCCCCGTGCATGCCGCTGGCCGCCTCACCGATCGCGTACAGCCCGGCCACATCGGTGCGGTTGTCCTCGGGACGAACCCGGATGCCCCCCATCGAGTAGTGGGCCGTCGGGGCGATCTCGATGGGCGTCGTCGTCACGTCGAGCAGCTGCAGCTCGAGCAACGTCTCGTGGACACGGGGGAGCCGGCTGAGGATCGTCTCCCGGGGCAGGTGGGAGATGTCGAGCCAGACACCGCCGGCGGGCGTGCCCCGGCCCTCCTTGATCTCGGTGTACGCCGCCAGGGCGACCCGGTCCCTCGTCGACAGCTCCAGGCGTTCGGGGTCGTAGCGGGCCATGAACCGCTCGCCGAGGCCGTTGCGCAGGATGCCGCCCTCGCCGCGGGCGGCCTCGGAGACGAGGGTGCCGGCGGCATCCTCGGGCTCCAGCAGGCCCGACGGGTGGAACTGGACGAGCTCGGGGTCGCGGAGCCGGGCGCCGGCGTCGATCGCGAGCCGGAACGCGTCGCCGGTGTTCTCGTCCCGACGCGACGAGCTGTGACGCCAGATGCGCGTGTGGCCACCGGCGGCGAGGATCACCGCGTCCGCGTGGATGAGGTAGCGGCTCCCGTCGTCGAGGTCGAAGCCGTAGGCACCGAACACGACGCCCGTCGGCCACGAGGAGCCTGGTGATGTACACGCTGTCGAGGATCGGCACCTGCAGCTCACCGGCCCGGTTGACGAGGGTGCGTTGGATCTCCAGGCCGGTGAAGTCACCGGCGAACGCCGTGCGGCGGAAGGTGTGGGCGCCGAAGAACCGCTGGGAGATCCGTCCGTCCGGCTCGCGTGCGAACGCCATGCCGTAGCGCTCGAGGTCGGCGATGCCGCGGGCCGCTCCCTCGGCGACGATCTGGACCGTCCGGGGGTCCGCCAGCAGGTAGCTCTCGGTGAGCGTGTCCGCCGCGTGCTGCTGCCAGCTGTCTTCGGGATCCATGGTCGCCAGCGCCGCGTTGATCCCGCCGGCGGCGAGCGACGTGTGTGCGTCCGCGGTGGGCCGCTTCCCGACGGCGATCACGTCGACCCGTCGCTCGGCGAGCTCGATCGCGGCCCGGAGGCCGGAACCACCCGTCCCGACCACGAGGACCGAGGTCGCGATCCGGACCTCGGAGGTCGTCACGTGAGTTCAGACCGAGTGGCACGCCGATCTGTGACCAGCGAGCCCTTGGCCCCCTGACTGGGGACTGCCGACTAGGGGGTTTCCCGGTGGCGAGCGACGGCGGCGATCAGGACCATAGAGGTGGCAGCGGCGCTCCCGCCGCCGCAGGAGCCACGGAGGCCCTCGATGGTCGAACGCGCCCGCCACCACTCGCTGCAGCAGCGACCCCGTCGAGGACGTCACCTCGGGCTTCCTGGACCTGCGCCCGCGGCTGCTGGGCATCGCTCACCGGATCCTCGGCAACTGGGCCGAGGCAGAAGACGTCGTGCAGGACGCCTGGATCCGGTGGCAGACCTATGACCGCACCACGGTGCTGAACCCGACGGCGTTCCTGGTCACGACGACCACCCGACTGGCGCTCAACGTCGCGCAGTCGGCGCGAGCGCGCCGCGAGTCCTCCGTGGGCCAGTGGCTGCCCGAGCCCGTCGACACGAGCGACGACCTCGCTCTGGGTGCCGAGCGGGGCGAGGCGGTGGAGCTCGGGATCCTCCTGCTGCTGCAGCGGCTCTCGCCGACGGAGCGGGCGACCTACGTCCTGCGCCAGGCGTTCGACTACCCGTACTCCCGGATCGCCGAGACCCTCCGGATCTCGGAGGCCAACGCCCGCCAGCACGTGAGCCGCGCCGGCAAGCACCTGGCGGCAGAGCACCGGCAGGCGGCGAGCCGAGCCGAGCAGCGTCGACTCGTGCACGCCTTCGTCGCCGCCGCCCGACAGGGCGACGTCGCCCAACTGGAGGACATCTTCGCGGCCGACGTCACAGATCGCGACCCTGCGCTGTCTCTGCACTGACGTCCGACTCTGAGGGAGATCCACCATGCCCACACCGACGCCGACCATCGCACTCGTCCACGGGGCGTTCGCCGAGTCCGCCAGCTGGAACCCGGTCATCGAACGACTGCACCACCACGGCACCGTGCTGGTCGCCAGCCACCACCAGCACTACAAGGACATCGTGGCCATCGGCAACCCCCTGCGCAGCCTGACGGGCGACGCCACCTACGTGCGCGACGTCCTCGCCTCGATCGACGGGCCGATCGTCCTCGTCGGGCACTCCTACGGCGGGATGGTGATCACCGAGGCCGCCGCCGACAACGACGCCGTCGTCGGCCTGGTCTACGTCTGCGCCTTCGCCCCCGACCACGGGGAGTCGGCGTTCCAGCTCTCGACCATGTTCCCCGGGAGCTCGCTCGGCGACGCGCTCGACGCCTATCCCGTGGCCACGGGCGGCGACGAGGTCGCCATCAAGCGCGAGCTCTTCCACGACCAGTTCGCGGCCGACGTGCCCCTCGAGCAGGCCGCGCTCATGGCCGCGACACAGCGCCCGGCCACGTTGGCCGCCCTCAGCGAGGCCCTCCCGACCGAGACGCCGGCGTGGAAGCAGCACCCCTCCTGGTTCGTGTACGGCGAGCTGGACCAGAACATCCCGGCCGAGCTGGTCCGCTTCGAGGCCGAGCGGGCCGGCGCCAAGTCCGCCCGCGAGATCGCCGGTGGCTCGCACGCGCTCAGCGTGTCCAGCCCCGACGCCGTCGCCCTGACGATCCTCGAAGCGGTGGCCGCCACGATGGCGAATTCCGTTGGCGTTGCCTGACCCGTGGGAGATCGGCTGCCGCCCCCGTCCCCCGGGGCGGCGCCGACGCCCTGCCCCGACTATCGGGGGGTCAAGACACAGAACTCGTTGCCATCGGGATCGGCCATCGCCACCCAGCTGACCTCGTCCTGACCGAGGTCGATTCGAGTCGCGCCGAGCGAGACGAGACGGTCGACCTCCGCTTGCTGATCACCGTCGGCAGGTGGAGCGAGGTCGAAGTGCAGTCGGTTCCTCGTGCCGGTCTTCGGCATCAGTGGCGGACCGCCCCACGTGATCTTCGGGCCGCCATGCGGCGAGCGGATCGCGGTCTCCTGGTCCTGGTCCCAGACCAACGGCCAGCCCAGCGCCTCGCTCCAGAAGTAGCCGACCGCCTGTGAACCGTCACACGAAAGCGCTCCGATGAATCCGCAGTCGGCCAGGAAGTTGTTGCCCGGCTCGATCACGCAGAACTCATTGCCTTCGGGATCGGCGAGCACCACATGATCCTCCTCCGGGCGTTGACCGATGTCGATGTGGCGGGCGCCGAGCTCGAGCGCCGTCGCCACCGTCTGTTGCTGGTCCTCGAGGGACGTGCTCGTCAGATCGAAGTGGATCTGGTTCCGGCCGGCCTTCGGCTCCCGGGTCGGGAGACATCGGATCCGGAACCCGGTGTCATCGCTCGGCAGGAGGGCGATGCCGTCGTGGGGATCGTCGACCATGTCCCAGCCCAGGACGCCGACCCAGAAGCGCGCGAGACCGAGCGGGTCGTTCGCATCGAAGCAGAGCGCAAAGAGGTGAGAGGTCATTCCGGTCTTCCAGGATCCTGGCGTCCTGCGCTCGAGGCCGGCAAGCGCTTTCCGGTGCCCCGGAGCACGGGAGTAGCGCGAACCACAGCGCGCCACCGAACCGGCGCGGCTAGGTCCTCTCGGGACCGACCGCGTTCAGTGCGGTTCGGTTGTGCCACCAGTCTGGGCCGAGGGGGTCCGCGCATTCGAGGGCCTCACGGTTCCACCCGGCGAGGTCGGCTGCCGCGGCGTGGGCGGTCTCGAAGAACGTGAGGAGTGTGGCGTCGGGATCCTCGGCTTGGATGAGGTCGTCGTAGCGAAGCGCGAACTCGCCGAGGTCCTCGAGCCAGGTCGCCGCCTCGGGCTGGACGGTGGCGGTCGCGTAGCCGTCGGGGGTCGGGTAGGCGTAGGCGTAGAAGATCGGATCCGGAGCGCTGCGGGTTCCCAGCCAGAAGCCGCTGCTGGTGACCTCGTCGGTGTAGGCCTCGCGGGCGACGTCGTCGGGGAAGTTGGGGACTCCGCCCGGGTGGGGTGGAGCGCTGCGGCCGGAGAAGCGGGTCGTGGCCAGGTCGAACCCGCCCCAGAAGAAGTGGACCGGGCTGGCCTTTCCCCGGAACCCGGCTCGGAACCGGGTCATGACCCGGTTCGCTCGCAGGAGGGCCTCCCACAGTGCGGTGGCGTGGGCCGGCTCGTAGGTGCGGGGGACGGTGTCCCGTTCGAACGGCACCGCCTCGGCGACCTCATTGGGGACCGTGTTGATGTGGACCGGCATGCCGACCGAGTCCATCGCGTCGAGGACGGCGGCATAGAAGTCGGCGACCGTGCCGTCCTTCAGCGCGATCGTGCGCCGTTCACCCGTGGTGGTGTGGACGGTGAGCTCGTGGTCGAGGAAGTCGAACGACAGCTCGAAGCCCTCCGCTCGGTAGGGCACCAGGGAGGTCCGAAGTCCCGCGGTCGACACGTAGAGCGCGACGCTCCACGAGTGGTTGATCCATGGGGCGTTCGCCATGCGGATCTTGCCGACGACCTGGGTCCAGAGGTGCAACGTCTCGACGGTGTCCCACCAGTCCTGGGACGGCAGGGGTGGCCACGGGTTGGGGCGCGGGTCCGGGATCGTCATGGCTCGTGTCCTTCGCTTCGGCGATCGGTGTCCCTTCCCAGATGGGCGTCGGAGCCCCGGGTCTTGTGCCCGGGACTCCGATGGCGGTGTGGCGTCCAGCTGCTGGCTAGGCCGCCACGGCGTCGCGGACGACCTCGGCGACGGTCTGGGGCTGGGACACGTACACGGCGTGGCTGGCCGGCACCTCGGACACGGTGGCGCCGGCGCGCTCGGCCATGGCCCGCTGCGCGGCCGGAGGGATCATCCGGTCGTCGGAGGCGACGAGGTACCAGGTCGGCTTGGTGCGCCATGCCGGCTCGGAGACGACACCGTCCAGCGCGTCGACGCCCCACGGGACCTGGCCGTCGGCCATGAAGGCGGCCTGGTCCTGCGGCAGGTCCGCGGCGAACGCTGCCGCGAACTGCTCCCGGTCGAGGAACAGGAACCCGTTGTCGGGCGGCAGGATCGGCGGCACGGGAGCCCCAGGGGGCGGATCGGCGATGAGCGTGCTGACCGACTCGGCGGTGTCGGGGGCGAAGGCCGCGATGTAGACCAGCTTCTCGACGTTGTCGTGGCGACCGGCCTCGGTGATGACGACGCCGCCGTAGGAGTGGCCGACGAGGACGACGGGGCCGTCGATCTGGTCGAGGATCTGGCGGGTCGCGGCGACATCGCCCTCGAGCGAGAACGTGGGGTTCTGCACGATGCGGACGTCGATGCCCTCGGCGGTGAGCAGCTGGTAGACGGACTCCCAGCCGGAGCCGTCGACGAAGCCGCCGTGCACGAGCACAGCGGTGGGGGTGGTGGCCATTGGTGATCCTCCTGGTGAGGTGAATGGGCTGATCGGAACGTAAACGCAAAGACGAGGCGGGTCCACAGGCGTCCCGCGGCGCGGTCAGGTCGAGGCCCGCGCGGTCGTGCCGATCCCCCGCTCGAGGACCTCGAGGCCCTCGCCGATCAACGTCACCACGTCACCCCCCTGGAGGAACCACCGGGTCTGCGCGGCCTGGATGACGCCGCCGACCGCCGCCGCGAGGACGATGGGCTCGAAGCTGTCGAGTTCGGTGCCGAGGCGCTCGGCGAAGAACGCGGCGATGAGCGGCTGCGTCTTCAGCTGGATGCCGCCGAGCACGCTCTGCACCAGGTGAGGTGTGGCCGAGATGACGGAGATCCACCGTCGGAGAAGGTCGGGGTCCTCGGCCGAGACCACGGCGTCGAGCGCGATCCGCATCGAGCGCAGTGGCGCCTCGTCCTCGGGGCGCGCGGCGAGCGCCGCCCGCAGGGCCTCGCCGCGCCGGTCGAGCTGGACCTGGAGGACAGCCTCCTTGGCGGCGAAGCAGCGGTAGAAGGTGCGCACCGAGATGCGCGCCGCGGTCGCGATCTCCTCCACCGTCACGGCGTCGAACCCCCGCGCCGCGAAGAGCTCGAGGGCGACCGCCTCCACCTCGGCGGTCATCATCTGCGAGCGCCGGGCGCGCAGTTGCACGGCCAGCGACGGTGCCGCCGAATCGGTCATGTCACCTCCCGTTCTGCCGCCGCTTAGGTCCGTCATGCCAATTATGGCACGATGTGCCACAATCTTTGACGACCAAAGGGGGACGGTCGTGTTCCGACGTGCGGGTTCCGTGCCGGCGGCGGCACTTGCGCTGGCGTTCGGGTTGGTGCTGGCCGGGTGCTCGTCGGACGACAGCTCCGGCGGCGACGAGACCGCAAGTAGTGAGGCGCCGGCGACGACGACAACCGCGGCGCCGGTGGTGCAGCGCGGCGAGGACGTGGCCTCGCCCGAGGTCACTGGTCCCATCGAGGGAGACCCGTTCCTGGCGACCGATGTGATCGAGGGAACCGGCTACGTGGAGGAGGAGTTCTTCCTCGAAGGGGAGGCAACGGCCTATGAGGCGGATGGGCGGCTTGCCGGGGACGGTCAGTGGACGGTGACGCCGGGCGAGTCCGCGCCGTACCGGACCCGGATCCTGGTCCGCTACCCGGAGGACCCCGAGGCCTTCGACGGCACCGTGTTCGTCGAGTGGTTCAACGTGACCGGAGGGATCGACGTCGACGTCGCCTTCGGCCTGGGCTACCCGGCGATCATCGACGCCGGCTCCGCCTATGTCGGCGTCTCCGCCCAGGAGGTCGGCATCGAGGGAGGTGCGTCGATCGAGATCGAGGGTGCGCCCGACATTTCCGGAATTCAGGAGGTCGACCCTGAGCGCTACGGCAGACCTCGATCACCCCGGTGACCAGTACTCCTACGACATGTTCTCCCAGGCCGCCCAGGTGCTGCGCCGACCCGGCGACGTGAACGTGCTCGGCGGTCTCGTGCCCGAGCAGCTCATCGCTTTCGGCGAGTCGCAGTCCGCCAGTCGGTTGATCACCTACGTGAACGGCGTGCATTCCGTCGCCGACATCTACGACGGGTTCTTGATCCACGGTCGCAGTGACGCCGGGGCGTCGCTCAACGACGAGGTCACCCCCGAGGCGCCCACGCTCATCCGCGGCGACCTGACCGACCCCGTGTTCCAGTTCGAGGCCGAGACCGACATCAGCCGCGGGTTCTTCGATGCCCGCCAGCCCGACACCGACATGCTGCGAACCTGGGAGGTGGCCGGCACCGCCCATGCCGACCAGTCGATCCTGGATTACAACGCGGGGCTGTCTGAGGAGTTCGGTCTCGACTTGAGCGACGTGTGCCCGGTGATCAACGACGGGCCCCAGGCCGAGGTGCTGCGGGCCGCCTTCGACGCCCTGAGCACCTGGGTGGTCGACGGCGAGCCGGCGCCAGCCGCTGAACCGATCCAAGACGACGGCGGGGTGATCGCCCGCGACGAGCTGGGGATCGCGCTCGGCGGCATCCGCACGCCTCCGGTGGATGCACCGACGGTCGTGCTGAGCGGCGACCCAGTGGCCGGGACGACGGTGATCTGCTCCCTCTTCGGAAACATGGAGGATCTCAGCCCGGCTCAGATCAGCGAGCTCTACCCGACCCACGACGACTACCTCGCCGCCGTCACCGAGTCCGCCGAAGCCGCCGCCGCCGACGGCTTCCTGCGACAAGCCGAGGCCGACGAGTTCATCGCCCAGGCTGAGGCGGCGTCGATCCCGAGCTGAGGGGAGCCCCCCACACGATCGCCCCCGCGGTGTTCGGCGATCCGGTGGCCGGGCCGCGCTATGTCACATATCGGGGGTGGGCGGTGTCTTCATGTCGCTCTCATCGACACGAGGACCAAACATGGCCAGCACGACACGGATTCCCAAGGCCGAGATCACCGGCGTCTACGGGTACGCGCTGAAGCGGTTCAGCCGGAGGATGTTCGGTGAGGTCCCCGAGCCGGCCGAGGTGATGTGGCACAACCGAGCGGTGCTCACGAGCTCCTTGGCGTTCGGCCGCAAGGTCCAGAACTGGGACCAGCTCGACCCCAACCTGAAGTCGTTCGCCCACATGGCGGTCGCGGCGATGGTCGGCTGCTCGTGGTGCCTCGACTTCGGCTACTTCCACGCCCACAACGAGGGACTCGACGAGGCCAAGGCCAGCGAGGTGCCCCGGTGGCGTGAGTCGCCGGTGTTCACGTCACTCGAGCGCGATGTCATGGAGTACGCCGAGGCCATGAGCGAGACGCCCCCGTGCGTGACCGACGAGCTGTCCGCCCGGCTCCTCGACCAGCTCGGTGCGTCCGCCATGGTGGAGCTCACGGCGTGGGTCGCGTTCGCCAACATGAGCACGAGGTGCAACACGGCGCTGGGGATCGAGACGCAAGGGTTCTCCGAGGCGTGCGAGCTGCCGCTGGCGCAACCTTCGGTCAGGTACGCGACGTCGGCATGAGCGAGGACGCGTTCGCGCACCACCGCAGCCTGCTGTTCACCGTCGCCTACGAGATGCTCGGCTCCGCCGCGGACGCCGAGGACGTCGTCCAGGAGACCTGGCTGCGGTGGGCCGACGTCGACCACTCGGTGGTGCGCGACCCGCGGGCCTACCTGGTCCGCATCGTCACCCGTCAGGCGTTGAACCGATTGCGAACCCTGGCGCGACGGCGCGAGGAGTACGTCGGCGAATGGCTGCCGGAGCCGCTGGTGACGAGCCCCGACGTCGCCGCAGACGTCGAGCTCGCCGAGAGCCTGTCGATCGCGATGCTCACCGTGCTCGAGACGCTCGGTCCCGCGGAGCGTGCCGTGTTCGTGCTGCGCGAGGTGTTCGAGACCCCCTACGACGAGATCGCCGAGGCGGTCGACAAGTCACCGGCCGCGGTCCGCCAGATCGCCCACCGGGCACGCGACCACGTCGCCGCTCGGCGCCCGCGGATGCCGGTCAGCACGACCGAGCAGCAGGAGGCCGTGGACCGGTTCCTCGCCGCCATCCGAGACGGCGACCTGCAAGGCCTCCTCGACATCCTCGCGCCCGACGTCGTCATCGTGGCCGACGGGGGCGGCTTGGTCGCCGCGGCCCGCCATCCGATCAAGGGTGCGGACCGGGTGGCCGGCCTCCTGATGGGCGCGGCCCGCCAACTGGACTTCGAGGCGAAGGCCATCTGGCTCAACGGGTCACCCGCCGGCCGGATCGACATCGGCGGCGAGCTCGACACCGCGGTGAGCCTGGCCGTCGAGAACGGTCGGATCACGCGCATCTACGCCATCCGCAACCCGCACAAGCTCGCCCGGCTCGACGGCGTCGCCGCCCTCACCCGGACCTGACCCTCAGGTCGCGGCTCGGAGGGGCTCCGTCCCTAGACCCCGGGAGCGAGCGGCATGATGGGCCGATGCGCGACCCTCGTGGAGGGCGTGAAGGGTGACGGGGGCAGATCGGTGACGCATCGGAAGGCGGGCGGCGAGCGACCGGGCACGACGTCCGGGCGCGCCCCCAGTGGCACGGTGACCTTCCTGTTCACCGACATCGAGGCGAGCAGCGACCTGGCTCAGCGGTACCCGGACGCGTTTCCGGCGCTGCTCGAACGTCACAACACCATCCTCAGGCAGGCGGTCGAGGGTCACGACGGTTTGGTGTTCCAGATCGTCGGCGACGCCTTCTGCGTCGCCTTCCACACGGCGGGCGACGCTCTCGGTGCGGCGCTCGACGCGCAGCGCCTCCTGCTCGCCGAACCGTGGGCCCCCGCCCCGATCAGGGCGCGGATGGGGCTCAACACGGGGACGGCTCGCGCCGAGACCGAGGGCGATCGGGCCGGGGGGTACACGGGGTACTCGACGATGGCCCGGGTGCAGCGGGTGATGTCGGCCGGCCACGGCGGGCAGGTCGTGCTGTCGGACAGCACGGCGATCCAGGTTCGGGGCGACCTGCCCGACGATGTGAGCCTGCGAGACCTCGGTCGACACCAGCTCAAGGGCCTGCTCGAACCCGAGCACCTCTGGCAGCTCGTCGTCCCGGATCTGCCCGAGTCGTTCCCGCCGCTGATGACGCTGAGCACCGTGCCCAGCAACCTCCCCGCCGCCCTCAATCGCTTCGTGGGGAGGAGTCGGGAGCTCCAGCAGGTCGAGGACCTCCTCGGCGAGGCGCGCCTGGTCACCTTGTTGGGCCCGGGGGGCACGGGCAAGACCAGGTTGGCGCTCGAGGTCGCGAGTCGCCTCCGTGAGGCCTACGGGGACCGGGTCTACCTCGTCGACCTCTCGGAGAGTCGTGACCTCGAGTCCGTCCTCGCCCTCACGGCCCACGCCGTCGGTCTGCTCGAGGAGCGTCCCGATCGGACGCTGCTCGACGACCTGAAGGACCAGATCGGTGACCAGCGCACGCTGCTCGTCCTCGACAACTTCGAGCAGGTGTTGGCGGCCGCCCCCGTGGTGAACCAGCTGCTCCAGGTCTGCGACCGCCTCACGCTGCTGGTGACCACCCGGGAGGCGCTGCGGGTGAGCGGCGAACAGGTCTTCCCCGTGCCACCGCTGGCGCTGCCCCGGACCGACGACGACCAGATCTCCGTCGAGCGCATTGCGGGAACCGACGCGGTGCAGCTGTTCGTCGAGCGGGCCCGAGCCGTCCAGCCCGACTTCCGGCTGACCGAGGAGAACGCACAGGCAGTGGCCGAGCTCTGCCTCGGTCTCGACGGCCTGCCGCTCGCGATCGAGTTGGCCACCGCCAGGCTGGGGCTCCTCTCGCCGGAGGCGCTCGTCGAACGGCTCGGGAGTCGCTTGGACCTCCTGAAGGGTGGACCACGCGACGCGCCGGCGCGCCAGCGCACCCTGCAGGACACCATCGGCTGGAGCTATGCGCTGCTCGACGACGGTGAGCAGTGGCTCTTCGGCCTGTTCTCGGTGTTCTCGGGCGCCAGCCTCGAGGCGGTCGAGGAGGTGGCCGGACGCGTCGACGGCGGTCCGGAGGTCGACGTGCTCGAGGCCGTCAGCTCGCTCGTCGACAAGAGCCTGGTCCGTCGGGTGGACGGCGGCTCCGACGGGTCCCGATTGCACATGCTGCTGACGATCAGGGAGTTCGCCGCGGCGCGGCTCGAGGACGACCCCGTCCTGGCCCGGGCCGTTCGCCGCGCCCATGCCGCTTGGTTCGCCGAGTGGACCAGCGCGAGGTGGGCGGAGCTCACCGGTCCGGAGCGACACGCGGCGGCGGGCCGGATGGTCACCGACATCGAAAACGTGCGGACGGCTTGGCGCCACTGGGTCGACGAGAAGGACGTCGAGCAGCTCGGGAGGCTCACCGACAGCCTGTGGCTCCTGTACGACGCGAAGGGCTGGTACTACGCGACGGTTTCCCTGACCACCGACCTCCTGGACGTGTTGGGCTCCACCCCGTCCACGCCGGAGCGCGTCCTCGAGGAGATCACGCTCCAGACGAGCCTGGCGCGGGTCCTGATGGTGGTCCGAGGCATGACCGAGGAGGTCGAGGATGCCTTCACCCGCGCCCTCGAGCTCTGCGCGGGGCACGGTGAGGTGCCCGAGCTGCTCCCCGTCCTCCGCGGGCTCTCGAGCTACTACGTCTACCGGTCCGAGTTCGCCAAGGCCGCGGCGACCGCCGAGCAGATGCTCGGCCTGGCCGAGCGCCGGGACGACGCCGACGCGCGGATCGAGGGGCACCTCGTGCTGGGGGTCAGCATGGCCTTCCTCGGTCAGCTCCAATCAGGGATGGAGAACTTGGAGAGGGGCATCGCCGCCTTTGACCGGCAGAAGCACGCCACTCGACCGTTCCAGCTCGGCAACAACTCCGGGGTGGTCTGCTTCACGACCTCGGCGATGGTCCTGTGGATGCTCGGCTTCCCCGACCGGGCCCGCGAGCGGGGCCACCAGGCGATCGCCCTCGCCGAGGAGCTCGACCATCCGTCGAGCGTCGCGTACGCGAACTTCCACACCGGCCTGATCCACCTCTGGCGGCGTGAGCCCGATGAGGTCGAAGCTTGTGCCCGGGCCGTGATCGACGTGGCCGAGGAGCACGACTTCCAGCTCTGGAGGGCGGTGAGCTCATGCCTCCGCGGTGCCGCGCTCGTCGAGAACGGGCGGGAGGAGGAGGGGCTCGCGCTCGTCCGAGCCGCCCTGAGCACCTACCAGCGGCTCCAGACCCCTCCGGTCTTCTGGCCCCTCCTCTTGCACATCCACGCCCGAGCCTGCGGAGCGGCCGGTCGTCCCGAGGAAGGCCTGGCCCTCGAGGACGAGGCCATCGAGATCGCCAGCACGAGCGAGGGCCAGACGCTCGCGTCGGAGTTCCTCCACCAGCGAGGAGAGCTGCTCCGCGCCGTCGCGCCCGAGCGCGAGGCGGAGGTCGAGGTCTGGTTGCAGCGGGCGGTGGACGAGGCCGCAGTGGTGGACGCGCCGATGCTCCAGCTGCGCGCGGCGCTGCGCCTGGGCCAGCTCTGGCGCAGCCAGGGCAAGGCGGAGGACGCCCGAAGGCTGGTGGGGGAGGCCTACGAACGGCTCAGCGAGGGCTTCGCGACCGCCGACCTCCGGGAGGCCAAGTCCCTCCTCGACGATCTCGCCGACTAGCGCGGGTCCCGGCCAGAGAGACTTCTTGCCTGAGGTGTTGACGATCGTGTGTGAGATGATATGTTGATTGAGAACACATGTTCGTCTCCGGGAGGAGGTGCCCGGCGTGTCCAGCGAGATCGACGACCTGGAGCACCACCTCGACCTGGCCAACAAGACCTCGCTGGTCGGCGCCTCCTCCCAGGACAAGGCCGCCGCGCTGGCGGCGGTGTCGCCGGCTGCGCAACAAGTTCGACGCCTTCGAGGCGACCGTGGTCCGGGAGTTCGAAGCCGACCGCCGAGTACCGGGCCGAGGGGCACGGGTCCTCGGTGGACTGGCGCAAGCACCACACCCGCGAGAAGGGCCCCGCCGCCGCCCGGGCTCGCCGCCTGGGCGGCTGGATGGCCGACCTTGCGCTCGCCGCGGACGCCTTGGTCGACGGCGCGATCACCGTCGACCACCTCCAGGTCCTGGCCCGGGCCCAGGAGCTGATCGGCGAGGAGGTCTTCGCCGCAGCTGGAGGCCGATCTGGTCGAGCTGGCCGGCCGGCAACGGTTCGACGACTTCGAGCGCACCGTCGAGTACTGGATCGTCCGCGCCGCCCCCGCCGACGCCGCGGAGCGCGAACGCCGAGCGCACGAGGACCGGCACGCCAGCAGCTCGCGGGCACCGGGCGGCGGGGGCAGGGTCAAGGCCGAGTTCGACGGGTTGGGGTTCGTGCCCTGGCAGGCCGAGCTCCAACGCCTCACCGATCACCTGCTCGAAGAAGACCGGGCCGAGGCCCGCGACCGGCTCGGCCGGGCCCCGCTGGCCTCTGAGCTGCGCCGCAGCGCCGGCCAGCGCCGCCTCGACGCCATGGAGCTCATGGCCCGCCGCTCCGCCGCCTTCGGCGACACCGAGCTTGGTGCGGCGCCGATCTGTCTCAATGTCCTCGCCGACCTCGGGACGCTCGAGAAGGTCCTCCAACGCCTCATCGACGCCCTCGGCGGCGGCGAGCCGGTCGATCTCGACGACCTCGAGTACGACGACGACAGCCTCCATGAGCTCGAGGACGGCACGGTCGTCACCGTCAACACGATCCTGTTGGCGGTGCTCACCGGCACCGTCCGTGGCGTCCTCTTCGACCCCGAGGGCGAGGTCCTGCGCTACGGGCACGCCCGCCGCCTGTTCAGCCGGGCCCAAGCCCAGCTGTTCCGGCTCTTGTCCCGTCGCTGCCAGCACCCCTACGGCTGTGACCGCACCGGACGCCAACTCCAAGGCGACCACATCATCGAGTGGGACGACGGAGGGCGCACCGACGCCGACAACGGCCAGTGCCTCTGCCACACCCACAACATCTGGAAGACCAACCACAAGAACGACCCACCCCCCGACGATCCCGACGAGGGGTGGCGAAGATTCGGGCCCGATGCCGGGCCACCTCCGCCAACCGAATGACCCGGCAGACGACCTGACCGCCGGCCACTGGCCCCGCCACGCCGGCCACCGCACCTTGACAACTTCAGAGGGCCGGCTTCAGGTGACGCGAATCGCCCTCGCCGGTGACCAGGCGGAGGACGCATCGCCCGCCTCCTGGCGGACGCGAGCACGGATGGCCCACTGCCCGCGCGCCGAGGGCCAGAACGGCGCTGCGGCCGCGGTGACCCCGGAGCGCCAGTCGACGAAACGGCCAGTGCCCGGGCGGCGGCGTTGGACGTCGAACACGAGACCGGTGGGGGCGCGGCCCGCCGCCCATCGGACCGTGACCCGCGAGCCGGCCGGGCTCTGCGTGCGGCTGACCCTCACGGGCACGCGGACCTGCCCGACCATCTCCGGGTGGAAGGTGCAGTAGTACCGGTAGCCACCCGCGCCCGGCAGCGGCCCGATCGTCTCCGTCTCCGGTGCCTCCAGGTAGTCGGTGCTGAAGAGGTCGAGGCCCGTGCCGTCCCGGGCGTCGTGCGCCACCTGGCCGAAGTTCGTGAACTCCACGGTCTGGCCCTGGCCCACGACCGCGACCGCCGGGTCGTACCGGTTGTCGCGCATCCTGATGTCACCGGCCGGATCCCCCGCCCCCGCGGGCACGGGTCCCAGGAGCGCGCCGCTGGCGAGCACCGCGCCGGCCGCGACGAACCATCGACGAGACATCTCCACCCTTCGGGATCGACAACGGGCGTTCTAGCCATCGGCGCACACCGGTACCGATCTGAAGTCGCGCGTCGGCCACCGGACCGATCAGCCGGTGCGGAGGCGGTCGACGAGCACGCCATCGGACCCGAACAGCTCGTCACGCCACTGCTCGACGAGTGCGCCGGCGTCGTTGTCGTCGGGGTGGAAGCCCTCGCGGTTGTAGGCCCGGATCCGCTGGCGCACGTCCCGGCTGACGAACGGCGTGTGTCGCAGTCCGGCGACGCTGCGGGCCATCTCCAGCGGGTGCCGGCGGGTCGTCGGGTCCCGCAGGATCGAGATCGACGTCGTGACCAGCAGCACCAACAGGAAGAGGACCGTGGTCAGGTCCATCATCAACCGGCGCAGGCGCTCGCTGCCTCCGACGTGGCGGTAGACGTCGAAGGCCACGGCCTTGTGCTCCGACTCCTCCAGGGCGTGCCAGAGGAGGAGCGACCGGACCTCGGGCACGTCGAAGCGGGCCCGGGCGCCTTCGTCCGCGAGGAGGACTTCGGCCAGCGTGGCGGTGTAGTGCTCGAGGGCGGCGGTGACGGCCAGGTTGGCTCGAGGGCCCCAGATCCGCTCGCGGAGGCGCAGGCTCCAGTCGACGAACCGCTCCACCCCCTTCGTCGGGTAACCCAGGGCGGCGAGCCGCTCGTTGAAGGCCCGGTGCTCACGGCCGTGCATCGCCTCCTGGCCGATGAACCCCTTCACGAGCGCACGCAGCGTCGGGTCGGTGACCTCGTCCCGCAACGCGCGCACGGAGCGAACGAAGAAGTCCTCGCCGTCCGGGAACATGGCCGAGAGCATCGCCACGACGTGGCTCATGGCCGGGTCGCCGGACACGAAGTGGCGGGGGAGGCTGGCCGCCGTCGGGTAGTCGAAGGCGATGCGGCGGGTCTCGACAGTGGTGGTGGTCACGGACGGCTCCTGACAGGGACACCTTCCTGGACCGACGGACGGGCCCATCGTGTCGCCATTCCCGCGGGGATCTGGCCGCCGAGGGTTGACGCGCCTGCGTGCTCGGGGACCGGATCGCTCACCCGTACGAGACCTGGTGGTCCGACTCGGCGGTGAGGCCGAGGTCGGGCCACGTGCCGCTGATGATGCTCTCGAGGATGCCGTAGCCCTCGGCGTCGCCCTCTCGCACCCTGACGGGCAGGTCCCGGAGCTGGCCGAGCAGCGGGAGGTGCTCCTCGTCGGAGCAGTCGGCGATGTACTCGCCGTCCAGGTCCAGGCGCCCGCGCCAGGTGCCGTGGATGTGGTCCTTCCACGATCCGTAGCCGGCGGCCTTGAGCCGGAAGCCGGAGTCGCCCAGCACCTCGACGTCGATCAGGCGCTTCGTGCCGTCCTCCATGGTGAGATCGAGCGTGCCCCGCTCGGGGTAGCGAGTGCGGGGGTCGTACTCGAAGGTGGGCACCACCGACCGGACCCGGTGCTGCGCACCGTCGCCCTCGTTGATGTAGGCGGAGGTGTAGTGCCACACCCCCTCGGTCACGAAGATGGCGCACTCGTAGTACGAGCCGTCGGGGCGCCGGAAGAACGACGGTGTCCACTTCATGCCGCCCTGGATCGACCCCGGTCTCGGGGGCTCCCTCGTGCTCTTGATGAGGTCGCCGGGGGCGACCCCGATGGCCTGGCGGATCCCCCACGAGTGGTCGCGGAAGCCGAACCACTCCTCCGGGCTCACCGTGTGGGTCTCCCCGTCGACCATGACCTCGCCGTGGGCCCAGCCGCCCTGGTGGTAGCGGACGACGTCGACATCCACCCGGTTGGTCCGACGGTTCCGGACGTGGTTGCGCGCTTCGAAGAAGGGCGGGGTCACCGCGGCGAGGGTCACGTCGAACGCGACGGGCTGGATGTCGTTGGGCTCGAGGATGCAGCGCACCTGCTGCAGCGGCTCGACGATCTCGTAGCGGATGGGGCCGACGGCCGCTGCTTCGGGCGCGGTGGCCAGCTCACGGCTGCCCCGCACGGTCCACTGCTCGTTGCCCCGGGACACCCCGCCGAAGCCGTCGACGATGCCCCGGTTGTGGTACTGGCCGAGGCCGAAGTCGACCTGCAGCGAGCCGTCGGTGCGGGCGATCGACGCCCAGATCTTCTCGGTCCAGGCGAGATCCGACTCGGCGACCGTGGCGAAGGTGTCCACGATCTGGTGGTTGAGGCCCTCATCGGCCGCCCGCAGCGGCCCGATGCCCTCGATCGCCACGTCCGTCACCCCCGCAGCTGTTGACGGAGCTTGAACTTCTGCACCTTGCCCGACGGTGTGCGGGGGAAGTCGTCGACCACGTGGATCGACTCGGGCCACTTCTGCTTGGCCAGGCCGATCGCGGCGAGGTGCGACCGGACGTCATCGAGCGTCGGTGGGGTCGCCGCCGGCGCCATCCGGATGAGCGCGGCGGCGTGCTCGCCGAGTCGGGCGTCCGGAGCGGCGACGACGGCCACCTCCAAGACCGATGGCAGGCGCAGCAGCAGCTCCTCGACCTCCTGGGCGCTGATGTTCTCGCCGCCCCGGATGATGACGTCGGAGACGCGGTCGGTGATGGTGAGGAAGCCGTCCTCGTCGACCACGCCGACGTCGCCGGTGCGATACCAGCCCTCGTCGTCGAAGACCTCCGCCGTGAGCGCCGGGTCGGTGTAGCCGAGGAAGAGGTCGGGTCCCCGGCTGGAGATCTCGCCCGCCTCGTCGAGGCGGATCTCGACGCCGGGGAGGGGATGCCCGTCCGTCCGCAGCCGCTTCGCCTCGGGCTCGTGGATAGCACTGCCGGTGATCGACGGGTGCTCGGTGCTGCCGTAGGAGCGGAAGACCTTGATCCCGAGCGCGGTGAGCCGCTCGGTGACGGCCACCGGCACCACGGAGCCCCCCATGCCCGCGGCGGGCATGAGCGCGATGTGCTCGTCGGTGACGTCGGGGTGGTCGAGCAGGCTGGTGACGAAGAAGGTGGCACCGCCGCCGAGGCCGAGGTGCTCGTCGATCATGATGCGCAGGACCTCGCCCGGGTCCCAGACGTCGACCAGGTTGATCGGCTGGTCCCGGAGGAGCGGGATGAGCAGGCCGCTGAGCATCCCGATGAAGTGCCCGACCGGCGCACCGACCACCATCGGCGGTCCGTCGGCACGCGACATCTCCTCGAGCTGGCGGACCTCACAACCCAAGGTGCGGTGGGAGTGGATCACGCCCTTGGGGTCCCGGGTCGTTCCCGACGTGAACCCGATCACGGCCGGTGCGTCCGGGTCCGCAGGCAGTGGGGCTTCCAGCGGCTCGGCCTCGAGGAGCTCGTCGAAGGGCCGGGCGCGGTCAGGGAGCGGCCCGTCCGCGCCGACCACGAACCACGGCGTCACGTTGTCGTCGGCCAGGAGCGACTCGTAGGTGGCGAGGTAGTCGATCTGGCCGAAGCGCGCTGCGGTCACGACGACGTCGGGTCGCACGACGTCGAGGACGTAGCGGACCTCCTTCGGCCCGTAGCTGTGCACGATCGGCACGACCACCGCGCCCAGCTGGGCGGCACCCCAGAAGGTGACGGCGGCCTCGAGCCAGTTGGGGAGCTGGAACACGACGACGTCTCCGGGGCCGACGCCGCGGGTCCGCAGCGAAGCGGCGAAGGACCTCGCCAGGCGGTCGACGTCGGCGAACGTGCCCCGCCACGGCCGGACCTTCGAGTGAACGGCGAACTCGGAGTCGCCGAGTCGGGCGACGGCGCCGGCCACGGTGGTGCCGAGGGTCTCGTCGGTCCACCACCCTTCGGCGACGTACCGGTCCACCAGCTCCGGCGGGACCCTTCGTAGCGGCCAGTCCCGCTCGCTCGCGATCGTCCCGGTCAGAACGACGTTCTACCACGGGGTGCCATCCTGACCAGGCGGGTATATCGGGGCAGATCTATACTCTTGACGATATAGTCCTGTCGATGAGTGAGGCAGCAACGACGTGGCCGGTCTGGTCCCTGATCCGCGAGGCTCGGCATCGCGCCGGCCTCTCCCAGGTCCAGCTCGCCGAGCGGGCGGGTACCTCGCAGCCGGCGATCGCCCGCTACGAGCGGGCGCGGGCCATGCCCGATCTCTCGACGTTGCACCGACTCGTCGAGGCCTGCGGACTCGAGTTGCAGCTCCGGCTGGTTGAACCGGACGTCCAGCGTGAGGGCAACGAGCACGCGGCGTTGGACCGTTCGGTCGAGCAGCGCCTGGATGCCGTTGAGCAGTACACCGAGCTCGTGAGCCAGCTCCGCGATGGGTGATCCCGACGCGCCGCCGCTGCGCGTCGAGCGCCTGCTTCGGGTTCTCGAGGAGCACGCCGTCGAGTACGTCATCGTCGGTGGGCTGGCGGCTGCGGCTCAGGGCGCTGGACGGGTCACCTTCGACATCGACGTCGTGCCCGAATGGTCAGACGACAACCTCGGTCGTCTCGCCGATGCCCTGCGCCTGCTGAATGCACAGCTGCGCGTACCGGACAGCGTGGAACCCGTCGCCTACCCGCTCGATGTGCGATCGCTTCGGAGCTTCGAGGTCTCGACATGGCGGACGGACGCGGGAGACCTCGATGTCGTCATCGGTACTCCGACGCGGGTCCGGGGTCGGCTGGCCGGCTACGACGACCTGGTCGATCGCGGGCATCGTCTGGAGGCCTACGGACTCACGATCATCGTGGCCGACCTCGGTGACATCATCGAGTCGAAGCAGGTTCTGGCGCGTGAGCCGGACCTGGCGGCGCTGCCCGAGCTCCACCGCCTCCAGGCCCGCCTCGCCGCAGAGGCCGAAGACGACAGCTGACCCGTTCCCGCTGCGAGACTGCCCGGCCATGCGCCTGGAGGCTGCGAACGGGCTGACCGTCGACGTGACCGACGACGGGACGGTCCGCATCGGCTGGGGCGAACCCGACTGGTTCGGCCCCGGCGCCGCCACCCGCCCGGCGGCGGGCACCGCCCCCACGCCGACGGTGTGGGCTGACGACCTTGGCGAGGCCCGGGCTGTCGTCGTGGTCGATGGCCCGATCCGGTGCTCCGTGCGGGCCTATCCCGACCGCCCCATGCTCGTGTTCCGGAGCGAAGCCACGACAGATCTGTCCGACCTCGCCACCGGGGCGTTCGACCAGCCATCAGTCGGGTGGCCGGTCTTCACCCCCTCGGAACGGCTGGCGGGCGGCGTGCCGGAGGGCAGCCGCGCGCTCGTGTTCCAGCACTGCGAGTTCGGCCTGCCCAGCCAGGCCGGGACCGACCTCGACGGCTTCTTCCTCCTCGACCACCGGCCGCCGACGGGCTGGCCCCTGCTGCTCGCTGCCCCGGACGGACGCACGATCCTGGTCGCGCCCATCGACGCCTTCCACGAGCAGGCCATAGGGCTGAACGGGGGCACCGTCCGCTGCGGGTGGCACGGCGACCTGGAGGAGGTCGACGCCGGGTTTGCGACCGAGCTGCTCGTCCTCGCCGGCGACGGGCCGCGGGCGTGCCTCGACGAATGGGGCCGGCTGCTGCTCGAGCGGGCCGGCACCGTCCGACCGGGCCGCTGGCCCGACGCCCTCGGGTCGCGTCCGTCCTACTGGACCGACAACGGTGCGGCCTACTGGTACCGCACCGAGCCGGGCCATGACCCGGCCGGCTCGGTGGTGGCCGCCGTCGACGACCTCCGCGAACGGGGCATCCCCCTCGGCAGCGTGCAGCTCGACTCGTGGTTCTACCCCCACGTCGACCTGCGGCCGTACGACACCGACGAGTGGGTCGTCCCGCCCTCGGCGCTCGTGGCCTGGGAGTCCCGACCCGACGTCCTGCCCGACGGCGTCGCCGACCTCCGCGCCCGCCTGGGCAACCCGCCGCTGGTCGCCCACATCCGTCACCTCTCGTCCGAGGCGCCCATCGCCCGCGAGGTGCCGGTGGCGACCGACGGGCCCTACGCCGTGCCCACGACCCCCGAGGCCTACGAGCGGTGGCTCGACCAGTGCCTGGCCTGGGGGGTCGAGACCCTCGAGCACGACTGGCTGGTCGAGGTGTTCTTCGGCGTGCGCTGGCTGCGGGCCCGTCCCGGGCGGGCACGATCGTGGCAGGAGGGCATCGACCGGGCCGCTCGTGACCGGGGCATCACGCTGCAGTGGTGCATGGCCACGCCGGCCGACTTCGCCCAGACCGTCACCCTCACCCAGGTCACGTCGGTGCGCACCAGTGGCGACCACGGCTACATCGCCACGCCCGGCCAGCTCTGGGCCTGGTTCTGCACGACCAACGCCCTCGCCCGCAGCCTCGGGCTGCTGCCGTTCAAGGACGTGTTCCGGGCCGACCCCGAGGTGGCGGGCGACAACGGTGAGCCGGAGGCGCTGCTCTCGGCGCTGTCGACGGGACCGGTGGCGCTCGGTGACCGGGTCGGCCGGTTCGACCCCGCCCTGGCCCTCCGCACCTGCCGGGCCGATGGGATCCTGATCAAGCCCGACGTGCCGGTCGCCGCCACCGACGAGTCGATGGTCGGGTCGGCCGCGTTCCGCCGCGAGCTGCTGACCGCCGAGTGCTTCTCCGACCACCCCGCGGGCCGGTGGGCGTACGTCGTCGGCCTCCACACCAACCCGGCGGACGAGCCGGTCACCGGCGCGATCGCCTTCGCCGCGCTCGGCCCGAGCGCGCCGGCCGGCGAGGTCGTGGCGTGGGACTGGCGCGCCCGCACCGCAACACGACTGGCTCGCGACGCGACCTGGCCCGTGACGCTGCCGAAGGAGGGGTGGACCTACCTCGTGCTCGCTCCGGTGCTCCCCGCGGGGATCGCGGTGATCGGCGACACCAGCAAGTTCGTCACCGCGGGCGACGCCCGTCTGGAGGTCGCGGCCACCGACGCCGGCGCCCGGCTCGTGGTCAAGGGCGCCGGCGAGGCGGTCACGATCACCGGGTGGGCCGAGCAGGCGCCCACCGCCGGCGACCTGCCGATCGAGCACGACGCCGCCACCGGGGTCTGGACCGTCGCCGTCACGGTGCCCGAGCGAGGCTGGGCTGCTGTCGAGGTCGAGGCGGGGTGACCACGAATGGCCGTTCTCGCGCTACGAGAACGACCCTTCAGCGACTACGTTTCGGCGGCGAACATCGATGCGGGCGCGTCCGTCGCCTGAGGGGGAGTGATCGGCATGTCCAAGACGATCTGGCGACTACTGGCCGCGTTGCTGACGTTGACGCTGGTCGCGGCCGCGTGCAGCAGTGACGACAGCGGTGGCGGCGGAGGAGGCGGCGGTGAGGCGGACGCCGGCGGCGAGGAGGCCGCCGAGGTCGAAGTCGACTACGAGGCCATCGGCCTCTGGGACGACGGTCCCTGTGACGAGGCGATGGAGCCCCTGAGCATCGGGCTCATGACCGTCTTCGAGTCGCCCGTGCTCTCCCTGGAGGACCAGGCGATCGCCCTCGAGGTGGCGGCCGAGGCGTTCAACGCCCGGGGCGGCGCCAACGGCGCCTGCATCGAGGTCCACACCTGTGACGACGGTGCCAACGCCGACCAGGCGCTGGCCTGCGTCCGCGAGCTCGACGACGCCGGCGTCGTGGCCACCGTGAACGACCAGGGCACGATCGCCCAGGGCGACGTCTCGGCCGCCATGGCCGAGGCCGGGATCCCGCGGGTCGCCTCGAACGTGACCTCCGACGACTGGGGCGACCAGAACGCCTACCCCCTCGACGCCTCGGGCACCGGCGTCACCTTCCTGATGCCGCAGTCGCTCATCGAGGAGGGGGTCAGCGAGATCGGGATGATCCGCGTCGACCTGGCGGCGGCCTCGGCCCTGCTCGGCCTCATGGAGGACCTCTACGCCGGCGACGCCACGTTCCCCTACGACGTGCCGGTGCCGGGGGGGACCACCGACTACACCCAGTTCATCCTCGGGGCGCAGGAAGCCGGCGTGGGCGGCGTGGTCCTGCCCCTCGGCGAGCAGGAGGCCGTCCAGGTGGTACGGGCCGGCGAGCAGCTGGGCACCGCCCTGGAGATCGGGGCCAGCCTGGGGAGCTTCCCGCACGCCACCGTCTCCGACCTGGGCGACTACGCCCAGGAGCTGACCTTCCTGTGGTCCTTCCCGCCGGCCACGTTCGACCTCCCCGTGTACGAGGCGCTGCGCCAGGACCTGGCCTCGACCGGCGAGGAGGCGCTCCAACCCGCCAACCTCAAGGCCAGCCCGATGCGGTCGTGGATCGGGCTCTACGCCTTCCTGTACATGATCCGGGATGCCGGGATGACCGAGTTCACGAGGGAGGGCATCACCCAGATGCTCGACGAGGCCCAGGACGTCCCCATGCTCGACATCTTCGGCGGTGAGGACTGGACCCCCGACCAGGACCACCCGGGCATCTTCGCAGCGGGCCGGGACCAACCACTGGTCCACCTACGCGTGGGACCCCGAGGCGGAGGCCCCGGTCGGGCTCGAGGGCAACTTCGTCGAGGCCTCGACGTTCAGCTTCGACGACGTGCTCTGCGACTCGCCCTTCGGCGGCCCCTGCTGATCCCGACACCGGTCGGCTGACGTGCAGCCCTTCCTGCAGTTCCTGATCATCGGGCTGGGGGCGGGCGCCACCTACGCGCTGTTCGCCCAGGGCGCGGTGCTCATCTACCGCGGCTCGGGACTGGTCAACTTCGCTCAGGGGGCGATCGGCACCTTCGCCGCCTACCTCGCGTACGTCGACCTCCAGGACGACCGCGGCTGGGGACCGTGGCCGGCGCTCGTGGCGGCCGTGATCGCTGCCGGCCTGGTGTCCCTCGCCTTCCAGGCCATCGTCCTGCGCGCCCTGCGGAATGCGGCGGCGATCGTCCGCGTCATCGCCACCATCGGCCTCCTCGGTCTCCTGCAGGCCATCGTCCTGAAGCGCTACGGCGCGGACAACCAGGCGGTCAACTCGTTCCTGCCGAACGACGTCTTCCAGTGGGGAGACATCGCGGTCCAGGAGGAGCGGCTCTACCTGGTCGCCATCACCGTCGTCCTGACCTTCGCCCTCTGGGCCTGGACCCGGTACACCCGCACCGGCCTGGCCATCAACGCCAGCGCCCAGAACGAGCGGGCCGTGCAGACCCTCGGGTGGTCGCCCGACCGCCTGGCCGCGCTGACCTGGACGCTCGGCGGGATGCTCGGCGGGTTGGCCGCCGTGCTGGCCGCGCCGCTCACCGGCCTGTCGGCGGTGACGTTCACGATCGTGGTCACCGTCGCCGGCCTCGGCGCCGCGCTGCTCGGTGGCTTCCACTCGTTCCCGCTCACCCTCGTCGGCGGCCTCATCATCGGCGTCGGTGAGGCCATGGCCACCCTCTACGGCAACGACATCCAGGACTTCTTCCACCAGGACCTCATCTCCGGGCTCAGCCGCATGCCGGCGTTCCTGGTGATCTTCATCGTGGTCGTCGTGCGCGGGCGCGGGCTGCCCCTGCGCTCCCACATGGCCCAGCGGCTCCCGAGGCTCGGCACCGGGGAGATCAGCGTCCCGGGCGTCCTGCTCGCCTCCGCCATCGTCCTCGTCCTGCTCTTCGGGGTGATGGATGAGGCCTGGGCGTCGGCGACCTTCACCTCCCTGGCCACGGGCGTCATGATCCTCTCGATCGTCGTCCTGACCGGCTACGCCGGCCAGATCTCGCTGGCCCAGTGGGCCTTCGCCGGCATCGGGGCGCTGATCGCCGGGCGGTTCGTGCGCGCCGACCTCCCGTTCGAGCTGGCCATCCTCCTCGGCGTCCTGCTCACCATCCCCGTCGGCCTGATCTTCGCCGTCCCCGCCCTGCGCACCCGGGGCGTGAACCTGGCCGTGGTCACCCTCGGGCTCGGCTTCCTGGTGTCCGAGGTCGTCTTCGCCAACCCCAACTACCTGGGCGACTCCCTCGACGGCGGGACGCGGATCGGACGGGTGAAGCTGTTCGGCATCGACGTCGACGCCTTCAACCACCCGCACGCCTGGGCGGCCGTGAGCCTCGTCGCCTTCGTGCTCCTCGCCCTGCTCGTCGCCAACCTCCGACGGTCGCGGACCGGCCGCCGCCTCATCGCCGTGCGCACCAACGAACGAGCCGCGGCGTCGCTCGGCATCTCGGTGTTCGGCGTCAAGCTCTACGCCTTCGCCGTGTCGGCGGGCCTGGCCGCCGTCGCCGGGATCCTCGTCGGCTTCCGGGGCCAGGTCGTCACCTACACGGAGTTCAACCTGTTCGCCTCGATCAACAGCCTCGGCTACGCCGTGATCGGCGGCCTGGGCTTCGTGCTCGGCGCCGCCTTCGCCGGCATCAACGCCCTCGGTGGGATCGGCACCCGGATCATCGAGGACTGGATCGGCCTCGGTGCCCTCTGGGACCTGATCATCGGATCGCTGCTGGTCTTCGTGATCCTGCTCTTCCACCAGAACGGCATCGCCGACGTCGCCGTCAGCCACGGACGGGGGCTGTGGGAGCAGCTGCACTTCGTCCGCCGGCGCGAGGAGCGGGCGCCGCTCCCGAAGGCCGAGGTCGAGCCGGTGCCGGAGGCCCCGCTGTCGATCGACAACCTGACCGTGCGCTTCGGCTCGGTCGTCGCCGTCAACGACGTGTCGATGGAGGTCCGCCCCGGCGAGGTCGTCGGCCTGATCGGGCCGAACGGGGCGGGGAAGACGACGCTCATCGACGCGGTGACCGGCTTCGTGGGGGTCGGCCGGGGGATCGATCTCCCTCGACGGTCGTCGCATCGACCAGCTGAACGCGACGAAGCGGGCCCGGCTCGGGGTGCGGCGCTCGTTCCAGTCGCTCGAGCTGTTCGAGGACGTCAGCGTCGAGGAGAACATCCGGGCCGGGAGCGACCAGCGGGCCTCACGCCTCTCCTGGGTGACCGACCTCTTCTGGCCGGGCCGCCACGACCTGCCGTCGACCGCGGTGGCGGCGGTGCGCGAGTTCGAGCTCGAGCGCGACCTCGACAAGACCCCGGAGGAGCTGCCGTACGGGCGGCGCCGGCTCGTCGGCATCGCCCGCACCGTGGCGTCGGGCCCGTCGGTCGTCATGCTGGACGAGCCCGCCGCCGGCCTCGACGAGAACGAGAGCGCGGAGCTGGCCCGCCTCATCCGGCGCCTGGCCGACGAGCGCAACATGGCCGTGCTCCTCGTCGAGCACGACGTCGGCCTCGTGATGTCGACCTGCGATCGCATCGTCGTGATCGACTTCGGCCGGGTGATCGGCAGTGGGACCCCCGAGGAGATCCGCGGTGACCACGCGGTGCGGGACGCCTACCTCGGCCACCCCGACGAGGTCGAGGAGACGATCTCATGACCACGCTCATCGAGGCGCGGGGCTTGTCGGCCGGTTACGGGAAGATGGCCGTCGTCCGGGAGGTGGACCTCCGCGTGGACGCCGGGGAGGTCGTGGCCCTCATCGGGGCGAACGGCGCCGGCAAGACGACGACGTTGCTCACCCTCGCCGGTGAGCTGGCCCCGTTGGCGGGCGAGGTCCGCTTCCTCGGGGAGCCGACCCGGTCACCGATGCACGCGCGGTGCCGAAACGGCCTCGGCTACGTGACCGAAGAGCGGTCGGTGATCATGGACATGTCGGTGGCCGACAACCTGAAGCTGGCCGCCGTCGCCCCCGACGTCGCCTTCGAGTACTTCCCGCTCCTCGAGAGCATCATGGGTCGCCGCGCCGGGCTCTGTTCGGGAGGAGAGCAGCAGATGCTCTCGCTGGCCCGGGCCCTGGGCCGCGAGCCGAAGGTGCTGCTCGCCGACGAGCTGTCGCTCGGCTTGGCCCCGCTGGTCGTCACCCGCCTGCTCCAGGTGGTTCGGGATGCCGCGAACGAGCGGGGCGTGGCCGTGCTCCTGGTCGAGCAACACGTCCGCCAGGCCCTCAAGATCGCCGATCGCGTCCACGTGATGGAGCGGGGCCGGATCGTCCTGAGCGGCACCCCCGCGGAGCTGGCCGGCCAGCTCGACAAGATCGAGGCCGCCTACCTCACCGGCGCCTGAGCGCCTCGCGGTGCGGTTCACTCCCACCTCGCCCTCGGGATGAGCGGGCCCCTCGAGGGCATCAAGGTCGTCGAGCTGGCGGTCTGGGTGGCCGGGCCGGGCGCCGGTGGCATCCTCGCCGACTGGGGCGCCGACGTCGTGAAGCTCGAACCACCGAGCGGTGACCCCGCCCGCGGCTTCCAGCAGATGCTCGGTGGCGACATCGACGTCAACCCCGTCTTCGAGCTGGACAACCGGGGCAAGCGCAGCGTCGTGCTCGACCTCTCGACCGACCGCGGCGCCGACCTGGCCCAGCGGTTGCTGGCCGAGGCCGACGTGTTCCTGACCAACATCAGGCCGCAGGCGCTCGAGCGCCTCGGGCTCGGCCCCGAACCTCGGCGAGCACACCCGGGAGGTGCTCGCCGAGCTCGACCTCGACGCCGCCGCGATCGACGAGCTGGTGGCTGAAGGGGTCGCGATCACCGCCTAGGTTCGGCCCATGGCCGAGCAGTACGAGACCCTGTTGGTGCGCAAGGACGACGGTGTGGCGTGGGTGTCGCTCAACCGGCCCGACGTCCGCAACGCCATCAACCTGCAGATGCAGAAGGAGCTGGCGGCGCTGTGGACCGCCTTCCGCTACGACGAAGACGTCCGCTGTGTGGTCCTGAGTGGCGAGGGTCACTCGTTCTGCACCGGCATCGACCGGACCGAGGCGGTCTCCGAGGAGAACACCGACTCGATGGCGGCCGGCAACTACCCGGACTACCCGACGCCGTGGATGTACGACGATCCGGGGCGGGACGTCGGGCCGAAGAGCCGCGACCTGTGGAAGCCGGTGATCGCCGCCGTCCAGGGCATGGCCTGCGGTGGCGCCTTCTACATGCTGGGCCAGACCGAGTTCATCATCGCCAGCGACGACGCCGTCTTCTTCGACCCCCACGTGACCTACGGGATGACGGCCGCCTTCGAGCCCATCGAGATGCTCTCGAAGATGCCGCTGCCCGAGGTCATGCGCATGTCGCTGCTCGGTGCCCACGAGCGCATGTCCGCCGAGCGGGCCCGCGAGATCGGCCTGGTCAGCGAGGTCGTCCCCCGCGACGAGCTGCTCGAGCGCGCCGCGTGGGCGGCCCGGGTGATCGCCGACTCGCCCGCCTTGGTGATCCAGGGGACCATGCGGGCGCTGTGGACCGCCCACGAGGTGCCCCGGACCCAGGCGGTCGGGATGGCGAACCTCTTCACCCGGATCGGATCGGACGCGGCGGCGTTCAAGGCGGGCCAGGACCGCTTCGCCTCGGGCCAGCGGGTCGAGTGGCGTCTGCGCTGAGGCTTCCTGAACGCGGCCCTGGTCGGCGGGGCGCGCTTCGAGCCGGAGGGCTTCAGCCTGGCGTCAGGCGCCATCGACGACGCTCGGGTGTGGGCCGTCCACCGCCGTCGAGCTCGAACGTCGTGTGGTGGGTCCTCGGGACCGTCGCCTTCGTGGGTTCGCTCATCGCCCTGTTCGGGGAGCACGCCCGCTCCTGGTACTTCTTCGACGACGCCGTCCACCTCCTCGTCGGACCCGGTGGTGGTCTCGATCTGTACCACCGCCACCCGGACCTGCAGTTCGGCCCGGTCGCCGTGCTGGTGGCGTCGCCGTTCGTCGCCCTGCCGGACGGGGTGGGCGAGGCGGCCGTCGTCGTGCTCGGTTCGCTCTGCGGGGTGCTCGCGCTCTGGTGTGGGGTGACCGCCATCGAGCGCCGTCACCCCGACATCGCGCCGGCCACGTGGAACCGCTGGCTGCTGGTGGTGGGACCGCTCGTGCTGTTCTCGTGGCTGCGACTCGCGGCCTACACGTCCCACATCGACGACGTCGTCCTGCTCACCGCGCTCACCGCCTCCGGCCTGGCGATCGAACGGGGTCGGACCACGGCCAGCGCAGGGCTCCTGGGCCTCGCCGCGGCGAATGAAGCCGTGGGGCTTCGTCTTCGTCCCCCTCGCGGTGCTCGGTGGCGGCCACCGGCCTTGGCGACGCGTGCTCCTCGTCGTCCTCGGTGCCGCGGCGACCTGGCTGCCGTTCGTGCTGGGTTCGCCGGGCACGGTCGGCGCCCTCAGGAACTTCGCCCTACCGATCGAACCCAACTCGGGCCTGCGCGCGCTGGGGGTGCTCGACCCGACCATGCCGGGTTGGGCTCGCCCCGCGCAGCTCGGCCTCGCGGTGGCGGCCACGACCTTCCTGGCGCTGCGGCGACGATCCTGGCCGGCGGCGCTCCTCGTCGGCATCGCCATCCGGCTCGCCCTCGATCCGTCGACGAACCACTACTACACGACGGGCCTCCTGCTGATGGGTGTGCTCTGGGAGGCGGACCGCTGGCCCGGCCGGCTGCCGTGGCGGACGGCGGCGACGTTCGCGGTGCTCGAGGTCGCCGCGAACGACATGACCTACGGCGGGGTGATGCCGGCGCTCCGGCTGCTCGTGCTGACGGCGCTGATCCTCCTGGCCCTGAGTCCCGAGGACCGCTACCCGACTCGTCGGACGAGGACGCGGGCTGGAACAATGCGGTCCAGGCCCCGCTGAGGAGAACATGACCATGCAGATGGACGACATGATCCTGGTGAGCATCGACGACCACATGGTCGAGCCGCCGGACATGTACGAGAACCACGTCCCCGACAAGTGGAAGGACCTGGTCCCGAAGGTCGTCCGCAACGACGACAGCGGCGTCGACGAGTGGGAGTTCCAGGGCCAGAAGACCTCCACCCCGTTCGGCATGGCCGCCACCGTGGGTTGGCCCAAGGAGGAGTGGGGCTTCAACCCCGGCAGCTACTCCGAGCTCCGGCCCGGGTGCTTCGACGTGCACGAGCGGGTGCGGGACATGGACGCCAACGGCGTCCTGGGGTCGTTGAACTTCCCCACCATGGCCGGCTTCAACGCCCGGACCTTCACCGAGGCCGGCGACAAGGAGGTCGCCCTCGTCAGCCTCCGGGCCTACAACGACTGGGCCATCGACGAGTGGGCCGGCAGCTACCCGGACCGGTTCATCCCGCAGGGCCTCATCCCCATGTGGGACATCGACCTCGCGGTCGAGGAGGTGCACCGCCTCGGCCAGAAGGGCTGCCGCTCCATCAGCTTCCTCGAGACCCCGCACGTGCAGGGGTTCCCGAGCTTCCTGTCCGGCCACTGGGACCCGATGCTGGCGGCCATCTGCGACGAGAACATGGTCCTGTCCCTGCACATCGGTGCCGGGTTCGAGGTGATCCGGCGGCCGGAGGAGGCCCCCATCGACCACCTCATGGTGCTGGCCTGCCAGATCAGCGCCATCACCGCCCAGGACCTCCTGTTCGGGCCGACCCTGCGCCAGTTCCCCGACCTGAAGGTCGCGCTCTCCGAGGGCGGCATCGGCTGGATCCCGTTCTACTTCGACCGGATCGACCGGCACTTCCAGAACCAGAGCTGGCTGCACGACGGCGACGACTTCGGCGGCAAGCTGCCCTCGGAGGTGTTCCGCGAGCACATCCTGGCCTGCTACATCACCGACCCGTCCGGGCTGCTGCTACGCGACCGGATCGGCGTCGACCTCATCGCGTGGGAGTGCGACTACCCCCACACCGACACCACCTGGCCGGAGTCACCCGAGTTCGCCTGGAAGGAGCTCCAGGACGCGGGCTGCTCCGACGAGGAGATCCACAAGATCACCTGGCAGAACGCCTGCCGGTTCTTCGACTGGGACCCCTTCGCCCACACCGCGCGGGAGGACGCCACCGTCGGTGCCCTCCGAGCCCGGGCTCGGGCCGCCGACGTCGACGTGACCCGGATGCCTCGGGCCGAGTGGAAGAAGCAGAACGAGGCCGCCGGCATCGGGGTGCTCTCGGCCTAGGCGCCGCTAGGCTCGCGCGCCGCGTCGGCGGCGAGTCGCAGTGCCGCCTCGCGGGTCACGATGGCGTCGACGAGGTCGCCGTGGGTGACGATGTAGGGCTCGCCGGCGAGCACGGCGTCGGCGACGCGCTGCGCGGCCTCCTCCGGGGCGACCGGGTTGCTGGCCATGTCCGGGTTGCTGGCGAGCATCGCCTCGAAGTCCTCGGCTTCACCGATGGACCGCCGGAGGTGCTCGGGCTGGGCCTCGGTGCTCGTCTCCAGGTGCCGGGAGATCATCCCCGACGGAAAGAGGACCGACACCGAGATCCCGTCGTCCGCCAGCTCGAGCCGCAACGTCTCGGCCAGGCCCCAGACGGCGAACTTGCTGGCCTGGTACACCCCCAGGCGGCTGCCCGGAGACAGCACCGACGACGAGGTCGTGAAGGCGAGGCGCGGCCGGGCGGCCTGCCGCAGGAGGGGGAGGAAGGAGCGTGCCGTGCGGGCGGCGCCGACGACGTTGACGTCGAGTACCCACTGCCACTCGGCGTCGGTGAGTCGCTCGACGGCGCCGAAGAGCTGGACCCCCACGTTGGAGACGACCACGTCGGCGCGACCGAACCGCTCCGCGACCGCGGCCGCCGCCTGGTCGACCTGGGTCGGGTCGGCCACGTCGACACCCATGCCGACGGCGCCGACGCCGTGGGCCTCAGCGAGCGCCACCGCCTCGTGTTCCGCACGCTCACCGTCGCGGTCGAGCAGGACCACGTCGAGGCCACGCCGCGCGCACTCCTCGGTCAGGGCCCGGCCGAACCCGGAGGCCGCGCCGGTGACGACGGCGACGTCGCGGTCTGCCGTCATGCTTCCGGTGACGTGAAGTCCATGCGGAGTCGCGTCAGGGTCGTCGAGGCGATCCGCCACTCATCGTCGACCTTCTCGTAGGTCTCGTGGTAGTGGCCGAAGCCGTGCAGCTCGGTGCCGTCCGGCCAGCGCAGCATGTCCTCCATGGCCCAGATCCCGCTCGCCGTGGTGTCCGACGTGAGCTGGATCTCGGGCGTGTGCCCGTGGTGGACGGTGACCACGTCCGCGAGCGTCTCGGTCAGGAACGCCATGAACTCGTCGGCGCCCGAGACCACGCCGCCTCCGGACTCGGTGGTGTCGACCACGACGGCGTCGGCGAACACCTGGCGCATGCCGTCCCAGTCCTTCGTGTCCATGGTGCGGAAGTACCGGGCCTTGAGCTGCTCGATCGCCCGGATGTCGTCCATCGGCCCTCCTCGTCGTCCGGCGTCATCATGCCCGCGCTCAGGCGAGGCCGAGGACGTTGTCGACGAGGGCCGGAGCGGAGACGATGGCGCTCGGACCCAACGACGAGGAGACCGTCATGACCAGCCTGCTCGACCGTCCCAACACCGCCCTCCTGGTGATCGACGTGCAGAACGACGTGGTAGCCGACACGCATCAGCGCGACGAGGTGATCGCGAACATCAAGACGCTGGTGGGCAACGCCCGAGCCCGCGAGGTGCCGGTGGTCTGGGTCCAGCACGCCGATGACAACATCGTCGAGGGCAGCGAGGGCTGGGACTACGTGCCGGAGCTCTCCCGTGACGAGTCCGAGCCCGTGGTGCACAAGCACCACGGCGACTCGTTCGAGGACACCACCCTCGAGACCGAGCTGGCCGACCGGGCGTCGGCCGCTCTTCGTCACCGGCGCCCAGACCGATGCGTGCATCCGGGCGACCCTCCACGGCGCCTTCGTCCGCGGCTACGACACCCACCTCGTCGCGGACGCGCACACCACCGAGGACTTCTCCGAGTACGGCCTGCCGCCGGCCGACAAGGTCATCGCCCACACCAACATGTACTGGACCTGGCAGACCGGCTCCCGGCCGCGAGGCCGGTGTCGTCGACACCGCCGACGTCGACTTCAGCTGAGGTCGAGGCGTTCGCGGAGCCTGGGTCGCGAAATTGCGCTGTTCAGTTGCGGGATCCGCAACTGAACAGCGCAACTTCGACGGGCTTGTGCGCCCTCAGAGGATGAGGACGTAGGCCGCGGCCAGGAAGCAGGCGAAGGCTGCCCAGGTGAGGACCCCGCGGATCCAGTTGAGGGCGAAGTAACGCCGGCGGGGGGTCTGCCAGTCGTCCGGGAGGTGGTCGGCGTCCCAGCTGAGGATGACGTCGTAGTTGGGCTCGGCCAGCCGGTTGGACACCAGCAGCGGCCCGACCACGGTGCAGGCCAGGCCCACGGCGACGAGGACGAAGGCCGTCGAGCCCCGTTCGTCCCAGAGGCTGGCGAGCGTGGCCGCCGGCCCCACCACCAGCGCGATCACGAGGGCGTAGTTGGTGGGGGAGCGGCGGGCGATGGGCAGGAACCGGTGCAGGTCCTCGGCGAAGCCGGCGCCGTCGCGGGCGGAGTACATCGGGTGCAGGATCGTGATCAGGGTCAACAGCAGGCCGGACCAGAGGCCTGCGGCCACGATGCTGACGCCTAGCCAGAGTTCGGTGCTCATGGGTGGTTCTCCTTGTTGTGTTGGTTGTGGATGTCAGGGGGATCAGGGAGCCGACGCCTCGGGGCGCCAGCGCAGGACGAGGAGGGGCACGAGGATCGAGCCGCTCACCAGGACCATCGAAAAGCTGGCCGGGTAGTCCCGCTCGAACAGCTGCCAGGTGCCGATGAGCCCGTGGAGGGTGGCCGGGGCCCAGATCGTGCGGCCGCCCCGTGCCCAGAGGTGTGCCATCGGGAGGCAGGTCACGGCGGCCGACACCACGGCCAGGCCGCCGACGACCAGGCCGTTGCCGGCGATGATCGAGACGTGGGTGAGGGCGATGAGCGGGACCGAGCCCCAGACGGCCCGACGGAAGGTCGTGATCCGGCGCAGGTGGGCGAACACGAAGCCTCGCCAGACGAGCTCTTCAGCCAGGCCGTGGAAGAGCATCGAGCTGACCAGGACCACCGGCCAGTTCGACCGCAGGTGCAGGTCGACCCCGAGCGCCGCCGCTCCCGTGAGGTAGGTGACGAACACCAACGCACCGACGGCCCCGGCGACGCCCACCGCCGGCCAGTGCGGCCGGCCGAGGCCGAGGGCCGACGGAAGGTCCCTTCGGCGGGTGCCGAAGACCGTCCGCTCGCCGACGACGACCACGCTGCCGGCGACGGCGATGCAGAGCAGTGCGCTGGCCGGGCTGGGCGGCGAGGTGACGAGTTGGTCGAGGGCGAACCAGGCGACGAGGAAGGTGATGAGGAAGCCGACGACGTGGGCCGACCGGGGCCGGCGAGACGAGCGTCCCCCGCCGACGGTCGGTACCGGTCGGCCACTGGTCGTGAGGTCGGGGGTGTGGATGCTCATGGGTTCTCCTCGATGGAGCCGATGAGCACAGGTTCCGGCACCGGCCTGTCGGACGGCTGTCGAGCACCTGTCCGCGCCGACGGGGCCGAGCCGGGCGGTCAGCGAGGGGCGAACGGCGCCAATGGCTGGCTGATCGTCGGACCGTGCCGTCGGACGAGGTCGGCGAGCTCCGCCTCGTCGGCACTGGTCGCGTCGTCGTCTCCGAGTGCTCGGTGGGCCTCGGCTCGGCCGTCCAACGCGATGGCCGCCAGTCGGGGGACGGCCAGCGCCTGCGCAAGCAGGAGCGCCGACCCGTAGTGCGCGGCGGCCTCGTCCGGGAGGGCCCGGAGGGCGGCCACGGCCCCGAGCCTGATCAACATCGTGGCCTGAGCGCCGCGGAGGCCGTTGCGCTCGGTCAGCTCGTGAGCCTCCTCGAGCGTGGCCTGGGCTTCGGCCAGCTCGTCCCGCTGCTCGAGCAGGGCACCGAGGAGGGCCAAGGAGATGACCAGCGTGGCGTCGTCGCCGACGTCCCCGAGCCGCTCGACACCCTCTCGGACCGCGGCCTCGGCGCCGGCGAGGTCACCCCGCAGACCCGCGGCCATCGCCTGGACGGTCGCGCCGACCCCGACGCTCCACGGGTCGCCAGCCGACGTGCTGACCCGGGCACTCGTCTCGTAGTGGTCGATCGCGGTGTCGATGTCGCCTGCGGTGAAAGCCAGTTGGGCCATCGTGACGTGCACCATGCCGAGCAACGTCGAGGACGTCGTCGCCTCGGCCAGCTCCAGCGCCTCTGACGCATTGGCTCCCGCAGCCTCGATGTCGCCGGAGTCGAACGCCAGCCACACCCGCCAGGTGAGGGCCGAGGCCCGAGCCGCGTCGGAGACCTCCCCTCCGCACGCCAATGCCCGGGACAGCCAGTCGACCCCGAGCGGGCCCTGGCCCGAGTGCCACCAGTACCAGGCCAGGCTCCCGGCCAGGCGTTGGGCGGTCTCGGCGTCGTCGTGGTCGATCGACCATGACAGCGCGGCGATCAGGTCGTCGTCCTCCTTCGCCAGCTCGTCGAGCCACCAGCCCTGGGACCGTCCGCCCGGTACCCGCCAGTCGGTGAAGCTCGTCTCCGCCCGAGCCCGGAAGTACTCGGCGTGGTGGCCGCGGGCAACCTCCTCGTCACCGCGTCGGGCCAGGCATTCCCTGGCGTGGTTGGCCAGCGTGAACAGCATCCGGATCCGCCCGGAGCCATCGGCCACGACGAGCGACTTGTCGACCAGCCGACCGATGGTCGCAGCCACATCGCCTGAGTCGTCTCCGCACACCGCCCGCGCCGCGTCCAGCGAGCACGGCCCGACGAAGACGGCGAGGCGCTCGAACACCCGGCGCTCGTCCTCGTCGAGGAGCTCATAGCTCCACGCCGTGATGGCGCGCAACGTCTGTTGGCGCGGAGCGGCAGTGCGCGGGCCACGGCTGCCGAGGTCGGACTGGGTGGCCAGCGCGACCGTCACCTGATCGACGGTGAAGGCGTTCATCCGGGCCGCGGCCAGCTCGATGGCCAGCGGCATCCCGTCGAGGCGGAGGCAGAGCGCCTCCAGCTCCTCGATGCCGTCTTGCGGGTCGAAGGCGGGCGCGACCGCGTGTGCCCGCTCGGCGAAGAGGGCGACGGCGTCGGCCACGTCGAGCGGCGGGACGGGGAAGACCACTTCGCCGGGCACCCGCAGCGCCTCGCGGCTCGTGGCGAGGACCCGCAGGTCCGGGGCCTGCTGCAGCAGGTCGTCGACGAGGTGGGCCGCGTCGTCGACGACGTGCTCGCAGTTGTCCACCACGAGCACCGAGGGCTGGCCGGCGAGCACGTCGACCACCCGCGCTCGAAGCGGGACCGTGGCGGTGCCGGGCTGCCCGAGGGTGTCCCCGGCCGCGAGCCCGATGGCGGCCGCGACCGCGTTGAGGGCGGAGGTGCTGTCGCCGGCCGCCTCGAGGGAGGCGAACCAGACGCCTCCTTCGACCTCGGGGACGAGCGCGGTGGCGGCCGCGGTCGCCAGCCGGGTCTTGCCGGCACCACCGGGCCCGACCAGGGTCACCAAGCGCTCCGACGCGACGAGTTCCCCGAGCGCCTCGAGGTCGTCGTCCCGCCCCACCAGCGAGGTGCGCGCCGGAACCAGGTTGGTCCGTGGGAGCCCCGGGGCGCCGGGCGCGAGGGGTTCCGCGGCCAGGCGCTCGTCGTGGCGGAGGATGGCCGCTTCCAGCTCCCGCAGGTCAGGGCCGGGTTCGAGGCCGAGGTCCTCGGCCAGCCGATTGCGGACCCGGGTGAAGACCCCGAGAGCCTCGGCTTGGCGGCCCGCACGGTAGAGGGCCCGCATGAGCTGACCGGCGAGCCGCTCGCGGTACGGGTCGGCGTCGAGGGCCGCCTCCAGCTCGGGCACCAGTTCGCCCGCTCGACCCAGGTCGATCAGGACGTCGAACCGGTCCTCGCGCAACCCGGATCGGAGCTCGCCCCACGCCGCGGCCATCGCCTGGGCCACCGGCACGTCGGCGAGCTCGACGAGGGCGTTCCCCCGCCAGAGGGCCAGGGCCTCGTCGAAGCAGGCGAGGGCCTCGTCGGGCCGGTCGGCGCGCCTCGCGTCGCGCCCGGCTCGGGCCAGCAACTCGAATCGGTGCCCGTCGACCTGCTCGGGCGCCAAAGTCAGTACGTAGGCCGCGGGCCGGGTCTCGACGGTGCCGTCACCCAGCGCCCGCCGGAGCTTGGATACCGCCACCTGGAGGGCGTTGTCGGGTTGCTGAGGTGGGGCGGCGGGCCAGAGCTCTTCGATCAGCAGGCCGGAGGGAACGGCCGCGCCCGGACGCAGGGCCAGGAGGGCGAGGAGCGCACGCTGACGGGCGCCCGCCACCTCGATCGGCTCGCCCTCGGCGTCGAGGACCTGCACCGGTCCGAGCAGACCGACCTCCACGAGCGAACGCTAGCCCTGGCCTGCTAGAGGTCGCCGGTGGGGAGGCCGGCGGCCAGATCGTTCGCGATCCGGTCGACCTGGACCAGCACGGAGGCGTAGCCGAGCAACTCACCCTCCACGGGGTCGCCGTATCCCGCGTCCTGCTCCAGGGCCTCACGGGCTCGGCGCGTCGCGCCGCGCACGCACCGCGTTCGGCGCTCCCGGACCTCGGCCAGGGCCTGGCTGAGGTCGGTCTCGCCCGGTTCGTCGAGGATCTCGCGCACGGCGACGCGGACGGCGTTGCCGAGCGCGGCCAGGAGTGCGCCCATCGCGGGGATCGCGCGGTGGTCGGCCTCGGACAGACGGGCCTGGTCGTCGAGGCTCCGCGCGATGACCCAGGTCCCGATGGCGGTCCGCTCGAGCCGGGGCAGCATGTCTTCGTAGCGGCCGATCACCTCGACGTGGCGCCGGTCCCGGACGTTCCAGCGTGCCGCCTCCCGACCATTGCCGATGGCCTCGGTGGCCTGGTCGACCAGGCGGTCTCGCAGGGTGCGCGCCGTTTGCCGCCACTCGCGGGTCTGCTCGGTCGACCACGGCCGCTCGAGCGCGGCGCCCATCGTCTCGAGGGCGTTGCTGATGCCGTCACCGAGGCGGTCGATGGTCTGGTGAGCGTCGACCAGCCGCGAGGCCGGCAGCACCAGGGAAACGACGACACCGACCGCGGCGCCGATCAGCGTGTCCAGAGCCCGGTACCAGCCAGAGGTCTCCGGGCTGGCGGCGACCGCGGAGAGCACCACCAGGCCGCTGACCGGCACCTGCCTCGCGGCGGCGCGCGGAAGGCGGAGCACCAGTTCAGCGACGCCGAGGGCCAACCCGACGAGTAGCGCCACCGTGAGGCCGTTCAGCGCGAGTGCGTCGCCGATGGCCAACGCGAGCAGGACGCCGAGCACCACCGCGGCGCTCCGCTCCAGGGCCGCGCTGATCGACGCCCGTACCGACACCTGTACGACGACGATGGCCGACAGCGAGGCCAGGACCGGGCTGGGCTCGCTGCTCGCCTCCCGGGCGATCCACCACGACAACCCCGCCGCCAACGCGGACTTGGCCACGGTGCCGACCTCGGTCGACGTCGGCGGGGTCCACGACACGGCCTCGGCCACCCTCGACCACAGCCGCCCGATCGGGCCGCTCCGGTGCTGCGCGGCATCGTCTCCAGGTCTGCTCAGGACCCGATTGTCCCATCCGCCCCACGGCCAAGGGCGACCGCTCAGGCGGGGCAGGATCACCGGGTCTGTCAGGCTCACGGGCCAGGTACCTGGTCCTGACGTCAGATCGGTGACATGGAACTCCTGCTGCTCTCGAACTCGACCAACTACGGCCAGGCGATGTTCTCCCACGCCGCCGAGGCGTTCGCGGCGGTGACCGCGGGCGATCGGGTCACCTTCGTCCCGTTCGCGTTGGCCGACTGGGACGGCTACGCCGACCGGGCGAGCGCGGCCCTGGGCCGGGTCGGGATCGAGGTCGTGTCGGCGCACCGCTCGGCGGCCCCGGATCGAGCCATCCTCGAGGCGGAGGTGGTCTTGATGGGAGGGGGCAACACGTTCCGCCTCCTCGACAGCCTCTACGGGCTCGACGTCCTCGAGGGGTTGAGCGATCGGGTGCGGAGTGGGGCCACGCGCTACATGGGCGCCTCCGCGGGCACGAACGTCGCCTGTCCGACCATCCGGACCACGAACGACATGCCGATCTGCCGGCCGCCGTCCCTCGACGCGCTGGGACTGGTCCCGTTCCAGATCAACCTCCACTACATCGACGCCGACCCCGCCTCGACCTACATGGGCGAGACCCGTGAGACCCGGATCGAGGAGTTCCTGGAGGAGAACGACTGCTCGGTGCTCGCCATGTACGAGGGGTCGTGGCTACGGGTGAGCGACGACCGCGCGGAGGTCGAAGGGCCGGCTCGCCTGTTTCGGCGTGGGGGTCACGACCGGTTCGAGGACGGCGCCGACGTGTCGTCGCTCCTGGGCTCGTCCCCCCGCTACGACGGTGGCCGCCGGCCTCGGCCGGGGGGCCACCCGTCGGATGCCGGTACCATCGGGAGCACCAACCCTTCTTAGTGGGGACCTCTCGTTGACCTTCGGCCGACTTCGGCCGGCTCGATCCCGTCGCCTCCTCTGAGCCCAACTCGAGGAGCGACATGTCCACAACCCCGCTTTCTGCGCCGTCCCCCGCGCCCGCCACCGCCGAGCCGCTCGCCGCCGTGCTCCCCCTCCGTGACCGACGTCGGGATCGGCGGCCTACCGCGGTCGTGTACTGCGAAGCGAACTTCGGCGAGATGGACGGCAAGACCGCCAACGGCCTCGTCCGTCACTCGGAGCGGTACGAGATCGTCGCGGTCATCGACAGCGAGAAGGCCGGTCTCGACGCGGGAGAGGTCCTCGATGGGCAACCCAACGCCATCCCCGTCCACCGCGACCTCGAAGCGGCGATCGCCGGGGCGAGCCGGCTGCCCGACTACTTCATCTTCGGCGTCGCGCCGACGAGCGGGATGCTGTCGGACTCGGAGCGTGACCTCATGCTCGAGGCGATGGGCCGGGGGATGAGCATCGTCAACGGCCTGCACGAGTTCCTGAACGACGACCCGATGTTCACGTCCGCGGCCGCCGCGAACGACGTGGAGATCCTCGATGTCCGTCGGCCGCGGGCCAAGAAGGATCTGCGGATGTTCAGCGGACGGATCGCGGACGTCACGTGCCCCCGCATCGCCGTCCTCGGCACCGACAGCGCGATCGGGAAGCGCACGACCGCCACCATCCTGACCGCCGCCCTGAAGGACCGGGGCTTGAAGGCGGTGATGGTGAGCACCGGCCAGACCGGCCTGATCCAGGGCGGCCGCTACGGCATCGCCCTCGATGCCATCCCCGCGCAGTTCTGCTCGGGCGAGATGGAGGCCACCGTCGTCGAGGCATTCGAGGGCGAGGATCCCGACGTGATCATCATCGAAGGACAAGGCGCTCTCAGCCACCCCGCCTACCTCACCTCGACGTTCATCCTCCGCGGCAGCCAACCCCAGGGCGTCGTGCTGCAGCACGCCCCCACCGCCGCAAGCTCGGCGACTTCGCGCCCGTGCCCGTGCCGACACCCGCGGCCGAGATCAACCTCATCGAGACCTTCGCGGACACCAAGGTGATCGGCCTCACGATCAACCACGAGAACATGACCGATGCCGAGGTCAGTGCGGCGATCACGCTGTACGAGCTCGAGCTCGGCATCCCCGCCACCGACGCGCTCTGGCGGTCACCGGAGCACCTCGTCGAGATGGTGCTCGGTGCCTTCCCCGAGCTCCAGGAGGAGTTGCCCGCCGGGGCGCGATGAGCGCGCCGCGGCTCGAGATCGACCTCCGCAAGCTCGGCCACAACGCCCGCACCCTCGTCGACCGGCTGGCGGCGCGTGGCATCTCGGTCACGGGCGTCACCAAGGGGACCTTGGGGTTGCCTGAAGTCGCCTTCGAGCTTCTCCGATCGGGGGTGACCGGGCTCGGCGACGCGCGGATCGAGAGCATCGAGAGGATGCGGGCGGCGGGGGTACCGGGCCCCATGACCCTGATCCGCTCGCCGATGCTCAGCCAGGTGCACCGCGTGGTGGCCGGGTCCGACGTGAGCTTCAACACCGAGCTCAGCGTCCTCGCCGGGTTGTCGGCGGCGGCCCGCGACCTCGGCGTGACCCACGGCGTCGTGCTGATGGTCGAGCTCGGCGACCGCCGCGAAGGCGTCATGCCCGTCGACCTCGCCGACGTGGTGCGCGAGACGCTCGCGCTCCCGAACCTCACGTTCCACGGGATCGGCACGAACCTCGCCTGCCAGCACGGCGTGGCCCCCGACGCCGACAACATGGCCGAGCTCTCGGCGCTGGCGACATCGATCGAAGCGACCTTCGGGTTCGTGGTCGACGTCGTATCCGGCGGGAACTCCGCCAACCTCGACTGGGCGCTCAGCGGAGCGTCGACCGGCCTCGTCAACGACCTGCGCCTCGGAGAATCGATCCTGCTCGGCCGGGAGGCCCTCCACCGACGGCCCCTCGACGGGCTGCACACCGACGCCATCACGCTCGTGGCCGAGGTGATCGAAGCGAAGGTCAAGCCGTCGCGGCCACACGGCACGTTGGCGCAGACCGCATTTGGCGAGGTGCGCAGCACCGAGGACCGCGGCGACATCGCCCAGGCGATCCTCGCCATCGGCCATCAGGACGTCGACCCCTCCGGCATCGTGGCTCCGCCGGGGATGGAGGTGCTCGGGGCCAGCAGCGACCACCTCGTGGTGGATCCTGGCCGCCATCGCCTCCTCGTCGGTGCCGAAGTCGCCTTCCAGCTCAACTACAGCTCGCTCCTCCGCGCCATGACCTCACTGTTCGTCGCCAAGGTGGTGAAGAACGGGCCGGCGCCATCACTCGACCCGTCCGAGGTGGCCCTGAGTGCTCGGGTGCCCGTCTCGGGACCTTCGGCCCGGCTTCGGGGCCTTTCGCCCCTGTCCTGAAGCGGGCCGCCGGACACAGAGTGGCGACGAGCCGGCCGTGAGGTCGCTCCCCCTCTGGAAGGACCGACGATGGCCACGACCCTCAGCCCGCCGACCCAGTCGCCGCCGACCGCGTCCCCGCCGACCCCGGCCGCCTCGCCCTCGACCTCGGAGCACGGCCCCGATCGAGCCCTCGGCCTCACTTCGGCCACCGCCCTGGTCATCGGCAGCATCATCGGAACCGGCGTGTTCACCATGCCGGCGGTCCTCGCCGGGGCCGGGACCAGTTCGATCCTGACCCTGGTGGTCATCTCCGTCGGTGCCGTGCTCTTGGGCATCCTCTTCGGCCAGCTGACCAAGCGGGTGCCGACCACCGACGGTGGCCTGTATGCCTACGCCCGACACGAGTTCGGCGACTTCGCCGGGTTCCTGACGGCATGGTGCTACTGGATCACCTGCTGGGCCGGGAACGCGGCCATCGTCGCCTCGTGGGTGCTGTACGTGGAGTCGCTGTTCGGCATCGAGAACCCGACGGCGTGGGTCAGCCTGGGGATCGCCCTGACCGGCCTGTGGATCCCGGCGATCATCAACCTCACGGGCGTCCGGCAGATGGAGCGGTTCCAGAACATCACCGTGGTGCTCAAGTTCCTCCCGCTGCTCCTGGTGGGCACGCTCGGTTGGTTCTTCGTCACCTCGGCGAACTTCGGGCCGTTCAACGCTTCAGGGGGCAGCCTCTACGACGCCGTCAACCTGGCGGCCGGGGTCGCGCTGTTCTCCTTCATCGGCGTCGAGTGCGCCTCGATCGCCGCCGGCCGGGTGGCCAACCCCCGCCGCAACGTCGGCCGGGCGTCGCTCTACGGCACGGCCGCCAGCGCGATGCTTTACGTCGCGGTGACCGCGGCGGTGATGGGCCTGGTGCCCCATGGTCGGCTGGTCGACGACGGAACGCCTTTCGTGGCGGCCTTCGGGACCATCTTCGGGTCGGCATGGTGGATCGGCAAGCTCGTGGCCTTGGTCGCCGTCATCTCGGGGATCGGCGCCCTGAACGGGTGGACGATGGTCACCGCCGAGATGCCCTATGCCGCCGCCAAGGACGGGCTCTTCCCTTCGGCGTTCGCCAAGGTCAACCGCAGTGGCGTGCCGTGGGTGGGGATCATCGCCTCGACCATCGTCGCTTCGGTCCTCATGGCCTGGAGCTACAGCGGCAGCACCGGGCTCAAGGTGTTCACCTATCTCGTCTACCTCTCCGTGGTCACGGTCGCCATCCCGTACTTCATCTCGGCCTGCGCTCAGGTCGCGTACCTGGCCTCGGACCGGCGCCAGGTCCAGGGCTGGCAACTGGCCCGAGACGGCGCCATCGCCACCGTCGGCATCCTCTTCTCCCTCTGGGTCACCTTCGCCTCGGGGTACCAGTCCGTGTACCAGGCCATGCTCCTGCTGCTTCTCGGCATCCCCCTCTACGCCTTCCTGAAGGCCCGGCGTGAGCGGCTCGGACTGGTCGATGCGCCGGTCGAGCTGGGCACCGCCGGCTGAGCGAGGATCCGTCGATGTCGAAGACGGCCCTCGATCGGAAGATCCGGGTCCGACCGATGGCCGTCACCGACGGGATCGCCCTTGCCACGTTCCACGACGGCCTGACCGATGAGACCACCCGGCTGCGGTTCTTCGCCGTGCACCGCAGCCTGAGCCCCGGAGAGCTCGAGCGCTTCACCCACGTCGACCACCACGACCGCGAAGCACTCGTCGCCCTGGACGGTGCGGCCATCGTCGGGGTTGGCCGCTATGACCGCCTGCCGGGCACCGACGACGCCGAGGTGGCCTTTGTCGTCGGTGACGCCTGGCAGGGCGATGGCGTGGGGTCGCGGTTGCTCGCACACCTGGTCCGCCGGGGGCGGGCGGAGGGCCTGCGAGCCTTCTTGGCGGACACCCTCCTCGAGAACCGTCGCATGCGCGAGGTCTTCGCCCATTCGGGGTTGGTCACCGGCTCGGCGTCCGACGGCGGCGTGGTCCAGGTCGTCCTGGACCTGACGCTCGCGCCCGCCTGACCCATCGTCGGTTCAGGCCTTGTGCCCCCGCGAGGGGGACCTTCGGCCCTACTGGCCGTTGCCGGGAGCGCCCATCGTGGGAGGTGCTGGCCCCACCAGCACCGCTACAGGAGCACACACCATGCAGGCAACGGTCTTGGATCTGAACGAAGTCGCCCCACCCAACAACGGCGTCGTCAGGCCGCCGGCGACGCCCGTGGCGCCGTCGCGGGAGCGGGTGGTCGCCCGCTACGCCGCCGCCATCGCTCGCCTGAGCATCGGCTTCGTGTTCCTGTGGGCGTTCTTCGACAAGCTGTTCGCCCTCGGCTACGGCACGGGCAAGGATCCGGCGACCGGCGCCATGGACCGCTTCGGCGACGCCGCCTGGATCCACGGCGGTTCGCCCACCCTGGGCTTCCTGTCCAATGTCGCCGGCCCCTTCAAGGGCCTGTTCGAGCCGATGGCCGGCACGGCCTGGGCCGATTGGCTCTTCATGATCGGCCTCCTGGCCATTGGCCTGGCGCTGATGCTCGGCATCGGGATGCGGATCGCCGCGGCCAGCGGCGCGCTGCTCCTCGTCTTCATGTGGATGGCGTCGCTCCCGCTCGACAACAACCCGTTCATGGACGACCACCTCGTCTACGCCGTCGTCCTGGTCGGGCTCGCCGCCGTGCACGCGGGGGACACCCTCGGTCTCGGACGCCAGTGGGCGAAGCTCGACATCGTGCGTCGCCACCCGGTGCTGCGATGACCGGCCCCGGACGGTTCCACGTCGATTCTGAGGTGGGTCGGCTCCGCCAGGCCATCGTGCACCGCCCCGGCCTCGAGTTGTCGCGGCTCTCGCCGGCCAACGTGGACGGGCTGCTCTTCGACGACGTGATGTGGGCCCAGCGGGCCCGCGAGGAGCACGACGCCTTCGTGCAGAAGTTGCGGGACAAGCACGTCACGGTCCACTACTTCAGCGACCTGCTCGCCGATGCCCTGGCCGTCCCCGAGGGCCGCGCGTTCGTCCTCGACCGTGTCGTCAACGAGCACACCGTCGGCCCAACCCTCGTCGAACCGGTGCGCGAGCTGGCGGAGGGCGTGGGCTCGGCCGACCTCGCCTCGTACCTCATCGGGGGGCTGCTCAAGCGCGACCTGCAACTCCCGGAGACCCACGGCGCCAGCCTCCTGTGGCGCCACCTGCGGCCCGACGACTTCATCCTCACCCCCCTGCCCAACCACCTCTTCCAGCGGGACAACTCGGCGTGGGTCTACGGCGGCGTGTCGGTCCATCCGATGGCGAAGCCGGCCCGCAAGCGGGAGACGATCCACTCCCGGGCCATCTACAACTTCCACCCGATGTTCGCCGCCGCGAAGGACGACTTCGCCTTCTACTACGGCAACGATGACCTTCCCCACGAGCCCGCCACCTGTGAGGGCGGCGACGTGACGGTGATCGGCAACGGCGCCGTGATGGTCGGCATGGGCGAGCGGACCTCGCCTCAGGGCGTCGAGCGGCTGGCGCAAGAGTGGTTCGCCCGAAGCGACGGCCAGGTCGACACGGTCATCGCCGTGGAGCTGCCCAAGTCGCGGTCGTTCATGCACCTCGACACCGTCATGACGATGATCGACCGCGACGCCTTCGTCGTCTATCCCTACCTCCCCGACGATCTGCGTTCGTTCACGATCACCCCGGACACGACGCCGGACGGCCTGTACGTCGAGGAGAACGACGACCTGTGGAGCGCGGTGCGCAAGGCCCTCGGCGTCGACGACCTCCGCGTCCTCTCGGCCACCCAGGACCAGATGGGCGCCGAGCGCGAGCAGTGGGACGACGGCAGCAACTTCCTCGCGGTCTCGCCGGGGGTGATCTTCGGCTACGAGCGCAACACGACGACGAACACCTACCTCCGCAAGCAGGGGATCGAGATCGTGACCATCGCGGGGAGCGAGCTGGGCCGAGGTCGCGGTGGGCCCCGCTGCATGACCTGTCCGATCGAGCGGGACGCCGTCGTCCCGGTGGGGGAGGACGAGCGATGAACCAGGGCCTGCTCGGTCACAGCTTCCTCAAGGAGCTCGACTTCTCACCCGAGGAGTGGAAGGACCTGCTGACCCTGTCCGCCGAGCTCAAGGCGGCCAAGGCGAGGGGGAGCGAACGGGCTCGGCTGCTGGGCAAGAACATCGCCCTGGTCTTCGAGAAGACCTCGACCCGGACCCGGTGCGCCTTCGAAGTCGCCGCTCACGATCAGGGGGCCCACGTCACCTACCTCGACCCGAGCGGCTCGCAGATCGGCCACAAGGAGTCGATCGCCGACACCGCCCGGGTGCTCGGGCGCTACTACGACGGCATCCAGTACCGGGGGTTCGGCCAGGCGACGGTAGAGACCCTGGCCGAGGCCGCCGGCGTACCGGTGTGGAACGGCCTGACCGACGAGTGGCACCCGACCCAGGCGCTGTGCGACGCCTTGACGATGCGCGAGCACGCGGACAAGCCCGATGACGCCATCGCCTTCGCCTACCTCGGCGACGCCGACAACAACGTCGGCAACTCGCTCCTGGTCATGGGGGCGATGATGGGCATGGACGTGCGCATCGTGGCGCCCAAGGAGCTGTGGAACCACGACGATGTCGTCGAGAGCGCGGAGCGCCTGGCGTCGGTCACGGGGGCCCGCGTGACCCGCACCGAGGACGTCGAGGAAGGCGTGCGCGACGTCGACTTCGTCTACACCGACGTCTGGGTCTCGATGGGGGAGCCGAAGGAGATCTGGGACGAACGCATCCGCCTCCTGCGGCCCTACCAGGTGTCCATGGACGTCCTCGAGATGACCGACAACCCCGAAGTCGGCTTCATGCACTGCCTCCCCGCCCTACACGACCGCAACACCGTCGTCGGTGAGCAGCTCTTCGAGCACACCGGCATGGACAGCTTCGAGGTCACCGACGAGGTCTTCGAGTCGCCGCACTCGATCGTGTTCGACCAGGCCGAGAACCGCATGCACACGATCAAGGCGGTCATGGTGGCCACCCTGGCGGGCGGGTGAGCCGGCCGCTGCGGGTCGTCGTGGCCCTCGGCGGCAATGCCCTGCTCGAGCGGGGCGCGCCGCTCACGATCGCCGGCCAGAGGAAGAGCATCGAGGTGGCCTGTCGGGCGCTTGCACCGGTCGCGATGACCCACGAGCTCGTCATCACCCATGGCAACGGCCCCCAGGTCGGCCTCCTCGCGTTGCAGGCGGCGGCCTACGACAACGGTGACGACAGCTATCCCTTCGATGTCCTCGGCGCTCAGACCGAGGGCATGATCGGCTACTTGATCGAGCAGGAGCTCGGGAACCTCGTGGCCTTCGAGAAGCCGATCGCCACCGTCCTGACCATGACCGAGGTCGATTCCGAGGACCCGGCGTTCGCCGACCCCACGAAGTTCGTCGGGCCCGTCTACACCGAGGACGAGGCCCGCCAGCTGGCCGCTGAGAACCACTGGATCGTCAAGCCCGACGGTGACGCCTGGCGTCGGGTCGTGGCCTCGCCCCTGCCGCGGCGCATCTTCGAGCTGAAGCCGATCGAGTGGCTCCTCGCGCAGGGGTGCGTCGTCGTCTGCGCCGGAGGCGGGGGCATCCCGACCATGTACGAGCCCGGGACCCGAACCCTCGTCGGGGTCGACGCGGTGATCGACAAGGACCGGGCCAGCGCCGTCCTGGCTCACGACCTGGGGGCCGATGCCCTCGTGATCGCCACGGACACCGATGCCGTCTACCAGGGCTGGGGCACGCCGACCGCCCGGGCCATCGCCGAGGCCAACCCCGTCGAGCTGGAAGCCCTGTGCTACCCGGCGGGCTCGATGGGACCGAAGGTGGCGGCCGCCGTCGACTTCGCCATCCTCACCGGCCAGGACGCCCGCATCGGGGCGCTGACCGACCTCTCGCAGCTGCTCGACGGCTGTGCGGGTACGAGGGTGTCGACCTCGGTGTCCGGCCTCACGTTCCGCTGACATGACCGTGGGCAGGCGGTCAGGTCCGGGGAGCCTGCCATTCCAGGATGGTGCCCTCGGTGGTTCCGGCCCCCAACTCGAAGCGGCCTCCGTGGCGCACGGCCCGAGCCTCCATGTTCTTGAGACCCTGCCCGCCGGATGGGATGTCCGGTGGCGGTCCCACCCCGTCGTCGACCACCCGCAAGGTGACCTGGTCGGTGATCAGGACCTCGACGGCGACGTGGGCGGCCGATGCATGGCGGGCGACGTTGCTCAGGGCCTCGCGCAGCGTGGCCAGGAGATCGCGGCCGAGGTCGTCGTCGACACCGCTGTCGACCGGGCCGTCGAAGTGGCACCGAGGATCGAACCCGAGCGGGCCGGCCGCCTCCCGGGCGAGGGCGAGGACCTGGTCCCGCAGGCCGTCGCCCGGCGCGGACCGGGAGGACTCGAGCTCGAAGATGGCCGAGCGGATGTGCTTCACCGTGAGGTCGAGATCGTCGACCGTCTTGTCGAGGCGATCGACGGCCGTGTCGGCGTCGGTGCGCACCAGGCGGGCCGTGCCCTGGAGGGACAGGCCGGTGGCGAAGAGGCGCTGGATGACGGTGTCGTGAAGGTCCCGGGCGATGCGCTCTCGGTCTTCGACCAGCGCCAGCTCCTGGACGCGGGCGTTCAGGCGCATGTTCTGGATGGCGACGCCGGCAGCGGTGGCGAGGCCGACCACCAGCTCCTGGTCGACGTCGGTGAACGCCCCGGCCGTGGTCTTGTCCGTCAGGTAGAGGTTGCCGAAGACCTCGTTGCGCACCCGGATCGGTACCCCCAGGAAGGACGTCATGGGTGGGTGGTGGGGCGGGAAGCCGAAGCTCTCCGGGTGCTGGCCGAGGTCGGGCAGGCGCAGCGGCTCGGCCTTGACGATGAGGTGGCCGAGGAGGCCGTGCCCTTCGGGCAGCTTGCCGATGCGTTGGTGGGTCTCGTCGTCGATCCCCACGGTGATGAACTGGTCCAACCGGGTCCCCGTGATGTCGACCACTCCCAGGGCCCCGTAGCGGGCGTCGACCAGCCCGACCGCCGCTTCCACGATGCGACGGAGCATGCTGGTCGGATCGAGATCCGAACCGAGGGCGACGACGGCGTCGAGAAGCTCGTGCAGGCTGCGAGGATCGGCGACCCCGGACAAGGGTTGAACCCTACGGCCACGCCTCTGGCGTCGCCCGACGAGATCGTCCTCCGGGGGCCCCGATGACGGTCCGGGTGTTCCTGCTCGACGACCACGAGGTGGTGCGCTGCGGGCTCCGCGAGCTGCTCGAGTCCGAGGACGACCTGGAGGTCGTGGGCGAGGCGGGCACTGCCGACGAGGCGCTGCGCCGCATCCGGGCGACGCGGCCGGACGTCGCCGTGTTGGACGTCCGCTTGCCCGACGGCGACGGGGTCGAGGTGTGCCGGGACATCCGGACCGAGCACCCGGAGACCGCCTGCCTGATGCTGACCTCCTTCGCCGACGACGAGGCCCTGTTCAGCGCGATCATGGCCGGCGCCGCGGGCTACGTCCTGAAACAGGTCCGGGGCACCGACCTCGTGGACGGGATCCGGCGGGTCGGCGCCGGTGAGTCACTCCTCGACCCTTCGCTGACCACCCGGGTGCTCGAACGCCTTCGCCGCCCGCCGGTCACCGACGAGCTCGCTCTGCTCACCGACCAGGAGCGCAAGGTCCTCGACCTCATCGCCGAGGGCATGACCAACCGGCAGATCGGCGAGCAGCTCTTCCTGGCCGAGAAGACCGTGAAGAACTACGTGTCCAACCTCCTGGCCAAGCTCGGCATGAGTCGACGCACCGAAGCCGCCGCCCTGGCCGCCCGACTGGCCGAGCGGAACCGGACCCCCCGACCCGGCGAGTAGCCGCGGCCCCCGCTTCGACGAACCACGCCAGGCACAGCGATCTAGCATCGCGGCGGTGACCGGCCTGGAGTGGGAGTCCGCCGGGGAGCACCTCGTGTCGGCCCGAGCAGACGCCGTCGCGGTCCTGCGCTTCGACCGGCCGGCCAAGCTGAATGCGCTCTCGCCGACCATGCTGCCGGCCATCGCGCAAGCGATTCGGGCCTTGGCGGCCGATGCGGACGGCCTGGTGCTCACGGGAACGGGGAGGGCCTTCTCGGCGGGGGACGACCTCGACGCCACGGCCGACCTGGACCGTCGCGGGTTCGAGGCGCTGATCGAGGCGTTTCAGGAGGTGACCCGGGCACTGCTCGACGCCGAGGTGCCCGTGGTCGCGGCGCTGAACGGTCTGGCCGTCGGTGGCGCGGCGGAGATGACCCTGGCCTGCGACGCCCGAGTCGGCGGTCCGGAGGCCGAGTTCTTCTTCCCCGAGAACCGGATCGGCCTCACGATCTCGAACGGCTCGACCTACCTGTTGCCTCGCGTCCTGGGCCCGAACACCATGCCGCTCATCCTCGACGGCGGGCGGGTGAGCGCCGACGAGGCGCGGCGCCTGGGCCTGTTGAACGAGATCGTCGACCAGCCCGTGGAGCGGGCGATCGACCTGGTGCAGGGTTGGGGCACCGCCGGCCACGCCACCCGCTGGCACCTGAAGTTGCTGCGACCTGACCGTGACGCGGTCGAGGCGGCGATGGCGCGTGAGACCTCCGTCGCCCTGGAGGTCTTCGAGGCCGGCATCGCCACGGACGGCGCCGCGGCTTTCCGTGACCGGCGGTCATGACCGCGGGGCTGCGACGAGCAGTCGACCTGGAGTGGACGCTCGGCGAGCTCGTGGAACGGCGTGCCGACGAGCACGGCCGGCGGGTCCTGCTGCGCTCAGGCGACGGCCAGACCCTCTCGTTCGCTGACCTCGCGACGGGCGTGGCCGCCGTGCGGGCCCGGCTCGTGGCGCACGGCCTTCGACCCGGCGACCGGGTGGCGCTGATGATGCGCAACTCGCTGCGCTACCCGGTGGCCTGGCTCGGCATCACCTCCGCCGGCATGGCCGCCGTGCCCGTCAACTGCCGATCCGGACCCGTGGACAGCCGCCACCTGCTCGAGCACAGCGGCGCCCGGCTCGTCATCGTCGACGACACCACCGCCGCGACGGTGCGCGCGGCCGTCGCCGAGATCGACCGGCCGATCGCCGTCGAGGACGCTTCGGTGCCGGTGTGGCCCTCGGGGCCCGCGCCGGGCGCGCCCCCTGCCGACGGGTCCGCGGGCGCCCTCGCCGGGGTGCAGTACACGTCCGGGACGACCGGACTGCCGAAGGGCTGCATGCTGAGCCACCGGTTCTGGCAGCAGATCGGCCAGTCCAGTGTCGACGTCCTCGCCCTCGACGGCTCGGGTGTCCTGCTGACCGCCCAACCGTTCTCCTACATCGATCCGCTGTGGAACGTGGTGGCGGCGCTGCGGGCGGGCGCCGAGCTGGTGATCCTCGACGGCTTCCACCCGTCGACGTTCATGCGCTCGGTCGCCGACTTCGGCGTGACCACCTTCTACTGCCTCGGCGTCATGCCAGTACTGCTGCTCAAGCAGGCGCCGGGCGAGGCCGACCGCACCCATCGCCTGCGCCGGGTCGGTTGCTCAGCGATCCCGCCCCAGCTGCACGCCGCCATCGAGGAACGCTGGGGCGTCCCCTGGTTCGAGCTGTTCGGGATGACCGAGACGGGGCTCAACCTCGCCGTGCTCGACGACGACCACGACGAGCTCGTCGGCACCGGCAGCCTCGGGGGCGCGATGAGCCACTGCGAGGCGCAGGTGGTGGACGGGCACGGGCGCGAGGTCGGCGCCGACACCGAGGGCGAGCTCGTGGTGCGGGGGTTGGGCCTGATGGACGGCTACTACGGCAACCCCTCGGCCACCGCGGCCTTCTTCGCCGGTGGTTGGGGCCACACCGGCGACATCGCCGTCCGCGACGCGCAGGGTCGCTTCACGCTCCGCGGGCGCATCAAGGACATGATCCGGCGCGGCGGCGAGAACATCGCGGCCGCCGAGGTGGAGGCGGTGCTGGTCAGCCACCCCGGGGTGCTCGAATGCGCCGTCTTGGCGCTGCCCGACGACGACCTCGGGGAGGAGTTGCGGGCCGTCGTGGTCCCGATCGACGGGGCGACTCCCTCCCCCGAACACCTCCGCGACCACGTCGCCGAGCGGCTGGCCAGCTTCAAGGTCCCCCGGTACTGGGAGCTCCGAACCGAGCTCCCGCACACGCCGTCCGAACGCGTGGCCAAGCACCGCATCGGCGCCCCCCAAGCCGACCTGATCGACCTGGCGAGGCGCTGAGCGGCACGCCTTCGACCGCACAGGCATGATGGGCCGATGCTCGATCACCTCGGGATCCACTGTGCCGATCTACCGGCGAGCGCCGCCTTCTACGACGCGGTGCTCACCCCGCTCGGGGCCAAGCGCATCCTCGACTACGAGATCGCCATCGGGTACGGCGTGCACAAACCCGACTTCTGGCTCTCGGCGATGCTGGAGGGCGAGGGGTCGAGTGAGGACCACATCGCCTTCGTCGCCGCCGACCGGGCGACCGTGGATGCGTTCGTCGAGGCCGGCAAGGCGATCGGCGCCGAGGTCCTCCACGAGGCGAAGGTCTGGCCCGAGTACCACGAGCACTACTACGGAGGCTTCCTCCGCGACCTCGACGGCAACAACGTCGAAGCCGTCTGCCACCGCCCGGCCTGACCGGGGTGACGGTGCTGTTCCGGCCCCGATCTACCCGGCGATCAGCGGTGGGTCGCCGTCGACAACGGCCATTCGCTCGTAGACGCCGGTGACCTCGAGGCAACGCCGGACGACGCCCTCCGCGCCGGAGATGACGACTCGCCCACCGTGCCGCAGCGCGACCTGGTCGGCGTCGATGAGCGAGCGGATGCCGCTGGAATCGAGGAACCTCACCCGGCTGAGGTCGACGACCAGGTGCCCGACCGGTCGGTCCGGACCTCGCCGCGGCCCCTCTTCGTAGCGGCGCAGGCCGTCGGCGAGCTCGGCCCAGAAGTCGGCCGACGTCGAGTGATCGATCTCCTCGATCGTGACGGCGAGATGGACGTCAGCCTCCGGAGTGGTGCTCATACGCACATCTGCCACAGAGACCCCAAGCTTGGCGAAGAACCCGCAGGCTACCAATCGCCGGCTGGTGGTGGGAAGGGGGTCTCGTGGTGCCGACGGGCGACGTCTCAGGGACTCAGCTGTCGCAGCCGAGGTCGGAGGTGTCACCGAAGAGCGCTTCGCCGACATCTTCGATGACCTCACCGTGGGCGGGGTCCTCGCCGAAGGAGGCTTGGACGCCGACCAGCCAGTTTCCGCCGGAGACGTAGTCCGGCACGCCGTCGGTCGGTTCGCCGCCCACGTCGCAGTCGGCCAGGTCGGTGAGGGCATCGAGGTTCTCCTCGCCCTCGCCCGCAGACGGGTAGGTCTCGACCACGACGACGATGTCGTCGACCGTGCACTGACCCGCCGAGCTGGCTTCGTTCAGCCCGAGCACGCCGGGCGCGGGCTCGACGTCCTGGAAGTCCTCACAGGCCACGCCCTGTTCGGTCATCTCGTCGACGAGCGCGGCCGCGTCGTCGAAGGTGTCCGCCTCGAACGCCGAGGTGTCGATGTCATCGACGGCATCGTCGGATCCACTGGCGAGGATGACCGCGCCGGCCACGAGGAGCACCAAGACCACAGCTGCGGCGATGATCAGGCCGGTCCGGCGCTTCCGAGTCGCGCTCGGCGCTGGTGGCGGCGTCGGCGGTGGCGCCTCGGGTTGGGGCGGATACCACTTTCCGTCCGAGGCCTGCCACCAACCCGGGCCCTGCCCCTGATCGCTCACGAGTCCCCTCCACCCAGTCGGGTCACCCTACGTGCCCGGTCCGGGCCCCGGCGTCCAGCCGGCAACCGAGAGCTCAGTTGGCGAGGGGCGAGTCGGTCGACCCCGGATCGGCGGAGTCCCGGTCGTCACGGTCCTCGAGCAGCGACTCGAACAGGGCCCGGTAGTGCACCACCGCTTCGCGGAGCTCCTCGGTGTCGCACTCCTCGGTGTGGCTGCGCTCGGCGATGGCGTGGCCTGACCGATAGTGGTCGACGACGTCGGGGTGGTCGACGGAGACGTTGGCCGCCTGCCGTTCGAAGTCGTCCATCGGGTAGCCCCGGTCTCGCATCACCCGCATAACCAGCACGTCGGCCTCGGCGACGCTCTGGCTCGGGGCATCCACGAACCGCTGTTGGATGCCCTGCCATTCGGTGGCGTAGTACGCCGCGGCGTGATCGTCGAGCGGGACGATGTCGAGTCCCTGCCGCCGCTCTTCACGCTCGCGGAGCTCTCGCTCCGCCGCCCGGCGGCTGTCGGCGTCCTCGACGGTCCGGTCGTACTCCGGCCCGAACCGGTCGTGCAGGTCACGGCGCCGGCGGGTGCTGAGCCACCACGCCACGCCCACGATGACGATCGCCGCCACGACCAGGATCACGATGAGTGCCGTCTCGTCCATGATGTCGACCCCCTTGGGTGCTGGGGGGTCCTACCCCCGGAGGTCGCGGCGAAGACGGCTCAGTGCGGGTACTCGTAGAAGCCGCGTCCCGACTTCCGGCCGAGGAGGCCGGCGTCGGCCATGCGCAGCAGCAGGGGCGGCGGGGCGTAGAGCGGCTCCTTGAACTCCTCGTAGAGGGAGTCGGCGATGGCGGTGATCGTGTCGAGGCCGATCAGGTCGGCCAGGGCGAGCGGGCCCATCGGGTGGGCGCAGCCCTGGACCATGCCCTCGTCGATGTCGCGCTCGGAGGCGAACCCGGACTCCAGCATGCGGATGGCCGAGAGGATGTAGGGGATCAGGAGCGCGTTGACGATGAAGCCGGCCCGGTCCTGCGACCGGATGACGTGCTTGCCCAGGCGCCCCTCGGCCAGCTCGAGGGCGACCTCGGTCGCCTTGTCACCGGTCAACAGGCAGGTCACGAGCTCGACGAGAGGCAGGACGGGGACCGGGTTGAAGAAGTGCAGGCCGAGGACCTGCTCCGGTCGCTGCGTCGCCATCGCCAGCTTGACGATCGGGATGGACGAGGTGTTGGAGGCGAGGACCGCGTCGGGCGCCTCGACCACCTCGTCGATCCGGCGGAAGGCGTCGACCTTGAGCGCGGCGTCCTCGGAGACGGCTTCGATGACCATCTGGCGATCGGCGAGGGCGTCGAATTGGTGGACGACCTGGAGGCGTCCGAGCACCGCGTCCCGATCCGCTTCGGGCAGCTTTCCCCTGGTCACCGCCGTCTCCAGTGACTTCTGGACCCGGGCCAGGCCGCGTTCGGCGCTGGCCGCGTCCGCTTCGACCACGACCACGTCGACGCCGGCCCGGGCGATGACCTCGGCGATGCCCGAACCCATCAAGCCACACCCGACGACACCGATCCGCTCGAGCTCCATGCGCAGACAATAGGGACGACCGCGGACCTGACGGAGCGTGAGGACGCGCGGTACTGTCCGCAACGGCGCTCCGGGCGGGGCGGCCACGACGAAAGGCGGGATTCTCGTGACCCACTCCAGGTCTTCTACGCGGCGTGCCCTCGGCTGGGCCCTTGTGATGGCGGCGGCCCTCCTGGCCAGCCTGTTCGCCGCGCCATCGGCCCCGGCGGCCCCTCGGGCGCTTCCGAACGCCGGCGTGACTGCGAGCCCGATGGGCCCCGGGGTCCCTCCGGGCGGGGGCCGAGAGGTCGGCAACCCTCCGCAGTACTACGACGGGCTGATCAGGTACTCGAACATCGTCAACTGCCCGTCGATCATCTTCGGTTCGCCCTACACCGAGTTCGGCGCCGGCGTCTACACCGGCTACTACGCCGACCCCGACGACAACAACCCTGGCATCGGGGAGGAGTTCTACCTCCACGTCGTCGTCTACGGGCTGGGCAACTCCTGCTCGGGTCAGCGGTTCGTCCCGGGGATCCAGTTCCCTCAGGGTGTCTCGCCGAGTGGGCCGGTGCACTGCGCCAACTCGCTGACCCCGACCCCCACGCCCTGCGGCGCCGGGGTCGACCTGGTCCCCTCGGCCTACGGGCCCGGGCAGATGCTGCTGTCCGGCGACACGCCCAACGCCCGTACGTGGGGCCTGCCTCCCGGCCGGTACTGGGAGTTCGTCTTCCCGGTCACGTCGAACCAGGCCCACACCAGCACCCAGCTCCAGGCCCACGTGAAGATGCTCGACGGCAACAGCAGTCCCGTGCTGAACCCGACCGCGAACCTGTACGTGTTCGGGGCCACGCCGCAGCCGGCGATCTTCTACGACTCGCCGTCGACGGTGGCCGCGCCCACGCTTCCCCCGCCCTTCCCGCCCACGCCGACGACGTGGGGCCTCTACTCACTGGCCAACGTGTTCACCAACGGCGCCCCCGGCACGGTCGAGCTGCTGTTCGGGACCACGAACAACCCCACCACGGTGCGCGGCACAGTCCCCGTGACCAACGCCGGGACCAGTTGGCTGATCGCCACCGACTGGTTCGAAGGCGCCGGCTTCCCGCCGCTTCAGCCCGGTACGACCTACAAGTGGCGAGCGCAGTTCGACCCCACGGGCCCCGGACCGACGGTGGTGGGCGGGTTGCAGCAGTTCACCGTGCCGACCAACGAGCTGTGTGAAGGGCAGGGGGTCACCGTCAGCCTGGCCCTCGGCCAGCAGCCCACCGAGGGCAGCGACGTCATCCTCGGCACCAACAACGCCGAGTCCATCAACGGCGGCGGCGGCAACGACGTCATCTGCGGCGGCAACGGCAACGACGTCATCAACGGCGGCCTCGGCGACGACCTCGTCAACGGTGGGTCGGGCACCGACACCGTGAGCTACGCCGGCCTCACCGGTCCCATCACGCTCAACCTGGGCACCGCCGGGGCGCAGAACACCGGGGCCGGCAACGACGCGCTCGTGTCGGTCGAGAACGCCGTGGGCTCCGCCCAGAACGACGCGCTCACCGGAAGCGGAGGGGCCAATGCCATCGACGGTGGTGGGGGCGCCGACACGCTGAACGGCGGCGGGGCGGCGGACACCCTCGTGGGTGGCTCCGGCAACGACATCATGGCGGGGGGTCCTGGTACCGACACGGCCAGTTACACGGGGATCAAGAACCGAGTCGTCGTGACCCTGAGCTCGACCGCGAGCCAGAACACGCAGGGCGCGGGCACCGACCGCATCTCGCAGGTGGAGAACCTGACCGGCACGGCCAAGAACGACCAGCTCACCGGCAACGCCGGGGCGAACCGGTTCGACGGCGGTGCCGGCAGCGACCGCTGCGACGGCAAGGGCGCCCGTGACACCCAGGTCCGCTGCGAGACGAGGATCTCGATCCCGTAGCGGCAGCCCGCTACTGCGGGAACACCTCGCACAACCAGGGGAGGGCGCCGTCGAGGCCGTGGTCTCGGAGGTCGTCGGCGGCGTTGTGCTCGGCCAGGGCGCGGGCGCCGTCGAGCGGGCCGTCGGCGTGGAGCTCGACGACGTCGATGAGCTGGTGCAGGCGCTTGGTCGTGGGGATCACGTCGCCGGACACCAGGTCGGCCAGGTGCCCGTGGGTGCCGTCGCGGAGGGCGCACCAGCGGTTCTCGGCGATGCGCCAGGTGGCCGGCACGCTCAGGGCCTCGCCCGCGTCGTACCGCGCCACCAGATGGCGCACGAGGGCGTGGACGACCGACGCCACCGCCGACGCGCCTTCGACCGTGGGCTGGACATCGGGCACGCGCACCTCGACGGTCCCGTGGAGCACGTGCGGGCGGAGCTCCCACCACCAGCGCCCGGGGTTCGGGACCGAGGCGCTCTCGGTCCCCCAGCGGAGGTCGTCGACGAAGGCGGCCCAGCTCGTGATCGACGGGGGTACGCCTTGGCGGGGGAGCTGGCTGGCGATCAGCGGGCGGACTGAGGCGAACCCGGTGTCCCTGCCCTCGTGGAACGGGGCCGCCGCGGCCAGCGCGGCCAGCTCGGGCAGGTAGCCGCGCAGCGCGTTGTAGACCGCCAGCGTGCGGTCGGCGCCGCCGACGGCCACATGGACCTGCAGCGCACCGACCAGCTGGCGGGCGACGACCTCGCCGTACTCCTCGAAGAGGATGCGCCCCCAGTCGGTCGGGGTGATCGCAGCCAGGCCCGTCACCAGCGGGTGCACGGCGGCGGCCACGGGGAGGACCTGCCCGCCGCAGGCGTCGAGCAGCGCGGCCCGCTCCGCCCGGAGCTCGGCCGCGGCGGCGGTCACGTCGGCGTGTTGGCCGCTGCGGATCTCCACCTGGCAGGCGGGCAGCTCGGTCTCGATGTGCGCATCGCGCATCGCGGTGACGACCTGGGCGGCGACCGGGACCGGGCGCCTGGACATCCGGTCGAGGAGCAGGACCTCCTCCTCGAGCCCGATGGTGTCCGGCTCCACGGCGTCGAACACGCGACGTACGTCGTCGAGATCCAGGTCGGCCGTCCGGCTCACCTCAGGGCACTTCCCCGTCGGCGGCCCGAGCAGAACCCGTGGCCGTCAACGCTCAGGGCCCGGGCGAGATGAACCCCGCGGCGGCGCCGGCTCGGGCCGACCAGAGGACGACCTGTTCGGCGGCGGCGCCCGGTCGGCGGGCGGGGTCCCGGACGGCGCCGATCAACCAGGGCAGGCAGCGGACGGCGGCGCCGCCCAGTGAGCGCAGCGCGCGCAGGGGTCGTCGTCCCGTCGGAGCCGCGGTCCGCCGTTGCTCGAGGGCGACGTCGGTCACCCCTTGGCGGAAGGCGCGGCGGGCGAGCCAGCGCAGGCGGAGGCGGTCCCCGCCGACCCGGTGCCGCACGCCGGCGCCGGCGGCGTAGACGACCTCGCCGCCGCCGAGCCGCAGCCGGTCGAGGAGGTCGGAGTCGTCGCCGAAGGGGACGGTGGTGCCGGGACCGAGATCGGCGTCGAACCCGCCGATGTCGGCCGCGGCAGAGCGGCGCACGGCCAGGTTCGCCGACCACCCGTGCTCGTCGACGGCCAGTGGGCGGGTGGTCGCTCCGAGGTCGAGGGCGCTGAACCAGACCTCCAGGCGGGGGGTGAGCCACCTCGGTCGCGCCGCCGCAAGGTCCAGGTCGATCGGTCCCACCGCGGCGACCACCTCGGCATCGTCAAGTGGCTCGACCAACCGGTCGAGCCAGCCGTCGTCCACCGAGACGTCGTCGTCGACGAACACCACGATCTCGCCGGCCGCGTCCGCCAGCCCCCGGTTGCGGGCGCGCGCCGCGCCGGCGACGGGCTCGCGCAGCACCCGGATCGGGACCCCCGACCGCACGCCGGAGGAGAGCGCGACCCCCACGGCGCGGCTGTTGTCGACCACGAGGACGGCGTCCACGACCGCGGTCGCGCCGGACACGGCGGCCACGAGCGCACCGACGCAGGCTTCGACCTCCTCCGGGCGGTCGGCGGTCGGGATGACGATCGTGATCTCCGGACCGGCCCCGCTCACACCCGTCCCACCACCGGCAACCTACGCGACGTCGGCCCGGGTCGCCGGAGGACCATCGCGACCGAACGGTTCCAGCACGGTCGGCGGGAAGAACCGGCGCGGCCAGAGCGCGGACTCCAACCACCCGATCAGGAACCCGGCCCGGAACACCGTCGCCAGTCGCACGGAGCGCCGGCCGCAGAACGGCAGGTGCACGACCAGCGCGCCGAGCCGCAGGCTGCGGACGGCGATCCGGGCGGCGGACGGTCGCCCCGTCCCGTAGCGGTGGTCGAGAGCGACGCCCCCGCGGCCGTAGTGGCGGGCCTGGTGGAAGATCTCCCGGCCGGAGGTCCGGTAGCGGTACCGGAGCACGGCCTCCGGCGCGAAGGTCAGCGTCACACCCTGGTGGGCGATCCGGATGCAGAGATCGGTGTCCTGGGCGTAGGCCATGTCCTCGTCGAACCCGCCGACGGCGTCGAGCAGGTCGCGCCGGACGGCCATCGTCCCGCCCGACGCGACGGGCCAGGGGACCTGGGGCTCGCGGCGGAGCCCCGTCACCTGCTCCTGCGGACGGGAGGTCTGCAGCCAGGCGGGGTTCATCGTGTCGTTGTCCAGGCGTCCCGCCACGCACGGGTGGTCTTCGAGGGCGCGCTGGAGCGCGACGAGGTACCCCGGCGCCACCTCGTCGTCGGCGTCGAGGAACACGACCGCCTCGCCCTCCGACGCCGAGTACCCGTGGTTGAGGGCCGGGGCCCGACCCCGCGGCGGGGTCCGGATCAGGCGGAAGCCCGGCAGGCGGTCGGCGTGCTCCTCGGCCACGAGGTGGGTCCCGTCGGTGGAGCCGTCGTCCACGATCACGGTGTCGACCCAGCCGTCCACGTCCTGGGCCATGAGCGCCCGGAGCTGGTCGGCGAGGACGGCGGCGTTGTCGCGGCAGGTGATGACCACGCTCAACGTAGGTGGCGGGGTGGTCACGATCGCCCCTCTGCCCGGCGTCGGCGAAGGGCATGGCGGGCCCGCCACGGCCAACGACCGACGACCATGGGCTCGAGCGCCCACCGGGCGCCGTAGACCCCGAGCCGCTGCCAGTGGTGCCGCCGGATGCGGAGCCGCTCCACGGTGCCGCGGCTGCGGAGGCGGGGCCCGATCCGCCGCATCATCTCCCGGTGGTCGGTCAGCAGGCGCGAGCCGTAGCGGCGGTGGGGGTGCCACGTCCGATCGACCAGGACCTCCGGAACGGCCACGACGCGGTGGTCCTCGACCAGGCGCACGGCCAGGTCCCAGTCCTCACCGAAGCGCAGGTCCGCGTCGAAGCCTCCGAGGCCGAGGAACACGTCCGTGCGCACGACGAGCGAGGAGGGCACGAGCAGCGGCTCGCGCAGGATCCAGTCGGCGAGGCCCTCGCTCGGCGGGCCTGACGTGTCCATGAGGATCGAGCCGTCGCGCAGCGTCCAGCGCGAGCACGTGGCCGCCGCCTGCCGGCTCTGGAGCGCCGCCACCTGCCGGTTCAGGTAGTCGGGGCGCCAGCGGTCATCGTCGTCGAGGAAGGCCAGCACGTCGCCCTTGGCCTCTGCCGCGCCGCGGTTGCGCGCCGCCCCGGGGCCCGCCGGACGGTCGAGGCGCACCAAGCGCGCCTCGGGGCCGACCTGGGCCGGGGGCAGTGAGCCGTCGTCGACCACGATGATCTCGAGCGGGCCGTAGGTCTGGGCCAGCGCGCTGTCGATGGCGGCGCGAAGGCCCTCGGGCCGGTCACGGGTCGGCAGGACGACGGTCACCGTCGGTTCGTCGACGGTCCCAGCCACCGGACGATCGTACCGATGGCCCCGCCGTGGCCGAATCCCGGTCGCTTCCCGCTGTGGTGCCAGAGCGATCGGGGTGGGACTCCGCCGTTTCGCCGAGCCGCAGCCTCAGCCTTTCCGCGAGGGGTAGAGAGGGGCCATGACGTCGACGACCGTGGTCCCGGCCGTGCAGCGGCAGGACGAGCGCCGAGCTCGCCTCCGCCAGATGAAGGGCCGAGCCACCGCGCTGCTGGCGCTGGCCACGGTCGTCTTCCTCGTACTGACGCTGTGGGCCGACGGCACCACCGCCGGCTACGGGCAGGCGGTGGCCGAGGCGGCGATGGTCGGCGGGCTGGCCGACTGGTTCGCCGTCACCGCCCTCTTCCGGCACCCGCTGGGCATCCCGATCCCGCACACGGCGATCATCGTCGCCCGCAAGGACCAGTTCGGTGAGACGCTCGGCGCCTTCATCCAGGACGCCTTCCTCACCCCGGATGCCATCGTGGCCCGGCTCCAGGCGGCCCAGGTCGGCCCGCGGCTGGCGGCGTGGCTGCGGGACCCCGAGAACGCCGACCGGTTGGCCGGTGAGGTCCTCGACGGGGCCGTGCAGGCGGCCGACCTCATCGCCGACGACGACGTCCAGCGGATCGTGCACGGCGCCGTCCGGGCTCGGGTCGAGTCAGCGCCGGTCGCGCCGATGGCGGGGCGCATCCTCGAGTTCCTCATCCGCGACGGCCGTCACCAGCAGGTCCTCGATGCCGGCCTGCGTGAGCTCGACCGCTACGTCGAGGAGCACCGGTCGGACCTGCGGGCCCAGCTCGGCGAGGCGTCGCCGTGGTGGCTGCCGGGAGCGGCGGAGGACCGGCTGTTCGACCGGCTCATCGAGGGCTTCCGCACCCTGGTCCAGGCCATGCTGGCCGACGAGCAGCACCAGCTCCGGCGCCGCTTCGAGACCCGCCTGGCCACGCTCGCCGAGGAGCTGCAGACCTCACCCGAGCTCCGGGCCCGGGGAGAGCAGCTCAAGGAGGAGCTGCTCTCCCAGCCCGAGATCGGCGAGTGGGTCGACGCCCTCTGGCAGGACGCCAAGGCGCAGCTCCGCGAGCAGGCGACCCGATCCGACGGCGAGCTGCGTCGCCACCTGACCGAGATGGTCGTGGCGGTGGGCGAACGGCTCGACGAGCCGGCCATGGCCGCCCGGGTGGACGAGGCCCTGACCACCGCGGCCACCTACGTCGTCGACCGCTTCCACGGCGAGATCGTCACTCTCGTGAGCGGCACCATCGAGCGCTGGGACGCGGCCGAGACCGCCGACCGGCTGGAGCTCCTGCTGGGTCCGGACCTGCAGTTCATCCGCATCAACGGCACCGTCGTGGGCGCCCTCGCCGGCCTGGTGCTGCACACGGTGGCCGACGTCCTGGGCTGAGCATGGCGGTGGCCGCCTTGGCTGTGGCGGCCGGCAGAGGCCCTGCGGGTCGAGTCGGTCCGCCGGGCGTGCCTACCTTGTGGCCGGAGTCCACGAGGAGGCCCGGTTGACCAGGTTCGACGAGAGCACGATCACGTTCCCGTACACGCGGTCGCTGGGGCCGGTGATCGGTGCGTTCATGAGCGGCCTGACCGAGAAGCGCATCCTCGGCATCCGCAACGGTGACGGCGTCCTCGTCCCGCCGATGGAGTGGGACCCGGCCACCGGGGCGGAGCTGGTCCCGGACCTCGTCGAGGTCGGCCCTGCAGGGGCCGTCGAGTCGTGGACCTGGGTGCCGGCCCCCTCCGAGCAGCACCCGCTCGACCGCCCCTTCGCCTTCGCCTTCATCCGCTTGGACGGGGCCACGACGCCGCTGTTGCACGCCGTCGACGCCGGCTCGTCCTCGGCGATGGCCGACGGCGCGCGGGTGGCGCCCCGGTGGAAGGGCACCCGGGTCGGTCGCCTCGATGACATCGCCTGCTTCGTCCTCGGTGACGAGCCCGAGGTCGAAGGGGAGGAGGTGGCGGCCTCCGGGGAGCCGGTCGAGATGATGGACTACCTCGCCTCCATCACCTACCGGAACCCCGTCCCGATGGCGGTCGACCGGGCGGTGGCGGCGTCGCGGGAGCACCGCCTCCTCGGCCTGCAGTGCCCGATCTGCGACCGGGTCTACTCCGGGGGCAAGGGCTCCTGTCCCATCGACGCCTTGGAGCTGACGCCCGAGCACGAGGTGGACCTGGCGCAGGACGGCACCATCACCAACTTCACGATCGTGACCCCCGTCCAGTACCCGGGGCAGACCGAGACCGAGCCCTTCGTGCGGGCCTTCGTCCTCCTCGACGACAGCGACGTGGTCCTCAGCTACCAGCCGGTCATCGAGCTCCCGGCGGCGGAGGTCCGGGTCGGCCAGCGGGTGTCGGCGGTGTGGGCCTCGCCGGCGGAGGAGATCGACGTGGGCGGGGGCGGCATGGCCGGCGCCTACGGCAGCCTCTTGGGCTGGATGCCCAACGGCGAGCCCGACGTCGACGACCCCGATCTCGTGAACCGGATCTTCTGATGGCCACGTCCCGCGACATCGCCGTGGTCGGCTGGGCCCAGTCGCCGATGGTCCGCCGCACCGACCAGTCCGAGACCCAGCTCCTGCTCGGCGTCATCACCGACGCCCTCACCCCCCTCGGCCTGACCCGGGCCGACGTCGACTTCACCTGCCTCGGCAGCTGCGACTACATCACGGGCCAGGCCTTCTCGTTCGTCACCAACCTCGACGCCATCGGGGCCTGGCCGCCCAAGCGGGACTCCCACGTCGAGATGGACGGAGCCTGGGCGCTGTACGAGGCGTGGCTCCGCCTCCAGGAGGGCGACATCGAGGTCGCCGTCGTCACCGGCTCGGGCCGGTCGTCGACCGGCGACCCGGCGCTCATCTACCCGATGGAGATGGACCCGTACTACCTCGCGCCCATCGGCGCCGACCCGGTGACCTTCGCCGCCCTCCAGGCCCGGGCCGTGATCGCCGCCGGCATCGCCGACGAACGGTCGATGGCCGAGGTCGCCGTGCGGTCCCGGGGCAAGGGGAGCGTCGACGAGCTCCTGGCGGGGGACTACGTGCGGGAGCCGCTGCGGCGCCACGACCTCCCTCCCATCACCGACGGCGCGGCCGCCATGGTGCTGGCCACCGGCGACCGGGCCCGCCGGCTGGTCGAGCGCCCCGCCTACATCACCGGGTTCGACCACCGCACCGAGTGCCACAACCCGTCGTTCCGGGCGCTGGACGACTCGCCGTCCACCCGCCTCGCTGCGGCGGCGGCGGGGCTGGGCGACGGCCCGGTGGAGGTGGCTGAGCTGCAGGCTGCGTTCACCCATGAGGAGCTGCTGCTGCGCTCGGTGCTCGGGCTGGGCGACGGCGTGGCGGTGAACCCGTCGGGCGGCGCCCTGGCCGCCAACCCGATCATGGCCACCGGGCTCTGCCGCATCGGGTACGCCGCCGATCACATCGTCAGCGGGGGCACCCGGGCGCTGGCCCACTCGACCAGCGGCCCCTGCCTGCAACAGAACCTCATCTGCATCCTCGAGGAGGCGGCGTGATCCCCACCGCCGTGGTCGGCGTCGGCCAGACCCACCACAAGACCCGCCGTCGCGACGTCTCGCTCGGCGGGCTCGTGCGTGAGGCCGTGTTCCGGGCCCTGGACGACGCGCAGAAGACGATGGCCGACATCGATGCCGTCGTCCTGGGCAAGGCCCCGGACCTCTTCGAGGGGGTGATGAAGCCCGAGCTCTACCTCTCCGACGCCCTCGGGGCGGTCGGCAAGCCGATGTTCCGGGTCCACACCGCGGGCTCGGTCGGCGGCACCACCGGCATCGTGGCGGCCTCGCACGTGCAGGCGGGAAAGCACAAGACCGTGCTGGCCGTGGCCTTCGAGAAGCAGTCGGAGGGCAACGCCCAGTTCGCCCTCGGGAGTGGCAAGGGGGCGTCACTCGGCGCCGGCGGTGCCTTCGCCCCGTTCATCCGGGCCTACATCCACCGCAGCGGCGCGCCCGAGCACATCGGGTGGAAGGTGGCGGTGAAGGACCGCCTCAACGCCCTCAAGAACCCCTATGCCCACCTCAAGATCGAGGACATCTCCATCGAGAAGGTGAAGGCGTCGCCGATGATGTGGGAGCCGATCCGCTTCCTCGAGTCCTGCCCGTCCTCCGACGGCGCCGCGGCCATGGTCCTCACCGACGAGGACGGCGGCAAGGCGGCCGCCGCCGACGGCCGGCCTCCGGCATGGATCCTGGCCACGTCGTCGCGCTCCGAGCCCCCGAACTTCCCCGGCCGGGACCCCGTGCGCCCGGCCGCCTGCCTCCAGTGCGCCGACGACGTCTACGCCATGGCGGGCATCACCAACCCCCGTGAGCAGCTGGACACGGCCGAGCTGTACGTGCCCTTCTCCTGGCACGAGGCCATCTGGCTGGAAGGCCATCGCATCGCCGAGCCCGGCGAGGGTTGGAAGATGATCGACGACGGCTCCACGGAGCTGGGCGGCTCGTTCCCCGTGAACGCCTCCGGCGGTGTGCTGTCGAGCAACCCCATCGGGGCCTCGGGCCTGCTCCGCTTCGCCGAGGCGGCCAACCAGGTGCGGGGCGCCGCGGGCGAGCACCAGGTCGACGGGGCCCGCACCGCCCTCGCCATGGCCTACGGCGCCAACAGCCAGTACTTCAGCATGTGGATCGTCGCCGACTCCCTCCAGCCCTTCGACTGACCGACCCGCGGTCCGTGGGCTTTGGACGCCATGACGCCGGACGCCATCATCAGGCGGAGCGGACGAGAGGAACCAGGACGACATGGAGATCGACGGCAAGGGTGCGGTGATCGTGGGTGGGGCGTCGGGCATGGCCCGGGCCGCGGCCGAGCAGCTGCACGCCAAGGGGGCGAAGATCGCCATCCTCGACCTGCCCACCTCGGCGGGCGCAGAGGTGGCCAAGGGCCTCGACGGCACCTTCCATCCCGTGAACGTGATGGACGACGCGGCGGTCGAGACCGCCCTGAACGACGCGGTCGAGGCGCTCGGCGACCTCTGGATCGCCGTGAACACGGCGGGTGGCGGCACCGCCATGCGCACCTTGAGCAAAGACGGCCCCCACCCCCTGGACGAGTTCCGCCGGGTCATCGAGCTGAACCTGATCGCCTCCTTCAACCTGAACCGGCTCCAGGCCCAGCACATGTCGATCAACGAGCCCGAGGACGGCGAGCGCGGGGTCATGATCGACACCGCCTCCATCGCCGCCTTCGAGGGCCAGATCGGCCAGGTGGCCTACACCGCGGCGAAGGCGGGCATCGCCGGGATGATGCTGACCATGGCCCGTGACCTGGGGTCGCTCGGCATCCGGGCCGTGGCCATTGCGCCCAGCCTGTTCTCGACCGGCATCACCGAGGGCATCCCCGACGAGTTCGCCGAGGTGCTGACCAAGGACGCCGCCTTCCCCAAGCGGATGGGTCGCCCGGAGGAGTACGGCCGCCTCGTCGTGGCCATCGCCGAGACCGCCATGCTCAACGGCGGTTGCATCCGCCTCGACGCCGGCCAGCGCTTCGCCCCCAAGTGAGCTGCCAGTAGGACGGGGATGGCCGCCATCGGAGAGACTGCTGACCATGTCGATCGCCATCACCGAAGACCATCTGACGCTGGGCGGGACCGTTTCGGAGTTCCTCGAGAAGCGTGACGCCCGCGGGGCGAACCGGGCCCTGCTCGAGGCCGAGACCGAGGAGCGGCCGGCGTTCTGGGACGAGGTCGCCGGGCTGGGCTGGCTGGGCCTCCACGTGCCCGAGGAGCACGGCGGGTCGGGATTCGGCCTGCCCGAACTGGTGGTCGTGGTCGAGGAGTTCGGCCGGGCGATGGCGCCGGGCCCGTTCGTGTCCACGGTCGTCGTGTCGGCGGTGCTGGCCACGGCAGCCCCGGAGGAGATCCAGAAGGAGTGGCTGCCCGGCCTGGCCGACGGCTCCGTGGTGGGGACGGCGGCGTTCTGCGGCGCGGACGTCTCCTTGGCGAACGGCGCGGTGACCGGTTCGGCCGGTGTCGTCCTCAGTGGTGCCCTGGCCGACGTGTTCCTGATCGTCGTGGGCGATGACCTCGCCCTGGTCGAGGCCGCCTCCGACGGCGTGACGGTCGACGTGCCGCCCAACCTCGATCCCAGCCGGCGCTCGGCCAAGGTGAGCTTCGACCGCACGCCGGCGCAGGTCCTGCCCGGGGCCAAGCGGGCGCTGGTCGACCTGGCCCGGACGATCCTGGCGGCCGAGGCGGTGGGCGTGGCCCGCGAGTGCACCGAGTCGGCGGCGGCCTACGCCAAGGAGCGGGAGCAGTTCGGCCGGCCGATCGCCATGTACCAGGCGGTCAAGCACCACTGCGCCAACATGCTCGTGGCCACCGAGCTCGCCACCTCGCTGGTGTGGGACGCGGCTCGGGCGGCGGCCGATGGCGGCGAGGAGTTCTCCGCCGTCGCCGCGATGGCGGCGACGACGGCGCTGCCGGCGGCCGACCTGTGCGTGAACCTGAACATGCAGGTCCACGGCGGCATCGGCTTCACCTGGGAGCACGACGCTCACCTCTACATGCGCCGGGCCACGGCGCTCGCCGCGCTGGTCGACGCCGAGGCGGCGGCCCACGACGTCGTGGACCTGACCCGCTCCGGCGTGAAGCCGACGCGCTCGGTCGAGCTCCCTCCAGAGGCCGAGCCGATCCGGGAGGAGGTCCGGGCCTTCGTCGACCGGGTGAAGGACCTCGATGCCGTCGCCCAGCGCGAGACGATGATCGAGACCGGCTACGTCGCCCCCCACTGGCCGAAGCCCTGGGGTCGCGAGGCCAGCCCCGTCGAGCAGCTGGTCATCGAGGAGGAGTTCGCCGCGGCCGGGGTGAAGAAGCCGGCGTACGGCATCACCGGTTGGGTGATCCTGACCCTGATCCAGCACGGCGACGACGACCAGGTGCAGCGCTGGGTGCCGCCCACCCTGCGCCAGGAGTGGATCTGGTGCCAGCTCTTCAGCGAGCCCGATGCCGGCTCCGACGCCGCCGGCGTGAAGACCAAGGCGACCAAGGTCGACGGGGGTTGGCTGGTCAGCGGCCAGAAGGTGTGGACGTCCGGCGCCCACGTCAGCCGCTGGGGCTTCGCCACCGTGCGCACCAACCCCGACGTCCCCAAGCACGACGGCATCACCGTCGATGGTCATCGACATGGAGGCCGACGAGGTCGAGGTCCGTCCCTTGCGCATGACCTCAGGGGCGTCGGAGTTCAACGAGGTGTTCTTCAACGACGTGTTCGTCGCCGACGAGGACGTCATCGGCCCGGTCGACGGCGGCTGGACGGTGGCCCGCGCCACCCTGGGCAACGAGTCGGTCTCGATCGGCGGGGGCGACGGGGGGATGTCGCTGCCCGGCAATGCCCTGATCGGCCCCTTCGACGCCGCCCCGGAGCGTCTGCCCGGCGGGGCGGGTCGCATCGGCCGCTACATCGCGAACCAGGAGGCGATGGCGGTCGTCAACCTCCGCTCCGTGCACCGGGCGGTCGCCGGCGGCGGGCCGTCACCGGAAGGAGCCGTGACCAAGCTCGTGCTCTCCGAGCTCGGCCACGAGGCCGCCGGGATGCTGTCCGCCATGGCCGGACCCGAGAGCGCCCTGCTCGACGGCGCCGGGGCGATGAGCGGGATGATGGTCCTCATGCACCGGGCGATGTCCATCGCCGGCGGCACCAGTGAGATCAAGCGCAACCAGATCGGCGAGCGCATCCTCGGTCTCCCCCGGGACCCCCTGATCAAGTGACGCCAGAACGGGTCAGTCCCCCAGGGAGCGGCCGATGATCTCCCGCATGACCTCGTTGGTGCCGCCGTAGATGCGGGTGATGCGGGCGTCGGCGTAGGCCCGGGCGATGGGGTACTCGGTCATGTAGCCGTAGCCGCCGTGGAGCTGCACGCCGAGGTCGACGGCTCGTCCCTGCAGCTCGGTGCACCACAGCTTGGCCATGGCCGCCTCCTCGGCGGTCAGCTCGCCGTCGTTGAGGGCCCGGGTGCAGCGGTCCACGAAGGCCTGCCCCACCTCGACCTCGGTCTTCAGCTCGGCCAGCCGGAAGCGGGTGTTCTGGAAGGCGCCGACGGACTGGCCGAAGGCCTGGCGCTCCGAGGTGTAGGCCACGGTCCAGTCCAGCGCGGCAGACCCCGCGGTCGACCACCCCGGCCCGCTCCCACTCGTCGTTGTGGGGGACGATCTCCTGGTCCAGGAACTGGCCGAAGCTCTGCCGGAACAGGTCGTGCTCGTCGTCGAAGAGGTCACGGCGCACCAGGTGGACGATACGGAGCGGCCACACTGGCCGCGTGGCAGCTCTCGTCGTGATCACCGGCCCACCCGGTGCGGGAAAGTCGACCGTGGCTCGGCTCCTGGTGGAACGCTTCGAACGCAGCGTGCTGGTGGAGGGGGATGCCTTCTTCGGCTTCGTCTCCCAGGGGTGGGTGGAGCCCTGGCTGCCCGAGTCCGACGAGCAGAACGACGTGGTGATCCGCGCCGCGGCGGCCGCGGCGGGGCGGTTCGCCTCGGGGGGTTACGCCACGGTCTACGACGGGGTGGTGGGGCCGTGGTTCCTGCGGACGTTCACGGAGGCGACCGGGCTCGGCGGGTTGGCCTACGTGATGTTGTTGCCGCCCGTCGAACGATGCCTGCACCAGGTCGCGTCCCGGGTCGACCACCCGTTCACCGATGAGGCCGCTACCCGCAAGATGCACCAGGAGTTCTCCCTGGCGGCGATCGACCCGCGGCACGTCTTCACCGAGGTACCGGATCGGCCGGACGCGGTCGTCGACCTCGTCGTCGCCGCGCTGGCGGACGGGTCGCTGACCTATCGGGCATGAGCGGCCTCGTCATCGAGGCGGATGATCCCCGGGCGGACGACGTCCAGGCCCTGCTGGACGCCCACCTGGTGTTCGCCTCGGCGGTCACCCCGCCAGGGCACGTGCACGCTTTGGCGGTCGACGCGCTGCTGGATCCCGCCATCACCTTCTTCTCGGCCCGTCGGGACGGGGAGCTCCTGGGCGTCGGCGCGATCCGGCGGTTGGACGCGTCGCACGGGGAGCTGAAGTCGATGCACGTCGTGGAGGCGGCCCGGGGCCAGGGGGTGGGCCGGGCGATGGTCGACCACCTGCTGGCCGTGGCCAGCGAGCGCGGCTTCACCCGGGTGAGCCTCGAGACCGGGACCTATCGGGCCTTCGCCGCGGCTCGGGAGCTGTACACCGCGGTCGGCTTCCGGCCGTGCCCGCCGTTCGCCTACTACACGGACAACATCTTCAGCACCTGCATGACCATCGAGCTGCCCCGCCCGGCGACGCCGGAGGACGCGGATTCCGTCGCCGAGGTCTGGCTGCGCTCTCGCCGGGCCTCGGTGCCGGCGATCCCCCCACCCGTGCACGACGACGACGAGGTCCGGGCCTGGTTCGCCGAGGTGGTGCTCCGGACGAAGGAGACCTGGGTCATGGAGGTCGACGGTGCGGTGGTCGCCCTGCTCGTGCTCGACGGTGGCTGGGTCGACCAGCTCTACGTCGACCCCGAGCACACGGGTCGAGGACGTGGAGCTCGGCTCCTGGACGGGGCCAAGGAGCGCGCACCGGCGGGGCTCGACCTGTGGACCTTCCAGGCCAACCACGGCGCCATCCGCTTCTACGAACGCCACGGCTTCGTGGAGGTCGCCCGCACCGACGGCGACAACGAAGAAGGCGCCCCCGACCTCCGGATGCACTGGTCTCCCTGTGCAACCGAGGGCATGTAGGGGGGTGATATCGAACGCACTACTGTTGCGCCGCTGACGCTTAGTTGTGGGTTCGGATACTGCCAATTCCGCCTCTGCAGAATGGCCGCAACCCAGTTGTTGCACGGTCGGGCCGTCAAATAGAAATCTCAGAATTCTTTCCTCAGATCGGCCGATTTGGGGCTTGGCTGTCACACCCCCTCAGTAGGTTGAGGGGAAACATTCCGTGACCTGATCCGAGGGAGGTGCCCGCCGATGACCAGCGAGTTGGTCGACCTGGAGCACGCCCTGGACCTGGCCAACAAGGTCACCTTCGCCGGGGCGCCGTCCGCGGTGAAGGCCGAGGCGCTGGAGACGTTCAACCGGCTGGCCAACAAGTTCGAGGCCTTCGGCGCGCACATCCTCACGCCCTTCGAGGCGACCCAGGAGCACCGGGCCGAGGGCCACACCTCGCCCATCGAGTGGCAGAAGCACCACTGCCGCGTCAAGGGCCCGGATGCGTCCCGGCGGCGGCGGCCTGGCACGGCACCTCAAGTCCCTCCCGCTCGTCGACGAAGCCCTGGTGGCCGGGATCGATCACCGTCGAGCACGTCGAGGTGCTGGCCCGGGCGCAGCGCTGGTGGGCGAGGAGATCTTCGGCCTCCTCGAAGCACCGCTGGTCGAACGCGGCGATGGACATGCGGTTCTGCGACTTCCTGCGGACCGTCGACTACGCCGTGACCCGGGCGATGCCCTGGGACGCCGAGGAGCGGGCCTCCCGTCAGCTCGAGGACCGCTACGCCAGCTCGTCCCGCACCTTCGGCGGCGCCGGCAAGGTCGATGCCGGCATCGACCCGGTGGGGTTCACGATCTGGCAGGCCGAGCTCGAACGCTCTGGTGCAGCACCTGCTGGAGGTCGACCGGGCCGAAGCCCGGGACCGCCTCGGCCGCGACCCGGTGGCCTCCGAGCTGCGCCGCACCGCCCGCCAGCGCCGCGCCGACGCCATGGTGCTGATGGCCGAACGCTCCGCCGCCCACGGCGACACCGAGCTCGGGCCGTCCAGCTTCTGTCTGGTCGCCCACGCCGACGCCGTGCTGCTGGCCTCGATCATCGCCGTCCTCCGCCAAGCCCTGGCCGACCAGGACTACGACCTCGACGCAGCCCTCGATGAGATCGAACTGGGCGCCGACAGCCTGCATGAGCTCGATGACGGCACCGTCATCACCCTCAACACCATCGTGCTGGCCCTGCTCACCGGCACCGTGCGCGGGATCCTCTTCGACCCCGACGGCGAGATCCTCCGCTTCGGTCACGCCCGCCGCCTGTTCAACCCGGCCCAAGCCCAAGCGCTGCGGGCCAAGTACCGCAGGTGCTGTCACCCCTACGGCTGTGACCGCACCCACCCCTTCCTGCAAGCCGACCACATCGTCGAACACCACGACGGCGGCCCCACCGACACCACCAACGGCCAAGGCCTCGACGGCGGCCACAACATCTGGAAGACCAACCACCAACCGACCCCCGCCCGACAACCCCGACCGGGCCCAACGAAGACTCCCGCCCGACCTCGGGCCCCCTCCGCCAACCCGATGAAGGCCCGCTCAGCGGCCCTTCCAGACGGGGTCCCGCTTCTCGATGAAGGCGGTGGCGCCTTCCGTGGCGTCCTCGCTCCCGAACACCTTCGGCTGCCACTCGTTCTGGAGCTCCCGGGCCTTGGCCGCGTCGGTGGCGGCCGTGCGCACCAGCTGCTTGGTGGCTTGGAGGCCGAGCGGCCCGTTGCGGGCGATGCGCTCGCCCAACTCGACGGCGGCGTCGAGGACCTGGTCCGCCGGGACGACCCGGTTGACCAGGCCGAGCTCCGCGGCCCGGGCCGCGTCGATGTAGTCGCCGGTCAGGGTCAGCTCGAGGGCGATGGCCAGCGGGATCCGGGTCGAGAGGAACACGCCGCCGCCGGCGGCGAAGAGGCCCCGCTTGACCTCGGGCAGGCCGAACCTCGCCTCCTCGGAGGCCACGATCACGTCGCAGCCCATGAGCACCTCGAAGCCGCCGGCCACGGCCGTGGCCTGGGCCGCCCCGACGATGGGGACGGCGATGTCGCCGGTGGTGAAGCGGCTGTAGGCGGCCATGCCGGCCGGATCCATCTCCGTCGGCGCACCGCCGGCGGCGAAGGCCGCGAGGTCCATGCCCGCGCAGAAGGCTCGATCGCCGGTGCCGGTGAGGACGACGCAGCGGACGTCGGGGTCCGCCTCGGCGGCGAGCAGTCCCAGACCGATCTCACTGAGGAGCTCGGCGTTGAGAGCGTTGCGCGCCTCGGGGCGGTTGAGGCGCAGCACGAGGACGGCACCACGCTGCTCGCGGACCAACACGGCTTCATCGACCATCGATCGGACCACTACTTTCTCGCGGACATCGGAAACGGCCGGAGCACCCTATTCGCCGGTCACGAGAGGAGCTGAGGTGCGAGGGTGAACGTGGCCCTGCTGTTGGAGATGGTCGCGGGCGGCGCCCCGGATCGCATCGTGGTGGGACCCGATCCGGGTGGGATCACGGCGGCCGAGCTGCTGGCCCGGGCCCGGCGGGCCGCCGCCCTGTTCCGGTCGAGTGGGGCGGAGCACGTGGCCCTCGTCGACCTCAACTCCGAGGTCCTCCCGATCTGCGTGTTCGGCGCCGCCCTCGCGGGACTGCCCTTCGCCCCGGTCAACTACCGGCTGACCGATGAGCAGCTCGACGGCATCCTCCGCCGGCTCGAGCCGGCGTTGGTCGTGGCCGGCCCGGACTGCCTGCCCCGGCTGGCGGACCGGGAGGGTCAGCAGCTCCTGTCCACCGAGGAGTTCCTCGACCGGGTCGCGGCCGACGACGGCACCGACGTCGAGCTCCCGTTCGTCGACCCCGAGGAGGTCGCCATCCTGCTGTTCACCAGCGGGACGACGGGCGAGCCGAAGGCGGCCGTCCTCCGGCACCGCCACCTGACGGCCTACATCCTCGAGTCGGTCGAGTTCCTCGGGGCGGGCGAGGGCGACTGCCAGCTGGTCAGCGTGCCGCCGTACCACATCGCCGGCGTCTCGGCGGTCCTCGAGCGCGCTGTACAGCGGGCGCCGGATCGTCTACCTGCCCGGCTTCGACCCCGACGAGTGGGTCCAGGCCGCTCGTGAGCAGCGCGTCACCCAGGCCATGGTCGTCCCCACGATGCTGGGGCGGATCCTCGACGCCATGGACGCCCACGGCGAGGACCTCGGCACCCTCCGCCACGTCTCCTACGGCGGGGGCCGCATGCCGGTCGACCTGGTGGAACGGGCCATGGCCCGCTTGCCGGCCGTCGACTTCGTCAACGCCTACGGCCTCACGGAGACGAGCTCGACCATCTCCGTCCTCACGCCCGCCGACCACCGGGAGGCCGCCACCAGCGACGACCCCCTCGTGCGCCGCCGGCTGGGCTCGGTCGGCCGTCCCCTGCCGAGCATCGAGCTGAAGATCGTCGACCCCGACGGCGCGCCCGTCCCGGCCGGCGAGGTCGGGGAGGTGTACGTCCGGGGTGAGCAGGTGGCGGGGGAGTACCTCGGCCGCAGCCTCCTGACCGACGAGGGCTGGTTCCCCACCAACGACGCCGGGTGGGTGGACGCCGAGGGCTTCCTCTACCTCGACGGTCGCCTGGACGACGTGATCGTCCGGGGCGCCGAGAACCTGTCACCGGGCGAGATCGAGGCGGTCCTGCTCAGCCACCCGGACGTCGACGAGGCCGCCGTCGTCGGCATCCCGGACGAGGAGTGGGGCGAGGCGGTGGCCGCAGCCGTGGTGCTGGTTCCGGAAGGGGCGGCGTCCGAGCAGGAGCTCAAGGACTGGGTCCGCGAGCGGCTGCGGTCGACGAGGACGCCCGAGGTGGTGCAGTTCCGGGCCGAACTGCCCTTCTCCGAGACGGGCAAGCTCCTCCGTCGGGTCATCCGCGACGAGTTGGCTTCCGGGTGACCTACCCCCTTCCGGAGGACTCGATCCTCCCGGGACGAGGCATCCGCTGACGTAGTCTTCGGGGGGATGGACGTGCGGGTGCTCGGCCCGGTCGAGCTCACCGGGGACGGCGCCGTCGGGGCCGTGACGGGCGCCAAGCCGCGGGCGCTGCTCACCTACCTGGCCCTCCACGTGGGCGAGATCGTGCCGCTCGCCGCGCTGATCGAGCTCCTCTGGGGTGACGAACCCCCTCGGACCGCAGAACGGTCGCTGCAGACCCATGTCTCGACGGTGCGGCGCGCCGTCGGCCCCGAAGGGGTCGTGCGCCACGGTGACGGATGGCAGCTCGCGGTCGCGTCGGTCGACGTGATCGAGTTCACCTCCGCCGTCCGTCACGCACGCGAGGCCAAGCGGGCCGGTGAGCACCTCGACGCCTTCGAGCAGTACGAAGCCGCGTTGGGCCTCTGGCGGGGTCCGCCGGTCCTGCCCGTGACCCCGAGGGGCCTCGCCGAGCTCACCCACTGGGAGGAGATCCACGACGACCTGGTCGAGGAGCGGGCGGAGGTGCTCCTCGCCTCGGGTGAGGCGGCCGGTCTGGTCGCCGACCTCGAGGCCGCCGTCGCCGAGGCTCCCCTCCGTGAGCGGCGCTGGGCCCTGCTCATGCTCGCCCTCTACCGGGCCGGGCGTCAGGCGGAGGCGCTCCGGGCGTTCCAGCGGTTGCGGGAGGTGCTGGCCGAGGAGCTCGGGCTCGAGCCGTCGGCCGAGCTCAAGCGGCTCGAGCGACGGATCGTGTTGCACGACGAAGCGTTGGCGACCCCGACGGCGACCGGAGGCCCGGCGACGGACGGCGGCTACGCCGACGCGACGACGGCGGAGGCCGAGGCGGACGGCGGCACCCGGCGCAAGGAGCGACGGGAGGGTCGGCCGCGACCGGACCACCAGGCCGTTCGGCGGGTGGCCAACTCGGGCACCGAGCCCTTGGCCATCCTGGCGGCCGGGGGTGGGGCAGCCGTCGGGATCGCCGTCGGGAGCCCGATCGTCGCCGTGGTCCTGGCCGGGATGGGATGGCTGGCCGTGGCCGTTCCCTCCTCCCGCCGGGCCCGGCCACGGGCAGCGGGATCGTCGACCCGGAGCATCGACCTGCGCGAACCATGGCGCCAGTTCGTCGTGCAGGCCCAGGAGGCCCAGGGTCGGATCCGTACGACCGTGGACAGCGTGGCCTCCGGGCCCCTCAGCGACCGACTCCACCAGATCGGTGGCCAGGTCGACCGCGGTGTCGAAGAAGCGCGTCGGGTGGCCCGCCGCGGCCAGGACCTCGACGACGTGCGGCGCCAGATCGACACGTTCCGGATCGAGCGCGAGCTCGACGAGCTGGATGAGACCTCGCCCGACGCGTCGACCGCCAACCGGGCCCGGATGTTCGACGCCCTGCGGTCGCAACTGGCGTCGGCCGATCGGCTCGATCAGATCCTCACCGATGCCCACGACCGGCTCCGCCTCCTGGTCGCCGGCCTCGGCGAGGCGGTCGCCCGCACCTTCGAGCTCTCGGCCCGGGGCCCGGCGGCCTCCGACCTGGGTGACGTCGACACGACCCTCGAGGACGTCCTCGAGGAGATGGAGGCGCTCCGGCTCGGGCTGGACGATGCGGACGGCCCGACGGTGCCCGCCGCCGACTGATCCGTCCTCGTGGCTTTCAGGTCCAGGACGGGAGGTGATCGGCGCCCTCGACCAGCGGCGGGATGGTCGCCGGGCGGGCCGGGGCGATGCCGTCGACCCGGACCGGGTGGCCCACCGCGGGCCCGTCCAGGACCACGCCTCGTTCCCGGAGCGGGTCGGCGGTCAGCATCTCGGCCTGGCTCAGGGCGGGCGCCGCCGGCACCCCAGCGGCCAGCAGGGTGGCGACCAGGGTGTCCCGGTCGTGGCCGGCGATGGCCTCGGTCAGGCGATCCTGCAGCTCGTGGCCGCGGTCGACCCGCTCGCCGAACGCCAGCGCGGCGACGTCGTCGAGCCCGAGGGCGTCGGCGAGGGCCGACCACAGGTGGTCCTCGGTGAGCACGCCCAGGCTGACCCAGCCGCCGTCACCGGTCCGGAACAGGCCGTAGCCCGCCACCTGTCCGCCCAGCGACCGGCCGTCGCTCAGCGTCACGGGCGGCACCCCGCCGGTCCACGACGCCAGGACGTCGGTCATGGCGACGTCGATGGTGGCCCCCTCGCCCGTCCGGGCCCGGCGCACCAGAGCGGCGTTGACGGCCATGACCGCGTAGGCGCCGCCGGCGAGGTCGGCGATCGGGGGACGGGCGAGCACCGGGGGCTCGCCGGAGGCCGGCGGCTCGAGGGTCCCGGCCCACGCCTGGTAGTTGATGTCGTGACCCGGTGTGGCCGCCAGCGGGCCGGTCTGCCCGTACCCGGAGATGGAGCAGTACACGAGGCGGGGCGAGAGCTTCAGGAGGGCGTCGGAACCGACGCCGAGCCGTTCCGCCACCCCGGGCCGGAAGCCCTCGAGGAAGACATCCGCCTCGCGGGCCAGCTCGTGCACCGCCTCCCGGCCGGCCGGCTCCTTCAGGTCGAGGGCCACGCTGCGCTTCCCCGCGTTCAGGTCGGCGAAGAGGTCGGGGAACGCCCGCATGGGGTCACCCCCGGGTGGTTCCACCTTGATGACCTCGGCGCCCATCTCGACCAGCAGCTGCGAGGCGTACGGCCCGGGCCGCCAGATGCTGAGGTCCAGCACCCGGATCCCCTCGAGCAAACGGCTCACGGCGGGACCGTACGCCGTGGCAGGGTGCGGGTTGGTCACCGCGCAGAACCGCTGGCCGGACGTCGAGCACGCCCTGGCCTACCTGGCGAAGCCCGGTGCTCAGTAGCGCCAGAGGCGGTCGGGGTGGAGCGCGCTGGCGTGCCAGTAGAGGTCGTCGCCGTCCTGGCCGTCGAAGTCCCCGGCGACCGCGTTCGCGTAGGGCCGGTCCATCGTCGCGCCGTACCCGCGGAAGTCGCGGGTCGACCGGCCGACCCACACCGCGTCGTTCGCCTCGGCCGGTCCGTGCCAGAAGATGTCGGCCCGCTGGTCGTCGTTGTAGTCGCCCACGATCGGCTCGCCGGTCTGGTCGACGTCGATGGCGCGGGAGGTGAACCCCTGGTTCTTGCCGAACCAGATGCGGTCGCCGAGGGCGCCGGGGCGGAACCACAGGACGTCGTCGTGCTCGTCGCCGTCGAAGTCACCGGCGAGGGGCTGGTAGTTCCCGCCGATGTTGATGTTGCGGCGCACGAACCCGAAGGTCGAGCCGAGCCACAGGGCATCCGGGGCCGCGCCGGGGCTGTACCAGAGGATGTCGTTGGAGCGGTCCCGGTTGAAGTCGCCGACGACCGGGTGCTCGTGGGCCCCGTTCATGTTCGCGTCGACCGAGCGGAACGTCCGGTTCGAGCGCCCGAGCCACTCCGCGTCCGGCGCCGGCCCGGAGCCGTACCAGTACACGTCGTCACGGCAGTCGCCGTTGAAGTCGCCGACGATCGGCTCGAAGTTGCCGTTGACGGTGATGTTCCGCCGGGCGAAGCGGCCGTCGCCGTTGCCGTACCACACCATGTCGCTGGCCGGTCCGGGCCGGTACCAGAGGAGATCGTCGACCTCGTTGCCGTCGAAGTCGCCGGCGAGGGGCTCGATGGCGTCCCACTCGTCGTTCATGCTGAGGTCCTGGTTCCCGTGCTGCCCCGGACCCCAGCCGGCGGGGGGTTGGAAGGTGGTCCGCCAGAAGCTGGTGGTCCCGGCCCCGCCCCTGCGGCTCAGGCTGAAATGGACGTGGTCGGTGTGCGGGCTCGACCCGGAGTAGTTGGCCCAACCCCGGTCGACGTCGTACAGCCGGAACATCCGCCGGTTCCAGATGATGTACATGACCCCCAGGCGTCGGGCCCGGGCGTAGTGGTTGCAACGCACGTCGGTGGCGAAGAGCCAGTTCATCAGGGCGTTGACGCGGGCCCGGTCGCCGGCACTGCCCGCGTTCATGCGCCAGTCCCACGCCCGGCCCTCCTTGTGCTCGCTCGTCCCCCCGACCCCGCAGCCCCGTCCCACCCCGGAGTTCCCCCCGCCGTAGTTGCGCATGACCATGTTCATGAAGCGGGCCATGCCGGGCTTGGTGCTCGGGCTGCAGGTCGACTGGCCGTCGTACCGCGTGTAGTCCTCGATGCCGCCGTTGAAGCGGGGCGTGTTCGGGTTGGCTTCGGCCCCCGAGCCCTCACCGGTGACCCTGAAGCCCACGCGGGTGTAGGTGACCGGATCACGGTCCTGGTGGCCGATGGCCGCGCACCGGGCATCCAGCTGGTGGTTGCCCGCGGGGGTGCCCGCGGGCACGACCAGGACGCCGGACCACGAGCCGTCGGCGGCGACCGGGATGGTGACGAAGGCCAGGATGTGCGACCCGTCCCGCAACCGGACCACGACGCCGTCGCCCGGCTCTCCCGAGGCCGGCACGAGGCAGCCCTGGCCGTCGAGGGCGATCTCGGTGCCCGTGGGCCCAGCGGCAGGCGACCGCGTGACGGCGGGCCCGGTGGGGTCGGCTTCCTGCGCCGCGGTCTGCGGCACCCCGACCGGCATGAGCACGGTGAGGGCCACGAGAGCGGCCGGGAGGGCGAGTCGGCGACGGCGGTGCACAGCGGGTCCTCCGGGGGACGGTTCGGTCGTGATGAGCCCTTCGGCCTCCATTTGAGTCGCCTGAGGCGCGGCGTTCACGGACCTCCCCCGCGCGGGGGGTGCGGCCCGGCGACCGCCGGAAGGCCAACCGTAGGCCAGCGGGCAACAGCCGGGTGAACCGGCGCGAGGTGACAGAGGGTTCATCCCCGCGCCTCGGGGTGAGGATTGCGGTGTCCTCCCGACGGTCGGCTGGGGCAGGATGGCGCCGTGTCGGCGCCGGTGACCGGGTTCTCCCACGTCCAGCTGCTGGTCCGCGACGTCGGCGCCAGCGAGGCGTGGTACTCGACGGTGCTGGGGATGGAGCGGCTGGTGGCCGCGGAGGACGGCAGCTACGTGGCTCTGCGCAACCGGGCCGCCCGCATCGTGGTCGTGCTCACGGCGGGCGAGCCCCAGGGCCCGGGCGGGCTCGACCACCTCGCCTTCGCCGTGCCGGACGGCCCGAGCCTCGAGGCGTGGGCGGCCGCCCTGGCCGAGGCCGGCGTGGCCCAGGGCGAGGTGGTCGACGAGTTGGGCAAGCCGTCGCTCACCCTCGTCGACCCCGACGGCAACCGGATCGAGCTGGTTGCCCCACCCGGCACCTGGTAGCGCCCGATGTCCATCGTGGTCTCCGACCTGGCGTACGCGTATCCGGGCGACGACGACCTGTTCACCGAGGTCAGCTTCAAGATCGGTCCCGGTGAGCACGCTGGCCTGGTGGGGGAGAACGGCAGTGGCAAGACCACGCTCCTGCGCATCCTGGCCGGTGAGCTGACGCCCGACACGGGCGACGCCCGCCTCGGGGGCGACGCCCTCTACCTGCCCCAGGACATCGGCTTCGCCAGCCGGCGCACGGTGCGCGAGATGCTGGTCGGCTTCGCGTCCCCACGACTGCGGGCGGCGGGGGAGCGCCTCGCCACCGCCGAACGGCGCCTGGCTGAGGGCGACGCCGACGCCGGGATGGCCGTGGGGGAGGCGATCGGCGAGTGGTCCGAGCTCGGCGGCTATGCCCTCGAAGGGCGTTGGGACGCCAGCACCCGGCGGATCATGGGCATCGGCCTGGACGAGGCGACCGACCGGCCGGTGACCACGTTGTCGGGAGGCGAGCGCAAGCGCCTCGCCCTCGACGTCCTGTTCTCCTCCGAGGCGAGCGTGCTCCTCATCGACGAGCCCGACAACTACCTCGACGTGCCGGCCAAGGCCTGGCTGGAGGACCTCCTGCGGTCGTCGACCAAGACGGTCCTGGCCATCAGCCACGACCGCGAGCTGCTGACCAACGCCCTGAACCGGATCGTCACCCTCGAGGGCGCGGGGACCTGGGTCCACGGTGCGAGCTACGCGACCTATGTGGCCGAGCGCGATCGGCGCCAGAAGCTGCTGGGTGACGAGCTGCAGCGTTGGCAGGACGAGGAGCGCCGGCTCTTCCAGCACATGAAGATCATGAAGCAGCGGGCGTCGCTCAACCCCAAGATGGCCCCGAAGGCCGATGCGGCGGAGACCCGCTGGCGCCGCTGGGTCGATGCCGGCCCACCGCCTCCGCCGGTGACCACCCGCCCCATGCGGGCCCGGCTCAAGGGCGGTGACGCCGCCCGGCGCGCGGTCACGGTCAAGGGCGCGGCATACGACGGGCTCATCCGCCCCTTCGCCGACGAGGTCCACCACGGCGAACGCCTCGGGCTCATCGGTCCCAACGGCACGGGCAAGACCCACCTGCTCCGGATCCTGGCCGGGGAGCTGGCGCCCTCCGCGGGGACCGTCGTACTCGGCAGCCGAGTCGAGGCGGGGGTCTTCACCCAGGTCAACGACCGGCCCGACTTCCTGGGTCACGAGGTGAGCGCGATCGTCGAGCCGCTCGCCGGCAACCACGAGGCGACCATGAAGCACCTGGCCCGTTACGGCCTGGAGCGGACCAACCGCCTGCCGTACGAGGCGTTGTCCGGCGGCCAGAAGGCCCGCCTCGAGATCCTGGCTCTGGAGCTGGCGGGCCACAACCTGCTGCTGCTCGACGAGCCCACCGACAACCTGGACATCGAGTCCTCCGAGGCGCTGGAGAGCGCGCTGGACGGCTTCGAGGGGACCTGCATCTCGGTGTCGCACGACCGGACCTTCCTCGAAGCGCAGGACCGCTTCTGGCTGCTCGGGGCCGACGGCACGATGACCGAGCTGGTCGACTGGGCGTCCGCCCAGGAGGCCCTGCTCACCGGCCGCCTGGCCAAGACCGCCCGCACCCTCTCGACGGAGTAGCCAGACGTAGCGCCATCCGGATCCGGGGGTGGCTCCGGAGAAGGCGACGTGAGCGCGAGCCCGAAGCCCAGCCGGGGCCTCCGAGCCCTGCACGCGTTGAGTGGCCTGGTGGCGGCCGTCGTCGGCCTGGGCCTGGCCGAGCTGGTGACCGGCCTCAACCGGGCGTGGCGCTCGCCGGTGGAGGTCGTGGCCGAGGTCGTCATCGACGAGGCCCCGCCCTCGGTGACCAAGTTCGGCATCGAGCTCTTCGGCAAGAACGACAAGCTGGCCCTGGTCGTCGGGATCCTGGTGACGCTGACGATCGTCGGCCTGGTCATCGGCGCCCTCAGCCGCCGCCGGCCGGTCGTCGGCTACGTCGCCTTCGCCCTGTTCGGCGTCGTCGGCGCCGGTGCCGCCCTCCAGCAGGCCAACGCCCCCCTCTCGGCCGTGGTCCCGTCGGTCGTGGCGGCCGTCGGCGGTGCGGTCACCCTGTGGTTCCTCCGCGGCCGGCTGCTCGCCATGGCCGAGCACCTCCCGGCCGCGGCCGTGGAGCCCGACGCCCCGACGAGCCGGGGCGCGAGCCGGCGCACGTTCCTCGCCGTCTCCGGGGCGATGGTCGCGCTGGCGGCGGTGGCCGCGGCCGGCGGCCGGGCCCTGCGGGACCGCTTCAGCGCCGCCGATTCGCGGCGGAACCTCGTCCTGCCCGACGCCCCCGACCCGCTCGCCGCGGTCCCGCCCGCCACCGAGGTCGGCGTCGAAGGCATGACCCCGTTCACCACCCCGAACGCCGACTTCTACCGGATCGACACGGCGCTGGTCGTGCCCCAGGTCCCGGTCGAGGGGTGGGAGCTGGAGGTCACCGGGATGGTCGATCGCCCGCTCACCCTCACCTTCGACGAGCTCGTGCAACGGGGTCTCGTCGAAGCCGACGTGACCCTGACCTGCGTCTCCAACCGGGTCGGGGGAGACCTCATCGGCAACGCCCGCTGGCTGGGCGTCCCGGTCGAGACCCTGCTCGACGAGGCCGGCGTCGACCCGGCCGCCGACCAGCTCGTCGGTCGGTCCGTCGACGGCTACACCTGCGGCTTCCCGGTGAGCGCGGTGGGCGACGGCCGCACCTGCCTGGTGGCCGTCGGGATGAACGGCGAGGCGTTGCCCCTGGAGCACGGCTTCCCCGCCCGCCTCGTGACCGCCGGGCTCTACGGCTACATCTCCGCCACCAAGTGGCTCACCGAGATCGAGCTCACGACCTTCGACGCCTTCGACTCCTACTGGGTCCCCCGGGGCTACGCCGACCGGGCCCCCATCAAGACCCAGTGCCGGATCGACGTGCCCCGGACCGGCGAGCCCATCCCCGCGGGCCAGACCTCGATCGCCGGCGTGGCGTGGGCCCAGACCCGCGGCATCACCAAGGTCGAGGTCCGCGTCGACGACGGCCCCTGGCAGGAAGCCGAGCTGGCGGCCGAGCTCTCCGACGAGACCTGGCGTCAGTGGCGCATCGACTGGGACGCCCGACCCGGCTCCCCCCGGATCGAGTGCCGGGCCACCGACGGTGACGGAGACCTGCAGCCCGAGGAGCGCTCTGAGCCGCTCCCCGACGGCGCCTCCGGATGGCAATCGAAGCTCGTGATCGTGCAGGAGGCGTGACCGTGCGCCTCCGGCCCCCTTCTCGCCCTCCCTGGGCGAGCCCCGATACCCCCCAACAAGAAAGTGAGCGAGACACCATGTTCCGTTCCAACCTGATCCGCGCCCTGGCCCTGGTGCTGGCGCTCGTGTTCGTCGCCGCGGCATGCGGTGACGACAGCAGCGGCGGCGACGCCGCCGCCGACGAGTCCTCGGCCCCGGCCGAGTCCGCCGACGACGGAGCCACGATGGCCGAAGACGACGGCGACGAAACCGCCGCCCCTGCCGACTCCGCCTCCATCTGTGACACCGACGCGCTGGTCGAGGCCGTCGAGTCCGGCCCGGACGAGGGCACCCTCGCCGGCATGACCGACGATCCGGTGGGCACGGCCGCCTCGAGCAACCCCGTGCTGACGACGCTCGTCACCGCGGTGAGCGAGGCCGAGCTGGTCGACACGCTCAACAGTGCCGAGTCGCTGACCGTCTTCGCCCCGACCGACTGCGCCTTCGCGGCGCTGGACCCGGCCACCCTCGAGGCGGCTCTGGCGGACCCGACCGGCCTGCTGACCAGCGTGCTCGGCTTCCACGTCGTGCCCGGCGAGCAGCTGTCGTCAGAGGACCTCGCGCAGACGACCGAGCTCGAGACCTTCACCGGTGAGACGCTCGTCGTCTCGGCGGACGGCGGCACCGTGACCGTCGGCGAGCAGGCCGAGGTGGTCGTGCCCGACATCCAGACGGCCAACGCCACCGTGCACCTGATCGACTCGGTGATGGTCCCTCCCAGCGTGGGCTGATACCCCCTGACGCCGGACGGCCCCGGGCTCGTGCCCGGGGCCGTGGCGCGTCCGTGCCGATGTCGGTTCGCGGCCGGAGTTGCGCCATGCTGGGGGCCGCATGAGTGAGGTCACCTCGACCCCGGCCGGCCAGGTCGCCGGCATTCGCCAGGACGAAGCCACCGCCGCCTTCAGCACATCGGTCGTCGTCTCCGGCATCCGCTGCCTGTTCGCCTACGTGATCTTCCCGTGGCTCCTGCCCGCGCTCGGCATCGCGGGCGACTGGGGACCGTGGTTGGGCCTGGTCATCGGGCCGGTGGCCATCGTCTTCAACGTCCTCAGCATCCGCCGTTTCCACCGCAGCCACCATCGCTGGCGTTGGCCCATCACCGCCATCAACGTCACCATCATCGGCCTGCTCCTGGTGCTGACCTACCAGGACCTCTCCACGATCGTCTCGTGACCACGCAGCCCGCGGACCGGTCGACGACCGGCGTCGTCCGGGTGAGCTGGTTGGTCGGCGGCTTTGTGTGCGTCGGCCTGGGCGGGTTGGGGATCGTGGTCCCGGGCCTGCCCACCACCGTGTTCTTCATCGCCGCCGCGGGGTGCTTCTCGAAGTCCAGCCCCCGGCTCGAGGCCTGGGTCCTGGGGCTGCGGGGGATCGGGCCGATGGTGCGCGACCACCGGGCCGGCCTGGGCATGCCCCGCCGGGCCAAGGTGGCGGCGACCGCCTGCATCGTCGTCTTCGCCGGCCTCAGCCTGTTGCTGGCCATCGACCACCCGGTCATCCGGACGATCGTCGGCCTCACGGCCCTGGTCGGCCTCGCCGTCATCTGGTGGCGGGTACCGACCCGTGAGGTCGTCCTGGCCGAGAGCGGGACCCAGGAGCGGACGGGATGAGCGGGCCGGTCGAGACCTGCGAGGCGGGCGCCGAGGGCGTCGACGGACCGGTCGTCGCGCTCGAACCCAGCCGCGAGGCGACGGTGGGGACGACCACGGTGCGCCGGGCGCTGCCCCGGCGGGGCCACCGCACGGTCGGGGCGTGGTGCTTCGCCGACCACATGGGCCCGATCGCGGACGGAGGCGGCGTCGGGACCGGCATCGGGCCGCACCCGCACGTCGGCCTCCAGACCGTCACCTGGCTGGTCGCCGGCGAGACCCTGCACCGCGACAGCCTCGGCTACGAGCAGCTCATCCGGCCGGGCCAGCTCAACCTGATGACCGCGGGCCGCGGCGTGGTCCACGCCGAAGAGGGCACCGACGCCGGCCGCGGCCCGCAACACGGCATCCAGCTCTGGGTGGCTCAGCCGGAGGCCACCCGCACCGGCGACCCCGCGTTCGAGCACCACGCCGACCTGCCTCGGGTGGCGGTCGACTCGGGTGAGGCGACGGTGCTGGTGGGGGCGTTCGCCAGTGTGACCTCACCGGCCCGGGCCGACACCGATCACGTCGGCGTGGAGCTCGCCCTCCGCCGGGGGAACACGGTGGTGCCGCTGCAGAGCGAGCACGAGCACGCCCTCATCGTCCTCGAAGGCTCGGTCGACCTGGGCGACGACGTCGTCGCCCCCGGGACCCTGGCCTACCTGGGCTGCGGGCGCGACGAGCTGGGGATGGCGATGACCGAGGACACCCGTGTGATGGTCCTCGGCGGCACGCCGTTCGAGTCGGAGATCCTCATGTGGTGGAACTACGTGGCCCGTACCCGTGAGGAGATGGCGGCGGCCCGGACCGCGTGGCAGGACCACGACGAGGACCGCTTCGGGCCGGTGGCCTCTCCGCTCGCCCGGATCGACGCCCCCGGCCTGCCCTGGAGCTGAACGCTCGCGTCAGGCGCCCAAGGCGTCGCGGATGCGGTCGAGGGTGAGGTCGTCCAGGTTGGCGTAGACCAACTCGGCGCCGGTGAACCGGCTGGCCTCGCTGACCAGGGCGTCGCGGTCGAGGTCCTCGGCCAGGAGGGCGACGGTGGCCGTGCCTGGCCCTACGGCCTCGCGGAACCACCCCACCCACTCGTCGGAGATGCCGAGGTCGACGACCTTGGCCGTCACCGCGCCGGCCCCGGCCCCCACGGCCAGGCCCGCGGCCCAACCCACCGGTCCGCCGAGGATCAGGCCGAACAGGCCGGCCCAGAGCGCGCCGGACAGCGCCGTGCGCCCCGGTTCGGGGTCGACGGTCTCCTTGACGTGGGTGCGGCCGTCCTCGTCCTTGGTCACCAGGACGGCGTCCTTCAGCTTCAGGTGGCCCTTGGCGGCGAGGCCCGTGGCCGCGGTGAGGAACTCCTGGGCCCGGTAGATGTCGGGGAACGAGATGCCGACCAGGGTCTGGGGCACCCCCTCGTCCTCGATCGCCTCCTCGGGCTGCGGCTCGCTCGTTCCGTCCGGTTGCTGCTCGCTCGTCTCCTGCTCCACGAGTCGAGCCTACGGTCGGGTTCCGGGACTCGGTTACGGTCCGCCGCCGTGACTGATCCCGGCACCGGCCCGATCCCGCCCCTGCCCGTCGACGAGGTCTCGTGGGACGAGGACGCCGACGTGATCGTCGTCGGCCTCGGCATCGCCGGCACGTGCGCGGCGATCGAGGCCGCCGAAGCCGGGGCCGACGTCGTGGCCCTCGAGCGGACCGGCGTCGGCGGGGGCACCTCGGCCAACTCGGGCGGGATCATCTACCTCGGCGGCGGGACACCCATCCAGGCGGCGTGTGGCGTCGAGGACTCGGTGGAGGACATGGCCGCCTTCCTGGTGGCGGCGTGCGGGCCCGATGCCGACGAGGCCAAGATCCGCCCCTACTGCGAGGGCTCGGTGGAGCACTACCACTGGCTGGTCGACCACGGCCTGCCCTTCAAGGCCGAGCTGTACCCCGAGCGGGACCGCGAGCCACCGACCGACGCCGGGCTGATCTTCAGCGGCGGGGAGGACAGCTGGCCGTTCACCGACGTCGCCCGCCCGGCGCCCCGGGGCCACCACCCCCAGCACCCCGACGCCGCGGGAGGGTTCATCATGCAGTGCCTCCTGGCCGCGCTGGAGCAGACGAGCGCCCGGGTCCGCACCGACACGAGGGTCGACCGGCTCGTCGTCGACGCCGCCGGCGCCGTGGTCGGCGTGGTCGCCTCGGAAGCGGGGTCGCCGGTCGCGATCCGCGCCCGCCAGGGGGTGGTCCTGACCGCGGGCGGCTTCATCTACAACCCCGAGATGGTCGCGGCCCATGCGCCGCTGGCGGCGCACTGCGTGTTCTACGTGGGCACCGACACCGACGACGGCAGCGGCATCCGGTTGGGGATGGGCGCCGGGGGCGCCGCCGTCCACCTCGACGCCCTCGAGTGCTCGCTGCCGCTCAACCCCCCTCGGCAGATCTCGGTCGGGATCCTCGTCAACGGCAAGGGCGACCGCTTCATCAACGAGGACACCTACAACGGTCGCATCGGCCTCGAGGTGCTGCTCCGCCAGGGCGAGGAGGCCTACCTGGTGTTCGACGAGGAGGGCTACGTCGTAAACGCCGTCGGCATGCGGGCGACTTGGGTGTGCGAGACCGCGGCAGAGCTCGGGGCCGAGATCGGCCTGCCGCCCGGCGCCCTGGAGGCCACGGTCGCCCGGTACAACTCGGCCGCCGAGCGGGGCGAGGACCCCGACTTCCACAAGGTGCCTGAACTGGTCCGGCCGCTCGTGCCCCCGCTGGGCGCCATCGACCTCCGGGTCGCCAATGCCATCTACGCCCCCTTCACGCTGGGCGGGCTGGACACGACGCCCGACAGCGAGGTCCGGCGGATCGACGGCTCGCTCGTCCCCGGCCTCTACGCCGCGGGCCGGACCACCTGCGGGATCGCGGTGCGCGGGTACGTGAGCGGCATCTCACTCGGCGACGGCAGCTTCTTCGGCCGCCGCGCCGGCGCCGCCGCCGCCCGGCGTTGAATCGCGGTTCAGCGCAGCACCGAGGTCGTCAGCTCCAGGCAGGCCAGGTCCACGGTCCCGGGCACGAGGACGAGCTCGTCGCACCCCGCCTCGGCTGCCCCGTCGATGACCCCCTGCAGCCGAGAGGCAGAGGCCACCGCACACCTGGCCGCCATCTCGCGAGCCACCTCCGGGCCGAAGATGGCCAGGTAGCGACGCACGAAGGCCTGCAGGGTGGCCAGGGCACGGTCGTCGTCCTCGTCGAGCACGTAGAAGCACCCGCTCACCCGGCGCGGCGGCGTCGTGCGCCCGGCGTCGGTCCAGGTCTGCTCGGCCAGGCGGAACGAGCTGGCGATCTCGTCCACCGAGCCACCGATGCTGAACCCGCTGACGCCGTCGGCCCACCGCGCCGCCCGGGCCATGGCCTTCGGGCCCATGGCTCCGGCCAGGATCGGGATGGGCGCCTGCACAGGTTTCGGCCCGACCGGGTCGGCCCGGGGGAAGGGTGGTTCGCCGGCCCAGAGGCGACGCAGCTCGGCCACCTGGGTGTCGAGGGTGGCGTGGCGGCCGGCGTGGGGGCGCTCGGCGGCGCGGTAGTCGTGACCCCGGCCACCGACGCCGAGGCCGACGGTCAGCCGCCCGGCGCCCAGCTGGTCGAGCGTGGCCAGCTGCTTGGCCACGAGGGCGACGGGGTGGGCGGGCAGCACGACCAGGTTGGCGAAGAGCCGGACCCGCTCGGTCAGCACCGCCGCGGCCGACAGCGTCACCAGCCAGTCGGGGTTGTCGAAGGTGATCCGCTCACCGGTCGACAGCGACGAGTAGGGCCCGGCGTCGATCGCCGGGGCCCACGCCCGGGTCGTGGCCGCGGTGTAGCCCGGCGCCATCGTCGGCAGCGACATCCCGATGTCCATGGCCGCCGGACGCTAGCCCCGCCGCACTTGGGCAAGAATCCCCCGCATGTCGATCGCCATGAGCCGAGACGAGCGCGAGACCTTCCTGGCCGGTATCCACATCGGCCTGTTGACCGTGCCCGAGGACGCCGGTCCACTCACCTGCCCGGTCTGGTACGCCTACGAGCCCGGGGGCGAGATCTGGCTGGTGACCCCGGCCGACGCCCGCAAGCTCCGCAACGTCGAGGTGGGCACCCGGGTGGGGTTCTGCGCGCAGGACGAGGAGCTGCCGCCGAAGTACGTCACCGTCCAGGGTGAGGTCACCGCCATCGAGCCGGCGACGGCCGAGCAGGAGGTCACGGAGATGGCCGTGCGCTACCTCGGCGACGAGATCGGGCCGGCCTACGTACAGAGCACACGCGAGGCCGATCCACGCGACGAGGTCGTGGTCCGCATCCGCCCCGACCACTGGTTCGCCGCCGACTTCGCCAAGCGGTTCGAGGAGTAGTCAGTCGGCGAGGAGGTCGGCGTACTCCGGATGCTCCTCGATGAACTCGGCCACGGCCGGGCACTGGGCCACGATGCGCTCGCCCCGGGCGCGGACGTCGTCCAGCGCCGCGCCGATGAGCTGACTGCCGAGGCCCTCGCCCCGTCGGTCCTCGTCGATCACGGTGTGCGGGAAGACGAGCACGCCGTCGTCTCGCACCCGGAACTGCGTGAAGCCCACCGGTCCGCCGTCGAGCCAGATGTGGTAGCGCCCCTCCTCGTCGTTGCGCCGGACGTCAGCCATCGGGGGTCCTCTCCTCGGTGAGCCGGAAGATCCGGCCGGGATCCCGGGTTCTACCCGGTTGATGTCGTCCTTCGACGTGCCCCTCTCGGTCCTGGACCTCGCCCCGGTGGCTCAGGGCTCGACCCCCGCCGCCGCGCTGGCTGCCGCGCTCCGCCTGGCCCGCGAGGTCGAAGCCCTCGGCTACCACCGGTACTGGGTGGCCGAGCACCACTCGATGCCCGGCATCGCCAGCTCCTCGCCGGCGGTGCTGTTGGCCCGGGTGGCGGGGGAGACCTCGACCATCCGCCTCGGCTCGGGCGGGGTGATGCTGCCCAACCACGCCCCGCTCACCATCGCCGAGCAGTTCGGGATGCTCGAGGCGCTCGAGCCCGGCCGCATCGACCTGGGCATCGGCCGGGCGCCGGGCACCAACCCGGTGACGGCCCACGCCCTGCGCCGAGGGGCGCCAGGCGACGGCGGCGACCTTCCTCCCCAGCTCGCCGAGCTGGTCGGCCACTTCACCGGTGGCTTCCCCGAGGACCACCCGTACGCGTCGGTCCACGCCACGCCCGCCCGCGGCTACCAACCGGCGCTCTGGCTCCTCGGCTCCAGCGACTACAGCGCCCACCTGGCGGGCGAGCTGGGCCTGCCGTTCTCGTTCGCCCACCACTTCGCGGCGGCCAACACCGCGGCCGCGCTCGAGGTGTACCGCGCCGCGTTCCGACCCTCCACCGCCCTGGAGGCGCCCTACGTGATGTTGGGGGTCAACGTGGTCTGCGCGCCGACGGTGGACGAGGCCCGCCGGCTGGCTGCGCCGGGGCACCTGGCGTTCCTCCGCCTCCGCCAGGGCAAGCCCGGGCTCTATCCGAGCCCGGAGGAGGCGGAGCGGTTCAACTACACACCGTTCGAGCGCGAGTCCATCCACGCCTGGACGGCGTCGCACGTGATCGGTGATCCGGCCACGGTGCGCGCCGGCCTCGAGGAGCTGGTGGCCCGCACCGGGGCGGACGAGCTCATGCTCACGACCATGCTCCACGCCACCGACGACCGCATCCGGTCGTACGGGCTGGTGGCCGAGGAGGTCGCCCTCCGCCCGGCGGCCTGATCGGCCTAATCAGTGAGCGACTCGTAGGTGTCGGGACGGCGGGTGGTGAGGAACGGGAAGAGGGCGAGCCAGTCGCGACGCTGGTCGAGGTCGAGGTCGGCCACGAGCACCGCGGGTTCGTCCCGCGGCGCCTTGACCAGGATCCGTCCGTACGGGTCGCTGATGAACGACGAGCCGTAGAACGTGAGGGGGCCCTCCACGCCGGTGCGGTTCACCGCGACCATGAAGGTCCCGTTGGCCACGCCGTTGCCGACGATCACCTTCTCCCACAGCGGCTGGGTGTCGAAGTCGGGGTGGTCGGGCTCCGAGCCGATGGCGGTCGGGTAGACGATGACCTCGGCCCCGCCGAGCGAGTAGGCCCGGGCCAGTTCCGGGAACCACTGGTCCCAGCAGGTGGGGAAGCCGACCTGGGCATCGCCCACCGCCACCACCGGGTAGCCCCCGTCGCCGGGGCGGAAGTAGCGGTCCTCGTAGTAGCCGGTGGTGATCGGGATGTGGAGCTTGCGGGTGCGGGCCACCAGCGCGCCGTCCGGCCCGACGCAGATGGCCGTGTTGAAGCCCAAGCCTCCGTCCCCCGCGTCCTCGTAGAGCGAAGCGTGGACGAAGGTACCGGTCTCGGCCGCGAGCGAGGCGGCCAGCTCGTGGGTCGGGCCGCCCGGCAGCGGCTCGGGCTGGGCCCCCGCGGCCTCGGGCCCGTCGGGAGTCACGGCGAAGTAGGGCGACAGGGTGAGCTCCTGGAGGCAGACGAGCCGGGCCCCGGCATCGGCGGCCACCCGCACCCCCTCGGTCAGTGCGGCCCGGTGCTCGCCCGGATCCTCGTGCCAGCGCTGCTGGACGGCGCCGACGCGGAACGGTGCCCGGGTCGAGGGATCGACCCGGGCGGGGGAGTCGTCCGGCTGGTCGAGGTGGGTCAGCAGCTCGATGGCCATCAGCGTGGCACCTGCTGGGTGATGCAGTGCACCCCGCCGCCCCCGAAGGCCAGGACCTCGCCGGGCACGCCCACGATCTCCCGGTCGGGGAGGACGACACCGAGCAGGTCGAGCGCGGCCTCCGCTTCCGGGCCCTCGACCACCGGCACGATCGCCGCCCCGTCGGCGAGGTAGAGGTTGAGCGGGGGGATGACCACGGCCTCGGACCCGACCATCGACCGCGGCAGGAGGTCGATCTCGACCACCTCGTACCCGGCGTCGACCAGGGCCTCCACGTTCCGCAGCAGCCGGTCGTGATTCGGATCGGCGCGGTCGTTGGTGGTCTGGGCGAGGACGACGCCCGGCCGGACGGACATGGCCACGTTGTCGACGTGACCGTCGGTGTCCCGGTCCTCGATCAGGCCGTGCGGGAGCCACACGACCCGCTCCACCCCCAGCCAGCGCCGCAGCTCGTGCTCGACGCCGGCCCGGTCGAGGTGGGGGTTGCGGTTGGGGTTGAGGAGGCACTCCTCGGTCGTGAGCACGGACCCCTCGCCGTCGAGGCTGATGGCCCCACCTTCGAGCACGAACGGCGAGGCGTCGACCCGCTCGAGGCCGAGGTGCGCACAGAGCCGGGTGGCGAGGCGGGCGTCCTCGGCGTAGGGCTCGAACTTGCCTCCCCACGAGTTGAAGACCGGGTCCAGGCCGGCCCGACCGCCCTCGCCGTCGACCAGCACGAGCGGTCCCGTGTCCCGGGCCCAGGAGTCGTCCAGCGGCAGCGCCACGATCTCGGCTGCCGGGCAGGCCGCCGCCGCCTCCGCCTGGTCCTCCGGACGAGCCACGAGCAGGACAGGCTCGAAGCGGGCGATGGCGGCGACCGTGGCGGCATGGGCCGCCTTGGCCGCGTCGAGGTGGGCCCCCCACATCGACGCCCGGCAGGGCCAGGCCACGATGCAGCGCTCGTGGGGCGCCCACTCCGGCGGCATGCGCCAGACCGGGCTCATGCGGTCTCGTGCACGGGCACCACCAGATCTTCCTCCTCGATCGGATGAGGATGATCGCGGACCGCCACCGCGCCCCAGGCTGCGGCGGCGACGGCGGCCACCCCACCGACCGCCACCGCGGCTCGAGGTCCCACGTACTCGGCGATGGCCCCGACGATGGGGCCGCCGATCGGCGTGCTGCCGAGGAACACCATCGCCTGCAGAGCCAGGACCCGGCCCCGCATGTCGGGCGCGGCCTCGGTCTGGACGATGGCGGTCGACGCCGTCAGGAAGCCGATGCTGGCCACCCCCACCGCGAACCCGAGGGGGAAGGCCCAGGCCAGGTTGGGGGCCAGGGCGAAGGCGAGCATGGCGACGCCGAACGCCGCCGAGGCCCGCACGACGTCGCTGACGGCGATCGACCGCCGCCGGGCCGTCCACAGCGCCCCGATCAGCGAGCCGAAGCTGATGAACGAGAACAGGATCGTGAACGCGACCTTCGAGCTGGCGAAGGTGCGGGTGACCATCAGCGGGAACACGACCTGGAAGTTGAACGCCAGGGTGCCGACCACGGCCATCATCACCAGCGGGACCGCCAGCACGGGCGTCCGGCGCACGTAGCGCAGGCCGTCCCGCACCTGGCCTTTGGCCCGGGGCGTCGGCGTCGACGGGCGCAGCTCCTCGGTGCGCATGAGCCACAGCGCGGCCAGGACGGCCAAGTAGGTGGCGCCGTCGACCCAGAAGGCCCACCCGTAGCCGACGGTCGTGATGAGCAGGCCGGCCAGCGCCGGGCCGATGACCCGGGAGCTGGTCATCATGGCGCTGTTCAGGCTGACGGCGTTGTGGACGAGGTCCTCGGGGACCATCTCGACCACGAAGGCCCGGCGGGTCGGGTTGTCGAACGCCAGGCACAGCCCGCCGAAGGCGGCGACGACGTAGAGGGCGGCCAGCGGCGGCTCGTCCATGAAGGCCAGCGCGCCGAGGACGAACGACTGGGCCATCGCCCCGACCTGGACCAGCAGGAGGAGGCGGCGCTTGTCGCTGCGGTCGGCGACGAGCCCGGCCCAGGCCCCGAACAGCAGGATCGGAGCGAACTGGCAGGCGACCAGGAAGCCGACCGCCACACCGTCACCCGTGAGGTCGAGGACGAGCAGGGCCTGGGCGACGAGGGTCAGCCAGTTGCCCACCTGGGAGATCCCCTGGCCGAGGAAGAACAGGCGGAAGTTGCGGCTGCGGAACGAAGCGAACGTCTCGCGCGTCGCGGAGGCGAGCCGATCGTTCATCGCCTCCAACCTACGGGTGCGGACCGCCGATGGATTACGGGCCCAGCTCCTCCAGGACGGCTTCGTCGGGCACGAGGGGCCGGGTGCCGGGGAACCGGTCGACGTCACGCAGGTCCGGGAACAGGAACCACCAGCTGCCGGCGATGGCGAGGGTGGCGGTGCCGCCGAGGACGATGGCACCGGCCGGTCCGAGGATCTGGCCGGCGACTCCGGATTCGAAGGCGCCCAACTCGTTGGAGCCGCCGATGAACACGTTCTCGACGGCCAGGACCCGACCGCGCATCTCCGGGGGGACGACGAGCGGGACGAGGGTCGCCCGGATGAAGACGCTGATGGCATCGGCGCCGGAGAGCACGAGCATGGCGGCGAAGGCCACGACGTACGCGGTGGTCACTCCGAGGGCGATGGTGGCGACGCCGAAGACGGCCACCGCGAGCAGCAGCGTGCGGCCGATCCGGCGGACGATCGGTCGCTGCGTGAGCACGAGGGTGACCGCGGCCGCCCCGATCCCGCCGGCGGCCCGCAGCCACCCGAGGCCGACCGCGCCGACGCCGAGGCGCTCCTCGGCGATGGCGGGCAGGAGCGCGACGGCTCCGCCGAAGAGCACGGCGAACAGGTCGAGGGAGATGGCGCCGAGGAGGACGGGGTGGTGGCGGATGAAGCGCAGGCCCTCCATGGCATGGTGCAGGCCGGGCCGCTCCCTGACCTCCGGTTCGGGATCGGGCTCTGCCGGCAGGCGCGGGCGCAGGTGGACGAAGGCGATGGCCACCGCGCTGAGGGCGTGCAGGATCGCCACGGCGACGAACGGCGCCGCCGGGTCGATGGCGTAGAGGGTGCCGCCGAGGACGGGACCGACGATGAGCGCGACCTGCCAGGTCGCCGAATGGCGGGCGACGAGCCAGGGGAGGTGCTCAGGGGGCAGGGCGTCAGCGGGTAGGGCCCGGCTCGCCGGCGACGTGAAGGCACCGGCGGTGCCGCTCACGACGACCAAGGCGAAGATCGGGCCCACCGCGGTCGGGTTCGACGCGACGTAGACCGCAACGGCGGCGCCCACGCTCGCTTCGACCAGCGCGCCGAGCCCGGTCACCAGGCGCCGGTCGAACCGGTCGGCGACGGCCCCGGCCACGAGGACGAGGAGCAGCACGGGGGCGAACTCGGCCAGGCCGATCAGACCGAGGTCGATCTCCCGCCCGGTCAGGTCGAACACCAGCTTGCCCAGCGCCGTCAGCCACGCCAGGTGGGCCGTGGATCGCAAGAACGTGCTCCCCAGCAGCGCGACGACCGACCGGTCCCAGTGCCCGGTCACGTCCGGTTCGTTCAGGCTCACGCGAACTTCGCTTCGGCGGCCTCGAGGGCTTCGGCGGCGCGCTCGAAGGCGGCCATGGCCGCGGCCGCGTCGGCCTTGGCCTGGTCGTGGCGGCGGGCCACGTCGGCCACGTCCTCGGGCCGGTCGTACAGGTCCGGATCGGCCAACTGGGCCTCCAGGGCCACGACCTCGTCCTCGGCCTTCTGCCAGCGCTTCTCGGCCGAGCGGGCGGTGTCGCGGAGCGGCCGGGTGGCCCCGGCCCGTTCCTGGCGGCGCTGAGCGGCGGTGCGCCGGTCGACGGCCTTGGCCCCGCCGTGGGTGCCGATCGGCTTCGCCCGCCGGGCCGGCGTGGCCTCGAAGCGAGGCGTGAGGATCGCCTCGTCGACGCCGTCGTGCCACCGGGCGCGCCCGCCCCGCACCTCGATGAGCGAGGTGGCCACCGACCGGATCAGGTGGCGGTCGTGGGTGACGAGCAGGACCGTGCCCTGGTACGCCCGCAGGGCGTCCTCGAGGATGTCGCAGCTGGGCAGGTCGAGGTGGTTGGTGGGCTCGTCGAGCACCAGCAGGTTGTGGGGCTCGACCATGATCTTGCCGAGGGCGAGCCGGGTGCGCTCGCCGCCCGAGAGGGCGTCGACCCGCCGGTCGGCGGCGTCACCGCTGAACCCGAAGCTGCCCAGGAGCGTCCGGGTGTTGCGCCCGGCGACGTCGGGCACGCTGGCTCCGAACTCCTCCACCACCCGCCGGGAGCCGTCGAGGGCGTCGGCCTGGTGCTGCTCGAACGACGCCACCTCCACGTTGGCGCCGATGGCGACCGTGCCCCGGGTCGGGGCCAGCTCGCCGAGCAGGAGCTTCAGCAAGGTCGTCTTCCCGGCGCCGTTGGGGCCGATGAGGCCGATGCGCATGCCGCGTTCGACCACGAGGTCGACGCCGGTGAGCACGGGCGGCTCGTCGTCGTAGCCGACGTCGACGCCGTGGAGCTCGGCCACGACCCGCGAGGAGCGGGGCGGCGGCGGGAAGGCGAAGCGGGCCCGGACGGTCTCGTCGTCGGGCACGGTGATGCGCTCGAGCTTCTCCAGGGCCTTGACCCGGCTCTGGACCTGGCGGGCCTTCGTCGCCTTGTAGCGGAAGCGCTCGATGAACCGCTCGGTCTTGGCCACCTGCTTGGCCTGGCGGGTGGCGGCCTGCTCGAGGCGCTCCTGTGCTGCCTCCCGCTCGATGACGAACTCGGCGAAGCCGCCGACGTACTCGGTGGCGGTCTCGTGGCTCAGCTCGATGACCCGGTTGGCCACGCCGTCGATGAAGTCCCGGTCGTGGCTGACGAAGAGGATCGACCCCCGGTAGTCGGCCAGGTACTGCTCCAGCCAGCCCACCGAGTCCACGTCGAGGTGGTTGGTCGGCTCGTCGAGGAGGAGCACGTCCGGATCGCTCAGCAGGAGGCGGGCCAGCACCACCCGCATGCGCCAGCCCCCCGACAGCTCGCGGACCGGGCGCTTCGAGTCCTCCGCCGTGAACCCGAGGCCGCCGAGGACCCGCTCGGCCTCGGCCTGCAGGGCGTAGCCGCCCAGTGCCTCGAAGCGGGACTGGACCTCGCCGTACTCCTCGAGCACGCCCTGGTCGCCCGCGGTCAAGCGGGCCTCCAGGTCGTCGAGCCGCTGGTGGAGCCGGGCGACGGGACCGGCGCCGTCCAGGGTCTCGTCGAGCACCGACCCCGCCGAGGCGACCGGCCGGTCCTGGGGGAGGTAGCCGAGGGTCAGGTCGGTCGACCGGTGGACGGTGCCGCCGTCGGCGACCTGGTCGCCCGACACGATCTCCAGCAGCGTCGTCTTGCCGACGCCGTTGGCGCCCACGAGCGCGACCCGCCGCCCGTCGCCCAGGGCGAAGGTGACGTCCCGGAACAGGGTCCGGGTGCCGTGGGCCTTGCGCAGCCCGGCGACGGTCAGCACGGCCGGTCAGGGTACGGGCGAGTACGTTTCGCGCTCGTGCGAGTTCGGGGGACGCTCGTGGCCGGCTGGTCGTCGTGACGATCATCGACGTGGACCAGCACCTCGTCGAGGGCCGTGGCCTCTGGCGCGAGCACATCGACCCGGACCGACGGGACGATGCACTCGTGATCGTCGACGACGACCTGGGCCACCCCTGGGTCACGTGGCGGGGACAGCGCATCCAAGCCGCCGACGTCCAGTCGCCCGGTGACACCGCGGCGATCGGCGAGCGCAACCGGCGGCGCCGGATGGGCGAACGTGCGGACTACCGGTACGACGAAGAGCTCCCCGACGACCACCGCGACCCCGCGGCCCGCGTGGGTCGGCTCGACGCCATGGGCGTGGACGAGGCGGTGCTGTTCCCGAACTTCGGGTTGCTCTGGGAGCGCCCGCTGTCGGGGGACCTCGGCGCCCTCACCGCCAACATGGCGGCCTGGAACCGGTGGTGTGCCGTCGTGGCCGCCGAGGGCAAGGGCCGGCTCCATCCCGTCGCCCACCTGACCCTGCGCGACAGTGACTGGCTCCAGGCCCAGCTGACCGCCCTCGAGGACGCGGGGGTGCGGCTGGCCATGATCGCCCCGGCGGCGGTCGACGGCCGGCCGCTGTCCCACCCCGACCACGACCCGTTCTGGTCGGCCTTCGTCGAGCACGGCGTCACCCCGGTCTTCCATGTGGCCGACCAGCCCCGGGTCATCGACGACGCCTTCTACACCGATCCCGACAGCTTCGTGCCCGTCATCGAGTCGGTGTTCCTGTGGACCCCGCCGGCCATCGCCCTCACCGACCTGATCGTGAACGGGACCCTCGAGCGCCACCCCGACCTCCGCCTCGGCATCGTCGAGCTGTCGTCGATCTGGGTGCCGATGTACCTGCTGATGCTCGACGGCGGGTGGGACTTCACCACCACGCTCAACGGTGCGCCGCCGGCGCCGCTGTCACTGCGGCCCAGCGAGTACGTGACCCGGCAGGTGCGGGTCTCGTCGTTCTCGTACGAGCAACCCGACCGGCTCCGGGGCAAGTCGGCCGACCTCTACATGTGCTGCAGCGACTTCCCGCACTCGGAGGGGACGGCCACGCCGTTGGCGGACTACGACGCCATCGGGTGCCGGCCCGAGGCCGCGCCCGGCCTCTTCGGCGACAACGCCCGCTTCCTGCTGGGCTGACGGGTCCGTCCGGTGGCAGCTTGGGCGGACCTGTCTCGTTCTGGCGCCCGATTCGGGCGCTCTGGACCCCGAATCAGGCGCCAGAACCAGAAGTGGTCACGGCGAGTGGCGAACGTGCCCGCACGCCGGGCTCGACGGCTCAGCCGATGGTGACGAAGGCGATGGCGACGAGGCTGAGGGCGACGGCGGTGAGCTGGGTGCGGTGGAGGCGCTCGGCCAGGACCTGACGGGCGAGCAGGGCGATCACGATGGGCGACATCGAGGTCAGCAGCGAGGCCAGGGTCAGCGGGCCGGCCCGGGTGGCGAGCAGGAAGAGCACGTTGGCGCCCATGTCGAGCACCCCGGACACGGCGATGAGGCGCAGCTCGCCCCGGTCGGGCAGGGTCGCCCGGGTGGCGAAGGCCCACACCCCGAGCAGGCTCAGCGAGGCGACCCGGGCGCCGACGAGCGGCCACAGCCCGGAGCCGGCCGGGGTGTGGTCGAGCAGGACGAGGAAGCCGCCGACCAGCACGCCCGCGAGCAGGGCCAGGGCCGGCCCGGCCGAGCCGGCCAACCGGGACCGTCCGCCGCCACCGGCCACGATGCCGATGGCCACGAGGCCGAGCACGAGGCCGCCCGAGGCGACGATCGACAGCCGCTCGCCGGCGAGCAGGCCGGCCGTGACCGGCACCGCTACGCCGACCGCCGAGGTGAGGGGCGCCACGAGACCCATGGGGCCGGTGGCCAGGGCCTTCAGGTAGGCGACCAGGCCCAGGCACCCGGAGATGCCCGCCAGCGCGCCGAGGCCGAGCGCGGCAAGCGACGGGTGGCCGGGCAGGAACGGCAGCACCGCGAGCAGGACGGCGAAGCCGGCCACCTGCGAGAGGAAGGTGACCGTGGAGGCGCGGGAGCGCTTGGCCGCCAGGCCGCCCACGAAGTCGGCGCCGCCGAAGGACAGTCCCGCCCCGAGAGCGAACAACAGGGCCATGGGTCTCCTCCTCCGGTCAGGTCGTTGTACTCATGAGAACAATCAACTGAACCTTACCGCGGTTCAATGAATTGGCCAACGAGGTATTGTCTGATGGACCGCAGAGGAGGATGCCGTGCAGGATCCCGAGCAGCTGGCGGCCGATCTCGGCCGCAACGTCCGTCGCCTGCGCCAGCGCCGCGGCATGACCCTGGAGGCGCTGGCCGACCGGGCGGCGGTGGCCAAAGGCACCGTCATCGCCATCGAGCAGTCCCGGGCCAACCCCAACATCGGCACGCTGGGCCGGCTGGCCGACGCCCTCGGCGTGGGCGTCTCCGTCCTCATCGAGGCCGAGGTCGGCCCCCGCGTCCGGGTGAAGCGGTCCGACGAGACGCCCGCGCTGTGGCACGGTGAGGCCGGCGGGAAGGGCCTCTTCCTGATGGGCACCGACCCGCCGGACGTGGTCGAGCTGTGGGACTGGACCATGGCGCCGGGCGAGACCTTCGACGGCGGCCCCCACCCGTCGGGCTCCTTCGAGATCTTGTCCGTCCTCGTCGGTGAGCTGGCCGTCACGGTGGGCGACGACGAGCACCACCTGGGCGTGGGCGACAGCATCCTCTTCGACGCCGACGGCGCCCACCGCTACGCCAACCCCGGCCGGAAGGCGAACCGCTACGTGATGACCGTCCTCGAGCCCCACCCGGACCCGTCGCTGGCGCCCCCGGAGTGGCTCGAGCCGGAGGACCAGGCGCCGCCCAGCCGGGCCGCCGGGGATCCGTGACCTAACGCCCCGGCACCACCCCGGGGGCATGGGCCGGCACCTCGATGAACGGCACCTCCGTCTCCCTGAGCAGGCCCCGGGTGACCCAGCCCCGGCGCTCGGCCCACACCAGCATCGGCGGCAGCATCGTCAGGGCGGCGAGGAGGGCGACGGTCAAGTTCATGGCCACGATGCGGCCGAAGTCCCGGAGCAGGGGGAGGGAAGAGAACGAGAGCACGGCCACCCCGGCGATCGCGGTCAGGGCCGACACGATGAAGGCCCGACCGGTCCGGGAGCCGGCCACCTTGATGGCCTCTTCGGCCTCGAGCCCCCGCTGCCGCTCCTCGACGAAGCGCAGGAGGATCAGCGACGTGAACTCCGTGCAGGCCGCGACGACCAGCGGCCCGCCGACCGCGGTGATCGGGCTCAGCTTGAGGTCCAGGGCGTAGGCCACCAGCGAGGCCACGCCCACCGCGATCAGCACCGGCACCAGCGACAGCAGCGCCCGGATGATCGACCGCAGCCGTACGGCCAGGAAGAGGAAGACGAACAGGATCGACAGGTAGGTGAGCAACACCCGGTTGGCCTCGAGGTTCTCCAGCAGGCCGACGCCGACCACGGCGAGGCCCGAGGGCGTGGCGGTGATGCCTTCGGGCGGGTTGGTGTTCTCGCGGAGTTCCTCGACGACGACCGCCCGCTCCTCGAGTGAGCTGGGGACGGCCTGGAAGATCATGTTGAACGCCTGGCTGTCCGGGCTGACCGTCGAGGCCTGGATCCCGGGTGGCGCCACCACGAAGGCCGCCTCCACCTCCTCGCCCGTCGGGGCGACATCGCTCGCTCCGGGGACGACCAGCAACCCGCCGACCGCTCCTTCGATGCTCGAGGCGGTGAGGAAGCCTCCCGGGCGGTCGGGCGGGTACTCCGCCAGCGTCTCGATCGAGTAGTCGTGGGCGTACTGGACGAACTCGTCGGTGAAGACGTCGTCGGCCCTGAAGAACACGCCCAGCTCGCTCGAGCTGCCCACCTGCTCCTCGACCTCGCGGATGTCCTGGATGGTCCCGGACTCCTGGTTGACCCACTGGACCGGGTCCGTCTGCAGCTCCAGTTCGTCCTCGACCGAGAGGCCGCCGACCAGGATGATCACGCTGGCGATGGCCAAGGGGACCGCAGAGCCGGGGGGCAGCGATCCCAGCTTGACGACGAAGCGCCCGAGGAAACCCTCCCGGAAGTCCTTGCCCTTGGTCGGCGACTTGTACTCCCGGATCCCCAGCGCGGCCAGGGGGAGGATGATCGAGGCGAAGCAGATGACGGCGATGCCCACCGCCAGCAGCAGGCCGAACTGGCGGATCATCGGCACCTTGGCGAAGCGCAGGGCGGCGAAGGCGAAGATGGCGTCGAAGGTGACCACGAGCAGGGCCGGGCACAGCCCGCGGGCGGTCTCCTGGATCGGATGCGGGGACCGGTCGACGACCACCTCCTCCTCGACCCGGGCGTGCATCTGGATCGCGTAGTCGATGCCCACGCCGAGCAGCACCGGCAGGCCGGCGATGGTGACGATCGTCAGAGGGATGCCGAGGTAGCCGGCCACGCCGAAGGCCCAGATGACGCCGACGATGATCACCCCCATCGGCAGCAACCGCCAACGCACGTCGAACAGCAGCAGGAGGATCACGACCATGATCGCCACGGCGATGGCGCCCAGGGTGAGCATCCCGCCGCGTAGGTAGTCGTTGATGTCCCGCAGCAGGACGGCGGCGCCGGTGGTCACGGTCTCGGCGTTCGCGAACTCGAACTTGGCCGCCTCGTCCTCGACGACCTGGGCCGCTTCGCCCTCGTCCTCGATGCTCTCGTTGCCGAGCAGGCGCACGATGACCTGCGCGTGCTGGGGGTCGGGGAAGAACGGCCGCAGCGACAGCCGGATCTCGTCCTGGTTGTCGAAGAGCAGGAACTCGGCCCACTCGGGGTTGTCGATGGTGCGCTGGCCCTCGGGCACGGCGTTGAGCCGTTCGAGCGTGGTTGTGGCGTCCGTGAAGCGGGCCTCGAACTCGGGCGAACCCGGCTCCTCCTCCTCGAGCGCCCGCTGGAGGGCGCCGCCGGCGATGCTGTGGGTGGGGTCGCCGTCCGGGCTCGCCACCAAGGCGTCGTCGAACTCGAGCGCCGTGAGCGGGGTGATGACCCCGTGGACCAGGCCCGACTCGCTCAGCACCTCGTCGAACGCCGTGAACTGGCGGATGCCGTCCTCGTCGAAGAGCTCGGCCACGGTGTGGCCCTCGTTCATCGAGATCACGGTCAGCATCGCCTGGCCGCCGAACAGGTCCTGGTACTCGACGTTGTCGATGTAGACCTCGTCGTCCTTGTTCAGGTAGCTGTCCTGGCCGGTGGCGAACTCGAGCTGGGTGATCCCGAAGCCGAGGCCGAGGGTGACGATGAGGCCCACGACCGACACCAAGCCGGCCCGCTTGCCCAGCTCGACCGCGAGCCGCCCCCAGAACCGTTGCATGCGCGGCGGATCCTACGCTTCGCCTCCGTGAGCCTGTCCGAGCTGTTCGACCTCACCGGCAAGGTCGTCCTGGTCACCGGCGGAAGCCGCGGCCTCGGGCGCTCGATGGTCCTGGCCCTGGCCGAGGCCGGCGCCGACGTGGTCGTCAGCAGCCGCAAGCAGGAGGCGTGCGAGGAGGTGGCGGCGCTGGTGCGCGAGCGCACGGGCCGGCGGGCCATCGCCCACGCGTGTCACGTCGCGCACTGGGAGGAGCTGGAGCCGCTGGCCGACGCCGCCTATGCCGAGTTCGGCCAGGTGGACGTGCTGGTCAACAACGCGGGCATGTCCCCCCTCTACGACCGGGTGGTCGACATCGACGAGGACCACTGGGACAAGGTGCTCGGGGTGAACCTCAAGGGCCCGTTCCGACTCAGCGCGGTCATCGGCACCCGCATGGTCGAGGCCGGCGGCGGCTCGATCATCAACGTCTCGAGCTCCGGCGCGGTCCGCCCGTACGGCGGCATCATCCCCTACTCGGCGGCCAAGGCCGGCCTCAACGCCATGACGATGGCCTTCGCCGATGCGTTCGGGCCCGACGTGCGGGTCAACTGCATCATGCCGGGGGCGTTCCGTACCGACGTGACCGCCCACTGGGGCGACGCCATGATCGAGGCCGCCGGCGCCGCCGTGCCGCTCGGGCGCATCGGGGAGCCCGACGAGATCGTGGGGACCACCCTGTGGCTGGCCTCCGCGGCGTCCAGCTACGTCACGGGCGCGGTGATCCCGGTCACGGGAGGCGGCGCCTAGGCCGGCAGCGGGTGGGCCTGGAAGAAGTCCCACATGAGCTCGTTGGCCGAGATCGACATCGTGACCGGGCCGACGATGGATTCGATGCTCTGATCGAGTGTGCTCCCCGGCCAGGTGTGGCCGCCGCCTTCGACGACGTAGAGCTCGACCTCGCCGCCGGCCGGGCAGTCGACCGCCGACTGGAGCTCGACGTCGTCGGCCACCCGCTCCGACCCGAGCTCCGGCTGGCAGCCGTTGCGCTCGGCCCAGGCGGTGGCGAGCTCCGGGATGCTGGGGCCTTCGGTTGCGTCGGTGTCGTCGATCTCGTCGCCCAGGGTTCCCGAGCCGTCGGGGGCGGGGAGGTCGGCGACCGAGGAGCCGAGCCCGCCGTCGAAGGCGATGAAGGTGTCCTCGGTGCCGTGGAAGGTGATGAGCGGCACCGGACGGGTCGTCGAGCAGCCCTCGGGATCCCGGAGGCCGGCCACCGGGGCGATGGAGGCGATGCGGTCGCTGTACGCGCAGCCCAGGGCCGAGGTCATCATGGCGCCGTTGGAGAGGCCGGTGACGTAGATCCGGGCGGTGTCGACGCACAGATCGGCTTCCACCTGGTCGAGCACGTCGCCGAACATGGCCACGTCGGTACTGTCGAGCCCCGTGTCCCAGCGGGGCACGTCGTAGCCCGAGTCCGGGGAGATGGTGACGAACCCCTCTTCGTCGCCGTAGGGCCCGAGTTGGGTGTGCAGCACGTGGATGGAGCCGCCCTCGGAGTAACCGTGGTAGTCGACGACGACGGGGACGGGCGTCTCACCGTCGTGGGCCGGCGGCACGTGCTGGAAGTACGCCCGCTCGGTCCCGCCGGAGGTCACGGTCTCGCTGGTCTCGCCGGCGGGAGCCGGTGCGCCGGCGCCGCACCCCGCGGACGGCACCGCCTCCACCGTGGTGGGATCGGCCACCGCCGTGGTCGTGGTCGTGTCGGCGGGCGCGGCCTCCTCGATTTCGGCCGGGTCGTCGTCCCCACCGTCGTCGTCCGAGCAGGCCCCGACGACGAGCGCGAGCGCGACGGCCGCCATTGCGAGCCGGCGCATCAGCCCATCTGGGTCATGAACTGGTTCAGGTCGAAGTAGTCCCGCCAGTGGGCGATCTTCCCGTCGTCGACCTCGAACGTGCCCATCACCGGAAGCGCGATCTCGTTGCCGGGGAAGAAGAACGTGTCGGTCCGCTCGGTGAGCACGGTCGAGCCGTTGGCCGCGATGGCATGGGTCTCGAACACGACCTTCTCGACGCCGGTGGTGAAGCCGATGACGGTGGCCCGAATCGCGTCGATCCCCTCGACGGGGTCGAGGGGGATGTTGTGGTAGCGGCAGTCGTCGCTCAGCAGGTCGAGCGCCTTTTCGATCTCTGCGGGCGTCCCCCACGCATCACAGAACGCCCGCACGACCTCGATCGGTTCAGCCATCCGGCGACGGTACCTCCTGTCGGTACGGTCCCTGAATGGCGACTAGGGACGTGCGTGGAATGGCTGAAGCTGCTGCGCTTGATCTGGGACATCGCCAACCTGCGGTTGGCGATCGGCGCAGTGCTTGCCAGGTCGCCTCGCCTATCGGCTCGGCTCTTGAGCCGGATCCCTGGGTCGCGGCGGGGCTGGCTGCGCTCACGGGACGGGCGGACGGGCCGCCGGGCCGGCCACCGGTCGAGGTGGTGACGGCGATCAGCGGGCTCGTGGCCTCCGCACCCGTGCCGGATCCCTTGGCGCTGCTGGGGGAGCGCGCCGCGCTGGCGGGGCTGAGCCGGCAGGGCGCGACGAGCTGCGGCGGGGCGACCCGGCTCTTGCCGGCCGCGGACGGGTGGGTGGCGGTCGCGCTGCCTCGGCCCGACGATCGGGCCGCGGTGCCGGCGTGGCTGGAGCTCGACGCGCCGGAGGACCCGTGGGCCGAGGTCGAAGCGGCCGTGGCCGGGCGCACGACGATCGACCTGGTCGAACGAGCCAGGTTGGTCGGGCTCCCCGTGGCTGCGGTCGGCGAGCGGGAGCCGGGCCCTCCGCTCCACTGCACCGAGCTCGGTCGCCGGGCGCCCCTCGGCGCGCCACCGCTTGTCGTCGACCTCAGCTCGCTGTGGGCAGGTCCCTTGTGCAGCCACCTCCTGCAGCTCGGCGGGGCGCGCGTCGTGAAGGTCGAGTCCGTCGGCCGGCCCGACGGCGGCCGAGCGGATGACTCGGGGTTCTTCGACCTGCTCAACCACGGCAAGGCCTCGGTCGCCCTCGACCTGGCCGGTCCCGAGACGAAGGCCCTCATCGCCGCCGCCGACGTGGTCATCGAGGGCTCGCGGCCGCGGGCCCTGCGCCAGCTGGGCATCGATGCGGACGCCCTGCTCGACGGCAGCGGGCCGCGGGTGTGGTTGTCGATCACGGGTCACGGGCGCACCGGCGCCGAGGCCCACCGCGTCGGCTTCGGCGACGACGCCGCAGCCGCGGGCGGGCTCGTGCTGTGGGACGAGGAGGGCCCGGTCTTCGCGGCCGACGCGATCGCCGATCCATTGGCGGGTGTCACCGCCGCCGCCGCGGTGACCGATCGCCTCGCCGCCGGCGGGACGTGGCTGCTCGACGTGTCGCTCGCCGGTGCTGCGGCGTCGGTCGCCCGGCCCGACGCGCCCGCCCTGCCCGTCACCGATCCCGTGCCCGCCCCGCGCGCCCGGGCGGTCAACGGCCCCGCCCCCGCCCTCGGCGCCGACACCGCCGCCGTCCTCGCCGCCCTCCCATGACGCCGAACCGGAACACCGGGCTGCTGGTTCGGGGAGGTGAGGTGGACGGGTCGTCGGCGGACGTCCTGGTGGAGGACGGGCGCATCACCGCCCTCGGTGCTGGGCTGCGCCCGGACGTGCCCCCCGACGTCGTCGACGTCTCCGGAGCCGTCCTCCCGGGGTTGCACGACCACCACCTCCACCTGCTGGCGATGGCGGCGGCCCGGGCATCGCTGGACGTGACGACCGAGACCGACCCCGCCGGCTTCGACCGTGCGGTTGCCGGGACCACGTTCGACCGGGTCGTCGGCTACCACGAGCACCACCACGGCCCCCTCGACCGGGCGCGTCTCGACCGCCTCGGCGGTGGACGCCCGCTCCGCGTCCAGCACGCGACCGGGGCGGCTTGGGTCCTCAGCACGGGCGCCGCGGACGAACGGAAGCCGGACGACGACGGGTGGCGGTGGGGCGACGCGGTCGACCCCGACCCCACCGAGCGGGACCTCGCCGCCGTCGGCGCGGAGCTGGCCGCCGTCGGCGTGACCGGGGTGACCGACGCCACGCCGTTCGACGAACTGGCGCCCCTCGAGCTGCTCGCGGTGGCCGACCTGCCTCAGCGGGTCGTGACCACCGGTGGGCCCGGCCTCATCGGCCAGACCAGCACGACGGGCCCGGTGAAGCTCGTCATCGCCGACCACGAGGTCCCCGACGCCGCCGCCCTCACCGCGGCCATCGAGCGGGCGCACGAGGCCGGTCGCCCCGTCGCCGTCCACTGCGTGACCTCGGTGGGACTCGCCGTGCTGCTCGCGGCCTGGGGCGAGGCGGGCGGGCACCGGGGGGACCGGGTCGAGCACGCCGCCGTCGTGCCCGACGGGGCGGTCGACGTGCTGGCCGGCCTCGGGGTGACGGTGGTGACCCAGCCCAACTTCGTCCGGGAACGGGGTGACCGCTACCTCGCGAACGTCGACGCGGTCGACCGGCCGGACCTCTGGCGCTGCGGGAGCCTGCTCGCGGCGGGCATTCCCGTCGCGGCCGGGACCGACGCCCCGTTCGGCCAACCCGATCCCTGGGCCGCGATGGCCGCGGCCGTCGACCGCCACACCGGTTCCGGGGTCGAGCTCGGGGGGGACGAGCGGGTCACCGCAGCCCGGGCCCTCGACCTCTTCCTCGGCGCCCTCGACGACCCCGGCGGCCCGCCCCGCCGGGTCGAGGTGGGTGCGCCGGCCGACCTCTGCGTCCTCGACCGGCCTCTCATCGACGCCCTCGCCGACCTGGCCACGGTCCGCGTCGCCGCCACGATCATCGGCGGATCCGTCGTCCTGGCGCTCTGACCCAGGGATTACGCTGCGCGAGCCGCCGGGGGGTGGCGTTCAGACACAGGGGGGATGGCTCATGGCCACCGCTGTCGCACCGTTGACGTCCGAGTCCGAGCGGGTCGAGACCCCGCCGGCACTCCTCATGGGCATGGCGGCACTGGCCGCCGCCGCCGGGGTCATCCACCTGGTGATGGTCCCGTCGCACATGGACGAGTTCGCCCTCGAGGGGGTGGCTTTCGCCGTCGCGGGCTGGCTGCAGCTCCTCGTGGCCTTCTGGCTGTGGACCCAACCGACCCGCCCGCTCCTGGGGCTCACCCTCGGGATCAACGGGGTCTTCATCGCCACCTGGGCGGTGAGCCGGACGGCCGGCCTGCCGGTGGGGCCCAATGCGGGCACGGCCGAATCGGCCTCGGTGGTCGACCTGACGTGCGTGGCCCTCGAGGTCGCCCTCGTGTTGCTGGCGGCGGCCGTGCTCCTGCGTCCCCGCCTGGCCGAGATCACCCTGCCCCCGGGCCTCGGCTTCGCCCTCCCCCTGGCCGTGGCGATCCTGACCAGTGCCGTCCTCGCTTCGCCCGAGGCCCGCAACCACGCCCACGGCGCCGAGGGCGGGACCGCGATGGCGGCGGGGCACAGCCACGGTGCGGGCGGTGGTGAGTCGGCGGCGGTCGAGGCCGATCGCGGCCTCTCGCTGCTCACCAACGGCCACCACCACGAGATCGTCGAGCAGCCCATGTCGCCGGCCACCCGCACCGAGCTGAAGCGCCAGATCGCCATCACCCGCGCGGTGGCGGAGCGCTACCCGACGGTGGCCGACGCCGAAGCGGCGGGCTACCGGCGCGCCGGGCCCTTCTCACCCGGCCTGGGCACCCACTACACGATCACCAGTGGGCCGGCCCTGAACTTCGACGGGGTCATGAGCAACGCGGACCTGCGCCACCCGCTGTCGATCATCTACGACGGCAGCGCGCCCGACTCGCCGGTGGCCGGGTTCATGTACTACGCCACGACCGGCGTCGCACCCGAGGGCTTCGCCGGCGAGAACGACGTCTGGCACTACCACGAGCGGGTGTGCATCAGCTACGCCGGTGGGGAGATCAATGCCCCGTTCGGTGCCGACCTCGAGGTCACCGACGCGCAGTGCGGCGCGGTGGGGGGCTTCATGATCGACTCCACCCAACACATGGTCCACGTGTGGTCCGTGCCCGGGTACAACAACGTCGACGGCGGCACCTTCGCCGAGGTCAACCCCGCTCTCGACTGCGCCGACGGCAGCTACTGGCGGGTGCCGCAGTCGCAGTGGCAGAACCACCTCATCAACGTGTGCGAGGCGGGCGCCGCCTGATCAGACGGGGGTGATGCGGTAGGCGCAGCGCTTGGCGCCCTCGACCATGTGCTGGATGCGCTCGACGGTGGCGCCGGGGAGCACCGTGTCGATGAAGTCGAGCTCGCTGGCGCAGGCCTGCCCGTACTTGTTGGCCACGGCCCAGATGGCGCAGTTGTGCTCGACGATCACGAAGCCCCCGTCGGGGGTGGCCTCCCACGAGGCCAGGTAGCCGTCCCCATCGAGGATGCGGGTCAGCTCGGCCACCTGGTCCTCGAGCGAGTCGAGGCCCTCGAGGCGGGCCTGCGCGCCGGCGATGCGGGCCTCCCGCCGCCGGGCGAAGAGCCGGTTGACCGTGTCGGGCTCCTCGTCGTCGAGGTAGCCCAGGAGCTCGTTGGTCAGCTCGCCGTAGGCCTTCGGGAAGAGGGCGTCGCCGGTGGGCGTGACCGAGTAGCAGAGCGCCCGCCGGCCCCGCTTGCCGGTCGGCTCGGCCGTCTCGGCGGCTGCGGCCAGACCGGCCTCGACCAGGGCGCTGAGGTGCTGGCGGGCACCGCTGACGGTCATGTCCAGGCTCGACGCCACCTGCTCGGCCGTGGCCTCACCCCGGCGACGCACGGCGTACAGCACCGCTCGGCGTCCCTCCGGCAACGACGGCGCGGCCCGGTCCGGCACGACGCTGATCATGCCGCGACCGATCTCACGTCGGACGTCAAGGTGCGCATGCGGACGTCGCGGGCGGACCGGAGCAGGAGGTGGCTGTCGCCGAACTCGTGCCAGAGGTAGCCCTCGTCGTAGGCGGCGCGATAGGCGAGCTCGAGCGGCCGGCGGCCGGCCACCGCCTCCAGCATGGAGAGGTGGGAGGCCTCGGGCTCGTGCCAACCGGTCAGGAGCCCGTCGACGGCGCGGACGCCCCGCTCCGGGGTGATGACCTCTTCGGTCCAGCCCTCGCCCGGATGGGTCGTGCCGGTGTCGTCGGTGACGGTCTCGAGCGCCCGCACGACCGTCGTGCCGACGGCGATCACCCGCTCGCCTGCCGCGTGCGCGGCGTTGACGAGCCGAGCGGTCCCGGGCGGGACCCGGTAGCGCTCCGGGTAGGGCGCCTCGTGGCCCTCGAGCGACGACACCCCGGTGTGCAGCAGCAGCGACGCCAGGGTCACGCCCCGGCGCACCAGGTCGGTGACCACCTCGGGGGTGAACGGACGGGCGGCGCTGGGCATCTCGGCGCTGCCCGGCTCGGTGGAGAACACCGACTGGTAGGCGTCGAGCGGCCAGTCCCGGCCGACGTACCGGTAGCGGATCGGGCGCCCATAGGCCTCGAGGTGCTCGGCCACGCCGGCCGTCAGCTCGAAGCGGGCGAACCAGAGGCGCCGCGAGTCGGCAAAGGGGGCGAGCAGCACGACCGAGCCGCCCCCGGCGAGGGCCACGATGCCGGGGTCGGTGACCACGTACGGCTCCGTGGCCCCGTCGGCCAGGCGTCGGACCTCGACCAGCCAGAGCCCGCCGGGCAGCTGGCCCGAGACGTGGACGGCGACCGCCTGGCCCGACGGCAGCCACCCGTCGAGGGCGGCGGCGACCGTGGCGGAGGTGTTGACCACGACCAGGTCACCGGCTCGCAGGTAGGAGGCGAGATCCCGGAACCGGGTGTGGACGGGCGCTTCGGTGCCCGTCGAGACCATGAGGCGGACGTCGTCCCGCCGGCGACCGCGGGCCTCGGGGGGCTCGTGGGCCTCCCGGGTCGGGTCGAGGTGGAACGGGGCGACGGACCCCGCGTCCCCGACCGGACGGAAGCCGGCGGTCAGGGTGGTCACGACGTCACCGGCACCGCGACGTCGGCGACCGCGTAGCGCCCACTCGGCTGGTCGCCCTCGATCAGGGCCACCAGCCCCGGGACCGCCTCCGCCGGCAGAGGACGGTCGCTGATGTCCTCACCCGGGAAGGCGTCCTGGTGCATCTCCGTCCGCAGGTCGCCCGGGTCGACCGCGAGCACCCGCAGCTCGGGATGTTCGACCGCGAGGACCCGGCTCACGTGCTCCAGCGCCGCCTTGGTGGCGCCGTACACACCCCAGCCCTCATAGGCCTCGGCGCCGGCGTCCGAGGTGATGTTGACGACCGTGCCGCCGGAGGCCAACGCCGGGATGAGGGCCGCAGTCAGCGCCACCGGGGCGGCGACGTTGACGGCCCACGCCCGCTCGAGCACCTCGGGGGTGACGGCGTCGAGAGCCGGCAGGGGGGAGGCTCCCAGGGTGCTGGCGTTGTTGACCAGCAGGCGGACCGGGCCGCCGAGGTCGGTGGCGGCCGCCACGAGGTCCTGGCGGTGGTCGGGGTCGGTGACGTCGCCGACGAGGCCGCGGACCTCGGTGTGGGTGGCCAGGTCGTCGGTCGCCTCGGCCAGGCGCTCGGCCCGCCGGGCGTCGATCACGAGGTGCCAGCCCCGCTGGGCCAGCTCGGTGGCGAGGGCGCGTCCGAGGCCCTGGGAGGCGCCGGTGATCACGGCGACCGGGTGGGAGGTGGGGTTCTGGGTCATCTCGATGTCCTTTCCACGCTTCACCTTAATGAACAAGTGACTACTTGTCTATTATTTCCCGGCCCTCATCGACCCCGGGGCCGGGCCGATTGAGATTCCAATGAGCTGGGGGGGATTCGAGCGCGACCGACGCTCCGTGTCGATCGGTGCCCGGGTCGGCCTCTGCGTGATCGTGGTGGTGGCCGCCGTCGCCGTCGTCACGACCTTCACGCTCATCGCGGAGCGCACGGTCACCGACGGCGCATTCGGCACGATCGACGACGCCCGATCCCGAGCCATCCCGCTCCTGGCGCTGGCCGAGCAGGTCAACCAGGTGGCCTGGACGGTCACCGCCGTCGACCCTGACGACCCGTCCGCGGCGGACATCGATGCCGTCCGGCGAGCCGTAGCAGAGACCGATCAGCGCGTCGCCGACCTGCAGGAGACCGGGTTCGAGCTCGAAGCCGTCGACGAAGCGTTCGAGTCCGGGGTGGCCCAGTGGCACGCCGCCGAAACCGTCATGGCCGAGACCGACGGCGAAGTGCTCACCCGGGGCCAGCAGATCGTCACGGCCCAACGCCTGTTCCCGCTGCTCCAGGGCGCGGGGACCGACTGGAACGAGGCCCACGAGGTCGAGATGGAGTCCCTGGCCGCCCGGCTCGCGGCCGTCCAGGACCAGCGCAACCGGGCCCTACGCCTCTCGCTCGCCGTCGCGCTCTTCGGGGTGGCGGTGGCCCTGGCCATCGGTCAGCACCTCACTCGGACCGTGGTCCGCCCCACCGAGCGGCTCCGGGACGCGACCGGCCGGCTGGCGGCGGGCAACCACGACCCGGTCGAAGTCGGGGGGCCGACCGAGCTCGCCGCCCTCGGCCACGACTTCAACGCGATGGGCCGTCAGCTCCGCGAGCGCGAGGCCGCGTTGGTCCACCGCGCCCAGCACGACCCGCTGACCGGGTTCGGCAACCGGAGCATGCTCGCCGAGCGGCTGGGGCTGGCGCTGCGCCGAAGGGTGCACCACCCCGACGAGCAGGTGACGGTCCTCGTCCTCGACCTCGACGGCTTCAAGCGCCTGAACGACACCCTCGGCCACGCGGTGGGCGACGATGCGCTGCGCATCATCGGCGAGCGACTGGCCCGGTGCCTGCGCGATGGCGACACGTTGACCCGCCTCGGGGGTGACGAGTTCGCCGTGGTCATCAAGGGTGACGCCGACGCCGGTGTGGCGACGGCCGAGGGTCTCTGCGCCAGCCTCCGCGAGCCGGTCTCGATCGCCGGGCGGACCATCCGCCTCACCGCCAGCATCGGGGTGGCCACGACGGCGGAACGGGCCACGCCGGGCTCCACGCCCGCGGGCGACGCCTCGTCCGACGACCTGCTGCGCGATGCCGACCTGGCGATGTACGCGGCCAAGAAGCGGGGCGGGGACACCGTGGAGCGGTTCACCCGCCGCCTCCATGAGGAGGCCGCGGAGCGGCTGCGCATCGAGGACGACCTGCGCAAGGGCATCGCCGCGGGCGACGTCGAGGTCCACTACCAGCCCATGGTCGACGCCACGACGGGCGGCGTGTTCGCCGTCGAGGCGCTGGCCCGCTGGCGGCACCCGAAGGACGGCTTCATCGAGCCGGACCGCTTCATCCCGGTGGCCGAGGTGACCGGCCTGGTCGTGCCCCTCGGCTGGGAGGTCATTACCCAGGCCGTGGGCGAGGCCGCGCGCTGGCCGGTGAGCGCTGATGGCGCGCCGGCACCGGCCCTATCGGTCAACCTCTCGCCCCGCCAGCTCCAGGAGCCCGACGTGGTCGATCGCCTGCTGGCGACGATGGCGGGCGCGGGGATGGCCCCGAGTCGCCTGATCGTCGAGATCACCGAGACCACGACGCTGGAGCAGGTCGTCGACGCCAGCGCCGAGCTGGCCCGACTGCGAGCGGCGGGGGTGCGCATCGCCCTCGACGACTTCGGCACGGGGTACACCTCGCTGCGGTACCTGCAGGGCACCCCGGTCGACGTGCTCAAGATCGACCGCTCGTTCGTCGACGGCGTCGCCGATCGGCGCGACCAGCAGAGCCTGGTGCGCACGCTCGTCGATCTGGCGGCCGACCTCGGCTACGCCGTGGTCGCCGAAGGGGTCGAGCGCAAGGACGACCTCGAGACCCTCATGGCGCTGGGCTGCACGCTGGTCCAGGGCTTCGTCTGCGCCCGTCCGGTCAGCTCAGCGGAGCTCCACAAGGTGCTGGCCCGGCCCGCTCAGTCCTTGGTTGCCGCGTACTCGATGACCCGTTCGACCACCTGATCGCCGGCCCGGTCGAGGTGACCGGCGTCGAAGGGGGGCTGGGGGTCGTACTCGATCATGAGCTGCATGGCCTTGGCGGCGACGTCGTCCACGAGCAGCTCGCTCAGCCGCAGGGCCATGTCGATGCCCGAGGAGACCCCGGCTGCCGTGATGAGCCGCTCGTCGAGGTGCTCCACGACCCGCTGCATGGTCGGCTCGGCCCCGTAGCGCTTCAGGTCGTCGAGGACGCTCCAGTGGGTGGTGGCCGTGAGGCCGTCGAGGAGGCCCGCGGCGCCCAGGATGAGCGAGCCCGTGCACACGCTGGTCGTGAACCGGGTGGTTTCGTGGGCGGTGCGGATCCAGTCGAGCAGGGCCTCGTCCTCGACCGCCTTGCGGCTGCCGATCCCGCCCGGCACCACGATCACATCGGGGTGGCGGACGTCGTCGACATGGGCGTCGACGGTCAGGCCGAGGAACCCGTTGTCGGTCCGGACCTCGCCCGTCCTGGTGCCGACGAACACCACGGTGGCGTCGGGCAGGCGCTGGAGGACCTCGTAGGGCCCGATGCCGTCGAGGGCGGTGAGGCGGTCGTAGAGGGGGATGGCGATCTGCACGGTGGTCTCCTGTTCGGGGTCAGCGGGTCGTGGCGAAGCGGTGGCGGTACTGCTCGGGTGGGACGCCCACCCGGCGCAGGAACGCCCGGCGCAGGGTCTCGGCGGTGCCGAACCCGCAGCGACGGGCGACCGCGCTCGTCGTGGCGTCGGGCTCCTGTTCGAGCAGGCGCCGGGCGGCCTCCACCCGCACGGTGGCGACGTAGTGGCCGGGCGAGATCCCGACCTGGTCGGTGAACGAGCGGCTGAAGTGCCGCGGGCTCATGCCCACCTCCCGGGCCAGCACCGGCACCCGCCAGTCGGCGCCGGGATCGGCGTTGACGAGGTCCTGGGCCTGGCGGACCGGTCCCGGCGGGGCGGCTTCGGCCCAGACGGGCTGGGCGAACTGGGACTGACCGCCGGGCCGGCGCAGGAACATCACCAGCCAGCGGGCGATGGTCTGGGCCACCTCCGCCCCCTGGTCCTCCTCGACGAGCGCGAGGGCGAGGTCGATGCCCGCGGTGACGCCGGCCGAGGTCCAGAGGTCGCCGTCCCGCAGGTGGATGGGGTCGGCGTCGACCTCCGCCAGGGGGTAGCGCTCGGCCAGGCGGCGGGCCCGGGCCCAGTGGGTGGTGACCCGGCGACCGTCGATGAGCCCGGCGGCGCCGGCGAGGAACGTGCCGCTGCACACGGTGGCCACGCGCCCGGCGTGCCCCGCGGCGGCCCGGACCCAGTCGACCAGCCCGCTGTCGTCGGCGGCCGCGGTGACCCCGGTCCCGCCCGGCAGGAGGAGGGTGCCGATGCCGTCCGTCGGGCCGAGCGGCCCCGCCATCAGGGCGAGCCCGCTCTCCGCGGTCACCGGGCCGGGGACCCGCGCGACCAGGCTCACCTCGTAGCGTTCGGCGGCGGAACCGGTCCCGTCGAGGACGTCGTTGGCGCCGGCGAAGACCTCGTGGGGACCGACGACGTCCAGCGGCTGCACGCCGGGGAAGAGCACGATCGCCACGCGGTGCACGCGACGCAGGGTCCCCCAGGGTCGGGGATGGCGTCAATGCCGTGATGCCCACGATTCGTGCCACGAGGCGTCGCAGACGGCGGTCTAGGGTGCGACGCCAGTGGGTTGGAGGGGAAGGGTCGGGCTGCTGGTCGGGGCGACGGTGCTCCTGGCGGCCTGCGGCGGCACCAGCCGGGGCGACTTCGACGAGGAGATCGACGAGCGGGGTGGTGGCCTCGGCGCCGACCTCCCGCTGGAGGCGATCGAGGTCCTCGAGGAGGAACTGGGCGGCGAGATCGCGCTGCGCTCGATGACCGTCAACCGGGGGGTGGTGCAGCTCGAGGTCCTCGTTCCCGGCACCACCGACCAGCTCGACAACTACCGCTACGGCAGCTCGGGCCTCTACGGGATCAAGGGCCTCTCGGATCCGACCCCGGTGACGGGGATCGGCTCCGGTGAGCAGCTCCGGCCGACGCTCTTCCGTCCGGAGCGCATCGCCCTGGCCGATCTCGACGCGATCGTCGACGACGCCCTGGACGAGGCCGACGTGGAGGGCGGCCACGCCCAGACGGTCCACATCTCCCGGTCGGGGCGCCGGCCGACCATCTCGGTCAACGTCAACAGCGAGCGCGAGAACGCCACGATCCAGTTCACCGGCGACGGCCAGCTGGCGGAGCCACCGGGATGAGCGGCTGCCTGAAGGGGATCCTCCTGCTCGTCGTCCCCTTCTTCGTCGCCGTGTTCCTGGCGACGATGTTGATGGTCATCTACCCGAGCTCGTTCAAGGCCGCCGCCTTCCTGTGCCCGGACGACCGGCCCGACACCTTCGTCGTCCGCTACGACGTGGCCACCTCCGACGGAACCGGCACGAACTGGACGCTGATGTGCGTGAGCGAGCGGGGCGAGATCTACGAGGTCGGCACCTGGAAGCCGCTGCTCGTGCTCCTCGGCATCGTCAGCGCCGTGGTCTACGGCTTCGTGCTCCTTCTCGTCCTCCTCCGTCTGGTCCGGGGCATCGACAGCGACCTCGGCCCCCCAGACGCCGGCCTGCCGCCGGAGGCCGAGTCCTTCCCCGGCCTCACCTCACCGCCACCCCCGTTCAGCACGTAGGACGGGCGCGACGCGCCGGCCCCACGTCGATCGACCCGGAGGTCAGCAGCGTTCGCCGGGTCTTCGGGTGAACTGCCGGCCGTCGGCGTTGGTGGCCGTGAAGATCCCGGTCGTCGGGTCGCGGGCGAGGGTCCAGCCGCCGTGGTGGACGAGGGTGTGGTGCCGGCGACAGAGCAGGCAGCCGTTGTCGAGATCGGTGGGCCCGTCCGCTTCCCAGGGCTTGAGATGGTGGGCGTCACACCACTTGGGCTTCCGGTCGCAGCCGGGGAACGCACAGCCGCCGTCCCTGACCACCAGCGCCCGGCGCTGCCGGGGGGTGAAGCGCCGGTGGGCCCGGCCGACGTTCAACACGTCGCCGGTCTCGGGATCGACCAGGATGCGCCGGACCCACCCGGTGCAGAGCAACGCAGCGGCGAAGGCCCGGCGAGCCTGCTCGCCGTTCTGGTAGGTGCAACGACGCCGGAGCAGGCGCTCGGCCACGAGGTGATCCCGGTAAGGAGCGAACACCTCCTGGAAGGGGTTCTTCGGCGGCGACTCCGCGGTCAGGTCGGACGCGGTGTCGGCGTCAAGGATGATGTCGACGCTGCCGGGGGTGGCGACGGTGTCGCCGAGCTGGTCGGCCAGGGCCCGGCGGAAGATGTCGATGACGATGTCGTAGTGGCGCTGGGATCGGCTCCGGGGCCCTTCGGGGCAGTCGATGGGGTCCGGGCGATCGTGGGCTTCGATGGCAGCCCGGATGATGGCGGCGTCATCAGAGGACCCGAACAGCTCGCTGTGGGCTGCGCCGCCGATGGTGTCGCTGCTGGTGAACCGGCGTTTGGTGTCATCGGGCGGCGGCCGGTCATCGACCAGTTCGATCCATTCGGCGATGACCTGGCCGTAGTCCTTGAGGTTCAGGGTGGCGGCGAGCTCGACCAGGCCGGCGACCGACCACCTGAACTCGACCTGACGGTGGTGTTCGGCCCTCGCCAGCAGCCGGGCGTGGCTCAGCGACAGCTCACCGCCGTCGACGGCGTCGGCCACCACTTGGTGCCCGGCATAAAGCCGGGCCACGCGCACCAGGCCCGCCGCCTCGCCGGAGGACATCGGGAACTGATGGGTGAGCCACGAGACCGCGGTGACCGCGCCGTCCTCGCCCCACGCCGCCCGCTCGTCCCAGGCGGCCAGGACCCGCACCAGCTCGACCTGGAACGCCTCCGACAGCCCGGCCAGGTCCCGCACCCGGTCACACAGTGCCGCCGCGGACCAGCCGCGACGGTCCTCCGCGGCGAGGTCCTTGACCCCGACCCGCAGCTCGGCGACCACGTCCTGCATGCCCCCAACCTACGCAGGGGGTGTGACACTCAAAGCCCCAAATCGGCCAATCCGGTGAAGAAATCCGAAGAAGTTTCATTTGACCACGATTCGCTGCAGTCACAGCGACAGATCGCGGATCTCGACCGTCGAATTGGCTAAATTCGAACCCGGAACAATGGGTCAGTGGGCACGGCAGTCGCCGGTTCGATGACGACGGAGCCCCACAACCCCCTCACGTGCAATCGGTTGGGTTCGCAGACCGAGTGAACCTTTCGGGGGTTTTGGTCGTCACCTGACACGTGGAGACCGAATCGCGCCCTGACGGGTGGACGCCACCCGTTGGCCGCGAGTAGGCCGGACGCGGTGGACGAGCCCGATCCGGTCGTGGTCCGGGCGGCGGCGGCCGGGGACCTCGCGGCGTTCGAGACGCTGATGCGGCTCTACCAGCAGCCGATCGTCCGCTTCCTGCGCCACCTGGTGCGCGATCCCGGCGCTGGCCGAGGACCTGGCCCAGGAGACCTTCCTGCGGGCCTACCGGCGGCTGGACACCTTCGCCTTCCAGTCCCGCTTCTCGACCTGGCTGTTCCAGATCGCCCGCAACGCGGGCATCGACGCCCTCCGGAGTCGCGAGCGCCGGACCCGCCTGGTCGAGGTGGCGCCCGTGCCCGAGGACCGGCCCTCGCCGGAGATGGGCGCCGAGCTGAATGCGGGGCTGGCGGCCCTGAAGCCCAAGTTCCGCGAGGCCCTGCTCGTCGTCGAGGTCCTGGGCTACCGGTACCGCGAGGCGGCGGTGATCCTCGAGGTGCCGGAGGGCACGGTCAAGAGCCGGGTCCACCAGGCCCGCCTGCAGCTCGCCGCTTGGCTGGCCGACGAGGACACAGTCGGCGACACCGGGACGGGCGACCGATGAGCTGCACCGACGCCCGCGTCCTGGTTTCGGCCCGGCTCGACGGTGAGTCGGCGCCGGGGCTGGACGAACACCTCGAGGGCTGCGCCGACTGCCAGGCGTTCGCCGCCAAGGGCCAGGAGATCCGCCGGGGGCTGCGCTTCGAGCCGGTCGGGCCCACTCCCGACGTGGCCACGGCCGTCCGGCGGATCCTGGAGGAGGAGCAGGAGGCTCCGGTCGCCCCCGTCGAACCGGCAGCACGGGACCGGTGGAGCTGGCGGGCGGCCGCGGCCGCGGTGCTCGTCGGCGCGGTGATCGGCGCCTCCCTCGTCGGCCTCGGCGACGACGGGCCCCAGCCGGTCGCCGCGGCCTCGTTGCCCAGCCGGGTCGTGGCCGCCCAGGCCACCATGGACGGCCTGCACGCCGACCTCCGACTGGTGGAGCACGGCTGGCACCCCGACGTCCCGGCGCGCCGGTTCTCGGGCACGCTCGACTACCGGGCGCCGGAGTCGCTCGCCCTCACCTGGCGGGACCAGACCTCCTACCCGAGCAGCTCGTGGCGCCCGAACGACGTGCGCCTGGTGACCGACGGCGCCGCCTGGGTGGCGAGCGGCGTGCGCAGCTGCCCGATCGTCGACCTGCCGGACTGCACCACCGGACCCGAAGAGGAGGCCGTCACCGGTCGACCCCCGTTCGCCGCCGACGCCCCGGTGCCGTTGGAGCTGGTCGTACCCGTCCGCAGCTTCGCCTCGGTCGACACGGCCACGGTGGTGGGTGAGGGCACGGTGGCCGGTCGGCCGACCGTCGAGGTGACGGCCACCGCGGCCCAGATCGGCCCGCTCCTCGACGGCCTGCGGCCGGCGGGCAACCTGCGCGACCTCCACCCGACCGACCTCGTCGCCCTGTCCCTCGACGAGGAACAGATGGTCCCGGTGCGCCTCGTCGTGCGGGCGTCCGACGAGCCCGATCGCCGACGGTGGGCGGCCCTGCGGGGCTACGACGACCAACCCGGTGCCACCCTGCTGACGATGGAAGTGGTGGACCTCGAGCTGGAGGCGCCGGACGCCGATCGCTTCGTCCCGCCCGCCGTCGTCGACCCCGTTGATGCCGGGTTCGAGCCCGGAACGCCCCGGATCGGACTCGGGCCGGTGCCGCCGGACGGGTTCCGCGCCGGCCGATCGGGCGTCATCGGCGGGGTCACGCCGACCGGGGTCTGGTCGTGGAGCGACGGTCGGGCCTGGGTTCGCCTGCAGGCCACGCGGTCGTGGACCGGGCCTGGGCTCTTCGGCGACCTCGGACCGCTGGTGCGTCCGACCGAGGAGGGCGCCTACATCAGCGCGGACGGGCAGCGGGTCGGCGTCCACGGCGCGGACCTGGACCTGGTGGTCGACGGCTCGGTCCCCACCGACGCCCTGGTCGACCTCGCGCTCGCTCATGGGGTCAGGCCGGTGGCCCTGCCCGCATCGTGGCCGGAGCAGCGATCGGCGTCGGCGGCGGAGATCCAGGCCGCCCTCCCGGACGCGTTCGGCCTCGACGTCGCGGGCTTCGATCCGCCGGCCGGGCGCCTCGACGGCGAGACCGCGGTGCTGTTCACGGCAGGGGCGGGGGACCGGCGGCTGCTGCTGGAGCAGCGGCCCGGGACCCGCATCAGCCCGCCCCTCGGCCTGGACTACGACACCGTGCGCCTCCGGGGCCGCGACGCCCGCTACACGCCCGACGCCGGACGGCTCGAGTGGGTCGAGCGAGGGATGGTGATCGTGCTCGAGGGCACCGGGTTGTCCCGGGCCGAGCTGGTCGAGGTGGCCGAGGGCCTGGCGTGACCACTAGCCGGTGGTGATGCGCCGCCTGGTGCTCGTGGTCGCCGGGCTCCTCGTGGGCCTTGCGGTCGGGGCGGCGGTCGCGCTGGCGGTCGACGGGGAACCGGCGGACGACGGGCCCGAGACGACGGCGGTGCTCGCCGCCCCGCCCCGCTCGTCTGCCACCGTCCCGCCCACCACGGTCGCGGCCCCCACGACCACCGCCCCGGCCCCGCCCGAGCGACCGCGGGACCGGGTGTTGCTGGCGTGGACCGCCGGTGGACTGGCGCCGGGCCTCGCGGGGACGGTCAGCGACGTGCCGGACGTGCAGGACGTGACCGTCGTCCGCGGCGACCTCCTGGGCTTCGTGGCCGCGGAGGACGCCGACGGCCAGGAGGTCCAGCGCCTCCCCTCGGGGTGGACGATCCCGCTGGACGTGCTCGCCGTGGACCCGGCACGGTTCCCCGCCTTCTCGGGCCGGGCGGCGCGTCCCGACCTGCGCCGGCTCGCCCCAGGGCAGGCCGTGTTGGGCGAGACCTCGGCCGAGCTGCGGGGCATCGGCGTCGGCGGTCGGCTGCAGCTGGCGAGCGGCGACTGGCTGCGGGTGGCGGCCGTCGTGCCCGACAACGGCGTCGCCGGGGCCGAGGCCGTGGTGGACCTCGCGACCGGAACGGCCATCGGCGTGGACACCGACCGGTACCTGCTCCTGCACCACCGGGGGTCGCGCACCCCGCTCGACACGGCCATCCGGGGGTTGACCGGCGAACCGGTGCGGACCCGGGCCGTGGGCGAGACCCCGTTCCTGCGCCACGCCGATGCCGTCCTGCCCCAGGCCCTCATCAAGGCCGAGTTCGGCGAGTTCGCCGTCCAGGGCTCGGGTCCGGGTCCGATCACCATCGCCCCCGACTGGGTGGCCGCCAACATCGTCACCGTCGACCTGCCGATCCTCGGCGCCACCCGGTGCCACCGGAACCTGGTCCCGGCCCTCCGCGGGGCGCTCGAGGACCTGCAGGCGGCCAACCTGGGCCATCTCGTGGGCAGCTACGAAGGCTGCTTCAACGCCCGCACAGTGGCCGGCAGCGTCCAGCTCTCCCGCCACGCCTGGGGCGCCGCCGTCGACCTCAACTTCTCGACCAACCCGACCGGCATCGACTCGGCCCAGGACCCCCGTCTCGTCGCCGTCTTCGAGCAGTGGGGCTTCGGCTCGGGCGACTTCTGGCTCGTCCCCGACAGCGGCCACTTCGAGTACATCGCGCCGCCGTCGCCCCGCGCGTCCTGACCCCGCGCATGTCCTAACGTGCGCCCGATGCGGCGGGGGAGGGGTCTGGTGGTCGGCCTCGTGCTGCTCTCAGGGTCCTTGCTGCTGGTGCCGACCGTGCCGGTCGTCGCCGAGGAGCCCCCATCGCCGGCGAGCGAGGCGCTACCGCCTGAGGCCCAGTACCTGGTCGCCCGGGCCGAAGCCGAAGCGGCGGCGCGTGATCGCCTGCCCTTCGAGCTGCCGGCCGAGCTCGCCGTGCCCTCACCCGTGGGCGCCGAGGGCGGCGGTCCGTCGGTCACGGTGACCCCGACGCACGGACTTGGTCCACGACCAGGAGGTGACCATCCGGGGTCAGGGCTGGGCCCCTCGAGAGGTCGTACTCCCTCTCCAGTGCGCCGCGGGCCTCCCGATGTTCCAGGGCTGCCAGGTGCTCGAGTTCGCACAGACGGGACCCCAGGGCCGGTTCACCGTGCGCGTACCGGTCGACGTGCTCCTCGAGTTCGAGGACGAGGCTTTCGACTGCCGCGTCGACGCCTGCGTGGTCGGGGCGGCCGGGCTCACCGCCAACGGCAACCTCCGCACGCGGTTCGTCGAGGTCACCTTCGATCCGGCGGGACCCGACCCGACGCGACGCACGGTCACCGCGGCGCCGACCACGGGCCTGGTGGACGGTGACCGCATCGACTTCGCGGGCGACGACTTCCCGCTCGACGTCTTCGGTGAGGGCTTCGCGCAGGCCATGCTCTGCCGCGACCCGGTGGCGACGTCCGCGGACTGCGATCTCAGCCAGTCGGTCGGGGTCGAGGTGGATCCGTCGGGACACATCGAGGGGCGGATCTTCGTGTCGCCGATCCTGGACCTGCCCAGCGGGCCCTTCGACTGCCGGAGTGGCGACTGCCTCCTGGTGGTCGGGTCCGAAGGCCTCCTGTTCAGCGCCCTCGAGCTCTCCGAGGCGGCTCTGGTCCCGCTCGAGTTCGACCCCGATGCCCCGCTCCGCCCTCCACCGACCCTCGTTGCCGACCCAGCCACGGGCCTGGTCGACGGCGACCTGGTGCACCTCGACGGCGAGGGCTTCGACCCTGAGCGGTTCTTCACCGTCCAGCAGTGCATCGCCGCGCCCGAGGACACGGGCGACTGCGAGGGCGGTCTCATCCGCTTCGGCATCACGGGCCCGGATGCTCAAATCGACGGGTTCATCGGCGTGCGGGCCACGTTCGAGACCTGGCTCGGCCAGCAGGTGGACTGCCGGGTGACGGCGTGCTCGATCGTCATCGCCCACGGCGACCTCGGCCGTCACGCCGAGGCCGTGCTCGAGTTCGACCCGAACGGGGCGCTGCTCGATCCCACCATCGAGGTGACACCGTCCACCGACCTCGAGGACGGCGACACCGTGGAGGTCACCGGAACCGGCTTCCGCCCGGACCTGCCGCTCGTGGTCGGTCAGTGCCCGGCCCACGCCATCGACGACTTCGACTGCGACGAGAGCAACCTGGCGTTCTTCGCGCCGGGGATCCGCACCGAGCGACTGGCCAGGACCGCCGCGGCGGCCGAGGCCGGAGCGGGCTTCGACGTCAGCTACGAGGTGGAGGCCGAGATCGTCGACATAGCCGGCCGGGCCACGGACTGCCGCACGCAGCCCTGCATCATGTTCGCCGCCGACTTCTCGCTCGTGACCGAGGCCCGCGCGCCCATCACCTTCGGCACCGCGGCGCCGGGACCCATCCCGGCCACCCCACCCTTCACCGGCTGAGAGTCACACCGTCTGGACGATCAGGACGGAGCAGGCGGCCTGGTGGCTGATGGTGTTGGGGACGCTGCCCAGCACCCGGCGGGCGCCCTGCATGCCCTTGTTGCCGACGACGATCAGGTCGGCGTCCACCTCACCGGCGACCCGGAGCAGCACGTCGGCGGCGTCCCCCGGCAGCACGTGGGTCTGGGTCCGCACCGGCGCGTCGCGGGCCACCCGGGACAGGAAGTTCTCGGCGTGGGTGCGGGCGTCACCCTGGCCCGGGAGGTTCGGCGACGGCTCGCCGGGCGTGAGGGCGGCGCCGGGGACCATGGCCGACAGTGGCGCACTGCGCTCCTTGCCCTCCAGGGCGCAGACGAGGTGGACCACACCGCCGGTGAGCCCGGCCAGAGCCAATGCCTCGCTGGCGGCCCGGGCCGCCGAGTCCGCCTGGTTCACGCCGACCACGATCCGATCCCACATCGCGGACCCCCCTCGTTCAGGGGGCATCGTAGGGGCCGGGCCGGCGCTCAGCCGCCGGTCGGGGGCGCCTGACCGTCGCCGGCCGCGGGGTCGAGGCTCTGCTCGGTGGAGGCGAGGAAGGCCATGTCGGCCACCCGCCAGGCACCGTCGACCCGGGTCAGGTCGACCCTGAGGTACGAGCCGCCGAGGCGGCGGACGCCGATCTGGCTGCGGATGGTGGCGTTGAAGACGACCACGGCGGGGAGCACGTCGTCCTGCTCGTCCCCCACCATGACGTCGCGGACGTCGACCCGGGCGCGGGCCCGCAGCTCCTCCACGACCCCCTGCTGGTCCTGGAACCAGGCGTCCTCGTACTGGCGCCCCCACTCAGGCGTCGCCAGGGCCAGCACGCGGTCGAGGCTGCCGCCGAGGTCACGGTGGTCGTAGCTGAGCACGGCGGTGGCGAAGTCGCCGGCGACCCGGGCGGCGTCGCGGCGGTCGTCGCGGTCATCGGCCAGGCTCTGGTTCTGTTGCCAGAGCACCACGCCGCCGGCGACGAGGAGCCAGGCCAGGGCGATGACCACGAGGGTCGGCAGGTTCGTCCACCACCGGTCTCGGGGCTGCCGGTCCGGGCGGCCCGTCGGCCCGTCCCCGTGGTCGTCACCGCCATCGTCGCCGTCGACCTCGTCGAGGTCGACTCTCGTGTCAGGCGCGTCGTCCAGCATCGTCATCACAACCGTCCTTCGTTGCCGTCACCAGTAGGGACCGGATCCGGTCCCTCGGGTGACGCCGGTCACGGCCTCCAGCGCCAGGGCCGGATGGCGGCCACGGCGGCGATGGCGAGGAGCGCGAGGAGGATCGGGATCGGGTTGAACCCGCCACCGCCTGACTCCTGGTCCGACGAGGCCGCCTCGCCCGTGACGGCCTCGTCGGGAGCCGGGGCTCCGGCGGGGCTCGGGCCGGCATCGACCTCGGCCGAACCGCCGGGGCCGGCGACCTCGGCTCCGCCCGGAGCCGCCGCAGGGGCCATGTCCGGGCAGGCGGGGTCGGGGGTGAGGCCGGGCAGCGAGCGGGGTTCGGGGTAGACGGGCAGCGGCGGGCCGGCACCGACGTTCAGCGGGGGGATGGCCCGGATGTAGGGCCCGTCGGCCTCCCAGGCGGTGACGTCGATGAACACCTCAGCCGCCGCGGGCGCGGTGGCCAGGAGGTCGCTCAGGGCGGCCACCACCTCGGGTCGGGCCAGCCCGGCGGAGACCGCCGACAGCCCGCCGATGGTGCAGCTCAGCTCGGCTTCGGAGCCGGCCACGAGGTCGGCGGTCCGGGTGGCGAGGTCGTTGCCGTCGACCAGCACCCGCTCCAGGTCCGCCCGGGCCCGGGCCAGGCTGCCGGTCACCGTCTCGCTGTTCGCCAGGCCCTGGTCCACGGCGGTCCGGTGCTCGGCGAAGACCCGGGTCAGGCGGGAGAGGCTGGCGGTGGAGGACTCGAGCAGGTCGGCGTGCTCGGCGAAGGTCCCGAGGGCGTCGTCGGTGCCGGTGATCATGTCCCGGAGGCTCCCCGACCGCCCGTCGACGGCCGCCGCGAACTCGTGCAGCAGCGTGGCCAGGTCGTCCTCGGGGACGGTGCCCACGAGGTCGTCGAGCGAGGCGAACAGCTCGGAGTAGGAGAGCGGGGTCTGGGTCCGCGCCACGGGCACGTGATCCCCCTCGTCCATGGAGGGACCGTCGGCTTCGGCCCCCTCCGGGGGGATGATGTCGACGTAGGGCTCGCCCACGGCCGACTTCCGCCGGACGGCGAAGGTGGAGTCGGCGGGGATCTCCCGGCCCGAGTCGATGGCCAGGGTGACCTCGACGTGGCCTTCGGCGAGCTCCACGGACCGGATCCGGCCGATCGGCGTGCCCAGGTAGCCCACGTCGTAGCCGGACTGCAGGCCGGGCGAGTCCTCGAAGTCGGCCGTGATCTCGTACGGCGGGTCGGTCAGGTCGAGCTGGAGCACGTCGCCGACGGCCCAGGCGCCCAGGCCCACGCCGAGGACGGCGAAGAAGGCGAGGTTGATGAGGATGCGGGGCTTCATCCGCCGATCCCTCCCAGCACGTCGTCGACGGCGCCGATCGGGTCGGGCACGGGCAACGGCGCGGGCGAGGGCGAGCCGCTCGGTCGGGTGCTGCACACGGCCCGGAGGTCGAGGCCGAGGCCGAGGGTGCGCAGCTGCCGGCAGAGGACGGGCGGCAGGCGCAGGTCGGGGTTGCCCAGCAGGCCGAGGAGGGTGTTCAGCGTCTGGTTGGCCGTGGCCGCCACCGAGCGGGGATCGGCGGGCAGGGCCGGCGGACCGGCGGGAGCCGGCGGATCGCCCTCGCCGAGGGTGCCGGACGGGGTGGCGATGCCCTTGGTCCAGATGTACTGCGCCTGGCCCGGGGTGGAGCCCCCGGCCACGTTGTCGTCCATGGCGGTGAGGAAGCCGTTGACCGACCGCACCATGTGCTCGATCAGCGGACGCTGGCCCGCGAGGGTCGACAGGATCGGGTCGAGGTCCCCGATCATGCTCACCAGGTCGTCGGTGTGCTGCGCCAGCACGGCCCGGTTGGTGACCTGGGTCATGTCCCGGATGCCGCGCAGGGCCCCGATGACCCGGTCCCGGTTGCGGGCCAGGGTGACCGAGGCCGTCGACAGGTCGTCGACGAGGCCGATCACGTCGTCGTCGTTGCGGGCCAGGTCCCGCCCCAGCCGGGCGAAGCCGTCGATGGTGGCGGCGATCTCGGCCCGCTGCTCGTCCAGGTCGACGACCACGGTCGTGAGGTCGTCGATCAGGGCGTTCAGGTCGTCACCCCGGCCGCCGAACGCGTTGGCCCCGGTCTCGGTCAACGTGCCGACGTCCTCGGCCCCCACGGCCCCGAGGAACTCGATGGCCCGCTCGGTGACGGTCTCGAAGTCGGCGGTGATGGTCGTCTCGCCGATCTCGTCCCCGCTCTCCAGGAGCCGGGACGTCCCGGTGACCACGACCGAGCGCTCGGGTGGGCGCAGCTCGATGTACTGCTCGCCCAGCAGCGAGGTCTTCGACAGCGCCGCGCTCGTACCCACGTGGAGCTCGACGTCGTCCTCGATCGACATGGTCACGCGTGCCCGGCGGTCGTCGACCAGGGCGATCTCGGTCACGGTGCCGATGGGGACGTCGGCCAGCTGGACCGAGTGCCCGACGACGAGGTTGGACACGTCGTCGAACTCGGCGGTGAGCTCGAGGTCGCCCTTGGGGGAGCCGGCGGTGCGGATGGAGCAGCCACCGGTCACGAGGGCGGCGACCAGGACCAGCCCGGCCAGGCGGGTGCCTCGGTGCGTGGTCATGGGCACTGCACCCCCCCCGCCGGCGTGCACGGCGGCCGCAGCTCGAGGCCGAGGGCCGTGAAGAGCGGGCGGAGCACCTCGGCCGTGGTGGGCGTGAGGTTGATGCGCTGGACCAGCACGCCCAGCTCCTCGTCGTGGGCTCCGATCAGGCCGTTGGAGTTCCGGGCCAGGGCCTGCACCAGCAAGCCGAGGGCGTCGACATCGGCCCGGGCCGAGCGAGCGGCCCGGGACAGCTGGGCCAGGTCCTCGGGCAGGTGGTCCTCGTGGGCCGCCACCAGCTCGTTGCCGATCGCGGCCAGGTCGCCGAGGCCGGCGACCAGCGCTTCGATCTCCTGGCGCTCGGCGGCGAGGACGCCGGTGGCTTCGGCGAAGCCGTCCAGCACCCGCCCGAGCTGCTGCTCGCGGGTGCCCAGCGTGCGGGCCAGCTCGTCGAGGTCAGCCGCCACGGCGACGAGCGAGTCGTCCTCCCGGGCGATGAGCTGCGAGAGGTCGCCGACCTCGGCGAAGGCGTCGTTCAGCTCGGCGCCCCGGCCGTCGAGGGCCTCCGCCCCCTCGGTGACCAGGCGGGCCACCTCGTCGGGGTCGAGGTCCCGGGCCAGGTCGGTGAAGGCCTGCAGGGCCTCGTCGGGCTCGGCGGGGATGTCCGTGCGCTCGAGGGGGATGACGTCGCCGTCGCTCGCCCGGTCGTCGCCCGGCTGCCAGGCCGGGGTGAGGATCACGTTGCGCTCACCGATGAGCGACAGCGGCACGATGACGGCCCGGGCGTCGGCCGGAACCGGCACGTCGCCGTCGACCTGGATCTCGACCCGCACCTCGTCGCCCTCGGGCACGACCTCGAGCACCCGGCCGGCGTCGAGGCCCATGACCTTCACCCGGGACTCCGGGTAGAGGGCCACGGCCCGCTCGAAGTGCAGGGTCATGCGGTAGTCGGCCGCACGGTCGCCGCCGCCCCCGCCCCGCAGCGTCGAGCACGCGCCCACGACCAGCGCGACCACGAGCAGGCCGAGCAGGAGGCGGAGGCGAGGGTGGCGGCTCACGGCGGGGGGCTCCCGTCGAGGCCGAGCTGGGGGTAGAGCGCGGCCAGCGTGCCGATGACGTCGGGGCCGAGGGCGGTGGGCAGCACGTCGATGTAGGGCCCGTGGGAAGCGATGGCGGACACCTGGTCGAAGGTCGGGCCGGCCCAGGCGAGGATCGTGTCGATGTCGTCCTGGCGGCGGTCGACGACGTCGGTGACCGTGTCGAGGTCGGTGAGGATGCGGTCGAGCTCGGTCCGCCGGTCCTGCAGGAGCCGGCTCATGGTGTTGACGACCGCCGAACCGTCGCCCAGGACGGCGGCCAGCTCGTCGCGGCGAGCGGAGATCTGGTCCAGCACCACCTCGCTGGCGTCGATCAGCCGGATCATGGTGGCGTCCTTCTCGGCCAGCGTGTCGGTGAGGCGTTGGCTGTTCTCGAGCAGGTCGTCGACCACGTCCTCGCGCTGGGTGAAGGCCCGGGCGACGTCCCGGAGTCCGCTCAACACGCGATCGAGGCGGGGCCCGCTGTCGGTGGCGATGTCGGCGAAGGTCGACACCAGGTCGTTGACCGCCTCGGTGTCGATGGCCTGGACCAGGTCGGTGGCGTCGGTGAAGGTCTGGTTGACCGAGTGGAGCACCGAGGTGCGCTCGATCGGGATGCGGCGCTCCTCGAGGGGGAGCTCGGCCAGGGCGGGGCTCCCGGTGATCTGGCCGAGGCGGAGGTACTCGCCCCCGAGCAGGGTCGAGAGGGCCACGTCGACGGTGGTGTCGGGGCCCAGGGCCACGTCGTCGTCGACCTCGAAGTCGACGATCACCTGGCCCTGGTCGCGATCGGCGGTCAGCCCGGTCACCTCACCGACGTCGACGCCGGCGAGGCGCACCGGCGAGCCCGAGTCGAGGCCGGCGGCGTCGGGGAGGACGGCGCTCATCCGGTACCGGTGCTCGAGCAGGTCGAGGGTGCCGATGGCGTAGGCGGCCACGCACACGGCGCAGATCAGGGCGAGGGCCACGACGCCGAGCGACCGCTTGTTCATGTCGGTGAACGGCGGCGGGGTGAGCCGGGCGAGCACGTCCTTGGCGCTCATGACGGTCCCACCGGGAGCTCGCCGGCTGGAACAGGGATGCCACCCAGGGGGCCGGCACCGCTACCGGGGAGGGCACGCGGCCCGAGGGCGGCGACGGCGGACGGTCCGGCCAGCACGGTGGCCGGGTTCGCGGTCGTCGGGGTCGGGCACGGCGGCGGGCCCGTCGAGAAGCAGAGGGCCTGCACGGTGATGAACTCGCCCCGGTTGGTGACCTCGAAGAGGGCGCTGAGCGCCTCGGGCAGGTTGGCCAGGCTGGCCTCGACCCCGTCGACGTTGTCGACGACCGTGTCGGTCAGCTCGGCCAGGCTCGAGATGATGTTCTGGAGCTGGGCCTCGTTGCCGGTGAGCACCTCACGCAGCGAGGTGGAGTAGGCGCCCACCTCGGCCAACGTCGAGTCGACCAGGGATTCGTTGTCGGCGAAGGCCTCGGTGAGGAGGGTGAGGTTCTCGACCATCGTGCGGATCTGCTGGTCGCGGCTGGCCAGCGCGGCCGACACCGTGTTGAAGTCCTCGAGGAGGCCGCCGATGGTCTGGTCCCGCTCGGCCAGCACCTGGAGGAGCGATCCCGCGCCGTCGAGCAGCTCGCCCACGCGGGCCTCGTTGCCGTCGAGGGCACCGCCGATGGCGGTGATCAGCTGGTTGAACTGGTCGGGATCCACGGCGCCGACCACCCCGCCCAGCTCGTCGATCAGCGCGCCGATGTCGACGACCGAGCGGGTGCGCTCGACCTCGTCGCCGTCGGCCATCGGCTCATCGGCCTCCCCCGGGTAGAGGTAGACGATCCGCTGGCCCAGCAGGTTGCGCCACCGGACCGCGGCCTCGGAGTCCACCGGGACGGTGACCCCTTCCTCCAGCGAGAGGGTGACCTCGGCCGACCCGTCCTCGGTCGTGTCGATCCCGGAGACCTGGCCGACCTTGACGCCGGCGATCTTCACGTCGTCGCCGTCCGAGAGGCCCGAGACGTCGTCGAAGGTGGCCACCACCTGGTAGGTGTCGCCGAACTGGATCTTGGCGATCTGGGCGCCGATGAACGCGGTGAGGCCGAGGGTGAACACGGCGAAGAGCCCGAAGCGGAACGCGATGCCCTTCATCAGCCGGCCGCCTGCGGTCCGGGGTCGATGGACGGGGCCTCACACTCCGGCACCTCGGCCAGGAGGGTGCAGGGGTTCGAGCCCATCAGGAACTGCTGGGTGGCGGCGATGAAGCTCTCACCGGCCACCGGCACCCGGATCACCTGGCTGAGGACGCTGCCGTAGGTGTCGACGAAGTCGAGGTAGGAGACCAGGCCCCGGAGGTCGTCGGCGGTCACGCCGGCCAGCTGGGCGCCCCCCGCCGCGGCCGGCCCGAGGAGGTCTTCGTTGGCGGTCAGCACGTCGGACAGGTCGGTGGACAGGCGGCTGGTGGCCTCGAGCAGCCCGGCGAAGTCGCCCTCGTGCTCGGTCAGGACGGGCAGGCCCCGGCTCGCGTTGCGACCGATGGCCGCGACCGTCTCGCCGCGGTCGGCCAGCTCGTCGGCGACCAGGGCCAGGTTGGACAGCAGCTCGCGTCGATCAGCCGAGCTGTCGACCATCGCCCCGAGCACCGTCTGGCCGTTGGTGATGCTGTCGGACATCTCCTGGTCGAGGCCGTCGACGCCCTGGGCCAGCTCGTGGAGCATGGTCGTCACGTCCTGGGGGTCGACGGCCGCGAGGAGGTCGTGCGCCTCACCGAGGATGTCCTCCAGCTCCAGGGCCGGACGCGTGTGGGCGACCTCGTCGCCGTCGCCGAGGAAGGGCCCGTCGGCCTCGCCCCGGCCGGGAATGAGGTCGATGAACTTCGGCCCGAAGATCGAGATGGGACGGATGACGGCGGTGGCCGTCTCGGGGACCTCGACGCCGGGCTCGATGCGCAGCCGGACGACGGCCTGGTCCTCGTCGTCGAGGTCGATGCCGGTGACATGGCCGACGTCGACGCCCCGCAGCTTCACCACCGACTCGGTGTCGAGGTTCTGACCGGCCCCCTCGAAGCGGGCGGTCAGGTCGTAGCCCCCGTCGTAGGCGCCGAACGCGTACTTCACGCCCACGGTCGACGCGATGATCAGGAGCACGAGGCCGATGGCGCCGACCACGGCCTGGTGGTTGCGCCCCAGGTGTCGGTGTCGAAGGTCGCGATCCGTCGCATCACGTCACCCCGTGAGGGTCACGGTGCTGCCGTCGCCCCAGAAGAGCAGCGACAGCCCGAAGTTGACGACGACGATGGTGACGATCGAGGCGCGGATGGCCCGGCCGACGGCGACCCCGACGCCGGCCGGGCCGCCCGAAGCGTGGAAGCCGTAGTAGCAGTGGATCAGCGTGACGAGGATGGCGAAGACGACCATCTTGATGACGCTGTAGAGGATGTCGATCCGGGGCAGGTAGAGGCGGAAGTAGTAGTCGTAGACGCCGGGGGAGAGCCCGAAGAACTGGGTCGTGACCAGCTTGGTGGCGAAGAAGCTGGCGAAGAGCGAGATGAGGTAGATCGGCGTGAGCGCGATCAGGGTGGCCGTCACCCGGGTGGCCACGAGGTAGGAGAGCGGCGGCACCGCCATCACCTCGAGGGCGTCGATCTCCTCGCTGATGCGCATGGCGCCGATCTCGGCGGTGAAGCCCGCCCCGACCTGCGCGGCCAGCGCGGTGGCGGCGATCAGCGGGGTGACCTCACGGACGTTGGCGAAGCTGCCGACCAGGCCGGTGAAGGCCTCGGCCCCGATCTGCTCCAGGCCCTTGAAGCCCTGCAGGCCGACCTCGGTGCCGGTGAAGAAGGACATGGCGAAGACCACGAAGACCATGCCGCTGCCGAAGATCCAGGCGCCGGCGCCCAGGGCGATGTTGCTGACGTGCTCGGCCACCTCTCTGCGCCACCGCAACCGGAACACGATGTCGGTCGCGACCCGGCGCAGGACCTGGGCGTCGAACACGAGGTGACGGCCGAACTCGGCCAGCAGGTCGCGGACACCGCGGACGGCATCGACGGGGACCCGGGGCAGGCTGCGGGCGACGGCGACCACGGTCCCGGCCTCAGATCTTCGCCGGGACGAGGACGAAGTACAGCGTCGTCATCACGTAGTTGGCGATGAAGATGAGGATGAACGTCATCACCACGGACTGGTTCACGGCGCGGCCGACGCCGGCCGGGCCCCGCTCGCAGTTCATGCCCTTGTGGGTGGCGACGATGGCGGCGATGAAGCCGAAGACCCAGGCCTTGGCCAGCGAGGCGAGCAGGTCGGAGAGCTGGAGGAGCGAGGTGGCGCCCTCGAAGTAGGCGCCGGGGGTGACGCCCTGGAGGACGACGTTGAAGAAGTAGCCGCCGCCGACGCCGGACAGCACGACCAGCGACACGAGCATCACGCCGACGCGTGCTGGCCGCCCAGAGGCGAGGGGTGACCAGGCGGTGGATCGGGTTCACGCCCATGACCGACATGGCGGAGAGCTCGTCGCGGATGTTGCGGGAGCCGATGTCGGACGACATGGCCGAGCCGCCGGCCCCGGAGATCAGCAGCGCGGTGGCGACCGGGGCGACCTCACGGACGATGGCCAGGACCACGGCGGATCCCGTGGCCGACTGGGCCCCGAGCTGGCGGGCCAGCTGGCCCACCTGCAGGGAGATGGTGGCGCCGAGCGGGATGGCGATCAGCAGGACCGGCAGGGTGGTGACCCGGGCCAGGAACCAGCACTGCTCCAGCCACTCCCGCCACCAGGACCGCACGTCCCAGGTCCGCCGGAACCCCTCGGCCGCCAAGGCGACCATGCCCCCGGTCTGGTCGAGCGCGTGCCCCGCAGTACGCACCGCTGCCGTCGTCGGAGCCGTCCCCACACCCGTGTTGACCGGCTCTGCCGCCCCGTATGACGACGGTCACACGGTGACGAAGGGTCAGTCGTCGGGGAGGTCGGGGGCCCAGGGGGCGCCGTTGATGTGGCTGCCGCCGTCGACGAAGAGGGTGTTGCCGGTGAGGTAGCGGCTCTCCTCGCTGGCCAGGAAGAGGGCGACGGGGGCGATGTCGTCCTCGGGGTCGCCGAGGTGGCCCATGGGGTTGGCGGCGTCGGCCATCTGCTCCAGCTCGGGGTGCTCGGCGAACACGGCACGAGAGGCGGCGGTCTTGGCGCCGGGGCAGATGGCGTTGGCGGTGATGCCGTGGCCCGCCCACTCCCGGGCGGCCGTGCGGGTCAGGGCCCGGAGCGCCTCCTTGGCGGTGTTGTACTCGGCGGTGCCGATGTGGGCGTTGACGCCGTTGAGGGAGCAGAGGTTGATGATCCGGCCGTAGCCCTGGTCGCGCATCAGCGGGAAGGCGGCCTGCATGGCCCAGCGGGGGCCGTGGAAGCCGACCCCGAAGCCGTGGGCGAAGAGCTCGTCGGACTTGTTCTCGACCCGGCTGAGACGTCCGCCGCCCCAGGCGTTGTTGACGAGGATGTCGACGGTGTCCCAGGCGTCCCGGGCCTCGGCCACCATGGCCAGGACGTCGTCCTTCTGGGCCACGTCGGTGCGCAGGAACCGGCCCCGGTCGCCGAGGTCGTCGGCCACGGCGCGGCCCTTGGCCTCGTCCAGCTCGGCGATCAGGACGCGGGCACCCTCTTCGGCGAAGCGCTGGGCGATGGCCCGCCCGATCCCGTCACCGGCGCCGGTGACCACGGCCACCCGTCCCTCGAGCCTGCCCTCCATCGTGGCCATCCTCCCACGCGCCGCGGTCAGGGCAGCTCGGGGATCTCGTCGCCCTCCAGCCAGGCCTCGAAGAAGTCGTCGAGCTCCTCACCGCTGAGCTCTTCGGCCAGGGCGATGAAGTCCTCGGTGGTGCCGTTGGCCAGCGCGAAGTCCGCCGACCACCGTTGGAGGATCTCGAAGAAGACGTCGTCGCCCACGGTGCGGCGCAGGGCGTGGAGCAGGAGGCCGCCGCGCTGGTACACGGCCTCGGCGAACCAGCGGTGGGGGCCGGGGTCGAGGATGGGCTCGGTGTCCCCCGTGACGATCAGGCCCTGACGCCGGTCCTCGGCCGCGGCGTCGATGTCGTAGCCCGGGTCGGAGGCTTCCTCCCACAGCAGCTCGCCGTAGGTGGCGAAGCCCTCGTTGAGCCAGATGTCCTCCCACCGCTCCGGCGTCACCGAGTCGCCGAACCACTGGTGGGCCAGCTCGTGGGCCCGGAAGTGCTCGAGGCCCGCGACGTCGGTGCCGAAGATCGAGCGGGTCTGGGTCTCCAGGGCGAGGCCGAGCGAGGTGGGGACGACGATGGCTCCGTACTCGTCGAAGGGGTACGGGCCGAAGCGCTCCTCGAAGGCGGCGATCATCGCCTCGGCGTCGCTGAACTCCTCGGTCAGCTGGTCGGCCTGGCCATCGGGGTAGAAGCTCACGAGCGGAAGGCCGTCCGCCGTCTCCTCCTCCACCACCCGGAACTCGTCGATGGCGACCGTGGCCAGGTACGTGGCCATCGGGTCGTCCTCCTCCCAAGACCACGTCACGGTGTCGCCGTTCCGCTGGCGGCCGAGGAACTCGCCGTTGGCGGCGACCTCCAGGCCCCGGGGCACGGTCACGTCGAAGTTGAAGCTGGCCTTGTCGGAGGGGTGATCGTTGCTCGGGAACCACGTGGCCGCGCCGTCGGGCTCGCCGATCACGAACGCTCCGCCCTCGGCTGAGGAGAGCCAGCCCGTCTCGAAGCCGGCGCTCAGGACAGGCTCCGGCACCCCGCCGTAGGTGATCTCGGCCGTGAAGGTGGCCCCTTCCACCAACGGCTCGGACGGGGTGATCTCGACGTCCCTGCCCTCGACGTCCACCTCCGCCTCCTCGCCGTCGACGAGGACCTCGCTCACCTCCAGCGTGAGCAGGTCGACGGAGAACGACGACAGGTCCTCGGTGGCGGTGGCGCTGATGGTCGTGGTCCCTTCGATGCGGCCGTCGTCCGGGTCGTAGTCGATGGCGATGTCGTAGTGCTCGACGTCGTAGCCCGTGGCCCCGCTGTCCGGCGTGTAGGGGTCGCCGACGTTCGGCTCGCCCGCGGTCAGGTCCGCCGGGGCGTCGTCGACGGTGGCCTCGGGCTTGTCGTCGTCGGTCGCCGGCTCGGTGGCCGACGTAGCTTCGGGCTCCTCGTCGTCGCCGCCCGCCACCACCACGACGGTCACGACCAGGGCGGCGAGTACGGCAACGGCCGCGAGGAAGAAGACGAGGCGGCGCCGCGAGGGCGCCGGTGCGGGCTCCGTCACCGGGCGCGGAGGACCAGGACGGCGATGTCGTCGGCGGGGCCGAACGGGCTGTGCTCGACGGCCGCCTGCACCAGTTGCTCCGCCGTCTTCTCGGCGTCGTGGTCCACGCAGCCGTCGAGCACCTCCACCAAGCGCTCCTCGCCCAACTGTTCGCCTCCTGCGTCTCGGGTCTCGATGACGCCGTCGGTGTAGAGCGCCAGGGCCTCCCCGGAGATGAGCGTGAGCTCGACCTCGCCCTGGGTGGCATCGGCGTACACCCCGAGGAGCGTCCCGGGGCAGTCAACCAGACGCGTGCCCCGTTGACTGATCAGGACCGGTGGCGGGTGCCCGGCGCTGGACAGGGCCACGTCGACGACGCCGTCGTGGGGCTTGAGGCGGGCGACCAGGGCGGTGCAGAACCGGCTGTCGCCCCGCTCGAGCAGGGCGGCGTTGACCTCGTGGAGCAGCTCCGCCGGGCTGTCGACCCGCGAGGCCAGGGCGCGGGCCGTGTAGCGCACCTGGGACGTGATCGCCGCCGCCTCGGCTCCGGTCCCGCAGACGTCGCCGACGAGCGCCAACCAACAGCCCGACTCCACCTCGAAGAGGTCGTAGAAGTCGCCGCCGACCACGAGCCGCGTCCCGCCGGGCTCGTAGCGTCCCACCACCTCCACGCCCGGGACCTCGGGCAGGTGCGGGGGGAGCAGGCTCTGCTGGAGGGCCGCGGCCACGTCGCGCTCGCGCTCGTACGAGCGCGGCGTTGGCGAGGGCGAGGCCGAGGTGGCGCCCGAGCTCCTCGGCGAAGCGGCGGTCGTCGTCGTCGAAGCGTCCGCCGCGCCGTGCCAGCGTGACCGTCCCCACCACCGTGCCCCGCCCCAGCAGCGGCGCGATCACCGTCGAGGTCGGGGCCAGGCGGGCGATCAGGTCCTCGGGCACGTCCTCGCCGAGCCCGTGGGCCAGCTCGTCGACGCTCACGTCCTCGTAGACGACCGTCTCACCGCTGTCGACGACGATCATCGGCCCCGCGGTGACGGTCTCCAGGGGGACGAGCGTGCTCAGGAGCTCGACGTCGGCGGCATAGGCCGGGGTCACGAAGGCCTCGCCGACCCGCTCGAGCCGGCCGTCCCGCACCAGGTCGATGACGCAGGCCTCGGCCACGGCGGGCACGAGCAGCGCGCAGAGGTCGTCGAGGGGCGCGGGGTAGTCGAGCCAGCGGGCCAACCGCTCGTTGCACGCGGTGATGAGCCGCAGCCGCTGCTCCACGCGCTGCTCGCGCTCGCGGCTGCGAACCCGGTCGAGGTACGGACCCAGGTGGGCGCCGATGTCGGCGAGCACCGTCACGTGCTCCGCCTCGATCGGCTCGGGGCGGCTCCGCAACATCTCGATCACGCCGACGATGCGTTCGTCGTGTTCGACCGGGAAGGCGAACGCCGTCTGCAGCCCGGAGGCGGTCGCCGCCTCGAGGCGGGGGAAGTTGGCGTCGGCGTCGAGCCGCTCGATCGTGGCGGGGACACCGGTCGACCAGACGCGACCGGGGAGCCCGGCTCCCATGGGGAACGTCGTCGCTCCGGAGGCGTCACGGAACGCGGCCAGTCGATCGTCACCGCCCGTCCAGAGACCGAGGGCTCGGAGGAGGCCGTGGTCCTCGTCGACCACCCAGAGGTTGACCGCGTCCCAGTCCAGGCGCTCGCCCACCGCCCGCAGCAGGGCGTCGACGGCGTCGTGGACGTGGTGCTCCTGGGAGAGGACCGACACCAGCTCCAGGGCGACGGCGTTGACCGCCTCGTGCGGCGCGTCCCGGGGACGGAGGAGGGCGATGACGTGGTCCTCGGCCTCGCCGACCGTGTGGGGGCTGAGGACCATGCCGATGGGCACCTCGTCGCCGTCCGCGCTGAGGGCCTCCAGGCGGAGGTAGCGCCCGTCGGGGCTCCGATCCGGGTCGTCAGCCCACGCCTGGTAGGCGGCTCGGTGCACGGCCAGGAACCGGCGGGGGACGAGCGTGGTCACCGGCGCGCCGATCAGCTGCTCCGGGCTCCAGCCCAGGAGGTCGGCGGCTGCGGGGTTGGCGAAGACGATCGTTCCGCGCCGGTCGGCCACGATCGCCGCGACGGTCAGGCCATCGAGCAGCGTCCGCCACGAAGCGGGCATCGAGATGTCCCGGTCGGTGATGCCGGGAGGCTACTCGGCAGCCGGTTCGCGCTCGCTGGGGTCTGCTCGTCGCGCGCCGGGGTAAGAGGACGGGACACGGAGGGGCATTGGACGGCCCGAAAGGAAGTCTGTCATGTATCTGTTGCTGTTCATTCTCGCGGCGATCCTGGTCATCGCCGGGGTCATGGCCTTGGTGCGCAGGGAGGTCCTGTGGGGCGTTGCTCTCATCGTCATCGGCCTTCTCGTCGGACCCGGTGGGGCGAGCATCTTCAACTGATCGACTCGAGTTCTCCCATGGCTCGACCGGCCCGTACGGGCCGGTCGTGTCGCGTCCAGGGCCTAGGTTGCGGCCATGTGGCCCGGGGTTCACGCCGCCGACCGACCCGACCACCCCGCCGTGGTCATGGCCGGTTCCGGGGCCACGGTCACCTACGCCGAGCTCGAGGACCGCTCGTGCCGCTTGGCCCGGGTGTGGGCCGACGCCGGGTTGGGTTTCGGTGACCACGTCGCCCTGCTGATCGAGAACCAGCCCCGCTTCCTCGAGGTCTGCTGGGCCGCCCAGCGCAGCGGGCTCTACTACACGGCGATCAACACCCACCTCACGCCCGAGGAGGTGGCCTACGTCGTCGCCGACTGCGACGCGAAGGCCCTGGTCACCTCGGCGGCGATGGGCGACCTGGCCGGGCCGCTGGTCCCGCTGATCGGCGCCGGCGTCGTCAGCCGCCTGGCGATGGACGGCGAGGTCGCGGGCTACGAGCCCTACGAGGACGCCCTGGCGTCGGTGCCGCCGGGTCCACCGGACCAGGAGTGGGAGGGGGCGGCGATGCTCTACTCCTCCGGCACCACCGGTCGGCCCAAGGGCGTTCGCTTCACCCTCGAGCGCAAGCCGCTCGGCGAGCCGGGGCTGGCGGTGGAGGGCTTCCGCGTGCTCTACGGCATGGGCCCGGACACCCGGTACCTGTCGCCGGCGCCGATGTACCACGCCGCCCCGCTGCAGTTCTGCATGGCCGTGATCCGCCTCGGCGGGACGGCGGTGATCATGGAGCGCTTCGATCCCGAGGCCGCGCTGGCCGCGATCGAGCGGTGGCAGATCACCCACAGCCAGTGGGTGCCCACCATGTTCGTCCGCCTGCTGAAGCTGCCTGTGGCCGTTCGCGAGCGTTACGACCTCAGCAGCCAGCAGTACGTCCTGCACGCCGCGGCGCCCTGTCCGGTGCCGGTGAAGGAGCAGATCATCGAGTGGTGGGGGCCGATCGTCTCGGAGTACTACTCGTCGACCGAGGCCGTGGGGGCCACGGCGATCTCGTCGGAGGAGTGGCTGGCGCACCGGGGCTCGGTGGGACGGTCGATGGGCTCGACCATCCACATCTGCGACGACGACGGCAGCGACCTGCCCGTCGGCGAGATCGGGGTCGTCTGGTTCGAGAGCCCGGTCCAGGGCCTGCAGTTCGAGTACCACAAGGACCCGACCAAGACCCGAGGGGCCCACGACCACCGGGGCTGGGCCACCAACTGGGACATGGGCCGCCTCGACGCCGAGGGCTACCTCTACCTCACCGACCGCAAGGACTTCATGATCGTGTCCGGTGGCGTCAACATCTATCCCCAAGAGGCCGAGGACGTCCTGGTCACCCACCCCGCGGTGGCCGACGCCGCCGTGTTCGGCGTGCCCGATCCCGAGATGGGGGAGCAGGTCAAGGGGGTGGTCCAGCCCCTCGAGCCGGGCACCGCCGGCCCGGAGTTGGAGGCCGAGCTGCTGGCCCACTGCCGGGCCCACCTGGCCCACTACAAGTGCCCCGCGTCGATCGACTTCGAGGCCGAGCTGCCCCGCCAGGACACCGGCAAGCTCTACAAGCGCCTCCTCCGCGACCGCTACTGGGGCGACCAGGAGTCGAGGATCGTCTGAGGTGGCGCGCCTCGAGGGTCGGCGGGTGGTGGTCGTCGGCCACGACGACGTGGGGATCGAGGCCGCGCTCATCGGTGCCGGGGCGTCGATGGTCGACCCCGACGGGTCGCCGGTCGACCTGGTGGTGCACGTGTGCGGAGACGGGCGGACCGACCTCGCACTGGTCGACACGGACGAGGCGACGTGGGAGGCGGCGGCCGAGGCCCCGGCCCGCGAGCTGCTGGCCACGCTGCAGGCCGCGCACCCGGGGCTGAAGGCCGCGGGCGGCCGGCTGGTCGTCGTGCTGCCGGCGAAGGCGCTCAGCGGTGCGGCGGGCCTGGTGGCGGAGACGACCGGCGGGGAGGCCGCCCGCCTCCTGGCTCTGTCGGCGGCCCGGCGCTGGCTGGCGGACGGGATCACCGTGAACGTGGTCGCCCCGCGTCGGAGCGAGGCGGTGGTGAGCGACACGGTGCTCCTGCTGGCGGCCGACGAGGCGGCCCACCTGACCGGGCAGACGCTCCGGCCGTGAGCAGCGTCCTCGTCACGGGTGCCTCGCGGGGCATCGGCTATGGCCTCGTCAAGGCGTTCGCGTCGGCGGGGTGGGACGTCGCCGTGACCGCTCGCCGGCAGGACGACGCCGACCGGGTGGCGGCCGAGCTGGGCGGGTCGGCCATCGGGCTCACCTGCGACGTGACCGTGCCCGGGACACGTCGAAGCGGCGGTCGGGCAGGCGGTTGAAGCGTTCGGGGGACTCGATGCGCTGGTCCACAACGCGGCGAGCACCCACAGCAGCGAGCCCATCCACCTGGAGCACGCCGGCTTGGACGTGTGGGAGGAGCACGCGTCGGTGTCGCTACGGGCCTTGTGGCGCTGCGCCCGGGCGGCCTTTCCGCACCTCCGCCAGACGAGTGGAAGCCTGCTCGTCCTCACCAGCCCCGCGGGGGTCGAGGGCAGCGCCAACCGCAGCTTCTACGCCGCGGTGAAGGGCGGGCAGATCGCCTTCGTCCGCAGCCTGGCCAAGGAGTGGGCCCCCCAGGGTGTCCGGGTCAACGGCCTCGCCCCGCTGGCGCTGACTCCGGCGCTGGAGAACGCCTTCGCCGAGGACCCCTCCCTGGAGCCTCGGCTGCGCTCGGTCGTCCCGATGGGGCGACTCGGCGACCCGGAGACCGACATCGGCCCGTCGGCGGTCTTCCTGTGCGGTGAGGGGGCCCGCTATCTCACGGGTCAGAACCTGTTCGTCAGCGGCGGGCGGTTCACCGGCGCATGACGGGCTCGGTCTCGTTGCGGCTGTACCCGCACAACGACCTCCGCGACGCCGACCGCGATCGTGGACACCCTGCGGGCCCAGGCCAATCAGGCGGCCGAGGCGGGCTTCGACGGGGTGATGAGCAGCGAGCACCACGGTGGCTTCGCCGGCTACTCGCCCAACCCGATCCAAGTGGCGGGCTGGCTGCTGGAGGCGATGCCCACGGGCTGGTGCGCACCCTGCCCCGTGCTGCTGCCCCTCCGTCCCGTCGCCCTCGTCGCCGAGGAGATCGCCTGGCTGGCCGCCCGCTTCCCCAACCGGGTGGCGGTCGGCGTCGCACCCGGCGCGCTGCCGCTCGACTTCGACGTCATGGGCGTGCCCTTCGACGAGCGGGTCGAGCGGTTCCGCATCGGGCTCCCGCTGCTGGTGCGGATGCTGCGAGGTGAGGACCTCGGCCCCCTGGAGGACGATGCGGCCCTCGCGGCGTGCACCGACCAGCCGGTCACGGTGATCAGCACGGCCCTGAGCCCGGCCGCCGTGCGCCGAGCGGCCGCCGCCGGAGCGGGCATCGTCTACGACGGCGGGACCGACGTCGAGCGGTTGGGGACGCTCTCTGCCGCCTACGAGGAGGCCGGCGGCGCCGGCCCCAAGGTGCTCATCCGGCGGGTCTGGCTCGGCGACCCGCCGCGCGAGGCCTTCGACCGCCAGCTCGAGGTCTACCGCAGCTACTCGTCCGCCGGCGCCCAGCAGCACTGGCGGGACCACGGCTTCCTCTGCCGCGACGACGGCCGGGAGCTGGCCGCCGACCTGGCCGCCGCGCTGGCGGCCTCGGGCACCGACACGCTCAACCTGCGCGTCCACGTCCCCGGCGTGACCCCCGCCCAGGTCACCGGCCAGATCGCCCGCCTCGGCACCGAGGTCCTCCCCCTCCTCCTCCACGGTTCTGGCGCCTGATTGCGGCGTTCGGGCGCCCGAATCGGGCGCCAGAACGGCTACGGGTCAGGGTTCGCTTAGGGTCGATCCGTCGAGAGGGGACGGGGATGGATCTGGGACTGGCCGGCGCCGCCGCCGTGGTGCAGGGCGGCACGCAGGGGATGGGTCGAGCGGCCGCGGCGTGCTTCGCGGCCGACGGCGCCCGGGTGGGCGTGCTCGCCCGGACGCAGGCGGACCTCGACGCCACCGTGGCCGAGCTCCTCGAGCTTGGCGCGCCCGACGCCGTCGGCCTGCGGGCCGACATCACCAAGGCCGAGGAGGTCGATGCCGCCTTCGCCCAGGTCGGGGAACGGTGGGGCGAGCTCAACATCCTGGTGAACGCCACCGGGGGCGGCGGCATGGGAACGATCGAGACCTTGAGCGACGACGAGTGGATGGCCACCGTCGACCTGGGCGTCATGGGGATGGTGCGCTGCGTGCGGGCCGCGCTGCCCCTGCTGCGGGCCGCGGACTGGGCCCGGGTGGTGAACATCTCGGCCCACTCGACCAAGCGCCAGACCGAGATCCTCATCGCCTACACCGCGGCCAAGGCGATGGTCACGAGCGTGACCAAGAACCTGTCGATGTTCCTGGCCAAGGACGAGATCCTGGTGAACACGGTGTCGCCCGGCAGCTTCGCCACCGAGTCCCTGAAGGGCTGGGCCGCGAGCGTCGACATCGACCCCGATGATCTCTACGCCGTGATGGCCGGGATCGAGGAGCACTTCGGGCACCCGGCGCACCTGCCCCGCGCCGGCGACCCGGCCGAGATCGGGGCGGTCATCGCCTTCGCCGCGTCCCCCCGGAACACCTACATGACCGGGGCCAACATCAACGTCGACGGCGGCTCGGACTTCTGCTGAACCTCAGAGCCCGGCGGGGACGATGGCCTCGATGAGGCGGGGACCGGGCTCGTGGAACGACTTGACCAGCTCGGTGTGGAGGGCCCCGGCGTTGTCGACCCGGACGGCGGGCACGCCGAGGCCTTCGGCCAGGCGGACGAAGCTCAGATCCGGGCGGTGCAGGTCGAGGAGTGAGGTGGCCGTCGGCCCGGGGGGCTCGGCGCCGACCCGGCTCATCTCCAGGTTGAGGATGGCGTAGGAGCTGTTGTTGTAGATCACGGTCGTCACGTCCAGGCCTTCGCGAGCCTGGGTCCAGAGCCCCTGCAGCGTGTACATCGCGCTGCCATCCGCCTCCAGGTTCAGGACCCGTCGGTCGGGGCAGGCCACGGCGGCCCCGGTGGCCAGTGGGATGCCCATCCCGATGGCCCCGCCGCAGAGGGTCAGCCAGTCGTGGGGCGGTGCGCCGGCCGTCGCACCCGGCGTGTAGATGCCGGCGGTCTGGGCCTCGTCCACCACGATGGCGCCCTCGGGCAGCAGGGCGCCGACGACGGCGGCCACCTTGCCCGCGTCCAGGTCGCCGGTCGGCACGTCGGGCCGGCTGGCGGGGGTGAGGGCGGCGCCGTCGGTGGGGGCACCGAGGAGGTCGGCCAACGCCTCGAGGGCCCAGACGGCGTCGTCGCTCCCGGACGCGAGGGTGTGCACCTCGCAGCCGTCGGGCACGAGGTCGCCGGGCTTGCCGGGGTAGGCGAAGAAGGACACCGGGGCGCGGGCGTCGGCCAGGATCAGGTGCCGGGTGCCGCCGAGCTGCATCTCGATGAACTCGGCCAGGTAGGCCAGCCGCTCCAGGTCGGGTCGACCCGCACCGCGCTCCAGCCGGGCCGGGAAGGTCTCGCCCAGGAGCTTGGCCCCGGTGGCCTGCGCGACCCGGCTGGCGGCGACCAGCCCCCGCTCCCGGGTCACCGAGCCGCCGACGAGCAGCACGGCCGGCTCGCCGGAGCGGAGCGCGGCCGCGGCGGCTTCGACCCGGGCGTCGGCCACCGCCGTCCGCGATGCCAGTGTCACGGGCGCCGCCGGCCCGGTGGCGTCGGACCAGGAGACGTCAGCGGGCAGGATGAGCGTGGCGATCTGGCCCGGCGGACCGATTGCCGCCGCCACCGCCTCTGCCGCGTCGGTGGCCACGGCGTCGGACCGCGGCGACGTGCGCAGCCAACCCGCCGTGGTGCCGGCCGACGACTCGATGTCGGAGTCGAGCGGGGCGTCGAAGCGCTTGTGGTGGGTGGCGTGGTCGCCGACGATGTTGACGATCGGGGTGGCGGCCCGCCGGGCGTTGTGGAGGTTGGCCGAGCCGTTGGCCAGGCCCGAGCCGAGGTGCAGCAGCGTGGCCGCCGGATGATCCGCCATCCGGCCGTAGCCGTCGGCCGCCCCGGTGGCGACGCCCTCGAACAGCGCCAGCACCCCTCGCATCTCCGGCACGTCGTCGAGCGCTTTGACGAAGTGCATCTCGGAGGTGCCCGGATTGGCGAAGCAGGCCGTGACCCCCGAGTCGACCAGCGTGCGGATGAGCGCCTGGGCGCCGTTCATACTGACTCCAGCTCCGTCGCCGGTAGGGGTGAGCGCTGACTCAGGCGGATGCCCGGCGACTTCGTGTCGTTCATGTCGGCGGTCCGACCGGGTCGAGGAGGGTGCCGGGGTTGAGGATCCCGTCGGGGTCGAAGGCGGCCTTGATCCGGCGCATGAGGGCCAGCTTGGCCGGGTCCTCCAGGTCGAGGAAGTAGCCCAGCTTCTCGGTGCCGATGCCGTGCTCGCCCGAGATGGCGCCGCCGTGGTCGAGGGCCGCCCGGAAGATGGACTTGAGCAGCGTCGAGCGGACCTCGTCGTCGGGTTGGAAGATCGAGAGGTGGACGTTGCCGTCGCCGGCGTGGCCGCAGCCCACGACCAGCGACTCGTGGGTGGCGGCCAGGTCCGACACGTCGTTGAGGAAGGCGGGGATCGAGGCCCGGGGCACGACGGTGTCGACGATGTCCTGGGCCCCGTTGGCCTTGGCCACCCAGAAGGCCTTCTCCCGGGCCTCGATGAGCTGGGTGGCCGCGCCCGCGGGGAGCACATAGACGTCGAGCGCCCCGAGCTCGGCCAGCAGGTGGGCCACCTCCTCGGTGTCGGCCTCGAGGACCTCCTCCCGCCGAGCCTCGAGGGCCACGACCAGGTAGGCCAGCGCGGTGTCCTTGATCTCCTGGGGGAGGCCGAGGTCGAGCCCCGCGGCCGCGGTGATCCCCGCCATGGTGACGAGGTCGATGTACTCGGTCATCAGCGGGCCGACCCCGCTGCCCACGATCCGGGGGACGGCGTTGGCGACCTCGTCCAGCGTCGCGAAGGGCACGAGCAGCGTGGCCCGGTGGTCGAGCCGGGGCTGGATCTTGACGGTCACCTCGGTGACCACGGCGAGCGTCCCCTCCGAGCCGATCAGGAGCTGGGTCAGGTCGTAGCCCGAGGAGACCTTGACCAGCTTGCCGCCGGTGCGGATGACCTCGCCGCCGGGGAGCACGGCCTCGAGGCCGAGCACGTGGTGGCGGGTGACGCCGTACTTCACGGCCCGCATCCCCCCGGCGTTGGTGGCCACGTTCCCGCCCAGCGAGGCGCTGTTCTCCCCGGGGGAGACCGGGTAGAAGAACCCGAGCACGGCGAGGTCGGCGTTGAGCTGCTCGAGGGTCACGCCCGGTTCGACGACGGCGACGTGGTTGTCCTCGTCGATCTCCAGCACGTGGTCCATCTGCTCGAAGCCGATCAGGATCCCGCCCCGGCTGGGGATGCAGGCCCCCGACAGCCCGGTGCCGCTGCCCCGGGGCGTGACCGGCACCCCGTGCTCGGCGGCGAGCCGGAGGATGGTCGACACGTGCTCGGTCGACGTGGGGAGCACGACCAGGTCCGGCGCCCGCCACTCGGCCGTGAGGGCCTCGTCATGGCTGTGGTCCTCGCTGACGGCGGCGCCGGCGCGCACGTTCTCCGCGCCGACCGCGGCGGTGACGGCGTCGACGAGCCCCTCAGGCAGTTCGGCCATGGCCCGGTTGTAGTGGCGGGTCAGGTGCCGCGCCACTCGCAGCCGGGGATGTGGTCGTCGACCAGGCCCATCGCCTGCATGAAGGCGTAGACGGTGGTGGGGCCGACGAATCGCCACCCGCGCCGCTTGAGGTCCTTGCTGAGGGCGGTCGAGGTGGCCGTCAGGGCGGGGACGATGGCGTCCGGGTCCTTCACGTCGGGCTCCCGTTCGACGGGCTGCCACGACCACAGGTACCGGTCGAGCGAACCACACTCGTCGATCAGCTCCAGCGCCCGGTTGGCGTTGTTGACGGTCGCCTCGATCTTCCCCCGGTGGCGGATGATCCCGGCGTCCTGAAGGAGGCGCTCGATGTCCGGCTCGCCGTACGTGGCGACGACCTCGGGGTCGAAGGCGGCGAACGCGGCCCGGAAGTTCTCGCGCTTGCGCAGGATGGTCAGCCACGAGAGCCCGGCCTGGAACCCCTCGAGGCACAGCTTCTCGAACAGCCGGTGGTCGTCGTGGACCGGCTGGCCCCACTCGTCGTCGTGGTAGGCGACGTACTCGGGCAGGTCGCCCGGCCACGAGCACCGGGTGCGGCCATCCGTTCCGATCTTCAGTAGATCACGGTCATCAGCGTCGGTCCTACTCCGGCGTCACGTAGGCCGCGGTGATGCCGCCGTCGACCACGAACTCGGTCCCGGTGGTGAAGGAGGACTCGTCGGACGCCAGCCACAGGGCCGCCTCGGCCATCTCCTTGGCCTCGCCGAAGCGGCCCATGGGGATGTGCACGAGACGGCGCTGCTTCTTCTCGTCGGTGTCGAGGAACTTCATGAGCATCTCGGTGTGCAGCGGGCCCGGGCAGAGGGCGTTCACCCGGATGCCCTCCCGGGCGTGGATGACGGCCAGCTCCCGGGTCATCGCCAGCACGCCGCCCTTGCTGGCGGTGTAGGCGATCTGCGGGGTGGCCGCGCCCATGAGGGCGACGAAGGAGGCCGTGTTGATGATCGATCCACCGCCGGCCCGGCGCATCGCCGGCACCTGGTGCTTGCAGCCGAGGAACACGCCCTTGAGGTTCACGGCCATGGTCGTGTCCCAGATCGCCTCGTCGGTCGACTCCGCGTCGCCGTCGTCGCCGAGCATGATCCCGGCGTTGTTGAAGGCCACGTGCAGCGCGCCGTAGGTCGCCTCGGCCGTCGCGACCATGCGCTCGGCGTCGGCGGCCGACGAGACGTCGGCGGCCAGGCCGGTGGCCCGCCCGCCCCCATCGGTGAGCTCGGCCGCGGTGCGCTCGGCCCCCTCGCCGTCCAGGTCGGCGCACACCACGGCGGCGCCCTCGGCGGCGAAGCGCCGGGCGGTCTCGAGGCCGATCCCCGAGGCCGCTCCCGTGATCAGGGCCACCTTTCCTTCGAGTCGCATGAGCGGCCACTACCTCCCGTTGATCATCTCGACGAGGCCGTCGAACAGCCGTTGCTGGTCGGCATCTTCGGCCGCGGTCATCTCCGGATGCCACTGGACGGCCACCAGCCACGGGTGTCCGGCCAGCTCGACCGCCTCGATGACGCCGTCGGGCGACCACGCCGTGACGGCCAGCCCCGGGGCGAGGCGGTCGATGGCCTGGTGGTGCCAGCAGGCGGCGGCGGTCTGCTCGCGGCCCATGACCTCGGCCACCAGCGAGCCGGCTTCGGCCTCGACGGCGTGGGTGTGCGACCACTTGGGCTCCAACCGGTGGGGCACGTCGGTGTCGACGGCGTCCGGCAGGTGGGGGTGCAGCGAGCCACCGAGGGCGGTGTTGAGGACCTGCATGCCCCGGCACACGGCCAGGGTCGGGATGCCTTCGTCGACGACCCGGCGGGCCAGGTCCAGCTCGAGGTCGTCGCGGGCGGCGTCCACGAACTCGATGGTCGGGTGGGGGTCGCCACCCCAGCGGGCCGGATCGATGTCGCCGCCGCCGGCCAGCACGAGGCCGTCCAGCCGCTCGAGCAGGTCGTCCAACTGCGGCTCCCCGGGCGCGATCAGGACCGGGATGCCGCCCGCCCGCCGCACCGCCTCGACGTACTCCCGCGGCAGCTCGAACCGATCGCCGGCATTCGGCGGATACGTCGTGATCCCCACCAGCGGCGCCATCAGGGGGACTGACTACCACCGCTCTCATCGAAATTGCGCCGATATGTCACCTCAGGCGTGACGGATCAGCGCAATTTCGTCGGGCTAGACGGCGATGAACTGGCTGGCCGTCAGGAGCTTGGTGGCCAGCGTGGCGTCGCCGTCGACGGTTCGTTGCAGGTCGTCGACCGACAGCCGGCGGCTCACGACCCGGCAGTAGTCGACGATGTCGGCCACCAGCGTGACGTCGGGCTCGGCGTCGCGGTCGGTGGTGCCGCCGACGAGCAGGGTCCAGCTTCCGCCGCCGTGGCCGGTGAGCACGACGTGGGCCACGGCCGGCCCCGGTGGTTCGGCCAGCCCGCAGGCGGCCAGCGGCAGGCTGTTGACCGATTCGTGGGCCATCCGGTGCAGCACGGGCGGAGGAGGCACGTCGAGCGGCTCGCCGATGGCGGCTCGGATGTCGTCGGCGTGGGTCCAGAGCTCGAAGGCGCGGGCCACGATGGCCGTCGTCACCCGGAACGGGATGCCGTGCAGCGGCATGGCCCGCTCCAGGCCCTCGTGGTCCAAGGCGAGCGCGTGGGCCGCCGTGCGCTCGGCCAGCCGGCGCCACTCGGCCACGACCTCGTCCACGGGGAGCGCCCGGGAGCGGGCGATGGCCGTCTCGGTCATGGCGAGGTGATCCCCCTCCAGCTCGGGGCTGACGTCGTGGGGCTCGAATCCCAGGAACGAGGCCGAGTACCGCTCGATCTCGACGAGGTGGGCGACCAGGTCCCGCACCGTCCACGGCGCGTACGGGTCCACCGTCCGGTCCCAGCCGTCGTCCGGCACCCGGTCGAGCACCCGGGTCAGCGCCCCGACCTGGTCGGCGTAGGCCTCGACCGTGGTGCTGGGCCCGATCGCGGCCAGGCGGACGTCGATCCCCGGAGTGCGGGCGGCCCGAGCGGCCTCCAGGACCGCGGCCACCCCGTTGCCTCTCCGGGCGTTGGCGGCGCCCAACCCGGCCGCGGCCTCGCGGAGGTCGCGCGCCGTGTCCGCCAGCTCCGGATGACGGGCCAGCGCGGCCTCCACCGCCACCCGGTCGGCGTCGTCCAACGCGTCGACGGCCCACGCACCGAGCAGCTCGTCCACCTGGTCCCGGGTCAGGTCGCGCGAGCTCACGTGAACGCCGCCTCACCCGTCGGGCCGAGGGCGGCGCTGAGCTTGGCCAAGGCCAACCGGAGCCGGGACTTGGCCGTGCCTTCGGGGATGTCGAGGCGGCGGGCGACCTCCCGGTACGTGAGGCCGCCGAAGAAGGCCAACGTCACGGCCTCGCGCTGGTCGGCGGGCAGCTCGGCCACCGCGGCCCGCACGCGAGCGGCCGTGTCCTGCGCGCTCACGCCCTCGGCGAGGTCGTCGTCCACCAGCGGGGCGTCACGGGCCACGCGGTCGGCCCGGCGGCGGTCGGCGTCGTGGCGGCGGATCCAGTCGATGGCCCGGCGCCGGGCGACCACGGTGAGGAACGAGCGCAGCGAGCCGCGGTCGGGGTCGAAGCGGTCGGGGCGCTCCCACAGCCAGACGAACACATCCTGGGTCACGTCCTCCGCCGCGGCGTCGTCGCCGAGCACCCGGCGGGCCACGCCCCGGACGAGCGCACCGAACTCGCCCACGACCGACGCCAGCGCCCGGTCGTCACCCGCCACCAAGCGCTCGCGCAGCACCCGGTCGTCGAGGACGGGCACCGCGCGCACGGGCCGCGAAGGTAATCCAGGCGTCGGCGATCCCGACGGGGCGAGCAGGGTCAAGGTCATGCGACGACCCGGGTACGGAACCGACCCCGGTGTCGGATCACTACCGTTGGCGCCGATGGGGGATCGGGGGGGACCGATGAACCGACGTTCGATGGCCACTGACCTGTTCGACCGCTTCCAGGTGATCGACGTCGACACGCACCTGACCGAGCCGCCCGACACGTGGACCTCCCGGGTGCCGGCGGCCATGCAGGACCAGGTGCCGCGGATCGTCCGCAATGGCGACCTGGACGTGTGGGTGGCCGGCGACCAGTTCATCGGGGCGCCGGGCGCCTATTCGATGGCCGGCTACGACGGCGTCATCCCGGACATGCCCAAGAGCTTCGACGAGATCCCGCCCTCCGCCTACGACGCCGACGCCCGCCTGGCGTTCCTCGACGAGCAGGGCATCCATGCCCAGGTCCTGTATCCCAACGTCGGGGGCTTCGGGAACGGGTTCTTCCTCCGCCTCGGCGACCGGGAAGTCGTGGCCGCCAGCGTGCGGGCGTACAACGACTTCCTCACCGAGTGGTGCTCGGCGGACCCCGACCGCCTGTTCCCGGTCTGCGCCACGCCGTTCTGGGACCTCGACTTCGCCGTGGCCGAGATCGAGCGGGCGGCCGCCGCCGGCCACCGGGCGGTGAACATGTGCAGCCAGCCCCAGCACTATGACGAGCCGCCCCTCGGCTCGAAGCACTGGGACCCGATCTGGGCTGCAGCCCGCGACACCGGCCTGCCCGTGAGCTTCCACATCGGCGGCGGCGGGTTGGGCAACCTCTTCGACGACCCCGGCGCCATCGGCCAGCAGGCCACGTTCGGCAAGGAGTCGTCGATGATGATCCTCGACAACATGCGGTGCCTGGCCGACCTCTTCTTCGGCGGGGTCTGCCACCGCTTCCCCGAGGTCCGCTTCGTGTCGGTGGAGTCCGGCGTGGGCTGGCTGCCGGGCGTGCTCGAGGCGTTCGACTGGCAGTGGCGCAACGGCGGCATCGGGACCGAGCACCCCGAGTACGACCTGATCCCGTCCGACTACTTCCGGCGCCAGGTCTTCGCCTGCTTCTGGTTCGAGCGCTCCGCCGCCCTGGGGGCCATCGAGCGCTATCCCGACAACATCCTCTACGAGACCGACTTCCCCCACCCCACCTGCCAGCACCCCGGGCCGCGCACCCCCGCCCAGCGCCCGCGCGACTACGCCAGCGAGACCCTCGGCGACCTGCCCGACGACGTGTTGGCCAAGGTCCTCCACGACAACGCGGCCGCGCTGTACTGCAGAGGAGCCGAGCCGACAGGCGAGGCGACCAATGAGCACAGCGGCGTTCATCGCCAAGCGCAGCTTGGCGAGCTCTAGGAGGTCCACGCGACAACGTGTTGCCTATCCGCTCAGTTTCTGAGTGACCGGCTGGCTGGCGGGGCTCCGCGTCGTCGACCTCACCTCCGGCATCGCCGGGGCCTACGCCACCAAGCTCCTGGCCGACGCCGGCGCGGAGGTCGTCCTCGTCGAGCCGGCTGACGGCCACCCGCTGCGCCGGTGGTCGGCTTCGGGCTCGCCGACGGGGCACGCCGGCCCGCTCTTCTGCTACCTGTCGGCGGGCAAGGCGTCGGTGGTGGCCGACAGCGCCGAGCTCGACGTCCTCCTCACGGCTGCTGACGTGGTGGTCGAGGGTGGCGACCGCCCCCTGGATGTCGAGACACTCCGGGGTGCCGGCACCGCCGTGGTCTCGGTCACGCCCTACGGCCGGACCGGCCCGTGGGCGGCCCGTCCCGCCACCGACTTCATCGTCCAGGCCGAGAGCGGCTCGATCGCCTTCCGTGGTCGCCGAGAGCAACCCCCGGTCGCCGCGGGCGGCCGCCTGGCCGAGTGGGTCACGGGGGCCTACGCCGCCGTCGCCGCGCTCGCCGCCCCGCCGGGCGAGCACGTGGACTGCTCCGAGCTCGAGACCATGACCCTCGCCGGCAGCCTGTTCCTCGACCTCATGTACCGCCTGGTCGGCGTCGAGCCCTCGGGCCCGGCCCGCACCCTCGAGGCCCCGTCGGTCGAGCCCACCCTCGACGGTTGGGTGGGCTTCAACACCAACACCCGTCAGCAGTTCGACGACTTCCTCGTGCTCATCGAGCGCCCCGACCTGCTCGACGACCCCGCCTGGATCAGCGTGGCCTCCCGCGTCGCGCACCTGGACGAGTGGAACGCCATCGTCCACCCGTGGACCACCCGCCACACGACGGCCGACATCGTCGAGCGGGCCGCGGCCCTGCGCATCCCGGTGGCGCCGGTCCTGAGCGGTCGGGAGGTGGTCGACATCGACCACTTCGTCGAGCGGGAGGTCTTCGTCACCGACGCCGCCGCCACCTTCCGCCACCCCCGCTCGCCCTACGCCCTCGACGGCACCCGCGCCGACACCACCCGCCCCGCCCCCGCCCTCGGCTCGAGCGACCCCGATTCGTTCTGGTCACGAGAGGACGCACCTGAGCGCGATCTGCCGATCACCAGAACGGCGAGGGCGGCCGCTGGAGGGGGTGCGGGTCATCGACGCGACGGCGTGGTGGGCGGGGCCGGAGGCGGGTCGGCTGCTGGCGTTGCTGGGGGCCGACGTCCTGCACCTCGAGTCGACCGGGCACCCCGACGGCATGCGCATGGCGGGCGGGCTCTTCGTCGACCGGGACCAGTGGTGGGAGATGTCGGCGATCGCCCTGTCCGCCAACACCGGCAAGCGGGGCATCACCCTCGACCTGACCACCGACGACGGCCGGGCGTTGCTCGACCGCCTCCTGGCCGACGCCGACGTGCTGCTCGAGAACTTCAGCCCCCGGGTGGCGGAGCGCTTCGCCCTGACCCCGGACCGCCTCCACGACCTGAACGAGCGGCTGATCCTCGTGCGCATGCCCGCCTTCGGCCTGGACGGGCCGTGGCGGGACCGGGTCGGCTTCGCCCAGACGATGGAGCAGGTGTCGGGCCTGGCCTGGGTCACGGGCCACCTCGAGGACCAACCCCGGATCCCGCGGGGCCCCTGCGATCCGCTGGCCGGCACCACCGCCGCCTTCGCCGTGCTCACCGCCCTCCGAGACCGGGAGCGGACGGGCCGAGGCGCGTTCGTCGAGTCGACCATGGTCGAGGCGGTGCTCAACGTGGCCGCCGAGCAGGTCATCGAGTGGACGGCGAACGGGGTCGAGCTGGGGCGGATGGGCAACCGGGCGCCCGGATTCTCGCCGCAGGGCCTCTACCCCTGCGCCGGCGAGGAGGAGTGGCTGGCGGTCTCGGTCGCCACCGACGACCAGTGGGCCGCGCTGGTCGCCGTCGCCGGGCTGGCCGGCGCCCGCGACGACCACGAGACCGTCGACGCCGAGCTGGCCGCCTGGGCCGCCGACCGCACCGTCGACGAGGCGGTCGAGGTCCTTGTCGCCGCCGGGGTGCCGGCCGGTGCGGCCCGGGATCCCCGGAGCATCAGCAGCCACCCCCAGTTGATGGCCCGCGGCTACTTCGAGGAGCTCGACCACCCGGTCTGCGGCCGCCAGCCCTTCGTCGGGCTCCCGTTCCACTTCGCCTCGGTGGACCGCTGGCTCACCCGCCCGGCGCCCACGATGGGCGAGCACGACCACGAGGTCCTCGGCGGCGAGCTCGGCCTGGACGCCGCCGAGCTGGAGCGCCTCACCGGCGCCGGAATCATCGGAACCCGCCCGGCTCGTCTATAGAGAGGTCCGTGCCGAGGACCTATCAGCTGGCAGACCTGTGGGAGGGCGTCGTCGACGAGTTCGGCGACGAGCGCGAGGCGCTGATCGCACGGGGCGATGACCAGGAACGTCGCCTCACCCACGCCGGCCTCGACGAGCGGGCCAATCGGCTCGCCCACCACCTGCACGCCTGCGGCGTGGAGGCCGGGTCGACCATCGGCTGCCACCTCCACAACGGCACCGAGTACATCGAGGCCATGCTCGCCGCCTTCAAGCTGCGGGCGATCCCGATCAACCTGAACCACCGCTACGTGCCCGAGGAGCTGGCCTACCACTTCCGGGATGCGGACCCGCTGGTCGTCATCACCGAGCCCGACCTGGCCGAGCGGGTCCACGAGGCCGGACCGCCGCCTCACGTGCTCGTCCGGGGTGACGACTACGAGGCGGCGCTGACGGCGGCTCCGCCCGACCGGCCCGACGTCGGTGCCCGTAGAGACGACGACCTCTACCTCCTCTACACCGGGGGCACGACGGGCATGCCCAAGGGGGTGATGTGGCGCCATGCGGACCTCTTCTTCGGCGTCCTCGGCGGGGCCGGGCTGCCCCGCCGGGGCATCCCCCGCCTCGACGACCCCGACGCCATCGGCCCGTGGGCCCGCACGGGCACCGGCATCGACCGGCGCCTCCCCCTCGCCCCGCTGATGCACGGGTTGGCCCAGTGGACCTCGTTGACCGCGCTGCTGACCGGCGGGACCCTGGTCCTCGACACCGAGCGCTCCTTCGCCGCCGACCGGGCCCTCGCCCTTGTCGCCGAGGAGCGGGTCGAGCTGGTGCAGCTGGTCGGCGACGTGCTCGCCCTCCGCCTGGCCGACGAGCTCCGCCGGAACGGCGACCGCTACGACCTGACCTCGCTGGTGATGATCTCGTCGTCGGGGGCGGTGCTCTCCCCGGCCGTGCAGGACGACCTGCGCGAGCTGCTCCCGAACGCGAAGGTCGTGAACCGCTTCGGCGCCTCCGAGACCGGCCCGCAGGGCCGGGTCGCCCACGAGCAGGGGGACGAGGCCCCTCGCCTGATCGCCGACGACACCGTGGCCGTGCTCGACGAGGCGTTCCGGCCGGTCGGCCCCGGTGAGACGGGGCTGCTGGCCCGCAGCGGCCCCATCCCCCTCGGCTACTGGGGCGACCCCGAGAAGACGGCCTGCACGTTCCCCGTCGTCGACGGCGTGCGGTGGTCGGTGCCTGGCGACCGGGCCCGGGTCGAGGACGACGGCTCGATCGTCGTGCTCGGCCGCGGCAGCGTGGTCATCAACTCGGGCGGCGAGAAGATCTTCCCCGAGGAGGTCGAGGCCGCGCTCAAGGCGCACCCGGCCGTCTTCGACGCCATCGTGGTCGGCGTGCCCGACGAGCAGTTCGGCCAGCGGGTGGCGGCCCTGGTCCAGCTCCGGGCCGAGGCGGACGAGCCCTCGGTCGACGACCTCCAGGACCATGCCCGCCGGCGCATCGCGGGCTACAAGGTCCCCCGGCAGATCACGATGGTGGACGCGGTGCAACGGACGGCGGTCGGCAAGGCCGACTACACGTGGGCCAAGGAGGTCGCGTCGAGATGAGTGACGAGCGAGTGGACGAGCTGCTGGCGCGGCTCAGCCTCGACGAGAAGGCCGCGCTCTGCCACGGCCGCGACTTCTGGACCATCGATGGCTGCGAGCGGCTGGGGGTCCCGAGCTGGACGGTGAGCGACGGCCCGATCGGCATCCGGGGCCGGGGCGGCTCGAAGACCGCCTGCTTCCCGAGCGCGTCAGCGATCGCCGCCACCTTCGACCTGGACCTCGTCCGGGAGGTGGGAGAGGCCATCGGCCACGAGGCCCGGGCCAAGAACGTCCAGATGGCGCTCGGGCCCACCGTCAACCTCCACCGGCACCCGCTCACGGGCCGCCACTTCGAGTGCTACAGCGAGGATCCCGAGCTCACCGCGGCAGGTCGCGGTCGCCTACATCGAGGGCCTCCAGGCCACCGGTGTGGGCGCCTGCATCAAGCACTACGTCGCCAACGACCAGGAGCACGAACGCTTCACGATCAGCGCCGACGTGGACGACCGGACCCTTCGCGAGCTCTACCTCCGCCCCTTCGAGGACGCGGTGGTCCGGGCCGGGGTGTGGGGTGTCATGGGGGCCTACAACTTCGTCAACGGGGTCCATGCCTGTGCCCACCCCGAGCTGTTGCAGGGGGTGCTCAAGGGCGAGTGGGGCTTCGGGGGTCTGGTCGTCTCCGACTGGGGTGCGCTCAAGGACGGGGTCGGCCCCGGCCGGTACGGGCTCGACCTGGAGATGCCCGGCCCGGGAGCCTTCTTCGGCGGGGGACGGCTGGCCGAGCTCGTGCGGGCAGGCCAGGTCCCCGAGGCCGAGGTCGAGGACAAGGCCCGCCGGATCCTGCGCTTCCTCGACTGGTGCGGGGCGCTCGACGGCACCGAATCGACCGAGGCCGAGCTCGACACCCCGGAACAGCGCGACGTCGCTCGGCGGGCGGCAACGGCCTCGATGGTCCTGCTGGCCAATGACGGCGTCCTGCCCCTCGACCCCTCGACGGTGGGCTCGGTCGCCGTCATCGGGCCGAACGCGGCCGAGACCGCCGCGCTCGGCGGGGGCAGCGCCACCGTCACGCCCTACTACACGGTGAGCGTCCTCGACGGGCTGCGGACCCGGCTCGGTGACGGCGTCGACGTGCGCCACGAGGCCGGTTGTTCGATCCACCGCGCGGTCCCCGTCCTGGCCGACGACCTCCTCGGCGACGAGCGGTTCACCGTCGAGGTGTTCGCGAACGGCACCGTAGAGCCGGTCAACGTGCTCACCGGACAGCCCCCCCAGGGGTTCCTCGGCCCCGACGCCTTCGGCGGGGCGGAACCGCCGCTGCGGGTGGTCGGCCGGGGCACCTTCGTCGTGCCGGAAACCGGAACCTGGCGGTTGTCGGGTGGGGGCCTGCACCACGTCCGGATGTCCGTGGACGGCGAACCGGCCACCGACAACATGGCGCCCGGGGCCGTCAACGCCGGCCTGGGCAACCACGCCGGGCTGGCCGAGCGCGTGCTGGAGGCCGGCCAGGTCGTCGACCTGCGCTTCGAGTACGAGATGCCGCCGGGCATACCGGTCGTGCTCTACGCGATCGGCGCCGGCCTCCTCGGTGACGATCCTGCGGCCGAGGCCGAGCAGCAGCTCGCCGCGGCCGTCGACGCCGCCCGCGAGGCCGACGTGGCGGTCGTGGTCGTCGGCATGAGCGACGAGTGGGAGTCAGAGGGCGCCGACCGGTTCGACCTGGTCCTGCCCGGCGAGCAGGACGAGCTGGTGCGCCGGGTGGCCGCGGTCAACCCCCGCACGGTCGTCGTCCACAACTCCGGCTCGCCGATGGCCATGCCCTGGGCCGGGGACGTCGCCGCCATCGTGCAGGCGTGGTATCCGGGCCAGGAGGGGGGCAACGCCGTCGCCGACGTGCTCGTGGGTGACGCCGACGCTGCCGGGCGCATGCCCACCACGTGGCCGAAGCGCATCGAGGACACGCCCGCCTACGACTGGTACCCCGGCGAGGACGGCCACGTCCGCTACGGCGAAGGCCTCCTGATCGGGCACCGCTGGTACGAAGCGCAGGGCATCGAGCCCCAGTGGGCCTTCGGCCACGGGCTCTCGTACACGACCTTCGACTGGGCCGACGCCGAGGCCACGGCTGAGCGGGCCCAGGTGACCGTGACCAACACCGGGGACCGGGCGGGGGTGGAGATCGTCCAGGCTTACGTCGCCGCGTTGGACCGCCCCGTCGACGGGCCACCCCAGGTGCTGGCCGGCTTCGCCAAGGTCGCGCTCGACCCTGGCCAGTCGGCCGCGGTGGCCATCGAGCTCTCCCCGGCCGCCTTCCGGCGCTGGGACGCCGACGCCGGCGCCTGGGTCACCGACCCGGGCCGGTACGAGGTCCGCCTCGCCCGCTCCTCGGCCGCCATCGTCGACTCCGTCGTGGTGACAGCGGGCGGCTAGACACTCGGGACCGACGAGAAGGGGAGCACGATGTCCACCGAGCAGACCAAGGCCATCCTCGACCACCACATGGAAGCGCTGGACGCGGGCGACCTCGACGGCCTGTTGGGCGACTACACCGAGGAGTCCGTCTTCATCAGCAACCTGGGCGGCGTGGTCAAGGGCCTCGAAGGGATCCGGGCGGTGTTCGCCGTCGCCGCGGGCGCGACGCCTGGCTTCGAGCAGGCGGTCGAGCACGTCGACGGTGAGGTCGGCTACATCGTGTGGAAGGCCGAGAACATCGCCTTCGGCACCGACACCTTCGTGATCCGCGACGGCAAGATCCTCGTCCAGACCGTCGCCCTCCACTTCGGCTGACCCGGGTGATCGCCGCATGACCACCGGGCCGGTTCCCTGGTGGCGGGAGGCGGTGATCTACGAGATCTACGTCCGCAGCTTCGCCGACGCCGACGGCGACGGCCTCGGCGACCTGGCGGGCATCCGGTCGCGACTCCCCGCCCTGGTGGAGCTGGGCGTGGACGCCATCTGGCTCACGCCGTTCTACCCCTCACCCCAGCACGACGCGGGCTACGACGTGGCCGACTACTGCGACGTCGACCCGCGCTTCGGCACCCTCGCTGACATCGACGCCCTGCTGGCCGACGCCCATGGGCTCGGGCTCCGGGTGCTCGTCGACATCGTCCCCAACCACACCTCGAGCGCGCACCCCTGGTTCCGCGCCGCCCTGGCGGGGGGCCCGGGCGCGCCGGAGCGAGACCGCTACCTCTTCCGGCCCGGGCAGGGGCCGAGAGGCGACGAGCCGCCCAACGACTGGCAGAGCGTCTTCGGCGGTCCGGCGTGGACCCGGATCAACGAGCCGGACGGATCGCCCGGGCCCTGGTACCTGCACCTCTTCGACCGCGAGCAGCCCGACCTGGACTGGACCCAGGAGCCCGTCCTCGCCGCCTTCGACGACATCGTGCGGTTCTGGCTCGAACGAGGGGTGGACGGCTTTCGCATCGACGTGGCCCACGGCCTGGCCAAGGACCCGGCGCTGCCGGACATCACCGGTCGCTTCGCGTTCGGCGGCGTGGCCGAGGAGGGCCACCCCCACTGGGACCGTGACGAGGTCCACGACATCTACCGGCGTTGGCGCGCGGTGATGGATGCCCACCCCGGCGAACAGGTCTTCGTGGCCGAGGCCTACCTCGGCCACGCCCGGCGCCTGGCTCGCTACGTCCGCCCCGACGAGCTGCACTCGGCGTTCAACTTCGACCTCCTGCTGGCCCCCTGGGATGCCGGGGCCTTCCGGCGCGCCATCGACGAGAGCATCGAGCAGCTCGCCGCGGTCGGGGCCACCCCGACCTGGGTGCTGTCCAACCACGACATGGTTCGCCACGTCAACCGGTACGGCGGCGGTGAGCTCGGCCGACAGCGGGCTCGCGCCGCGGTCCTGCTCCTGCTCGCCCTCCCGGGCGCCGCCTACCTCTACCAGGGCGAGGAGCTGGGCCTGCCCGAGGTGACCGACTTGCCCGACGAGGTCCTCCAGGACCCGACCTTCCGCCGGTCGGAGGGCGCGGAGCGGGGCCGGGACGGGTGCCGCGTGCCGCTGCCGTGGTCGGGCGAGGCGCCCGCCTACGGGTTCGGGCCCGGCGAGGCGTCGTGGCTGCCGCAGCCACCAGGCTGGGCCGAGCTCACCCGGGAGCGTGAGGCCGGCGATCCCGACTCGATGCTCAGCCTCTACCGGACCGCCATCGCCCTGCGTCGGGCGCACCCGGCGCTGGGCGCGGGCGCACTCGACCTGGGTCGATGCGGCGGACGGGGTTCTGGCGTTCACCCGAGCGGGGAAGGTCACCTGCCTGGTGAACGTGACGGAAACGGCAGTTGAATGGCCAGAGGTCCTCGACCCGCAGGGTCACCTCCTCCTGGCCAGTGGGCCCGTGGTACCGGGCGCCGAGGTCCCAGCCTCGACGGCCCTCTGGTGGGCCCGCTGATCGCTCGCTGCTGAGCCGCCCCCTCACCACCGCGACGACAACCGGGGGGTTCGAATGACCAGGCCGGGGGGGCTGCGTCGGCGGAGGACGGCATCGGTGGCGATCGCCGTCGTCATCGGAGCCGCAACGCTCGCCGGCTGCAGCGGGGACGAGAGCGGCGACGCCGACGCTGGTCTGGTACATCAACCCCGACAACGGGGGTCAGGCCACGTTGGCGCAGCAGTGCTCCGAGGCGTCCGACGGCGCCTACAGCATCGAGACGCAGATCCTGCCGAACGAGGCCGACGCCCAGCGCGAGCAGCTGGTGCGCCGCCTGGCCGCCAACGACTCGTCGGTCGACCTCATGAGCCTGGATCCGCCGTTCGTGGCCGAGTTCGCCAACGCCGGCTACCTCCTGCCGATCACCGACCCGGCCGACGTCGAGGAGCTGACGGCCGGGGTCCTCGACGGCCCGCTGGAGACCGCCTTCTGGGACGACGAGCTGGTGGCCACGCCCTTCTGGGCCAACACCCAGCTGCTCTGGTACCGGCGCTCGGTGGCCGAGGCCGCCGGGATCGACCCCGAAGCCGAGGACTTCACCTGGGAGGAGATGATCGAGGCCGCCGAGGCCGAGGACGGTCGCATCGGCGTGCAGGGCCGTCGCTACGAGGGCTACATGGTCTGGATCAACGCGTTGGTCGCCTCGGCCGGCGGCACGATCATCGAGGACGCCGATGCCGGCGCCGACGCGGTCCCGTCGATGGCGGGCGAGGCCGGGGACCAGGCGGCCGACGTCGTCGGCCAGCTGGCCAACTCCTCGGTTGCGGCTGCCGACATCACCACCGCCGGTGAGGAAGAAGCCCGGGCCCTCTTCCAGGGCGACGACGGCGTCGTTCATGGTCAACTGGCCCTACGTCTACGCCGCCGCCCAGGGCGAGGTGGACAGCGGGGCGCTCGACCAGGGCGTGGTCGACGACATCGGCTGGGCCCGGTACCCGCGGGTGGACGCGTCGGAGCCCAGTGCGCCGCCGCTCGGGGGCATCAACCTGGCCATCGGCAACTTCACGAAGCACCCCGACGAGGCCCTCGACGCCGTGCGGTGCATCACGTCGGCCGAGAGCAACGCCCAGTACATGGTCGAGGCGGGCAACCCCGCCGCCCGCGACGCGGCCTACGACGACCCCGCGGTGCGGGAGGCGTTCCCGATGGCCGACCTGATCCGCGACTCCATCAACGAGGCCGCCCCCCGCCCCATCACCCCCTACTACGGCGACGTGTCGACCTCGGTGCAGCGCACCTGGCACCCGGCCTCCTCGGTCCGGGCCCCGGACACCCCCGAGGAGACCGACGACTACATGGGCGAGGTCCTGCAGGGGGAGCGGCTGCTGTGACCGTCGTCGAAGCCGACCGCACCCGCCCCGAGGAGCCGACGCCGGCGGCCTCCGCCCCGCGGGCCTCCGACCGGCTGCGCCACGAGCGCCGCCTGGGGTTGCGACTGTCGGCCCCGGCCTTCCTGGTCATGATCCTGATCACGGCGTATCCACTCGTGTACGCCGTCGTCCTCTCGTTCTACCGCTACCGCCTCACCGACCCCGATGCCCGGGAGTTCGTCGGGCTGAAGAACTACGTCACCGTGCTCACGGACCCGGTGTGGTGGAGTGCGGTGTCGACCACCGCGATCATCACGCTGGTCAGCGTCGGCGTCGAGTTGGTGCTCGGCTTCGCCTTCGCCTGGGTGATGTACCGGATCATCCGGGGGCGGTCGGTCATCCGCACCGCCATCCTCGTGCCCTACGGGATCGTGACCGTGGTGTCGGCCTTCGTCTGGCGCTACGCCTTCCAGCTCGACTCGGGGTTCGTGAACCAGTGGTTCGGCCTCGAGGACTTCAACTGGTTCGGCGAGCGGTGGTCGTCACTGTTCGTGATCACCTTCTCGGAGATCTGGAAGACGACCCCGTTCATCTCCCTGCTCCTCCTGGCGGGCCTCGTCCAGGTGCCCGAGGACATGCTCGAGGCGGCGAAGGTGGACGGGGCCACCGCCTGGCAGCGGCTCTGGAAGGTGGTCCTGCCCAACATGAAGGCGGCGATCATGGTGGCGGTCCTCTTCCGCACCCTCGACGCCTGGCGCATCTTCGACAACCCGTTCGTCATGACGAGCGGGGCCAACGACACCGAGACGCTGTCGTTCCTGGCCTACCGCCAGAACGTGACCCTGGTGAACCTCGGCGCCGGGCTCGGCCGTGTCGGTCCTGCTCTTCGCCACGGTCGTGCTGATCGCCTTCATCTTCATCAAGGGCTTCCGCACCGATCTCAGCCAGGTCCGGGGGGATGACTGATGAACAAGACCAGCAACTGGTGGACCGTGTGGGGGCTGCTCATCCTGGCCTGGGCGCTGTTCCCCCTGCTCTGGATGACGTCCCTGGCCTTCAAGAGCCCGGAGACCTTCCGGTCGGGTTCGCCCACGTTCCTCCCGGAGGACTGGACCTGGGAGAACTTCCGCACGATCTTCGACGACGAGCTGTTCACCTCCGCCCTGCGCAACTCGTTCGGCATCGCCATCATCGCCACGCTGCTGGCGGTGGTCGTGGCCATGTTCGCCGCCTACGCCATCGCCCGCCTCGAGTTCCCCGGCAAGAAGCTGTTGCTGTCGATGGCCCTCGCCATCGCCATGTTCCCCCAGGCCGCGCTCGTGGGCCCGCTGTTCAACATGTGGCGCGGCATCGGGATCTACGACACCTGGCTCGGCCTGATCATCCCGTACCTGACCTTCGCCCTGCCGCTCTCCATCTGGACGATGTCGGCCTTCTTCCGCCAGATCCCGTGGGAGATGGAGCAGGCCGCTCAGGTGGACGGGGCCACGTCGTGGCAGGCCTTCCGCAAGGTGATCGTGCCCCTCGCCGCACCGGGCGTGTTCACCACCGCCATCCTCACGTTCTTCTTCTGCTGGAACGAGTTCCTGTTCGCCATCTCGCTGACGTCGACCGACTCGGCCCGCACCGTGCCGGCGGCCCTGGCGTTCTTCACCGGTCAGTCGCAGTTCCAGTCGCCGGTGACCGCGGTCATGGCCGCCTCGGTCGTGGTCACCATCCCCATCGTGATCATCGTGCTCGTCTTCCAGCGCCGCATCGTGGCGGGGCTGACCAGTGGTGCCGTCAAGGGCTGAACCGAGGGAGCGATCCACATGGCCGCCATCACCATCAACAACCTCGTCAAGCGCTACGGCGACGGCTTCCCCGCCGTCAACGACGTCAGCCTCGACATCGAGGACGGGGAGTTCATGATCCTGGTCGGCCCGTCCGGCTGCGGGAAGTCGACGCTGCTGCGGATGATCGTCGGCCTCGAGGACATCACCGAGGGCGAGCTGCTCATCGGGGACGAGCGGGTCAACGAGAAGGCCCCGCGCGACCGCAACCTGTCGATGGTCTTCCAGAACTACGCGCTCTATCCCCACCTCACCGTCTTCGAGAACATCGCCTTCCCGCTCCGGCTCCGCAAGGACATGTCCGACGAGGAGATCCGGTCCAAGGTCGAGGAGGCGGCCGCCACCCTGGAGCTGACCGAGCACCTGGACCGCAAGCCCAGCAACCTCTCCGGCGGTCAGCGCCAGCGGGTGGCGATGGGCCGGGCCATCGTGCGTGACGCCCGGGCGTTTCTCTTCGACGAGCCGCTCTCGAACCTCGACGCCAAGCTCCGGGGCCAGATGCGCACCGAGATCCTGCGCATGCAGCGGCGGATGGGCACCACGACGGTCTACGTGACCCACGACCAGGTGGAGGCCATGACCTTGGGTGACCGGGTCGCCCTCCTCCGCCGGGGCGAGCTCCAGCAGGTGGGGACGCCACGCGAGCTCTACGAGCGCCCGGTCAACATGTTCGTGGCCGGCTTCATCGGCTCGCCGCCGATGAACTTCGTCCCCGCCCATCACGCGGGCGAGCGCCTCGAGCTCCCCTTCGTCGAGTTCGACATCCCTGAGTCCATGCGGGAGCGGGTGGGGGACCGTGAACACCTGATGATGGGCATCCGCCCCGAGCGCTTCGACGACCTGTCGCTCGTCGACGAGAGGAAGGTCGGCGACGGGGTCACCTTCGAGGCCGAGGTCGACGTGGTCGAGTGGTTGGGCAACGAGCAGTACGCCTACATCCCCTACGACGCCCCGGCCGAGCTGGTGGACACGCTCGACGAGTTGGAGGCCGACCTGGACAGCGAGCGCCTGCGCAGCCAGCTCGTCGTGGCCCTCGATCCCTCCAGTGGCGTCGAGGCCGGCACCACGGCGACGTTGTGGTTCGACCCCAGCAGCGTCCACCTCTTCGACGTGGAGAGCGGCGAGAACCTGACCGAGCCCGAGGGCGTCCCCATCGACGCCGCCGGCTGAACGTCGCCTACTCGAGCAGCTGCTGCTCGTCGGGCCGGGTGGCCAGGACGCTGGCCAGGTAGTCGGCCAGCGCCTCGGGGTTGGACACCTCCCGCCCGGCCCGCTCGGCCATCGCGTGACGGTGGTCGAGCATCTCGTGGAAGACCTCCGGCGCCTCGAGGCGAGGACCGAGATCGTCGGGGATCGACCGGATGATCGGCTCGTAGACCTCGGCCAGCCAGCGGGCCGCGCCCACCGACTCCGGCACCGGCTGGCCTTCGTCCTGTTCCAGGCGGGCCCGGAAGTTCTCGATGTCGGCCAGCAGGCGGCGGGCCTGGTTCTCCTGGACCTGGAGCCCGGTGCGGCGCTGGAGCTCGCGGGCGTGGTGGCCTTCCTCGACCACGGTGGGGGTGATGTCGACGGTGCGACCGCCGGCGGCCGAACGGATGGCCAGCTCCTCGACGTCGAACCCGAGCTCGTTGATGCGCCGGAGCCGGCTGTCGATGCGCCAGCGCTCGCTGCCGTCGAAGCGGTCGGTGCGGGTCAGCTCGCTCCACAGCTCCTCGTAGCGCCCGACCAGCTCGTCGGCGATGGCCACCGGGTCCACGTCGGCCGCCACGCGATCTGAAGCCTGCAGGTCGAGCAGCCCCCCGACCACGTTCTCGTGGGCGATCTCGAGGTCGTGGGCCCGGAGCTGGTCGCTGATCGACGGCCGTCGCTCCGCCGTCTCGGCGTCCACCAGGTAGGCCATCATCGCTCCGGCGTCGCGGCGGAAGAGGACGTTGGACAGCGAGCAGTCCCCCCAGAACACGCCCTCCAGGTGCAGCCGCACGAGGAGGACCACGGCGGCGTCGATCAACACCTCGCGAGGGGTCGGGGTCTCGCGGCCGATCACGTACCAGTAGGGGAGCGAGTAGTCGAGGTACCGGGTGATGAGGGCCGCGGCATCCCGGGTGCCCCTCGCCCGCACCAGCCCGACCGGCTCGACGACGGGGAGGTCCGCCTCGTGCATGCTGCGCAGCACCCGGTGCTCGCGCTCCGCCGTGGCCGGCTCCGTCTCCTTCAGGGCGTAGACGCGATGGTCGTAGCGGACGAAGCGGACGACGTGGCGGCTGATCCCGTGGGCCATCGTCACCAGCCGCTCGTGGTCCCACGCCGCCAGCGGCGTCGTCCACGGCAGGTCCAGGAAGTCGGGGTGTCCACCCCGGACGAGGATCTCGACCTCGACCTCGTCGTGCGGGTCTTCCATCAGTGCGATGCTCGCGCGCATGCTCTCACGCCTCGACGACTACCCGGTCCACCAGACCTGCGTGCCCCTGTCCGTGCCCGCCACGACGGATCGCAACAGCTACGACCGGTACTGGTTCAACGGCTACGACCGGGAGGGCGACTTCTACTTCGGGATCGCCCTGTGCCGGTACCCGAACCTCGGGATCCTGGACTGCGGGTTCTCGATCGTGCGGGGCGGCGAGCAGCACAGCTTCCACGGCTCCCGCCGCATGCCCCTCGAGCCCACCGAGTTGACCGTCGGGCCCTTCGACCTGCAGATCGTGGAGCCGATGGGGCGGACCCGGCTCGTGCTCGACGACAACGAGACCGGCATCGCCGCCGACCTCACCTTCACCCCGCGGACGGCCGCCGTGGAGGAGGGGCGGCAGACCATGATCCGCAACAGCCGGATCGTCCTCGACTCCACCCGCTTCGCCCAGTGGGGACGGTGGGAGGGCGAGGTCACCTACGGCAGCGAGCAGCTCGCGGTCAGCGCCGAGACCACGATGGGGACGAAGGACCGCTCCTGGGGCGTCCGCCCGGTCGGCGATCCGGCGCCGCCCGGGGCGCCACCCACGGAGCTGCCCACCATCTTCTTCCTGTGGGCCCCCATCCACTGGGACGACCGGTGCACCCACCTGCTGGTGTTCGAGGAGCCCGACGGGCGTCAGTGGGCCACCGACGCCATGGTCGTCCCCGTGCACGACGGCGCCACCCCGCCGGTCGTCGACCCTGACGTGCAGGTCCTCACCGGCGTCACCCACGAGCTGGAGTACGAGCCGGGCACCCGTCGCGCCCGGTCCGCCCACATCGGCCTGGTCGACCACGACGGCAGCCGCATCGACATCGACCTCGAGCCCCTGATCTGCTTCCGCATGAAGGGCATCGGCTACACGCACCCGACCTGGGGCCACGGCATGTGGAAGGGCGAGCTCGCCATCGAGGGCGAGTCCTGGAAGAGCGACGAGCTCGACCCGATGGCCTTCGACAACCAGCACATCCAGCAGGTGGTCCGGGCCCGCAGCGGCGACCAGGAGGGGGTGGGGGTGCTCGAGCAGCTCGCCTTCGGCCCCCACCACCGCTACGGGTTCACCGAGATCCTCGATCCGGCCTGACAGCCGGTGAACTTCGGTTCACTAGGATGAACCGCAGATGAGCCGGTTCCCGTTCCCGATGCCGTTCGGCTGGTTCAAGGTGGCCGACGCCGGCGAGGTGACGGAGTCGGAGATCCTGACCCGGCGCTACTTCGGCACCGACCTCGTGCTCTGGCGCGACGGCGGCGGGGAGCTGCGGGCCCACGAGGCCTACTGCTCGCACCTCGGTGCCCACCTCGGCGACGGCGCCCTCGTCGACGGGTGCCTGCGCTGTCCCTTCCACGGCTGGACCTGGAACGGCGACGGCCGCAACGTGGCCATCCCCTACGCCGACCAGCCCAACCGCAAGGCGCGGCTGCGGGGGTTCCCCGTGCAGGAGGCCAACGGGCTGGTCTTCGCCTGGTACCACCCCGACCCCGAGCAGCCCCCGCTCTACGACGTCTACGAGGTCGAGGAGACGGTCGACCCGGCCTACGCCCTGCACTCCACCCACACCTACGAGGTCCGCAGCTGCCTCCAGGAGATGGCCGAGAACGGCTACGACGCCGGCCACTTCGAGGCGGTCCACTCCCACCCGCAGGCGGGGGTCATCGAAGAGGTCTCCCTCGAGGGCTTCGACCGGGTGATGCGCTCGCGCCAGGAGTTCCCGTCGAGGTCGGGGGAACCGCGCCCCGGACGCATCGACGTCTTCGGGCGGGGGCCGGGCTTCGCCGTCACCCGGTACCAGGGCCCGATCACCGCGGCCCTGCTCGGGGCCTCGACCCCCATCGACGACGACACCGTCCGGCTCTGGTTCCACTTCTACCTGAAGGACCCCGACGACGAGCGAGCGGCCCGGGTGGCGGAGGCCTTCGTGGCCTCGGTCAGCCGGGAGGTCACCCAGGACATCCCGATCTGGGAGCGCAAGCGCTACGTCGCCCGGCCGCAGCTGGCGCCGGGCGAAGCGCCCATCCTCGAGTTCCGCCGCTGGTTCAGCCAGTTCTACGCGACGGCGTAGCGCTCGGCGGGGGCCTCCCCGGAGTCGGTCTTGTCGTGGGTCCAGTCGGGCTGCTTGGTCCACTGGGACTCGTCCAGGGTCGCCACCCCGTCGGCGAGGTCGACGATGGGCGCGATCAGGTAGGCCGGCGCCTCCGGGCGGGAACCGTCGACGTGGGCGCGGACGACCTCGGGGCAGTGCTGCAGGATCGAGCCCGCCACCTGCTGGGTCTGCTGGGCCAGGAAGCACCGGGCCCCGTCCGTGACCGTCAGCAGGCAGTCCTCCAGGTGGGCCAGGTCCCGGTCGGTCGCATCCGAGCGCCGGATGCGCTCGAGCAGCGTCGCCGACTGGACCCCGTCCTGCTTGCACGGGCGGCACTGCCCGCAGGACTCGACCGACAGGAAGCGCGTCACGCCGTGGGCCACGGCGACCAGGTCGTCGGCGTCGTCGAAGACGATGAAGCCCGTCGCCCCGAGCCCCGAGCCGGCAGACCGGAACTCGTCGTAGCCCAGCGGCGTGGCGAAGGCGTGGGCGGGCAGGATCGGGTTGGCGACGCCGGACAGGACGGCGACCAGCTGTCGGCCCCGGCGGGCGCCGCCACCGATCTGGTCGAGGACCTCCTCCAGCGCCGTGCCCAGGGCGACCTCGGCGACACCGTGGCGCCGGGTGCTCCCCGTGACGGTGACCACCGCGGTGCCCGGCGAGGTCTCGGTGCCCTCCGCCCGGAACCACTCGGGGCCTTCGGCCAGGATCCCGGGGACGTTGGCCAGGGTCTCGACGTTGTTGGCGAGGGCGGGCGGTGCGTCACCGCCGGGGGAAGCGAGGTCGGCGCCGGCCGAGAAGGCCGGATCGTCGCCGACATCGGTCGCCCCGCGCCGGTACGGCGGGGCGAGGCGCGGGAAGGGCGGTCGCCCGGCGACGACCTCGAGCAGGGCCGTCTCCTCGCCGAACAGGTACTCGGACGGCCCTTGGACGAGGTCGAGCATGACGTCCGGCGCCCAGCCGGACGAGCTCACGGCGGCGATGGCCTCCTGCAGCCGGTCGATCTCGGTGGCGAAGGAGCCCTTCGTCGCGACGACGACCCGCGGGGCGTCGACGGCCCGCGCCGCGATCAGCGCCCCCTCGAGCACCCGGTAGGGGTTGGCGCGGAGGATGGCCCGGTCCTTGAAGGAGCCCGGCTCGCCCTCGGCCGCGTTGACCACCACGGTCGTGGGCAGCTCGCTCTCGTAGAGGGCGACCGTCTCCCACTTGGTGCCGGTCGGGAAGCCGGCGCCGCCGCGGCCCCGCAGGCCCGCGACCGCGACGAGGTCGATGATGTCCGGCGGGGCGAGGTTGCGAGCGGCCTCGAGCCCGCGCCCGCCTCCGGCGCGCACGTAGGCGTCGAGATCGCCGGGCGGGTCGACATCGAGCAGCCGGGGCGCGTTGATCACGCCTCCGACCTACCCGTCCGGGTGAGGGCTAGGACACGACGACAGCGACGACAACGACAACCACAACGACAACGACGCACGTACGGGGTGCTGATGCGGTTGCCGGTGGTCGCGGCCCCTTTCACGCCACTGGCGGTGGTCGGCTTTGGGCGGCTCCGGCGAACTCAGCGCACTCCGCCCCCTCTGGCGTAGCTGAATGCGCTGAGTTCAGGATGAACCGGGATTCAGAGACAGAAGCCCGGTCGCCCACCACGCAGAGCGGTCAACAACTCAGAGGCAGTTGCCAAACCACCCCCTACGAGCATCGTTGTCGGTTGTCGTTTGCCCTACCCCCGCCCGGCGTGGGCGTCCAGCACCTGGGCCACGCAGGCGGACAGCCGCCGTGCGGTCGGCACGTGGAGGAACTCGTTGGGGCCGTGGGCGTTGGAGCCCGGGCCCAGCACGCCGGTGACCACGAACTGGGCCTCGGGGAACCGGTCGGCCAGCATCCCGATGAAGGGGATGATCCCGCCGACGCCCGCGAACAGCGCGGGGGCGCCGAACGTCGCGGCCGAGGCGTCGGCCAACGCCGTGGCGAGCCAGGGGGCCGTCGCCGGCGCCGCCCACCCGGCGGCGCACTCGTTGCCGCCGAGCTCGACCACCGCGTCGTGGGGCGGGTGCTCCGTCAGCGCGGCGCGCACCGCGACCGCCGCAGCCTCGGGGTCGGCGGTCGGCGGGAGCCGGAACGAGAGCTTCACCGCCGTCTCCGGCCGCAGGACGTTGCCGGCATCCCGGCGCGGCGGCGCGCCGTCGATGCCGACCACGGCCATGGCGGGCTGCCAGGTGGTGGCCAGGAGTTGGTCGACCGGGTCGTCCCCCTCGGGCCGGGTCGTGCCGGCGAACGGGAGGCCGGCCAAGGGGTCGAGGCCGGCGGCGACGGCGGCCTCGGCCTCGGCCCGGCGCTCGTCGGGGATGTCGACGTACAGCTCGGGGAGGAGGAGGTCGCCGGTCTCGCTGTCCTCGACGCGGTCGAGGAGGTGGCGGAGCACCCGGAAGCTCGACGGCACGGCGCCGCCCGCGACCCCCGAGTGCACCCCTTCGTCGAGGACCCGCACCCGGACGTCGAGGCCGAGCAGGCCGCGCAGCGAGGTCGTCACCCACATCGTCTCGTAGTCCCCGGCGAAGCTGTCGAGGCAGACGACGAGGCTCACCGCGCCCAGGCGGTCGCGTAGCGCGTCGACGTGGGCGGGGAGGTCGAGGCTGCCGCTCTCCTCGCAGGCCTCGATGAGGACGAGCAGCCGGGTGTGGGCGCCGCCCGCGGCGTGCACCGCTTCGATGGCGCTGAGGGCGGCGAAGGCGCTGTACCCGTCGTCGGCCCCGCCCCGGCCGTAGAGCCGGTCGCCGTCGAGCACGGGCGTCCAGGGTCCGAGGCCGTCCCGCCATCCGGTGAACTCGGGCTGCTTGTCGAGGTGCCCGTAGAGGAGGACCGTGTCGTCCGGGTCACCGCCGCCGTGGGGCGGGACCTCGATCACGATGACCGGCGTCAGGCCCGGGAGCTCGTGGACCTCGACGGTGGCCTCCGGCAGGTCGCGGTCCCGGCACCACGACGCGATGAGGTCGACGGCTTCGGCGATGTGGCCGTGGGCGGCCCAGTCCGGGTCGTAGGCGGGCGACTTCGCCGGGATGCGGATGTAGTCGACGAGCGTGGGCAGGGCGCTCTCGCCCCAGATGCGATCGACCGTGGCCGTGGCGAGCGTGAGATCCATCGCCCCAGTCTGGGGCGACCCGGCCGGATCAGTTGCCGTTGGTGCTCCAGTGCCAGGACTCGCCGGGCAGGTTGTAGAGGCCGTAGCTGGCGGCGTTGGCCGAGAGCCAGTTGTAGACGGCGCCGCCGTAGGAGCAGTTGTCGAAGTCGATGGCCAGGCCCTGCTCGTGCATCGAGGTGCCGGGGATGGCGGTCGGGGGCGAGCACGACGAGGAGGGCGCCTGGTAGATGGCGTAGTAGCTGCTCCCGCAGTGGGCCTGGCGGAGGGCGATCTGCTGCTGGGGATCCCGGTAGCCGCCGCCCGACAGGTAGACGCCGTCGGCCGCCGCCGCGGAGATCATCGAGCGCACCTGGTCGACGATCGAGACGTTGACCACGATCCCGTTGCCCGCGTCCTGCACCGAGACCGGCCCGCTCTGGTACGGCGTGCCCATGGGCCCGAGGTTGATGCCCTGGATGTAGGACGCGAACTGGGCGGCCTCCTCGGCGATCTGCTCGGAGAGCTCGGCTTCCTCCTCCTCGAGGGCGGCCGCTTCGGCGGCGGCGTGGTTGATCCGCTCCTCGATCTGGCGGGCCAGCTCGACCTGCTGGGCCTGGGCCGCGCGCAGCTCTTCGTAGCGCGCCTCGGTCTCGCCCCGCAGGAGCTCGGCCCGCTGGGCGGCCTCCTCGGCCGCCACCCGCTGGCGGGTCAGGTCGTCCTCGGTGGCCCGGAGCTGGTCCATGACGTCGCGCTGCGAGTTGCCCTGGGTGGCGAGCAGCGCCTCGGCGACGGCGGTCTCGTTGATGGCGTCGGTGTCGTAGACGGCGGCGAGATCGCTCTCCGGCGGGCGGATGTAGGACTCGACCGCGATGTCGGCGAGCTCGGCCTCGAGGTCCACGATGGCCTGCTCCAGCCGCTGCTCCTCGACGCGGGCGGCCTCGGCCTCGGCCAGCGCGGTGCGGGCGGCACGGCGGGCGTCCTGGAGCTGGGCCCGCTTCGCTTGGACGTTGGCGGCCAACGCGTCCAGGGCCTCGCCGACCTCGGCGGCATCGGCCGCGAGCCCGTCGAGCTGGGCGGCGACGTCCGCGGCCTGCTCCCGGACCCGGTCCCGCTCCTCGCGAGGGTTCTCGACGTCGTCGTCCTCGGCGCCGGCCAGGGCGGGGACCAGACCGAGCGCGGCCACCGTCACCACCGCGAGGGCAGCACGACGCAAGCGGGTCGACGTCAGGGACAAGGTGTTCTCCGGAGCGGCCGTAACGGAACCGTAATAGGAAAGCGGGCTGACACTGTACGTGTCAAATCGGTCGCTGAGCGCGAGTTCGTGAGGTGGACCGTGGCCAGTGTGGCCCCTGTGGTCAATGAGTCCACCGCGGTCCTCGCGGATTCTGTTTCCGGGGAGGCCGACGACTACCTTCGTCGTCTGCTGTGGGCCAGGAGGGACCCGGCCCGCTCCCGAAAGGACCCCGACGACGATGTCTGCCCTTTTGGCCGCCGAAGGCGGCTACCAATCCTTCGAGCTGGCGGGGGGTGAGTGGTTCTGGCTGATCTTCTCGGTCGCCACGGCCCTCCTCGCGATCGCCGTCGGCTTCTTCCTCGTCCAGGCGGTGAACGCCGCCGACCAGGGCACCCCCAAGATGATCGAGATCGCCACCGCCATCCAGGAAGGCGCCATGGCCTACCTGCGGCGGCAGTTCAGGACCATCGCCGTGATCATCGTCCCGCTGGCCGCGGTGGTCTTCGTGACCTCGACCGAGGTCGTGAAGCCCGACGGCGTTGTGGCCCTGACGTTCTTCCAGTCCGGCCTGTTCCGCACGTTGGCCTTCCTGGCCGGCTGCTTCCTCTCCGGCCTCACCGGTTTCATCGGCATGAGCCTGGCCGTTCGGGGCAACGTCCGGACGGCGGCGGCGGCCCGCTCCGGTTCGATGCCCGCCGCCCTCCAGGTGGCGTTCCGCACCGGTGGTGTGGCCGGCATGTTCACGGTCGGCCTGGGCCTCCTCGGCGCCACGCTGATCATCATCGTCTTCCAGAACACGAGCTCGGCGATCCTCGTCGGCTTCGGGTTCGGCGGCTCGCTGCTCGCCCTGTTCCTGCGGGTCGGCGGCGGCATCTTCACCAAGGCGGCCGACGTGGGCGCCGACCTCGTCGGCAAGGTCGAGGCGGGCATCCCCGAGGACGACCCGCGCAACCCGGCCACCATCGCCGACAACGTGGGTGACAACGTCGGCGACTGCGCCGGCATGGCCTCCGACCTGTTCGAGTCCTACGAGGTCACCCTGGTGGCCTCGATCATCCTGGGCGTGGCCGCCTTCGACTCCATCGGCGCCAACCCCGCCCTCGGTCTGATCTTCCCGGTGGCCGCCCGCGCCATCGGCGTGCTCGCCTCCATCGTCGGCGTCTTCGCTGTCCGCGCGACCGAGAACGACAAGTCGGCCATGGCCCCCATCAACCGGGGCTTCCTGACCGCCAGCATCCTGACCATCATCGGGACGCTGGTCGTCTCCCTCGTGTACGTGGGCAACGACATCGGCAACGAGCGCCTCGACAGCTACGTGAGCAACGCCGGGTGGCGCATGTTCGGCGCGGTGCTGATCGGCCTCATCCTGGCCCAGGGCGTGAGCCGCCTGACCGAGTACTTCACCTCCACCGAGCACCGGCCGGTGCGGGACATCGCCGAGGCGGCCCGGACCGGTCCCGCCACCACGGTGCTGTCGGGCATCAGCTCGGGACTCGAGTCGTCGGTGTGGGCCATCGTGGCCATCGCCGTCGCGCTGGGGGCCGCCATCGGCCTCGGTGGCGGCAACATCCAGTTCATCTTCTACCTGGTCGCCCTGGCCGGGATGGGCATGCTCGCCACGACCGGGGTGGTGGTGTCCGAGGACACCTTCGGCCCCGTGGCCGACAACGCCGCGGGCATCGCCGAGATGTCCGGCGAGTTCTCCGGCGAGGCCGAGAAGATCATGGTCAGCCTCGACGCCGTCGGGAACACCACCAAGGCCGTGACGAAGGGCTTCGCCATCGGTTCGGCGGTCATCGCCGCGGTGGCCCTCTTCGCCGCGTTCATCGAGACCATCGCCGACGAGGACGAATCCCTGCGGGGTGTGGTCGAAGCGGCCGAGGCGGCGGGAGGCACGCTCTTCGACGCCATTCCGATCAACGTGGCTGACCCGAAGACGTTCATCGGCCTGCTCATCGGTGGCTCCATCGCGTTCATGTTCAGCTCGCTGGCCATCCGCGCCGTCGGTCGCACCGCCGCCGTGGTCGTCCAGGAGGTCCGGCGCCAGTTCGCCGACGGCAAGATCATGAGCGGCGAGAAGCGCCCCGACTACGGCCCCGTCATCGACATCTGCACCACGGCCTCGCTGCGGGAGCTGGCCACGCCGGCCCTGCTCGCGGTCCTGACCCCGGTGATCATCGGCTTCGGGATCAACTTCTACGCCCTCGGTGCCTTCCTGGCCGCGGTCATCCTCACCGGTCAGCTCATGGCCAACTACCAGAACAACGCCGGCGGGGCCTGGGACAACGCCAAGAAGTACATCGAGGACGGCGCTGAGGGGGGCAAGGGCTCGGAGGCCCACAAGGCCGCCGTCATCGGGGACACCGTCGGTGACCCGTTCAAGGACACCGCCGGCCCGGCCCTCAACCCGCTGATCAAGGTGATGAACCTGGTCTCGCTGCTCCTGCTGCCGGCCATCATCGAGACCCAGGACGACGACGCCATCCGCTTCACCGTGGCCGGCGTCTCCCTCGTCGTCCTCCTCGGCGCCATCGCCTTCTCGAAGCGGGGCGCCGTGGCCATGGACGCCCCGACCGAGCCCCCGGCCGACGAGGTGGCCCCCGAGCCCGCCACCGCCTGACCGATTCTGCTTAGGAGCCGAGCCGATAGGCGAGGCGACCTGGCAAGCACAGCGCTGATCGCCAAGCGCAGCTTGGCGATATCCCAGGTCAACGCACCCAGCCTCAGCCTTTCCGCGCACGTCCTAAAGGCGCCTGATTTCCCGCCTCTGGCCCGGAGATCAGGCGCCAGTTCGGCAGAAGACCGGGTTGGCGACAGTGGTGGGGACGTGGTCGTCGACGGTCTGGACCTCCCACGCGGTTCCGAGGGGCCCGCTCGACGGGTCGGGTTCGATGCCGGTGCGCCAGGTGACCTCGTCGCCGGCCAGGGCGACCGTGTGCTCGACCCCGCCGTCCCGCAGCAGCAGCAGCGTCTGGCCGTCGCCGCCGGTGACGACCACCTCCAGCTCGGTCGGGCCGTCGACCGTGTCGCCCATCCGGGCGTCGCCGGCCCGGACCTCGAGGGCGGGGGAGCGGTGCACACCCAGCGTGCGCACGTAGGCGTGGCCGGCCCGTAGGGCCTCGGCCACCCCGGCCCGGGAGAGCTGTGGGCACCACAACGCGGTGGCCGACGACCCGTAGGCCGGGCCGAGCTTGTCGTCCGAGCCGCACACCGCCGTGAGCCGGTGACCGGCGGCCAGCAGGGCCCGCCAGCGGTCGAGGGCGGTGGCCACGAACGGGTTCGGGTAGTCGGGCGGCTCGCCGAGGAGGACCGGCCCGGTCAGGACCTCGATGCTGGCGACCAGGTCCCAGTCGATGCGGTCGTCGAGGGTGAACTCACAGCCCCGGCAGTGGCTGCCGAAGACGGCCTCGGGATAGGTCGTCGGGTGCGCGACCTGGAACAACGCACCGGCATCCACGGCCGCCCGCTGGATCGCGCCGAGGTCGACGTCCTCGAAGCCGTGGCGGTACTCGACCAGGCCGGGGGTCTCGCCCAGTACGACGGCGTGGCCGAAGTAGGTGATGACCTCCCGACCCGGGAACACCAGCAGGTCGGGGTGGGCCCGCTGCACGGCGCCCAGCTCGTCCCAGTGCCACGGCGTGACGTAGTCCACGATCGGGAGCACGTCGAGGCCGGCGGCCCGCGACCGCTCGACCAGCTCCCCCAGTCCGGCGCCCGGGGATGGGAGTGGCGGCCGTGCTGGTGGAGGTCGGCGTGGTACCAGCCCGGCTCGGACCGGGCGACGTGGTCGGGATCGACGGGATCGGCGACGGGTGCGGTCCCGCCGGACCCGCTGGAGCGGGCCGACACGGTGACCTCGAAGCCGGCGCCGTCGGGACCGACGTCGCCGACGCCGAGCTCGATCCACCAGGTGCCCGACTCGATCGGCCCCGCCCGGTAGCACCGGGCCGCGGCCTCCGCCTCCAGCCAGATCGGGTCGTCGCCCATGTGGGCCCGCCCCTGCCGGCTGCCCGACCAGCCCCGGAACGCGTCGGCCGACCGGTAGCCGCCCGCACCCCACAGGCCGAGGTCGAGCACGGTCTCCGGCTCCGGCCACCACCGGTAGCCCACCTCCAGCCGGGTCGCCCCGTCCGGGACGACGATCGGCAGCACCCGGTAGGTCTTGTGCTCCTCCGGCTCGAACCGCCCCGCCAACGTCGCCGACCCGTCCAGTGGCACGACGACAGGATCCGGCACGCCGCGGATCGTACGACCCCTCCGAAACTGCGTCGGTGCGTTGCGCCATCGCAACTGACCAACGCAAGGTCGACCGGGGCGGCGAAGCTGAGGCTGTGGAGCTCAGGTTCCGGCGGATGGCCCTGGACGATCTCCCGCGGCTGCACGAGTGGCTGTCGGAGCCCGACACCAGGCACTGGTTCCGCAACGACGACCTGACCTACGACGGCGTTGTGGCGCACTACGGGCCGAGGATCGATGGCGACGAACCCGTGAACTGCTGGATCGTGCAGGTCGGCGGAAGGGAGCTCGGCTTCCTGCAGTCGTACCGGCTGGCCGACCACCCCGAGTACGCCGAGGTCTGCGTCCGCGCCGGTGCCGACCCCGCCGCCGGGGGCATCGACTACCTGATCGCGACCCCGGCCGACCGGGACCGGGGCCTCGGGTCGGCGATGATCCGCACCTTCGTCGAGGAGATCGCCTTCGCCCACGAGGGTTGGCCCCAAGCCTGCTCGGGGCCCGAGCCGGCCAACGTCCGGTCCTGGCGGGCACTGGAGAAGGCCGGCTTCACGTTCCTGGCCGAGATCGAGACCGAGGAGGGTCCGGAGCGCCTGATGGCCCGGCGCTCGGGCTGAGGACCTTCACGCCGCGGAGAGGCGGACGCAGCAGTGACCCGATTCGGGTGCGAGTCGGGGAGCGAGGTCGAGGCCGGCGCCCTCGAGGACGCCGGTGAGGAAATCGAGGTTCATGCCGCAGATCAGCGCGCGGTGCTCTTCGGCGAGGCGGTGGAAGGGACAGTTCCGCAGCGCGACCTCACCGTCGGCGAGGACCTCGGGCTCGTAGCCGTTCCGGGCCAGCAGCTCGAGCACCCCTTCGCCGTCGGTGCCCGCGCCCTGGCCCAGGTCGCGCCCGGCGGCGCGGGCGGCCGCCGCGAGGCAGTCGTCGACCGGCGTCCCGGTCCGGGTGGTCTCGGCGACGGCCGCCGCCAGCAGGGCACCGGCCAGGTCGTAGTGGCGTTCGGGGACCGAGGCCGCGACTTCGGCCCGGCTCGGCCGGTAGTGCTTCGCCGGTCGGCCGGCTCCCGGGCCGGTCCGTCCCGACGTGCGCCGGTAGGTCACCTCGAGGACCCCGGCGTCGACGAGCTTGTCGAGGTGGAAGGCCGCAACCGGTCGAGCGAGGTCGAGCGCCGCGGCGGCCTCGTCGCGGGTGAGCCAGGAGTCCCGTTCGGTGAGCAGGCGGAAGAGGTCGCGCCGGATGGGTTGCTCCAACGACGCCAGGGCCTGGAGCTCCTCCACGGATGCCACTCTAAAACAAAGAACCTTTGACGTAACAGTGCTCGTTCTCTAAAGTTCATCAGGATGACTTTTAGACAGGACCCCGTGGAAGGCGCCGCGCTCCGGGTGATCCCCGGCGGCATGACCGTCGACCTCGACGCCGCCGAGCGGGCGGTCGAGGACCTGCTGGCCGCGCTCGGGCGCCCGGCGGGCGACGACGACCACCTCCGGGAGACGCCCCGGCGGGTGGCCGCGGCCTACGCCGAGCTGCTCACGCCCCGGTCCTTCAACCTGACGACCTTCCCCAACGACGAGGCCTACGACGAGCTCGTGCTCGCCCGGGCCATCCCGTTCCACTCGCTCTGCGAGCACCATCTGCTGCCGTTCAAGGGCGTGGCCCACGTCGGGTACCTCCCGGGCGACCGCATCCTCGGGCTCTCGAAGCTGGCCCGGGTCGTCGAGCTCTTCGCCCGGGACCTGCAGGTCCAGGAGCGCCTCACCCAGCAGGTGGCCGACTGGCTCCAGGACCACCTCCACCCGAAGGGCGTCGGCGTCGTGCTCGAGGCCGAGCACCTGTGCATGACGCTCCGCGGGGTGCAGGCCCAGGGCGCGCTCACGGTCACCTCCGCGCTCCACGGGCTGCTCCGTCAGGACCACCGATCCCGGGCGGAGTTCTTCTCCCTGACCGGGGTAGGACACTGATCGACCGAAGGAGATCGACCATGCGCAGGTTCTCGTTCCGCCCGGCCCTCACCCTGCGAGGGCGGGAGTTCAAGGGGCCCCGGGGCTGGGCGGGCAAGCCCCTGCACCCCCCGCTCACCGATGTCCCGGTGGGCGCCTACGTCCTGGCCGCCGCGTTCGACGTGATCTCCTTCGCCGGAGGCGACGACCAGCCGTGGGCCCGGGACTTCTATCGGGCCGCCTCCTTCGTCCTGATCGGTGGCGCGGTCGTCTCGGTGTTCACCGCCACCACCGGGTTCTGGGACTGGCTCCGTTCGACCGAGCCGGGGACCCAGGCCCGCCGGACGGCCAACGCCCATGCGCTGACGATGGTGACCGTGACCGTGTTGGTCCTGGTGGGGATCCTGATCCGGGCGCTGGCGTTCTGGGACGAGCCGGCCACGCCGCCGCTCGCCCTCGTGCTCAGCGTGCTCGCCGCCCTCCTCACCGGGCTCGGGGGGACCCTCGGCGGCTCGCTCGCCTTCGACTACGGCTTCAACGTCGAGACCGCCGGCGATCACCCGGTGTGGCACCGCTCCGAGGTCGACGTCTTCCCGGGGGACCGGCACGAGGAGCCGTCCGACTAGAAACAGGCGGTGACCGTCGACCCCCGGGCCCTGTTCGACCTCGCCGGCCGGGTGGCCGTCGTCACCGGCGGGACCCGCGGGATCGGACGGGCCGTGGCCGAGGGCCTCGCCGCCGCCGGGGCCAAGGTCGTCGTCGCCAGCCGCAAGGCCGACGCCTGCGCCGAGACCCAGGCCGCGCTCGAGGCGATGGGGGCCGAGGCCCTCGGGGTGCCCACCCACCTGGGCGAGCTCGACGACCTGGCCGCGCTGGTCGCGGCGACGACGGACCGCTTCGGCGCCATCGACATCGTGGTCAACAACGCGGCCAACGCCGTGGCCCAACCGCTGGGGATGCTGACCCCCGAGGCGTGGGACAAGTCGCTGGCGGTGAACCTGCGGGGGCCGACCTTCCTCGTCCAGGAGGCGCTCCCGCACCTGAAGGCGAGCGAGCACGGCGCCGTCGTCAACGTCATCAGCGTGGGCGCCTTCCTCTTCGGCGCCTACACGTCCATGTACGCGGCCGGGAAGGGCGGGCTGCTCTCCATGACCCGGTACATGGCCACCGAGTTCGCCCCGATGGGGATCCGGGTGAACGCCCTCGCCCCCGGCAGCGTGGACACCGACATGGTCCGCAACAACCCGCCCGAGGTCCAGGAGCGCATGGCCACGGCCTGCAAGCTGGGCCGCATCGCCACGGCCGACGAGATGGTCGGGCCGGTGCTCTTCCTCGTCAGCGACGCCAGCAGCTACATGACCGGCCAGGTGCTGGTGGTCGACGGCGGCCTCGCCCCCTACTGACGCCCGGTCAGATCGGGAAGATCATCGAGCGGAGGCGGGCCGCGGCGCCGGCGTCGCCTCTCACCGTGCCGCCGTTGAAGCGGGCGTACCCGGTGAGCACGAAGGTCGACGGATCGAACTCGAGGATGGCGTCGCAGTCCTCGATGTCGCCGGGCGCGAACTGCAGCCCTTCAGCGGAGACGTCGAGCCGGGTGTCGCCCCCGTTGTTGCCCGAGAGCCGCACGCCGACAGAGAACGGCGAATCCACACCGCTGACGTCCGCCGTCGCCTGCCAGAGGATGAAGATCACCGGGGCGAGCAGGTCGGCGGCATCACCGTTCAGCTCATGAGGCTCGCCCGTGCCCTCGCGGATGTCCCAGTTGTGCACCGCGTAGTCGACGAGCTGGAAGATGGCGTAGAACATCGCGGGCAGCGGGCCCATGAACGGGTGGGCGGCGAGGAATCCGCTCCACTCGTCGTCGGACAGGCCCTCGAGCTCCGCCAGCATCGTCCGCGAGTCGTCGCGCAGCCGGTCGAGCAACTCCTCGCGGGGTACGGACCGAAGCGCCTTCGCGCCCTGGTCCACGAGCTCGGCCATGTCGACCAGGGCGTGGGGATCGGGGCGGGTGCCACCGGTGCGCGCCGCCTCGAAGGCGGGCAGGTAGCCCTCGGTGGTGTCGACCAGGTGGCCGATCACGTCACGGACCTGCCACTGCTCGCAGGCCGTCGGCGCCTCCCAGCGCGCGGGGTTGGAGGCGAGCGAGAACATGGCGTCGATCTCGCCCTTCAGCACCCCCATCAGCCGAGGCCGGCTGGCCGGATCCATGAAGTTCCAGGACGGATCGTTGGCCATGGTGGCCCCCCTTCGTTCCTCGGCCGAGCCTAGATCTGGCGTTGCCACCTCGTCTCGTGGCGGAGGGGTGCGGCGATCAGGCCAGCTCGACCTCGACGGGCATGTGCTTGATCCCGTTGATGAAGTTGGAGCGCAGGCGCTCGACGTCGCCGGCCAGCTCGATCGAGCGGGTGCTGTGGAGCAGCTCGCGGAAGATGATCTGCAGCTCGAGTCGGGCCAGGTTGGCACCCAGGCAGTGGTGGGCCCCGCCGCCGCCGAAGGCGATGTGCTCGTTTGGGTCGCGGGTGATGTCGAAGCGCATCGGGTCGTCGAACACGGCCTCGTCCCGGTTGGCCGACGTGTAGTACATCACCAGCGCGTCGCCCTCGGCGATGGCCTGGCCGCCTACCTCGGTGTCGGCTGTGGCTGTGCGCCGGAAGTGGATGACCGGCGAGGCCCAGCGCAGGATCTCCTCGATCGCCGGGTCGAGCAGCTCGGGTTGGTCCCGCAGCAGCTGCATCTGGTCGGAGTGCTCCAGCAACGCGTGCATCCCGTGGGAGGTGGCGTTCCGGGTCGTCTCGTTGCCGGCCACGGTCAGCAGCAGGCAGAAGGTCTCGAACTCGTGGGGGCCGAGGGCGTCACCCTCCACCTCGGTGATGAGCTTGGAGATGATGTCGTCGGCCGGCTCGGCCCGGCGCTGCTCGCCCAGCTGGTTGAAGTACACGTAGAGCTCAGTGGCGGCGGTCAGGGCGTCGTCGGCGCTGCCCACGTACTCGGGGTCGGAGTTGCCGACCAGCTTGTTGCTCCAGTCGAAGAGCTTGTGCCGGTCCTCGACCGGAACGCCGAGGATCTCGGCGATGGCCATCAGCGGCAGCTCAGCCGCGACGTCCGTGACGAAGTCGAAGGTCCCCTGGGCCACGGCCTTGGCCAGCAGCTCGGCGGTGAGCTGGCGGTAGTGCTCCTCGAACCGGGTCACCATGCGGGGCGTGAACCCCCGGTTGACCAGCCGACGCAGCCTCGTGTGCGCGGGCGGGTCGGTGTCGAGCATGGTCCGGAAGGTCGACGAGTCCTCGTCGGGTTCGTGGACCATGACCCCGCGCTGCTCGGAGGAGAACAGCGTGGTGTCGCGGTTGACGGTCTGGACGTCAGCGTGGCGGGTGATGGCCCAGAAGTCGGCGATCCGCCAGTTGTCGTCGCCACGGCCGTGATGGCGGAACACGGGCGCTTCGGCCCGCAGCAGGGCGAACTGCTCGTGGGGCACGTGGTCGGCCCAGACGTCCTCGTCGGTGAGGTCGACGTCGTCCAGGGTCAGGGTCATGGGGGTGCTCCTCTAGGCGGGGACGACCGTGACATCGGCGTGCTTGACGCCGAACACGAACGAATTGGGGATGTCGACGACCGTGCCGTCGGCCGGGCGCTCGAAGTGGTCGACCCGATCCAGCAGCTCCTCGAACATGGCCTTGATCTCGAGGCGGGCCAGCGAGGCACCAAGGCAGAAGTGGGTGCCGAAGCCGAAGGCGATGTGGTGGTTGGGGTGCCGGGTCACGTCGAGGGCGTCGGCGTCCTCGAAGTGGGCCTCGTCGCGGTTGGCCGAGGGGTACATGAGCACGACCTGCTGGCCCTTGCGGACGGTCTCGCCCCCGATCTCGTGGTCCTCGACCGCCACCCGGCACATGTTGACGATGGGCGTCACCCAGCGGATGAACTCCTCCACCGCCACGTCGAGGTCGGCCCCGGCCTTGAGCGCCTCCCACTGGTCCGGGTGGTCGCAGAGGCCGAGGATCGTGCGGGCGATCACGGTGCGGGTGGTCTCGGCCCCGCCGTCGAGCAGCAGCAGCGAGTCGGAGATGACCTCGCTGACACCGAAGGCCTGGTGCTTCAGCCCCCGCTGCTCGACCTCGACGTACTGCGAGATCACGTCGTCGGCGGGGCAGCCCTTCTTGGCCTCGTAGAGCTCGGCGGTGGCGGCGGCGAACTCCATGGCCGCGGCGATGCCGTCCTCGTCGTGGTACCTGGGCCCACCGCCGAGGTGGATGGTGCGCTCGGACCACTCCATGAGCTGGGGCCACGCCTCGTCCGGGAAGCCGAGCAGGAAGCCGATCATCTGCGCCGGCAGCGGCGCCGCCAGGTCGTCGACCACGTCGATGCGGCCCTTGGCCACCGCTCCGTCGACCAGGGCCCGCACGGTCTCGCGCACGTGGTCCTCCCAGTGGGACACCGCCCGGGGGGTGAACCGGCGGGAGACGAGGTTGCGGCGCTCGGCGTGCTTGGGGTCGTCGAGGCCGATGATCGACGGGTCGGCCGGGATGTTGGGCCGGTAGCCCCCTTTGGCCTGGTCGGAGTTGACGAAGACGTCCTTGCGCTTCTCGATCTCGACGATGTCGTCGTAGCGGGAGATTCCCCAGAGCTCGTTGGTGGCGTCCCAGTAGGCGGGGGCATTGGCCCGCAGCCAGGCGTAGTCCGGGTACGGGTCGTTGACGTACCAGTCCCCGTCCAGCAGGTCGAACTCGCGCTCCGCCATGGGAGGGCTAAGGAGCCGAGCCGATAGGCGAGGCGACCTGGCAAGCACAGCGCTGATCGCCAAGCGCAGCTTGGCGATATCCCAGGTCAACGCACCGAGCCTCAGCCATTCTGCGCACGTCCTACGCGCCGCTGCGCACCAGACGGCCGGGACGGGCGCCGGTGTCGACGCCGTCGCGGCGGGTGACCACGCCGTTGACCGCGGTGAGCACGTAGCCGTCGGCCTCCTGGATGAGCCGGCGGCCACCGGCCGGCAGGTCCCGGACCAGGCGGGGGGAGCGCAGGGTGAGGGCCTCGTGGTCGATGACGTTGAGGTCGGCCCGCATGCCCGGCTCGAGCGTGCCGCGGTCGGTCATGCCGTAGAGCTCGGCCGTGTCCTTGGTCTGCTTGCGGATCAGCCACTCCAGCGGGAGCTTCTCGCCCCGCGTGCGGTCGCGGGCCCAGTGGGTGAGGGAGTAGGTGGGCAGCGAGGCGTCGCAGATCATCCCGCAGTGGGCGCCGCCGTCGCCCAGGCCGAGCACGGCCGACGGGTGCAGCAGCTGCTCGCGGATGGCCTCGTGGTCGCCGTGGCTGTAGTTGAACAGCGGCAGCATGAGGAAGCTCTGCCCGTCGTTCTCGAGCATGGCGTCGTAGAGGAGGTCCTGCTTGTTGCGGCCGGTGGCCTCGGCGATGCCGCCGATCGAGGTCTCCTTGGTGGGCTCGTAGTCGGGCGGCTCGCCCATCACGTAGAGCCTGTCGATCATCATGTGGAGGAAGGCGCCGATGCCGTCGAAGAGCACGCCGGGCGTGGGGGGCTCGTCGGCCTCCTCGAGGATCGCCGCCTTGGTGGCCGGGTCCTTCAGGGCCACCACGAGCTCGTCGAGCGGTAGGTCGGCCAGGGCCATGAACGTCGGGCGCTTGGCGAACACGTGGTTGGTCTGGAGCCCGCTGAGCAGGCCGAAGGGCCGCGAGGCCACCTGTGGGCGCAGGTCGGCCCCGTTCTCGATGGCCTCGAGCGAGAGGTCCATGAGCTGGCGCCAGAGCTCGGGCGCAGGGTCCAGCTGGAGGAGGGCGAAGCTGACCGGGCGCTGGATCTCGGCGCCGAGGCGGCGCATCCAGTCGATCTCGGAGAAGGGGTCGGCCGAGTCCAGGCCGTCGATGGCGGCCGGCGCGAGCTCGAACACGCCACGGCCCACCTCGCCGAGCGTCCGGCCGATGCCGAACAGTTCGTCCTCGGCGGCGAAGGTCCCGGGCACGGGCTCGCCGTCCATGGCCCGGTGGGCCAGGGTCCGGGAGGTCGAGAACCCCATGGCGCCGGCCTCGACGGCCTCTTTGACGATGGCGGCCATGGCCGCGATGTCCTCGGGGGTGGCGGGCTCGTTCTTGGCCCCCCGCTCGCCCATCACGTAGCCCCGGACCGCGCCGTGGGCCACCTGCGTGCCGATGTCGATGGCGTACTTCCGGGAGTCGAGGACGTCGAGGTACTCGGGGAAGGTCTCCCAGTTCCAGGTCATCCCCTCGGCCAGCGCCGTGCCCGGGATGTCCTCGACGCCCTCCATGAGCTGGATGAGCCACTGCTCCTGGCCGGGGTGCACGGGGGCGAAGCCCACGCCACAGTTGCCCGCCACCACGGTCGTGACGCCGTGGCCGGCGGACGGGTCGAGCACCTCGTCCCAGGTGGCCTGGCCGTCGTAGTGGGTGTGGATGTCGACGAAGCCGGGCGTCACGAGCTTGCCCTCGGCGTCGACGACCTCGGCCGCCTCGCCGTCGATGCCCTCGCCGACGGCCACCACCTTGCCGTCCTTCACGGCCACGTCACCGCGGCGGGCGTCGGCGCCCGTGCCGTCCACGATCGTCCCGTTGTGGATGACGAGGTCGTACATGCTGTTCCCCTGAAGTAGAACGCGTTCCAGTCCGCGTAGCTTACGCCCGGATGACCTCACGGCCGTAGGTCGGACGCTCATCCAGGATCGGCCTCGGCCCCGTAGACCCCCCGAGTCGCCAACCGGTGGCGACGCAAAGGGGGGTACTCCCAATGAGACGGCTTTTGGCAATCCTCGGCGTTCTCGCGGTCGGCGCCGCGCTCGTGGTCGCCGGGCGCGGGTCGGGTGCCGCCGACCACCTCGAGTCCGCGCTGGTCATGCGTGACGGCCGCACCGACATCAACGACGTCTACGTCTTCGACGCGGCGCGGCCGGGCCAGTCGGTGCTGGTGATGACCGTGAACCCCGGAGCCGGTTCCATCTCCGGCACCCGGTTCCGCCCGGGGGCCGACTACGAGTTCGTCGTCGACAGCAACGGCGATGCCGCGCAACGACCGCATCTTCCGCGTGCGCTTCGGCGCGGTGGGCAGCGACGGCGAGCAGCGCATCGAGGTGTTCCGGAACAGCCGGCGCCTCGCCGTCGGCCGGACGGGCAGCAACCTCACCCTCACCGGTGGCGGACGGGCTCGGGCGGACCTGTTCGACGACCCGTTCTTCTTCGACCTGCAGGCCTTCCGGGACCAGGTCAAGGGGGCCGGCGGCCCGCGCACGTTCTGTGACGGGAACGAGGTCAACTTCTTCAACGGCCTGAACGTGAGCGCGATCGTGCTGCAGGTCCCCACCGCGAGCCTCGGGAACACCGAGGTCGGCGTGTGGGGTCGGACGCGGGTCGGGGACACCGTCATCGACCGCATGGGACGGCCGGCGATCGCCACCGTCCTGATCCCCGACGGGCTCGAGGATCCGTTCAACGCGACCCATCCCCGCCAGGACCGCAAGCAGTGGCAGGACGACGTCGAGTCGGCCCTCCTGACGCTGAGCGGCCTGGACGCCTCGCCGTACTCCGCCATGCAGGCCGAGGACATCGCCGAGTTCCTGCTGCCGGACATCCTGACCGTGGACCTCAGCGCTCCCGTCGCGTTCCCGAACGGTCGGGCCTTGGCTGACGACGTCATCGATCCCGAGCTCAGCATCGTGACCGGTGGCAACTTCGGCGGCTCGGCCGTCCTGTCCAGCGACTGTGTCGCCAACGACTCGGCGTTCCGGGCCGGGTTCCCGTACCTGGCTCCCGAGAACCCCTGACGGCTCAACCGGTGGTGGCGGGCGACGACGCCCGTCACCACCGGGAGGCCGGGAACGGATGGCAATCATGATCAGCAAGAAGCTCCCTGCGGCGTTGTTCGCGGCCGCCGGCCTGATCGCCGGCGGCGCCCTGCTCGTCAGGGACGACGCGTCCTCGACCGCCGTGGTGACCCTGCCCGACCCCGAGGTCATGCTGGCCAACGGCTACGGCTATGACCCGCGGCCGGAAGTGGTCGCCCTCTGGCGCGAGCGGGTCCGAGAGGAACCCGGCGACTACCTCAGCCGGACCCAGCTCGGCCGCAACCTCATCGGGCTGGCCCGGGAGACCGGTGACCTCGTTCTCTACGAGCGGGCCGAGGGTCAGCTCCGCCGCGCCGCGGACGCCGCGCCGAACGACGTAGGCGGCGCAGACCGGGCTGGCGTCGGCGTTGTCGGCCCAACACGAGTTCGCGGCGGCCCTCGACGTCCTCGAAGCGATCGCCCGCGAGCGGCCGGACGACCTCAGCGTCCAAGCCGCGATCGCCGACGCCCACATCGACCTGGGTGAGTACGACCAGGCCTTCGCCGAGCTCGACGAGGTGGTCGAGGCGTACCCCGGCAACGTCGCCACCCTGTCGAGGCAGGCGCGGGTCGCGGCCCTCACGGGCCACAACGAGCGGGCGGTGGACCTGGCTCAGGAGATGCTCGTCCGTGGTGCCGACATCGGCATGCGACCGTCGGAGGCCGCGGGCCTGTGGTTCCAGCTGGCCTTCTTCCACTACCAGGCGGGTGAGGTCGACGCGGCCGAGGACGCCGTGCGGTCGGCCCTCGTGGTCGACGAGGCGCACCTGGGCGCCACGGAGCTCCTCGGCAAGATCCTCGTCGCGCAAGGGCGGCTCGAGGATGCGGCCGCGCTCTACGAGGACATCCTCGAACGGACGCCGGCCGCGGACCTGCACGGGCTCCTCGCCGAGGTCTACGAGGCCCAGGGTCGAGCCGCCGACGCGCAGGCGCAGGTCGAGCTCGGGATGGCCCTTGCCGACGACCAGGTCGGTCGATTTCCGGCCGAGCGCCGCCACCTCGCCGGGTTCCTCGCCGATCACGATCCGGCGCGGTTCCTCGAGCTGATGGAGGAGGACGTCGCCACCCGGCAGGACATCGGGGGACTCGACCTCCTTGCCTGGGCGCGCTACCTCAACGGCGACGTCGAAGGCGCGGCGACCGTGATGGACCGTGCGCTCGCCCTCGGCACGGTCGACGCCCCGCTGTTGTTCCATGCGGGGATGATCGAGGTCGCCTCGGGCGACGATGACGCGGGCCGCGAGCACCTCGAGGCGGCCCTCGAGGTCAACCCCGGCTTCGACCTGGGTGACGTTGCGTTGGCGAGGTCGACCTTGGCCGAGCTCTGACCCCCGAGGACGATCAGCGACCGATCACCTGACGGCCGTAGGCCTCGATGCCGGCGAGGGTCGAGGCCAGGTCGTCGCCCACGGTGCCGGCGCCCACCGAGGTCACCCCGATGGCCTCGAGCGCCGCGACCTGGTCGCGGTGGTGGCCAGGGTCGAAGGCGTCGGTGCCGGGCGTGCCGCCCCCGGCGACGCCGAAGTGGACGTCCAGGGGCTCGCGTCCGGCCTCGGCGGTGAACGTGGTCAGCTCGCCGAGCAGCGGGGCGAGGTCGTCGGGCGTCCAGATGGACGGGGTCCGGACCACGCCGATGCCGCCGGGCGGGTTGGCGAAGGGCATCCAGCCCTGGGCGTACGTGGCGGCCCGGCGTCGGGCCGTCCGGCTGTTGCCCCCGATCCAGACGGGGACCGGCTGTTGGATCGGGACGGGGACCAGCTGGTTGCCCGCGGCCGAGAAGTGGCGGCCCTCGTAGGTGATCGGCTCGCCCGCCCACACCATCGCCAGGACCTCGAGCGCCTCGTCGAAGAGCTCGTTGCGCTCGTCGAAGTCGACCCCGAGGGCCCGGAACTCCGACTTCAGGTAGCCGGCGGCGGCGCCGACGATCATTCGCCCGCCGGACAGCGAGTCGAGCGTGGCCACGGTCTTCGCCAGCAGGAACGGGTTCCGGTAGGGGACCACCGTGATGTTGGTGAGGAGCCGGAGCTCGGTGGTCGCGGCCGCGGCCCAGGTCAGGGCGACGAAAGGGTCGAGCGCATCGTGACCGCCGGCGTTGAGCCAGCGATCGGACGGCATGGGGTGCTCGGTGAAGGCGAGGGCGTCGAAACCCGCCGCTTCGGCGGCGCGCGCCACCTCGGCGACGGCCGCACCCGTGAACAGCTCGGGCGGCGACGGGTGGTGCAGCAGGGGGTAGGTCAGCGTGTGGTCCATGACTGGCCCATGATCTTCACATGAGTCGGCCCGCTGCCGTGACGCTGGACGACCTGACGGCGCCGGTGTTCGCCCCCCACGTGCAGGAGACGTTCGACGCCCTCGTGCCGATGGTCGCCGACCTCCGCTTCGTGCCCGAGGAGCTGAAGGCGCTCGCGGTCGAGGCCGAGGGTGTCGACGACTTCGGCGATCCCCGCTTCGAGGAGGCCCTCGCCGTCCTGTGCTCGGCGCTCACGACCGAGGTCGAGCTCAGCCCCATGGGCGTGGTGGCGCAGCACTCGACGCTGGTCCAGCTCCTGCGGAACCGGCTCCGCGTGCAGCAGCAGCTGGCCCGCCACCCGGAGATCCGGGACATCGAGATCGCCCGGCCGATCATCGTCGCCGGCCTGCCCCGGACGGGCACGACCCACCTGCACAACCTGATGTCGGCCGATCCGGCGCTGCGGTCGCTGCCGTACTGGGAGTCGCTCGAGCCGGTGCCGCCCGACGGGGAGCGGGGCATCGAGCCGGACCCCCGCCGCGAGCGCTGCGAGCTGGCCCTCGGGTTCATGGACGAGGCCATGCCCCACTTCAAGCGGATGCACGAGATGACCACGGATCACGTGCACGAGGAGATCCAGCTCCTGGCCATCGATCTCTCGACCATGCTCTTCGAGAGCGTCGTGCCGCTCCCGTCGTACCGGGACTGGTGGACGGCGACCGACCAGACCGCCAGCTACGAGTACCTGAAGGACGTGCTCCGCGTGCTGGTCCACGAACGGGGCGGTGACCGCTGGGTCCTCAAGTCGCCGCAGCACCTGGCCCAGTTCCCGGTGTTGGCTGAGGTCTTCCCGGACGCGACGTTCGTCGTCACCCACCGCGACCCGGTGGCGGTCACCCTCTCGATGGCCACGATGGTGGCGTATGCCTGCCGGATGAACCTGGCCCACCCCGATCCCACCGCCGTCGCGGCCTACTGGCGAGATCGGGTCGAGGACCTGCTCCGCGCCTGCGTGGACGACCGGGAATCGCTGCCTGCCGATCAGACGATCGACGTTGCTTTCGACGAGTTCATGGCCGACGACCTGGCCATGGTCGAGCGCATCTACGCCCTGGCCGACCAACCCTGGGACGACGAGGTACGGGCGTCGCTGCAGGCGTACATGGACGGCCATCCCCGGGGTCGGTACGGCGGCGTCCACTACGACTTCGACGTCCTCGGCCTCGACCCGGCGGAGCGCGAGCAGGCTCTTGCCTTCTACCGCGACCGCTTCGGCGTGTGATGGAGGACGCAGACCCTCAGGCCTGGTAGCCGGCCCTCAGGTCTGGTAGCCGGCCATGATGTGGTCGAGCCACCACTGCGGGGCCTGGTCGAGCAGCGTGTTCAGGTCGGGGTAGTCCCACCAGCGGACGATCCGGCCGTCGGCGTCGAACTCGTGGACCGACACGAACTTCACCAGCGCGACCTCGCCGGTGGGGAAGCGCCACTCCTCGGCGTGCTCGGTCATGACCAGGCGGTCGTCGGCCAGCACGTGGCGCGGGTGGTGGACCATCTCCTCGACCGGGTCGAGGCCCAGCCGGAGCCGGGCGATGATCTGGTCGGGCCCGTGGGCCACGTCGTCGTCGGGCGTGGGCACGTCGGTGTACTCCGCCTCCGGGGCGAAGAGGGCGGCCAGCGCGTCCCAGTTCTTCGCGTAGAGCAGGTCCCAGAACCCGTCGATCGTCTGCTGGTTGGTCTCGGCGCTCACCGCGCGCACGCTACGACGCGGCGTGAACACCGTGTGAACGGCGCTCCACCCCGAAGAATCCGCCGCGGTCGAGAAGGCTAGGGTCTGGCCGCATCCACGGGCTGCGGGTGAGGGGAGCAAGATGACGACGGACGCCGTCATCGAGCTGGTTGGCGTCGAGAAGCGCTTCGGCGACCACGTGGCCGTCACCGAGGTCGACATCGCCATCGAGCGGGGCGAGTTCTTCTCGCTCCTCGGGCCGTCGGGTTGCGGCAAGACCACCTCGCTGCGGATGATCGCCGGCTTCGAGCAGCCGACGGCGGGCGAGATCCGCCTCGAGGGCGAGGACGTGAGCAAGGTCCCGCCCTACCGCCGCAACGTGAACACGGTCTTCCAGCACTACGCCCTCTTCCCGCACATGTCGATCTTCGACAACGTCGCCTTCGGTCCCCGGAGCGCCAAGGTCGACAAGGCGGAGACCAAGGCTCGGGTGCACGAGATGCTCGAGGTCGTCCGGCTGGCCGACTTCGCCGACCGCCGGCCCAGCCAGCTCAGCGGTGGCCAGCAGCAGCGGGTGGCTCTGGCCCGGGCCCTGGTGAACTACCCGAGCGCGCTGCTGCTGGACGAGCCGCTGGGCGCCCTCGACCTGAAGCTGCGCCAAGCCATGCAGCTGGAGCTCAAGCGCATCCAGCGGGAGGTGGGCATCACCTTCGTCTACGTGACCCACGACCAGGAAGAGGCGCTCACCATGAGCGACCGGATCGCGGTCATGAGCGACGGGCGCGTCGAGCAGATCGCGGCGCCGACGGACATCTACGACGACCCGGCGACGGTGTTCGTGGCCGGGTTCATCGGCCAGGCCAACCTCGTTCCGGCGACGGTCACGTCGAGCGCCGGCGTGACCGCCACGGTGAACGCGCTCGGCGCTTCGCTGTCGGCCCGGGCGATGGGCGACCTGGACGGCCACGGCACGCTCATGGTCCGGCCGGAGCGGGTGCGCGTCGCGGCCGACGCCGGATCGGCGCCCGCCGGTGCGGTCCGCCTGACCGTGACCAGCCTCGTCTTCCAGGGGCCGGTCGTGCGGCTGGCGGGTGACGCCACCGACGGCACCGAGCTGGTGGCCCACATCGGCCCGGACCAGGAGCTGCCGATGCTCCGTCCCGGCGACGAGGTGTGGGCCTCCTGGGACGCGCCGGCGGCCGTCGTCCTGCCCGGCCGGCCCGACGAAGCCCCCCCGACCGACCCCGACGAGCTCGAAGCCGACGACCAGGAGGAACCGAAGCCATGACCGAACCGACGCCGGAGCAGATCCGCCTGCAGCTGGCCCGCATGAGCCGCCGCCGGTTCCTCGGCCGCAGCGGCCTCGCCCTCGGCGGCCTGGCCGTCGGCCCCACACTGCTCGCCGCGTGCGGCGGGGGCGACGACGGCGGTGGGGACGTCGAGGCCGGGTCGGGCGAGGTGCCGGACTTCGAGCCGACCACCAGCGACGACCTGCGCATCTCCAACTGGCCCTTCTACATCGACGAGGAGACCGTCGGGCTGTTCGAGACGGAGAGCGGGTTGTCGGTGGCCTACACCGAGGACGTCAACGACAACGAGGAGTACTTCGCCCGCATCCGCGAGCCGCTCGACCGGGGTGACGACATCGGGGCGGACATGTTCATCGTCACCGACTTCATGGTGAACCGACTCATTGGCCTCGGCTGGCTGGCCCCGCTCGACGACGCCAACATCCCCAACAAGGGCAACCTCGTCGAGTCGCTGCAGGGCATCGAGTACGACCCGGAACGGACGTTCAGCCTCCCGTGGTTCTCGGGCTTCACCTCGCTGGCCTACAACCCCGAGCTCACCGGCCGGGAGATCACCAGCATCAACGACATCTTCGACCCCGAGTTCGCCGGCCAGGTCACGATGTTCAGCGACCTGCGGGACGGTCTCGGCCTGGTGCTGCTCTCCGAGGGCAAGTCGCCCGCCGATGCCACCCGGGAGGACATCGAGGCCGCGGTCGCCAAGGTCCAGGAGGCCAAGGACGCGGGCCAGATCCGACGGTTCACCGGCAACGACTACGGCGAGGACCTCGTCGCCGGCAACGTCGCCATCGCCGAGGCCTACTCGGGCGACGTGGCCCAGCTCCAGCTCGACAACCCGGACCTGCAGTTCGTGGTGCCCGAGGAGGGCATGGTGGCGTGGTCGGACAACATGGTCCTGCCCATCACGACGCAGAACTCGACCGGCGCCGAGGAGTGGATGAACTACGTCTACGACCCGGCCAACGCGGCCCGGATCACGGCGTACGTGCAGTACATCTCCCCCGTGGAGGGCTCGGGTGAGGAGCTGCTGGCGATCGACCCGGCGCTGGCGGAGAACGAGCTGATCAACCCGCCGCCGGAGGTCCGCGACGCCGCCGTCGCCTGGCGGGGCCTCACCGACGAGGAGGACCAGGAGTTCTCGGCGATGTACGCCGCCGTCGCCCGGGCGTAAGCGAAGGCCTGACCGATGGCCGGGACGGCTCGGGGGGGTACCCGGCGGTGGTTCACGCCGTACCTCCTCGCCCTGCCGGCGCTGCTCTACCTGTTCGTCTTCTTCGTCCAGCCGCTCTGGGTCCTCGTCCGGACCTCGCTGTCCACGAGCGAGGGCTCGGTGTTCGACCCCACGCTGGTCTTCTCGTGGGAGTTCGCGAACTACAGCGACGCCTTCAACACCTATGACGAGCAGATCATCCGGTCGTTCAGCTATGCCCTGACGGCGACGATCCTGGCCCTGCTCCTGGCCTACCCCCTCGCGTACGTCCTGGCGTTCAAGTCCGGCAAGTGGAAGAACGTGCTCCTCGGCCTGGTCATCCTCCCGTTCTTCATCACCTTCATCATCCGGACGTTGGCCTGGAAGACGATCTTCGCCGACAGCAGCGTGGTCACCAGCTTCTTCGACCTGCTCGGGCTGACGACCGACGGGCGCATCCTGTCCACGAAGTGGGCGGTGATCGGTGGGCTCACCTACAACTTCCTGCCCTTCATGGTGCTGCCCATCTACGTGAGCATCGAGAAGATCGACCCCCGGCTGCTGGAGGCGGCCCGGGACCTCTACGCCGGCGGCCTCCGGACCTTCCGCAAGGTGCTCCTGCCGCTCTCGCTGCCGGGGGTGTTCGCCGGCAGCCTGCTCACCTTCATCCCGGCGGCCGGCGACTTCATCAACGCGCAGTACCTCGGGGGCACCAACCAGTCGATGGTCGGGACGGTGATCCAGACCCAGTTCCTGGTGGTGAAGGACTACCCGCTCGCCTCCGCCCTGTCCGCCGTGCTGATGATCATCATCCTGGTGATGGTGCTGATCTACACGTGGACGCTCGGCACCGAGGACCTGGTGTGAGTGCCGTGGCCGAGCCCCAGGAGGCGATCCGGCCGGGATTCTCGCCGCCGCCGTTCCTGCGCCGCCTCGGCGGCCTGTTCCTCAACACCTACGCCGCCTTCGTCCTCGTCTACCTCTTCCTGCCCGTCGCGGTCATCGTGGCCTTCTCGTTCAACAAGCCGGTGGGCAAGTTCAACTTCGTCTGGAAGGGGTTCTCGCTCGAGGCGTGGCAGGACCCGTGGCGCTACCCGGCTCTGGTGGAGGCCCTGGAGGAGAGCCTCAAGATCGCGGCCATCGCCACGATCATCGCGGTGGTGCTGGGCTCGCTCATCGCCATCGCCCTGGTGCGGCACAGGTTCCACGGTGCGGGAGGGATCGACCTCTTCCTCGTGATCCCGCTGACGAGCCCCGAGGTCGTGCTGGGCTCGTCGCTGCTCGCCCTCTTCCTCGACTTCGGCTGGAACCTCGGGTTCCGCACGGTCATCCTCGCCCACGTGATGTTCATGATCAGCTTCGTCGCGCTCACGGTGAAGGCGCGGATCCGGGGCTTCGACTGGAGCCTCGAGGACGCCGCCATGGATCTGGGGGCCAACCCGACCCGGACCTTCTTCAAGGTCACCCTGCCCCTCATCGTCCCCGGCATCGTGGCCGCGGCGATGCTGTCGTTCGCCCTGTCGCTGGACGACTTCATCATCACCCTGTTCACGGCGGGGTCGACGGTCACCTACCCGCTCTACGTCAACAACGCGTCGAAGACCGCGCTGCCGCCGCAGATCAACGTGCTGGCCACGATGATCCTGGTGGGCAGCCTGGTGATCATCGGTCTGGCCGCGGCGTTGCAGCGCTGGCGCACCCGGGGACAGGTGATCTGACGGGGCACGCGGGGTGACAGATCCCCGAATCCGAATTGAGTAGTTCCTACTCAGGACGCGCGACCGGGCCATGAGTGAGTATTCGTGGCACGAACCCTCGATGGACGGGGGCGGGGAACCCCCCAAAGGGAGAGGCACATGTCTAAGCGACTGCTGAGCTGGATGTTCGTACTGATGCTGCTGTTGGGCGGCGCCGCGGCGTGCGGTGACGATGACGGTGGCAGCGACGACAGCGGCTCGGAGGACAGTGGCGACGAGGGCGGCGACGGCAGCGACAGCGGGAGCGACAACCCCGACGTCCAGGCCTACTGCGAGCAGGTCACCGCGTTCGCCGACGAGGTTGCGGCCGCCGAAGGCGACCCAGCCGCACTGGGCGACCTGTCGACGCAGGGTCAGGAGCTGGCCGACGCGGCCGCTGAGCTGAGCGCCAACGCCGCCGACCTCACCACGGCGGACTCGGAGGCTCTCGCGGAGTGCTCGCAGGAAGCCACCGACGCTCTGTCGAGTCTGGCGGGCTGATCCACCTCGAGCAGTACCCGGAAACGGGGCGGCGCTTCGGCGCCGCCCCGTTCCGCGTCCGAGCTTCGTCCGTGATCCTGCGGCATGAACGACGAACCCGGGGGAGCTGGCCGGCTACTCGAACCGGGCGCCCATCTCCCGGAGGGTCTCGATCCAGCGCCAGGCGGAGTCGGGGGCCGGGTCCCCGGGCTCGTAGCGGACGTGGTGGAGCACGCCGGTGAAGGCGAAGGGGCCGTCGACCTCGTAGATCTCCCACGAGACCGGTGAGCGCCGGTCGATCCCGACGTCGATGCCCTCGAACGGCGACATCGGGAACAGCATCCGGTAGCCGGTGTCCGACGCCCGCTCCTCGCCGTCGACGGTGAGGGTGACGGCCCAGGTGAACCCGCCCGGGGCAGTGACCGTCGCCGCTCATCTCGCGGCCGGCCCGCCCGCCGCCCAGGCGCCGGACCGTGCCCTTGCCGTCGTTGTGCAGCCACCACAGCTCGCCGTCGTCGACGTAGAGCCCGTAGCCCCCGCCCTGGTCGCCGTGGGCCACCAGCCACCCCCGGTCGCCGGCGGCGGGTTCGGCGGCGGCGGTGACGGTGAAGCTGCGCATGTTGATCAGCTCCATCGACCGCCAGCGCTCCAACGTCGGGGTGCCGGGGAGGATGGTCACCGGCTCAGCGAAGACCAGCGACCGCTCCGGGCGCTGGACGAACTTCAGGTTGCTGCCCTCGTCGAGGGGATAGATCTGCTCCCGATGGGCGGTCTCGTCCCAGGCTGCGGCCAGCTCGTCGCGCCGGTCCGGATCGTCGCCGGCCAGGTCCCGCAGCTCGGTGGGGTCCTCGGCCAGGTGGTACAGCTCCCACTCCTCGTCGTCGAAGGGCGTCATGGGCCGGTGGCGGGTGACCACCTCCCAGCCCTCGCGGTAGAAGCCCCGGTGGCCCTGGATCTCGTAGACCTGCTCGTGCCGCGTCGACGGGGCCGCCGCCTCGGTCAACGTGGCGGCGAAGGAGCGCCCGGCCATGGGGAGGAGCGCCTCGCCCCGACGCTCGGTCGGCGCCTCGACGCCGGTCAGGTCCAGCAGCGTGGGGAGGAGGTCGACGACGTGGGCGTACTGGCGCCGCAGCTCCCCCCGGGCCGCCAGCCCTTCGGGCCACGACACCACGAACGGGACGGAGTGGCCCCCGGCGTGGGTGTTCAGCTTGTAGAGGCGGAACGGGGTGTTGCCCGCCATGGCCCAGCCCCGTGGGTAGTGGGGCATCGTCTGCGGGCCGCCGAGGAGGTCGAGGCGGGGCAGGTCCGCCTCGAGCTCGGGCTGGCCCAGGAGGTGGACGTAGTAGCCGCTGGTGCCCGACTCCTCGCCCTCCCGCGACGCCCCGTTGTCGGAGGTGAAGACGATGATGGTGTTGTCCAGCTCGCCGAGCTGGTCCAGGCCCTCGACGAGGCGGCCCACGCTCTGGTCGACGGCGTCGACGGCGGCGGCGTAGACCTCCATGTGGCGGGCGAACAGCCGCTGCTCGTCGGCCGAGAGCTCGTCCCAGGGCCGGACGTCGTCACCCTCCTCGGTGTTGCGGGGGGCGCACTCGACGCCGTCGGGCACGATGCCGAGCTCCTGCTGGCGGGCGAAGCGCTCGGCCCGCAGGGCGTCCCACCCGGCCCCGTAACGGCCCCGGTAGCGCTCGATGTCGGGCGCCTTGGCGTGCAGGGGGGCGTGGACGGCGGGGTGGGCGAGGTAGGTGACCCAGGGCTTGCGGGGGTGGCTGGCTCGCAGCTCCCGCCACCAGGCCAGGCACCGGTCGGTCAGGTCGTCGGTCAGGAAGTAGCCGTCGGGGTACTGGTCGACCTCCACCACCGAGTTGTCCTGCACCAGCCGGTGGGGGTGGTGCAGGTTGGTGAAGCCGTCGAGGATGCCGTAGTACCGCTCGAAGCCCCGCTGGCACGGCCACGAGTGCACCGGTCCGCCGGCGTTGAGGTCGGAGTCCTTGGACAGGTGCCACTTCCCGGCCATGAAGGTGGCCCAGCCTGCGTCGCGGAAGATCTCGGCCATGGTGGCGGCGCGCTCGGTCAGCTCCATGGCGTAGCCGGGGAACCCGGCATCGCTGTGGGCCACGTGACCGAGCCCGACCCGGTGGCTGTTGAGCCCGGTGAGCAGGGCCGACCGGGTGGGTGAGCACATCGGGGTCGAGTGGTAGTTCGTGTAGCGGACGCCCCGTTCGGCGAGGGCGTCGATGTTGGGGGTCTCGATCTCCGAGCCGTAGCACCCGACGTCGGCGTAGCCGAGGTCGTCGACGAGGACGATCAGGATGTTGGGCGCGCCGTCGGGGGCCTCGCGCCGGGCCGGCCACCACGGGTCCGAGCCGGCGAAGGTCCGCCCGACCCGTCCTCCGAAACCCTCGTAGGCGTCCGTCACGCCTCGAGCTCGAAGGGGCCCTTGCCCATCTGGTCGCGGACGGTGACCACCTGGGGGTTGGTGAGCGAGCGCCGTTGCCAGTTGGCGCCGTCGACCACGAGCGTGTGTCCCGGAGATGAAGCGGGCGTAGGGCGACGCCAGGAAGGTGGCGGCCCACCCCAGCTCCCGCACCCGACCGACCCGCAGGGCGGGCTGGCGCCGTCCTTCTCGTGGGTGCGGTCGAGGTTCGATCGGATGTCGGCGGTCATGTCCTCGTGCGGGAAGAGGCCGGGCACCAGCCCGTTGACCTGGATCCCGTACGGGCCCCACTCGACGGCCAGGGTCTCGACCATGTTCTTGACCCCGGCCTTGGCCGCGGCGGAGTGGGCGAAGCCCGGGCCACCGGTCCAGGCGTAGGAGGCGCCGACGTTGATGATCGAGCCCGGTGTCCCGGCGGCCAGGTGGCGGCGACCGAACTCCCGGGCGCAGAAGAACGTGCCGTTGAGGGTGATGTCCACGACGGTCCGCCAGGCGTTGGCGCTCATGTCCTCGGCCGGGACGGGGAAGTTGGCCGCGGCGTTGTTGACCAGCACGTCGGGCAGGCCGAGCTCGGGCTCGACGGCGTCGAAGGCGGCGGCGATCTGCTCGGGCTCCCGGATGTCGCACGGCGCCGTCACGACCCGGCCGCCGACCTCCTCGATGGCGGCCCGGCCGGCCTCGAGGTGCTCCGGCTTGCGGCTGAGGATGGCGATGGCGGCGCCGAGGCGGGCGAACTCGGTGGCGATGGCCTTGCCCAGGCCGGTCCCCGCCCCGGTGACGAGCACCACCTGGCCGTCGTAGGTCCCGTCGGGCAGCGCCGACGCACCCGGCTCCGGCGGTTCAGGGAGCCCCATCAGGAGCCCCGGAAGACCGGATCGCGGCCTTCGGCATGGGCGGCCCGCAGCTCGGCGTAGTCCTCGGACTTGTTGATGAACGTCTGGTAGATCAGCTCGTCCTCCATCGACGACACCTGCTGGGGACGACTCAGGTGGCGGACCACGCGGCGGGCCATCTTGACGGCGACGGCCGACCGACCGGCGATGTCGTGGGCCATCGCCATGGCGGTGTCGTCCAGCTCCTCGGGAGGGACGATCCGCGAGACGATCCCGTGGTGAAGGGCCTCCTCGGCGGTGAGAGCCCGACCGGTGAGGACCATGTCGCTCACCAGGCCGTGGCCGGCCATCTGGTACAGCACCCCGACGCCACCGGTGTCGGGGATGACGCCGTACTTGGTCTCCGGGAGCATGAAGCGGGCGCCCTCGGCCGCGATGCGGATGTCGCACAGCAGCGCCCGCTGGAACGAGCCCCCGATGGCCCAGCCCTGGATGGCCACGATGATCGGCGCCTCGATGCCCCAGAGCTGCTGGATGCCCCACTGGCCGCGGGTCATCAGCTCGTGGTGGGTCATCTCCACCTGCCCGCCCCCGATGGCGCCGACGTCCCGGCCGGACGACCAGGCCGAGCCCTCGCCCCGCCAGACGACGGCGCGCACGTCCTCGCGGCCCTGGAGCTCGGTCAGGATCTCGAACAGGGCGAGGTCCATGTCGTCGTCGAAGGCGTTCTTCTTGTCCGGGTTGTCGTTGGTGATGACGGCCACCGGGCCGTCCCAACTCAGCTTCACCCGCTCGTCGGGCATCGATCCCCCTCGTGGCCGGACCCTGGTCCGGTAGAACCTAGGCCGTGACGGGGGAGGTCTCCGAAGGCGGGTGGGCGCCGCTGCTGGACGAGCTCCGGCGGCGACAGGAGGCGGCGCGGGCCATGGGCGGGCCCGAGAAGGTCGAGCGTCAGCACGCCAAGGGCAAGCTCGACGCCCGCCGGCGCCTGGACCGGCTGTTCGACCCCGGGACCTTCACCGAGCTCGGCGCGCTGGTGGGTGGGCTCGACGACCTGCCCGGCGACGCCCTCGTGGCCGGCCTCGGCGCGGTCGATGGTCGGGCCGTGCTGGCCGCGGCCGAGGACTTCACGGTCAAGGGGGGCTCGATCGGCGTCGGCAACACGGACAAGCGGTACCGGCTGACCCAGATCGCGGCCCGGGAGCGGCTGCCCCTCGTGCTCATGCTCGACGGGGCCGGGCACCGGATGACCGGCGAGGCCGCGGGCCGCCGTCCCAACGACCTCCAGGGCCTCGCCGACCTGAAGGGGATCGTTCCGCTGGTCACCTTGGTCCTGGGCCCGGCGGCGGGTCACAGCGCGCTGGCCGCTCCGCTGGCCGACTACGCGGTGATGACCGAGCAGGCCGCGCTCTTCACCGCCGGGCCCGTGTTGGTCAAGGGGGCCACCGGCGAGGAGGTCACGCCGGAGCAGCTGGGTGGCCCGCAGGTGGCCCTGGTCTCGGGCGTGGTCCACGACGTCGCCGCCGACGATGGCGAGGCCATCGACCGGGCCCGGGCCTGGCTGGGCTACTTCGACGGCGAGGTCCGCGGCGACGACGTCGGTCCTCGTCGCCTCGACGACCTGCTCGACGTGGTCCCGCCCGACCCCCGGCATCCCTATCCCATGACCGACGTCCTCGAGCGGCTGGCCGACGCCGGCTCGGCGCTGGTCGTCGGTCCGGCCTTCGGCGGCGGGATGCTCACCGCGCTGATCCGCCTCGGCGGCCGCGCCGTGGCCGTCGTGGCCAACGACCCATCGGTCCGGGCCGGCGCCATCGGCCGGGACGAGGCGCTGAAGGCGGCGCGCCTGCTGGACACCGTGGCCCCGTTCGGGCTGCCGGCGGTCTTCCTGGCCGACAACCCGGGCGTGCTCGCCGGCACCCAGGCCGAGCGGGACGGCGTGCTGCGGGCGGCCGCCGAGCTCTTCGCGGCCCAGCGGCGGTACCCGGGGACGAAGCTGCACGTGACCCTGCGCAAGGCCTTCGGCTTCGGGTCCTCAGCCATGGCCATGAACCCGTTCGACCACCAGACCCTGACCCTGGCCTTTCCCGGGGTGCTGCTCGGCGCCATGCCGGCCGCGAGCGGCGGCCAGGCCGCAGGCCTGTCGCCCGACGAGCAGGCCGCGGCCGAGATCCTCCAGGCCGGCGGCCCCTACCGGTCGGCCCACACCATGGGCTACGACGACGTCATCGACCCCCGCGACCTCCGCGACCGCCTCCTCGCCGCCCTGTCCCTCCGCCGGACCTGACAACCATCTCGTTCTGGGTACTCAGGCTTGGTGTGGGCACAAACCTCGGTGCCCAGAACGCCGGGGAGCACGCCGATACCCTGCGGTGCGTGTTCGGCGGATCACGGCCGGTGTTGGCCGCCCTCATCGCCTTCGGGCTGCTCGGGGAAGGCAGCGCGGCGCTGGCCCAGCCGGCGCCCGCGCCCGAGGGCTGCACCGTGGACTGCCAGCAGCCCGATGGGCTCATCCGGCGTCGCCGCGACGCGGCGCTGGTCGGCGACGGGATCTACAACCTCGACAGCCTGGGCCAGACCCGGGTGGCCATCGTGCCCCGCGAGGGCCGCGGCCGCTTCTTCACCCGGGTGGAGAACGACGGCACCGACACCGACGACCTCGTCGTCGCCGGGTCCCGGAACGCGACGCACTTCTGGATCCAGTACTTCGTCGGGGCCGAGGAGGTGTCGGCCCGGGTCCGCGCCGGGGTCCTCCGGTTCCGCGACCTCGCGCCGGGCGACTTCCGCGTCCTCCGGGTCGAGGTCACGGCGAAGGCGTCGGCGCCCGTCGGCAGCAAGGCCATCGCCCGGGTCACGGTGTCGTCCGGGGCCGAACCGGCGCTGCGGGACCGGGTCAAGGCCGCCGTCTACCGGGGCCGCGGGAACGAGACCCCGATCGAAGGCTCGACGTTCACCGACGTGGCCACCGCCGAGCGCTGGGCGGACAACGAGGGCGCCACCCCCCGGTTCATCGACAACGCCGCCCTCTACTTCGAGCTGGCCGCCTCCCGGGGCATCCGCCCGGAGATCGCCTACGCCCAGTCGGCCCTCGAGACCGGGTTCGGCCACTTCGGTGGGGTCATCAACGCCAGCTTCCGCAACTCCTGCGGGCTCAAGACCACGGCCGGCGGCGACAACGACGATCCCAACGCCCACCAGCGGTTCAGCACCTGGCGCCAGGGCATCACCGCCTGCATCGACCACCTCGCCCTGTACGCCGGCGCTCCCGGCTACCCGCGGGCCATGACCCCGGACCCCCGCCACTTCGACTCCATCTACGCCACGGCTCCGACCGTCGAGCGCCTGGGCGGCCGCTGGGCCCCCGCCGCCGACTACGGCACCCGGATCGTCAACGACCTCCTGAACCCGCTGCTCGGCTCGTAGCTCAGCGCTGGGTCGTGCGCAGCGAGCGCACGCCCGAGGGCGTCTCGACCACGTCGATGGCGGTGCGGCTCCCGTCCCGGGCGTGGGTGACGGTCCCGGCCACGACGCGGACGTCGTCACCGGGGTCCTCGACGTCCTCCCGGGGCGAATCGCCGGCCCGTACCGCGTCGGTGACGTCCTCGCCCCGCCAGCCTTCGGGTGAGGGCGTGGTCGACCAGACCGACGCTCCGAACTTGGTCAGGAACCCCGAGACGGAGGTGACCAACCCGGACGAGCCGGGGTCTTCCCGCAGGACGGCGGCCATGGTCGCCGTGGCGTGGAGGACGTAGCTGTTGAGCGGCCCGCCCGCGAAGGTCATGCCTCCGGTGACCGTCAGCTGCCGGTCCAGCGGGAGGTCGAGCTCGGTGGCGATGATCTGCACGGCGGCTGGGAAGCACGAGTACAGGTCGACGTGGTCCAGCGCGTCGAGCCCGAGCCCGGCCAGTTCGACCGCTCGCCGCCCCGCGGCCCGGGCGACAGGGGAGCGGTGCAGCTCGTCGCGACGGATGACGGGCACGGCGTGGTTGGCGACGGCCGAACCCCGGCAGAAGACCCAACGCTCCTCGGACACGCCCGCCGCTCGGGCTCGGGCCGCCGTGGTCACCAGGAGCGCCGCGCCCTGGTTCACCCGCAGGTTCGAGCAGCACAGCTTCGTGTAGGGGTCGGCGATCATCCGGTTGGTCGCCGACGGTCCGACGATGGCGGCGGCTGCCGGCGCGCCGCGCTCCCATGCGTACGGGTTGGCGGCGGCCACGGCTGCGAACCCCTCGGTGAGCGCGCCGAGGCGCGTCCGCTGCGCGTCGGCGTCATCCCCCCGGGCGGAGGCGATGGCGTTCTCCAGCACGGCGTAGACCGCCGGTGGGTCCACGAAGAGCTGGTTGATCTCGACCGGGCTGATCCCGAGGTCGTGCGAGACGAGGTGCTCGTCGGGCTCGACGGTCGCCCGGCGCGCTTCGGCCACCGCGCCGGCCGCTCCGGCGGTCGACCCGTGGTTGACCTCCGCCCCCACGATCACGGCCGTCCCGGCCCCGCCCCGGACCGCGGCCAGGCCGGCGTCGATGACCTCCTGCTGGGTGATCCCCACCTCGGCCAGCACGGTGTGGGCCTCCGCCGCACCCACGGCCGCCGCGACCTCCCGACCCGGATCGGGGTGGCGCCACGCGCCCTTGGGCACGCCGACCCACCTCGCTTCGGTGAGCAGGGCCGCTCCGGCGTCCTCGCCTGCCCGCTCGACCGCGGTCGTCATCAGCTCGACCAGCGTGGGCGCCGGGCCGTCGTCGGGGCGGTGCACGACCTGGCCGACGCCGACCAGGACGGGCTCGTCGTCGGCGATCGCAGGCATCGCGGCGGACCGTAGCGGTGCCATGATCCCCGCCATGGCCGACGACGAGCGACCCGTCAGCTGGTGGATGGAGACCTGCGACGACGACCTGACCCCGCGCCCTCCTCTCGACGGCTCGACCACCGCCGACGTGGCCATCCTCGGCGCCGGCTACACGGGTCTCTGGACCGCCCTCTCACTGCTCGAGCGGGATCCGAGCCTGAAGGTGGTGCTGATCGAGAGGGAGATCGCGGGCTGGGGCGCGTCGGGCCGCAACGGCGGCTGGCTGTCGCCGGAGATCTCCGTCAGCCACACCGAGATGATCGCCCGGCACGGTGCGGACGCGACCCGGGCCACCCACGACGCCCTCGTCGACACCATCACCGAGGTGGAAGCCGCGGTCGGACGCCACGGCATCGACGCCCACCTCGACCGCCACGGGATGCTCATGCTGGCCCGGGGCGGGCACCAGATGAAGACGCTGCGCCACATCTACGCCGAGATGGGCGAGCTCGGGTACCCGGACTTCTACCGCTGGCTGGAACCGGGGGAGGCGGCCGAGCTGGTCGAGGTCGACAACACCTGGGCCGCGCTGTTCGCCGAGCCGTTCGCGGTGGTCCACCCCGGGCGCCTGGTCCGGGGGTTGGCCCGGGCGGTCGAGCGCCTCGGGGCGACGATCCACGAGCGCACCGCGGTCACCGGCTACGACCTCGATCCCAAGCCCGTGCTGCACACGACCGGCGGTGACGTCACGGCGGACGTGATCGTGCTGGCCGGCGAGGCCTACCTGTCGCAGCTGGACAACCACGAGCGGGAGATCCTCCCCATCTACTCCCAGATCATGCTGACGGCCCCCCTCACCGAGGCCCAGCGCGAGGAGATCGGCTGGCGCCGCCGCTTCGTCATGCAGTCCAAGCGCCTGACCATCGACTACCTGCAGATCACCCGCGACGGCCGCATCGCCTTCGGCGGCCGGGGGTCGCTCTACCACTGGGGCTCGGCCATCCAGGCCGAGTGGGACTGCACCCAGGCGACGACGGAGAGCCTCCGCCGGCAGTTCGACGACTTCTTCCCGACCCTGAAGGACGTCCCCTTCGAGCGGTGCTGGGGCGGCGTGGTCGGCATCCACCGGGACTGGATGCCGTCGTTCAGCTTCGACCCGTCGACCGGGCTGGCCAAGGCGGGGGGCTACGCCGGCGAGGGGGTGGCCGCCGCCAACCTGGCGGGACGCACCCTGGCCGACCTCATCACGGGCGGCGACACCGCCCTGTGCGAGCTGCCGATGGTCCAGCACGAGCCCAAGAAGTGGGAGCCCGAGCCGCTGCGCTGGCTCGGTGTCCGCCACATCCAGAAGGCGGCCAGCCGGCTCGAGGAGAAGGCCGTCCGCACCGGCAAGGCGCCGAGCGGCCGCTCCATCGCCGAGCGCCTCATGAGCCACTGACCCGATTGGGCGTCGCTCTCGCTGATGGCGATCTGCTGATCCGCGTCAGGACAGGGTGGCGTCGAGGGTGTCGGCGAGGATGGCCGCGCCCTCGGCGGCCTCGTCCTCGGTGAGCGACAGCGGGGGCGCGATGCGGAGGCAGTTGCCGTGCAGGCCGCCCTTGCCCGCCAGCAGCCCGCGGTCCCTGCAACCTTCGAGCACCGCGGCGGCGGCCTGTGGGTCGGGCAGGTAGCCGTCGGGACCCACGAACTCCAGTCCGATCATCAGGCCCTTGCCGCGCAGCTCGCCGACGGCGGCGTGGCGGTCGGCGACCGGCTGGAGCAGGCCCATCAGCTGCTCACCCCGGGCCTTGGTGTTCGCCTGGAGGTCGTGGTCGAGCAGATGGCGCAGGTTGGCCAGCGCCCCCGCACACGAGAGGGGGTTGCCGCCGAAGGTGGAGATCGAGTTGGCCGTCACCGAGTCCATCACCTCGGCCCGGCCGACCACCCCGGCGATCGTCAGCCCGTTGCCCAGGCCCTTGGCGAAGGTGAGCAGGTCGGGCTGCACGCCGTGGGCCTGATAGCCCCAGAAGTGGTCGCCGGTGCGCCCCCAGCCGGTCTGCACCTCGTCGCTGATGTAGAGCATGTCGTGCTCCCGGCACACCTTCTCGACTGGCGCGAAGAAGCCGTCGGGCGGGATGGCGAAGCCGCCGACGCCCTGCACCGGCTCGGCGATGAGCGTGGCGATGTCGCCCGCGGTCTGGGTGGCGATCACGTCCCGCAGGTCCTCGGTGCAGGCGTCGACGAAGCCGGCGTCGTCCAGGCCGCGGAACGGGCTCCGGAACCGGTAGCCGGACTGCATGTAGCTGACCTGGAACGGGGTGAGCGACGACGGCGACCACCCCCGGTTGCCGGTGATGCCGATCGTGGCGAACGAACGCCCGTGGTAGCTGTTGCGCACCGCGATGATCTGGCTGGAGCGCCGGTGACGAGGACGCCACCAGGAGCGCGGCCTCGTTCGCCTCGGTCCCCGAGGTCGTGAAGAAGACCCGGGCGTCCGGGATGCCGGACAGGTCGGCGATCTGCTCGGCCAGCTCCACCTGCTGGCGGATGAGGTACAGGGTCGACGTGTGCAGCATCCGGCCGGCCTGCTCCCGGATGGCTGCCGTCACCTCGGGCACGTCGTAGCCCGTCATCGTCGTCAGGATCCCGCCGAAGAAGTCGAGGTACCGCTTGCCCTCGCCGTCGACCACGTGGCGGCCCTGGCCCTCGACCAGCTCGATCGGCTCGTCGTAGTAGAGGGCCAGCCACGAGGGGAGGACGGCGCGGTGGCGGGCCAGCAGCTCGGCGTGCGACATGCCGCAAGACGGTAGACCCGGGCAGCGCTATCGTCGTTTCTGACGGACCGTCAGATTTGGAGTGCCGGTGGCCGAGATCCCCCTGATCATCAGCGTCGACGACCACGTCGTCGAACCGGCGCACCTCTGGCAGACCTGGTTGCCCGAACAGCACCGGGAGCGGGGGCCCCGCGTCGAGCGCCACGGGCTCGGTGGCCTGAAGTACGTGGGCGGGACCACCTACGAGTACGAGCTCACCGACGACGGTCCGCCCTGTGACATCTGGTTCTACGAGGACCAGATGTTTCCCCACAAGCGCCACGTCGCCGCCGTCGGCTTCGACCGCGACGACATGACCCTGTCGCCCATCACCTACGACGAGATGCGGCCCGGCTGCTACGAGCCCAAGGCCCGGGTCGACGACATGCTGATGAACCACGTCGAGGCGTCGCTCTCGTTCCCCACCTTCCCCCGCTTCTGCGGCCAGACCTTCGCCGAGGCCGACGACAAGGACCTCGCGATGGCCTGCGTCCTCGCCTACAACGACTGGATGGTGGAGGAGTGGTGCGGCGACAGCGACGGCGCCCTCATCCCGCTGACGATCATCCCCCTCTGGGACATCGAGGCCGCCGTGGCCGAGGTCGAGCGCAACGCGGGCCGCGGGGTGCGGGCCGTCTGCTTCAGCGAGATCCCGCCGAAGCTCGGCCTGCCCAGCATCCACTCCGGCGAGTGGGACCCCTTCTTCGCCGCCTGCGCCGACACGAAGACCGTGGTGTGCATGCACATCGGCTCGTCGTCGCAGATGCCGGCCACCTCACCCGACGCCCCGCCCGCCGTCGCCGCCACGCTCAGCTTCAACAACGCCATGGCGTCGCTGTCGGACTTCCTCTTCTCCGGCGTCCTGGTGCGCTACCCGACCCTCACCCTGGCGTACTCCGAGGGCCAGATCGGCTGGCTGCCGTACGTGCTCGAGCGGGCCGACGACGTGTGGCGGGAGCACCGGGCCTGGGGTGGCGTGGCCGCACAGGTGCCCGAGCCGCCGTCCACCTACTACTACCGCCAGGTCTACGGCTGCTTCTTCCGGGATCGCCACGGCCTGGACTCGCTCGAGCAGGTGGGGGTGGACAACATCACCTTCGAGACCGACTACCCCCACACCGACTCGACCTGGCCCGACACCCTCCAGGTGGCCGAGGACCTGATGGGCCACCTGCCCCAGGATGTGGTCGACAAGATCTGCCGGGACAATGCCCGGCGCATGCTGGGATTGACCTGAGGTGACGGCTCCGTAGCCTTGGTGGCGTGAAGCGGTTCGTTCCCGTCCTCGTGGCGGTGGTCCTCGTGGGCTGCGGGGTCGCCGGCGATCAGCGCGGGGACGACGACCCGGCCACGGATGGCAGCGCCGTCGCCGCCGCGGCCAGCGATGTCGGGGCGACCAACCTCCCGCCGAAGGCCGTGGGCCCGGTCCGCCAGCCGGAGCCCGGGTTCCTCGGGGCCATGGCGTCCGGGTCCCGGGTCATGCTCTATCGAGAGGCCGCGGCGCGGACGCCGATGTACTCGCTGCCCAACCCCACCCACGAGGGCATGCCGCTGTCGTTCACGGTCATCGATCGCGACGCCTCCCGCCTCAAGGTCCGGCTACCCATACGGCCCAACGGCAGCGTGGCCTGGATCGACGCCAGCGAGGTGGTGACCTTCTCGGTCCCGAACCGCCTGACGATCGACCTGAGTGACCGGATGCTCACCGCGCAGCACGGCGAGGAGACGCTCTTCTCCGCCCCGGTGGCGGTGGGCTCGTCGGCCACGCCGACGCCGGAGGGGGAGTTCTACGTCGACATCTCCGTGGCCAACCCCGGCGGCTCGTACGGCGTCTGGATGCTGAGCGTGGCCGGGTTCTCCAACGTGCTCAGCAGCTTCGGCGGGGGCATCGGTCAGATCGCCATCCACGGCTGGTCCGACGAGTCGGTCATCGGCCAGGCCGTCAGCAACGGCTGCATCCGCATGCCCAACGGCGTGATCGAGCGCCTCGCCCCGCTCGCCCCGGTGGGCACCCCGGTCACCATCCGCGCCTGACGGACAGGGTTCGCCGGGCTCAACCCCGCGGCTCGATCCAGGCCCCGTGAGCGTCGACCAGCGCGACGATCCGGTCTTCGGCCCCCGGTTCCTGGAGGCGCAGCACGAAGGACGGGCCGTCTGCGGTGGGCTGCGGATCACCGGGGCGCGGTGATTCGAGCGACACGACGAACAGCGGCGCGTCCTCGCCGAGTCCGGCGATGGCGTCGTCGAATGCCGGGAGCTGCTCGCGGGGAACGTGGCCCCGGGTCGCGGCGTGGAACACGACGCGGGGCTCCCCGGCGGGTAGCTCCCGGGCGAGGGCGCCGGCCCGCTCGGTCACGTTCCCGCGCAGGAGACGAGGGGGGTCATCGGCCACCACCACGAGCGCCCGCTCGAGGAGCTCGGCCTGAAGGCGGTTCTCCGGCCAGACCAGGGCCTGCAGCCATCGCCGGTCGTCGTCCGACTTGGGATCGAGGGGGTTGCGATCGATGCCCGTGGCGCTGAGCACCGTCGGCTGCCGGTCGAGGTCGGGAACGTCCGTGGTCGAAACCCAGTCGGTCACGATCTCGACGGCCGCGTCGGCGCGGCCCGAACGCCGCCCGCCGATCACGTACCCGTAGCGGTCGTGGCGCAGGTGGATCCCGGCGCTCGTGCCGATCTCGACGAGGTGGACGCCGTCGACCTGCTCGCCGACGGCCGCCAGGGCGAGGCGCAGGGCCGAGGCGCGCCGCACCACGTTGGTCTGGACCAGCCGGGTCCGCACCAGGCGGCCGAGCTCGTCGAGATGGGTGTGGCAGAAGTCGACGAAGTCCGAGGTGGCCTCCTCAGGTGGCCGCACGTCCGTCGTGACGCTGGGAAAGGCTTCGGCCAGCCGGTGCTCGGTCCCGCTGAGCACGAGATGGTGGACGGCGGCGAAGAACAGGACCGTGGGGTGCTGGCCCGGGGTCCGGGTCGCGACGAGCTCGAGCAGGACGGGATCGTCGGCCACCACCGGGGACAGGGTCCGATAGAGCGGAGACGACTGGAACTCGAAGGGCCCCCAGTCCCGGAACAGGACGGCGAGGTCAGCCAGGTCGTCGGTCAGGCGGCGAAGGTACTCCGGCACCTCGTTGCCGGTCGTCCGGCAGCCACATAGGATACCCCCCATGGGTATTCGGAGGTGGAGCGTTCGACGACGGCTCAGTGCCTTCGCCGTCGCGCTCGTCGCCGTCTTCGGGGCCGGCTTCGGCCTGGGTGCGGCGGTGAGCCCACTCGACGAGGCGGAGCCCTCAGCGCCCCACGCACCGGCGGATCCGGCCAGCACGACGACCGTCTCCCACGGAGGCGAGCACCCGTGAGCGCCACCACCCACCACGTCGATCTGGTCGTCGAGGGCATGACCTGCGCGTCGTGCGCGTCCCGCATCGAACGCCGGCTGAACGACCTCGACGGGGTGTCGGCGACCGTCAACCTCGCCACCGACACGGCGGCCATCGACGCGCCGGAGGCGGTGGGGTCCGACGCGCTGATCGCCGCGGTCGGGGCCGTCGGCTACAACGCCCACCTCCCGCGGCCCGTCGGGGCCGGGTCCGATGCGGACCACGGCGGCCACGTCCACGAGGACCTCGAGCCCCTCGGCGCCCTGAAGCGGCGGCTGATCGTCTCGACGGTGCTGGCCGTGCCCGTGCTCCTCCTGGCGATGGTGCCGGCGCTGCAGTTCGACAACTGGCAGTGGCTCTGCCTGACCCTCACCGCCCCGGTCGTGGTCTGGGGTGGGGCGCCGTTCCACCGGGCCGCGCTCGACAACCTCCGCCACGGCGCCGCCAGCATGGACGCCCTCATCTCCATCGGGACCCTGGCGGCCTTCGGCTGGTCGCTGTACGCCCTCTTCGTCGGCGACGCCGGCGATCCCGGCATGCGGATGGACTTCGCCCTCACGCTGGACCGCAGCGGTGGGGCCCACGAGGTCTACCTGGAGGTCGCGGCCGGGGTGACGGTGTTCCTCCTGCTCGGCAAGTACCTCGAGGCCCGGGCCAAGGACCGGTCGGGCGCCGCCCTCCATGCCCTGATGGACCTCGGGGCGAAGGACGTCACGGTGCTCCGGGACGGGAGCGAGGTGCGCACCCCGATCAACGAACTGGCCGTGGGCGACCGCTTCGTGGTCCGGCCCGGCGAGAAGATCGCCACCGACGGGGTGGTGGAGGAGGGCACGTCGGCGGTGGACGCCTCGCTGCTCACCGGCGAGAGCGTGCCCGTCGAGGTCGGTCCGGGCGATGCCGTCACCGGCGCCACGGTGAACGCCGGCGGTCGCCTGGTCGTCCGGGCCACCGGGGTCGGCGCCGACACCGCGCTGGCCCGGATCACCCGCCTCGTGACCGAAGCCCAGCAGGGCAAGGCGCCCGTGCAGCGCCTGGCCGACCGGGTGTCGGCCGTCTTCGTGCCTCTCGTGCTGCTGCTCGCCGTCGGGACCCTCGGGTTCTGGCTGGGCGCCGGTGAGCCGGCCGAGATGGCGTTCACGGCCGCCGTGGCGGTCCTGATCATCGCCTGCCCGTGTGCCCTCGGCCTGGCGACGCCGACCGCGCTGCTGGTGGGCACCGGCCGCGGCGCCCAGCTCGGGATCCTGATCCGGGGCCCGGAGATCCTCGAGTCGACCCGGCGGGTGGACACGATCGTGCTCGACAAGACCGGCACGGTCACCTCGGGCCAGATGGCGCTGGTCGACGTGGTGTCCGGCGAGGGCACCGACCGCGAGGAGGTGCTGCGCCTGGTCGGTGCCGTCGAGGCCGCCAGCGAGCACCCGATCGGTCGGGCCATCGCGGCAACCGCTGAGGCCGAGGTCGGTCCGCTGCCCGGCGTCGCCGAGTTCCAGGCCAGCGCCGGTACCGGCGTCCAGGGCGTGGTCGAGGGCCGGGCGGTGCGCGCCGGCCGAGCCGAGCACGTGGTGAACGACCACGTCCGCAGCGACCACGGTGGTCTGCCCGACGAGCTGGTCCGGGCGCGGGCCGAGGCGGAAGCGGCCGGTCAGACCCCCGTCCTCGCCGCATGGGACGGCCATCCCCGGGCCGTCCTGGTGGTCGCCGACACGGTGAAGCCCACGTCGGCCGATGCGGTGGCCGACCTGCGGGCGCTGGGGCTGCGTCCGGTCCTGCTCACCGGCGACAACGCCCGGGCGGCCAGGGCGGTGGCCGCCGCCGTGGGCATCGACGACGTCGTCGCCGAGGTCCTGCCTGCGGACAAGGTGAAGGTGATCAGCGATCGGCAGGCCGAGGGGCGGGTGGTGGCCATGGTCGGCGACGGCGTGAACGACGCCGCCGCCCTGGCCCAGGCCGACCTGGGTCTCGCCATGGGTACGGGGACCGACGCCGCCATCGAGGCCTCCGACCTCACCCTGGTCAGCGGCGACCTCCGGTCGGCCGGCGACGCCATCCGCCTGTCCCGACGGACCCTGCGGACCATCAAGGGCAACCTCTTCTGGGCCTTCGCCTACAACCTGGCCGGGCTCCCGCTGGCCGCGGCCGGGCTCCTCAACCCCCTGCTGGCCGGCGCCGCGATGGCGTTCTCCAGCGTGTTCGTCGTCACCAACAGCCTGCGCCTCCGGCGCTTCACCCCCCGAAGGAGTACGTGATGGCCGGTTACGAGATGCAGAAGGAGCAGATCGCCACCCGCCTGTCCCGGATCGAGGGCCAGGTCCGGGGCATCGCCCGCATGGTCGACGAGGACCGGTACTGCATCGACGTCCTCGATCAGGTGGCGTCGGTGACCAAGGCGCTCCAGCAGGTGGCGATCGGCCTCGTCCACGAGCACCTGGCCCACTGCGTGAGCGATGCCGTGACCGAGAGCGACGCCGCCGGCCGGGCGAAGATCGACGAGGCCACCACCGCCATCGCCCGCCTCGTCCGCTAGCGGGGGCGGCGGGGGCGGGCGACGAGGACGAGGGTGCCGAAGGTGAGGAGGGCGGCGCCGAGGGCGAAGGCGCCGATGGTGGCGGGGGAGAGGCCGTCGCCGTCGGGTTGCTCGACCAGGGGATCGATGCCGCGGGCCTGAGCCACTGCGGTGGCCGCGTCGACGACGCCGGCGCCGAGGGCCGGATCGCCGTCCGGGTTCTGGGCCGTGCCCACGATCAGATCCGCCACCTCCGCCGGCGCCAGCCCCTCCGCCACGAGCAGCGCGGCGGTGCCGGCGACCAGACCCACGGCGGTGGCCACGTCGTCGACGGGGGCGGTGACGGTCGACGGGTCGGCGGGAGTGTCGCCGGTGCCGACCCGGATCGCCAGGACGTCGTCCGGGAGGTCGAGGTCGGCGGGCACGACGACGACGGTGTCCACGCCCGAAGGAAGGGCGTCGACCGTCGTCACGGCGAGGACATCGGCGTCCTCGGCAGGCCGCGAGACGACCTCGGCGTCCGGGGCGGCTGCTTGTGCGGCAGCCGCGACGGCGTCGTCCGACGTGGCGATCAGCACGCCCTCGCCGGTGGAGGTGGTCCAGGCGTCGGGCAGGTGGAGGGCGTCGAGCGCGTCAGCGATCGGCGCCTGCGCGCCGGCGGGCCCGGCTATCAGGGCCAGGGCCAGCGCTAAGGAGCCGAGCCGATAGGCGAGGCGACCTGGCAAGCACAGCGCTGTTCGCCAAGCGCAGCTTGGCGAACCCAGGTCAACGCTCCCAGCCTCGGCCTTTGGCGCACGTCCGAAGGGCAGGATCAGGCGGCGCGGGCGGGGACGTCGGCCTCGACGTCGCCCTCGCGGAGCTCGAGGAGCGCCTGCTCCCAAGCCAGCTGCTGCGAGAGCCAGCGCATCGCCTGATGGGCGGCTGCGGTCTTTTCGATGTCGTTCACGGGACCAGTATCGGCCGCTTCTTGCAGATTCTGCACCTTTAGGACCGGTGACTTGGGTCACACCATCGCCGTTACAGATGACCCCCCTCGCTGGGAACGATGTCAGCGCCGACGCCACCGCCAGACGAGCACCGCGGCCACCGCCAGGCCGGCGGCCACGGCGATGGTGCGCGGGTCGGGGCCGGCGGTCGGGCTGGGCGCCCCCGCGGGCACGCTCGCCGCGGGTCGGGGGACCGGCGTGGCCGTGATCGGCTCGCGGACCGTCGCCGGCGTGGGCGCGGGGCCGGGGGCGCCGAGGAGGTCGTCCACCGGCGCCGGACCTTCGGCCGCGGCCGGCGAATGGGCCCGCTTGGCCTTGGGGTCGTAGCCGGGCATCAGACGGCCACCTGGGCCAGGACGTGGTCGAGCACGGCGTCGAACTCCTCCCGGGCCTCGGGCGCGCCGGGGCGGGTGCCCAGCTCGCCGAGCGGCAGGGACTGCGCGGCGGCCTCGGCCACCGCAGCCCGTAGGCGCACCGGTCCGGCGGCCAGGTCGCCGAACTGCTCGCGCAGCTGCTCTGACCAGTAACCGGCGTCGCGGGTGCGGGCCAGGCGGTTGACCACGATGGCGGCCACGGCGAGGTCGGGCCGTCGCAGGGTCCGGACCCGCTCGACGGTGCGCAGCATCTGCTCGACCCCGTCGGACGCCCACGCCGCCGGCTCGGTCACGACGAGCACCCGGTCGGCGGCCACCAGGCCGTTGACGGTGAGCAGCCCGAGGCTGGGCGGGCAGTCGATCAGGACGAGGTCGTAGTCACCCGCCACCCCTTCCAGCGCATGCCGGAGCCGGTCCTGCGCCCCGATGGGGTCGGTGGCCAGCTGGGGCTCACGGGCTGCGAGCGTGGGCGTGCTGGGCGCGACCCGGGGGGCGGGGCCGGTCCCGTTCGGCCAGGCCGACGCCGTGATCACCCCGGCGAGGGCCCCGACGCGGTCCGCCGCCAGCGCGTCGTCGATGGTCCGGGTGGCGTCACCCACCCCGAGCCCGCTGGTGGCGTTGGCCTGCGGATCGAGGTCGACCACGAGGACCCGCAGGCCCCGGCGCGAGGCCGCGTCGGCGATGCCCAGGGTCACGGTGGTCTTGCCCACCCCGCCCTTCTGGTTCGCCACCGCGACGACGGCCACGACCCGACCGTACTCCCGGTGTCCGCCCGGCGTCCGGAGCCTCCCCCCGATCTACGCTCGCCCGATGCGGGGGATCCTGGGGGGCGTGCTCGCGCTGGCTGCCCTGTTGGCCGCGGCCTGCGGTGACGACACCGCCGAGCCGGACGCGGGCGAAGGGGCCGTCGCGCCCATCGACGCCTGCGACTGGCCCATGTGGGGTTACGCCGTCGACCGCCCGTTCGCCACGGCGTGCGACACCGCGCTCTCCGTCGACACCGTGGCCGAACTCGAGCGGACCTGGTTCCACAACACCGACGACGTCGTGACGGCCACGCCCGCCGTGGTGGGTGACACCGTGTACGTCGGCGACTGGGCGGGGGTGGTCTACGCCCTCGATCGCGAGACCGGTGAAGAGCGCTGGCACTTCCAGGCCGATCAGCACCGCAACGTGTACGCCGGCCAGATCGTGTCGAGCCCGGCGGTCGTCGACGTCGACGGCGAGCGCCTCGTCGTCATCGGCGCGGGCAAGACCCTCTACGCGCTGGCTGCCGCCGACGGCGAGGAGCGGTGGCACCACGAGCTCGGCACCCCCGGCGATGTGGACGAGCCGACCGAGATCGAGTCCTCGCCGGTCGTGGTCGGCGGGGTCGTCCTCTTCGGCTACGACGTCCACAACACACCCGGCTATCGGGCCGGGCTGCGGGCCCTCGACGTGGCCACGGGCGAGCAGGTGTGGGACTTCGACCCCGATGCGGCCGGCGGGTTCGACGAGCCCACGGGCTGCGTCGACGTCTGGTCGTCCCCGTCCGTGGACGAAGCCCGCGGCCTCGTGTTCGCGGGAACCGGCAACTGCCCGTCGTCGCCCGAAGGTTGGGGCGATCACACCGAGGCCATGTTCGCCCTCGAGCTCGAGACCGGCGAGCCGGTCTGGACCTACCAGCCCCACGAACCCAACAACGACGACCTCGACTTCGCCGGCTCCCCCAACCTCTTCGCCATCGGCGACCGCGACGTGGTCGGCCTCGGCAACAAGGACGGGACCTACTACGTGGTCGACCGGGAGACCGGGGAACCCGTTTGGCACGCGGAAGCCACCGAGCCCGGCCTCGAGCAGCCCGGCTCGAACTTCTCGACCGGCGGCTTCATCGGGGGATCGGCCGTGAGCGACGGCATCGTCGCCGGTGGCACGGGGGTCGGGCCCTGCCCATGCGCCCACGGGATCGATGCCGCGACCGGGGAGGTCCTCTGGCAGAACGAGGAGCCGGCCAACACGTACGCCGCGTCGGCGGTGGCCAACGGCGTGCTGTTCCTCGGCGGCAACGACTTCACCTTCCGGGCTCTCGACCTGGCGACGGGGGAGATCCTCTGGTCCGAAGCGATGGAAGGCGCGGTCTCCGGCGGCGCCGCGGTCAGTGGCGACGACGTGTTCGCGGTGGCCGGCATCCGGGAGCCCGGCTTGGACGAGCGGTCGGAGACGAGCGGGGTGTACCGCTTCTCGCTCCCCGGTTCGGGCGACGACGGGCCCGCCACGACCACCAGCGCTCCGGGCGATCCCGAGGGGCCGGCGGTCACCGAGCTGGTGGCGGACGACCTGCCCTGCCAGGAAACGCCGTGCGAGGTCGACTTCGGCATCAACGACCCGCCGCCGGGCACCGAACCCGTCGTCACCGTGCAGTTCTCGGCCGATCCCCTCCGCATCGACGTGGTGGCCGAGGACCTCGGGGCGCCGCAGGACTGGGTCCGGGCCGGCTCGGCCGCGGCCCAGGCCGGCGCCAGCCGTTTCGGCGTGTTCATCTCGCAGCGTGACGACGATCCCTTCGGCGGCGGGGGGCTGGTCTGCAGCTGGGCCGAAGGCGAGCCAGGCTGCACCGGTACCGCCATCCCGCGGTATGCCCCGAGCTACAACCGGTTGAGCGTGCTCGCCATCGTGGACGAGGACACGGAACCGACGTTGTCCGACGGGGCCGATCGCCTCGTGCGGACCCTGAGCTTCGATCCGCCGATCCGAGCGGTGGAACCGTAGGACCCGACGACAGGGGGAGTGAGATGGGTGTGCGCCGATGGGGACCGGTCCTGCTGGCCGTCGTGGTGCTGGCCGCCGGCTGTGGTGACGATGGCGGCGACGACGACGAGGAGGCGACCGAGGACACGACCGAGGACACGGCGACCGACGAGGCGGTGACGACCACGACCGTCGCTGACGACGGCCTGCCCGACGAGGCGCTCGTGTTCAACGCCGAGGGCAACAACCTGAACGCCTACAGCATCGGGGAGCCGGCGGAGTCCCAGCGGGTCATCACCAACGCCGCCGAGGACCCCGAGGGACTCGACATCAACGCCCAGATCTGCTTCTTCCCCGACGGCTCGGGTCGCTTCATCGCCGGCGAGGACACCGGCCAGCCCGACCCGCCGGCGGGGTGGGGCATCTTCCAGCTGAGCGGCACGGGCATCGGCGATCTCGAGGCCGAGCAGATCGGCAAGCTGACGCCCACCTACCAGGCCGGCGCCCAGCCGGAGAACTACGGGTGCGGAATCCTCTCGGACGGCCGCATGGTCACGACCGACCTGGGCGGCCAGGCGCCCGGCGATCCCGGCAACGGCCAGTTCATCGTGTGGTTCGGCGAGCCCGAGGGCACCGATCAGACCTACTGCAAGGTGGACATCGAGGTGGCCACCGCCCAGAGCATCCTCGTCGGTCCGGACGACGAGGTGTACGTGGTCTCGGCTCGGCCCCCGTCGTCGGGGGTCTGGCGGTACACCGACCTGCCCACCTCCGCCGATGCGGCAGGCGGGTGCGGCGCCGCCGACGGCACCGGCGCGCCGCTCGCCGACTCGATCACCAAGGAGCAGGTGCTGGCCCCCGGTCAGAACGGCATTCTCTCGCCCGCCGGCGTCTCCTTCAGCCCCGACGGCGGCTACTACGTCTCCAGCGTCATCACGGGCGTGATCAATGAGTACGACGCCGACTGGCAGTTCGTGCGCACGATCCTGGCTCCCGCCGAGGGCGAGGAGATCGGCGCCGCCCAGTCGCTGTCCACCGGCACCCCCCTCGGCATCGGCGTCGACCCCGAGGGGACGATCTGGTACGCCGACATCGGCATCGTGAACGATCCCGAAGATGGCTTCGGGCCGGGTGACGGCACCGGGAAGGTCCGCCGCATCCGGTTCGTCGGCGGCGAGCCGCAGGCCCCGGAGATCGTGGACCAGGGCCTGGCCTTCCCCGACGGCATCGGCGTCTACGTCCCCGGCGGGGACGGCGGCGGGGCGGTGGCCGCCCCCTACTGAACGACGGCGAGCTCAGACCGGGTCGGGGTCGGGGATGATCGGCGCCGGTTCCTCGTTGGGGTTGGGATCGGGGATGATCGGCGCGGGATCCTCGTTGGGATTCGGGTCCGGGATGATCGGCGCCGGTTCCTTGATGGGATCGGGTTCCGGCGGGCCGTCCGGGCCCGGGTCGGGGATGGTGCTCATGCCAGCGCGCTACCCCTGACGGCGGGCCGTCAGTCCTCCCGAGCACGGCGGATCTGCCGATGGATGGGCGTGGCCCAGCCGCCGAGCACTGGGGCTTCGACCCGACGCGCCGGGCGCGCCGTCGGGCCTGCCCTCTGCGCCCTTCTCATCGGCGCGCTCCTCGTCGGGTGCTCGCCGGCCGAAGAAGCCGAGCCCCCACCCGAATCCGTGCCCCGCGAGCGACCGATCCGGGCTCCCGAGCCCCTGCCCGACTCCCGCCACGTCGTCCTCGCCCCGGTCGCCGGCGCATCCCCCGTCTTCCCCGTCAACGTCCACGGCGGTGAGCTCTCGATGGGCGGCTCGGTCATCGGGCCCGATGGGCCGGTCGCCGACGCCGTGGTCCGGCTGGAGCGCTTCGTCGGCCAGCGCTCGGGCACGCTCGACGTCCGCACCAACGCGCACGGCCGCTGGGTGGCCATCGACGTCTTCGGCGGGCGCTACCGGTTCCGGGCCTGGCACACCCCGGACCTGGGGATGGCCGCGTCGGAGGTCCGCTTCATCGCCGCCGACGCCGAGGTCGACCTCGCCCTCGCCGTCGAACGATTCGACGGCGCCGACATCACCGGCGACGTGGACGACGCCGATCCGGAGGTCGGCGCGACGGCGACGGTGACCATCCTGGCCACCCGCCGCCAGGTCGACCCGGACGGCATCATCACGACCACCCCGGCGTCGGGGCGCGACGCCGTCGTGACCACGACCGGGCCCTGGGAGCTGACCGGGGAGCCCGAAGCGGTCATCGACGACGCGGGCCGAGCGGCCTGGGTCCTCACCTGCCGGGACGAGGGGCCGGTCTCCGCCCGGGTGGCGGCGGTCAGCCGGCAGGTCGTCGTGACCGCGACGTGCGTCGCGCGCGTGGTGGTGGAGCCCCCGCCCCCCGTCGACGAGCCCGAGCCCGACTTCCCCGTCGGCTCGACGTTCACCCCGCCCTTCGATGGACCGATCCCCGCGGGCACTTACACGGTGGTCGACGATCCGGGGACCTGTGCCCTGACCTATGAGGCGTGGACGGGCACCGCCTGGGACCCGGCCCGCCGGACGATCACCGGCACCGGCGAGATCACCATCCCGGACATCGCTCGGAACCTCGAAGCGCTGGGCGACTCGCCCGCCTGCACCTACGAGCGGACGACATGAAGCCGGCCAAGCGCCGCCGCGTCTGGTGGGCCGTTCCCCGGATGGCCGTCAAGCTCGTCCTCCTCGCCGCGTTCTTCGTGGCCATCGCCGTCCCGGCCGGCAGTGCCGCGGGGTTCTGGGCCCTGCTCAACCTGGACCTGCCCGGCAACGTCCCCGAGGACACCAACCCGCGGATCCGCTCCTATCCGAGCGTCGTGGTCGACGCCGCCGGCAACCCGATCGCCGAGTTCCGGGCCTTCGAGCTGACCGTGCCCATCCGCTACCGCGACATCCCCGAGGTGGTCAAGGACGCCGTGGTGGCCATCGAGGACCAGCGCTTCTGGGAGCACCGGGGCGTCGACCCGGAGGGCCTGCTCCGCGCCGCGATCACCAACTGGCAGGAGGGGGAGGTGGTCCAGGGCGGATCGACGATCACCCAGCAGTACGTCAAGAACACCTACACGACCGGCGAGCGGGACGTGGCCCGGAAGCTGCGTGAGGCCCTCATCGCCACCCGCCTGGAGCGCCAGCTCACCAAGGACGAGATCCTCTTCCGCTACCTCAACACGACCTACTTCGGCGACGGCGCCTACGGCATCGGCGCGGCCGCCGAGTCGTACTTCAACAAGCCGGTGTCCGAGCTCACCCTGTCGGAGGCCGCCCTGCTCGCCGGGGCGATCGCCTCGCCCGCCAACTACGCCCCCCGGGTCAACGCCGCGACGGCCGAGTCCCGCCGTCGCACCGTCCTGCGGGCCATGCGCCGCCAGGACCTGATCACCCGCCACCAGTTCCGCGTCGCCCGCCGCCGCCACATCTGGTACGCCCCGCTCGGGCCGGCTCCCGGCCCGGCGACGGTCGTGCAGGCGCCACCCCGGGGCGGTGCCTCCGCCTACCCCTACTTCGTGGACTACGTCCGGCGGGAGCTCGAGACCCGCTACGGGCACCGCCAGCTCTATCGCGGCGGGTTGCGCATCGAGACCACCCTCGACCCCGCGCTGCAGGCGCAGGCCGAGGCCTCGGTCGCCGAGACCCTGTACGGCACCGCCGCGCCGCTCGAGATGGCGCTGGTGTCGGTGGACCCGTCGACCGGCCACGTCCGCGCCCTCGTCGGGGGCCGGGACTTCGCGGCCAGCCAGGTGAACCTGGCGCTGGGCGGCTCGGTCGGGATGCAGCCGGGCTCCTCGTTCAAGACGATCGTGCTCGCGGCCGCGCTCGAGCACGGCATCGAACCGGAGACGACCTTCGACGCCCCCGCTTCGCTCGAGGTCCCTGGTTGCGACCCCACCTGCACGATCAACAACTACGACTTCGAGGACCACGGGACGATGACCCTGCGGGCCGCGACCCACAACTCGATCAACACCGTGTACGCGCAGCTGATCGAGCAGCTCGGCCCCCAGACCGTGGCCGAGATGGCGCAGCGCCTCGGCGTGTCGGCGATCGACCCCGCCCGGCCCTACGGCGTCTCCCTCGCCCTCGGTGCCTACGAGGTCTCCCCCCTGGACATGGCCGCGGCCAACGCCACCCTGGCCAACCGCGGGGTGCGCCAGCAGGTGACCCCGATCCGGCGCGTGCTCGACCGCCGGGGCAACGTGCTCGAGAACCACACCGCCCCCGAAGGCGAGCAGGTCGTCGACCCGGCCGTGGCGGACACAGCGTCGGACATCCTGCGGGGCGTCATCGAGGAGGGCACCGGCGAGGCGGCCGCCATCGGCCGGCCGGCGGCGGGCAAGACCGGGACCACCCAGGAGTACCGGGCCGCCTGGTTCGCGGGCTACACCCCCCAGCTGTCGACCGCGGTCTGGATGGGGTACAGCGACGTGCCCCGACCCCTCATGGGCATCAAGGGCGTGGGCAGCGTGAGCGGCGGCTCGTTCCCGGCCGAGACCTGGGGCCGGTTCATGCGGGCCGCCATGACCGGCGTGCCGGTCCTCGACTTCGTGGCGCCCGGACCGCTCCCGGACCTCGTGCCCGACGATGACGTGCCCGTCCCCGAGACCCCGGTGGCCCCCGCGCCGCCACCGGCGCCCGAGCCGTTCAGCGCGGCCGCCGGCGATGTCCTCGGCCCCGCAGTCGTCCCCGGCGACTGCGGCGGCCCCTGCACCCGAGATCTGGTCCCGTGACCTGGAGGAAGTCGATGCGACGAGACGACCAGCGTGAGGTCACCACCCCACCGCAGACCCTCGAGGAGGCCCTTCGGGTGCCCGACCTCGACGACGAGGAGGTGGTGCAGGCGCTTTGGGACGGCCTGGCGATCGAGACCACGGCCGTCGAAGCGCCCACCCTGCCGCCGCCGGTCGCCCCTGCGCCCGGACCGGTGGTCGAGCCCCCGCCGGGCGAGGAACCGTCCGTCGACCCGGAGCCCATCTCCCGCCGGGAGGCCCGGCGCCGTCACCACGAGGCGAAGGACCAGGCCCGCATCGCGAAGCTGGCGAAGCGCCGGCACCGGATCCTGCCCCGCAGCGTGATCGGGATCGCGACCATGCTGCTGTTCTTCGGGCTCGGGGTGGGCGTGGCCGGTGCCGTGCTCTACGCCTACTACGACTGGCGCCTGTCCGAGAACGAGCAACGGGTCGGCGAGCTCTCCGAGGGCCTCGAGCGCCGCCTGCAGGAGGCGAACGAGGAGCTCGACCTCAGCGGCCAGACCGCCATCCAGGCGCTCCGTCGCGAGGCCGCCGGCCTGCGGGCCCTCGTTGCCGACCAGGCCGTGGCGGCCGACCTGACGCCGCGGCTCCAGGGTTCGGTCTGGTTCGTCGAGACCCTCGACGAGAACGGTGCCGCAGCCGTCGGCTCGGCGTTCGTCGCCGCTTCGGACGACACCCAGTCCCTGCTCGTGACCTCCTACAGCGTCGTCGCCTCCGGTACGACCGAGCCGGCGCCGACGATCACCGTGCGCTCGGGGGACCAAACCGTCGAGGCCGAGCTCTACAACTGGGACCCGGCCAACGACCTCGCCCTGCTGACCGTCCCCCGGGGCGGCCTCGAGGCGTTGCCCTGGGCCGGCGACCGCTACGTGGCCCGGATCGTGGGCAAGCACGTGTGGGCCGTCGAGGGCATCGGGGGCAACGGGGTGAGCCTGAGCCCGGGGACGGTCATCGACCAGTCCGACCTCGGCATCCAGCACACCGCGGCCCTGAACAGTGCCTTCCGCGGCGGTCCCGTCGTGAACGGACGGGGCGAGGTCGTCGCCATCGCCTCGACGGCGTACGCCCCGCTCAACTACCCGGGCGGCGACGTCAGCTTCGGCGTGCCCGTCCAGGCCGCCTGCGAGCGCGTGTTGAGCTGCTCCGGCGAGGTGCCCGGCGCCGGTTGACGAACGGAGAGGCCGGATGCTCGCCTCGAGACCGCGTTCGGTTTGACCACGGTGCGCGGTTGTGTCAACACTTCGTGTGGTTGTCCTGCTAGGCTCCACCCCCATGGCCCGAGCCGCCGGGGTCACGCCTCGCTCCCGTCCGTTCGCCGTCGCGGCGACGGTGACCCTCGTCTTGATGCTGCTCAGCGCCGCGGTCGCGGTCGGCTGGCGGGCCCGCATGCAGGACGAAGGACGCGAGGAGTTCGAGCTCGATGCCACGCGGGCCGAGCAGCTCGTGGTCGAGCGCATGCAGAGCGCGACCGACGTGCTCCAGGAGGCCCGGGCCGAGGTCCAAGGTGACGGCCCCGTCACCGCCGACGCCTTCGAGAACACCGTGGCCGCTGCTCTGCCGACCCAGCTCCCGTCGTTGGCCAGCGTGACCCTGGTGGAGCGCATGGACGAGGCCGACCTGGCCGCCTTCGAGGCCGAGCGCCGGGCCGCGGGGCTCACCGACTTCCGCGTCAGGGACGTCGCCCCTGGAGGTGCCCCCGCCGCGGTGGCCACCTTCGAGGCCAGCACCCGAGGTGCTCCGATCCTGTCGGGCTACGACCTGCGCTCGATCCCCGCGCTGGCCCAGGCCTTCTCCGGCGACACCTCGCAGCGTGTGCGCATCACGCCTCGCCTCGGGACCCTTCCGCAGCGTGTCCTCCGGGTCCACCCCGACCTCGGCCGCTCAGGCTTCGCCCTGGTCGCCCCCGCCGGCGACGGCCAGTGGGTCCTCGGCCTGCTCTCGGGCGACGAGCTGGCGGCACAGGCCGCGGGGGTCGACGACGAGCTCGACGTCGCCCTCGGCGTGGGTGGCACCGCCCTGGGGAGCTCGACCGCCCGGGCCGACGGGACGGCGGTCGACCTCGAAGCGGTGGATCCGAACGCCCGTACGACGATGGCCCGGGCCATCGAGGGCGGCCCGCTGGACGTCACGGTCGCCGACCTGAACGGCGTGGCCGGCGGAGGCTGGCGGGAGCCGGGCCTCCTCCTCGGCGCGGGCATCGCCCTCAGCATCCTGGTCGGCTCGCTCATCCTGGTGCTGGCCCGGGGCCGGGCGGGCGCCCTCCGCGAGGCCTCCGAGGCCACCCAGGCTCGGGACCGCAGCGAGCAGAACTTCCGGGCCGTGGTCCAGCACCTCTCCGACCTGGTCGTCACCACCGACGCGGACCTGTCGGTCATGTTCGTCACCCCGTCGGTGGCCCACCTCCTGGGCCGCGACGCCACCACCCTCACGGGCGCTCACCTCACGGACCTGGTCCACCGCGACGACCGCGATCGGCTGCGGTCGCTGACCACGGACCCGGGCGTCTCCGACACAGGGTTGATCCGCTTCCGCCACAGCGATGGCACGGACCGCAGCTTCGAGGTGGTCGTCGCCAACCGGCTCGAGGACCCGGCGATCCGCGGCCTCGTGCTCACCGCCCATGACGTGACCGACCGGGTGAAGCTCGAGGGCCGCCTGGCGTACGACGCCACCCACGACGCGCTCACCGATCTGCCGAACCTCGCCCTCATCAAGGATCGACTGGAACAGGCGCTGACCCGGGCCGAGCGTTCCGGGCGCCAAGTGGCCGTGGTGTTCGGCGACCTCGACGAGTTCAAGGGCGTCAACGACACCTACGGCCACGACGCCGGCAACCAGCTCCTGCAAGGGGTGGCGCTGCGGCTCCGGGACGCGGCCCGGGCGGTCGACACCGTCGGCCGCTTCGCGGGAGACGAGTTCGTCATCATCTGCGAGGACCTCGACGGCGAGCCCTCGGCCCGTCAGGCCGCCGAGCGGCTCCAACGCGAGGTGGCCCGCCCCATCGACATCGACGTCGACCTCGACGGCATCGTCGTCGAGGTCGAGGTCGACGTCGCCATGAGCATCGGCGTGGCCATGGCGGCCTCCGGCGAGGGCGTCGAGGCGCTGATCCGCCGAGCCGACCAGGCCATGTACCGGGCCAAGGCCGACAACCAGATCACCTTCGCCTGGCCCCCCCACGACTCCGGCTGGGGCAAGTGAGTGTCGGTCGGGAACCGGAGGTTCCCGACCGAGCTTGAGCGGAGCGCCTGACGGCGCGCTGTCTTTGGTGGTCGGACCGGCCAAGCCGGATCCGACCACGATCGAGGGGGCTCGAGGACTCGCCCCCTCGAGCTCCCCCACCGCGACACCCGCTTCGGCCCCGCGTTCGTCACCCGCCGTGACCGCCAGAACAGGAGAGCCGGACCGAACGGGCCGATTCGACCACGATCGGTGAGGAACCGGCGGTTACGGCACCACGGCACGACGTGCTCGAGCCGTCCGCCCCCGTTGTCGCCTCGTTTGCCCTGGTGGGCGACTAGTCCCGGACCTTGTGGAGGGAGTTGGTGACGATCGAGGCGATCGAGGTGAGGATGATGCCGGCGCCGAGGCCGATGATCACGGCCAGCCAGAGCGGGCGGGTGTCGGCGCCGGGGGTGAACGGGGGAGCGACCGGGAGCCGGCCGTCGACGGAGCCGTACATGGCGTCGGGCAGCGCGACCTCGTCGACCTGCGGGGCGTCGCCGGAGGGCGTGCCGCCGGTGTCGGCCGGCGCGGCGGGCCCGCTCGAGGAGCCGCTGTCACCCGTCGCCGCACCGCTGTCGTCGCCGCCGTCCTCGTCATCGTCGGCGCCGTCGTCGCCCCCGGGAGGCGCCGGGGCGTCGGTGGTGGGCGGCGGTGCGTCCGTGGTCGGGGGCGGTTCCGGAACCGTGGTGCTGGTGGTGGTGGTGGTGTCGATCGGGGGTTCGGTGGTCGAGGTCGTCGGCGGCGGGGGCAGCGTCGTCGTCGTCGTGGTGTCGATCGGGGGCTCGGTGGTCGAGGTCGTGGGCGGCGGGAGCGTCGTGGTGGTCGTGGTGGGCGCCTCGGTCGTGGTCGGAGGCTCGGTGGTCGGGGGCACCGTCGTGGGGGCGACCGTGGTCGGCGGGAGGGTCGTCGGCGCGATCGTGGTGGTGGGAACAGGATGGTGCTCGGGCTGCGCCGCGGCGGCGGTTCCGAAGACGGTCCCGGCGACGGCAATCAGGACAAGCACCCAGGAATCCCTGTGGCGGCGGTGCATGGGGCAACTCTATACCCAATCCACACGATTAGTAACCACTCAACCACATAGCGTGAAAATGTCATCCCGGATGTCACGAAAGGCGGCGGGAGGACCACGGATCGTGGTCATCGAGGTCCCCTACAGTGCGGCGATGGCCCGCACGGAGCTCCTGATCGGCGGTCGGTGGGTCGAGGGCGGGGCCGACGAGCCCATCGTCGTCCGCAGCCCGTCGTCGGGTGTTCACCTGGCCGACGTCTCCGCCGCCACCCCTGCGGACGTGGACGCGGCGGTCGCCGCCGCCCGGGAGGCCCAGGTCGTGTTGGAGGCGATGCCGCCCTTCGAGCGGGCCGCGCTCCTGCACCGCGGCCGCCGACCTCCTCGACCAGCGGGCGGAGGACCTGGCGCGCCAACTCACCTCCGAGCAGGGCAAGCCGATCGCCACCGAAGCCCGCGGCGAGATCGAGGAGTCCGCCGAGATCTTCCGGTGGGCCGCGGAAGAGGTGAAGCGCCTCGAGACACCCGTCCTGCCCGGCGCCGACCCCGACAAGAAGGTGCTCACCTTCCGGAGGGCCAACGGGGTGTACGCCTGCATCACGCCGTGGAACTTCCCGATGAACATCCCCGCCGAGCTCCTCGCGCCCGGTCTCGGCGGCGGCAACGCCGTCATCCTGAAGCCCTCGGAGTACACGCCGCTCACGGGTGCGGCGCTGGTGGAGGCCTGCCTCGACGCCGGGTTCCCGCCCGGCGCGATCTCGCTGGTGCAGGGCGGCGGCGACATCGGCGCGGCCTTGGTCGGTCACGACGGCGTGGACGCCGTGGCCTTCGTCGGCTCCCAGCAGACCGCGGAGGCCATCGTGCGCACCGCCGGCTTGAAGCGGACGTTGATCGAGGCCTCGGGCAACGGGCCCCAGATCGTCTGCGACGACGCCGACCTCGAGGCGGCCGCTGAGGCCGCGGTCTACGGCGCCGAGTTCGCCGCCGGCCAGTGCTGCGTGGCCACGGAGCGGCTGCTCGTGCAGGCCTCAGTGCACGACGAGCTCCTGGAGCGGGTGCTGGAACGGGCGGGCCAGGTCCGCCTCGGCGACCCGCACGACGAGGCGACCACGCTCGGGCCGCTCAACAACGAGCCGGTGGCGGCGAAGATGGACACCCACCTGGCCGACGCCGTCGACCGGGGCTACGAGGTCGTCCTCGGCGGCTCCCGGGCCACCGGCTACGCGACCGAGCTCTTCTACCCGCTGACGGTGGTCGACGGGGTCGGCACCGACGGTCTCCTCTTCCGGGACGAGACCTTCGGCCCCGTGCTCCCGCTGACCACCTTCCAGGATGACGACGAGGCGATCCGCCTGGCCAACGACACCTCGTTGGGGCTCCAGGCGGCGGTGTTCACCTCCAGCCTGACCCGGGCGTTCCGCTACATCGACCACCTGCGGGCCGGAACCGTCGTGGTCAACGACTCGACCTGCTTCTGGGAGCCGCACCCGCCGTTCGGCGGGGCGTCGGGGACCAAGACCGGGTGGGGCCGCATCGGGGGCAAGTACACCCTCCTCGACATGACCGACCTCCGAGCCGCCGTCATCGACGTCCGGAAGACGCGTGATGCCTAGCTGAACATCCGCGTCCGGCGGGGGAAGGCGCGCTCCATCGGGATGCCGGGGACGATCACGGGTTGCGTGCGGGGCACCTCGGCCACCGGCGCGTACTCGCCCGGTGCCCGCTGGGGGAGGACGCGGGCCGGCGCTGGGGGCGGGGGTCGTTCGTTCGCCGCCCGGTACCGGGTGAGATCCGCATAGATCAGGGCGTCGATCTGGCCCGGCGTGATCGGCTCGGTGAAGAAGCGGCCGAGCGCGTGCTCCACGCCCAGCCGGCAGAGCCGTTCGGCCTGATCCCGCGCCTGCACGGCCTTGGCCACGGTGACGATGCCCAGCTCACGGCACAGGGCCGTCACGTGCCGGATCACTGCGGCATCCTCGTCGGACGCCAGGACGGACCCGACGAAGCTCTTGTCGATCTTGACCTGGTCGAGCTGGAAGCGGCGCAAGGTGGCCAGTGACGAGTTCGCGGCGCCCAGGTCGTCGAGGGAGATGCCGACGCCGAGGTCCTTGCAGCGCCGGAGCACCGGCCAGATGTCCTCCCGGTGGTCCGAGAGGCTGCGCTCGTTGACCTCCAGGAGCACCCGGCGAGGGTCGGTCTCGGCGTCCTTGAGGGAGCTGGCGACGAGGTCGGCGAAATCAGCCTGCAGCAGCTGGCGGCGAGAGACGTTGGCGGTGACGCGCAGCGGGCGGTGGCTGGGGAAGGTGCGGGCCCAGTAGGTGGCCTGGCGGCAGACCTCCTGGATCACCCAGGCGCCGACCGGCACGATGATGCCGGTCTGCTCCATGGCGTCGAGGAACTCGTCGGCCGCGACCATGCCCCGGCTCTCGTCGATCCACCGGAGGAGGGCCTCGACCTCGACCACCTCACCCGTGGTCAGGCTGAACACGGGCATGTAGGTGACCTGGAAGTCGCCGCGCTCCAACGCCGTGCGCAGGCGGTGCTCGGCGGTCGCCGGGGTGAGGAACTCCACGAGGGCCTGCTCGAACCGGACCAACGAACCCGGTCCGGCGGCCGCGGCCCGGTAGGTGGCCACCTCGGCGTCCCGGAGGATGTCGTCGGCCGTGGTCGGCCGCCCTCCGGAGACGGCGAGCCCGATCGACACGGGGACCCGCAGCAGCTCGCCCTCGACCTCGTACGGGGTGGCGAGCAGCTCGAGCAGGGTCTCGGCCAGCTCGTCGGCCGCGTGCGTGCCGGCCAGGTCGGGCCGGACGACGGCGATCTCGGTGCCGGCGGCCCGGAACAGCTCGTCCTTCGGCAGGAGACGGGAGCGGACCCGGGCGACCAGCGCCTGCAGCAGGGCGTCGCCCATGTCCCGGCCGTGGCTCTCGTTGATGCGGTCGACGCCCTCGGCGTGGATCACGAGCACCGCGGTCTGCGACTGGACCTCGTTGGCGTAGGGGAGGTGAGCCTCGAGCCAGGAGCGCAGGGACCGGCTGTTGCCGAGGCCGGTCAAGGCGTCAGAGGTCTCGAGCTCGTCGATGCGATCGGCGAGGCGATCGGCGGTGCGGCGGGTGGTGACGACGGAGACCGCGGTGACGGCCGCGAAGCCGAGGGAGGCACCGGCGACGGCGCCGGCGAGCTGGCCGCTGAGGTTCGACCCGAGGACGAGGCCGAGGACGCCCCCGAGCACGCTGCCGGCGGCGGCCCAGCGCACGTAGGCGCCGAGGCCCGAGTCCTGCTCGTGGTCAGCGTCGCTGGTCATCCTTCTGCCCTGCGTCGGCGTGCTTCCGCTGTCCCCCCTCCATCGGTTGCCACTACCCCTGAGATGAGCGCTAGTGGTGTGGGGAGTCCTCGGCTTGGAGGAGGCGCAGGGCGGTGGTGCGGAGGATCTTCACGGCCACCTTGGGGTGCTGGTCGAGGAGGTTGTCGAACTCGCTCACGTGGAACGCCCGGACCGACATGGCGGAGGTGGCGATGATGGTCGCCGTGCGGTGGCCGTGAACGAGCAGGGCCATCTCGCCGAAGAAGTCACCCGGCCCGAAGGTGGCGATCTCCTCGCCGTCGCGCTCGACAGCTCGCGGTGCCACTGAGGATCAGGAACGCCTCGGACGCGCTCTCGCCTTGGCGGGCCAACGTTCGGCCCTCCTCGATCTCGATGTCGGTCCCGAGCGCGGCCACTGCCTCGAGCTCGTTGCGGTCGAGGTCGGCGAAGATCGGTACGCCGGCCAGCCGGTCGAGGTACTCGTCACGTTGGGCCATGTCCCCCTCCAGGGCCGCGGATCCGGATCCCCGGGTTGGGCGAGCGTAGCCCGGGCGGTCGGATCCCTTGCCCCGAACGGGGGTGCACTACGCTGCGCGATCTCGTAATGGCATCGCAACATTTCTCTGACGCCGTCGCGCCCCGGCGCCGTCGGCCGCTCCTCGTCCTCGTCGCCGCGCTCGTGGCCGCGCCCGTCGCGCTGGTGGCCGCCGCCGGCGCGGAGCAGATGGTCCATCCGGGCCCGCCGTCGGTCGACGGCGCCCAGGCCGTGCTGGCGACCGCGCAGGACGAGCGGTCCGACGCCGTCGTCCGCAAGGGCCAGGCCCAGATGGACCTGGCCGAGACGCGGCGGGAGATCTCCGCCCTCGACCTCGAGCAGGTGGCGCTGGCCCATGAGCTCGAGATCGCCCGGCGGCGGGTGCGCGTGGTCACCGTCGAGGCCTATACGGGTGGGGCCGGCGCCCGGGAGCTGGACGTGCTCATGGATGCCAGCGACATCGGGGACCACCTCTTCCGCACCGAGCTGCTGACCGGGAACGTGGTCGACACCGCCGACGCCATCCAGGAGTACGAGGAGCTGCGCAGCCAGGCCGACGCCATGATCGTCGAGCTGGTGGAGCAGATCGACGACTTCCAGGCGACGATCGAGCAGGCGGATCACGACATCGCCCTCGCCTCGGCGCAGATCGAGCGGGCCGAGGTCGAGCTGAGTGCGGCCCAGGCGGCGGCCTCGCAGAACGCGTCGGGTCATTCCGATCCGGGCGAAGGGGCCTGGGAGCGGCTCCGCTTCTGTGAGTCGGGCGGGGTGTACACCACCAACAGTCGGAACGGCTTCTACGGCGCCTACCAGTTCGACCTCCAGACCTGGCGGTCGATGGGCGGCATCGGACTCCCGTCGGCGGCGCCCTACTGGGAGCAGGACCTCAGGGCCAAAGCGCTGTTCCAGGCTCGCGGCGCCCAGCCCTGGCCGGAGTGCGGCCGGCACCTGTGACGCATGACCTCTGGAAGCGAGAACGCAGCTTCTTGTAATCTTTTCGTAATGGACGTCACGCAGGCTGGCCGACACCGGGTCGCCTCGATCGCCGCCGTCGCCCTCATGGTCACCGGGCTCGGCCTGCTGCTCTACGCGGCCACCGCCGGCGCCCGCCTCGAGGTGGTGCTGGCGTCGCTCGGCTGTGTCGCCGGCGCGAGCGTGGTGAGCCTGCTCAGCCGGTGATGACCGCCTGGGCCTCCCGGATCCGGTAGGCGAGGGCGTCAGCGACGCCGATGGCGTCGAGGCCGATCCACTCCGTCCTGTCGATCCGGTAGCGGGGGACCAGGTCGAGCGACGCCCGGAGGCGCACCTCCCCGTGGCGCGTGTAACCGTGGCGGATCGACGAGCGCTCGGGGTAGGGCCGTCCGTGATCGCCCCGCACCGCCGCCCCGTCACCGAACTCCCAGACGACCGGTGTGGGCTCGATGCGCACGTCGACCGTGAAGCCGAGCGCATCGATGCGGTCGACGATCGCTCGGCCGTCATGCCCGGTCGCCCAGAGCCAGGTCTCGTAGCCGACCAGGCCGGGGTCGGGATTGGCGTGCACGACCAGGTCCGGCACCGGGATCCGGGCCACGTACTCCTGGACCAGGCGGCGGGCCTCAGCGGCCAGGTCGACGGTGTTGTGGGGCCCGACCCACATGACCTCGACGCCGACGCCGTCGCAGGTCAGCAATCCGAGGTACGAGTCGGGCCGCCACGGGCCGATGTCCACCGGGGGCATCGCGCCGAGCGGCGCGGGCACGATCGCCCAGTCACAACCGCTCGAGTCGTCGCCCCCGCCGGCCGCAGTGGCATGGATCCAATCGGCGCCCTGCCAGCGGACGATGGTGATCGTGACGCCCGACGGATCCACGCCCCCCACGACCTGGGCCGCGCCCGACGGCCGTGGGCATCCGACCACGACAACGCCCAGCAGGAGGAGGGCGAGGCCGGCTCGTCGCGCCTGGGTCACACAGACAGTCTATTTCATGTCTTTTCACTGTCAACCGATGTGTCTGCAGCGTCGTCGCCTACTTCCACCCCCTCCGGGCGACTGCGACGGAGGTAGCGCAGCGGGCGCAGGAAGTCGACGCGGGCCTTCTGGCGCCGGGTCAGCGGGGTCTCCACCACCTCGTGGCGCTGGACGTAGGTCGAGACGAACGCCTGCAAGGTCGCGGCCGCGGGCAGCGCCAGGAGCGCGCCGATCGGCCCGAGGATGCTGGCGCCCGCGATCACCCCGCCGAAGGCCACCGCCGGGTGGATGTCCATGGTCTCGGCCTGGATCGGCGGGGCCAGCAGGTAGTTCTCGACCTGCTGGTAGACGACGATCACGATCAGCACCCAGAGGGCGTCGATCGGCTCCTCGATGACCGCGATGAGCAGCGGGAGGGCGCCGGCGATGTAGGTCCCGATCGTGGGGATGAACTGGCTCATCAGCCCGACCCAGAGGGCGAGCGGCAGCGGGAACGGGATGCCGATGATGGCGAAAGCGATCCAGTGGACGATGGTCGAGAAGAAGGCGAGCACGCCGCGGCTGTAGATGTAGCCACCGGTCTTCTCGATGGCGATCTCCCACACCCGGAGGACCTCGACCTGGCGGTCCCGGGGCAGCACCGAGAGGATGGCCCGTCGCAATCGCGGGCCGTCGGCCACGAGGTAGAAGGTGAACAGGGCGATGGTGAGGACCTGGAAGAGGACGGCGAGGACGGTGGCGCCCGCGCTGACGATGTTGAGCCCGAGGTTGGCCGCGAACTCCTGGGCCGTGCCGCCCTCCTGGAACTCCTCGATCAGGTCGTCGGTCTCGACCTCGGCGTCGAAGGTGTCGTTGACCCAGTCCTCGGCGTCCTCGATGTAACGGGGCGCTTCGTCGACGAAGTCGGTGATCTGGTTCACGAGGACCGAGCCCATCGCCCACACGAAGATGCCGATCGCGACCAGCAGCACGGCCATGACGAGCAGGGTCGCCGCGCCCCGCCGCCAGCCCCGTTCGGCCAGCCAGTTGACCGCGGGTTCGAGGGCGAAGGAGATGAACAGGGCCACGAGCAGCATGACGAGCAGGCCCCGCAGGCGCAGGACCAGCCACCAGGCCACGAGGAGCGCGACCGCCGTGCCGAAGAACCAGAAGATGGCGCGCAGCAACCACGGGGGCATCTCGTCGCCGCGCACGCTGGGCGACGAGTCGGCCATGGTGCGACGGTAGTGCCGCCGGCTCGCTGGCTCGGGGAGGCGGTCCGGCGATAGAAAGGGCACCGGTGACGGCCCCCGCGACCCAGCTCGGCCCCTGTTTTGTGGAAGCGGTCTCATGGACGAGCGCGCTGCACGCCGACCAGCCGCGGAAGGGTGACGGCAACGTCCCCTACATCAGCCACCTCCTGGCCGTCGCCGCCCTCACCCTCGAGGACGGCGGGACCGAGCTCGACGCCGTCGTGGCCCTCTGCCACGACGCGGTCGAGGACCAAGGTGGGGTGGCCACGCTCGCGGAGGTCCGGCGCCGCTTCGGCGACGAGGTGGCCGAGGCCGTGAACCTGCTGTCGGACTCGTGTACGGCCGTCGACCAGCCGAAGGCTCCCTGGGTGGAGCGCAAGCGGGCGCTGCTGGCCCAGCTCGCCGGTCCCGACGTACCCGAGGGCGTGCTCCGAGTGGCGGCGGCCGACAAGCTCCACAACGCCCGGTCGGCGCTGGTGCAGCTGCGCCACGAGGGTCTTCGGGGCTGGGAGCGGTTCCGGGCCTCACCCGACGACATGGTCTGGTACTACCGGGCCTGCGCCGACCTCTTGGCCGAGCGCTACCCGGGGAGCGCCAACGTCGACCAGCTGCACCGGATCGTCGCCGAGCTCGAGGCCTTGTTGCCCGCAGGCGGGGCGGCCATCCCCGCCTGAAGGCGACCCGCGCGGGCGGGAGTGGGCGGCCCTGCTGCTACAAACCAGCCGACCATGGGTTCGTCGCTGCGGGACATCCCCGGCGCAGGCGGAGGCAAGAAGCGGGGCCGGCTCGGCTCGGTCCGAGGTGGACCGGCGAGCAAGCCTTGGCAGCCGCCGCTGCCGACGGCGGGCAGTCCGCGTCCCGGGAAGCGGGCGTCGGGCGGCCTCCGCTTCCAGGGCCCTCGCTGGAAGATCGACCGGTTCAACCTCGTCCTGGCCGCGGCGTTCGTCGCCCTCTTCGTCGCCGGAGGCGTCTGGCTGCTGCGCTCGAACCGGGTCGAGGTCACGTCGGTCGGCATGCAGGACGGCGGCGCGGTGCGCACGATCGGGGTCTCCCGGCTGGTGATCGAGCTGCGGGTGGACCCCACCAGCCGGCTGGACTCGGCCACGGTTCTCTTCGACGGCGAGGACGTCACCGACGAGGTCGAGCGGACGGACACGGGCTTCATCTGGACCCCGCCTGCCGACGGGCTCCCCGAGGGCACCTACGAGCTCGCCCTCGAGGTGCCCAAGACGGTCTTCGGGACCGAGGAGTTCTCGATGATCTTCGGCGTCGACGACACGCCGCCCGTGATCAGTGCCCCCGGGCCCGACGGCGTGGGCATCGGCGACGAGGTCACCCTCACGGGCACCGTCGACGAGCGGGTCGAGCTCACGGCCGACGGTGAGCCCGTCGCCGTCACGGAGGACGGGACCTTCGAGATCAGCTTCGACAACCCGCCCGCGGGCAGCGTCGAGCTCGTAGCCACCGACGTCGCCGGCAACGTCAGCACCGCCTCCGTGCCGATCATCGTGGCGCCGCCGAGCACGCGCGGCGTGCACCTCTCGGCCGACGACTGGGCCGACGACGGGTTGCGCGACGGGGCGCTCGCGCTCCTCGACGACGGCACGGTGGACACGATCGTGCTCGACGTGAAGGACGAGTGTGGCGTGGTGACCTACGGCAGCGAGGTCGAGCTGGCCGCCGAGGTGGGAGCGGTCGACGAGCGCTTCGACCTCGAGGCCGCGGCCGACGAGGTCCATGAGCGAGGCGGCCGGGTGATGGCCCGGCTGGTCACGTTCCGGGACCCGCTCCTCGCCCGCTGGGCCTGGGCCAACGGGCAGACGGACTGGGTCCTGCAGGACACCGCGAACGACCCGTGGCCCGTGTATGGCGACGGTGAAGGGTGTCCCGAGGCGACCAACGCCGAGCCGATCAGCGGCGGCTTCACCAACTTCGCCTCACCCGAGGTCCAGGACTACAACCTCGCCCTCGCCGAGGAGGTGACGCGGCTCGGCGTCGACGACGTGGTGCTGGACGACGTCCGTCGGCCCGACGGCGACCCGACCTTCCTGCACGCGGCGGGGATGGAGGGCACGGTCGTGGAGACGCTCACGGGCTTCCTCGCCGACGCCCAGCAGCGGGTGCGGGCCGAAGGGGCCTACCTGGGCGCGGCGGTGACCGGCATCTCGGTGCGCGATCCCGGCTTCTACGACCAGGACCTGGGCGCCATGGCCGTGGTGGTCGACTACCTGGCGCCGGAGGTGTACCCGGAGTCGTACTCCTCGGGGTACTTCAACCTCCCTGATCCGCAGGCCGCGCCGGGCGAGGCCGTGGCCGGGGCCCTCACCGAGGCCGAGGACCAGCTCGGCGATCGCCCCACCCCGCTCGTGCCCTGGTTGCAGGACTACTCGGTCGATGTGCCCTACGGGGCCCCGCAGGTCCAGGCCCAGATCGACGGTGCGGCGTCGGTGGGGGCGTGCTCCTGGGTGTTGCACGACCCCGAGGCGACCTACACGGCCGATCTCAACCCAGCTTGCTGATCCGGTCCCCGACCCGTACGCGGCCACCCTCCACCACGATGGCGTTGATCCCCCGCAGGTTCAGCTCCCGACCGGGACCGGTGTTGACGAAGCGGCCCGAGTCCCGACCGAAGCGCTCGATGAACTTGGCGCACCCGGTGTGCGGCAAGGGGCTGACCTCGATCACGGCCGAGCCGAGGGCGAGGCGAGTGCCCGCGGGGAGGTTCCCGCCGCCGAGGTCGAGGTCGACGAAGAGCTGATCGCCGGCCAGGGCCCGCCGCCCCGGGTCGCCGGCGAAGAGCCGGGCCGCCCGGTCGTTCATGAGCGTGAGCTGGCGGTCGACCTCGGCGGAGCCGTCGTCGGTGTGGCGGCTGCCTCGAGCCCGCCAGTTGTCGCCGACCAGGCCATCGGCCGGATCGAGCGTGGCCTCGTCGACCTCCTCACGATCGCCGACTTCCGGACGCCGGACGATGAGGGCCACCGTTCCGTCGTCGTCTGGGGAGTGCCGGATCTCGTCGAGCCCGGCGTCGAGCTCGTCGGTCGTGGGGTGGACCATGGAAGGAGTTTGCCCGCCGGAGACCGCCGGCGGCACGGATTTTCAGCCCGGCGCCTCGGGCATGCCCGTCGCCGCGATGTCGTCGTCGAGCGTGGCCATGACGTGGTCGATGACGGCTCGGCGGGCCCGCACCTTGGTGTGGCCGACGGCCCCGCGGCGGAGCCCGGCCAGACGGCCCGCCTCGTCCCGGGCGAGCGTCGCGAGCTGGTCCGCGGGCACCACGCGGTCGAGGTAGCCGGCGTCGGCGGCGCCCGCGGGGTCGTAGACGCGCCCCTGGATCGTCGCCTCGGTGAAGTGGCGGGGGGAGAGGCGCTCCCGGGCCAGCTCGACGGCGAAGACCGGAAGGCCCATGCCGATGGCCACCTCGTTGAGGCCGATCTTGAAGGGACCGTCGGCCCCGATGCGGGTGTCGCTGGCGAGCAGGAGCAGGCCACCCATGGCCAGGGCGTGGCCCGTGCATGCGGCCACGGTCGGCAGAGGGCTGCCGTAGAGGCGCATGAGGAGCTCGGCCCCGCTCCGCACCAACCCCTGCATGGCATCGACGCCCGAGGTCATGACCGACAGGTCGAAGCCGGCCGAGAACCGTCCCTCCCGCCCGATCAGCAGGAGGGCGCCGGCCTCGTCCTCGGCCCGGGTCAAGGCGGCGTCGAGGGCCTCGATGGTCGCCGGTCCGAGGGCGTTGGCCTTGCCGTCGTCGAGGCGGACGACCGCGACCTCACCGTCGAGCTCGTACGCGGGGGTGTCGGTGGCCATGGCGTCAGGCCGTGAGCTCGCTCTGGACCGGGTGTCCGGCGATGAACGCGACGACGTCGTTCGGGAGGTCGGTGACCTCGGTCTCGCAGTCGACCGCGAAGTAGTCCAGCCCCTGCGCGTCCGCCTCCGTCGCCACCGGGACCTCGACCAGCTCCTTGAGCTCGCCCGATTCGCAGGTGGGGACGTTGAGGTTGGTGACCTCGGCGATGCCGTCGACCGGTTCGGCCGCCACCAACTCGCCGCGGTGCTCTTCGACCCACTCGAGCGCCAGCTCGACCGAGGCGGGGTAGTCGGGCGGCGGGCCGCCGCCGGTCAGGAAGGCGCCCTGGCTCACGGCCAGCGCAGGAATGCCGTTGCGGGCCCCGGTCCGGGCCGCACCCACGGTGCCCGAGAGCTCGGTGAGCGGACCGATGTTCTGGCCTTCGTTGATCCCGCTGATCACGACGTGGGGTGGCTCGGCCATCGCGGCCAGCCCCTCCTCCACGCTGTCGGCCGGGAACGCGTCCACCGCCGTGGCGGGGTAGCCGGAGAGCGTGGTGACCTCGGAGGTGGCGTCGGAGCCCGGCGTGGAGTTGTCACTCGTGCCGGTGCGGTCGTCGAGCGGGGCGAACACGGTGACCTCGACGTCCTCGAGCGTGAGCAGGCCTTCGACCAGGGCGTCGAGCCCCTCACCGGTGTAGCCGTCGTCGTTGGAGACGAGGATGCGCAGCGGCTCCGGTGCCGCCGTGGTGGTGGTCGTGTCCTCGGCGGCGGGATCCTCGGTGGGCGTCGTCGGGTCGGCGGTCTCGTCGCCGCCACCGTCGTCGCCCCCGCACCCCGCCAGCACCAGCACCGCCACCAGCGCCGCAGCCGTCCGCACCCGCATCACGTTTCTCCCCCGGTTCGTCTCCGTGGGCGGTCAGTATCGTCGGCCGCGTGCGCCTCGCTCCATTCGGCCTCGTCGCGCTCGTGGGGCTGGGCCTGGTGGCCTGCGGCGACGACGGTGCGGGGGTGAGCGGCGCCGAGGTGGCCCGGGGAGCCTGCCAGGCCCTCGTCTCCTGGACCAACGACACGGCCGAGGTGGTGAACGCCACCCAGGGCGACATGCAGGAGGGCGTCGACCTGCAGCCCCTCATGCTGGCGGCGATCGACGAGGTCATCGCCCGCACGGACGCGCTCGGTGCCGACCTGGCCGAGATCGAGTTCCCCGACAGCGATGGCGGCCGGGCGCTGGCCGCCGACCTCCGCGAGGGTCAGGCCGAGGCGGCCGCCGACCTCCAGGGCTTCCGCGAGGAGATCGTCGCCATCCCGGATCCCGACCCCGAGTCGACCAACTACCGGAAGGCCCAGCTGGTCGTCGAGCTGGAGAAGCCCCGCTCCCTGGTGAAGCCCGACGTCCAGGACGACCTCGGCGACGCCGACCTCGAAGCCGCGATCGCGGCCGAGGACTCGTGCCGCTTCGTCACCCGCACCCAGTGACCTAAGCGTCACCGAGGCGTGAGTCATCGAGTCAGTCATTGCTCAGATGTGGGAGGAGCAGTACCCACGGGCCTGTCACCCCCGGTTGGTACGGTCCGAGCGATGGCGCTCGTCGGCAGGGTGATCGGGACCGAGGACGCCACGCCCCTCGAGTTCTGGGTCGGGATCGCGCCCGGTTCCTTCCTCCAGCTCGACGACGTGGTCGCCCTGGAACGGCTCCTGCCCGACGGTCGCCGGGTGCAGATCTTCGGCATGGTCAGCCAGGTCCGGGCCCGCCACGAAGGGGCCCAGCTCGACAGCGACGTGTTCCTGATCGAGGACGGGATCCTGCCCGCCGAGGTCAGCCGGGCCGCCCTGATCCAGAGCACGCGCTTCGAGCCGGAGGTCTACGTCCCACCCCTTCCCGGCACCGAGGTCGAGCGGGCGACCGGCGAGGCGCGGGACCAGGCCCTGTTCTTCGACCAGATGGAGCGGAAGCTCCCGGCCGGCCTCTCCCGGAACGAAGAGCCGCTCTACCTCGACCTCGAGTTCCTCGACGGGACCAAGGGCGCCCACGTCAACATCAGCGGCGTCTCGGGCGTGGCCACCAAGACCAGCTACGCCACCTTCCTCCTGTACAGCCTGTTCAACTCCGGGGTGCTGGGGGCCGAGGCGGTCAACACCAAGGCCCTCATCTTCAACGTCAAGGGTGAGGACCTGCTCTTCCTCGACCACCCCAACGCCCGCCTCGAACCCGACGAGGCGGTGAAGTACACGGGCCTGGGACTGCCGGTCGGCGCCTTCGCCAGCCTCGGTGTGTGGGCCCCGCCTCGCCGCGACGATCCCACGGCGGCGCCCGACGTGAGCGGTCGCCACGGTGGGGTGACCTCCTTCTTCTGGACGCTCGAGCAGTTCTGCCGGGACGAGCTGCTCCCGTTCCTGTTCGCCGATGCCGAGGACGACCGCCAGCAGTACACGATGGTCGTCCACAACGTGACGGCCCGGCTGGCCTCCGACGAGGTCCAGCCGGCGGGCGAGGGGGCCGTGCGCATCGGCGGCGAGACGGCCCGGACGTTCCGCCAGCTGGTCGAGATCATCGAGGCGCGGGTCCTGGACGAGGACGACGGCGAGCACTGGGCGGGTCGGGCGATCGGGGCCGGCACCGTCAACGCCTTCATCCGTCGCCTGCACAGCTCGATCCGCCACCTCGACCGGTTGGTCCGGGCCGACGTGCCCGACGCCGACTCGCACCTTGTGCGCTTCGACGAGCAGGTGACCGTGGTCGACCTCCACAACCTGAACGACCGGGCCAAGCGCTTCGTCGTCGGCGTGGTCCTGCGCCGGGCCTTCGACAAGAAGGAGCGCGAGGGCACCGCCCGCCCGCTGCAGTTCGTCGTCCTCGACGAGCTCAACAAGTACGCGCCCCGAGAGGGGTCGAGCCCGATCAAGGAGATCCTGCTCGACGTGGCCGAGCGGGGCCGCTCCCTCGGGATCATCCTCATCGGCGCGCAGCAGACGGCGTCGGAGGTGGAGCGCCGCATCGTGGCCAACTGCGCCATCCGGGTGGTGGGCCGTCTCGACCCCGCCGAGGCGGGGCGGGGCGAGTACGGCTTCCTCCCCCCGGTGCAGCGGGACCGGGCCACGATCATCAAGCCCGGGACGATGCTCGTCGCCCAGCCCCACCTCCCGGTCCCCCTGGTCACCCAGTTCCCCTTCCCCGCGTGGGCCACCCGCGCCGCGGAGGCCGGCGCCAACCCGCAGGCCACCGTCCAGCCCGACGACCCCTTCGACGGCCTGTGAAGCTGCTCCACACCAGCGACTGGCACGTCGGCAAGGCCATGCGGGGCCAGAGCCGGGCCGACGAGCACGACGCGGTGTTGTCCGAGATCACCGCGGTGGCCGCCGCCGAGGCGGTCGACCTGGTCCTGGTCACCGGCGACCTGTTCGAGACCGCCGCACCGTCACCCGAGTCCGAGGCCATCGTGTACCGCCACCTGCTCGGCCTGGCCGGCACCGGCGCCCGGGTGGTCGTCATCGCCGGCAACCACGACAACCCGCGGCGGCTGGCCGCGGTCACCCCCCTGCTCGAGCTCGGCCGGGTGACCCTGCTGGCCGAGCCGGCCCGGGCCACCGAGGGTGGGGTCCTGCGCTTCACCACGGACGGCGGCGAGGCGGTGAACCTCGCGCTGCTGCCGTTCATCAGCCAGCGGGGCATCGTCCGCGCCGACGACCTCATGGCGGGCCAGGCCGCCGACCACTCGGCAACCTACGCCGAGCGCCTCCGTCGCCTGGTCGCTCACCTGTGCGAAGGCCTGGAAGGGGCCGACACGGTGAACGTGCTCGCCGCCCACGCCATGGTGGCGGGGGGCGTCCTCGGTGGCGGCGAACGCTCGGCTCACACGATCTTCCAGTACGCCCTGCCCCCTTCGGCCTTCCCGGGCTCGCTGCACTACGTCGCCCTCGGCCATCTGCACCGCACGCAGTCCGTGCCCGCCGCGAGCCCGGCCTGGTACGCCGGATCCCCCTTGGCCCTCGACTTCGGCGAGGAGTCGGACCGCAAGTCGGTCCTCGTGGTGGAGGCGGTGGCGGGGACCCCGGCGACGGTCCGGCCGGTCGAGCTCACCGCCGGCCGGGCGCTGCGCACGGTGCGAGGCACCCTGGCCGAGCTCGGCGGCCTCGCGGGAGAGGTCGGTGACGCCTGGCTGCGGGTGGAGGTGGACGAGCCGGCCCGGGCCGGTCTGGCCGAAGAGGTGCGGGCGCTGCTGCCCAATGCCGTGGCCGTGTCCGCCCGGCCGGTCGAGGCCGCGGGGGGTGCTGAGCGACCGGCGCGGTCGGGCCGGACGCCCGAGGAGCTGTTCGCGGAGTACCTCGACGAGCAGGGCGTCGACGACGATCGGCTGCTCGCTCTGTTCCGTGACCTGCACGACGAGGTGAGCGAGGCGGGGGCCGGCGATGCGGCCTGAGCGGCTGGTGCTCGACGGCTTCACGGCCTTCCGTGAGCAGGCGGAGGTGGACTTCGCGGGGGCCGACCTCTTCGCCCTGGCCGGCCCCACCGGAGCCGGCAAGTCGAGCCTCATCGACGCCATGATCTTCGCCCTCTACGGCTCGGTGCCCCGGCTCACCGACCGCCGGGCCGTGTCGCCCGTCATCAGCCAGGGGCTCCTCCAGGCCCGGGTCCAGCTCGACTTCAGCGTCGACGGGACCGGGTACACCGCCGTGCGGGTGGTCGGCGCCACCAAGACCGGGGCCACCACCCGGGAGGCCCGGCTGGAGCGCCGCGACGAAGCGGGAGGGGTGGAGACCCTGGCCGGCGACGCCGACGGCGTGACCGCGGCGGTCGAGGCGCTGCTCGGCCTCAGCTTCGAGCACTTCTGCACCTGCGTCGTCCTGCCCCAGGGCGAGTTCGCCGCCCTGCTCCACGCCAAGCCGTCCAAGCGCCAGGACATGCTCCTCGCCCTCCTCGACCTCGGGGTGTACGAGCGCATGGGCCAGGAGGCCCGGACCCGGGCGATGGCGGCCCAGAGCCACGTGGCTGTCCTCGACGGCCAGCTCGAGACCTTGGCCGACGCCTCCGACGAGGCCGTGGCCGAGGCCGAGCGCCGGGTGGGGGTGCTCGACAAGCTGGTCGACCGCATCGACGAGGCCCGGCCCCGGCTGGAGGAGCTGGCCGCGACCATCGCCAAGGCGAAGGCCGAGGTCGATGAGGCGACGGCCCGGGTGGCGGAGCTGACGGGCCTGGCGGTGCCGGCCGACGTCGCCGCGCTCGCCACCAAGGCCAGGGAGGCCAAGGCCGAGCAGGACCTCCTGACCAAGGACCACGAGGCGGCAGAGGGGTTCCTCGAACAGGCCGAGGCGGCGATGGCCGACGTCTCCGACCGGGTCGCGCTCCGCGAGCGGCTCACGCTGCTGGCCCAACGGGCCGAGCAGGGCGAGCGCATCGCAAACGGCGAGACCATCGAGCAGGAGCGGGCCAACGTCCTGGAGGCCACCGTCGCGGTGCGAGAGGGGGCCGACGCCACCTACGCCCAGGCCCAGGTCGCCATGGCCGGGGCCCGGGATCGCAACCTGGCCGCGTCGCTGGCCCACGACCTGGTGCCCGGCGCCGCCTGCCCGGTCTGCCGGCAGGTCGTGCGCGACCTCCCGCACCATGATGACGCCGCCGACGTGACCGAGGCGGAGGGGGCCTTGGCGCAGGCGAACACGGCGATGCAGACGGCCCACGACGCCGAGCGCAAGGCCCAGCGGGAGCACGACAAGGCCGCGACCCTGCTGGCCGAGGTGCGCCAGACGGTTGCCGACCTGGACCAGCGCCTCGGCGACGGCCTCGACCAGGCGGCGGTCGAGGCCACGCTGGCCGACCTCGACCGGCGGGAAGCCGACCTGCGGACGGCCAGGGAGACCGAGAAGCAGCGTCGTCGGGACCGGGAGGGGGCCGAGCGGCGAGCCCGGGAGCTTGCGGGCGAGGAGCAGGCGCTGTGGTCCCTGTTCGACGAGACCCGCGACCGCCTGGCCGCCTCGCGTCCGCCGTCGGCCGATCGCTCCGACCTCGGCGGGGCCTGGTCGACCCTGGTCGCCTGGGCCGACGAGGTCCGGCCCGAGCGCGAGGAGCAGGTCGCGGCGGCCCGGGCGGTGGTCGAGGCCACCGAGGAGGAACGAACGGGCATCGACCAGCGCATCCGCGAGACCTGCGTCGAGCTGGAGGTGGCCGTCGGCGCCGGCGAGCCCCGGGACGCCGCCACCGAGGCCCGCGAGAAGGCCCGCACCCGGGCGTCGTCCCTCGCCCGCGATCGCGAGAAGGTGCAGATCTTCGAGAGCCAGCGGGCCGGCCTGGTCGAGCAGCACCAGGTCGCCGAGGAGCTCGGGCGCCACCTGCGCGCCGACCGGTTCGAGAAGTGGATCCTCGACGAGGCGCTGCAGCGCCTGGTCGCGGGGGCCACCGAGGTCCTGCGCGAGCTGAGTGCGGGCGCCTACTCGCTGACCCTCGACGGCCGGGGCGCCGACTTCGCCGTCGTCGACCACGCCAACGCCGATGCCGTGCGGGGCGCCAAGACCCTGTCGGGGGGCGAGACGTTCCTGGCGTCGCTCGCCTTGGCGCTGGCCCTGGCCGACCAGGTGGCCGATCTGGCCGCGGGCGGCAGCGCCCGCCTCGAGTCGATCTTCTGCGACGAGGGGTTCGGCTCGCTCGACCTGGACACCCTCGACGTCGTCGCCACCGCGCTCGAGGAGCTCGGCGCGTCCGGCCGCATGGTCGGCGTCGTGAGCCACGTCCGCGAGCTGGCCGAGCGCCTCCCCGTCCGCTTCGAGGTCCGCAAGGGCCCCTCCACCAGCACCGTCACGAGGGTCGACGCATGAGGGTCGCGGTCGAGTCGTGGGCGCCGGAGTTCGGGGCGCCGGGGTTGGCCGACCCGTCGGCGGCGCCGGCCGTGCCCACCGATCTCGGCGTCGAGACGCCGCCGGACCGCTGGGCGCCGATCTCGCCGCAGGCCGATCCGCCCGAGGGCCTGGTGTTCGTCGACGGCGTGCGCCGGGTGGAGGCCCGGCTCTGGATCGAGCCCGACGAGGGTCCGCCCGCTCCGGGCATCTGCGCGTCGTACGCGGCGGGGGCGGTCCGCTGCAATGGCCGGGCCACCGTCGAGCAGGCCGAGGTCCGCCACACGTTGTTCTGCCGGGAGGGCGGCCCGACCGGGATCAGCACCGTGCACGGCGAGTTCGCCCGCCACACGGTCACCGCCGACGACACCGAGGACCTCGTCCTCGCCCTGCAGGGCCGGATGGCCGTGCTGGAGGCCGATGTGTCCGCGGCGGTCGAGCGCACGGAGGGTGAGCTGCTGGTGGTCGACGGTCCCCTCACGCACCGGCGGGACGGGCTGGTCGGCGCCGTCGGCTACGTGAAGACCCACCAGGCCCCTTACCTGACGCCGCCCGCCACCGACGTCGTCCCCGCCCTCGACGCGGGCCAGCGAACGCCCGTGTTCCGCATCGGTGGCCCGTTCCAGCGGTGGAGCTGGTACCTGCGGCTGCCCGGTCCCCGGGACCACGGTTGGTGGGGCGTGGTCCGGTGCGAAGCGGCCGGGGACCTGCCGATCGAGGAAGCGATCGTCCTGGCCGACCAGGTCACGAGTGCACTCCCCAGGTTCGCCTCCGAGGGCCACAAGGACCCCCGGGCTCCGCAGAACCTCTACCCGATCGCCGGCCTAGAACGCGAGCTCAAGCGTCGCCTCGGCGACTCCCGCCTCTGGTACCGCGCCCTCCGCTCAGCGGTCAGGGCTGCATGACGATGAGACGCTGCTCGGTCATCTCGCGGACGGCGTAGGGCGGGCCCTCCCTCGTGTTGCCGGAGTCGCGGAGGCCGCCGTAGGGCATGTGGTCGGCGCGCCAGGTGGGGACCTCGTTGACGAGCACGCCACCGAAGTCGAGGCGGTCGGCGGCCTTGAGGGCCTTGCCGAGATCGGACGTGAACACCGCGGCCTGCAGGCCGTAACGGGTGTCGTTGGCGCGGGCGAGGGCGTCGTCGTAGTCGGTGTAGGTGGCCACGCTCACCACGGGGCCGAACACCTCCAGGGCGCAGACCTTCATGTCGTCGGTCACGCTGGTGAGCACGGTTGGCTTGAGCACGTCGTCACCGGTGAGGTCGCCGCCGGTGGCCACCTCGGCCCCCGCGGCGGTCGCCTCGTCGATCCACTCCCGCACCCGCTCGGTCTCGCCGGCATCGATGAGCGCGGACACGTCGGTGGCCTCGTCGGCGGGATCGCCCACCACCAGGGTCTCCACCTCCTTCACCAGGGCTTCGGTGAAGTCGGCGGCAACGGTCTCGTGCACGTACACCCGCTGGGTGGAGATGCAGGACTGCCCGGCGTGGCTGTAGCCCGCGACCTTGATCTTGGCGGCCGCCGTCGCCCAGTCGCCGTCGGGCTCGATGACCACCGGGGCGTTGTTGCCGAGCTCGAGGCCGACCTTCTTGGTCGCCGCCCTGGCCCGGATGCCCCAGCCCACCGGCGGGGACCCGGTGAAGGTGATCATGGCCACATCCGGGTGCTCGACCAGGTGGTTGGCCGTCGCCCCGGCACAGGGCACCACGTTCAGCCAGCCCGGCGGCAGGCCGCACTCGTCGACCAGCAGCTCGCCCAGCTTCAGCGCCGACAAGGGAGTGGAGGACGCGGGCTTGAGCACGACGGGGCAACCCGCGGCGATGGCTGGCGCCACCTTGTGGCTGACCAGGTTCAGCGGGAAGTTGAAGGGCGAGATGCCGGCGATGACCCCGATGGGCACCCGTTTGACCCAGCCGACCTTGCCCTCGCCCGCGGCGCTGGCGTCGAGCGGGATGAGCTCGCCCCCCAGCGTGCGAGCCACGGCGGCGGCGAACGCGAAGGTGTCGACGGCCCGCGTGGCCTCGACCCGCGCCGTCTTGATCGGCTTGGCCGCCTCGGCCGAGATGACCGCGGCGAACTCCTCCACCCGCTCGGCGAGGGCGCGGGCGGCCCGGTCGAGGACAGCGGCGCGCTCGTGGGCCGGGAGCGGCCCGTCGGCATGGAGCGCCTTGGCGACGGCGACGGCGCGGTCGAGGTGCGACTCGTTGCCCTTCGCCACGGTCCCGGCGAGGGATCCGTCGAAGGGCGACCGGACCTCGATGCTGTCGTCGGAGGTGACGCGCTCGTCGCCGATGATCATCGGGAGTTGGTCGGCCATGCCTCGAACGCTAGCGGTGCGTTCGCGCCGGCTGCCCGGGCGCCGTGGACAGCGCCGCCGAGGATGAGTAAGCACTACCCATGCACAACGTCGGCGGATCGGACAGCGTGATGGCGATGACCAGGATCCGTGCCCTCCGTCGCCCCCTGCTGGCCGCGGCCATCGGTCGTCCTCGCGCTGCTCCTGCTCGCCCCGCCGGCGAGCGGGGCGGAGGCCCAGGGCACCGATCCCGCCGGCGACGTGCCCTTCGCCCGCGGCGACATCATCAGCTTCCGGGTCATCCACGGCAGCGCCGCGCTCGACCTGCGGGTGCGGACGAGTACCGGTGGCCACCCGGTCAACAACTGGCCGAACCGGGCCACCCGCATCCGCTGGCGGATCGACTCCGCACCCACCGCCGGGCCCGGAGTACTTCGCCGACATCCACATCGCGACCGGGGTCGACACCGTCCTCGTCGGCCGGGTCCGCCGGGCGTCGGACGGCCACCTCATGTGCTCGGCCCAGGAGCACGTCGCTGACGACAACATCGTCGAGACGGCCGGCAACCTCTACCGGTTCCGCTTCCTGCGCGGCTGCGTCGGGGCGCCGGTCACCCTGCGGGCCCGGGCCACCTTCATCTGGGACAACGGGGCCCCCAACGTCGGGCCGGTGCACACCGATTTCGCCCCGAACAACGGCCCGGTGGGCCCGCTGGGCATCAACTGACCGATCCCGCCCGTTCGTCGTCGGGGCACACTGGGGAGGTGCGCGCCCCCCGGATCGGCATGACCCCCTGGCGGCGGCCGCTGCCGACCTTCCTGGCCGAGCGCACCGACCTCTACACGCTGGGGAACGAGTACCCCGATGCGGTCGTCGAGGCCGGCGGCCTGCCGGTGATCCTCCCGCACCTCGATCCCGACCGGGCGGACGACGTCCTCGACGACCTCGACGGCCTCGTGCTCTGCGGTGGTGACGACGTCGACCCCACCGCCTACGGGGCGAGCAACGACGGTCGCAGCCACGGGACGTCGTCCGGGGCCGACGGGTGGGAGCTCGCCCTCACCCGGCGAGCGGTGGACCGCGGCCTGCCCGTCCTGGGCATCTGTCGCGGCATCCAGGTGGTCAACGTGGCCTTCGGCGGGACGCTCGACCAGCACGTGTTGGCCGAGGACACGCCCCACCCGCCCACGCCCGAGGAACCCGAGGCCGTCATGGCCCAGCGCCATCCGATCACCATCCGGCCGGGCTCGCGGCTGGCGGGCGTCTACGGGACCGAGGAGCGGGTGGTCAACACCATCCACCACCAGGCCCTGGACCGCGTCGCCGAGGGCTTTCAGGCCGTGGCCTGGGCGCCCGACGGGATCGTCGAGGCGATCGAGCCGGTCGACCCCGGGACGGACGTGGTCGCGGTGCAGTGGCACCCCGAGAAGATCATCGAGGACGGCGAACGCGCCCTCTTCGCCGACCTCGTCGAGCGGGCCCGTCGGCGCCGCGAGGAGCGGGAGCAGCTTGTCGCCGGTTGAACCCGGGCGCCGGGCCGAGCTGGTCGCCAGGGTCCGGGAGCTGGGTCCGGTCTTCGCGGAGCGGGCACCGGAGTACGACCGCGAGGCCGCCTTCCCGACCGCCAACTGGGAGGACCTGCGGGCCGCGGGCTTCCTCGGCCTCTGCATACCCGAGGAGCACGGCGGGCTCGGGGCCGACTTCGCGACCTATGCCCGCGTCTCCGAGGAGCTCGGTCGCTGGGACGGGTCCACCGCCCTCACCTTCAACATGCACACCGCGACGATGCTGCTCACCGGCCAGATCGCCGACGACCTCGATCTCACCGACGACGAGCGGGCCGTCCACGACGAGCGCCGGACCAAGCTGTGGCGGGGGGTCGTGGACGAAGGCCACATCCACGCCCAACCGTTCTCGGAGGGGCTGGCCGCTGGTCCCACGGCGGGGGTGAGCACCGTCGCCCGGCCCGTCGACGGCGGCTGGTTGGTCACGGGGCACAAGATCTTCGCCTCGCTCTCCGAGGCCGCCGACAGCCACAACGTGATCTGCAAGGCCGAGGGCGAGGAGGAGATCCGGTTCCTGGGCGTCCCCGCCGGAGCCGACGGCCTGCGCATCGAAGGCGAGTGGGACCCCCTCGGCATGCGGGGGACGATCTCGAAGAACCTGGTCATGGAGGACGTGTTCGTGCCCGCGGAGCGGGAGTACCTGCCACCGGGTGCCTTCGACCAGATGGCGGCGCGGTGGCCGTACTTCTACCTCACCCTCTCCTTCACCTTCCTCGGCCTGACCCGGGCGGCGATCGCCTTCAGCCGTGACTACCTGAGCGGCGTGTCGGGCCCGGGCGACCGGCGGGCGCACCCCCAGAAGCAGGCCGGTTGGGCGCAGATGCACCTCGCCCACGAGCGGGCCGAAGCCCTGCTCTACCGCGTCGTCGACGACGCCGGCCCCGATCCGACCCCGGAGCAGGTGCGCCGGGCGTGGACCGCGCAGGTCACGGTGATGGAGACCGCGCCCGAGGTCGCCTCGCTGGCCATCCGCGTCTGCGGCGGGCGCTCGTTGCTGCGCCCGCAGGCCCTCGAGCGCATCTACCGGGACGCCCGGTGCGGCGCCACGATGCTGCCCTGGTCGGTCGAGACCTGCCTGGACCGTCTCGGCCGGGCGGGCCTGATCGACGACGAGGACCCGGCATGACCCCCAGCTGGCCCCTGGTCGAGCGCTTCGCGGCGCAGTTCGGGGCCTGTGCGGTGCAGCCCGGGGAGACCGCGGTCGTCCTGTCGGAGACCCGCAGCCGGGCCGAGCTGGTGGACGCCGCCCGCCTCGCCCTGGGTTCGCTCGGCGCTGCGGTGGCCGAGATCGTGGTGCCCACGCCGCCCCAGCAGGGACCCGTGCCCATCCGCTCGACCGGTGCCTCCCAGGCCCTGGCCCGCCACCCTGCCGTGGTCGCCGGCCTGGCCGCGGCCGACTTCGTCGCCGACTGCACCGTCGAAGGCCTGCTCCACGCCCCCGAGCTGGGCGAGATCCTCGGCGGCGGTGCCCGGGTCCTGATGGTCTCCGACGAGCACCCCGAGGTCTTCGAGCGACTCGTCCACGACCCCGCGCTCCGGGCCCGGGTCGAGGCCGGGGTCGCCCGCCTGGAGGCGGCCTCCACCCTCACGGCCACGTCGGGTGCGGGCTCGGACCTGGTCGTCGACCTCGCCGGTGCGGTCCGGGCGGGCTCCTGGGGGTGGGTCGACGAGCCCGGCGGCATCGCCCACTGGCCCGGCGGCCTGGTCCTCTGCTTCCCGGCCGCGGGCACGGTCAACGGGCGGCTCGTCCTGGCCCCCGGCGACGTGAACCTCACGTTCAAGGAGTACGTCCGGGAGCCGATCACGCTGACGATCGAGGACGACCACATCACCGACATCGCCGGCGACGGGGTGGACGCCGACCTGTTCCGCTCGTACCTCTCGGCGTTCGGCGACCGCGAGTCCTACGCGGTGAGCCACCTCGGCTGGGGGATGAACCCGGCGGCCCGCTGGGACGCCCTCGCCCTCTACGACAAGGCTCAGGTCAACGGGACCGAGCTCCGGGCCTTCGCCGGGAACTTCCTCTACTCGACCGGGGCCAACGAGGTCGCCGGCCGCTTCACCGACGGCCACTTCGACCTCCCCCTCCGCAACTGCACCGTCGCCCTCGACGGCACCCCCGTCGTCAACGAAGGCGAGCTCCAGGGGGACCTCGCTCCCGAAGGGTGACGTGCCACCGAAGGGGGGAGCGGGAGCGCGGCCGGGAGGCCGCTCGATCAAGCAGGTCTCGGAACCTCTGGTTCCGAGACCTAATCCCCGAGTCCTTCGAAGGCCGCGGCTTCCTCGGCGGAGGAGTACTGACGGAAGGCGATGAGGGTGCGGGTGGTGCGGATGCCGCCGAGCTTGGCGATCTCGCCGGTGACCACATCGGCCAGGGTCTCGTGGTCGGCGATGGCCAGCACGGCCACCAGGTCGACGTCGGAGCCGGCCACCGAGTGGGCCTCTCGCACCGCCTTGATCTCGGCCAGCTCGTGGCCCAGGGCGTCGATGCGGGCCGGGTCGGCCGAGATGAGGACGAAGGCGGAGAGCACGCCCCGACGTTAGGCGAGGGTGACCCGGACCGGCAGGTGCTTGATGCCGTTGATGAAGTTGGAGCGGAGCCGTTCGACCGGGCCCGTCCGCTCGATGCCGGCCAGCCGGGGGAGCAGCTCCTCGAAGGTCACCCGGACCTCCATCCGGGCCAGCCACGCCCCGAGGCAGAAGTGGGGCCCGTTGCGACCGAACGTGCAGTGGTCGTTCGGCTGGCGGCCGATGTCGAACCGGTACGGGTCCGGGAACTGGTCCTCGTCGTAGTTGGCCGAGACGAACCAGATGACGACCTTGTCGCCGGCCCGGATGGGCACGCCCCGCACCTCGGTGTCGCGGACCGCGGTGCGGCGGAAGTGCATGGTGACCGTGGTCCACCGCAGCAGCTCCTCGATCGCCACCTCGAGCTTGTCGGGGTGAGCCCGCAGGTCGGCCAGCACCTCGGGGTGGTCGACGAGCGTGTCGAGCGACCCGGCGATCGTGTACCGGGTGGTGTCGTTGCCGGCCGCCACCAGGAGCGTGAAGAAGTTCTTGAACTCGAGGTCGGTGAGCGGCGCCCCGTCGGGGGTGGGGGCGAGCAGGCGGGTGACCACGTCGTCGCGGGGCTCGGCCCGCCTCGCCTGGGCCATGTGGTCGGCGTAGCGGAAGACCTCCAGCGCGCTGGGGCTGCGGAAGGGCATGAGCCGGAAGTCGTCGGTGTCGGTCAGGTCGACGGGGTGGGACGTGAACTCGGGATCGGTGTTGCCGATCATGGCGTCGCCCCAGGCCACCAGCTCGTCGAGGTCGTCGTCGGGCAGACCCATCAGCCGGCCGAGCATGCGCATCGGCAGCTCCCGCCCCACCTCCTTGGTGAAGTCGAAGGTCCCCTTGGGGAGGGCCTCGTCGAGCACGGCCCGGGTGATCTCCCGGATCGCGGCCTCGTAGGCCTCGACCGTGCGCCGGGTGAAGCCCCGGTTGACCAGCCGGCGCAGCCGGGTGTGCTCGGGGGGATCGAGCTCCATCAGGGTGCGGCGGGCCTCGGTCTCCTCGGCGTCCATCTCCTCCATGCGGATGCCCGACGTGGAGGTGAAGGTCTCGTGTTCGCGGCTCACCTGGAGGACGTCGTCGTAGCGGGTGACCGCCCAGAACCCGGCGTTGTCGTCGGGCTCTTCGAACCAGGCCACCGGTTCTTCGGCCCGGAGGCGGCGGAAGGTGGCGTGGGGGACCCCGGTCACGAAGGTGTCGTGGCTGGTGAGGTCGGCGTGGGCGTCGTTCATGCCGGCGCCAGCTCCGCCGGCATCCGTCACGTTGCGAGACGCGGTCACGATGCCGCCGGCTTCGTGTCGCTGACGACGGTCGTCACAGGACCCGACCGCCCACGAACGTCGTCCCCACGGTGCGCCAGTACCCGGCGATGACCTCCTGGGGCGCCAGCCGGGTCAGCTCCTCGGTGGGGGACTCGAAGAGCTCGATGGTGGCGTCGCCGGTGAACGCCGGGCCCAGCTCCACGTCCTGGCCCGACATGGTCACCACCTCGGCGAGGGCGTCGCGGCCGTCGGACTCGATGGCCGGCATCCAGCGGTGGTGGATCATCGGGTGGCCGTTGACGAACCCGGCACCGTCGGCCGGGCCGGTGATGGTGAACGTCGCCTCGACCAGGCGCCGGCCGTTGGCCGAGCACGTCGCCCCGAAGCGGCCCCCTGGCTCGAGCCGGGGTCCGGCCTTGCCCACGGTGACCGGGCGGGTCATCCAGATGTCGCCGAGCTTCTTCGGATAGCCCTGGTGCAGGCCCCGGACGAGGGCGAAGTCCTTGTCGACCCAGATGTAGACGCAGCGGGACCACGTCTGGCCCTCGTAGGCGCAGCGCACGACCACGAAGCACTCCTTGTACTGGGAGCGCACGGGGTCGACCAGCTCGTCGAGGCCGTCCGAGCACGACTGCCAGTCGGCCCAGATCACCGCCACCGCGCCGGGGTCCTCCTCGGCCGGCTGCAGGGGATCGGGGAGGAGCTCGGCCACCGCCGCGGGGTCGGTCCGGTACTCGACGGTCAGCATCTCGCCCGAGTAGTGCCACGGTGGGGACGGGAGCAGCGAGGCCCTGCCCTCCGGGCTGCGGGGGACGAAGAAGCCAGCCAGCTCGGCCATGGCGCGCGAGAGTAGCCTTTCCTTTGGTCCCAAACGATCGGGGAGGCCCGTCGATGCCCGAGTACCGCCGAATCCTGCTCGACGGCGCCGTGACCCCCGTCGTGGTCGACGGTGACGACCTCGTCGCCGGCGACGGCCGTCGGGTGGCGGCGGCCGGCGCGGTCCACCTGCCGCCGAGCGAGCCGACCAAGGTGCTCTGCGTCCACCTCAACCACGTGAGCCGGGTCGAGGAGTTCCAGGCCACGCTGCCCGCGGCACCGACCTACTTCCAGAAGCCCGTGTCGGCGCTGAACAGCCACGGCGGCGACGTCGTCCGGCCCGACCGGTGCCGGTGGCTCAACTACGAGGGCGAGATCGTCATCGTCATCGGGACGCCCTGCCGCAACATCTCGCCCGACGAGGCCGCCGCCCACATCGCCGGCTACACGATCGGCAACGACTTCGGGCTCCATGACTTCCGCGACACCGATGCCGGGTCCATGCTCCGGGTGAAGGGCTCCGACACCCTCTGTCCCGTGGGCCCCGGCCTCGTGACCGACTGGGACTTCCACCACAAGGGCATCCGCACCCTCGTGAACGGCGAGGTCCGCCAGGACGGCTCGACCGACGAGATGACCTGGGACATGCACTACCTGGTCGCCGACCTGGCCCGCACGATCACCCTGCTGCCCGGTGACCTCGTCTTCTCGGGCACACCGGCCAACTCCCGCTCGGTCGAGCCCGGCGACGTCGTCACCGTCGAGGTCGAGGGACTCGGCGCGCTGACCAACACGATCGTCACCGGCCCGACCCCGATCCGCGACGACGTCGGCGCGCAACCCACCGAGTCCGAGGAGGTCCTGTCCACCGCCCTGGGCGGCGACTGGGAGTTCCGGGGCGTCCGCGCCCCACAGCGCGACTGATCGGGACCCGCGCTTCTTTTGCGTCCAAACGACTTCCGCTAGGTTGCGGGCACCTTGGACGGAGGGGGAGACATGCGGGCGAAGCTCGGGATGGCGTTCCTGGTGGTCATGGCGTTGCTCGCCGCGGCCTGCGGCGACGACGACGGTGGGGGCTCCGACGAGAGCAGCGAGGGCACCACGGATGGTGGGGGTGCGGTCGCCGCGGTCGACGTGGACGCCGCCCTCGACCTGACCACCGAGTGCGAGGAGCCCACGGGCGATCCGTTGGTCATCGGCTACGCCGCTGACTTCTCCGAACTGGGCGGATACGCCGACGGCCCCGGTTCCGAGGCGGCCCAGTTCATGGCCGACCGCATCAACTGCACGGGCGGGATCGACGGGACACCGGTCGAGATCGTCGTCCAGGACATCCAGGGCGACCCCGACGTGACCCAGCGGGCCGCCCAGGACCTGCTCGACCAGGGCGTGGACGCCATCCTCGGCCCGCCGTTCTCCGACTTCGGCCTCCCGCTGCTGCAGGTGGTGAACGGCCAGGTGCCGGTGCTCTTCGTAGCCTCCACCGAGCCCGTGCTCCCGGACGCAGAGCTCAACTCCTTCCTGGTGCCCTTCGACGACCCGGCCCAGGCCACCGCCGCGGCCGAGTTCTCCCTCGACGAGGGCTGGGAGACCGCGGTCACCTTCTCGTCGGCCGACGCCCCGTACTTCGAGCAGAACCCCGCGGTCTACACCGAGGTGTTCGAAGCCGGGGGCGGCGACGTGGCCGAGGACTTCACCTACTCCCTCGAGGACACCGACTTCTCGACGCAGGTGAACGCGCTGGCCGACATGGCCGAGCCGCCCGACGTGATCTACACGGCGATGCTGATGCCGCTCATCGGCACCCTGCTCGGCCAACTCGAAGGGGCCGGCCTCGGCGACGTGCCCGTCGTCGGCGCTGATGCCTTCGATGCCACCGGGGTGATCGCGGCGGGGGACGACGCCGAGGGCGTCTACTACACGACCCATGGCTTCCCCGGTGAGGGCACCCGCATGAAGGCCTTCCTCGACGCCTACGAGGAGGAGAACGGCGAGGCCCTGGAGACCGTGAGCTTCGGGACCTTGGCGGCCGACGCCGTGCTCATCGTGGCCGACGCCTACGCCCGGGCCGGCGAGCTCGATCCGGAGGCCATCGCCGAGCAGATCAAGTCCACCGAGGACCTGGAGCTGATCACCGAGTCGGTGACCTACGCCGGCACCAACGGCACGCCGATCAAGCCGGTGTTCATCCACGAGATCGTCGACGGCGAGATCACCCTCGCCGACAGCTTCATCCCCGAGAACGTCCCCGAGGGCTAGAAGGCGTCCGCGGGGTTGCTCCAGCTCGAAGGGCTGACCACCCGGTACGGGGCGATCTCGGCGATCCGTGATCTCTCGTTGCGGGTCGACGAGGGCGAGGTCGTCGCCCTCATCGGCCCCAATGGGGCCGGCAAGACGACGACCCTCGGCACCATCGCCGGGCTGTTGACGCCCGCGGCCGGCCACGTCCGCCTCGGCGACGACGACGTCACCGGCGCCACCCCCGACGAGATGCTGCGGCGCGGCGTCGCGCTGGTGCCCGAGCACCGCCGGATCTTCGCCGACCTCACCGTGGCCGAGAACCTGCAGGTGGCCGGGGTGACCCTGTCCAAGGGCGATCGCAGCCGCCGGATGGACGAGGTGGCCGAGCTCTTCCCCGTGCTGCGGGAGAAGTGGTCGAACGCCGCCGGCTACCTGTCCGGTGGCGAGGCCCAGCAGCTGGCCGTGGCCCGGGCGCTGGTCACCGATCCGCGCCTGATCCTCATGGACGAGCCGTCGCTGGGGCTGGCGCCCCGGATGGTCGACGTGATCTTCGGCCTGGTGGCCGAGCTCAAGGCGCAGGGCCGGACGCTGCTGGTGGTCGAGCAGAACGCCCGGCGGGCGCTGGAGGTGGCCGACCGGGCGTATGTGCTGCGCACCGGGACCATCGTGGACGAGGGCACGGGGGCCGAGCTGCTGGACCGCACTGACCTCTTCGAGGCCTACCTCGGCACGAAGGGGCCTGCGCTGTGACCCAGCTGGTGCAGGAGATCGTCGACGGGCTCGGGGTCGGCTCCACCTACGCCCTGCTCGCGCTGGGCCTGGCGATCATCTTCGGGGTCATGCACCTGGTCAACTTCGCCCACGGCGAGCTGATCACCATCGGGGCCTACGTCATCTACGGGCTGTCGATCCACAACATCCCGTGGTGGGCCCGGGCACCGGTGGTGGTCGTGGCCGCCGCGCTGGCCGCGGTGCTGATCGAGCGGGTCGCGTTCCGGAAGGTGCGGGGCAGCTCGGAGTTCACCATGCTGCTCACGTCCTTCGGCGTGGCCATCCTGATCCAGGCCCTGTTCCGGATGTACGTGTCCGCCGTCCCGCGCCAGTTCGACTCGCCCGGATGGATCAACGACACGGTGGAGCTGGCCGGGATCTCGATCGAGGTCTACGACCTCGTGGTCATCGGGGTCACTGCGGTGACCATGCTGGCGACCCTCTGGGCCTTCCAGCGCACGATGTTCGGGGTCTCGCTGCGGGCGGCCGCAGAGGACTTCGACGCGGCGCGGCTGATGGGGGTCAAGGCCGACGCGACGATCTCGCGCGCCTTCGCCCTCTCCGGCGCACTGGCGGGCATCGCCGCCGTCCTGCTGATGCTCCGGGCCGGGCAGGCCGAGCCCGACGTGGGGACCGTGCCGTTGCTGAAGGGCGTGGTGGCCGCGGTCATCGGCGGCCTCGGGAGCCTGAGCGGGGCCGTGCTGGGCGGGTTCCTGCTCGGCCTGGCCGAGGTCTTCTTCCGGTCCCGGCTCCCCGGTGACGCCGCCCGCTTGACCGACGCGTTCGTGTTCGCGCTGATCGCGATCCTGTTCATCGTCCGACCCGGCGGGCTCATCTCCATTCGCCGGGCCGAGCGGGTCTGAGGGCGCCGTGCGCCGGTTCGTCGAGAAGGTCGGGCTGCCCACCCTGGCGATGGTGATCCTGGTGGGGTTGCTGATCGTCGGGGGCCAGCTCTACGGCTCGTCCGGGCCCGGGTCCCGGGACATCCTCGTCACCCAGATGCTCGTGAACGCCATCTTGGTGATGGGCCTCCAGGTGTTCATCGGCAACACCGGGATCCTGTCGTTCGGGCACATGGGGTTCGCCACCATCACCGGCTACGCGGTGGCGATCCTGGCCATCCCCGCCAGTCGGAAGGTGGGGACCGAGTTCGTCCCCGGGTTCATCCCCGACGCCCCGTGGGGCCTGGCCGAGAAGGAGCTGGGGCCGCTCGCCGCGACCTTGGTGGCCATCGCCATCGTGCTGGTGATCGGGTTCTTCGTCGGCTTGGCGGTCACCCGGGCCGGGGGCATCGCCGCCACCATGATCACCCTGGCCTTCCTGTTCGTCGTCCACGAAGTGGCCCTCAACTGGATCGACCTGACCGACGGTGGTGGCGGCCTGTCGTTCATCCCGCGGCTCGAGACCCGGGGGCCGATCTACGTGTGCCTGGTGCTCGCCGTGGTGGGAGCGCGGCTCTTCCGGGACTCCCGGTGGGGTCGTCTCGCGCAGGCAGGACGGGAGGACGAGATCGCCGCGGCCGCGTCCGGCATCAACGTGCGGGTCCCGTGGATGGTGGCCTTCATGGGCTCGGTGCTGCTGGTGGCGATCGGCGCCGCGCTCCGGGTGCAGGTGCTGGGCTCGATGAGCCCGATCGTGTTCTTCTTCGACTTCACGCTGCTGACCCTGGCGATGCTCATCGTGGGCGGGCGCAACTCGGTCACCGGCGCCCTCGTGGGCGTCGTCGTGATCACCGCCGGGACCGAGATCACCCGCTCGCTGGCGGATGATCCCGTGGCCGGCTTCGGCTGGATCCTCAAGCCCGGCCTCTCCGACATCTTCCTCGGTGCCGCCATGCTCGGCTTCATGCTCTGGCGGCCCCACGGGCTGCTGCGGGACCACGAGCTCGATCACTGGCTGAGTGCGAAGCTGCGGCGACGGCTCCGGGGCGAGGCGCCCGACGTCGCTCCCGCACCCCCAGTGGAGGCCGGGCCGTCCGAGCGCCTGCGCGCCGACGGGATCTCGGTCGCCTTCGGAGGCTTCAACGCCCTCACCGACGTCTCGGTGCTGGTGAAGCCCGACGAGGTGGTCGGCCTCATCGGCCCCAACGGGGCGGGCAAGACCACGCTGCTCAACGTCATCACGGGCGTCGTGCCCAGCCACGCCGGCATCTACACGCTCGGTGACCGGGCGCTGACGGGGAAGCCGGCCCACGTGGTGGGGCGGGCCGGGCTGGCCCGTACCTTCCAGAACCTGCGCCTGTTCGGCGACTTGTCGGTGCGGGAGAACGTCGAGATCGCTGCCCTCGTGGCCCACCGCTGGCGGAAGGCGGGCGTGCGGGTCGACGTCGACGAGCTGTTGGTGGCCGGCGACCTCCTGGAGGCGCAGGACCGGCGGGCCCGGGAGCTGGACTACGGCTCCCAGCGCCGCCTGGAGCTGGCCCGGGCGGCGGCGCTCGCCCCGGCCTTCCTGTTGCTCGACGAGCCCACCTCCGGCATGAGCGACGCCGAGTCCGCCGCCATGATCGACCGGGTGCGCTCCCTGGCCGCTCGGGTGAGCGCCGGCGTGATCGTCATCGACCACGACCTGCACTTCATCACCAACCTCTGCGACCGCATCTACGTGCTCGACCACGGCGTGGTCATCGCCCAGGGCACCCCAGAAGAAATCCAAGCCCACCCCAACGTCCGCGAGGCCTACCTCGGCACCCACGCCTGAAGGTCTTGTTCTGGCGCCCGATTCGGGCGCCAGAACGCCTCAATCAGGCGCCAGAAGCGACCGGGCCAGTCCGAGCTCGCGGGCGCCTCCTCGGTGCCGTCACCACCCTTCGTGGTTGCCAGGGCTCTGAACCGGCGTGTGCGCCAGGTTCGGGAGACGACGCTCGACCGACCACGGCCCGTGAGATCGGGCGCCGGGCGGCCCGCCACCCCCTCTTCGCGTCGTTTGCGGTCGCTAGATCAGGTCGAGGTAGCGGGTGCGTTCCCAGTCGGTCACCGCGGCGAGCCAGGCGGCGACCTCGGCCCTCGCGTGGGCGGCGTAGTGGTCGACGACGGGGTCGGTGAAGGTCTCCCGCACCCACGCGCTCGAGGCGAAGCGCTCGACGGCTTCGCCGAGGTGGCGGGGGAGGCCGGCGTCGGGCGCTTCCTCGTAGGCGTTGCCCGTGACGGGCTCGCCGGGGTCGGCGCTCGTGGCCACACCGTCACGAACCGAGGCCAGCACCGCGGCCAGGGCCAGGTGCGGGTTCATGTCGGCGCCGGGGAGGCGGGACTCGAAGCGGCGCTCGCCGGGCTCGTGGCCGAGGACCCGGTAGGAGGTGGTGCGGTTGTCCTCGCCCCAGGTCAGGCCCCAGCCGGCGAAGTCCTGCTGGACGAGGCGCTTGAAGCTGTTCACGGTCGGGGCGTACCAGGCCAGCAGGTCCGGCGTCCGGGCGAGGGCGCCGCCCAGCGCCGACCGCAGCACCGCGTCGTCGGTGAAGGTCGGCTCGTCGTCGCGCCAGAGCGACAGGTGGATGTGGCCGGACGACCCCGGCTGGTCGGTGTGGGGCCGGGCCATGAAGGTGGCCGTCAGCCCGTGGGCGGCGGCCAGGTAGCGGACCACCAGCTTGTAGAGGGCGTGGTGGTCGGCCATGGTCACGGGGTCCTGGCACGCGCAGGGTCATCTCCCACTGGCCGAGGCCCCACTCGCCCTGGGCCGCTTCCGCCTCGATGCCCGACGCGGCCAGCTTGCGGCGGAGGTCGCCGAAGAACCCGTCGTAACGGTCGCCCTGCAGGATCGAGTAGTCGGCTGGTTGGAGGGTCGTCGGCCGCAGGTCGGCATGGCCCGCGGTCCGGTTCTCCTCGGGGGTGCCGAGGTAGAGGTACAGCTCCAGCTCGGTGCCGGTGAGCGCGGTGAAGCCGTCGTCGGCCAGGGCGTCGACCTGCCGGCGCAGGACGTTCCGGGGGGCCACCGCCACCGGCGAGCCATCGCCCAGCTCGACCGCGTCGGCCAGGCAGATGGCGGTGCCGTCCAGCCAACCCGCCGGCCGCAGCGTGGCCAGGTCGGGAACCAGGCGGAAGTCGTGCCAGCCGGTGTGGAAGCCGGTCCAGTCGAGGTGGCCGACCATCCCCATTGGGTCCTGGGTGACGTCCCAGGCGAACGCTGCCGTGCACAGGTCGACGCCCCGGTCGGCGGCCCGCAGGAAGGCGTCGAGGGTGAGGCGGCGCCCGAGCAACCGGCCCTGCACGTCGGGCAGGCAGACGACGACGGTGTCGAACTCGCCCGCCAGATCGTCGACCGAGATCACCGGGTCAACCACCCGCCATCTACCGGGAGCTGGATCCCGGTGATCCACTCGGCTTCGTCGGACAGCAGCCAGGACACCGCGGAGGCCACGTCTTCGGGCTCGCCGATCCGGGGGACCAGGAGTCGCTCCTTCATGAACTCCCACGCCCCCTCACTGGTGACGCCCTCCAGCGAGACGAAGTCCGTGGCGATCGGCCCCGGCGCCACCGCGTTGACCCGGATGCCGCGGCCGGCCAGCTCGACCGCCAGGGCCTTGGTCAGCATCTTCACCCCGCCCTTCGAGGCGTTGTAGTGGACCTGGCACGACCCGGTGGACGACACGACCACCTCCGACTCGACGGTCGAGATGTTCACGACCGCCCCGCCGTCCATGACCCGGCTGACCTCCTGGGTCACCAGCCAGTAGCCCTTCAGGTTCACGTCGAGGACGAGGTCCCACTCCTCCTCGGTCAGGTCGTCGAGGGACGACATGGTGACCAGCCCGGCGCAGTTGACCAGCCGGGTGATCGGCCCGAAGGCCTCGACCACCGCATCCCGGCCGGCCCGGATCAATGCCCGCTCCCGGACGTCGACGTGGACAGCCAGGACCCGGCCGCCGTCGCCCTCGATGCGGCTGACGGTCTCGGCGGCCGCCTCGTCGTCCAGGTCGGCCACCCCGACGGCCGCGCCCTCCCGCGCCAGCCGGCGCGCCGTCGCCCGCCCGATCCCCGACCCGGCCCCCGTCACGAACGCCACCTCCCCCTCGTGCCGCAGGCTCACGGGTCCCACCGAAGGCGGAGGGCGGCGGGGCCGCGGAACTCGAAGCCGTGCAAGGTGACCTCCTGGTCGGGGGCGAGGCGCAGGCCCCGCAGGCGTTCGAAGAGGCGTTGGGCGCCGACCCGCACCTCCTGGCGGCCCAACCACTCGCCGAGGCAGCGGTGGGCGCCGAAGGCGAAGGCGGCGTGACCGCCCTCCCGCCGGTGCAGGTCGAAGCGGTCGGGCTCGGTCCAGTGGGCCTCGTCCCGGTTGGCCGAGCGCAGCACGCCGGACACCATCTGGCCCTCCCGGATCGAGGCCCCGGCCAGCTCGACGTCCCGGGTGGCCTGGCGGGTGATGGTGCCCACGGGGGAGTGGAGGCGGAAGGTCTCCTCGACGGCCCGGCGCCACAGCTTGGGGTCGGCCTCCACCTCGGCCCGGACCTCGGGATGGCTCAGCAGGGCCCAGGCCACCAGGCCGATCCCGTCGCGGGGCTCGTTGATCCCACCCGAGATCATCAGCCGCACGTTGTTGACGATCTCGTCGTCGGTCAGGTCGGTGCCCAGGTAGTGGCCCAGCGCGGTGTCGGCCGCCGCCGTCCGCAGCTCGTCCAGCCGGGCGCCGATGGCCACGCCCAGCTCCTCTCTGGCCTTGTCGCCGTGGGCGGTCAAGGTCTGGGTCGTTCTCGAAGTTGGCGATGTCGGCGCAAAGCCCCTCGCACCACGCCCACACCTGCGCCCAGCCGTGCTCACCCAGGCCGAGGACGCGGGCCAGGGACGCGGCCGACAGGGCGTCGGCGTAGCCGGACATGACCTCGGTCGCCCCGTCGCCGGCGAACCCGTCGATCAGCTCGTCGGCCAGCGCGGCCAGGTCCTCGGCCGCGAACCGCCCGGCCGTGCTCCCGGACTGGAAGGGCGGGCCGAGGGCGTCCTTCAGCCGGGTGTGGGCCGGCGGGTCGACGGTGAGCATGTTCCGGCCCAGCGCCCGGGCCAGGAACGACGGGTCGGTGGCGGCGCTGAACACCTCGGGGTGGGCGTCCACGTGGGCCACGTCGTCCCAGCGCGTGACCAGCCACATGGCCAACGCCGGCACCCACGCCACCGGCTCGGATGTCCGGAGCTCGGCCAGCACCGGATCAGGATCGGCCTCCAGCACCTCCAGGGTGATGGCCTGCCCGATCCCCGTCATGCCGTCAGTGGAAGGGGAGGTACTCGTTCAGCTCCCAGTCGGTGACGGCGCTGTCGAACCGCTCCCACTCGACCCGCTTGATCATCGTGAACTGCGCCACCATCTCGGCCCCCACCGCGTCGACGAACTCGGTGTCGGCCTCGAGGGCGTCCAGCGCGGCGTCGAGGGTGGCGGGGCAGCACACCTCGGTGTTGACCTCGTCCAGCCCGTTGCCGGTCTCGGCCGGCGGCGGCTCGAGCTCGCCGACCACCCCCAGGCGCGCCGCCTGCAGCACACAGGCGGTGGCGGTGTAGGGGTTGGCGGCGCCGTCGGCCATGCGGTGCTCGAGCCGGGTCCCCGCCCCCCGGGCCTCGGGCACCCGGACGGCCGTGCACCGGTGGTCGTAGCCCCAGTTGGCCCAGTACCCGGACAGCTGGGCCGGCTTCAGCCGCTTGTAGGCGTTGACGGTGGGCGCGCACAGCGCCGTCATGCCCTCGTGGTGGGCCATCAGGCCGGCGATGCACTGCTTGGCCAGGGTCGACAGGCCGTCGTCAGCATCCGCGTCGGTGAAGGCGTTGTCGCCCTCGTCGTCGTGGAGGCTCAGGTTGACGTGGGTGCCGTTGCCGCCCCGGTCGCCCAGTGGCCGACCCATGAAGGTGGCCAGCAGGCCGTGGCGGTGGGCCACCTCCCGGGCCAGGACCTTGAACAGGAAGGCGTCGTCGACGGCCCCGAGGGTGTCCCGGTACTGCAGGGTCAGCTCGAACTGCGGGATGTCGTACTCGCTGTTGATGGACTCGACCGGCAGTCCGGCCGCCATGGCGGTGCGCATGATGTCGTCGATCACGCCGGTCGGGTCCACGGCGGTTCCGGTGCCGTACACGAAGCCGCCCGGCGTGTCCCACGGCTCCCAGCCGCCGTCGTCCTTGGGCTGGAAGATGAAGGCCTCCAGCTCGATGCCGACCTTCGACTGGTAGCCGAGCGCCTCCCAGTCGGCGATGGCCCGCTTCAGCGCGCCGCGAGGCGAGACACCCAGCACCTCGCCGTCCTTGGTGATGTCGGCGACGACGACCTTGGTCCACTCCTCCCAGCCGTCGCGGATGTCGGCCGAGTCGAACTCGGCGTGGAAGTCCGGGAAGCCCTCGAGCATCCCCGACCCCGGCGCCGGGGTCATCTGCCGGTCGTAGCCGAGGGCGAACACGGCCGAGCAGTGATTGGTGCCGTGCTCGGCCAGCCCGGCCGGTAGGTACTTCCCTCGGGCGAGGCCGAGGTGGTCGGGCCAGAGGACCCGGATGCGGTCGTGGTCGGTCATTCCGTGCGACTCCTCGTGGGTGGCGACAGGAACGTAGTAGGCAGGAAGTCGGCCAGGAGCCGGTTCACCGACGCGGGCTGTTCGAGGTTCGAGACGTGACCGGCGCCGGCGACGATCTCCAGGCGGGCGCCCGGGATGCCGTCGGCCAACGCCCGGCTGTACGCGGGTGGGGTCTCCTCGTCCAGCTCACCCACGACGACGAGGGTGGGGACGCGGATCTCGCCCAGTCGACCCCGGACGTCGTGGGTCGGGAGGCAGTCGACGGCGGCCCGCAACCCGTCCGGGGAGATGCGGGCCATGGCCGACGTCGCCGCATCGAGCGCGGCGCCGGTGAGGGCGGGGCCGCCGACCGAGGTGAGGACGTCCACCGCCATGTCGGCCGGGGTCCGTCCGGCGTCGAGCGGGGCCAGGCGGGCTGCCCGCCACGCGTCGGGATCGGTGCCGTCGCCGCCGAAGGCGGAGCTGGTGTCCAGCAGGGCCAGCCCGCTCACCCGGTCGGGGTGGTCGAGGGCGGTGTGCAGGGCCACCATCCCGCCGAGCGACAGCCCGACGAGCGGTGCCCGCTCCACGCCCAACCCGTCGAGGAGTTGGCCCACGGCGTCCGCCAACGCGGGGAACGTGAGCGGACCGTCGAGCGGTGGCGACGCGCCGTACCCGGGCAGGTCCCACGCCACGCACCGCCACCGGTCGGACAAGGCGGCGAGCTGCGGCTCCCACGCCGTGCGCGACCCGCCCAGCCCGTGCAGGAAGACGACGACGTCACCGTCTCCGGCCTCCCGCCAGGCGACCGGGGTGGCGTCGACGTCCGTCGCGCTCACGACCACACCCGCTGGGCCACCCGGACGACCTGGGCGAGCTTGGCCCACTGGTCGTCGGGGCTGACTTCGTTGCCCTGGAGGGTCGAGGCGAAGCCGCACTGCGTCGACAGGGCGAGCTGGTCGAGCGGCGCGAAGGTCGAGGCCTCGTCGATCCGCCGGACCACATCGTCGTCGTCCTCCACCCCTGGCTGCTTGGACGTGATGAGGCCGAGGACGACCGTCGCCCCGTCCGCGGGGAGGTGGCGCAGGGCCGAGAAGTCGCCCATGCGGGCGGGGTCCTCCCACTCGACGAGGAGCACGTCGTAGTCGAGGCCGCCGAAGAGGGCCTCGGCCACCGGGTCCAGCGCGCCCTCGCACACGTACCGGCTCTGGTTGTTGCCCCGGCACACGTGCAGGGCCGTGGTGACCCCGTCGGGCAGGCCGGCGAGGACCGCCCGGTCGGCCCGCTGCGCCACCTCGAGCGCCCGCTCCGCCGTCCACCCCAGCTCGTCCATCGCCGCCCGCCACCGCTCGTCGCACAGGTACGGGTAGGCGGGGAAGTCGAACTGGACGTAGCGGGCACCGGCGGCGACGGCGTCGGCCACCAGCTGGCGCTCGATCTCGACGCAGTGGTCGACCAGCTCGTCCAGGTCCCGGTAGGCGTGGTCGTTGACGCCGGGCTTGAACGTGAAGGGGAGGGCGAAGAGCGACGCCGCCGGGAAGGTGACCTTGAACGGGTGGTCGGTCAGCTCGGCGAGGAAGGCGGCCTCCCGGGCGGCGGGGCTGTCGACCGGTCGCAGCCGGTCCTCGATGCGCTGGACGTTCCAGGTGATGGTGGAGCCGTCGTCGGCCCGGAACTCGACGGGGTTGCGGTCGGTGCTGAAGCCCTCCACCGCGTCCCAGAACGAGTTGAGGAACATCCAGCGCCGGAACTCGCCGTCGGTGACCACGTCGAGGCCGAGGTCGACCTGGCGCTGGACCGCCTCCCGGATGCACTCGTCCTCGACCCGGGTCAGCTCGCGCCGGTCGGCGTCGCGCTCCTCGGGCAGGACGGCGTGGTGGCCCTCGGCGTAGAAGGCGTCCACCGCGGCCCGCAGGGGAGGAGGCCGGAGCAGGGAGCCCACGACCTCGGCCCGGCACCGGGGAGGGGTCACGCCCGCCAGTGCTCCGGGTTCGTGACCGTGTTCTTGACGTCGGCGTAGAAGTCGAAGCTCCACGTGCCGCCCTCGCGCCCGATGCCCGAGTTGCGGGCGCCGCCGAACGGAGCCTGCAGGTCCCGGACGAAGAAGCAGTTGACCCAGACCGTGCCGGCCACGAGGCGGGACGACACCCGCTCCGCCCGCTCGGGATCGCCGGTGTAGACGATGCCGGCCAGGCCGTACTCGCTGTCGTTGGCCATGGTGATCGCCTCGTCCTCGTCGGCGAAGGACTGGAGCGTGAGCACCGGGCCGAACACCTCCTCGGTCACGATCTCGCTGCCGGGCGCGGGGTCGGCGAAGAGCGTGGGCCGGTAGTACAGGCCGCCGAGCTCGTCGTTGGGGCCGCCGCCGATGACCGGCTCGAGCCCGGACGCCACCGCCCGCTGCACGAAGCGGTCGACCCGCTCGAAGTGCTCCCGGCTCACCTGGGGCCCGATGTCGGTGGCCTCGTCCCGGGGGTCGCCCTGCTGCAGGGCCCCGGCCCGCTCGACGAAGCGCTCGAGGAACTCGTCCCGCACGCTCGCCTCGACGAGCAGGCGGGTGCCCGCCAGGCACACCTGCCCGGCGTTGTCGTACTGCTCGACGGCCTGGGCCACGGCCGCGTCCAGGTCGGCGTCGGCGAACACCAGCATCGGCGACTTGCCCCCCAGCTCCAGGCTGACCGGGGTCAGGTTGGACCCTGCGTTCGCCGCCACCAGCCGACCGGTGGGCACGGACCCCGTGAAGCTGATGCGCTGGACGCCCGGATGGCGCACGAGGGCGTCGCCCGCCTCCTCGCCGAGGCCCTGGACCACGTTGAGCACGCCGTCGGGCAGGCCGGCGTCGGCGGCGATGTCGCCCAGGAGCGAGGCGGTCAGCGGGCTCCACTCGGCCGGCTTGAGGATCACCGTGCACCCGGCGGCCAGCGCCGGAGCGACCTTCCACGTGGCCAGCATCAGCGGCGCGTTCCACGGCGTGATGAGCACGGCCACGCCGGACGGGTCCCAGCTCACGTGGTTGGTGTGGCCCCGGGTGTCGAAGTCGGGGTGGGCCAGGTCCCGCAGCCAGTCGGCGAAGAAGCGGAAGTTGTGGGCGACCCGGGGCATCACGCCCCGCCGGTGCGAGCGGAGCAGGGCACCGTTGTCGGTCGTCTCGACGATGGCCAGGTCCTCCAACCGGGCCTCGACGCCGTCGGCGATGCGGTGGAGCACGGCGGCCCGCTCGGTGGGTGGCGTGTCCCGCCATCCGGGGAAGGCCTCGGTCGCCGCCGCCACGGCGGCGTCCGCCTCGGTCGCGCCGCCTCTCGCCACCTCGCCCACCGGCGCCTCGTCGATGGGGGAGATGTCGGTGAACGTGGCGGCCGACGGCACCCGCTGACCCCCGATCCAGTGGTCGAGGTCGACGTCGACCCCGGCGACGGTGGTGGTGCGGGCCAAGTCGTCTCCTCCGCGATCGGCCGGTCGGACCCGGTCACCCTACTCACGATCGTTTGGAGCCGAACGACCGTGGCAGACTCCCCTCATGCCGCGGGCGTTCACCAATGAGGACGAGGCCCTGGTCCGGGCGGAGGAGGACGTCCGCGCCGAGCTCGGGGGCCTCGACCTCGACTTCCGGGCGCTGGCCGCGGTGTCGAACATCTTCCGCACGGCGACCGTCGTGCGGAACCACATGGAGCGCTCGGTGCTCGAGTCCCAGGCGCTCTCGTGGAGCGCCTTCGTCGTCCTCTTCGTGCTGCGGGTCTGGGGCGACCAGGAGGCCCACCAGCTGGCCGACGAGGCGGGCATCACCACCGGCACCCTCACCGGCGTGCTCAAGACCCTGGAGCGCAAGGGCCTGGCCCAGCGCCGGGCCCACGACACCGACGGCCGGCGGGTCATCGTCGCGGCCACGCCCGAGGGGCGAGCGGTGATCGAGCGGATCATGCCGTCGTTCAACCGGCACGAGGCCCTGGTCACCAAGGACCTCGACGACGACCAGGCCGACGCCCTCGCCGCCGGCCTCCGCCAGGTCCTGCGCACCGTCGAGGACCTGGACGCCGGCGCCCGCGGGACCCGGATCTGATCCATGGCCGACCCCTGGGCCTACGAAGAGGACAAGGCGCACCAGGTCCTCGACTGGGCCGAGGACCGGCTGCGCAAGGATCCCAGCCCGTTCACCGGCGCCCGGCGCCGAGACGAGCTGGAGGCGGCCGCCGGGTTCACGATCACCGAGGACGGGCTCGGCTTCGACGAGGCCTTCCGGGTCTTCACCGACGTCCTCGCCCCGGCCACCCGGGCCCAGGACCACCCGCTGAACCTGGCCTACATCCCGACCGCCCCGACCGAGGCGGCCCGCCTCATGGACGTGGCCGTGAGCGTGTCCTCCATCTTCGGCGGGATCTGGGAGGCGGGGGCGGGCGCCATCTTCGCCGAGAACCAGGCCCTCGACTGGCTCCGGGACCTGGCCGGCCTGCCCGAGGGCGCGGCCGGCTGCTTCGTCTCCGGGGCCACCATCGGCACGCTTTCGGCGCTCGCCGCGGCCCGGGAGGCGGCCGGCTCGCGGCCGGCCTCGGGCTGGCACCTGGCGGCCACGGGCGAGGCCCACGCCTCGGTCCGCTCCGCGGCCCGGGTGCTCGACGTCGGTGTGGTCGATGTCCCCGGCGACGAGCGCGGGCGCCTCATCGGCTCGAACCTGGCCGCCGCGGTCGACGGTCGCGACGACGTGTTCGCCGTGGTCGCCAGCGCGGGCACGACCAACGCCGGGGTGGTCGACGACCTGGCGGGCGTGGCCGAGGTGTGCGCGGACCGGGGCCTGTGGCTCCACGTCGACGCCGCCTACGGGGGGGCCGTCCTGGCGGCCCCGTCGGCCCGGGAGCGCCTCGCCGGCATCGAGCGGGCGGACTCCTTCGTCGTCGACCCGCACAAGTGGCTGTTCGCCAACTACGACTGCGCCGCCCTGCTCTACCGGGATCCGGGCAAGGCCGCCGCGGCCCTCTCGCAGCACGCCGACTACCTCGACACGGTCGACCGCCAGGAGTGGAACCCGTCGGACTACGCGGTGCACCTCACCCGGCGGGCCCGGGGCCTGCCGTTCTGGTTCTCCCTCGCGGTGCACGGCACTGCCGCCTACGCCGAGGCGATCGAGGCCTGCCTGGACCTGGCCCGGCGGGTTGCGGCCGAGATCCGCGAGCGGCCGAAGCTGGAGCTGGTCATGGAGCCCGACCTGACCATCCTCGTGCTCCGACGGGAGGGCTGGGGGGCCGAGGAGTACGACCGCTGGTCGCACCTCCACGCCAAGGCGGGCAGCTGGCTCGTCGTGCCCACCCGCTGGAACGGCGAGCCGGTGCTGCGCCTGTGCTTCATCCACCCCAAGACCCGGGACGAGGACGTCGGCCACCTCCTCGACTCCCTCGAGGTGGACCCCCCGTGAGCCGACGGCGAGATCGTCGGTGCGGGCGTCGTCGCCCACGTGCCGCCGATCATGGTGAGCCAGGATCGTCGCGAGGCGCTGAACGAGGGCAAGGACACCACGCTCGTCGCCGGGCTGGCCCGGCTGCGGGCGGAGGTCCTCGACCGCCTGCAGCCCGACACCGTGGTGGTCTTCGACACCCACTGGTTCACCACCCAGGAGCACATCCTCACCGCCCACGAACGGCGGTCGGGCCGCTTCACCTCCGAGGAGCTGCCCACGGTCATCACCGACGTGGCCTACGACGCGCCCGGCGACCCCGAGCTGGCCCGGGCGGTCGAGGCGGCGGCCGAGGGTGTCGACGACGTCTGGGTGCTGGCCACGGATGACGCCCACCTGCCCATCCACTACGCCAGCGTCAACCTGCTCGAGCACCTCCAGGGCGACGAGCGCTGGGTGTCGGTCGGCGTGTGCCAGACCGCCGACCAGCACGACTTCCTCCGCTTCGGCGCCGTGCTGGCCGACGCCGTCGCCGGCCTCGACCGGCGGGTGGTCCTGCTGGGCTCGGGTGGGATGAGCCACCGGTTCTGGCCGCTGCGCCAGTTCCGCGACCACGAGGGCTTCGGTCCCGAGCACATCCGCACCCCCGAGGCCCGGGCCGCCGACGAGGCCATCCTCGGGCACTGGGAGGCGGGCCACCACGCCGCCGTGATCGACGGCTACGACGACTACCGCCGGTTCGCGCCGGAGGCCTTCTTCGGCCACTACCTGATGCTGGCCGGCGCCATCGGCGGCCGGGACTGCACCGCGCCCGGGGTCCGCTACTCGGACTACGAGGCCAGCGCGGGCACCGGCCAGGTCCACATGTGGTTCGACCGCCCCGCCGGAGGCTGGACCGGTTAGCGCAGCCCGGCGATGTCGGTGAGGAAGTGGTCGACCAGGGCCTCGGTGTTGGGCCGAGCCTCCTCCTGGCGCTCCTTGGTCTCGGCCAGGAGGGCATCGGGGTCGAGGCCGTGGCCTTCGAGGGTGGAGCGCTCGGCGGCGTCGAGCCAGGTGGCGAGCACGTCGGCGGTGAGTTCGGGGTGGAACTGCAACCCGAGGTGTCGGTCGATGCGAAAGGCCTGCACGCCCAGCTCGCCCTGGGCCAGAGCGGTGGCCCCGTCCGGCAGGTCGAACCGGTCGAAGTGCCACTGGAACCACGGGCCCGGGGCGATCACCTCGGGGGCGGAGGTCTCGACCGGGTACCAGCCGATCTCCGGGTGCGATGACCGCTCCACGGTGGCGCCCAGGGTGGTGGCGAGGGCCTGGCCGCCGAAGCAGATGCCCAGGACGGGGACGTCGGCGTCCACCGCGGCACGGAGCATGTCGAGCTCGCGGCCGATCCAGGTCCCGATGGTGTCGGTGTCGTAGACCGACCACGGCGACCCCATCGGGAGGAGGAGGTCGTAGTCCCGCGGGTCGGGGAACTCGACGTCGGAGACCGGATGGGCGATGTCGTCGACGACCAAGAGGGGGACGAGCTCGACGCCGTGGTGCTCGAGGCGCTCGCCCACGATCGCCGGCAGCGAGTACCGGTCGTGCTGGACGACGAGTGCTCGCATGGGTCGAGCGTAGTGACGAACGCCTGGGTCAGGATGAGGGGATGAGCGAGCAGGCCGACCGGTTCCGCAGGATCGCCGCCGACTTCACCGCCAAGGTGGAAGGCGTGCCCGAAGGCCGGTGGGACGACCAGAGCCCGGTGCCCGAATGGGTGGCCCGCGACGTCGTCGGCCACCTCGTCGAATGGATGCCCGGCCTGTTCTTCACGGCCTGGGCCATCGATGCCCCGGATACCCCGTCAGTGGACGAGGATCCAGTGGCGGCCTGGGCCGCGGTCCGGGATGCGTTCCAGACCGCGCTGGACGACCCGGAGCTGGCGACCAGCGAGCGGGACATCCCGCCGGGACGCATGACGTTCGAAGCGGCGGTCGACATGATCGGCACGAGCGATGTGTTCATGCACACCTGGGACCTGGCCCGGGCGACCGGCCAGGACGACACCCTCGACCCCGAGGAGGCCACGGCCCTGCTCGAGGGCATGGAGCCCGTCGACGAGATGTTGCGGCAGAGCGGGCACTACGGCCCCCGGGGCGAAGTCGCCGACGACGCCAGTCCCGGCGACAAGCTCATGGCGTTCGTCGGGCGGACGCCGTAGCCGCAAGATTGACGTGGCGCGGGGAGCGACGGACACCGGCACCTTCCTCTGGGACCCAGACGTCCTCGCCGGAAGGCACCGGTGCCCGTCGCGTGCGCAGGTCCGCTGCTCAGGCGGCAGTGTCCTCCGCCGCGGCGTCGTCCTCCGACATCCCCGGGGGGCCGCCCGGGGGGCCGAAGCCTTCGGGGCGTTCGCCGTCGGCGATGGCGGCGGCCTGGTCCTCCACCTCGGCCCGGCGCTCGTCGGCCTCAGCCTCGGTCAGGCGACCGTCCTCCACGGCCTGGTCGATGTGTGCGTTGAGCTCGGCCACGATGGCGTCGATCAGGTCGGCTCGACTCACGTCGTTGGCCTCGGCCACCTCGGCCGGCGTCTGGCCGTCCTCGAGGGCGGTGCGCAGCGCTTCGACGTCGATGCCGATGGCCTCGGCCATGGTGTCGAGCGCCGGGCCACCGGCGCAGCCGGGACCGCCGCGGCCGGCGGCGTCCGCGGGCGCTTCGGTCGTGGTCGTGGCGTCGTCACCGTTGCCCTCCTGGGCGAAGGCGCTGGTGAGGCCGAAGCCGGCGAGGCCGGCTCCGGCGATGGCCGCGGCGGCTGCCGCGGCCCGGACGGGGGACTGCATGATCGGGCTCCTCTCGAGCTCGGGTCGGGTTGATGTCGACCACCTTCGAGGCCCCGGGTAAGGCCCGTCCCGACCGGATCTGAGAACCAGGCCAGAACCGTTCTTACGTGGCTCTTGATCGTGGGGGCCACACTCTCGGGCGTGGACGGACCGACTCCCGCCCAGGTCCTCGTGGTCGAAGACGACGAGAACGTGCGCCAGACGCTCGACTCGGCCCTGCGCTTCGCCGGCCACGAGGTGGTGGCCGTCGCCGATGGCGACGAGGCCCTCGACGAGATCACCCGCCGGGAGCCGGACCTCATCGTGCTCGACGTGATGATGCCGAGGGTCGACGGCCTGACCGTCTGCCGCATGCTGCGCGAGCGCGGCTACAAGACGCCGGTCCTGGTGCTGACCGCCCGCCACGAGGTCGCCGACCGGGTGGCCGGCCTGGACGCCGGCGCCGACGACTACCTGGTCAAGCCCTTCGCCCTCGACGAGCTGCTGGCCCGGGTCCGGGCCCTGCTCCGCCGCACCAGCCCGAGCGGTGTGGTCGACGTCCTCCGGGTCGAGGACCTGACCCTCGACCCCCAGCGGCGGTCGGTCCAGCGCGGCGAGCGCACCATCGAGCTGACCAAGACCGAGTTCGACCTGCTCGAGCTGCTCATGGTCAACGTCGGGATCGTCCTCGAGCGCAGCGTCATCTACGACCGCATCTGGGGCTACGACTTCGAGACGGGGTCGAAGTCGCTCGACGTCTACGTCGGGTACCTCCGGCGCAAGACGGAGGAGGCCGGCGAGCCCCGCCTCATCCACACCGTGCGTGGGGTCGGCTACGTGCTCCGGGCGGAGTAGTCGTGAGCCTGCGGTGGCGCCTGTTGGCGATCTTCGCCGTGCTCGGCGCCCTCGCCATCGGGACGGCCACCCTCGTCGCCTGGCTCTCGATCAGCAACGAGCTCCGGGACGAGATCGACACGTTCCTCCGCCGCCGGGGCGAGGAGCTGGTCGAGGGCCGCCGGGACCTGCCGGAGCGTCCCGGGCCGGATGGTCCCGGGGGGCCGCCGGGCGCTCCGGCGAGCTTCAACCCCGACGCCAGCACCCAGAGCCTCGACGCTGACGGCGACATCCTGGCCTCCCTCGGCACCGAGCTCCCGGTGGACGACCAGGACCGGGCCGTGGCCGCCGGCGACCAGGACGAGCACCTGCGCACGGTGACGGTCGACGGTGTCGACCTCCGGGTGGCCACGACCCCGTTCGAGGGCGGCGGCGCCGTCCAGGTCGCCCGCGACCTCACCGAGACCAACGAGGTCCTGTCCGCGCTGGCCGGCCGCCTCGTCCTCATCACCCTGGCCGGCGCCGCCCTGGCCGGCCTCGTGGGCTGGCTCGTGGCCCAGTGGATCACCCGACCCGTTCGGGCCCTGGCCGACACGGCCGAAGAGGTGGCCGCGACCCAGGACCTCAGCACGCCCATCCCCGTCCAGGGCACCGACGAGGTCGGGCGCCTGGCGGGGTCGTTCAACACGATGCTCGGGGTGCTCGCCGAGTCCCGGCGCCAGCAGCACCAGCTCGTGCAGGACGCCAGCCATGAGCTGCGCACCCCGCTCACCAGCCTCCGCACCAGTGCCGAGCTGCTCGAGCGGGGCAAGGACATCGACCCCGACGAGCGGGACCGGCTGCTGGCCGTGATCGCGGCCGAGTCCCGAGAGCTGAGTGAGCTGGTGACCGAGCTGGTCGAGCTGGCCACCGAGCGCCGTTCGGCGGACGAACCCTTCGGCGAGGTCGATCTGGACGACGTCGTGGAACGGGCGGTCGACCAGAGCCGGGAACGGACCGGGCGAGAGGTGTCGGTGGCCGTGGTACCCGTCTCGGTCGACGGCAGCGCCGCGCTGCTCGAACGGGTCGTGCGCAACCTGCTCGACAACGCCGACAAGTTCGCCCCCACCGGAACGCCGGTCGAGGTGTCGCTGACCGAGGTCGGCGACCGGGCGCAGCTGGCCGTCCGGGACCACGGGCCCGGCATCCCGCCCGAGGACCGGGAGCGGGTCTTCGACCGCTTCTACCGATCCGCCAGCACCCGGACGCTGCCCGGTTCGGGCCTCGGGCTGGCCATCGTGGCCCAGATCGTCGAGGCCCACGGGGGAGTCGTCCGGGCCGAGGCGGCCGACGGCGACGGCACGGTCATCGTCGTGGACCTGCCGGTACCCTCGACCTCGTCATGACGATCTCCGTGCCCGACGACCTGCTCACCGAACCGGTCATCTCCGTGACCGACGACGCCCTGGCCCAGATCCTCGAGCTGCGGGCCAAGGAGGAGGACGGCGACGAGCTGTGCCTCCGCATCGAGGTCGTGGGCACCGCCGGGGTCGACTACCAGTACGACCTGGCCTTCGCCACGCTGGAGGAGGCCGTCGAGGGCGACTCGGTGGCCACCGCCGGCGACCTCCCGGTGATCGTTCCCGCCGCGAGTGTGTCCAAGCTCGTGGGCGCCACGCTCGACCTCCCGAGCAGCGACCAGCCCGGCCTGGTCCTGCGCAACCCGAACCGGCCCAACCCGCTGGCCGGCCAGGAGATCGACCTCTCCGGCACCACCGAGGAGAAGGTCCGCCAGCTGCTCGAGCAGTCGATCAACCCGGCGCTGGCCAGCCACGGCGGCTTCGCCGTCCTGGAGCGCATCGAGGAGGAGCACCGCGCCATCGTGACCATGGGCGGCGGGTGCCAGGGCTGCGCGGTGAGCGCCATCACCCTCCGCGAGGGGATCGAGGCGGCCATCAAGGAGGCCGTCCCCGAGATCACCGAGGTGGTCGACGGCACCGACCACGCCGCCGGAGAGAACCCCTACTTCACCTGACCCCCAGGGACAGCTGGCGCACGGCATGACATATGTCACACCGCCGTGTACGGTTCCTTTCCCTCAGGTGGCTCCGGCCACCGGGGCGACACAGGGGGGATAGGCCCGGGGTTGTGCCGGCTCGACCGGCAGGTCCCCGGGCCTCGTCGCGTCTCGGCCTGCGGATCGCCTGGCGGCGGGCGGCCACCAGCACCTTGCTTGCTTCGGACCGCGTAGACGTCCTGGACGCAAGACACCGGCGGCCGCCCGCCTTCGCGGTTGTCTGCTGCGAAGTGCGACGAGGGGGACTTGCCGCTCGGCCGCTTTGGGTTCTTGTTGGCTGCTGAGGGGCCGGCGTGTGCGGAGGCCGGGGCCCTATGCCCTGCGTGCGCTCTTTGGTCAGCCGAGGAGGGCGCGGGCGCTCTGGGTGATGCCGTGGGGGTCGAGGCCGAGTTCGGCCAGGATGACGTCGGGCTTGGCGTGGGGGATGTAGCGGTCGGGCACGCCGAGCACGGCGACCTTGGGGCCGGGGCTCGGCTGGGAGCGGCGGCGGAGCTCGTCGGCCAGGGCCGACCCCACGCCGCCGTCGGCCAGGCCGTCCTCGATGGTGACCACCGCGGGGTGGGCGAGGGCGTCGGTGACCATGGCCTCGTCGAAGGGCTTCACCACCCGGGGGTCCCACACGGTGACCGAGATCCCTTCGGCCTCGAGCGCCTCGGCCGCCTCGGTCGCGGCGGCGAGCATCTTGCCCACGGCGATCAGGCAGACGTCGGTGCCGGTGCGGGCCTTGCGGGCGTTCAGGCCCGACCCCACCTGGTCGGGGCCGACGCTGGGCGCCGCGGTCTTGGGCCAGCGGATGGCGGCCGGACCGTCGGTGCAGAGCTCGAGGGCGTCGTGGAGCATCACGCCCAGCTCCTGGTAGGAGGAGGGGGCGAACACGGTCATGCCCGGGACCTTGCGGAGCAGGACCATGTCGAGGACGCCGTGGTGCGACGGGCCGTCGTCACCGGTGATACCGGCCCGGTCGAGGCAGAACACGACCGGCTGGCGGTGCAGGCCCACGTCGTAGAAGGTCTGGTCGATGGCCCGGGTGAGGAAGGTCGAGTACACGGCGAACACCGGGCGCAGGCCACCCATCGCCATCCCCGCGGCGGAGGTCACGGCGTGCTGCTCGGCGATGCCGACGTCGAAGCAGCGGTCGGGGAACCGTTCCTCGAACGGGAGCAGGCCGGTGGAGTCGGGCATGGCGGCGGTGATGGCCACCAGCTCGGGGTGCTCGTCGGCTTCCTTGATCAGCGCCTCGGTGAAGGCCGCGGTGTAGGACCCGGGCTTCACGCCGCCGATGTCGTGCAGGTGCTTGATCGAGTCCTGCTCGGCCGGGGCGTGGCCCTTGCCCTTGTGGGTGAGCACGTGGACGACCACGGGGCCGTCCAGCTCGGCCGCGTTGCGCAGGGCCCGCTCGACGCCTTCGATGTCGTGGCCGTCGAAGGGGCCCGTGTAGCGGACGCCGAGCTGCTCGAAGAAGGCGGGCGGCTCCCACATCTCGCGCACCGCGGCCTTGGTGGCCTCGAGGCCCCGGGCGAGTCGGCCGCCGGCGGGCAGGCGCTGGATGGTGCGCTCGACCCGGTCCTGCTGGCGCAGCCAGGTCGGGTTCAGGCGGAGGCGGGCCAGGCTCTCGCCCAGCCGGGAGATGGTGGGGGCGTACGAGCGGCCGTTGTCGTTGAGGATGATGATGGCGTTGCGGCCGCTGTGGCCGAAGTTGTTCAGGCCCTCGAAGGCCATGCCGCCGGTCATGGACCCGTCGCCGATCACGGCGATGACCCGGCGGCCCTCGCCCAGCTCGCTCTCCTGGGCCACCGCGAGACCGTGGGCGTAGGACAGCACGGTCGAGGCGTGGCTGTTCTCGATCCAGTCGTGGCGGGATTCCTCGCGGGACGGGTAGCCCGACAACCCGCCCGACTTGCGCAGCTCGGTGAAGCCGGCCTGGCGCCCCGTGAGGATCTTGTGCACGTAGGCCTGGTGGCCGGTGTCCCAGAGGATGATGTCGTCCGGTGACTCGAAGACCCGGTGGAGGGCGATCGTCAGCTCGACGGCACCGAGGTTGGAGCCGAGGTGGCCGCTGCCGGCGTCGTCCACGGCCTTGACGACGAACTCCCGGATCTCCTGAGCGAGGACGTCGAGCTCCTCGTAGGAGAGGTCCTCGAGGTCGGCCGGGGAGTGGATCTCTTCGAGCATGGGTGCCAAAGCACCGTACCGCTTCCCGCGGGGCGGGGGGCAGGCACGGCGCCGGTCAGGCGAGCGCTCGCGCCTGCCCGGTCACGCTCGACGGAGCACCACGTCGGTGTCGCCACCAACGCGAGGTCTGGCGCAATGCCAAGGCCATCGCGTAGCCACCGGCCAGGGCGAGCGCGCCCCCGACGGCGTCGATCCAGTAGTGGTTGGCGGTCACCACGATGGCGAAGAGCGTGGCCCACGGGTACATGGCGATGGCCAACTTGGCCCAGGGTCGTCGCAGGTGGGGGAAGAGGACGAGGAAGGTCCACATCGCCCAGGCGAAGTGAAGGCTGGGCATCGCCGCGTACTGGTTGGAGATCTGCTCCATCGCGCCGCTGTCGAAGGACCACAGGCCGCCGTACTTGGCCAGCGTGTCCACGAAGCTGTAGCTGGCGCAGGCGCCGAACTGGCCGCAGTCGTCGAGCAGGCGGGGCGGCATCAGGGGGAACCAGGCGAAGCCGATCAGGGCCACGAGCGTGGTGAACACGATCGTGTTCCGCCAGAACCCGTACCGCTCCGGGTGCTTGCGGAAGAGGTAGATCATGGCGAAGCCGGTGACCCAGAAGTGGAACGAGCCGTAGAAGACGTTCCAGAACTGGAGGAAGAACCGGTGCGCGAGGAAGAAGTCCTGGAAGTTCTCCTCGAAGTAGAGGCCGAGGGTCCGCTCGATGTCGATGATGTGGCGGGCGTTGTTGAAGGCGTGGTCGGCCCCGACCGTGGCCGAGCCGAAGTTGTTCCGGATCGCGCTGTAGACGACGTACAGCGCCAGCAGGGCGATGATCTCGACCCACCAGCGGAGGCGGACGTTGGTGATCTCGTCATGCGTGACCGTGATGCGCTCGTCCCCACGCGCGACCTCGCCGTCGGCGTCGGGGGCGACGAGCTCGGTCACGCCGCCGTCACCGCCTCGGCCCCCGAGCCGGCGTTGGCCTCGGGCGGGAGCTCGGTCGCGTCCCGCTTCGACCCCCCGAAGGCGAAGGCGGGGGCACCGACCAGGCTGACGATCAGGTTGAGGAAGTACAGGGCCAGGCCCAGGGCGATGGCCTGGGCCTCGGGCACGCCGAGCGGGGACAGGAAGATGACCAAGGCGGCTTCGCGGAGACCGAGGCCCGAGATGCCGATCGGCAGGACCTGCACCATCAGCACGACCGGGATGAACGCCAGCATCGCGGTGAGTCCGGCCTCGTCGATGCCGATGACCCGGGCGGCGCAGAAGGCGGCCAGCACGAGCACGGCCTGGTACGCGAAGGCCGCCAGGAGCACCTTGCCGGCGTCGGCCCGGTGGCGGCGGAGGTGGGCGATGCCCAGGTGGACCGAGCCGAGGAAGCGCAGCCAGTTCTCGTGCTCGGTGTAGCGCCCGAGCAGGCGCTGGTGGGACGCCAGGTAGAGCAGCAGGACCAGGCCGACGAGGGCGATGGTGTTGATGATGAAGGCGAACTTGGCGGCGCCGTGGTCGGGCAGGAGCCCACGGTTGATGATCAGGCCGATGAAGGACATGACCGGGAGCACCAGCCAGCCGGTGAGCCGCTCGATGACGACCGACGCCACGGTGCGCTCGGGGGCGCCGTTGATCCGAGACACCCGAGCCGCTCGGAGCACGTCGCCGCCGATGGTGCTCGGCAGCACGTTGGAGACGAACTGGCCCGCGAAGTAGGGGCCGATCAGGACCCGCAGCCGGGTGGGCAGGTCGAGGGCGTGGAGCACCTGCTGCCAGCGCACGGCCGAGAGCACGATGCTGCCGAAGGTGAGGACGACGGCGGCCAGCAGCCACAGCACCGAGCCGGGAGCCCACTCCGGCACCAGCTCGCCGGCCTCGAAGTCGGGGACGCGCCAGAGGAGGACGGCGAGCATGCCCGCGCTCAGGACGATCCTCAGGAGGAGGATCATCAGCTTCTTGTTCACACCGTCTCCACCTGCCCTGGGAAGTGGACCAGCTTACGGTGGAGGCCCTTGTCGGCCGAGGGCAGCGGGTTGCCCGGGCGGGGGCGGGCGCCGGTGCCTTCCTGGCTTCGGACTGGCGTAAACGTCGCTGCGGATGGCCCCGGCGCCCACCCCCTAACGGTCATCGGGCTCCGGGTTCGGGCGCCCCCTACGGTTGTCCCATGAGCGAGTCCGTCTCTGGGCATGGTGGGGAGTTGGCGCTGGCGGCCCTCCGTGCCTTCGGGGTGGGGGAGCTGTTCACGCTTTCTGGGGGGCATGTCTTTCCGCTGTATGACGCGGCGGTGAAGCGGGATGTGCGGATCGTGGACGTGCGGCACGAGCAGACGGCGACGTTCGCGGCCGAGGGGATGGCGAAGCTGACCCGGCGGCCCGGGGTCGCAGTGCTCACCGCGGGGCCGGGGGTGACCAACGGGATCTCGGCGGTGACCACGGCGCACTTCAACGGGTCGCCGCTCGTGGTGCTCGGCGGTCGGGCCCCACAGGCCCGGTGGGGGGCGGGGTCGCTGCAGGAGTTCGACCACGTGCCGGTGCTGGCGCCGATCACGAAGGACGCCCGGACGATCACCTCGCCCGATGCCATCGCCGCCGAGGTGTTCGAGCTGGCTCAGACCGCCATGCGGCCGCATCGGGGGCCGGTGTTCGCCGACTTCCCGCTCGACGTCATCTTCGCCGACGGCACGGGCGAGGTGCCGGAGCTGGCCGAGCCCGCCTGGGAGGTGGACCCGGGCCCGGTCGACGAGGCGGCGGGGTTGATCGCGGCCGCGGAGCGTCCTGCGCTCGTGGCCGGATCTGACGTGTACTGGGGTGGCGCGTGGTCGGAGCTGCAGGCTGCGGTCGAGCACCTCCGGATCCCCACCTGGGTCAACGGGCTGGGGCGGGGGTGCCTGCCGGCGGATCACGAACTGGCCTTCAGCCGGACTCGGGGCTTGCTCAAGACCGAGGCCGACCTCGTCGTCGTCGTCGGGACGCCGCTCGACTTCCGCCTGTCGTTCGGACGCTTCGGCGACGCCCAGGTCGTCCACGTGGTCGACGATCCGTCGTTGCATGCGGCCCATGCCGAGACCGCGGTCTCCGTCGCCGGCGACCTCGGCGCGATCCTGCGGGCCTGGGCCGAGGGCCCCGGTCCGAAGGCCGATCACGAGCCGTGGATCGAGCGCCTACGCCAGCTGGAGTCGAAGGCGGCGGCGGACGAAGCGCCGGGCCTGGAGGCCGACGCCACGCCGATCAAGCCGTCACGCATCTACGGCGAGGTTCGCCGGCGGCTGGACCGGGACGCCGTCGTGGTCAACGACGGCGGCGACTTCGTGTCCTACTCGGGCAAGTACATCGACTCGTACGAGCCGGGCTGCTGGCTCGACCCCGGCCCCTACGGCTGTCTCGGCACCGGCCTCGGGTACGCCACCGCCGCCCGCATCGCCCACCCCGACCGCCAGGTCGTGGTGATGATGGGCGACGGGGCGGCCGGCTTCTCGCTGATGGACGTCGACACCCTCGTCCGCCACGAGCTGCCCGTGGTCATCGTGGTCGGCAACAACGGCATCTGGGGCCTCGAGAAGCACCCGATGCAGGCCATCTACGGCTACGACGTCGCTGCCGAGCTCCGCCCCGGCACGAGATACGACGAGGTCGTGTCCGCGCTCGGTGGTGCCGGCGAAGTGGTCACCGACCCCGGCGACATCGGCCCCGCCCTGGATCGCGCCTTCGCCAGCGGCGTCCCCTACCTGGTCAACGTCCTCACCGACCCCGAGGACATCTACCCGCGGCAGTCCAACCTCGGCTGAATTGTTAGGGGGTGCGGGAGGGGGTGCCTCCTGGCACCCCCTCGCCGTGGGCGAATCCGGCTTTGCCGGTTCGGCCACCAGAAGCAGCGCGGCCGTAGGCCGCTCGGCCAGCTCGGTCGGCAACCTTCGGTTGCCGACCGACAGCTAATTGGCCTTCTCCATGAAGCGGGCGCGGTCGACGATGACCCGGGTGACGCGGGCGACGGCGATAAGGCCGCGGTCGTCGTTCACGGAGACGGTGAAGGTGAGGCGGCGGCCCTGGACGGTCTCGAGGGTGGCTTCGGCGGTGACCCGGTTGCCCACGGGGGTGGGCTGCAGGTGGTCGATCTGGACCCGCTGGCCGACGGTGGTGGAGCCGTCCGCCAGGCGCCCCTCGACCACGAGGATGCAGGCCTCCTCGCTCAGTGCGATGACGCGAGGAGTGGCGAGCACCGGCACCGAGCCGGACTTCATGGCGATCGCGGTGTCCTCGTCGGCCACCTTCAGGTCGACCGAGGCACTCGTACCGGGTTCGAGGGGCACCGTCGCTACCCTACGAGGACCACTCTCCGTGAGACCACTCCCGGCGGTCCGCGGTGGGTGCCGGACCATTCCCGACCCCTTGGAGTGAGCGGTGTCCCTGGTCTCCGAAGACGTGATGGAACGGGTGCTCGGCACCGCCCTGCGCACCGGTGGTGACTTCGCCGAGGTCTTCGCCGAAGACCGCCAGGCGGGCTCCGCCACCCTGGACGACGGCAAGGTCGAAGAGCTCAGCTCGAGTCGCGACCGTGGCGCCGGCATCCGGGTCGTCACCGGCGAGACCACCGGCTTCGCCCACACCGCCGACCTCACCGAGGAGGGCCTGCTGGCGGCGGCCGAAGCCGCGGCCGCGGCCGCCCGGGGCGGCTCGGGCGGGGTCACCACGGTCGATCTCTCCGAGCGCTCCGTGGCCCACCCCAGCGTGGTCACCGTGGCCCCCTTCGACGTGGGCAAGGGCACCAAGGTCGAGCTGCTCACGACCGCCGACGAGTCGGCCCGGTCCACGGGTGCCGCCATCAGCCAGGTCATGGCCCGCTACGCCGACTCCCGGCGCCGCATCCAGATCGCCAACTCCGACGGCCTGCTCACCGGCGACGACCAGACCCGGACCCTGTTCTCCGTGTCCTGTGTGGCCACCGGCGACGCCGGCATGCAGACCGGGCGCGAGTCCATCGGCCACACCATCGGCTTCGAGCTCTTCGACCGCTACGACGTGGCCGACCTGGCCCGCCGGGCCGCCGGCCGGGCCCTGACCAAGCTCAACGCCCGGCCCGCCCCCAGCGGCACCGTCCCCGTCGTCATCGGCAAGGGCGGCGGCGGCGTCCTCTTCCACGAGGCCTGCGGCCACGGCCTCGAGGCCGACCTGGTGGGCAAGAGCGCCTCGGCCTTCCGGGGCAAGGTCGGCGAGCAGGTGGCCAACCCGCTCATCACCCTGGTCGACGACGGCACCATCGCCGACGAGTGGGGCTGCTTCGGCGTGGACGACGAGGGGCGCCCCGCCCAGCGCAACACGCTGATCGAGAACGGGATCCTCACCGACTACATGTGGGACTTCCTGCGGGCCCGCAAGGAGGGCCGCGACTCGTCGGGCAACGGCCGGCGCCAGAGCTACCGCCACCTGCCCATGGTGCGGATGACCAACACGTTCATCCTCAACGGCCCCGACGACCCCGACGACATCGTCGCCTCCACCGAGTCCGGCGTGTACGTGGCCCAGCTCGGCGGCGGTCAGGTCAACACGGCCACCGGCGACTTCGTCTTCGGGATGACCGAGGCCTACCTGATCGAGAACGGCGAGATCACCGAGCCGCTGCGCGAGGGCAACCTCATCGGCAACGGGCCCGAGGTGCTGCAGCGCATCGACGCCCTGGCCGGCGACTTCGAGTTCGGTCCCCCGGGGACCTGCGGCAAGGACGGCCAGGGGGTCCCGGTGGGCGACGGCGTGCCCACCCTGCGGGTCTCGGCGCTGACCGTCGGCGGCACGGCCGCCGCCTAGCGGTGCTGGACGAGCTCTACGCCACCGCCGACCGCCTCGTCGCCCGGGCCGAGCCCGGCGAGCAGGTCGAGGTCGTCGTCTCCCACTCCAAGGACACCGAGGTCCGGGTCTACGAAGGCGAGATCGAGTCGCTCTCGGTGGCCGAGTCCCAGGGGGTCGGGGTCCGGGTCGTGGCCGACCAGCGCCAGGGGTTCGCCTCGGCGGGCACCTTCGACCCCGCCGCGCTGGACGACATGCTCGACGAGGCCCGCGACAACGCCCGCTTCGCCGAGCCCGACGAGCACCTCGGCCTGGCCGAGCCCGACGCGGTCGAGGCGGCCGACCTGGATCTGTGGTCCGAGGCGTTGGCCAGCACGGACACCGAGACCAAGATCGACCTCGCCGTCGCCCTGGAGCGGGCGGTCAAGGCGGGGGACGAGCGGATCATCGGCCTGGAGTCGGCGGAGTACGCCGACTCGATGGGCACCTCGGTCGTGGTCTCGAGCACCGGGATCCGCTCGGGCGGCCAGGAGACCGTGTGCGACCTGGTCGCCTACGCCCTGGCGGCCGAGGCGGGCGAGACCCAGACCGGCTTCGGGTTCTCGGTCGGCCGCTCGCCCCAGGACCTCGACGTCGACGAGGCCGCCCGCGACGCCGTCCACCGGGCCACCCGGCTCCTCGGCGCCACCAAGCCCCCGTCCGAGCGCCTCACGGTCGTGCTCGACCCCTTCGTCACCGCGCAGTTCCTGGCCATCGTCGGCAGCACCCTCTCCGGCGACGCCGTGCTCAAGGGCCGCTCGCCCTTCGGTGACCGGGTCGGCGAGGCCATCGCCGCAACGAGGGTGACCTTCGTCGACGACCCGACCGACGCCCGGGCCTTCACCGCCGGGACCCACGACGGCGAAGGCCTGGCCACCCGCCGCAACGTGCTGATCGACGAGGGCCGGCTGACCGGCTTCGTCCATGACGCCTACAGCGGCCGACGCTCGGGCGCGGCGTCGACCGGCTCGGCCATCCGCTCCGCCCGGAGCACGCCCATGGCCGGGTGCCAGGCCATCAGCCTGCTGCCGGGCGATCGCTCGCCCGAAGCCCTGCTGGCCGAGGTCGGGGAGGGCCTGCTGGTGTCCGACGTGGCCGGCCTGCACTCCGGGGTGAACCCGGTGAGCGGCGACTTCTCCACCGGCGCCGACGGGCTGCGCATCACGGCGGCGCCCTGGGCGAGCCGGTGCGCGAGTTCACCATCGCCTCGACCCTGCAGCGGATGCTGCAGGACGTCGTCGCGGTCGGCGACGACCTGACCTGGCTGCCCATGTCGGCGGCCGGCCTGACGCTCGTCATCGCCGACGTCTCGGTCTCCGGGGTCTGAGCGCCCGGCACTGCGTTACTCTCCGCCCGTCCGTAGGGGAGGGGACGGCGATGCGGCGAACGTGTTGGCCTCGGTCGGTCGTGGTCGCGGTGATCGTGCTCGGCGCGGTCGCCTGCGGTGGAGGAGGCGACGACGACCAGTGGCGGGAGGAGGCCTCCGACCTCTGCGCCGACTGGGTCGAGGAGGTCGAGGACCCCGACCTCGACGAAGCGGACGAGCTGGTCGAGGCGACCGAGGAGTTCGCCGACGGCCTCGAGGACCTGGAGGCGCCCGAGGACGTCGAGGACGAGGTCGACGACCTGATCGACGACGTCGAGGCCATCGCCGAGTTCTACGAGGCCGCCGGCAACATCGTGGAGGACCTCGAGTTCCCTGACGGCGACGAGCTCAGCGACGGCACCGACGCCCTCGCCAGCGTGGCCGACGCCGGTGAGGAGCTCGACCTGGACTGCGACCTGTCGGCCGTAGAGGACCAGGCGGACGACGCCGGCGGCGGCTTCGGCGACGACTCCTCCGACGACTTCACCAGCGACTTCTCGGACGACGCCAGCGACGACTTCACGGACGACTTCAGCGACGACGTCTCCGACGACGTCTCCGACGACTTCAGCGATGACGTCTCCGACGACGCCGGGTTCGGCGATGCCGTGGACCCGGAGAGCTTCATCCCCGAATTCGGCACCGACCCGGACCTCGATGACCTGGCTCTCGAGTGCTACGACAACGATCTGTCCGCTTGCGACCGGCTGTACTTCGAGAGTCCGGTGGAGGAATCGACCAGCTCCTACGAGGGCTACGGCGCCACCTGCGGCGGCCGCCTGGCCCAGGAGCAGCCCGGCCAGTGCGAGCAGCTCGCCGGTTGACCCACGGTTTCTGGACGTCCAGAAATCGGGGGTGGGCCGCCCGGCGCATACTGAGCCGATGTCCGACCTGCTGGAGCTGGCCCGCGGCCTCGCGGCCCGAGCCGAGCCGGGGGAGGAGGTGGAGGCCTTCGTCGCCCGTGGCACCTCGCTGTCGGTGAAGGCCTACGAGGGCGAGGTGGAGGCGTTCACCTCGGCGGAGACCTTCGGCGTGGGGCTCCGCGTCATCCGCGAGCACCGCCAGGGGTTCGCCTCGGCGGGCACCTTCGACGAGGCCGTGCTGGCCGACACGCTGGCCGAGGCCCGCGACAACGCCCGGTTCGCCGAGCCCGACGAATGGGCCGGCCTGGTCGAGCCCGACGGGGTGGTGCCGCCCGAGCTGGACCTCTGGCGGGACGACCTGGCGTCGACACCGACCGAGGCCAAGGTCGACCTCGCCCTGGAGCTGGAACGGTCCGTCCGCGGCGGGGATCCCCGGGTCTTCGGCGTGCGCACCGTCGGCTACAGCGAGGGCTCGGGCGAGGCCGCGGTGGCGAGCAGCCGGGGGCTGGCGGTCGGCTCGCGGGGGACGTCGTGCTCACTCTCGGCGACGGCGCTGGCGCGGGAGGGCGACGACACCCAGATCGGCTACGGCCTGTCGGTGGGCCGGGGCTACGCCGACCTCGACCTGGCCGAGGCCACCGACGACGCCGTGGTGCGGGCGACCCGCCTGCTCGGGGCGGCGCAGCCGGAGACGGCCAAGGTCACCATCGTGCTGGAGCCCCGGCTGGCGGGCACCCTGCTCGGGATCCTCGGCGGCACGCTGACCGGCGAGCGGGTGCTGAAGGGCCGTTCGCCGTTCGCCGACCGCGTCGGGGAGGCCATCGCCTCGCCCCTCCTAGACCTGGTCGACGACCCGACCGACCCCCGCTCGTTCGGGGCCGACGCCCACGACGGCGAGGGCCTGGCCACCCGCCGCAACGATCTGGTCGCCGGTGGAGTGCTGCAGGGCTTCCTGCATGACGGCTACACGGGGCGGCGCTCCGGCACCGCCTCGACCGGCTCAGCCGTGCGGGGATCGCGCTCGACGCCGACGCCCGGTCCGCAGGCCCTGGTCATGGTCGCTGGCGACCGTTCGCCCGACGAGCTCCTGGCCGAGGTCGAGCTCGGGCTGTTCGTCCAGTCCTTCACCGGTCTTCACTCCGGCGTCAACGCGGTGAGCGGCGACTTCTCCGTTGGGGCCGACGGCTTGCTCATCCGCAACGGCGAACTGGCCGAGCCCGTGCGCGAGGTCACGCTGGCGTCCACGCTGCAGCGTTTGCTGCTGGGGATCGAAGCCGTGGGCAACGACCTGGAGTGGCGCCCCGGCGGCACCACCGCGGCGACCATGGTCATCGCCGATGTCGCCATGAGCGGCAAGTGACCAGTTCGAGCTCAGATGACGCCGGTGGCCAGCAGGACGATGGTCAGGCCGGCGACGGCGAAGCGGTACCAGGCGAAGATCGACAGGTCGTGGCGGCGCAGGTAGCCCACCAGCCAGCGGATGGCCAGCATCGCCGACACGAACGCGAAGAGGGCGCCGATCAGCGGGTCGGCCAGCCCGAACTCCTCGACCAGCAGATCGCCGTCCTTCACCAGGGTGAAGGCCGTGGCGGCGGTGAGCGTGGCGAAGCCGAGGAGGAAGCTGAACTCCACGGCCGCCGACATGGCCACCCCCACCAGCAGCGCGCCCAGGATGGTGGCGAGTGAGCGGCTGGTGCCGGGCCAGAGGGCGACGCACTGGGCCAGGCCGATGATCAGCGCCTGCTGGTAGGTGATGGACGCCAGCCGGGGTCGGTCCGGCGGGTCCGGGTCGAGGTCGTCGCCGCGGGGGATGTGGCCGGTGCGCTCCAGGACGAGGATCAGCGCGCCGCCGACGATCCAGGCCACGACGATCGGCCACGGCCCGAACAGGGCGTCCTCGATCTGGTCGTCGAAGAGCACGCCGAGCACGGCCGCGGGCACGAAGGCGATCACCAGGGTGACGAAGAGGTGGCGCCCGTCCGGGTTCCTCCCGGCGATCCCCTCGAGCATCTCGACGAACCGGCGCCAGAACAGGGCGACCACCGCGAGGATGGCCCCGAACTGGATGGCGATGGCGTACGCGTTCACGGCCTCGAGCCCGGCACTGCCCTCCTCCGACGGCAGGTCGAGCAGCCGGGAGGTGACGAGCAGGTGCCCGGTCGACGAGATGGGCAGGTACTCCGTGATGCCCTCGACCACCCCGAGGACCGCGGCCTTCGCCCAGGTCAGCTGGTCGGCGACGACCTCGGCCGACTCCGCCGCCCCCGCCGGCCCGCCCAGAGCGAGGACGATGCCGACGAGCCCGCCCCCGACCAGCCAGCGCCTCCGCACCGGCCCAGCATGACTGGTTCTGGCGCCCGAATGAGGCGTCATGACACCCGAATCAGGCGCCAGAAGCGGTGGGTTCGGTGGCGAGGTCGGCGACGATCTCGGCGCCGAGGGCGGTGAGGATCTCGGGCGCGGCCTTGATCTTGGTGCTGCGGTCGCCGCCGCCGAGGACGATCCAGGGGGCGTCCATGACCCGGGCGTCGACCCACAGCGGCATGCCCTCCGGGAGAGCCGCGGCGGTGACCCCGCCGATGAGCATCCCGGTGACGTCCCGGGTCTCGTCGGCCGAGGCGAACGACGCCTTCTTCACGTCGAGGCGCTGGCGGACGGCGCCGTTCACGTCGAGGCGCGTGTGGGCCAGGACGACGCAGGCGACGTAGATCCGGTCACCGCCGCCCCGGGGCTTGCCGGCGACGAGGATCGTGTTGGCCGACTGGTCGACGGGCACGTCGTAGTGCGCGCAGAAGGCGGCGGTGTCGGCCAGCTCGGGGTCGCAGTCCATGACCTCGTAGGCCACGCCCGTGGCGTCCAACGCCTGGCGGACGGTGGCGCCGGGGTCCTCAGCCATCGGCGGCGACCGTACCGGGCGGGGTCAGAGCGAGGGTGAGGGTGGCCTGGGAGAGGGCGAAGGCGACCCGGGGTGCCTCCGCCTCGGTCACCGCCACCGTGATGGCCTGAGCGCGGACGGCGACCACCGTGGCGGCCTGCGCCACGGTGACGGTCGGGTCCTCGCCGGGCGGCGCGACGAGGGGGTCGAAGGTGGCCAGCACGTCGACCTCGTCACCCGGCCGCACCCCGAGGTTGCCGGGACCGGCAGGCAGAGCCAGGGCCCGGGTGCCGGGCGGGAGCAGGCTCGGGGCCACCCGGGCGCGCACCACGGGCTCGCCGGCCTGGATCCGGTCGGCGGCCACGCCCTGGCGGGGCAAGGCGGTCAGGGCGCCCGCCGGCACCAGGTCGGCCGGCCACGCCCGCAGGTCAACGGCGTCAGGCCCGAGCCGTGTGCCGGGCGTGAGATCACGGGTGGCCACCACGACGGTGACGGGCGGGCCGAAGCGCCGGGCGTCGGCGCGGGCCCGGCTGAGCCCGGACTCGACGAGCAGGCCGAGCGTGAGCGACAGGCCCAGCACCATGGCCCACCAGAGCAGCGGCCGGCGCCGGAGCCGGAAGCGGGCCCGCCACAGGGCGAACGGACGGAGAGGAGAAGAAGGACGCCGCACAGCGCACCTCCCGGGACGGGATCCAGCGGGGAAAGCGCCAGTTCCGAGGCTACCGACGGTTCAGGCCGGGGGGTCGGGGTCTTGGTCGCCGGAGCCTTCGGCGCAGGAGCACGAACGGTGGCTGGGGATGGCGGCGATGGCGCGGAAGAGGAGCCGGCGGACGCGGTCGTTGTTGTCGGCCATGACCGCGAACACCTCCTCCATCGTGACGGCCCGGTCGGTGATGCCCTCGGCGCCGACGTCGTAGTCGGTGACCAGGGCGACGGTGGCGTAGCAGAGGCCCAGCTCCCGGGCGAGGGCCACCTCGGGGTGCTGGGTCATGTTGATGACCGACCAGCCCGCGGCGGCGTACCACGCCGACTCGGCCCGGGTCGAGAACCGGGGCCCTTCGATCACCACGATCGTGCCGCCGTCGTGGACGGTGATGCCCTCGTCCTGCCCGGCGGCCAGCGCCACCGATCGCAGCTCGGGGCAGTAGGGGTCGGCGAAGCTCAGGTGGTGGATGGTCGGCCCGTCGAAGTAGGTGTGGACCCGGCTCGTCGTCCGATCCACGAGCTGGTCGCAGACCACGAAGTCCCCGGGCGGGATCTCCGCCCGGAGCGAGCCGGACGCGCAGGGCCCGAGGATGCGCTTCACCCCGACCTCCCGCAGGGCCCACACGTTGGCTCGGTAGGGGACCCGGTGGGGCGGGAACCGGTGGTCGGCGCCGTGGCGGGGCAGGAAGGCCACCGCCCGCCCGTCGACGTTGCCGACGTGCACGGCGTCCGCCGGCGGCCCGTACGGCGTGTCGACCTCGACCCGTTCGACGTCGTCGAGCAGCGAGTAGAACCCCGATCCCCCGAACACCCCGATCTCGGCCGCGGTCATCGGCCGGGACCCTATTTCTTGGCGGTGGACTTCTTCTCGGCGGAGGACGAGGACGAGCTCTTGGTGTCCGTGGACTTCGACTCGGACGACTTCGACTCGGAGGACTTCGACTCAGAGGACGAGCTCTTGGTGTCCGACGACCCGTTGTCCGACGACCCGTTGTCGGAGGCCGACGTGGTCGACGCCTTCTTGCCGTTCGAGGAGCGGCTGTCGGTCTTGTAGAAGCCACTGCCCTTGAAGGCGATGCCCACCGGGGAGAAGACCTTGCGCAGGGCCTGCTTGCGGCAGCTCGGGCACTTGGTGAGCGCGTCGTCGGTGAACGACTGGACGATCTCGAGCTGATTGCCGCACTCGCGGCACTTGTACTCGTAGGTGGGCATCGGGTCCGCCTCGTCGGGTTCTTGGGCGGCCGAGAGGCGCTGGCACTCTCGGTCGCCGAGTGCCAAGGATACCGCCCGTACGATTGGGTGATGCTCGCCGACGCCCTCGTCGTGGGGGCCGGCTACCTCCTCGGCACGTTCCCGACCGCGGCGTTGATCGGCGGCCGGACCGGGCACGACCCCACCGCCGAGGGCTCGGGCAACCCCGGCGCGACCAACGTCTACCGCACCTCCGGGCGGGCGGCGGGGGTCGCCGTCCTCCTCGTCGACGTGGCCAAGGGCGCGGTCGCCGCTGCGCTCGGCCTCCTCGTCGGCGACCACACCCTGGCGGTCGCCGCCGGCTCCGCCGCCGTCGTCGGCCACATCGCGCCGGTGACCCGGGGCTTCCGGGGCGGCAAGGGCGTGGCCACCGGGGCCGGGATGGCGCTGGTCTGCTACCCATTGCTCAGCCTCGTCCTCGGCGCCGCCTTCGCGGGCACGGTCGCGGTGTCCCGCCGAGTGTCGGTAGGTTCGCTCGTGCTGGCACTCCTGCTCCCGGTGGGGGTGGCGGTCGGTGGGTATCCGGGCGTCGAGGTCCTGATCACGGCGCTGTTGAGCCTGGTCGTGATCGCCCGCCACCACGACAACATCCGACGACTGATGCGGGGAGCGGAGCCCACCGTGCGTCCCTCCCCGAGGAAGGCCGCCACATGAGCGCCGTCACCAAGGCCGTGATCCCCGCTGCCGGCCTGGGCACCCGGTTCCTGCCGGCGACGAAGGCCCAGCCCAAGGAGATGCTCCCGGTCGTCGACCGCCCGGCCATCCAGTACGTGGTCGAGGAGGCCGTCCAGGCCGGCATCGACGACATCCTCATCATCACGGGTCGGGGCAAGCGCAGCCTCGAGGACCACTTCGACCGCAACTTCGAGCTCGAGCACCAGCTCCACGAGAAGGGCAAGGACGAGGACCTCATCGAGATCCGCCAGCTCGCCGACCTGGCCGACATCCACTACGTCCGCCAGGGTGAGGCCCTCGGCCTGGGCCACGCCGTGTCGACCGCCCGCAAGCACGTCGGGGACAACCCCTTCGTCGTGATGCTGGGCGACGACATCATGGTCGACGGCGCCGACCTCCTGACCTCGATGATCGCCGCCTACGGCGAGCAGGAGGCCTCGATCATCGCCCTGCTCGAGGTGCCCCACGAGGACATCTCGTCCTACGGCTGCGTGCGGCCCGAGCCCGTGTCCGACCGCCTGGTCAAGGTCCTCGACATCGTCGAGAAGCCCGAGCCGGCCCAGGCGCCGTCGAACCTGGCCGTGGTGGGCCGCTACGTGCTGAGCCCGGGGATCTTCGACGCCCTGGAGGGGGTCGAACCGGGCTACGGCGGCGAGATCCAGCTGACCGACGCGCTGGCCGTGCTCGTCGGCACGGAGGGTGTCTACGGCTACACGTTCGACCGGGGCCGCTACGACATCGGCATGAAGATCGACTACCTGCGGGCGACGGTGGAGCTCGCTCTTCAGCGGGAGGATCTCGGCCCCGGGTTCCGCGAGTTCCTCAAGGCGCTGGCCCGCCGGGAGGGCTGGTGATCCCCCTCGACCAGGCCCGGGCCCACGTCCTCGAGCGGGTCCACCCGCTCGATCCCTCGCCGGTCCCCCTCACCGACGCCGTGGGCTGCGTGACCGCGGAGGCGGTGGCCGCGGGCGAGGCGATCCCGTCCTTCGACAACACCGCCATGGATGGCTACGCCGTGCGGGCCGCCGACGTGTCCACGGCGACCCCGGATGCTCCCGTCCGCCTCGACGTGGTCGCCAACCTGGCGGCCGGGAGCGGCGCCCGGCCCGAGGTCGGCCCCGGCCAGGCCGTGCGCATCATGACGGGCGCGCCCATCCCCCCCGGCGCCGATGCGGTCGTCATGGTCGAGCTGACCGAGCGCGAGGGCGACGACGGCGTGCTGGTCCGCGAAGCGGTCGATGTCGGCAACCACATCCGCCCGGTCGGCGACGACGTGCGCGAGGGCGAGGTGGTGGTGGCCGAGGGGACCGTGCTGACGTCGGCCCACGTGGGGGTGCTGGCGAGCGTCGGGCGCCTCGAGGTCCAGGCCCGCCGTCCGCCCCGGGTGGGGGTGATCTCGACGGGCGACGAGCTGGTCCCCGCCCCGGCGCCGCTGGCCTTCGGCCAGATCCGCGACTCGAACCGCCCGCATGCTCCTGGCCGAGGTGGCGGCGAGCGGCTTCACCCCGGTCGACCTCGGCTCGGTGGCCGACGACGAGGAGCTCCTGACCAAGGCGGTGCTCGACGGCGCCGCGGCCTGCGACGCGATCGTCACCTCCGGCGGGGTGAGCGTGGGCGACTACGACCTGACCAAGCAGGTGCTGGACCGCCTGGGCGACATGGCGTGGATGCAGATCGCCATCCGCCCCGCCAAGCCGTTCGCGTTCGGCGTGGTCGACGGCACCCCGGTCTTCGGCCTCCCCGGCAACCCGGTCTCCGCCCTCGTCTCCTTCGAGCTGCTGGCCCGACCGGCCCTCCGGTCGATGATGGGCCACTCCGACCTCGACCGTCCCCGGGTCGAGGCCGTCGCCGACGCGGCCTTCGACCGCCGGCCCGACGGCAAGGTCCACTTCGTGCGGGTCGTGGCCTCCTACGCCGACGGGGCGTACCACGTCGCCCCCGTCGGCGGGCAGGGCAGCCACCACCTCGCGGCCATGGCCGCCGCCAACGGCCTCGTCGTCCTGGCCGACGGCGCCGGGGTCCCGGCCGGGGCCACCCTCCCGCTGATCCCGCTCGACTGACCCCGCCCCGGCCACCGTAGGGTGGAGGGCATGGGGGAAGCGCTGGTCGACACCTACGGGCGGGTGCACCGCGACCTGCGCATCTCCGTCACCGACCGCTGCAACTTCCGCTGCGTGTACTGCATGCCCGAGGAGGGCATGGACTGGACCCCGCGTGACGAGCTCCTGACCTTCGAGGAGATCGAGCGGGTGGCCCGGGTGCTCGTCGAGCGATACGACTTCGAGTCGATCCGGCTCACCGGCGGTGAGCCCACCGTCCGGGCCCGACTGCCGGTGCTGGTCGCCAAGCTCGCCGCCCTCGGCGTCGACCTCGCGCTCACCACCAACGGCGCCGCCCTCCCGCTGATCGCCGAAGACCTCGCCGCCGCCGGCCTGAACCGGATCAACATCTCCCTCGACTCGCTGCGCCGCGACCGCTTCCTCGCCCTCACCCGGCGGGACGCCCTCGACGACGTGCTCGAGGGCATCGACGCCGCGGTGACGGCCGGCTTCTCGCCGGTGAAGATCAACGTCGTCCTCATGAGCGGCGTCAACGACGACGAGGTGGTCGACTTCGCCACGTTCGGCCGCGACCGCGGCGTGGAGGTCCGCTTCATCGAGTTCATGCCCCTCGACGCCGACGGGGCCTGGAGCGCGGACCAGGTCGTCTCCCGGGACCAGATCGTGGCCGCCATCGACGCCCGCTACCCGCTCGACGCCGTGCCGAGGTCCAACGACCCCGCCGAGCTCTACCGCTACCGCGACGGGGCGGGCCAGATCGGGGTCATCCCCACCGTGACCGACGCCTTCTGCGGGTCCTGCGACCGCGTCCGGCTGACGGCCGAGGGTGGCCTGCGCAACTGCCTCTTCGCCCTCGAGGAGACCGACCTGCGCGCCCTGATCCGGGGCGGGGCGAGCGACGACGACCTGGCGGACGCCGTTCGGGGGTCGGTGGCGGCGAAGTGGGCCGGCCACCAGATCCAGCAGGTCCAGTTCATCCGCCCCGCCCGCTCCATGAGCCAGATCGGCGGCTGAGCCTCACCACTAAGCTGGTGGGCTATGAGCGACGTCGGCCTCACCCACCTCGACCCGCTGGGCCGTGCCCGCATGGTCGACGTCACCCCCAAGGACGCGTCGCACCGGCGCGCCGTCGCCCGGGGCCGGATCCACATGGAGCCGGAGACCACGTCGCTGGTCGCCCGGGGGGCCGTCACCAAGGGTGACGTCCTCGCCGTCGCCCGGGTGGCCGGGATCCAGGCCGCCAAGCGCACCTCGGACCTCATCCCCCTCTGCCACCCCCTGCTCGTGGGCTCGGTGGTCGTGAACTTCCACATCGGGGACACCTTCATCGAGGTGGAGGCCCAGGTCGACACCGTCGACCGCACCGGGGTCGAGATGGAGGCGCTCACCGCCTGCTCGGTGGCGGCGCTCACGATCTACGACATGTGCAAGTCGGCCGACCGTTCGATGGTCATCGGCGACATCGCGCTCTGGGAGAAGACCGGAGGGCGCTCGGGCACCTACCGCCGACCGGAAGCGGACAGCGCCCCCGACGCCACCTCCTGAGGTCGCCACGACCACGGGGGGTCGTTGCATGCCACGTGCCCGATTCGCTACGTTCAGGGCTTCGTAGTAGAACCGTAACAACTGACGTACAGTCGTAATCCGGTTCCCCGGAGCCGGAGCCATCTCCGCCCCGACCGGGCAATGCCCCCGCCGCCGACCCAGGAACCCACCGCGTGACACCCATCGTCCTGCTGATCCTCGTAGGCATGTGGGCGGCCGTGCTGCTGCCCCCGTACTTCCGTGACCGCAACGACACACGTGCAGCAGGTACCCGGGGCCCGGTCTCCAACAAGCTCGACGCCCTCTCCCGGTCCTTCGGCAACCGGGAACGCTCCGGCTACCTCCCCGTGGCCTCGAGTTCACTCGGATCCCCCCAGCAGCCCGGCAGTCCGCTGCCTGCCGGTGCTCGCCACCCGTTGACCCGCCGGGGCGTGCCGCAGGTCGTGCCCGACCGGCCCGAGCCCCAGTCCTCCGCCGTCCAGGTCCTCGGCCCCCGCGGCGCGGAGGCCACGGTCGCCGAGGACCCGCGCTACCTCCTGGCTCCCGAGATCGACGACGAGCCCGAGCCGGCCCCGGCCCGCGGGGCCATCCCGCCGGAGGTCCTGGCTGCCCGAGCGGCCCGCAAGCGCCGCCGGGACGTGCTCTTCACCCTCGTGGCCGCGAGCGGCCTCAGCTTCCTGATGGCCGTCGGCCTGGGCGGGCCCGTGCTCTTCCTGCACCTGCTGATCGACATCGCCCTCGTCGCCTACGTGGCGATGCTCATCCGGCTCCAGAAGGCCAAGGCCGAGCGGGAGATCAAGGTCGCCTTCCTGCCCCACGGAGGCCAGGGCGCCGCCCCCTCCGAGCTCCTGGCCCAGGGCGGCGGCTTCCGCCCGGGCAACGCCGACCTGGCCCCGGTCGAGATCGAGTCGACCGCCTTCCGGGTCGTTCGCTCCCAGGCCAACTGAGCCCGAACTGAGCCCGGAGCCTTTCGGCGCCCTTCGGCGCCGATGAAGCGATCTAGCCGGTGCGGTCCATGTAGGCCTGGACCACGAAGATCTCGCCGTTGGCGGCCCGGGCCACGCCGGTGCCGATGTGGGCGGGCCGTGGTGTTCTCAGCAGCTGAAGTCCGCGAACGCGTGGACGATGAAGTACTCGCCGCGACGGTCGCGTGCCACGCCGACGCCGACGGCCGTCCAGCGTCCGTTGAGGATGTTGTGCTTGTGCCCCGACGAGCGCATGAAGGCCTTGTGGGTGCCGAGGATGGTCCCGCCGTTGCCGCTCATCCCGACGTTCTCGGCCGCCGCGCACCAGCCGGCGGGCGTGCCGAACGGCGGGGCGCGGTGGTCGAGCCGCTGCATGCTGCGCAGGTGCTCGGCCCACTTCTGGGCCCGCTGGTTCATCAGGCCGTTGGTGGCCAGCGACCGCTGGCCCCGTGACCTCCGGGCCCGGTTGACCAGGTCGAGCACCTGCACCTGGTTGCGGGACATCGAGCGTTCGACCGTGGCCTTGCCCGCCGTGCTGGCGGCGACCGGCGGAGCGAGACTCGGCGTGCTCACCAAAGTGGCGGCGAGCAGCAGCCCGGCCGCGAATCGTCGGCCTCGGCGGTGGTCGAATGACCGGTGATCGGTGGGGGTGGGGCTTGGGCGCATCGCAGATCTCTCCCGGGATCGGCATCGCCCGCGCTGAGCTTGAGGGTAGCAAATGCCCCGGTAGCCTCAGACCCCGCACCCGGGGGTGTAGCTCAGTTGGCTAGAGCGCTACGTTCGCAACGTAGAGGCCGGCGGTTCGAATCCGCTCACCTCCACCACTGACCAGGGCGGCAGCCTGGTCACGCCGGGGTTTCGGCACCGGCGGATTTGTCTGCGACTGACCGTGGAAACCCCTCCGTGCCCGTTTGTGCCCGCTGCTACGGGCACGAAATCAGGGAAATGGTGGCGCCGCCCTGGGAGGCCGGGCGCCAGACGTGACTCAGATTGACGCGGCCGCGACCGTCACGGCCGCCCACTCAGAGCATGCGACGTTCGGCGGCCCAGCGGGTGAGCTGGTGGCGGTTCGAGAGCTGGAGCTTGCGCAGGACGTTCGAGGCATGGGTTTCCACGGTCTTGGTTCCGATGTAGAGCTCGGCGGCGATCTCCTTGTAGGCGTAGCCGCGGGCCAGCAGGCGCATGACCTCGAGCTCGCGCGGGGTGAGCAGGTCGAGGTCGGGGTCGGCCGCCGCCGCAGTGGGCGCGGCGCGGAAGGCGTCGATTACGAAGCCGGCGAGGAGGGGGCTGAAGACTACGTCGCCCTCGGCCACCCGCTCGATGGCGGCGGTGAGCTCCGCCGCCGAGATGGCCTTGGTCACGTAGCCACGGGCACCGGCCCGGATGACGGTGATGACGTCCTCGGCGGCGTCGGACACCGATAGCGCCAGGAAGCGGGGGTGCTCGTTGTCGGACGGCTCCGCGGCGGCCAGGACGCCGGCGATGATGGCCGGCCCGCCGCCGTCGGGGAGGTGCACGTCGAGCAGCACCACATCGGGCTCGGTGCTGTTGATGCCGGCGATGGCCTCGTCGACCGCGCCGGCTTCGCCGACGACCTCGACCTCTTCCCCCAAGCCAGCCCGGACGCCGGCGCGGAACATGGCGTGGTCGTCGACGAGGAAGACACGGATGGTCATCGGGCGATCCGTGTCATCGGGCCATCCGGATAGTTACCTCGGTGCCGGCGCCTGGCGCGCTTCGGATCGTGGCCTCGCCGCGATGGCGCTCGATCCGATCAATGATCGAGCCCCGTACCCCCTGCCGGTCCGGCGCCACGGCGCCGAGGTCGAAGCCGCATCCGCGGTCGCGGACGTACGCCACCACCGCGCCCAGCTCCACCTCGGCGTAGGCCGACAGGGTGTCGACACCCGAGTGACGAGCGGCGTTGACCATCGCCTCCCGGACGGCGCCCACGAACGCCTGCAGCCGCTTGTCCAGATCGATGTCACCCACCACCACCAAGTCCACCGTGACGGCGTAGGCGTCCTCGACCTCGGCGGCCACGGCCCGCAGGGCGTCGCCCACATGCCCGCTGAGATCCCCCTCGGTGGCGACCTCGGCCCCGACGCCGGCGTACAGGAGCGTGCGCAGCTCCCGCTCCTGGCTGCGGGCGAGACGGGTGACCTCCCGGGGTGAATCGGCGTTGCGCTGGATGAGCGCGAGCGTCTGGAGCACCGAGTCGTGCAGGTGGGCGGCGAGGTTGGCCCGTTCCTGCGACCGGACCCGCTCGCGGCGTTCCTCACTGAGGTCCGTGACCATCCGCACCCACCAGGGGCCGGTGATCAGCGCCACTCCCACCAGGGTGATCGCGACCGCCTGCAGGCCGTCGCGAACGGCCGAGAGGTTTGCCGACGCCAACACCGCGGCGCAGCCGACGACGACGAGCCCGGTGCCCGCGACGACCCGGGCCTGCCCCCACCGGTCGTCGGTAGCGGCGGTCAGCGAGGTGCGAGACATCTGGCGCCAGCGCTCGCGCTGGCCTGCACCGGCCTGCCGCCACAGTAAGGCGGCGCCGACGCAGCCGATGGCGGCCGGGATGAAGAGGTCACCGAAGGGCGACAGCCACGTGGAGCTGGCGAGGGCGATGATCCCCGCGGCGATGGCGACGACGTACTGGAGCGGGGACATGCGGCTGCTCCCGTCGTCGTGGGTGGCCACGGGGAGGACGATCCAGAACACGGCGTAGAGGACGACCCCCAGCCCCCCGCCGAAGGCCGCCGCCACGAACGCGGCGCGCACGGCGATAGCCGAGATGCCGAGGTGGTCGGCGATGCCCCCGGCCACCCCGCCGATCAGTCGACCGGCGGCGCGCCGCTCGAGGTGAGGCGTCCCATTACCATGGCGAGCGAACTCGACGGGGGCGACGGGCATTGCACCATGATCGCTGCTCCGGCGTCGGCTCCGCCTCCGGGGGCGCCCCCAGATTGGCCCGAGCGGAGTCTCCGGGTGAAATCAGGGTCATTCCCGATGGGCAGCGGCACCGCGTTCGTCCATGCTCGAACCCGTGAGCACATTCATCGATGATCCGACCGACCCCCTGCGTCCTGGCGACGGAGGTACGGACGGCGCCCCCGAGAGCGAGCCGCCGTCCGGAAGATCGCTCCGCCGCAGCATGGACGACCGCGTGCTCGCGGGTGTGGCCGGGGGACTTGGCCGCTACTTCAGCACCGATCCGGTCCTGTTCCGGGTCTTGTTCGCGGTCGGCGCGTTCTTCGGCGGGGCCGGAGTGCTCGCCTATGTGCTGTGCTGGGCGCTCCTCCCCGAGGAGGGCGCCGTCGACCCCCCGGTCGACCGGTTCGTCGACGGGCTACGGAACCGCGGCGTTGCCTTCTGGGTGGTCGTCGGCGTGGTCCTGGTCCTGTTTTGGACGGCGCTGTTCCAGTCGTGGCAGCCGCTCGCCTTCGGTCCTGTGGGCATCGCGGTGGTGATCATCGCCGTGGCCCTGTCGAAGCGCAGCACTGCCCGGGCTGCCGCGGGCGGAACCGGTGAGGACCGCGGCGCCGACCCGGGAGGTTTGGTACCCGGCTACACAGTGACCGACCCCACCCAGGTCTTCGGCCCGACCCCGAACGTCCGCGGGTCGGAGGCCGAGGCCCAGATCATCGCGGCGCGAACCGTGGCGCGAGAGTCGCAGCGCGCTGCCCGCCGAGAGCGCCGGCAGCGCCTTGCACCCGCCCGCTGGGGGTCGTTCGGCGCGCTGGTGCTGACGCTCGGGGTGCTCGGCTTGCTCGACGCCACGCGTGGCATTCCGATCGCGGCCTACGGATGGGCCATGCTCGGCGTGGGCCTAGCCGCCTTGATCATCGGCGGCCTGTTCCGGCGCGCGCCCTGGTCCAACCTGGTGTGGGTGTTTCTTGGCGCGTGCATCATCGGCACCTTCGGGACGACTTCGGCTAGCGCCCTCGACGGCACCGGCGACGTGCTGGTGGCCCCTCGGTCGGAGGCGACGCTGCCGGACGAGATCCACCAGGCCTTCGGGCGCACGACGGTCGACCTGACCGACCTGCCGGCGGGGGCCGCCGGGGGCCATGAACTCGAAATCCGCCAGGCGGCCGGTGCCATCGTGGTCAACGTGCCCGAGGACGCGAGGGTGGCGATCCACGCCAACGTCCACCTCGGCACCGTGTCGGTCAACCAGCCGGACGACGTCTCGGACGGCGGCGTCGACGAAGGCCGCGAGTTCGACGCGGGCCCGGAGGCGGGAGACGCCTTCACCATCGATGCCGAACTCGCCACCGGGGTCATCGAGATCAACTACGTGGGCGAGGAGTCGTCGAACGGTCAGGACACCGAGGGCGACGCCGTGGAACCGCGGGAACCGGTCGAGCCGCCAGAGCCGGTGGAGCCGATCGAGCCGCCTTGAATGGCCATTCGTTTCCGCTGGTAGGCCCGGGATGACGGACTCCCGCCGAGCGGACTGACCACGGTCCGCCAGCCAAGTGGACGATCGGCTTCCTGAGCTTCCAAGACAACAGCGCTGTGGCGCGGCAGGATCGGGTCATGACGTCCGGCTGGAACGCCGTCCTGCACCGCTTGGACTCGGCCGCCGAGCTTGCTGGTATTGCCCCCGATCTCATCGCCACGCTCCGCAAGCCTGAGAGGATCCTCGAGGTCGCCGTGCCGATCCGATTGGACGACGGTCGGGTGGAGGTGTTCACCGGTTGGCGGGTGCAGCACGACACGACCCGGGGACCGGCCAAGGGCGGTATCCGCTTCCACCCGGAGCTGGATGTGGATGAGGTCAAGGCCCTGGCGGCCTCGATGACCTTCAAGACCGCCCTGCTGGACCTGCCCTTCGGAGGGGCCAAGGGCGGGGTGCGCTGTGACCCCACCGTGCTCTCTCTCGGTGAGCTGGAGCGGGTCACCCGGCGCTACACCTTCGAGATCTCGCCGCTGCTCGGGCCCAACCGCGACATCCCGGCCCCCGACGTGAACACCGACGGGCGGGTGATGGCCTGGCTGATGGACACGCTGACCATGGCGAGCGGTGGGCACCTGCCGGGCTCGGTGACGGGCAAGCCGATGTCGATCGGCGGCACCCGGGCCCACGCCGGCGCGACCTCGAGCGGCCTCGTCGTGGTCGTGCGGGCGGCGTTCGAGCACCTGGACCTCCCCTTGGCCGGATCCCGGGTCACGATCCAGGGCTTCGGCAAGGTCGGTGGTCCGCTGAGCTTCCTGCTGGCGTCGGCTGGCATGCGGGTGGTGGGGGTGAGCGATGTCGGTGGGGCCACCGCGAACGCCGGCGGTCTCGACGTGGGCGACCTGGCCGATCACGTGGAACAGCACGGCTCGGTGCGCGACTTCCCCGGTGGCGACCGGGTGCCCGGCGACGCGTTGTGGGACGTCGACTGCGACCTCGTGGTCCCGGCGGCACTCGGTGGGTCCATCACCCCCGACGTCGCCCGCCGGCTGACGGCCGCCGTGGTCGTCGAGGCGGCCAACAACCCGACGACGATCGAGGCCGATGCCGTCCTCGCCGAGCGGGGGATCATGGTCGTTCCCGACATCCTGGCCAATGCGGGCGGGGTGACCTCCTCGTACTTCGAGTGGGCTCAGAGCCTGCAGGGCTACGCGTGGGACAGCGACCTGGTCGCCGTCCGGTTGCACGAGCGCATGGAAAACGCGTTCAACCACGTGTGGACCCGGGCGGAGGCGCTCAAGGCGCCCCTGCGTGAAGCGGCCTTCGTCGTGGCCGTCGAACGGGTCGCCGAGGCCATCGGCTCCCGCGGCCTGTTCCCGTGAGCCCGAGCGAGGTGTAGTCCGCCGCTGGTCAGCTGAATCCCAGAAGTCGCTTGTCGTCGTGGGCCGCGGCGGGGAACGCTCGATGGCTCATGTTGACCCCGCGCCTGGAAGTCCGCTTGCCGGTCGAGTCCGACCGGGAGCGGTTCGTGGAGCTGTTCCGCGACGAGGGCTTCATGGCCTTCTCGGCTGGTGTGCTCGACTGGGACGGCGCGCACCGTCGCTTTGACGAGATGCTGGAGCGAGCGGCGGAGCTGCCCTTCGGGAAGCAGCCGGTCATCGAGCTCCGGACCGGCTGCATCATCGGCTACACGGGCGTGAGCGCGTTCGAGTTCGAGGAGCAGCGGCGGCTCGAGTACGGGTATCGGCTCGTTCCCGAGGCGCGTGGGAAGGGCAATGCGACCGAGGCGAGCCGGGCGCTCCTCACCGTGGCCGAAGCGACGTTCTCCGGCGAGATCCTTGCCATGATCGACCCGAGGAACACCCCGTCGCAGAACGTCGCCCAGAAGCTCGGCTTCGTGTTCTGGAAGCAGGCGGTCGTCGACGGGTTCCTCGACAACCTCTATCGACTGGAGGTTCCTGCCGGCGATGTCGAGAATCTGAGTTCGGCTCCGTCCCAGTGGTGAACGCGGCCAGCGGGGTCGCACTTCGCAGGAGGAGAACAAGATGGCCAAGTACCTGTTGCTCAAGCACTACCGGGGCGCCCCGGCACCGCCGAACGACGTGCCGATGGACCAGTGGACGCCCGAGGAGGTCGAGGCGCACGTCCAGTTCATGAGCGACTTCGCCGCACGGCTCGAGGGCACCGGTGAGTTCGTCGATGCACAAGCGCTGTCGCCCGACGGTGTCTGGGTCCGCTCCGACGGTGAGGGGCGACCGCCGGTCACCGACGGCCCGTTCGCCGAGACGAAGGATCTGGTCGCCGGGTGGATGGTGATCGATGTCGACAGCTACGAGCGAGCGATCGAGCTCGCCGGCGAGCTCTCGGCCGCGCCCGGGGCCCGCGGTGAAGCGATCCACGAGTGGCTGGAGGTCCGGCCCTTCCTCACCGCGCCGCCCACCGTCACCGACTGATCGTGGGCGACGTCGAGCTGCGTGAGCTCGTCCCGCAGGTCTTGAGCGTCCTCGTCCGTCGCGGAGCCGACTTCGCGACGGCCGAGGACGCGGTGCAAGAGGCGCTCGTCCGGGCGATGGACGCGTGGGAGGACGATCCCCCTTCCGATCCCAAGGGTTGGCTGATCACGGTCGCCTGGAGAGCGTTCATCGACCTGGCCCGGTCGGATGCCGCGCGCCGCGATCGAGAGGTCCAGTTCGCTACGGCGCCACCGGACGGCGTGGTGCCGAGTGTCGACGACACCCTGGGCCTCTACTTCTTGTGCGCCCATCCGGACCTGACACCGTCCTCCGCGGTGGCGCTGACCCTCCGGGCCGTCGGCGGGCTCACCACGCGCCAGATCGCCCAGGCGTACCTCGTGCCGGAGAGCACCATGGCGCAGCGGATCAGCCGGGCCAAGCGCACGGTCGATCAGGCTGGTCTCGGTCGCGCCGGCGACGTCCGAACGGTGATGCGGGTGCTCTACCTCGTCTTCAACGAGGGCCACTCGGGCGAGGTCGACCTCGCCGCCGAGTCGATCCGGCTCACCCGGCAACTGGCCGCGTCGGTGGACGATCCCGAGGTCGACGGCCTGCTCGCGTTGATGTTGCTGCACCACGCTCGCCGCCGCAGCCGTACCCGGCCGGACGGAGCGATCGTGCCCCTCGCTGACCAGGACCGGAGTCAGTGGGACGGCGAGCTCATCGCCGAGGGCGTCGCGGTCGTTGCAAGCTGCCCTGGCGCGCGATCGGCTCGGTGAGTACCAGGCGCAAGCGGCGATCGCCGCGCTCCACGCCGACGCCCTTCGCTTCGAGGACACCGACTGGGTCCAGATCGTCGAGTGGTACGACGAGCTGCTCGGCTTCGCCGACACCCCGATCGTGCGGCTCAACCGGGCCGTCGCCGTCGGCGAGGCCGACGGCGCTGGGGCCGGGCTGGCGGCGCTGGCTGACGTCGACGAGACCATCCCGCGACGCGACGCGGTCGCCGCCTACCTCCACGAGAAGAACGGTGATCTCGACCTCGCCGCCCGCCTCTACGCCGACGCCGCCCGCAACGCGCCGAACCTCGCCGAGCGCAACCACCAGATGCACCAAGCGGCGCGACTCAACCAGATGCTGCGCTCGCGCCGCTGAGCGTTCCGGATCGCGAGCTACTGAGCCGGAGCGGCCGGGCCGAACCAGGTCGCAAGGGCTCGAGGCAGCTCGGGGTCCGTGAGCTCTCCGGTCCAGGCCACATGCCCGTCGGGTCGGATCAACACGGCCGGCGGCGCAGGGACCTCGCCGAGGACCGGGAGCTCCCACGCGCCGTCGTGCCTGGCCTCGACCAACCGGACTCGATCCGCCCAAGGCCCGGTGTCGGAACCGCCGGGTTCACCGAGGTTGAGGAGCACGGGCCGGGCGTCGTGCAGGAAGGAGTACACGCGCGTGGGGCCGTCCGCGGTGTGCAGGTCGAGGTCGGGCATGCGCCGCCCGAGCAGCGGGTGTCCCTCGCCGAGGTCGTAGTGGACGTCGAGGGCGCAGAGCTCCGCGGCGATGCGCCGGCGCGGCTCGTCCATGCTCAGCAGCTCGACCATGGTGTCGCGGAGGGCCTGGTGACGCTCGTCGGGGCTGCCGAGCGCGACCTGCGCACTGGTGTTGTGCAGCACCCGGGCCCCGACCGGATGCCGTTCGGCGTGGTAGGTGTCGAGCAGGCTCTCGGGTGACGTCTGCTTGATCACCTGGGCCAGCTTCCATCCCAGGTTCACCGCATCCTGCACGCCCGTGTTGAGGCCCTGGCCGCCGTGCGGGGGATGGATGTGGGCGGCGTCGCCCGCGAGCAGCACCCGACCCTCGCGGTAGGACGCCGCCTGCCGGGACGTGTCGGTAGAAGCGGGAGATCCAGGTCGGGCTGTGCACGCCGTAGTCCGTCCCGTACGCCCTGATGAGTGCCTCGCGGAGATCGTCCAAGGTGGGCTCGCTGCTGGGTTCCGGGGGTCGTTCCATGAGCACGACCCCGTACGGCCCTCCGCCCTTCGTCGGGTCGACGGGACCGAGGCCGCCGCCCTCGGGGCGCATGCCGATCTCCGGCTCCTCGTCCATCTCGACCTCGGCGATGATCGCGCTGCTCGAGGGATCCAACCCGGGGAAGTCGATGCCGGCCGCCCTGCGGACCAGGCTCCGTCCTCCGTCGCAGCCGACGAGGTAGTCCGCCCGGAGCGTCGTGCCGTCGGACACCTCGACGTCGACGCCGTCTCGTCCTGGGTGAAGCCCACCACCTCGCGACTGCGGAGGATCGGGACCCCGAGCTCACCGACCCAGTCCGCCAGGATGGGTTCGATGAGGCGCTGCTTCAGCGCGAGCACGTAGTTGTGGCGGGTGGGGAAGTCGCTGAGGTCCAAGCGGATCCCGGCGAACCCGTGCGCCGGGGCGGTGTACCCCGCGTCGAGGAACCGTTCCGCGATGCCCCGCTGATCGAGCACCTCGATGGTGCGGGCGAGCAGCCCGCCGGCCCGTGACCCGTCGAGCGACTGGTCGGCGCGCCGCTCGACGATGGCGACGTCGATCCCCGCCAACGCCAGCTCGCCCGCCAACATCAGCCCGGTCGGGCCCCCTCCGGCGATCACCACCGCGTGTTCGGTCACGAGCCATGGTCAGCACGTTTGGGTCGTTTGCGGCAAGCCCCCTCCCGCGCGCGATGCTGTAGATGGCGGAGAACGGTCGATGCTCGACGATGCGGGCAACCTGACCAGTCCCTCCTTCGGCAACGCCGCGTGGCCAACCGGTGAATGGCCACAAAGGTCCCCCTTCAGGTCAGCATCTGACCGCTGCTGGGTAGACGATCAGGCGACGCAACCAGAGGAGCGAGCCATGGTGTCTGCCATTCCCGAGAACTACCCCCGCGTCTCCCCCTACCTGAGCATCGATGGCGCCGGCGAAGCCATCGACTTCTACGTCGACGTGCTCGGTGCCACCGTTCGGGGCCGCATGGACGGGCCCGACGGCAAGGTCGGCCACGCCGAGCTGGCGATCGGCGACTCGGTGATCATGCTGGCCGACGTCTTCCCGGACATGGGCCAGTCGACGCCCAAGGAGCTCGGGGGCACGCCGGTGATGATGATGCTCTACGTCGAGGACGTCGACGCCACCTTCGCCACAGCCCTCGCCGCCGGGGCCACCGAGGTCACGCCGGTCCAGGACCAGTTCTACGGCGACCGGTCGGGCCTGTTCGCCGACCCGTGGGGCCACCAGTGGAACGTGGCCACCCACGTCGAGGACGTCTCCCCCGAGGAGATGGAGGCCCGCGCCGCAAAGGCCATGGCGGGCTGACCGTCGGTCCCCGGAACGGTGTCCGGATCATCAGTCGGTCGTGGTTGGTGAGTTCACGGAGCTGATCCCGTCATAGGTCGCGAACTCGGCTGCGCTCGTGGTCGCGAGCACGAGGATCGTGAGGCCGCCAGGAGTCGTGGTGTTGTGGGTGACGCGCAGGCCGAGAGCTGGGCCTTCTGTCGGGAAGAGCCGCCGTCCTTGTCCGAGCACGGTGGGGGTGACGACCAGGCGGAGCTCGTCGATCAGGCCGGCCGCCAGGAGAGATTGCGCGAGTCGGGCAGAGCCGTGCAGCTGGAGCTCGCCTCCCGGACGGGCCTTGAGCTGTGCGACCTCCGCAACGATGTCGCCTCGCAGGATCGTGCTCGGCGACCATGTCGCGTCCGTCAGCGTGTGCGAGGCGACGTACTTCGGGAGGCCGTTCATTCGTTCGGTGAACGGGTCGGTGGGATCGGTGATCTGGGGCCACGCGTCGGCGAACGCCTCGTAGGTGCGGCGGCCGAGCAGCAGGGCGTCGGCTCGGGCGAGCCAGGCGGCGGCTTGGGTGATGAACGTCTCGTCCATGTGGGGCACCATCCAGCCGCCGCGGGAGAAGCCGTCGCTGCGGTCTTCGTCAGGTGAACCAGGTCCCTGGTAGACGCCGTCGAGGGTGACGAACTGCGTGAGGGTGAGCTTCATCGGGAACCGCCGGATGCCTCCACCAGCGCGGCGAGCTGCTGGGTGACGGTCCCCCACCCGTCGAAGAAGCCGAGCTCCTCGTGGAGGGCGCGTGACGCCGGGTCGGGGTGTTGCACGATCACCCGGTAGTCGGTGCCGTCGGGATGGTCCCGCATGGTGATCTCTGCGGTCATCGCGACCGGCTCGGGTGCGGCCGGCCGCCATCGGCCGTCGACGGCATTGGTGAACACGATCCGTTCGCCCGCGTCGACGGCGAGGAAGCAGGCGTCGAGGTGGGGCACGTACTCGATGCCGTCGTCGCTCATCGAGGTCACGAACGCGCCACCCGGGACGGTGTCGAGCCGTTCGACGCGGCAGTGCATCGGTGCGGGCAGCCACCACGAAGCGAGGCTCGCAGGATCGGTCCACGCATCCCACACGACGGTGCGGGGGGCACGGATGATCCGGTCGAGATGGAGATCGAGGTCGGGGTTCATGACGGCTCCTCGAGGGGTGACAAATTGCTCGAGACGGTCGGTGCGGCCCTCCCAGATCGCTCGCTGCTGGGCGAGCCAGCCGTCGACGACGGCGAGGCGCTCGCGGTCGAGCGTGCACGTGCGCACCCGTCCGGCCTTCGCGGTGCGGATCAGCCCGGTGCGCTCGAGCGTCCGGATGTGCTTCATGAACGACGGGAGCGTCATCGGCGACGACCGCGCCAGGTCGCCAACGCTGGCCGGGCCCCGCCCCAGCTCGCCGATCACGAAACGGCGGGTCGGGTCCGAGAGCGCGCCGAACACGGCGTCCAGCCGGGTCGAATGCTGTGCCATGGAGCTAAGTATCGCGGCTGGCCACACTTAGCGCAAGGGATAAGTGTCTGGGAGGACGTGTCCACCCACTCAGCAGGGAACGGGCGCAGTACCTAGCCTGGACCGTGCTCGATGGTGACACTCTTCGCGATCCCCAAGGCGTTCCGCGGCCACACGGGGGTCATCCAGCGCAACGCCATCGGGAGCTGGGCCCGGCTCGGCGAGGCAAGCCGCGTCGTCCTGTTCGGGGACGAGGAGGGGACGGCCGAGGTGGCTCGCGAGCTGCACGTGGACCATGTCCCGGAGATCGAGCGCAACGAGTTCGGCACGCCGCTCGTCAGCGCCCTGTTCCACGAGGCGCGCCGACTCGGCGCCGACGACGAGCTCTGCTTCGTCAACAGTGACGTCCTCCTCCTGAGCGACTTCCTGCCCGCGATCGAGCGCGTGCGGCGACGGGCGTCCGACCACCTCATGATCGGCGAGTGCTGGGACCTCGACCTCCGCGCGCCGGTGGCCTTCGGCGATCCCGCGTGGGAGGCCGGCGTGCTCCGCCACGTGGCGGGCTCGGCGGTTCTCCGCGGGGTCTGGGCCATCGACTGGTTCGTCTTCAACCGCGACCTCTACGACGAGCTGCCCCCGTTCGCCGTCGGCCGGGCGGGCTTCGACAACTGGCTGGTGTGGAGGGCTCGGACCCTCGGGGCCACCGTCGTCGACGCCAGCCGGGTCGTGACCGCCGTGCACCAGCGGCACGACTACTCGCACGTCCCCGGCGGCGAGGCGTGGTGCTACGAGGGCCCCGAGGCCGTTCGCAACCGTCAGCTGGCGGGCGGCCACGACCACCTGGACTGCATCGACCACGCCAGTCACCTCCTGACGTCCCGACGCCTCCGCCGCCGGCTCCAACGGCCCCAATGGTTCCGGTCCGCTCTGGAGGCGACGCAGACGGTCCGTCATCGAGTGGGACTCCGTCCCGCCACGGCGCTGCGGCAGTTCCGCTCCCGGGTGGCCCTGTCGCGGGGAAGCGGGCGATGAACCGCGGCGGCGTCGACCGATGGCTGACGAGACCCCGACGCACCCTCGGCCGGAACCGCGGGATGACCTCCGAGGAGCGGTTCCTGTTCGACCTCGAGGGCTACCTGGTGGTCAAAGGGGTGCTCAGCCCGGCGGAGGTCGCCGCGCTCAATGCCATTGCCGACCGGAGAGCCTCGGCGCCGCCCGCGGGGGAGCGCTACAGGCGGCTGTTCCGCGCCTCCGCGTGGGGATCGCCCTTCCAACGGCTCATCGACCACCCGCGCATCGTGCCCCTCCTGGAGGAGGTGGTCGGATCCCGCTTCCGGCTCGACCACGACTTCTGTGTCTTCATGACCCGCGGTGGCAGAGGCCAGGACCTGCACGGGGGGCGGAGCGACGAGAACCCCGACCACTGGTACGAGTACCGCGACGGCCGGATCCGCACCGGCCTCACCGTCGTGGCCTTCGCGCTCAGCCCGGTGGAGGACGGTGACGGCGGCTTCTGCTGCATCCCGGGCAGCCACAAGAGCAACTTCCCGGGGAGCATCGCCGCCGACGTGCGGGCGTTCCGGCGCCGGCCCCACTACGTGGTCCAGCCCCGCGTCGAAGCGGGGGACGTGCTGTTCTTCACCGAAGCACTCGTTCACGGCACGGCCCCGTGGACCGCCGACCACGAGCGCCGAACCCTCCTGTACAAGTACAGCCCTGGCCATTCGGCCTGGATGGACGAGTACTACGACGCCGATGACTACCCGGGCCTGACCGAGCGGCAGCGGCGCATCCTCGCGCCGCCGTCGGTCGGCGAACGGCCCCCGAGCGTCGGGGCGTGACCGACCGCGATCATGCGCGGGCCGGTGGCCACCGTCGCAGGGTCGTGAGGAGATCGATCCGACGGATGAGCTCGGCGTCGCGGGCGAGCACGACGCAGCCCCGCTGGGCCCCCGTCTCCGCTCGGGACGCGCAGGCCGGAAACCACACGGCCACCGGGTCCGCCGCCGCCGCCCCGAGGTAGGCGAGGGTCAGCGCCTTGCCGGCGCCGTAGTCGTCGAACCCGTACCCCGGGTCGTCGGGCACGGCGAAGTCGTCGACCATCACGACGGCCTGCCTCCAGTGCGTGAACGCCAAGTCGACCTCTTCGCGCAGGGGAAGATCGTCCTCCCAGTGCGCGTCGAGGTAGAAGAACACCGGCCCTTCCGACCGGCTCGGGGTGCCGGCGAGGGCGGCGATGCCTTCCCGGCTGTCTTCACGGTGCAGGTGGAGGTCGCGCGTCTTCCGCAGTCGGGCCCGGGCAAAGCCGTGGTCGCGGGGCTGCAGCTCGAAGGAGTGGACGGGGATGGTCGTGCGCTGCCGGAGGTGCGCCGTGGTCGTGCCCCGATAGGTCCCGGTCTCGATGATCGCGGCGAAGTCGATGCCCGTGCACAGCTCGTCGAACATCCGTTGCCGGAACGCCTGCCCGTTGAAGGGTCCCTCCCAGGTCTCGCGTCGCCTGGGCCGGAGCCGGTACTCGAGCATCCCGAGCCGCATGTCGATCCGGGCCCGCGTCGTGGCCAGCACGAGGCCAGTCTCGTGCGTCGGGTCAGGCCGATCGGCATCGGCCTACGGTGCTAGCGGTGAAGACGATCGACGACGCGCCGTTCCTCGACATGTTCTCCGAGGAGTTCCAGGCCGATCCCGTCCCGATCATGGAGGGCCTGCGGCGCGAGTCGTGGCTGGTCCGGACCCCGATCGGCGGGCTGGCCATCGGCCGGGCGCAGGTGCAGGTCCTCCTCGCCGACCGGCGCCTGCGCAGCTCGGTGCCCGACATCGTCCGCATGCAGGGCGTCACCGACGGCCCGCTCTTCGACCAGCTGAGCACCTCGATCCTGGCCCTCGAGGGTGAGGACCACACCCGCCTCCGCAAGCTCGTGAGCCGGGCGTTCACCCCCCGGGCGGTGGACGCCCATCGGGACGAGATGCGGGCCACCCTGCACACGCTCGTGGACCCGCTGGTCGAGGTCGGCCACTGCGAGTTCATGGCCCAGGTGGCTGACCACTACCCGATCGAGGTGATGTGCCACCTCCTGGGCGTCCCCCGCGAGGACCACGACGACTTCGCCCGGTGGAACCGGGCGATCACCTGGGCCCTGTCGTTCCAGCTCGGTGCGCACCTCGCTGAGGTGGAGTGGGGGCTCGAGCAGATGGGCGAGTACGTCACGGCCCTGACCGCGGACCGCCGGGCGAACCCCCAGGACGACCTCGTGACCGCCCTCGTCCAGGCCACCGAGGACGACGACCGCCTGACCGACGACGAGGTCTTCGCCCTGATCGCCGCGCTCCTGTTCGCCGGGTTCGACACCACCCGCAACCAGCTCGGGCTGGCGATGTGGCTGTTCTCGGAGTTCCCCGACCAGTGGGAGCACCTCCGGTCCGATCCCTCGCTGGCGCCCCAGGCGGTCGAGGAGGTCATGCGGTTCCGGGGAGCCGTCGCGGCCGCGCCCCGCATGGTCGTCGAGGAGTTCGAGCTGGACGGCTACCGGGTCGCGGCCGGGACCATGCTGTCCCTCTCCACCTCGGCGGCGAACCACGACCCCGCGACCTACGACGAGCCGCGGACCTTCGACATCACCGTGCCTCGCGAGCCCCACTTCACCTTCGGCGGCGGCCCGCACTACTGCCTGGGCGCCAGCCTGGCCCGGGCCGAGATGCAGGAGGCGCTGCCCATCCTGGCGGCGGCGATGCCCGGCCTCGCCCACGACGGCGAGACCACGTGGCGGCCCCCGTTCGGGATCTTCGGGCCCGAGATCCTGCCGCTGCGCTTCGGGAGCTGACGCCGCGCCCAGGGCGCCTGACGTTCGGTCGATCTAGTCTGGCGTCCGGGGAGTAGGGGGGTGCGATGGACGCCCGGTCGGCGGATGACGCGGCGCCGGTGGTCGCCGCCGGCGGAGACGTCGCCGCGTCCTGGCTGGTGTCCCCCCGGGAGATGTTCGAGATCGCCGGGAGCGGTCGCCTCGAGCTGGTGAGTGAGTTCGAGGTCGCCCACGAGGCCAGTTTCGCAGCCGACGGGTCCGGCGCGGACCTGTTCCTCTACGTGACGACGGGCCGCGGCTGCCTGACCCTCGCGGGCGAGGAGCGGGAGATCGGCGCCGGCGACCTGGTCCACATCCCGCCGCGCACACCCGGCGCGCTCCGCCCCCTCCAGCCCGACGCCCCCCTCCACTGCTTCCGGTTCACGACCGGGCCCGCGCCGCCCCCCGGAGGGGAGCGGAGCCCCTCAGGCGAGCAGTGACGCAGGCAGGCGCTCCTCGGCGCCCTCCGCCGTGAGCGCGCTGGCCTCCGTCAGCACGTCGGGCGGCACCCAGTCCGGGAACGGCTCCTCGACGACCCGGTGCGCGCCCGACGCCGTGTGTTCCTCGTGGAGGGCGGCCAGGCGTTCGCGGGGGACGCGGTCGGCCAGTCGGACGAGCGCCGGCCAGAGTCGCCGGTGGACGAGCGTGACCTTGCCCCGCACCAGCCGGAGTCGGACCACGTCGGGCGAGTCGGCCAGCTCGTTGATCGACGCGGAAGATCTGGTGGCTGTCGGGGTGGGCCCACCAGCTCCCCTTGACCGGCTCACCGGCGACGAGATCGGCCAGGTTCGGGATCGGGCCCTTGGCCGACTCGAGGAGGATGCCGTGCTCGACGAGCACGGCCATCGGGTCGTCCAGCACGCCGCCAGCCTTGCGGATCCGTGAGGCAGCCGCGGGCTCGCACCGGATTACGGTGCGGCGCCATGCGGCGGACCTTGCTCATCCTCTTCCTTTGCCTCGCCCTCGTACCGGCGTGCTCCGGCGACGACGGCGGCGGTGACGACGAGGCCGCCGACGCCGAGCCGGCGGCGGCCCTCGACGACCTGAGCGACGAGGAGCAGGAGATCGTCGAGACGGCCCAGGCGTGGATCGACGACGAGGCCGACCTGGACGACGAGCAGCGCGACGCGCTGCGCTTCACCGGGATCACGATGACGCCCGCGGTCAGCAACGTGACCTTCGGCCAGTACCTGGATGACCTTCCGATCCGGGGCGCGGAGCTGGTGGTCAACGTGTTGGAGGACGGGTCGGTGCAGGGCGCGACCAACGCCCTGTCCGAGGCCGAAGCGGGCGCCGAGGTGGAGCCCGTGGACGAGGCCGTGGCCGAGGACAACGCCGGGAAGGCGGTCGACGGCACCCCCGACGACGTGGGGCCATCCGAGCTGGTGTGGGTCCCGTCGGGCGCGGAGCTGACCCTCGCGTGGCTGGTCCCGGTGACCACCACCGACCCTTCGGGTTCCTGGGACGTGAGCGTCAACGCCGAGACCGGCGACGTGATCGACGTGTTGGCGGCCGCCACGGACCGGGCGCCGGTCGTCCAGCGGGCGCCGTGGAGCCCCCGCCGGGCGGCGACCGCGGTCTTCCCCGCCTCGGCGCGGGTCCAGCAGGGCGGGGACGCGTGCGACCCGGGCCCGGCCCCGTCGGCCTGCCTCTTCATCCCCGACCCGATCTATGCGGCTGGCGGCGAGCGCCCGCCCGCGGAGCAGGCCAACCAGGTCCTCGAAGGCCGGGAGCTGGAGGGCCTGACCGACGAGACCCACCTGATCGGCGAGTTCGTGGACACCGAGCCGCCTCAGGCCCGTGGTGAGCCGCCGGTCGAGGACGACGGCACCTGGGCCGCCGGGCGGGCCCGTCCCGGCATCGAGCACGCGATGGCCTACTACTGGGTCGACCTCGCCCACCGCGAGATGGAGCGCCTCGGCTTCGGCGAGGTGTGGGGGCGGCCCATCCCCGTCGTGGCGGTCGACGCCGACATCGTCGACAACGCCCAGTGGGACGGCGAGGCGATCCGCCTGGGTGTCGGCTCCGACGGGATCAACGAGGGTGAGGACGCCAGCGGCATCGTCCACGAGTACGGCCACGCCGTCCTCGGCGAGCAGGCCCCGGTCCTCTGGAACGGGGCGGAGGCCGGGGCCTACCACGAGGGCTTCGGCGACCTCCTGGCCTGGCTGGTGACCATCGACGAGCGCACCGGCGACCAGGGCTGCCTCTTCCCGTGGACCGAGTCCGGCGAGTGCCTCCGCCGTCTCGACACCGATCTCGTCTACCCCGACGACCTGATCAACGAGGTCCACGCCGACGGCACGATCTACACCGGGGCCATCTGGGACATCGTCGACGGCCTCCTCGATGCACAGGGCCTCGACGTCGAGGACTGCCCCGGCTCCGACGACTGCGCCGAGGTGCGGGACCGGGTGCTCACCACGCTGCTGACCTCCCACGGCTACCTCGTGGAGGGCACGACCTTGCCCGACGTGGCCGCGGCCTACGTGTCGGCCAACGAGGCCGCCTTCGGGGGCGAGGACGAGGAGCTCATCGCCGAGGCCTTCGCCGACCACGGCCTCGACGGTGGTGGCGGCGACACCATGGATCCCACCGGCGACATCGACGAGCCCGAGGAGGGGATCATCTCGGTCGAGTTCGAGATCGCCCACTCGTACCGCGGCGACCTCGACGTCGAGGTCGGGGTGCTCGGCCCCGACGACGAGGAGCTGTGCGACCCCGTCTCGCTGCACCGCCCGGACAACGAGGACGCCGAGGACAACCTCACCGGCCTCACCGACGTGAGCGAGACCGACTGCGCCGAGTTCGTCCCGCCCTCGGAGGACCAGCGCTGGTACCTCCGAGCGGTGGACACCCTCCCCGACGACGAGGGCGAGATCCACAGCTTCACGGTCTACGACGGCGAGGACCCCTACCCCGCGCCGGGGCTGCCCCGGCCGATCGCCGACGCCGATCCCGAGGGCACGACCGTGCTGGTCGACGGCAGCGGCGAGGCCGACGACGACGACGGCATGGACGACGCCGACCCCGAGGGCCCGTTCTTCGACCTCACCCTCGAGCACCCCTACACCGGCGACCTGGCGGTCACGGCCGGGGTGCTGGACGACGAGGGCAATGTGACCTGCTCGATCGAGGTCCTCCAGCCCCATCCCGGCGAGGCCGGCGACGGCGGCCTGTCGGGGCGCATCGGCATGGCCGACTGCGCCGACGAGTACCCGCCCAGCGCGGACGCCCGCTGGTTCGTGGCGGTGGTGGACACCGCCGCGGTCGACGAAGGGTCGGTGACCGAGCTCACGCTCGAGGGGCCCGACGGCGAGACCGTCGAGTTCGACGACCTCCCGGCGGCGATCCCCGATGACGACCCCGACGGGCTCCTCCTCGTCACCGACGGTGAGGCGGCCGGACCGACCACCTCGACCGCGGGCGGTGAAGCGCCGCAGCTCGACGTGGTCATCGACCACCCGTTCTCGGGCGACCTGTCGGTCGAGATCGGGGCGGTCGACGCGGCCGGTGAGGTGGTCTGCCAGGAGCAGGTGGCCACGCCCGACGGGTCGAACAACACGCCCGGCTTCGAGCTGAGCGTGGCGGTTGACGACTGCGCGTCGGCGTTCCCCCCGGCCGGGGGCACGGAGTTCTACCTCTTCGTGGTCGACACCTTGGCCGAGGACGTCGGCCGGATCGTGGAGGCGACGTTGACCGGCACCGACGGCGACCGCTACGTGGTCGAGGACACCGGCGGGCAGATCCCCGACGCGGACCCGGAAGGCCTCACGGTCTTCTTCGTCCCGGCGGGCTGAGCCGGGGGAGGTTCAGCCCGCGGCGTCGAAGTGCTGGCGGAACTTCTGGCCCACGGCCATGTTCTGGCCCATCCGGTCGATCCAGCCCTTGGCGGCGGTGTTCCAGGCCGTTGCATCGAGCCCTTGGGCGGTGGCGACGGCGGTCATGCCCGCCTCGTCGGTCACGCCCTGGTTGGAGCCGATCTTGGCCACCCGGGCGTACTCCTCGAGCCCGATGCCCTCGATGGGAGCCCAGATGGGGTCGTTGTCGGCCACGGCGGCGTTGGACGGACCACCGAGGTTGGCCGTGTCGATGCCCATGGACCGCTGCTGGGCCAACACCGCTTCCGGATCGGTCGGCGCGACCTTGTCCTGGAGCTTCTTGAAGAATCCCATGCTGACCTCCGAGGGTGGGATGTACGCGGGAGCGTAGACCGGACGGCCTCGGCGCGGGGACGGAGCAGAATGCAGGGGTGGGGTCGAGTGCTCTCGTCGTGGGTGGTACCGGGCCGACCGGGATCTGGATCGTCCACGGTCTCCTCGAGCGGGGTTGGGACGTCACGATCCTGCACCGGGGGACCCACGAGCGGGAGGAGACGGCCGCCGCCGTCGAGCACCTGCACGCCGACCCGTATGACGCCGCGGCCCTGGCCGCCGCGCTCGCCGGGCGGGAGGATGACCTGGTCGTGGCCATGTACGGGCGCCTGCGGACGATCGCCGAGCTCACCGCCGGTCGGGTCGGCCGCTTCGTCTCGGTCGGTGGCGTCCCGGCGATCCGGGGCTGGATGAACCCCTGGCTGCACGAGCCCGCCGGCCTTCCCGTCCCCGTCGACGAGACCGCCCCCCTCGTGGCCGAGGAGGCGGAGGACGAGAAGGGCTACCGGGTGGCCCGCACGGAGGCCGCGGTCTTCGCCCACCACCCCGACGCCGCCCACGTGCGCTACCCGTACGCCTACGGGCCGTACCAGCTGGTGCCGCGGGAATGGTCGATCGTGCGCCGGGTGCGGGACGGGCGCCGCCGGATCGTGGTCCCGGACGACGGGCTGACCCTGCACCACCACGGCTTCACCGTGAACCTGGCCCACGCCGTGCTCCTGGCCGTGGATCAGCCGTCGGCCGCCGCCGGGACGCTGTTCAACGCCGGTGACGAGGAGGTGCTGACGGTGCGCCAGGTGGTCGAGCTGGTGGCCTCGGCGTTGGGCGCCGAGCTCGAGCTGGTCTCGATGCCGCACGCCCTCGCCCGGCCGGCCCGCCCGCTGCTCACCCAGCCGCTGCCCACCCACCGGGTCCTCGACCTGAGCCGCATTCGGACGCGGCTGGGCTACGCCGATGTCGTGCCGGCCCGGGAGGCTGTGGCCCACACGGCCCAGTGGCTGGCCGAGCACCCGCCCGCGCCGGGGGGTCCAGAGGAGACCGTGCTGACCGACCCCTTCGACTACGCCGCCGAGGACGACCTGATGGACGCCTGGCTGGCCGCCACCAGGGCGCTGACCGTGCGCGAGGGCGACCCCGCACCGGGCTACGGCCTGGCCTACAGCGGGCCGGGCGGGCGGCCGCGCTCCCAGGAGGTGTTCGTGGAATGACGGCGACGAGGCGCTTCGGGATCCTGGCCCCCATGCCGTCCGAGCTGCGGCCGGTCGTGAAGGCCTTCGACCTGCACAAGGGTCGGAGCGGCGACCTCGAGGGCCACGTCGGCCGTGTGGGGGGCGCCGACGTCGTGGCCACCACCACCGGGATCGGCATCGAGCGGGGGGCGGCCGCGGCCCGACGGATGCTCGACGGCGCCGACGTCGACCACGTGGTGGTCGTCGGCATCGCCGGTGGCATCGGACCGTCGGTGGGCATCGCCGACCTCGTGGTCCCCGAGGTGGTGACCGACTGGCCCGGCCGGGTCGGTCACTCGCCAGCCGCGCTCGGGAGCCTCGTGCCCAAGGGCGAGATCGTCTCCTCCGACCAGTTCGGCTTCCCCCCGGAGACCATTGCCGCCTTCATCGAGTCCGGGGTGGTCGCCGTGGACATGGAGACCGTGGCGGTGGCCGCGGTGTGCGTCGAGCGCGGGGTGCCGTGGTCCGCCGTGCGGGCGATCAGCGACCGGGCCGACGACGACACCGTCGACGAGGCGGTCCTCGGCCTGGCCAAGCCGGACGGCTCGCCGGACCTGGGTGCGGCCGCGCGCTACATCCTCCGTCACCCGGGTCGGCTGCCACGGCTGCTGGCGCTCGGGAAGGACGCCACCGCGGCGGCCAACGCCGCGGCCCGGGCGGCGGCGCGGGCCTGCGCCGAGGCGAGTTAGCGGTCGCGCCGTAACTACGGAACGTCGGGGAGCTCGGAGCGGCGGGACTCGGTCTCGGCCTCGCGCCGGGCCTGTCGCTCGAGGATCCAGCCGGTGAGCAGTGAGCCCGGGACGGGACGGGAGAAGTAGTAGCCCTGGGCCAGCGGGCAGCCGAGGCGCTCGAGGAGGTGGCCGACCTCCTCGGTCTCGACCCCCTCGGCCACCACGCTCAGGTTGAGCGACCGGGCCAGGTCGATGATCGAGCGGACGATCGAGTGGTCGGTGTCGTCCTCGGCCAGCGCGGTGACGAACGAGCGGTCGATCTTCAGCTCCTGCACCGACAGCTCCTTGAGCTTCGAGAGCGACGACCAGCCGGTGCCGAAGTCGTCGACGGCGAGGCGGACCCCGAGCTCGCCGAGCTCGTCGAGCGTGGTCGAGAGCCCCCGTGTGTTCTCGGGGAAGGCCGATTCGGTGATCTCCAGCGTGAGCCGGTTGGCGGGGATGCCGGCGAGCTCGAGGGCGTGGCGGACGCCGGCGACGAGGTCGACCTGGCCGAGGAGGCGGGGGGAGAGGTTCACGGCGACGGGGAGATCGAGGCCCTCGGCCCGCCAGGTGGCGCACTGGCGCAACGAGGTCTCCAGGACCTTGGTCGTTAGGTCGCGGATCAGGCCGGTGCGCTCGGCGAGGGCGATGAACTCGGTCGGCGGCAGCAGGCCCCGGACCGGGTGCTGCCACCGCACCAGCGCCTCGACCGAGTCCACCAGGCCGGTGGCCAGCTCGACCTTGGGCTGGTAGTGGACGACGAGGTGCCCCTGATCGATGGCCTCGCGGAGCTCGGCCGTGACCTTCACGCTGTTGCGGCGCTCCTCGTCGTCGCTGCTGCCGTAGGTGGCGTACCCGCTGCGCTGGCGCTTGGCCCGGTACATGGCCACGTCGGCCCGCTGGAGCACGGCCAGCGGGTCGTCCCCAGGGGCGCACTCGGCGATGCCGATGCTCACGCCGACCTCGAGGGTCACGTCCCCGAGCCGCATCGGCTGCCGGATCAGGTCGCCGAGGCTCTCGGCCACGGCCACGGCGTGGCGGGGTGAGCCGAGCCGGGTCAGCAGCACGGCGAACTCGTCGCCCCCGAGGCGGGCGACCACGTCCTCGGCCCGGGTGACCCGGTCGAGCCGGTGGCCGATCTCGATCAGGAGCTGGTCACCGACGTCGTGGCCGAGCCCGTCGTTCACGTCCTTGAAGCCGTCCAGGTCCATGAGGAGGAGCGCGGCGTGCCCGGGGTCCTCGGCCTTGCAGTGCTGGGCCAGGGCCGCGGTGACCCGGTTGCGGTTGGGCAGGCCGGTCAGCGGGTCGCGGCGGGCCTGGCGGCGCAGCTCGTTCTCGGCTGCGACCTGTTCGGTGACGTCGCGGAGGTTGCACACGATGCCGCTCACCGCAGGCTCGTCGAGGAGGTTGGTGGCGATGGCCTCGACGTGGGCCCAGCTCCCGTCGAAGCGGCGGATGCGGAAGCGGGCCCGCTCCTGGTCGCCGGGGCCGTCGAGGACCCAGGCGAAGCGGTCCAGCACCCGCACGAGGTCCTCGGGGTGGATCAATTCGGAGATGTGGCGGCCCTCGGTCTCGCCCTCCGCGTAGCCGAGGAGCAGCCTCGTCGTCGGCACCTCCTCGGCCAGGTGTCCGTCACCGTCCATCACGAGGGTCATGTCCGACGAGTGCCGGATCAGGGACTGCCAGCGTCGCTCGCGGGACTCGAGGTGCTCCTGGGCGGCGACGCGGGGCGAGATGTCCCAGACGAAGGCGTGCACCCGGTAGTCGTCGCCCTCGCCCGTGTGCCAGGCCGCGATCTCGGCGTGGACCTCGACGCCGTCGGGGCGCAGGTAGCGGACGTCGACCCCTTCGTCCCAGATCGACGCGTCCCCCGTCGCCACGAACCGGTCCAGCCGCTCCTGCGAGACCTCCCGGTTGTCCTCCGGCACGATGTCGCCGATGGGCCGGCCGACGATCTGGTCGCGGGCCCAGCCGAAGACGGTCTCGGCCGGGCCGTTCCACATGGTCACGATGCCGTTGCGGTCGAGCTCGACGTAGGGATCGCGGGCTTCGTCGATGACCCGGTGGGTCCGTTCCCGCTCCGACTGCACGGCGCCCAGCTGCTGGGTCAGCTCCTCGGTCAGGGCCACCGTGTGGCGGTACGCGGCCACGTGGCGAAGCGCGTTCAGCAGGCCGACGAGCACGATCAGGGCGACACCGGCGATCACCGTCGCGCCCCGATCGCCGACCACGAGCCCCATCCACGCGAAGGCGAGGACGCTCGCGGCGGCAGAGAGCCACGCCAGGGCTCGCTGAAGTCCCACGATGGATCATCGGCAGATACGGGCCCCGAGTTCAGCCTTCTGTGGGAAGGAGCGGGGTCCCCGACAGCAGGGAGGCGGCCCGGTGGGCCAAGGCGGCGATGGTCAGCGTCGGGTTGTAGCCGGACGACGTCACGAAGACCGAGGAGTCGGCGCAGAGGAGGTTCTCCACGTCGTGGAAGCGTCCCTCGGGGCCGACCACGCTGGTGGCCGGGTCGAGGCCCATGCGGCAGGTGCCCATCACGTGCTTCGAGGCCGGGGCCAGGCCCAGCGGGTGGTCGAGGCCGGGATCGGGGTCCAGGGCGGGCGGCGAGGTGCTCGAGAAGGACCACTCGGCGCCGGCGTCGTGCATGACGGCCTCGAGCTTGGGTGCCCAGTGCGCCGAGGCCACCCGCTCGTGGCGGTGGGGCGAGTACGTGGCCCGGCCGGCCGGAAAGCCCCAGGCGTCGACCACCGTGGGGTCGAGGTCGACGCGGTTGGCGAGCTGCGGGAGGTCCTCGCCCTGCATCGTGAAGACCCAGAGCCGGTCCCGCAGGGCCGAGTCCCGCATCGAGCGGTTGTGCTGCGGACCCGGCGGGTAGTTGAGCGCCTCCTGGATCGGCAGGGTGGACGAGCCGTGCTCGACGGTGCCGCCGCGGATCCACGGCAGACCGGCGGCCCGGGCCGCGGCATCCTCGTCCGGACCGGGGACGACAGGGTCGTCCATGAGGTGGGTCACGCACCGGCCCCGCTCGCCCCGCATCGAGAACGGGAAGCCGCCGACGGTGAAGGTCTGGAAGTGGTACGTGAGGTGTCGGCCCACGAGGCCGGACGAGTTCGCCAGGCCGTTGTGGAGGAGCAGCCTCGGCGTCTCGAAGGCCCCCGCGGCCAGCACCACGTGGGCGGCGCGGACCTCGTGGACGGCACGGCTGGCATCGAGGTAGCGAACCCCCGTGGCCGTCCGTCCCGACCCGTCGACGACCACGTCGGTGACGTAGGCCTCGGGACGGATCTCGCACCGGCCCGTGCGCAGGGCGCGCCGCAGCGACGCCACCGGGTCGCCCTTGGCGTGGATCGGGCAACCGAAGGAGCAGAACCCGCAGTTGGTGCAGGCGGGACGTTCGTCGTAGGGGACCGAGTTGATCCCGGTAGGGGCGCGGTAGGGGTGCAGGCCGTGGCGTTCCGCGGCGGTCGCCGACAGCAGCGCGCCGAACATGTCCGGGCCGGGCGGCATCGGATAGGGACCGGAGCGCCACGCCGCGAACGGGTTGGCTCCGGCTTCACCCGAGGTCCCGATCAGCCGCTCGGCCTCGGCGTAGTACGGCTCCAGGTCGGCGTAGCCGAGAGGCCAGTCGGCGAGGGCGGCACCGTCCACGGGCCCGCGGGCGCTGAGGAGGGCGAAGTCCTCCTCCCGGAAGCGGGGGAGCTTGGCGTCGGCGTGGGTGCCACCGCCCCCGACGGTCGACGGCAGGTTGTTCACGTCGCCGACGAAGAGACGCTCGCCGTCGGCCTCGTTGCGCCGGAAGGTGCGGGGTTCGACGAGGGGGTCGGGGCCGAGGAAGTGGCGCTGGGCGAACTTGATCTCGTCGTTGGAGAACTCGCCCTTCAGGCCGAAGGGCGGTTCGAGGTCGAGGAGGTGGTTCCGACCCTTCTCGAGGAGAATGACCGACGATCCTGCCGCGGTCAGGACGTCGGCGAACGTGGCGCCACCCGGTCCGGAGCCGACCACGACGGCGTCGGCGTCGGGTCAGCCAACGCCCCGGACCTCGTCGTCGGTCCAGCCCCGGGGCTGGACGTCACCGGTGAAGCCGATGCTGTGCCAGCCGACGCCATCCCGGTTGCCGCCGTAGACGGGATCGCCGTAGGTCCCCTCGCAGGCGTGCTCGAAGAGCAGGCGCTGGAAGGCCGGGACGGCCGTCAGGCGCTCGTCCTGCTCGGCCGGCTCGAGCTCGGCGAAGTCGCCGCCGAGGGCGGTCAGCCCGTCGGTGTAGCGCTGTTGCCACCCGACGACCGGGCCGTTGAACTCCCGCTCGGGTCGGCCCTGGCTGCCCTCGATCCGGATCCGCCAGGCCAGCTCCTCGGTCGCCCCGAGAGGCAGGAAGGGGGCGAAGCCGGCCTCGCCCCCGTGACGGCCCGAGAAGGGACCGCCGGCCCAGATCCGGGGCGGGTCGACGAGGAAGGCGCCCAGCAACCCGTCGACGTAGTCGGCGGCGCCCGCGGCTGCGGCGCCGGGAGCGCCGTCGCCATCGGGCGGCAGCAACCGGTCGAGGGCCGCCTCCAACGTGACGCGCTGCTCCGGGGTCAGCCAGGTCGGAATGATGGGACACTAGGACCATGGCCGAGACAATCGTGACGGTCGAGCGGGACGTGGCCGCCCCGCCCGACATGGTGTGGGCTCTGATCAGCGACGTGACCCGCATGGGGGAGTGGTCGCCCGAGGCGACGGGCGCGACGTGGCAGGGCGAAGCCACCGGGCCGGCGGTGGGCGCCCGGTTCCGCGGTCACAACCAGCAGGGCTGGCGCCGCTGGTCGACCACAGGCGAGGTGGTCGAGGCCGAGCCGGGACGGTCGTTCGCGTTCGAGATCCACGCCGGGCCGCTCACCGTGGCGCGCTGGGGCTACCGGTTCGAGCCGACCGAGACCGGCTGCCGGGTCACCGAGACCTGGGAGGACCACCGGGGCACGGTCATCAAGGTCCTCGGCCGGCTGGCGACCGGCGTCCCCGACCGCGCGGACCACAACCGCGAAGGCATGGAGACCACCCTCGCCAACCTCGCGAACGCCGCCGAATCCCCCTGACCACTCCGTTCTGGGTACTGAGGCTTGTCGAGGACACAAGCCCGAGTACCCAGAACGATCGATCTTCGGTTCTGGGTACTGAGGTTTGTCGAGGACACAAGCCCGAGTACCCAGAACGATCGATCTTCGGTTCTGGGTACTGAGGTTTGTCGAGGGCACAAGCCCGAGTACCCAGAACGGATCAGAACGTCAGGTGGCGGCCTTGGCGATGAGGTCGGCGAGGTCGTCGGGGGCTTCGAGGGGGAGCTGGTGGCCGGCGCCGGGGAGGGTGACCAGCTCCGCCTCGGGGATGGCGTCGACCAGGTCGGCGGCCCGGGCGGGCGGCGTCAGGCGGTCGTGGGTGCCGACCACGACGGTGGTGGGCACGCCGATGGCCGCGATGCCGTCGCGCAGATCCATCGTCTGCATGGCGGCGAGGAGGCCGGACCGGGCCGCCGGCGGGCAGGCCACGAACAGGTCGCGCGTCACGACGAGGTGGGCCTTGCGGACGTCACGTCCGATGGTGCCCCGCACCAGCGCGTGACCGGCTCGGCCCCGCATCGCCCGCTCGAGCGCGGCGGCGCCGATGATCCGCTGCCCGGCGAGATCGCCACGGCCACGGCCGCGGCCCAGCCCCGACGCGGCGGTGGCGGCCAAGACGATGGCCCGCACCCGCTCGTCGACGACCTCGGGGTGGTGCGCCGCCAGGGACTGGATCGTCATGCCGCCCATCGAGTGACCGGCGAGGACGGCGTCGCGGGCGTCGACTGCTTCGAGCACGGCCCGCAGGTCCGCCCCGAGGCGCGGGATGCTGAACCCGTCGTCGCCGACGGTCGAGTCCCCATGGCCGCGCTGGTCGTAGAGCACCACCTGGTGCCCCTGGGCGAGGAGGCGGTGGGCGACGGGTGCCCACATCGTCCGGCTGCCCGTCCAGCAGTGGGACAGCACGACGAGCGGTCCGTCACCGGACACCGTGCCCACCAGCTCGGCGCCGTCGTCGGTGGTCACCGTCAACGGCTTGCCGTCGGGAAGCTCGAGCTCGTCGGGGCCGATCGGGTCGAGGGCGCTGGTCCAGCGCCGGTCGGCCCGATGGGCGGCCACGGCACCGGCCACGGCCGCCGCGCCCAGGCCGAGGGCCACGGTGCGGGCCTTCATCGGCCCACCCCGCTCAGTGCCTGCTGGGCCCGGAGCGGCAGCAGGCGGTGGAGCCACCAGCCCACGTGGGCCTCGAACCCGACGGGGACGACGGCCCGGTCCCGGTCGACGGCCCGGACGATGGCCGCGGCCACGACCTCGGGGCGGTGGCCACGCCGGAACAGCCGGGTGGTGCGCCGCCGGACCTTCGGGTCGTCCTGTTCGCCCAGGAAGCGGGTGCGGTCGATGATCGGGGTGTTGATGACGCCCGGGCAGATCGCGGTGACCCCGACGCCGTCGGCGGCCCAGTCGGCCCGGAGGCACCGCGAGAGGGCGAGCACCGCGGCCTTGGTGGTGACGTAGGCCGGCTCGGTCGCCGTCGGCGTGTAGCCCATCCCTGACGACAGGTTGACCACCTGTCCCTGGCCAGCCGCCAGCATGGCCGGCCCGAAGGCGGCACACCCGTTGACCACGCCGTCCAGGTTGACGCCCCGGATCCAGGCCCAGTCGGCCTCCGACATCGCCGTGAACCGGCCCGTCATGCCGACTCCGGCGTTGTTGACCAGGACGTCGAGCGACCCGTGGTCCGCGTGGACCACGGCCGCCAGGGCGTCGACCGCGCCCCGGTCGGCCACGTCCACCTCGTAGGCCTCGGCCCGCCGCGCCCCTCGCTCCTCGGCCGTAGCCGCCGTCTTCTCCGCCGCGGCCCGGTCGAGGTCCGCGCAGAGCACGGTGGCGCCCCGCTCGGCGAAAGCGAGCGCGGTCGCGGCCCCGATGCCGCTCCCGGCGCCGGTGATCAGGACGACGGCGTCGTCGATGGCGATCCTCGGGGATGGCATCAGGCGACCTCGTAGTGCTCGATGTCGAACCGCTTCGTCCGCTGGCGGAAGCGGTAGGTCTGGCCCGGCCACAGCGCCGTGTTCCGGCCCTCTTCGTCCAGGTACCAGGAGGCGCAGCCGCCGGAGTTCCACACCGTCGGCGCCGCCTTGGCCTGGATCTCGGCCGTCCAGGCCGCCAACGCCTGCGGCTTCAGGTCGACCCGGCGGAGGCCGCGGGCGCGCATCTGGTCCAGGGCGTCGACGACGTAGGCCAGCTGGGCCTCGATCATGACGACTAGCGACGTGTGGCCGATGCCGGTGTTCGGCCCGGCCAGCAGGAACAGGTTCGGGAAGCCCGCCACCGTCGACCCGAGATGGGCCTGGGCCCCGGTCTGCTCCCAGCGCTGGGCCAGGCTGACCCCGCCGACCCCGTGGACCCGCTCGGCCACCGGGTTGTCGGTCACGCGGAAGCCCGTCCCGAAGATGATCGTGTCGACGGCGTGTTCGACGCCGGCGGCGCTGACCACGCCGTGGGGCCGGACCTCGATCACCTTCTCGGTCACGAGGTCGACGTTGGCCCGCTGGATCGTGGGGTACCACTCGTCGGAGAGGAGCAGCCGCTTGCAGCCGGGCCGGTAGGCCGGGGTGAGGGCCCGACGCAGCTCGGGGTCGCGCACCTGGCGCTCGAGCAGCCTGTGGGCCAGCTTCTCGACCCCTTCGAGGGCCTTGCCGTTGCGGATCAGCCCCCGTCCGAACAGCTCCCGCATCCAGTACACGAGGCCCCGGACGAAGCGCTGGGCCGCCGGCACCCGGCGGTACAGCGCCCGCTCGGCGTCGGTGATGCGGCGGTTGGTGTGGGGCAGCACCCAGGGGGCGGTGCGCTGGAACACGGTCAGGTGCTCCACCTGCGGCTGGATCTCGGGGACGAACTGGATGGCCGAGGCGCCGGTGCCGATGACGGCGACCCGTTCCCCGGTCAGGTCGTGGTCGTCCCGCCAGGCGGCGGAGTGGAACATCGTCCCCCCGAAGGTGTCGAGGCCGGGCACGTCGGGCAGCCGGGGCTCGGCCAACGGCCCGTTGCCGAGCACCAGGACGTCGGCCGTCAGCGGACCGGCCGCGGTGGTCAGCCGCCAGTGGCCGGCGTCGTCGTCCCAGGTGGCGTCGCGGACCTCGTGGCCGAAGCGGATGCGGTCCACGACGCCGTACTCGTCGGCCACCCGCCGGAGGTAGGCCTGGATCTCGGGCTGGGGCGAGTAGGTCTCGGACCACTCGGGGTTGGGGGCGAAGGAGAAGGAGTAGAGGTGGGAGGGGACGTCGCAGCGGCAGCCGGGGTAGTGGTTGTCGCGCCACGTGCCGCCCACGTCGTCCGCCCGCTCGAGCACGGCGTACTCGATCCCCTCCTGGCTGAGCCGGATCGCCGCGCCGAGGCCGGCGAAGCCGGTGCCGACGACGGCGACAGGGACGTGGGTCATGACGGCTCCTCGGGTTGGGCCGCGGCCACCGCGGCGTTGAGCAGCGCCCGCTGGGCCCGTTCCATCTCGTGGGCGAAGACCAGGTCGACGGTGCGCCGGGTCACCGGCTGGAGGGCGTCGAGCAGCTCGGTCAGCGCCGCCGGGCCGGCGTCGGCCAGCTGCACGAGGCTGACCCGGTCGGTGAACTCGGCGACCAGCTCGGTGGCCAGGGCGCGGAGCCGGGCCTCGAGCAGGCTCCGCAGCGCGGCCGCGGTGGGCAGGTCGATGCCCAGCCCGACCAGCTGCAGCGCCAGGTCGAGCAGCCCGGGGCTCGGCACCAGGTAGACGACCGGCGTGGTGTCGGCCCGGCGCTCGACCAAGCCCGTGGCCACCAGGGCATCGGCGGTCACGTCGTCGCGACCGGCGAGTCGGTCGTGCAGCTCGGCCTCGCCGAGGAGGACGGGCTCGTCGTCGCTCCACGGGCGGACGAGGCGCTGGCCGAGCCCGAGCCAGTCGCCCACCGACGCGTCGTCCTGGGCCTCACGGAGGAGGTCGGCGATGGCGTTCAGGCGCAGGCCCCGGGCCTGCAGGTCGGCGATGGCCTCGAGCCGGGCCAGGTGGGAGCCGTCGTAGCGGGCTTCGCGGCCTCGGCGGGCCGGCGCAGGCAGCAGGCCTTCGGACTGGTAGTAGCGGATCGTCCGGACCGAGGCGCCGCTGCGCTCGGCCAGCTGGTCGACGGTCAACTCCACAGCGATCACTGTAATCATTGCAGTTGTTACTGACAAGATGACGTCGGTCACGCCCACGGAGGACGCTTCCGCCCTCTCCACGGCCGGGACTACGTTGGCCCCGCCAAGGACCGAGGGGGTTCCGATGAAGGTCGCGCTGTCGGTCAACGACTTCCTCGAACGCGCCGAGCTGGTCTACGGGGACCGGATCGGGATCGTCGACGAGCCCGATCAGCCCGCGCCGTCGTGGGGCGCGCTCACCTACCGCGAGGTGGCGACTCGGGCCCGGGCGCAGGCCGCCTCGCTCGACGCCCTGGGCATCGGGGTGGGCGAGCGGGTGGCGATCGTGTCCCACAACGCGGCCCGCCTGTTCACCTCCTACTACGGGGTCAGCGGGTGGGGGCGGATCCTGGTGCCGGTCAACTTCCGGCTGAACGCCGCCGAGGTCGGCTACATCGTCGAGCACTGCGGGGCCTCGGTGCTGCTGGTCGATCCCGAGCTCGATGAGGACCTCGCCGGGGTCACCGCCCCCCATCGCTTCGTGATCGGTGAGGAGAGCGACGAGGCCCTGTTCGCCTCGGCGGGCGAGCCCCGACCCTGGGAGCCCGACGAGGACGCCACCGCCACCGTCAACTACACGAGCGGGACCACCGCCCGCCCCAAGGGCGTCCAGCTCACCCATCGCAACATCTGGCTCAACGCCGCCAGCTTCGGGTGGCAGACCGGCGTGTCCGACCGGGACGTCTACCTCCACACGCTCCCGATGTTCCACTGCAACGGCTGGGGCATGCCCTACGCCCACACCGGCATGGGTGGGACGCAGGTCGTGATCCGCAAGGTCGACGGGGCCGAGATCCTGCGCCGGATCGACGCCCACGGCGTCACCCAGCTCAACGGCGCCCCCGCGGTCGTGGCCGCCATCCTCGAGGCCGCCGCCGACTGGGACGGGCCGATTCCCGGGCGCCGGCCGGACCCGCATCGTGGTGGCCGGCGCGCCGCCGCCGACCCGGACCATCGAGCGGGTGGAGACCGAGCTGGGCTGGGAGTTCATCCAGATCTACGGGCTCACGGAGACCACGCCCCTGCTCACCATGAACCGGGGCCGGGTCGAGTACGACGACCTCAGCCCGGCGGCGCGGGCTGAGCGCCTGGGTCGCGCCGGCGCCCCTGCCCTCGGCGTCCGCATGCAGGTGAGCGACCAGGGCGAGCTGCTCGCGCGCAGCAACCACGTGATGGACGGCTACTGGGAGCAGCCCGACGCGACGGCGGACGCCGTCGTCGACGGCTGGTTCCACACCGGCGACGGCGGGGTCATCGACGACGAGAACTACGTCGCCATCTCCGACCGCAAGAAGGACGTCATCATCTCGGGCGGCGAGAACGTGTCGTCCATCGAGGTCGAGGACGCCCTCTTCTCCCATGCGGCCGTGGCCGAGGTGGCGGTCATCGGCGTCCCCGACGAGAAGTGGGGGGAGACGGTGAAGGCCCTGGTGGTCGTGGCCGCCGGTGCCGACGTCACCGAGGCGGACCTGATCGGCCACTGCCGGGACCACCTCGCCCACTACAAGTGCCCCACGTCCGTCGAGTTCCGGGACGAGCTGGCCCGCACGGCCACCGGCAAGCTCCAGAAGTTCAAGCTGCGCGCTCCGTACTGGGAGGGCCAGGAGCGCCAGGTCGGCTGACCGTGGCGCCCTTCGTGCTGGTCCACGGGGCCTGGCACTCGTCGGCGTGCTGGCGGCCCCTGGTCGACGAGCTCGAGTCTCGCGGCGAGCGAGCGGTCGCCGTCGACCTGCCCGCCGAGGACCCCGCGGCCACCCTCGACGACTACGTGCAGGCCGTGGTCGACGGTGCCGCGGCGTTCGACGAGCCGGTGGTGGTCGTCGGCCACTCGCTCGGCGGCATGACCATCCCGCTCGTCCCGGCCCGCCGGCCCGTGGCCGGGCTGGTGTTCGTGGCCGCCATCCTCCCGATCCCCGGCCAGCAGACGGGCGAGGCGCTCGGCCCGGAGGCGTTCACCGAGGCCTGGGACGAGCTGAGCACCCACCAGGTCGCCGAGGCCCACGGTGCCAGTCGGTGGGACCGCGAGGGCGCCATCGCCGCCTTCTACGACGACGTCCCGCCGGACCTCCTCGACGAGGCCTTCGCCGGTCTCCGCCTCCAGCAGTGGGGTCCGGTCAACGAGGTCTGGCCCCTCGACACCTACCCCGACGTGCCGACGCGCTACGTCGCCTGCGCCGACGACCGCGTCCTCAGCCCCGCGGGCCAGGTCCGCGTCGCCCGGGACCGCCTCGGCCTCGAGCCCGACGTCCTCCCCGGCTCCCACTCACCGATGCTCGCCCGCCCCGCCGCCCTCGCCGACCTCCTCCAGGCCCCCTTCCGTTCTGGGTACTGAGGTTTGTCGAGGACACAAGCCCGAGTACCCAGAACCGAACGACAGTCGTTCTGGGTACTGAGGCTTGTCGAGGACACAAGCCCGAGTACCCAGAACCGAACGACGGGGTCGAGGTCAGGGGAGGGGGGTGAGGGCGCCGGTCTCGACGTCGTAGAGGAAGCCGCCGAGGACGAGGTCGGCGGGCAGGAGGGGCTCGGCGCGGAGCCGTTCGAGGTCGGCGCGGACGGTGGCGGCCTGGTCGGCGGTGGCCAGCGGCTCCCACCCGGCGACGTCGGCCCCAGCTGGCCTCGGCCACGAGGGCGCGGAGCTCGTCGTCGGTGGCCTTGGCGACGGCGCAGTCGGTGTGGGCGATCAGCGCCACCCGCTCGACGCCGAGGGCGGCCACCACCAGGGCCAGCGAGCGCACCACGTCGTCGGTCACCCGGGCGCCGGCGTTGCGCAGGATCTTGGCGTCACCCGGGGTCAGACCGAGGACGGCCAACGGGTCGATGCGGGTGTCGACGCAGGTCAGCACGGCCAGGCCGCGAGCGGGCCTCCCGGTCAGCCCGCGCAGGGCGAAGCCCGCCTGGTTGCGCCGGTTCGCCTCGACGAGGTCGTCGAAGGCCCCCGCGGTGCTCACGTGACCAGGAACTGGCGGTCGGGGTCGTCGCAGGTCCCGCTGACCCCGCCCTCCTGGTCGAAGGTGCGGGCTCCGTCGGGGGCGTACTGCACGATGTAGGCCTTGCGCACGGCGTCGGTGCGGTTGGCGCCGGTGGAGTGCGGGGTCAGCGACGAGAACACGATGACGCTGCCCGCCCGGGCAGGGACCGGCACCGCGTCGGGCGCGTCGTCCAGGCAGACGAAGCCAAGGTCACTCGGCCGGTGGGCGAGGGTGCCGCCCCGGTGCAGCCCCGGTACCACCCAGGGGCAGCCGTTGTCCTCGTCGACGTCGGTCAGCGCGATCCAGCAGGTCAGGTACTGCTGCGGTCGCACGAACGTGTAGCCGTTGTCCTGGTGCCAGGGGAACGGGGACTCGGTCCCGGGCTTCTTGTAGACGGCCTGGTCCCAGTAGAGGCGGACGGCGGGGCCGAGGAGGTCCACGGCCAGGTCGCGGAGCGGGGCCGACGAGACGAGGTCCCGCAGGGTGGCCGACTGACGGACCAGGTGGGTCGTGAAGGTGATCTCGTCCGCCCGGTAGATGAAGACCCGGCCGTCGTCGGTGTTCGCCCGGATGGCCTCCTCGGTCGCGGCCTCGGCCGGGTCGATGGCGTCGATGACGGCAGCCACCGTCGCCGGGTCGAGCAGGTCGTCGGCGACGAAGTAGCCCAGCTCGTCGTAGGCCGCGGCCTGGTCCTCGGACACGACCCGGAACGGGCCGGCATGGTCCTCCCAGGTGAAGCCGTCGTTCAGCGGGTGCGACGTGGGCACGCTCCTCAGCGTTCCACGAACTCGTCGTACTCCCCCAAGTTGCAGCTCTCGGCGCCGGTGAGCACGGGCCGGAGGGCGATCTCGGCGGTGCCGTTGCTGTTGGCCACCATGCCTTCGTAGCGCCCGTCCTCCAGCGCTTCGGCGACCTGGTCGAACTCGTCCTGGGTGAGTCGGGTGCAGACGTTCGGCGTCCCGTCTCCGGCCATGCGGTCGGGGGCGAGCGGCCAAGGCGCGATGCCGCCCGGCTCGATGCCCGAGAACATGGTCAGGGCCAGCCACTCCTCGGGGACGAAGCGGCTCGCCGTGGTCCCCCCGGCCGACTCCAGGTCGAGGACGAGCTGGTCGACGGCGTCCCGGGCCTGGCGCTCAGACATCGACAGCCCGTCCTCGAACCCGGGGGCGTACACCGACAGCGTCCGGGTCTCGCCGCCATCCGGGGTGACCTCGATGGTCATCGTCGGGAGGTCGGTGACGGGCGGGTCACCCACGTCGGGGCCGTCGACGACGGCCGTGGCGGTAGCGAGGAGCTCGGCCGTCTCCGTCTCGTCGAGCTGCACCTCCTGGAACTCCGGCACGACCTCGGAGACGTCGTTGGTGTGGCGGACCAGCCGGCCGTCGTCGAAGAGCAGGAAGGTGGGGACCTCGCGCTGCACGAAGATCACGGGCACGAAGCCGCCACCGGTCTGGATCCGGAGCAGCACTTCGTCACCGTCACCGAAGACGATCGGGGTGGTCTCGACCTCCTGGTCCGGCTCGTCGGTGGCCCGACCGCCGCCGTCATCCCCGCACGCGGCCAGCGGGACGAGGGCGAGCAGGGCGAGGGCGGTGACGGTCCGGCGCATGGTGGTCAGACGATCGGGATGCCCGCGGCGGTTCCGCTCAGTTGAGCGGTTCGACGCGAAGGATCATGTCGTTGGCCCCGTTCGCCGTGGTCACGTACAGGGCGCCGTCGGGGCCGAGGACCGGCGTGCGGAGGCGGTCGTACGTGTCGTCGAGCTCGATGGGCGTGTCCTCGGCGGTGAGGGTGCCGGCGGCGTCGAAGGTGAAGATCTTCAGCTCCTGACCCGCCAGGCAGGCCACGGCCAGTGACCCTTCCCATGGCCCCCACGCGTCGCCTTCGAGGAACACGGCCCCGCTGGTGGCGATGGTCGGGAACCCCGACGACCACTTGGCCACCACGGCGTTCGGGAAGCGGTCGAGGTCGGTCATGTCGGCCGACTCGTCGTAGCCGGGGCCCGGGGCCCAGCCGTAGTTCCTTCCCTTGTGGACCCGGTTCACCTCGTCGTCGCGCCCGGTGCCGTGCTCGACCGACCACATCTGGGCGTTCGTGCCCGGCCGTAGGGCGAGACCCTGCACGTTGCGGTGGCCGTAGTTCCAGATCCGGCGGCGGTTGGCGTTGGCGCTGCTGAACCACGGGTTCCCCGGGACGCCGGCCCCCGTGTTCGGGTTGACCCGCAGGATCTTGCCGCCCAGCAGGTTCAGGTTCTGCGGGTTGTTGCTGCTGGCCCCGTCACCGGTGCCGATGTAGAGGTTGCCCGAGCCGTCGAAGCGGAGACGGCATCCACCATGGCGGCCGCGCTGACCCCAGACGGTCGCGGCGTCGACCAGTGGATCCCGGACTCGCCGCACTCGGGCGTTGCTGGCGAACATCTGCCAGCTGATCACCTGGATCCGGGGACTCTGGCTGCCCTCTTGGTGGCCCTGGCAGGTGTACACCCGGCGGTTGGTGGCGAAGTTGGGGTCGACGACCAGGTCGAGGAGCCCGGTCTCACCGTTCACGTAGAGGTCGTCGCCGCGGTAGGTGATCGCGGTCGGCGTCCCGGTGTACGGCGGGGCGAGGGAGTACCAGCCGCCGCCGCGCTCGGTGAAGTACATGGTCCCGTCCGGGGCGAAGTCGAGGCCCCACGGGATGCTCAAGCCGTCGACCAGCTCCTCGACCTCGAGGGCGGGGCCCGGGTCGCCCGCCTCTGCGGCAGGGACCGGGGTGGCGCCCACCAGCCCGCAGGTGAGCAGGAGACAGAGCAGGGCACGGCGCAAAGCGATCACCTCAGGGTTGTCGGCGGCTTCCCCGCCGACCTTTCTATCCGGACGGGGTGGGCGGGCCAGACTGGCGGGGTGGACCTGACCGATCGGGCGCTCTACCGGCACTGGAGCCGGGAGAAGGTGCGATGGGGTGACCAGGACGGCGCCCGGCACATCAACAACGTGGCCTACGCCGAGTACCTGGAGAACGCCCGGCTCGAGCTGCTCCTCGAACGGTTGCTCGTCCACCGGGTCAAGGGTCACAACTTCCTGGTGCGCCGGGTCGCCATCGACTACCTCGGCACGGGCAGCTATCCCGGCGAGGTCGAGATCGGGTCGTGCGTGGCCGACGTGGGCGAGTCGTCGTTCACGATCGGCCAGGGCGTCTTCATGGACGATCGCTGCCTGGCGACGGGGGAGACCGTCCACGTCCATCACGCGCAGGGCGAGCGGGTGCCGCTCACCGACGAGCTGCGCGCCGCCGTCGAGGCCGAGCGGCCGGGATGATCGTGCGGCGCGAGCGCCCGGCCGACGAGGCAGCCGCTCGCCGGGTCCAGGTCGAGGCGTTCAGCAGCGCCGACGGCGGCGAGCCGGTGGAGGCCGATCTGCTCGACGAGCTGCGGGTCGACCCGGGCTGGATCCCCGAGCTCTCCCTCGTGGCCGTGACCGACGGCCAGGTCGTCGGCCACGTCGTGTGCACCCGAGGGCGCCTGGGCGATCACGGCGTTCCCGCCGTCGGGCTCGGGCCGATCGGCGTCCTGCCGGCGGCTCAGGGTGACGGGATCGGCTCGGCGCTCGTGCACGCCGTGGTGGCCGTGGCCGAGGCCCGGGGCGAGGCCGTCGTCGCGCTTCTCGGTGACCCCGGCTACTACGGGCGGTTCGGCTTCGTCCCCGCCGCGGAACACGGCGTCGAGGCACCTGATCCCGGCTGGGGCGTCCACTTCCAGGTCCGGGTGCTCGACCCCGACGCCGCGGTCGCCGGGAGCTTCACCTACGCCGAACCGTTCGGGCGTCTCTGACGATGGATCGGCTGCAGGGCCTGCTCCGGCGCGTCGCCGCGTTCGTCGACCGGGCGTCGGCGAAGACCGAGTCCCCCGGGGTCGACGGATCTCGCTGGCGGTGTCCGCGGTCATCTTCGTGCTGGCGATGGTCCTCAGCCTGCGGGGCCTCCCCTCCGGGGAGCGGGACCTGGTCTGGTGGGCCATCCTCACCGTCGGTCTGGTCGGAGTCCCGGTGCTGATCGGCCTGAACGCCGTCGAGTACACCGCGTCGGCCGCCGTGCTGGGGCACCGGGTGCGGCTTCGGGACGCGCTGCCCATCGCCCTGTACGCCCGGGCGGCGAACCTCCTGCCCGTCCCGGGCGCCGCTCTGGTGCGGATGCAGGCCCTGAAGCGGGCCGGCTCGTCCTACGGGCGGGCGGCGTCGACCACCCTGGCCACCGCCCTGTTCTGGCTCGGCGGGGCGCTGCTGGTCGGGGGCGTCGTGCTCATCCCGTTCCACGCGCTGCTGGCCCTCGCCTTCGTCGGCGGTGGCGGGCTGGCCACCGCCCTCGGTCACACGGCGGTGCGCTCGATCGTGGCCCGGCGCGAGGACGCGCCCCGGGCCGGTGAGGCCCTCCGCCGCAGCTCGGTCCTCCTCGCCGTCGAGGTGCTGATGGTCGCCATCCGGGGCCTCCTGTTCTGGCTGGTGATGATCGGCTTCGACATCGGCGGCTCGTTCGAAGGCGCGATGATCCTGCCGGTCGCCGGGGTCCTGGCCTCCGCCATCGGCTTCTTCCCTGCCGGTCTCGGCGTGCGGGAGGTGATCTCGGGCGGGCTGGCCAGCCTGGTGGGGGACACCGCGGCGAGCGGCGTCCTGGCCAGCGGTCTCGACCGGCTGGTCTCCCTACCGGTCATGGCCGGGATCGCCCTGCTCCTGGCGCTCACCGGCCACCGCCTGGTGCCACCGGCCGAGGTCGACCCGGAACCCGCGTGACCACGGTCCTCTACCTCATGGGGAAGGGACGCTCGGGCTCCACGCTGCTGTCGATGGCGCTCGGGGAGCTGGACGGGTTCTTCGCCGCCGGCGAGCTCCGCTTCTTCTGGCGGCGCGGCGTGGTGGAGGGCCGGCGGTGCGCCTGCGGTCGCCCGGTCCCCGAGTGCGAGGTGTGGGGACCCGTCGCCCAGCGCCTGATCGACCTCGACGCCGAGGCCGTGGCCCGCGACGCCGAGGCGGTCTACCGCTGGGCGGCGGCGCCCCGGCTACTCGCGGGGCGGACCTGGGCGGCGCTGGCCCGTTGGTCGGCGGCCACGCAACAGCTCGTCGCGGCCATCACGGAGGTGACCGGGGCCGAGGTGATCGTCGACTCCTCGAAGTGGCCCACCGACCCCGGGGTGCTCGGTCAGGTCGACGGTGTCCACCCGACGTCCGTGCTCCTCGTCCGGGACCCGCGAGCCGTCGCCTGGTCCTGGCAGCGGACCAAGGCCCACCACGACCTCGACCAGCCCCGGGACATGGACCGCTACCCGGCGTGGCACTCGGGCCTGAGCTGGACCGCCCGCAACCTGGTGGCCGAGGTGGCCACCCGGCGGTCGCCCGGTCCTCGGACCACGCTGCGCTACGAGGACTTCGTCGCCGACCCCCGGGCGGCGCTGCTCGCCCTCGGCGACCTGGTCGGCCGGACCCCGGACGTGGAGGCCGTGCTCGACGACCGAACGCTGTCCGTCACCCAGGGCCACACCCTGGCCGGCAACCCCGACCGCTTCGGTCCCGCCGAGGTCACCATCCGCGCCGACGACGAGTGGCGCACCGGCCTGTCCCCCCGGGACCGCCGCACCGTCGACGCCCTCACCTGGCCCCTCCGCCGGCGCTACGGCTACTGAGGGGTCAAACCGGCGGCTGCACGTCGTAGCCGTACTCGGCGGCCTCGTCGGCGGTCTCGGCGACGAGGGTCGCCCACTGGGAGGCCGTCCAGTCGCCGGCCTTGGGCTGGCTGGCGTTGACCCGGCGGTCGACGGCCGCCTCGAGTGTCGCCGGCGGGACCTCCAGGCCGAGGTCGGCGGCCAGGCGACCCAGCTCGACCGGGCCCTGCTCGGCGTCGGTCAGGTCCTCGAAGCGCACGGTGCGGAAGCGGTCGTTCCCCGCCCCCTGCGTGCGCATCGCCCGGTTCATGCCCGCCCACGCCCAGCACAGCCGGTCGAACTGGTCGCGGCCGACCCAGCCGATGCGGGCGCCGGGGTTCCAGCGGTCGAACTGGGGCGCGGCCAGCCGCCGGTAGGGGAGCACGTTCAGCGGCCGGCCCCCGAAGCGGTACGCGCCCCAGTCCTGGGCCGAGCGCACGTACCCGACCGGGTGGCGCACCACCTGGACCACGACGGCCTCCGGGAAGGCGGCGAGGAGCGGGCCCACCAGCCCGTGGTCCAGGCAACTGGCCTCGAACCACGGTTCGTCCACGGCCAGCGGCCCGTCCCGCACGCGGTGCAACAGCTGCACCGCTCGGTCCTCACCCACGGCCCCGGAGGCGTGGGCGTTGGAGAGGTGCCGCAGCCACCAGGGCCCCGGCTCGTGATGGCTGCGGGCGCCCCACCCCGCCATCGTGCGGGCCAAGAACTGGGTGCCGGTACGTCCCGTCGACACGACGAAGACGGCCCGCCCCATCAGCGCCGGCTCTCGGCGAGGTCGCTGAAGAGCGACGCGAAGGCGTCGGCCGAGGCGTCGCCCGAGAACCGGTGAACCGCGCGTTGCCGCCCGGCCTCGGCCAAGCGGGCGGCCAGCGCCGGGTCGCGGTGCAGGCGCCGCACCGCGGCCGCCAGCTCGTCCGGTCGCCCCTCGCCGATCAGCAGGCCGGTGACCTCGTCCTCGACGGCATCGCCGATGCCGCCGCTGTCCGATGCGACCACGGGCCGCCGGGCGGCCATGGCCTCGACGATCGACAGCCCCTGGGCCTCGGTCCATCCGTCGGGCGCCCGACGGGACGGTGCCACCACGACGTCCGCCGCGGCCAGCCACGCCGGGACGTCGGCCGGGTCGACCCAGCCGGCGAAGTGCACGCGGTCCGCGATCCCCAGCTCGTCGGCTCGGGCCTGCGCGGCGGCCCGGTCCTGGCCCTCGCCCAACACGACGGCCCGGACATCGGGGAGCTCTCCCCGCAGCCGGACGACCGCCTGGAGCAGGTCGAAGACGCCCTTTTCCGCCACGACCCGGCCCACCAGGGCGAGGAGAGGGCCGGCGCCGGCTCGGTGGGCGGCCCGGAGCGCTTCGACCGCGTCGCCGCCGGCGGACGCGTTGACGTCGATGCCCATGGGGATGCGCTCCAGCCGGGAGGGCCGGCCGAGCTCGAGCACGGCCCGCTCCGTGGCCGAGCTGTTGACCGTGACCGCGGCGGCCCGCCGGAAGGCCAGCCGCTTCGCCACCCGCATCGGCGCCCGGTCCAGGGCGAAGACGTCACCCCCGTGCACGGTCACGACCACCGGCACCTTGCGCGTGGCCAGCACCCCCACGAGGCCCTGGGGCAGGACCCAGTGGGCATGGACCGCGTCGTAGGCCCCGCGTCGCAGCCGATGCCGCACCGCGGCCCACTCCGCGCCGACGAGGGCGGGCAGCTTGAGCAGGTTGGACCGGGCCTGGCGGAGGTTCACCAGCGCGCCGCCCTGGTAGCAGACGGTCTGGGCCGACTCCGGCCAGAGGTACCGGAAGCGGTGGACGGGGATGTCGCCCAAGGCCTCCTCCCGGGCCGCGCCGGGAGCGTGGGGCGCGAGCACGTCGGCCGCCCAGCCCCGGTCGGCCAGCGCCCGGGTGAGGTCGAGGACGAACGGCGTCGTCGAGTCCCCGGCCCACCGGGGGTAGTTCGACGTGACGACGAGCAGCCGGCCCGTCAACGTGCGGCGCCGGCGACCTCGTCACGAGGCCGGGTGACCCGCACGACGAGGTCGGCGAGCAGGCCGATGACCAGCACCTGGAACGCGGCGAAGAGGATGAGCAGGGTGTTGGTCGGCACCCGCCACGCCTTGTCGGCCAGGTCGAAGCCCAGCTTCACCACGCCGATGACCGCCAGCGCGCCGCCGATCGGCCCGAAGAACCGCAGCGGGTTGTACGACAGGACCAGGCGCACCACCTGGGTGAGGTACCGCGAGGTGTCCTTGCGCCAGTGGAACTTCGACCGCCCGGCCCGCTGGGCGTAGTCGATGGGCACGTACTTCACCGTGTAGCCGTTGGCCAGGAAGCTCATGGTGATCGTCGTCACGCACGAGAACCCGGTCGGCAGCAGGTGCAGGAACTGGTTGGCCACGTCCCGCCGGAACGCCCGGAAGCCCGAGTTGAGGTCGGGGATGTCGGTGTTGGCCAGGTAGGCGGCCAGCTTGCGGATGGTCCACTTGGCGGGGACCCGGAGCGCCTTGACCGTGCCCTTCTCGGAGGTGCGGGCGCCGACCACCTGGTCGAAGCCGTTGAGCTCCTTCACCAGCTCGGGGATGCGGTCGTTGGGGTAGGTCATGTCGACGTCGGTCCACACGACCACGTCACCCCGAGCCGCCCGGGTCCCCGCCTTGCGGGCGGTGCCCGAGCCCCGGTTCACCGGGAGCCGGATGAGGCGGATGCCCTCGACGGCCTCCAGGGCCTCGGTCGACCCGTCGTCGGAGCCGTCGTCGACGACGACGATCTCGTAGCTCAGGTGGGAGGCGTCGAGGGAGGCCCGGATGCGGTCCAGCTCCTCGTGGAGGTGCCCCGCCTCGTTGTACACGGGCAGCACGACGGAGACGTCGACGGTGCCAGGGGGGTCGCTCATCGTTGTCCCTCGTGGCGGCTGAAACCGCCGGGCCGGGAGGCCTTCGCTTCGCTCATGGGGGGCCGCAGAAGGCTACCGCTCCCCGCCGTGGCACTACGATCCCGCCCTCCTGGACACCCCCACCCCCCTCGAGCTCGGCGGCCTCGTCGTCGCGGTGGCTGGCGCCTCGGTGGCCTTGGTGTCGCTGCTGACCGCCTGGGCGGGCATCCACGACGGCGCCCTCGCCCTGGCCCTCGGCCTGGTGCTGACGGCCGTCGCCACCCTCGTGGTCGCCCGGCGCCCGACCGTGCGCCCCGGGGCGTGGTCCTGGCCGCCGGCGATCGCCCTCGCCCTGATCCTCGTGCTGGCCGCGTCCCAGTTCCTCCCCGGCTTCCCCCTGGCGGCCAAGAACCGCGACCCCGGCGTCTACGTCAACCATGCGGTGGCCATCGCCGACCAGGGGGACACCCGCCTGACCGACCCCGTGGCCGAGACGGGCGCTGAGCTGGTCGTCGAGGACGGGCGGGCCTCCATCGTCACCGCGGACGGCCAGGTCGCCTGGCGGAAGCTGCCCTACCGGAGCTTCCCGACCGATGCCGATGACGCCGCCCACATCCTCCCGGACTTCTTCCACCTCTGGCCGGCGACGCTGGCCACCGCGTACGACCTGGCGGGCACGACCGGGCTCTTCAACCTGACGCCGCTCTTCGCCCTGCTCGCCGTCGGGCTGCTCTTCCTGGCGGTGCGCCGGGCGTTCGGCCTGGTCGCCGCCTCGGTCGCCGCCGGCCTCCTCTCGGTCAACGAGATGGTGGTGTGGCAGGCGAAGTTCCCCACGGCCGAGTCGTTGTCTCTCTTCCTCTACGCCGGCGCGCTCCTGGCCGTCGTGCTGGCGCTGACCACCCGGGCGCGGGTGGTCGCCGCCGCCATCGCCGGTGGGCTCGTCGGCCTGGGCTTCGTGGCCCGGCCCGACGGGATCTTCGTCGTGGGCCTCGCGGCCGTCGCCCTGGCGGCGCTCTGGGCCTTCGACCGGATGGACGGCCGCGGGTGGGCCTTCGCCGCCGGTCTGGCGCCGACGCTCCTGATCGGCACCTACCAAGCCTACGGGCAGGGCTCCCGCTACGCCCGACTGCAGGACGGGCTGCCCTCGTTCCGGGAGGCGGTGGTCGGGGCGATCCTCCTGGTGGTCCTGGCGGCCGCGGTGCGCTGGCAGCACCGCCGGATGCCCGTCGACCGGACCCGGGCGGCCGAACGCCGACGGTGGGTGGCGCTGGCCTTCCTCGGGCTCGTGGCCCTGTTCGCCCTGTTCCTGGTCGTCGCCTTCTTCCGGGACGAGCTGCTCGGCGCGAACTACCGCATCGACAAGCGGGGCGACCGGACCCGGGGCTACGACGAGTTGAACCTCAAGCGCCTCATCCTCTTCCTCACGCCGGTCTCGTTCCTGGCGGCGATCGGGGTGCTCGTCGTCGGGGTCCGCGACCGGTGGTCGGCGGCCCGGTGGGTGCTCGTGCTGCCCGGGCTGATCGTGGCCCCGGTCCTGATCTGGGAGCCGCGCATCGCGCCGGACCTCATGTGGTGGACCCGGCGCTACGTCCCCATGGTGGTGCCCACGTTCCTGATCCTGCTGGGCGCGGCCGCGGCCTGGTTCTGGGACCGTCGGGGTGACCGGCAGCGCCTGTGGCGGGTCCTCACCGTGGGCTTGGTCGTCCTCGTCGGCGGCTACATGCTGCGCCAGTCCTCCGACCTGTGGGGCCACGAGGAGTTCGGTGGCTCGCACGCGGTGATCGAGGCCCTAGCTGAGGTGGGCGACGACGACGCCGTCTTCGTGTGGCAGGGCCAGAGCCCGATGGCGCCCAACTTCGCCGTCAGCCCGTTCACGTGGACCGGTCGGCCTGCGCTCTCCGGTTCGCCCAACCCGACGGCCCAGGAGCTCCTCGCCGTCCAGGACGCGCTCGGCGGGCGGCCGCTCTACCTGGTGGCGGACGGGGCCGAGCCTCCGCCGGGCGCGGCCGATGTCCTCGTCGAGGAGCGTCGGATCGTCGGTGAGCTGGACGAGTTCGAGCACGGCCTGGCCAACCGTCCCCGCCGATCCCGACCCGTACCCGTCGACCTCACCGTCTGGCGGCTGGAACCGCCTAGCTAACGTCATCCGGGTGACCGAGCTGGACTACGCGGCGTTCGACTGCGACAACCACTACTACGAGGCGCTGGACGCCTTCACCCGCCACCTCGACCCCGCGCTCGGGCCGCGGGCGGTCCAGTGGTGCGAGATCGACGGCCGCAAGTACCACGTCGTGGGGGGCAGGGTGAGCCGGGCGGTCACCAACCCCACGTTCGACCCCATCGCCAAGGCTGGGGCGATGCACGACTACTTCCGGGGCAACCCCGACGGGAAGGCGCCCCTGGAGTTCCTCCGCGAGCGCGAGCCCATCCGACCTGAGTACCGCGAGCCCGAAGCCCGCTTGGCCCGCATGGACGAGTTCGGGCTCGAGGCCGTGTGGCTCTTCCCGACCCTCGGCGTGCTCTACGAGGAGCTCCTGAAGGACGACCGGGAGGCGCTCACCGCCACCTTCACGGCCTTCAACCGCTGGGTCGAGGAGGACTGGGGCTTCGCCTACGAGGACCGCATCTTCGCCGCCCCCTACCTCACCCTGGCCGACCCGGAGTGGGCGGTGACGGAGCTGGAATGGGCCCTGGACCGGGGTGCCCGGGTGGTCGTCATGCGCCCGGCCGCGGTGTTCACCGAGCACGGTGCCTGCTCGCCGGCGGACGAGCGGTTCGACCCGTTCTGGGCCCGCCTCGCCGAGTCGGGCATCACCCTGGTCGTGCACGCCGGCGACTCGGGCTACTCGTCGCAGGGCTACGCCGACGACCACTTCACGGCCCAGTTCTCGGGGGGCTGGAAGCCCTCGGTGCGGATGTTCGCCATCGAGCGGGCCGCCCTCGACTTCCTCCTGACCCTGAGCCTCGAGAAGCTCTACGACCGCCACCCCGGCCTGCGGGTGGCCTCGGTCGAGAACGGCTCGGAGTTCCTCCCCGACCTGTTCCGCAAGCTGCGGTCCACGGCCAAGAAGTACCCGGGCTGGTTCGCCGAGGACCCCGTCGAGACGTTCCGCCGTCACGTCTGGATCAACCCGTTCTGGGAGGACGACCCCTACGAGGTGGTCGAGCTCATGGGCGCCGACCGGGTCATCTTCGGCTCTGACTGGCCCCACATCGAAGGCATGCCCCGCCCGCTCGACTACGTGCCCGAGGTGAAGGAGCTGGAGGGGGCCGACCAACGGCGGGTGCTGCGGGACAACACCTGGGAGCTGACCCGCCCGCCGGCCTCGTGACCGCGGTCGACCAGCCCGCCGAGCTGACGGACGAGGCCCCGGTCGGCTCGACCATCGACACCGGCCCGCTGGGCCCGGCCACCGTGCCCGCGTCGCGCTACACGTCGCCGGCGTGGGCCCGCCTCGAGGCCGAGCGGCTGTGGCCTCGCACCTGGCAGATCGCCGGGGTGCGCGGCCAGGTGACCGAGCCGGGGGACTGGACCGAGTACCGCTGCGGCCCGCTTTCGGTGGTGATCGTCCGCGGTGACGACGGGGTCCTCCGGGCCTTCCAGAACGTGTGCCTGCACCGAGGCAACGAGCTCTGCCAGGGTGAGGGCCAGGGCCGGACCGAGCTGCGCTGTGGCTACCACCGCTGGACCTGGAACCTCCGCGGCGAGCTGCGGGAGATCCCCTCGCGCAAGGGCTTCGGCCCCCTCCGCAACGAGGACCTCCCGCTGATCCCGGTGGCGGTCGACACCTGGGGCGAGCTGGTCTTCGTGAACCTCGACGCTGACGCCGAGCCCCTGGCCGAGTTCCTCGAGGGCGTGCCCGACGACGTGGCCTGGGCCCGGCCCGACGAGTACCGGACGCAGGCCGTCCTGCGCGTGGCGATGCCGTGCAACTGGAAGGTGGCGATCGAGGCCTTCAGCGAGACGTACCACGTCCAGGGCATCCACCGCGAGATGCTGGCGTCGACCGACGACGTGAACTCTCCGCAGCGCCTGTGGGACCGGCACGGCAAGCTCGGCCAGCCCTACGGCATCCCGTCGCCCCGGCTGCGGGGCGGGGCCACCGACGCCGAGATCTGGCGCAGCTTCATACAGCAACAGGGAGCCCGGATCGGGGTCACCGACGAGGACGCGCCGGCGCCGGAGGTCCCCGACGGCTCGAGCATGCGGGCGGTGATCGAGCAGTGCCTGCGCGACGAGGCCGCCGGCAAGGGGCTCGATCTCCGCGCCTTCGACACCGAGCAGGTGCTCGACCTGCACCAGTACAACCTCTTCCCGAACGCCACGGTCATCTACCTGAGCGACGCGCTCAGCGCCATGGCGGCCACTCCGGGGGCGACGCCGGACGAGTGCGTGATGACCTTCATCGTCGCCTGGCGGGTCCCGTCGGCTGACGCGCCCACGCCCCGGCCGGCCGTCCTCGACGTCGAGCCGGGCGAGCTCAGCCTCGGCCTGATCTTCGACCAGGACCTCAGCAACCTCCAGTCCGCCCAGCGGGGCCTGCACCAGCCGGGCTTCACCCAGGTCCGCCTCTCCGCCGAGGAGTGCCGGATCACCAACCTGCACCGCAACCTCGAACGGGCCCTCGGCCTCCCGCCCGGCGCCGAAGCCTGAGCGAGGCGGCGGGGCATGCCGGACAGAGCGCCGAACGCGCCGCCGGAGCGGGGCCCAGCGGCCCGGCGGCGAAGCCGCCAAGAGCGAGCACACTGACCGCGATGCAGGTCGTGGCGGGGATGGACCCGCGGGCGCCGCTGGCCGACGTCGTCGCCCACGCCCGGCGGGTCGAGGCGCTCGGCTTCGACGCCCTCCACGTGGCCGAGACCACCAACGACGCCTTCGTCACCAGTGCCCTGGCCCTGGAGCACACCACGACCCTCGTCGTCCGGCCCGCCCTCGCGCTGGCCTTCACCCGCAGCCCGATGCAGGTGGCGTACACGACCTGGTCGCTGGCCGGGCTCGCCCCGGGGCGCTTCCAGCTCGGACTGGGCACACAGATCCGGCCGAACATCGAGGGCCGCTTCGGCGTCGAGTGGGCCGACCCCGTGGCCCGCATGGCCGACTACGTCGCCGCGGTCCGCGCGATCTTCACGGCCTTCCAGGAGCAGGGCCCGCTGCGCCACGAGGGCCCGCACTACCGCCTGACCCGGCTCCAGCCCGAGTTCAACCCCGGACCCTTGCCCGGTGGCGGCACGGTCCCGATCTGGTTGGGCGGGGTCAACCGCCGGGCGTGCCGGCTCGCCGGGGAGGTGGCCGACGGGTACGTGACCCATCCGACCAACTCCGACCGGCGCTACCTGGCCGAGCTCTGCCTGCCCGCCGTCGAGGAGGGAGTGGCTCGCTCGGGTCGCGATCGGAGCTCCCTCAAGATGATCGCCGGCGGCATGGTGGCCACGGGTCGGGACGACGGCGCCGTCGCCGAGGCCCGGACGCGCAGCCGGGCGATGCTCGGCTTCCTCTTCTCGACCCCGGCCTACCGGCGGACCCTCGAGCTCCACGGCTGGGAGGACCTCGGCGACCGTCTCCGGTCGATGACCCGCGAGGGCCGATGGGACGAGCTGCAGGCCACGGTGACCGACGAGGTGCTGGACACCGTCGTGGTCAGCGGCCGCTACGACGAGCTGGCCGCGGTCCTCGGTGACCGCTACGCCGACCTGGTCGACGGCGTCCTCCTCCACCCGCCCACCGACCCCGCCGACGACGAGCCCTTCGCCGCCGCGGTGGCCGAGCTCCGCGCGATCGCCTGACCGGACCTTCACCTCCTTTCGTGCCTCGGTTCGTGCGGTCGTAGTGTCCGGGGCATGACGGACACCCTCGAGCAGGCCGACGTCGAGACGGAGCGGGTCGAGGCCGCGCTCGACGCCTTCCTGGGCGAGCACGACCCCAAGGCGATGGACGTCAAGGCGTTCCGGGGGGCGCGGTACGACGCCGGGCTGGCGTGGGTGCACTTCCCCGAGGGCTACGGCGGGCTCGGGGTCCGGCCCAAGCTCCAGCAGGTCGTCGAGAAGCGACTGCGGGAGGCCGGCGGGCCCGCGCCGGAGGAGACCCAGTTCTTCGGCCTGGCCCTGGCCGGCCCGACCGTGGTCACCCACGGCTCCGACGAGAACCGCCCTCGCCTCCTGCGTCCGATGTTCACCGGTGAGGAGGTCTGGTGCCAGCTCTTCAGCGAGCCCGGCGCCGGCTCGGACCTCGCCGGCCTGGGCACCAAGGCCGTCCGCGACGGCGACGAGTGGGTCGTGAGCGGGCAGAAGGTGTGGAACACGATGGCCCACCTGGCCGACCGGGGGATGCTCGTCGCCCGCACCGACCCGGACGTGCCGAAGCACAAGGGCCTCACCTACTTCGCCGTCGACATGCACGCGGCCGGCGTCGAGGTCCGGCCCCTGCGCCAGATCACCGGCGAGGCCGAGTTCAACGAGGTGTACCTGACCGAAGTGCGCATCGCCGACGCCGACCGCATCGGGGACGTCGGTGACGGCTGGCGCGTCTCGATGACCACGCTGATGAACGAGCGCACCAGCATCGGCGGCGGGGGCGGGGGCGGCGGTCGGCCCCGGGGGGCGGGCCCCATCGCCGAAGCGGTCCGCCTCTGGGGCGAACGGGTCGACAAGGACCCGGTGCTGAGAGACCAGCTGATGGCGCTGTGGATCGACGCCGAGACCCTGCGCCTGACCACCATGCGCGCCGGGGCGGCCGCGAAGGCGGGCACCCCCGGGCCCGAGGGGTCCGTGCTGAAGCTGCGCTTCGCCGAGATCAACAAGGCCATCTACGAGCTCTGCCTCGACCTGCTGGGCCCGGCGGGCCTCGTCGACTTCGACTACACGATGCGGCGCTCGGAGATCATCGGCCTCGAGGGCCCGCCCGGCTCGTCCCGCAAGATGTTCCTGCGGTCGCGGGCCAACTCCATCGAGGGCGGCACCTCGGAGATCATGCGCAACATCCTCGGGGAGCGGGTCCTCGGCCTGCCCGGCGAGCCCCGCACCGACAAGGACCTCCCGTGGGTCGAGGTCCCTCGCAACTGAGGACTTCACGCTGAGTCACTAGTTCGGCTACTCTCCGTGGGTCGCCGGAGGGTGGCCGGAGCGGCGAGAGGGCACGTCGGGTGAGGCGGAAGGCGATCATGGCGGCGCTGGTGCTCGCGCTCGCGGCCACAGCGGGACCGAGCGCGGCGGCGCCCAACGACGACGGGCAGCCGGCCGGCGCGCCGTCCCGGTACAGCCCGTCCCCGACGGGGTGGATGACGTCGGCGGCGGCGGACCGGGTCCACGACTTCGCCCAGATCGGCAACACGGTGTACGTGGCCGGCACCTTCGCGGGCATCCGGCCGACCCGGACGGGACCGGTCACCACCCGGGCCTGGTTGGCCGCGTTCGATGCCGCAACCGGACAGCCGCGGGCAGGGTTCGCGCCCGTCCTCAACGGCGCGGTCTACGGCCTCGAGCCATCGGTCGACGGCTCCCGGCTCTACGTGGCCGGCGCCTTCTCCACCGTGAACGGGTCGGCCCGCAACCGACTCGTCGCCCTGCACCCGACGACGGGGGCGATCGTCCCCGGCTTCACCCCCAACGTCGGGGGTGGGTCGGTCCGGTCGATCACGTTGATGGGCACCACGCTCTTCGCCGGAGGCAACTTCGCCTCGGCGAGCGGTCTGGCCCGCGGCCAGCTGGCCGCCTTCGACACCGCGACGGGCCAGCCCATCGCGGGCTGGCAACCGACGGCCGCGGGCGGCGCGGTCCTGACCGTGGAGCAGCCGCCGGGGGGCGGCCGGCTGTACGTCGGCGGTCGCTTCAGTTCGGTCAACGGCCAGCCCGCGACGGCGTTCCTGGCCGCGGTCGACCCGGTGACCGGCCAGACCCAGCCCGCGTTCGCCGCGCAGCCCGGTCGGGAGGTCTTCGACGTGCTGGCCGATGCCCATGGTGTGGTGTGGACCGCCCTGGGCGGCGCCCTCGGGCGAGCAGATGTGTACCGGGCGGCCGACGGCTCGTTGATCACCCGGCACGAGACCTCGGGTGACGTCGAGAGCGTCGAGCAGGTCGGCGACCTCGTGTACTTCGGTGGTCACGACATCGGCCTGTCCGAGACCGAGCACGTCGGCGTGGTCGACCCGGCGGCTCCCGCCATCCTGGAGACGGCGCCCTTCGACGAGCCGAGCACCGGGGGTGACGGGATCTGGGCGCTGCACAGCACGGGCCAGGACCTCTGGGTCGGTGGGAACGTCAGCGGGCCGTACTTCGGCTTCGCCCGCCACGCCGCGGTGCCCGATCCGCCGGCGCGGACCGAGCTCCTGCCGGTGCTCTCCACCTGGCGGCACCTCGACACCGCCGCCGCCCCAGCCGGCTGGCGAGCCCCGGGCTTCAACGACTCGGCCTGGCCCACCGGGCCGGCCGAGCTGGGGTTCGGGGACACCGGCGAGATCACGACCCTGACCTCGGGGCGGACCACCTACTACTTCCGTCGGACCTTCCCGGTCTCGGACCTCGGGACGCTCACCGACCTCCGGCTCGACCTGCTGGTCGACGACGGGGCCGCGGTCTACGTCAACGGCACCGAGGTCGTCCGCACCAACCTCCCCGCCGGCCCGCTGACCGACACCACCCGGGCGCCTCTCGGCCTCTCCGGCAACAACGAGGACACGTTCACCTCCTTCACCGTCCCGGTGTCGGCCCTGGTCGAGGGGCCAACACCATCGCGGTCGAGGTCCACCAGAACGCGGCGGCGAGCAGCGACGTCAGCTTCGACGCCCGGCTGAGCGCGGTGCGCGACGTGGCCCCGCCCGTCGACACCCAGCCGCCGTCGATCCCGACGGGCCTCCACGCCGACCCGGTGACGGCCACCTCGGCCGGGCTGGCATGGCAACCCGCCACCGACGACGTCGGCGTCGACCATTACGACGTCTTCCGCGACGGGACGCTGGCCGGCTCGCCGGCCGGCGCCGGCTTCGCGCTGACCGGCCTGACCCCGTCCACCGGGTACTCGGTGGAGGTCGAGGCCGTCGACGCTGCGGGCAACCGCTCCGGACGGTCCGCCCCGCTGGCCTTCACCACGACGCCCCAGCGCCCGGCCCGGTCGAGGTCGTGCCCCGGGGTGCGGTCTGGCGCTACCGCAACGTGGGCGCCGCGCCGGCCGCCGCCTGGACGACGCCCGGCTTCGACGACTCGAGCTGGCTGCAGGGCCCGGCCATCCTCGGTCGCGAGGAGGGGGGCGAGGGCACCGTCCTGACCTCCGGCACGGGTGTGCGCTGGTTCCGGCGCAGCTTCGCCCTGCCCGACGCCGGCCTGGTGTCCGACGCCCGCCTCTCGCTCGTCGCCGACGACGGCGCCCTCGTCTACCTCAACGGCGCCGAGGTCGTGCGGGACAACCTGGCGGCCGGGCCGGTGACCCCGGCCACGCTGGCGGCGACCTACCGCACCGGCACCGATGAGCGGGCTGTGCGCACGTTCACGGTTCCCCCGTCGGCGCTGGTCGACGGCGTCAACGTGCTGGCTGTCCAGCTGCACCAGGCCAGCGGGAGCACCGACGCCAGCTTCGACGCCGCCCTCACCCTCACGGGGGCGACGGCCGACACCTCGCCGCCGACGGTGCCGAGCGGGCTGACCTCGCCCGGACAGACGTCCACCTCGGTCGCCCTGGCCTGGGCCGCGTCGGCCGACGACGTCGGGGTGGAGCGCTACGAGGTCTATGTCGACGGCGCCGCGGCGGGTTCGACCCCGGTGACGGGCTTCACGGCGACCGGTCTGGCGCCCACCTCGACCCACACCTTCGCGGTGGCGGCGCTCGACGCCGCCGGCAACCGGTCGGCTCGGACCGCCCCGATCACCGTGAGCACGGCGGCGCCACCCGCCGGCCCCGTCCAGCTGATCGCCCGCAACGCGACCTGGCGCTACCGCAACGTCGGCGCCGCCCCGCCCGCGACCTGGACCCAGGTCGGCTTCGACGACGCTCCGTGGGTCCAGGGCCCGGCCCAGCTGGGGCGGGAGGAGGGCGACGAGGCCACGGTGCTGACTGCCGGCTCCGGCGTGCGCTGGTTCCGCCGGACGTTCTCCGCCGACGCCACCGGCGTGTCGTCGCTGGTCGTCGACCTCCTCGTCGATGACGGCGCGGCCATCTACCTCAACGGCGTGGAGCTGCTCCGGGACAACCTCCCGGCCGGACCTCTGACCACGGCCACCCTGGCCACCGACTACGTGTCCGGCTCGGCCGAGGGCCAGCGCCACACGTTCACCGTGTCGGCGGCGGCGCTCGTCACCGGCACCAACGTGCTCGCCGTCCAGCTCCACCAGGCCTCCGGCAGCACCGATGTCTCCTTCGACCTGAGGCTCACCACCGGGTAAGAAGCGGAGATGCACGAGCCGGTGCTCCTCCGCGACGTGCCCACCGTCGCCGACTGGTGGGAGAACGGCGGTGGGATCGGGCTCGACCGGGCCCAGGAGCTGGGCCCGGGTGGCACGTTGCAGGAGCTCGGCCTGTCCGGGCTCCGGGGCCGCGGTGGGGCCGGCTTCCCGACCGCCCGGAAGTGGCGCTCGATCGGCCAGGCCCGGGCCGAGGCCGGGGACCGCTACGTCGTGGTCAACGCGGCCGAGGGCGAACCCGGCACGTTCAAGGACCGGGCGCTGATGCGGGCCAACCCGTACCAGCTCATCGAGGGCGCGACCATCGCGGCCATCACGGTCGGCGCCACCAAGGCCTACATCGGCCTGAAGCGGACCTTCCGCACCGAGATCGACCGCCTCGAGCGCGCCCTCACCGAGATGGAGGCCGAGGGCCTGACCGCCGGCGTGGACTTCGAGCTCGTGGCCGGCCCCGACCACTACCTGCTCGGGGAGGAGACCGGGCTGCTCCAGGTCATCGAGGGCGACGAGCCGTTGCCCCGCTGGGCCCCGCCCTACCAGCACGGCCTCTTCGCCACCGGTCCGCAGGCGGGTTGGTCCTCCGCCCCCAAGCGGGACGCGGCCGCCACCCCCAAGTCGAACCCGACGCTGGTGAACAACGTCGAGACCCTGTCGAGCGTGCCCCACATCCTCGCCCTCGGGCCGGAGTGGTACCGGTCGATGGGGACCGAGGACTCACCCGGCCCGATCGTCTGCACGGTCGTCGGCGACGTGGTCCGCCCCACGGTCGTCGAGGTCGAGATGGGCACCCCGCTGATCGAGCTCATCGCCACCCACGCCGGTGGCCTCGCCCCCGGTCGCTACGTCAAGGCGGTCCTCTCCGGCTTCGCCAACGCCGTGCTCACCGGCACCGAGCTGGACGCGCCGGTGAGCTACGAGGGGCTGCGGGACGCGGGCGGCGGCCTCGGCTCGGCTGGGTTCATCGTCTACGACGACCGGACGAACATGGTCGAGGTCGCCCGCCTGGCCAGCAACTACCTCTACGTGGAGAGCTGTGGCCAGTGCTCGCCGTGCAAGCTCGGGTCGGGGGAGATCACCGAGCGCCTCGACCGCATCGCCCGCACGGGTGGCGACGAGGACGAGATCGAGGCGATCGGCGCCCGCCTCCAGACCGTCACCGACGCCAACCGTTGCTACCTCGGCACGCAGGAGCAGCTCGTCGTCTCCAGCATCCTGCGCCGCTTCCCCGAGGATGTCGTGGCCGCGCTCGAGCACGGGGGGATCGAGCCCCGCGGCCTCGATGTGCCCAAGCTCGTCGAGCTGGACGCCTACGACCCCGCCCAACACCGGAAGCGACCCGACTGGACCTACGCCCGATGAGCCGGACCATGACCGACGACGAGCGCCGCGCCTTCCTCCTGCGGTGGGCGGCCGCTACATGGGCGAGGACCGGGCCGAGGAGTTCGGACGGCGCAATGCGGCGCCCGGTGAGCTGGTGGTCCGCATCACGCCGACGAAGCTCACCGCCTGGCCGACATCAGCGACTAGCCGGATCCCTGGCACCGTCGGGCGGCTGCCAAGATCTCGACCCATGGCCTACGTCGAGGTGAGCGAGCCCCGTCCCCATGTCCGCCAGATCGCCCTCAACCGGCCCGAACGCATGAACGCGATGTCGTTCGACACGATCGTGCCGCTGCGGGAGGCGCTCGAGGAGGCCGGCCACGACAACGACACGTGGGTCGTCGTCCTGACGGGGGTGGGGGAGGGGTTCTGCTCCGGGCTCGACCTGGAGGACGCCGGCGTCCCGCCCCACGCCGACGGGCTGACGCTGTCGCGCCTGGCGATCCGGGCCATGGAGTACTTCGGGGATCTCGTGCCCCAGATGCGCAAGTTGCCGCAGCCGGTCATCGGGGCGATCAACGGGCCGGCCATCGGCGGGGGCATGTGCCTGTCGATGGGCACCGACATCCGCATCGCCGGCGAGTCCGCCTATTGGCGGGCGGCGGGCATCAACAACGGGCTGGGCGCGGTGGAGCTGGGCCTGTCCTGGACCTTGACCCGGGCGGTGGGCGCCTCCCGGGCCTTCGAGATCTGCCTGTCGGGCCGCGACGTCCACGCCGACGAGGCCGAGCGCATCGGCCTGGTGTCCCGCACGGTGCCCGATGACCAGCTCCTCGACGTCACCTACGAGCTGGCCGAGCGGATCTGCGGGTTCTCGACCCACGGCGTTTCGATGACCAAGAAGGTGCTGTGGTCGGCTCTCGAAGTGGGCAGCCTGGAGGCCGCGCTCGACCTGGAGAACCGCAACCAGCTCCTGGTCCGCCTCACCACCCAGAACCTCGAGGAGTACATCCGAGCCCGCAAGGAGGGCCGCACCCCGGTCTACGAGGACTAGAACTAGGGCTTCTCGACGGCGAGGGCCACCTCGAACTCCAGCAGGTCGGCGCCCATGGCCATGGAGCCACCGCCCTCGCCCCCGCCGTGGCCGTGGCCCTCCGGCGGCTTGCCCTCGCCGACGCCGGCGTGGCTCTCGGCGAAGCGCTGGCTCTCCCTCCAGGCCTGGAAGGCCTCCTCGGTCTCCCAGCGGGTGTAGACGAAGTAACGGTCCTCGCCCGCCGTGGGCCGGAGGAGCTCGAAGCTGAGGAACCCGTCGACCTCGTTCATGGCGTCGCCCCGGGCGGCGAAGCGCTGCTCGATCATCTCGCCCATGCCCTCGGGCACCCGGATGGCGTTGATCTTCACGATGTCGCTCATGCGGCGGACCGTACCGGCGCCGCCGCCTTCAGCCCTCGGCCGGTGGTTTCTCCGGGCGCCAGAAGCCGGCCAGCAGCGCCGCCGTCCCACCGCCGCCGGCGATCAGCGCGATCCACAAACCGCTCCAGCCGGCCAGGTCGGTGGTCTCCAGCGCGTCGTCGAGGGACCACTCGCCCGGGCCCAGGATCGCCAGGCAGAGGCTGACCACGCTGAGGGTGAGGACGTACTCGTAGCCCTCGCCCGGCCGGAAGATGAAGAAGCCGTTCTTGAGGTGGTTGGTGATGAGGGCGACGAGCATCACGCCCAGGACGCCGGCGCAGGCCAGGGGTGTGAGGAGGCCGACCACGAGCATGACCCCGGCGCCGACCTCGGTCAGGCTGGCCAGCCAGGCGTGCAGGACTCCCGGCTTCATGCCGAGGCTGGCGAACCAGCGCCCCGTGCCGGCGATCTTGCCGCCGCCGATGATGTGGTTGATCCCGTGCGCCAACATCACGCCGCCGAGGATGAGGCGCAGACCCAACAGCGCGAGGTTGACCGCGTCGGGCTCGATCCCAGTTCCCATGGCTCGTGACCCTACGCTCAGCCCTGGTGCACGTTGACCTTCTGGTCGATCCCTTCGACGCCGAGTGGCCCCGCCTGCGGGACCTGGCCGTCGGCGCCGAGGAGCGGGGCTACGACGGGGTGTGGACCTGGGACCACCTCTCGGGCGTGGTCCACGGCCAGCGCCACGTCCTGGAGGGCTGGACCGTGCTGTCGGCCCTGGCCACGGTGACGTCGCGCGTGATGCTGGGCCCGCTCGTGCTCAACCAGCTCAACCGGGACGCGGGTCTCCTGGCCCAGATGGCGGCCACCCTGCAGGAGGTCGCTGAGGGCCGCCTGCTGCTGGGCATCGGCGCCGGGACCGGGCCGACCAGCCCCTACGCCGCCGAGCAGGCCGCCCTCGGCCGCGAACCGCCCGGCGACGCCGCCCGGCGCGACGCCCTGGTCGAGTACCTGGCCAGGCTGCGCGAGGTGTGGTCCGGGGAGGTGGCCGGCATCGGCGGCTTCCTGCGGCCGTCGCCACCCCCGCCGCTGATCGTGGCCGGCTTCGGCCCCAAGATGGCCGCCCTGGCCGGGGCCCATGCCGACGGCCTGAACACCCAGGCCGCCCTGCCCGACCTCGAGGCCGTCGTGGCCACGGCCCGCGACGCGGCGTCTGACCCCGGGGCGTTCCTCGTCACGGTGTTCGCCGGGCTCGGCCCCGTCTGGCTCGACCCGGACAGCGCCGAGCGCCGCCGCCTGGCGGCCATCGACACCGACCGGCTGATCCTCGTCGCCTCACCCGCGCAGGACCCCGGGGATCTGCCCGATCCCGGGAACTGAGTGGGACCGGGCGTCGTCTGAAGAGCGCGGCAACGAGGCCGTCACAACCGAGGAGTCCTCATGCGATCGATCTTCCGACTGCTGACCGCGCTGATCGTGGTCGCCGGCGTAGCCGCCGGCTGTGGCGGCGACGACGGCGGTGAGGTCTCGGCCGGCGGCGACGATGCCTCGTCGACCACCCAGGACCCCGACACGGCCGTATCCAGCCCGCCGCTCGACGACGACGGCGCCCCGACCGACGTCACCTGGGCCCGCATCGAGCCCACCGACGACCTGGTCGACCCGATCGTGGCCACGCCCGACTCGCTCGTGCCGGACCCCGAGGACCCCAACGCCGTGCTCGTCCGCTTCTATGGCGGGGTCCAGGAGTGCTACGGCGCCCGGGCCACGGTCGTCGAGGAGGACGACGCCACCGTGCGCATCTACTTGGAGACCGGCGGCCGGCCCGACGCCGGCGATACCCCCTGCATCGAGATCGCCGAAGCCCAGGAGCTCCAGGTCGTCCTCGACGCCCCCGTCGCCGAGCGCATCCTCGAAGCCGTCACCACCTGAGGGTTGGTTCAGGTGCCAGAAGGTCGGACGGCCGTCTGGCGCTAGCCGAGGAGCTCCCGGCCGAGGTCGAGGGTGGCGGCGTCGCTGGCGAAGAAGTGCTGGCTGCCGGCGTGCAGGTCGCGGAAGGCCAGCTGGATCGGCCCGTCCCGCAGCGCGGTGGTGCCGGCGAGCAGGTAGGCCTGCCGGGCGATGTCGGCCCCCTCCTGGGTGAGGAAGACCGTGGCCTGGCGACAGGCCGTGATCGCCGACGGGTCAGGGGCGCCGGCGTCCGCCGAGGCCTCGGCCGCGACGACCGCCTCGTAGACCCAGGCCCGGGCGGCCCGGTAGCGGGACTCGAGCTGGCCCACCGAGTAGACGAAGCGCTCGCTGTCCCGGAGGGGGGCGGCGGCACCCATTCGGTGCTTGGTCCGGGCCACCTCGACCAGCTCGTCGAGGACCCGCCGGATGACGCCGAGGGCGAAGCCGGCGTGGCCGACGGCGGTGAGGCACATGACGCCGAGGTCGTAGACCGGACCTCCCCGCCGCCGCACGGGGGCGAAGAAGTCGAACGTCGCCTCCTCGGGGACGACGACGTCGCGGACGGCGTAGTCGTAGCTGGCGGTGGCCTGGAGGCCGAGGACGTCCCAGTTGCCTCGCACCTCGACCGCCTCGATGGGCATGAGCGTGAAGAGGAAGCGGGCGTCGCCGCCATCGGGCTCCTCGGTGAACGCCCCCGCGCCGACCCAGGACGAGTGGGCGATGCCGGAGCCGAACTGGTAGTCGCCGGTGACCCGGTAACCGCCGTCGTCGGGGATGGCCACGCCGTTGGGGGCGAACTGGCCGGCGGCGAGCGGCACCCCGTCGGCGAAGAGCTTCTCGGCGAAGCCGTCACCGGCCCAGGCACCGAAGAAGGCGATGGTGACGGCGTTGGCCAGGAGGCACCAGCCGGCCGATCCGTCGGCGTGGGCGACCTCGGCCATCACCTCCAGCTGGTCGACGAGGCGCAGCTCCGACCCGCCGACCTCCTTCGGCGTGGAGATGCCGTGCAGGCCGGCGTCGGTGAGCGCGGTCACGGTCGCGGACGCAACGGGTTCGGTCGCGGCGCCGTCGGCGTTGGCGTTGGCGGCGATCAGGTCGTGCAGGTCCCGGGCGGAATCGAGGGCGTTCGTCACGGCGCCCGTTCTAGCCTTCGACCGTGACCACCATCACCACCGCCTGCCCGCTGGACTGCCCCGACGGGTGTTCGCTCTCGGTGACGGTGGAAGGCGAGCAGATCACGGCCATCGACGCCGTGCCCGAGGGGGACGCCGCCAACGGGCTCACCGACGGCTGGATCTGCCGCAAGGTCCGGCGCATGACCCGGCGCATCCACGGCCCGCAGCGGTTGACCACGCCCCTGCGTCGGGTCGGCCCGAAGGGGTCCGGCGAGTTCGAGCCGATCGGGTGGGACGACGCCCTCGACCTCGTCGCCGGGCGGATCCAGGCCGCAGTCGACGAGCACGGACCGGCCGCCGTGGTCCCGTACCTGTACAACTCGTCGGCCCCCGTCCTGGAGAGCGACGGGCTGACGCCCCTGCTCTTCGAAGCCCTCGGGGCGGCCGAGGTCGAGCACACGATCTGCGCGGCGACGGCGAGCAAGGCCTGGCGCCTCGTGTTCGGGTCGCTGCCCAGCGCCGACCCCGTCGACGTGGCCGACAGCGACCTGGTCGTGATCTGGGGCGGGAACCCCACGGTGTCCAACTCCCACTTCGCCCCCCGGGTCGAGGCCCGCGGGCGGGAGGGGGCCAAGGTCGTGGTCGTCGATCCCCGACGCACCCCGGCGGCCGCTCGGGCGGACCGGTTCCTGCCCGTGCGACCGGGCACCGACGTGGTCCTGGCGATGGCCGCCGCGGCCGAGCTCGACCGCCGTGGTGCGGCCGACCGGGCTTTCCTCGCCGAGCACGCCGACGGCGTCGACGAGTACCTGGCCGTGTGCGCCGAGTGGACCGTCGACCGGGCCGCCGAGGTCTGCGGGCTCGAGCCCGGCGACATCACCGGGTTGGTCGACGACCTCGTCGCGGCCGAGGCGCCGCTGCTGCGGGTGGGCTGGGGCATGGAGCGCAACCGCAACGGCGGCTCGGCCCACCGGGCGGTGCTCTCGCTCTGGGTCGTGGCCGGGGCCTTCGGCCGGTCGGGGGCGGGCGTGGTCGGCGCCACCAGCCCGGACGAGGACCCGACGGGCGGCTCGGTGCGCATGGCGGTCCTGGGCGACCTGCCGCACCGCGATCACCGGATCGTGAACATGAACCGGTTCGGCGCCGAGCTCCACGGTGAGGGTGGACCGATCGAGGTGCTCTTCGTTCAGGGCTCCAACCCGGCCGCCACCTGCCCCAACCAGGTCCTGGTGCACGACGGCCTGGCCCGGGAGGACCTCTTCACCGTCGTCCACGACCAGGTGCTGACCGACACCGCCCGCTTCGCCGACGTCGTCCTGCCCGCCACGACGAGCTTCGAGGTGGACGACGTCGTCGGTAGCTACGGCGGCTACGTGGTCCAGGACGCGCCGGCGGTCATCCCGCCCGTGGGGGAGAGCCGGTCCAACAACGCCGTCGCCCATGGGTTGGCCGTCCGGCTGGGGTTCGACGGCGAGGCCTTCGACCCCTCACCGGCCCGGCTCAAGCAGGTGCTGCTCGGGCCCTTCGAGCTGCCGCTGCGCCTGCAGCCCGAGGGCTTCGTCCAGTTCCGCGATGTCTGGCCGGCCCACAAAGGCGCCGACTCCCGCCGGGCCCAGCTCGTGACCGACAACCCGACGTCCGACCGCCTGCCCACCTACCGGGAGAACGACGTCGCCGGTGGCTCGCTCACCCTCATCACCCCGGCCACCAGCCGGACGATCACGTCGATGTTCGGCGAGTACGACCCGCCCGACCCGTCGATCCGCCTCCACCCCGACGACGCCGCTTCCCGGGGGCTCGAGTCGGGGCGGCCGGCGATTGTCAGCAACGGCTCGGTGTCCATCACCGTCCCCGTCGCCGTCGACGACACCCTGCGCCCCGGCGTCGTGAGCATGCCCAAGGGCCTCTGGTGCACCGCCACTCCCGAGGGCCTCACCGCCAACGCCTTCGCCCCCGACACCCTGAGCGACCTCGCCGGAGGCGCCCGGTTCAACGACGCCATGGTCGAGGTCACCCCCGCCTGAGCCCGTCAGGCGCCGACCAGGACGGCGGCGGCGACGAGCTCCTCGCAGTGGCGGGAGTCCCACCAGTTCAGTTGGCCGGCCTTGGCGCGGCGGAAGTAGAGCTGGATGTCGTACTCGAGGGTGAAGCCGACGCCGCCCCAGACCTGCTGGGCCATGGCGGTGACGTCGCGGAAGGTGCGGTCGGCGAAGAGCTTGGCCATCGGCGCCAGCTGGTCCACCGGGCGCCCCATCGACCGGGCCCAGGCCGCCTCGTGCACGAGGATCATGGCTCCGTCGACCCGGGTCACGGCATCGGCGAGGTAGTGGGCGATCGACTGGAAGGCGCCCAGCGGCTTGTCGAACTGGTGGCGGTCCTTGGCGTACTGGGTGGTGATCTCGAGGGCGTAGCGGGCACCACCCACGGCCGCGGCCGCGTGCAGGATCGCCCCGTCGAGCATCACCCGGTGCCACGTCTCCCACGTCCCCCCTTCGACGGGGGTCGCCGCGGCACCGTCGAGGTCGACCCGGTACTGGCTGTCCGAGGCGACGGTGAACTGCTGGGTCAGGGTGACCCCGGGGTCGGACGGGTCGACCAGGAACAGGCCGACGTCGTCGGCCTCGTCGCCGGTGCGGGCCAGGACCAGCAGCATGTCGGCCGCGCCGGCGTACTGGACGTGGCGCTTCGCGCCCGTGATCGCCCGATCGGCGAACCGGGCCTGCACGCCCCGGGGCTTGAACCCGCTCTCGGGCTCCAGCCAGGCGACTGACGCGATGTGCTCGCCCGTCGCCAGCGCGCCCAGCAGCTCGGGATCGTGGCCCGTGGCCGCCAGCACGCCGCCGGTCAGCACGGCGCTGACGAAGTGCGGGGTCGGCGCCAGTGCCCGCCCGAGCTCCTCGTAGACGACGACGCCCTCGAGCATCGACTGGCCGGAGCCGCCGACCTCCTCGGGCAGGAGCAGGCCGACCAGGTCCAGCTGCTGGAGCTGCGCCCAGAGCGCCGGGTCGTAGCCCGTCGGGTCGTCCTCCAGCTCCCGCACCTTGGTCAGCGGGCTGTGCTGGGCGAGCACGCCCCGCACCATCTCGCGCAGCATGTCCTGCTCGGCGCTGAACTGCAGATCCATCAGTGCTCCTCCGGTGGGAAGGGTCGCCAAGCGTCGCCGCGGCGGGCCCAGGGGTTGTCGTCCTCGCTGGTGGGCACGGCAATGCGGGCGTGCCCGGTGGTGCACGTGCGCTCGCCGACCGACAGCAGCAGGTCGACGTCGACCCAGCCGCAACCGTCGTCGTCGGTCGTGACCGCCACGACCTGTCCTCGCAGGACCATGCGGTCCTCGGGGAAGACCGAGCTGAGCATGCGGAACCGGAGCTGGCCGAGGCGCCCCTTCGGCCCCGTCCAGTCCGTGAGGAAGCGCTCGAACCAGGCGGCCTGGTTGGGGGTGTTCAGGAAGATGTCCTGGGTCCCGTTGCGCACCGTGGCGAACTCGTGGTCGTGGTGCATCGGCCGCCAGTCCCGGGTGGCCAGGGCCCCCAGCACGACGGTCGTGGCGGTCACGTCGTAGCTCAGCTCGGGCACCTCGTCGCCCACGGTCACGGCGCCGAGCAGCATCACGCCGCCCGCCGGTAGCCGAAGCCGGTGTAGGACTCGGTGCCCACCCAGGTGTCGACCTGGGTGTGGTACTCGACGTCGATCACCCAGAAGCGGCCGGTGCCCAGCTTGGTCGTCTTCTCGTCCGACACCGACCGCAGCACCTGCCGGGTGGTGATGCGGTCACCCGGCCGGACGGGCTCGCCGAAGGTGATGACGTTGTCGCTCATCACGGCCTCGGGCAGGTCGAGCAGCTCCTTCAGGTCGAAGTGGACCTGGAGGGGCACCTGCGGCTCGGTGACCCCGGGTGCCCAGTTGTGGGGCCGGAACCAGACCGAGAGCATCGACGGCGGGGCGATGGGGCCGCCGGCCAGCTCGGTGGCGACGCCCTCGTCCCAGAAGAGCGGGTTCCCGTTCTCCACCGAGGCGAGCGAGGTCCACACGTAGCCCATCTCGGCCGGGAAGCCGCCGTCCTCCTCGTACTTGGCCTCCCCGATCCACGACCGGGCCTCCTCCACCGCGGCGTCCGTCACGTTGGCTCCAGCTCCGTCGGCGGTAGATCGGCGCCCATGCACCAAGAACGGGCCGCCGACTGCGTGTCGCTCATGCGGCGACGCCCTCGGCGCGCAGGGCGTCGATCTCCTCCGGCGAATAGCCGGCGGCGCCGAGGACGGCGTCGGTGTCGGTGACCGACCAGTCGGGCACGGCGACGGCCTCGCCCCGGCCCGGCTGGCCGGCCAGGACCGGGCCGACCTGGCGGAAGGTGCCCTCGCTCGGGTGGGTGGCCTCGACGATGGCCCCCCGGGCCGCAAACTGCTCGTCCGCGGCCGCCTCGGCGATGGACAGCACCGGAGCGACGCAGGTGTCGGCGGGCCCCAGCTCGGCCACCCACTCGTCCCGGGACTTTTCGGCGAAGCGGGCCCGGAACGCCGCCCGGATCTCGTCCTGGCGGGCGTCGTCGGTCTGGTGCCCGGTGAGCTCCTCGAGGCCCAGGAGCCGGCAGAGGTTGGCCCAGAAGTGCGGCTCGATGGCCGCGACGGAGAGCCACCCGCCGTCGCCGGCCTGGTAGAGGTCGTAGCAGGCGTACCGGCCGGTCAGCAGGTCGTGGCGGGGCCCGGGCTCGTCACCGGTGGCCAGGTGCTGCTCGACGTAGAGGGACATGAGGGCGAGCACGCCGTCGGCCGCGGCCACGTCGAGGTGCCGGCCCGCGCCGGTCGCCTGGCGGGCCACCAGTGCGGCGAGGATCGACATGACCGCGTGCATCCCGCCGCCGGCCGAGTCGGCGATGGTGGCCCCGGGGAGAGCGGGACCACCCTCGGCCGCCCGGCCCGAGCAGTCGAGGTAGCCGCCGACGGCGAGGTAGTTGAGGTCGTGGCCCGCCCACTGGCCCCGCGGACCGTCCTGGCCGTAGCCCGACGTGGAGCAGTAGACGATCCCGGGGTTGACCGCCTGCACGGCCGACCAGCCGATGCCCAGGCGATCGACCACGCCGGGGCGGAAGCTCTCGATGACCACGTCGGCCTCGGTGGCGAGGCGGAGGAAGGCCTCCCGCCCGGCGTCGGCCTTGAGGTCGAGGCGGATGCGGCGCATGCCCCGGTGAGCCGAGTAGGCGTAGAAGACGGGCTCGATCTGGACCGCCCCGGCCCGAGCCGGAGCACCGATCTTGACCACCTCGGCGCCATAGTCGGCCAGCCACCGCGCCGCCCGGGCCGCCGGCCCGACCGTCGAGAAGTCCAACACCCGCACCCCGTCGAGGGGCGCGGCCCGGTCCGGCATCAGAAGTTCTTCGGGAGGCCGAGCTTGCGGCGGGCGATGATGTTCTTCTGCACCTCCGAGGTGCCGCCGCCGATGGTGTCGATGACCGTGTAGCGGTAGGTCGACTCGGCCCGGCCTTCGAGCGGGGCCTCCTCGGTCCGCACCCGCAGCTGGCTGCCCGGGCCGCAGATGTCCATGGAGGCGTCGGCCAGCCGCTTCGACAGCTCGGTGGTGAAGAGCTTGTATTCGGACGCCTCTGTCGTCGGCGGGGCGCCGCCCTCCATCGCGGCGTGGACGACCCGCAGGCCGAGGACCCGGGCCACCTCCAGGTCGGTGGCCAGCTGCGCCATGCGCTGGCGCACCACCGGATCGTCCCGCAGGGGCTCGCCGTCCCGCGACGCGATGCGCACGTACTCGACCAGCACGTCGAAGCGCTGCTTCACCGGCGAGAACGTGAACATCGTGAAGCGCTCGAGGTCGAGAGCCTCGGAGATGTACTGGAAGCCCTTGTTGACGTCGCCGACCACGTAGTCGTCGTGGACCCAGACGTCGTCGAGGAACACCTCGTTGGTGCGCTCGTCGCCCATCGTCCAGATCTCCTTGATGGTGATCCCGGGATGGTCGAGCGGGACGAGGAAGAGGGTGATGCCCTGGTGCTTGTTGTCGGGGTCCGTGCGGGCGCCCATCCAGTACCACTCGGCGAAGTGTGCGGAAGTGGTCCACACCTTCTGCCCGTTGAGCATCCAGCCGTCCCCGTCCTTGACCGCCTTCAGCTTCATGGAGGCGGCATCCGAACCGGCGTCGGGCTCGGAGTAGCCGACGGCGAACTCGACCTCGTTGCGGAGGATCTTGGGCAGGAACTCGGCCTTGAGCTTCTCGTTGCCGTGGCGGATCAGGGTCTTGCCGATGATCCCCACGCCCTTGCCGATCTGCGGGCCGCCCCGGCCGGCGAGCTGCTCGTTGAGCAGGTACTCGTACACCCCCTCGCCCTCGGAGCCGCCGTACTCCTCGGGCCAGGTCAGGCCGAGCCACCCCTGCTCACCCAGCTTGGCCATGAACGCCCGCCGCTTGGGCGTGTCGACGATCTGGGCCATGTTCTCCCGGGTCACGTCGAAGACGTGCGGGTCGTCGTGCTCGTCGAGGAACGCCTCCACCTCCTTGGCGAAGGCCTGCTGCTCCTCGGTGAACTCGAAGTCCATGGCCGCCGAGGCTACCGAGAATCTGACGACCCGTCAGAAACGGTGGCACGCCCCCATCGCGGCGTCAGACTCGGGACGTGGCGCCGCCGCGACGGTTCGACCTGAGCGGTGTGCGGGCCGTCTTCGGCCTGCTGGGGATCGTGGTCCTCGGCGGCATCGCCCTCGCCGGGGTGACCTGGGCCGGCGCCCGGGTGCTCGACGCGATCATCGACGACCCCGATGACGAGGACGTCACCACGTCCGCCATCGGTCCCGCCGACGCGGAGGACTACGAGCTGGCCGTGGACGTCTGCGAGATCGACGAGGGTCGGGCGGTGGCGTCCGGCAGCTTGCGCAACACCGCCGGCGAGGAGCGGATCTTCCTCATCGACGTGGTGTTCCGGGACGTCGAGGACGTGGTGGCCCGTACCCCCGCCGCCGTCCAGGTCGGCCCCCTCGATGACGGCGAGGACGACGGCTGGTTCGCTCAGGGCGGCCCGACCCTCGAGCCCGTCGCCGCCGGCCAGGAGCTCGAGTGCGACCCGGTCCGGGTCGCGAGGGCGGAAGAGGTCGTGGTCGACACTGCCGACTGAGGCGCGGGTCAGACTGCCGGCGTGAGCCAACCGTTCGGCCCGCCGGCCGCGTACCCGCCCCTGGGGCCGCCGCCGAAGAACGGTGCCGCCACCGCGGCCTTGGTCATCGGGCTCCTCGCCCTGCTGCCTGCCCTCACGATCGTCCTGGCCTTCCTGGCCGTGGTCCCGGGGGTCGTGGCCATCGTGCTGGGGATCCTGGGCCTGGCCAAGGCGCGTGAGCACCCGGCCGGTCTCGGCAAGGGGATGGCCGTGACCGGGATCGTCTGCGGCGCCCTGACGATCGTCGCCCTGATCGCCGAGATCGTCCTGGTGATTTGGGTCACCGACGAGGTCGACGACACGCTGACCGAGGTCCAGGCTGCTGAGGTCGATGACTACGCCCTGTCCGACCGGTCGTGCCGCGTCGTGGGCCCGACAGCCGAGGCCGGGGGCCTGCTGACCAACACCTCCGGGGTGGCGTCGGCCTTCGTCATCCGCGTGCGCTTCCTCGACCGCGGGCGCCCGCTCGGCCAGGCGGCCGACCAGCTCGAGGTCGAGCTGGCCGACGGCGAGACGTGGGAGTGGCTGGCCACCCTGCCCCTCGACCAGGCCACGGTCGACACCGAGCGGCTCGACTGCCGCGTGACCCAGGTCGACCGGGCGACCGTCACCCGCGACTAAGGAGCCGAGCCGATAGGCGAGGCGACCAGGCAGGCACAGCTCTGATCGCCAAGCGCAGCTTGGCGACGTCCCAGGTCAAGCGCACCAGGCCTCAGCCTTTCCGCGCACGTCCTAAAGGTCAGCAGGCGGCGGGAGGCTGGCCGTTGCGGGCTTCCAGCCCCTGGGCCTCGAGCTCGGCGTAGGCGCTGCAGGCCACCTCGGCCCAACGGCGGCAGCCGAGGCTCGCGGCCTCCTCGTCGATCGCCCGGAGCTGACCGATCGGGAGGTCGACCGTCGTCGCCGCCGGGTCCTCGGGCGTGCCCGCACCGAGGGCGAAGAACGTGTCGAGGTACTCGTCGGCGAGGTCCTCGCACGCCACCGGCTCGGTGGTCGGGGTCGGGCCCGAGGTCGTGGCGGGGGCCGCGCTCGTGACCGCCGACGACCCGCCGTCGTCACTGCACGCCGTCACCACCACCAGCAGCGCGGCGGCCACGAGCCGTCTCAGCTGATGACCCCCTGGACCCGCAGGTCGTCCAGCTCGGCGTTGGCCAGGCCGAGCTCGGCCTGGAGGACCTCGATCGTGTGCTCACCGACCCAGGGCACGCGGGTCTCCGGTCCCTCGCTCACGGCCGAGAGCTTCACGGGGTTGCCCGGGATGAGCACCGGCTCGGCCACGCCATCGGTCCGCTCCATGGCCACCATCATGTTGCGGTCGGCCACGTGAGGGTCGTCGATGATCTCCGGTGAGGTCTGCACCGGGCCGGCCGCGATGCCGACGGTGCTGAGCAGATGGGTCGCCTCGAGCCGGGTCTTGTCGGCCATCCAGGCCTCGACGGCGGGCCGGATGTCGGACTCGAGGTGGTCGGCCCACCCCTGGCGCTCGGCGAACCGCGGGTCGTCGAGCCACGCCGAGCGACCGATGAGCTCGGCCAGCGCCTCGAACTGGTGCTCCCGCACCACCTGCATGTTCACGTAGCCGTCCGCCGCGGCGAAGGCGTCGAGGATGAGCGGCATCGGCTCGTCGGGGCGCTGGCCCAGCGACCACAGGTTGGAGACCACGTCGGTCATGGCCACGACGGCGTCGAGCATGGCGATGTCCACGTACTGCCCGACCCCGGTGCGGTCCCGGTACCGGAGGGCCGCCAGCACCCCGATGACGCCGAAGAGCGCGCTCGCTGATGTCGCCCAGTGCGCCGACCGGGTTGGGTCGGGGCGGTTCGCCCGGCCGCTGGGCCCACGCGTAGATGCCGGACATGGCCTCGACGATCGAGGCGTAGGCCGGCCACGACCGGTACGGGCTGTCGCCGGTGTTCCCGAAGCCGGAGACGGACAGGTAGATGACCTCGGGGCTGACGCCTCGGACGGTCTCGTAGCCCAGGCCGAGGCGGTCCATCGTCCCGGCTTTGAAGTTCTCGCAGACCACGTCGAACCGGGGCACGAGGTCGAGGAAGAGCTGCTTGCCCGCTTCGGCCTTGAGGTCGAGGCCGACGCTGCGCTTCGACAGGTTGTTGCGCAGGAAGGTGGCCCCGACGGTTCGGCCCTGCGGGTCCTGCATCGCCGGCGAGGCGCCGCGGCCGGATTCGCCGTGCACGGGGTGCTCGACCTTGACCACCTCGGCACCGAGGCGGCCGAGCAGCTGGGTGGCGTACGGGAGAGCCTGCATCTGCTCCGCCGCCAGCACCCGGATGCCGTCCAGCGGCTTGCCCTGGTCCGGCCCCTCGCCGGGGACGACCTCACCCAGTCGCATCTGGGGGAGGGTAGGGGTGGCAAGTACCCTGCCCGCCAATGCGAGGACTGATCAGCGTGGCCGGGTACGTGCCCCATCACCGGCTCCAGCGGGCCGACATCCGGGGCGTGCTGGGCAAGGGCGGGGGCAAGGGCACCCGCTCGGTGGCCTCCTACGACGAGGACACCACGACCATGGGGGTCGAAGCCGGGCGTCTGGCCCTGCGCTCCGCCGGCGACGTGCGCCCCGACCGCCTCTGGTTCGCCACCTCCGCCCCCGCGTACCTCGACAAGACGAACGCCACCGCCGTCCACGCCGCGCTGCGGCTCGACTCGTCGGCGCTGGCCATGGACGCCGGCGGGGCCATCCGCTCCGGCATCGGGGCCCTCCGCAGTGCGCTCGAGTCATCGGGCACGACGCTGGTCGTCACCGCCGACCTGCGATCCGGTCGTCCGTCCAGTGCCGAGGAGTCCGCGGGCGGCGACGGCGCGGCCGCCGCTGCTCGTGGGCGAAGGCGGAGGTCGTCGCCGAGTACCTCGGCGGCGCCTCGGTCACCGACGAGTTCGTGGAGCGTTGGCGCCGGCCCGGCGACCGGCACACCCGGACCTGGGAGGACCGCTTCGGCGAGTCGGTCTACCCGGACCTCGGTCGCCAGGCCTGGGATGAGGCGCTCAAGGCGGCCTCGCTCGCCGCCGGCGACGTGACGAAGGTGGCCATCCACAGCCAGAACGGCCGGGCCGCAGGCCGGATGGCCAACGCGCTCGGGGTGGCCGAGGTGGTCGACGACCTGAGCGCCACGGTGGGCAACACCGCCACCGCCCACGCCGGCGTCGCTGCTGGCGGCCATGGTCGAGTCGGCCTCGCCGGGCGAGGTGCTCGCCCTGGTCTCGCTGGTCGACGGGGCCGACGTCCTCCTCTTCCGGGCCACCGACGCCGTGACCGGGTCGGCCACTCGTCCCGTGGCCGACCAGGTCGCCGGGGCCGCCGACCTGCCCTACGCCACCTTCCTGGCTTGGCGGGGCGAGCTGGACCTCGAGCCGCCCAATCGGCCCGAGCCCGGTCGGGCGTCGAGCGCCGTCGCCCACCGCAGCAAGGACTGGAAGTTCGCCTTCGAGGGCTCGCGGGACCGGGAGTCGGGCGCCCTGCACCTGCCGCCGGCCCGGGTGTCGTTCACCAACCAGCACCAGGACGACATGGACCCCGCGCCGATGGCCGACGTGGAGGCGACCATCGCCACCTTCACCGTCGACCGGATGGCCTACTCGCCCAGCCCGCCGATCGTGTTCGCCATCCTCGACTTCGACGGGGGCGGGCGCTTCCCGTGCGAGCTGACCGACACCACCGCCGACGCCGTGCGCATCGGCGACCGGGTGGAGATGACGTTCCGTCTCCTGGGCACCCAGGACGGCATCCACAACTACTTCTGGAAGGCCCGGCTCCTTCCCAAGGAGGGCTGACGAGATGGGTTCGCACGGCATCAAGGACCAGGTGGCCATCATCGGGATGGGCTGCACCCGCTTCGGCGAGCGCTGGGACACCGGGACCGACGACCTGCTCATCGAGTCGTCCAACGAGGCGTACGCGTCCGCGGGGCTGAAGCCCGACGACGTCGACGCCTACTGGCTGGGCACGGCCATGTCCGGCACGTCGGGCATGGACCTGGCCGGCCCGCTCAAGCTGGTCGACAAGCCCGTCACCCTCGTGCAGAACTTCTGCGCCACCGGCTCCGAGGCCTTGCGCCAGGCCTGCTACGCCGTGGCCGCCGGGGCCTACGACGTGGCCATGGCCGTCGGGGTCGAGAAGGTGAAGGACGGCGGCTACCAGGGCCTGAGCGGCGCGGCCAAGATCCCCACCGACGGCACCGGGCGCACGCTGACCGCGGCGGCCATGTACGCCATGATCCTGCCCGCGTACGCCAAGCGCTACGGCGTCGACCCCGACGAGCTGCGCATGGTCGTGGCCCGGATCGCCGAGAAGAACCACTACAACGGCGCCCGCAACGAGCGGGCCCAGTTCCGCCGGGAGACCAGTGCCGAGGCCATCTGCGCCATGCCCGCGGTGGCCGGGCAGCTGTCGGTCTTCGACTGCAGCGGCGTGGCCGACGGTTCGGCCGCCGCCATCGTCTGCCGGGCCGAGGACGCCCACAAGTACACCGACAAGCCGCTCTACGTGAAGGGGCTGGGCTTCGTCGCCGGCACCAAGGCCGGCAACCTCGACCCCGCCTACGACTACACGCACTTCCCCGAGGTCGCTCGGGCCGCGGCGGACGCCTACGCCCAGGCCGGGATCACCGACCCCCGGTCGCAGCTGGCCATGGCCGAGGTCCACGACTGCTTCACGCCGACCGAGCTGGTCCTCATGGAGGACCTCGGCTTCGCCGAGCGCGGGATGGCGTGGAAGGAGGTCCTGGCCGGGACCTTCGACCTCGACGGCGACCTGCCGGTGAACCCCGATGGCGGGCTCAAGTCGTTCGGCCACCCCGTGGGTGCCTCCGGCCTGCGCATGCACTTCGAGAACTGGCTCCAGCTCCGGGGTGAGGCGCCCGAGGAGCGGCGCATCAAGACCGCCGACCGCAAGCTCGGCCTGGTCCACAACCTCGGCGGCTACCCCGGCGAGATGCTCTCCTTCGTCTCCGTCCTGGGCACCGAGCTCGGCTGAACGAGCGGGTCAGACGGCGCGGACGCCGTGGCGGGCGGCGGCTTCGCCCTTGGCGGCCGGGACCGAGGACGGGTCGTTGTCGAGGGCGACCATGTCGCGGATGAAGGCGTCGAACGGGGCGCCCATCGTCACCTGCAGGATGCGGGCCTCGCCCTCGGGGATGCGGACGGTGTGGGGCACGCCAGCCGGGAGGACCTGCACGCTGCCCGGCCCGAGCCGGTGCCACTCGCCGTCGAGCCAGAACTCGGCCTCGCCGTCGACGACGTACTGGACCTCGTGCCACTCCTGGGTGTGCACCGGCGGGCCGACCCGGTCGGTGCTGGTGATGTCGGCCACCTGCACGTCGCCGTGGCCGGTCACGAGCAGCCGGATCAGGTCGGTCGGGCTCTGCAGCACCTCGGCATCGGCCGAGTGGACGATGGCGGGACCGGTCAGCTCGATGTCCACGGCCCCATCATCTCGTTCTGGCGCCTGATTTCCCGCGCGATGACCGCCTCAATCGGGCGCCAGAACGAGGGGGTCAGTCGACGACCACGGAGATGGTGTGCCAGCCGGTGGCGCCACTGGGGGCCGGTGGGGCGATGTCGTCGGTCTGGGTCTCGCCGGTGCCATCGGTGGCCCGGACCCGGATCTGGTGCTCACCCGTCGGGGCGTCCCACTCGACCACCCACTGGCGCCACGTCAGGTCCGTGGTCTCGTCGCCGAGGCGGGCCTCCTGCCAGTCGTCGTCGTCCACCTGGACCTCGACCCGCTCGATGCCCCGGGTCGGCGCCCAGGCCACCCCGGCGATGGCGTTCCGTCCTGCGCTCAGCGAGGCCCCGCCCCCGGGCACGTCGATGCGGCTCTGGGTCTTGACCGGGCCCTCCTTCGACCACCCCCGGGGGATCCAGTAGCCGTCGAAGCCGTCCCACGTCGTGAGCCGGATCTCGCTCAGCCACTTGGTGGCGGACACATAGCCGTAGAGGCCGGGCACCACGAGCCGGGCCGGGAAGCCGTGGACCACCGGCAGGGGCTCGCCGTTCATGCCGAAGGCGACCAGTGCCGGCCGCCCGTCCATCGCCAGCTCGAGGGGGAACCCGGCCGTGAAGCCGTCGATCGACAGGCCCACCACCTGCTCCGCCCCGTCCACCGGTCCGGCTTCCTCGAGCACGTCGGCCAGCAGCACGCCCTGCCAGCGGGCGTTGCCGACCAGGTCGCCGCCCACCTCGTTGGACACGCACGCCAGCGTGATGATCTCCTCCAGCTGGGCCCGGGCCAGGAGGTCGTCGAAGGTCAGCTCCAGCTCCTGGTCGACCATCCCGGTGATGCGCAGCGTCCAGTCGTCGGGGGCGACCTGCGGCACGGTGAGGGCGGTGTCGATGCGGTAGAAGTCCGCGTTCGGCGTGATGTAGCTGGCGAGCCCGTCTGCGCCGAGGTTCTCCACGCTGGCGGCGGGCTCGACGTCGGGCAGGGTGAGCGCCGAGCGCTCGGGCTCGACCGAGTGCCGGCCGGCCAGGCGCCGCCCGACGACCGTCCCGAGGAAGGCGGCGGCCGCCGCGCCGGCCGCGCCGAGCAGGAACCGGCGGCGAGCGTCGCTGCTCGCGGCACCGCCGGCGGTGGCGGTCGTGCCGGTGCGACGAGTGGCCGCGGCGAGGTCGACCAGCTTCAGCAGGACGGCCGCTCCTGCCGCCGCGGGCCCGATTGTGGCCAGGATGGACACGACTGCCGACGACTGGGGATCCCGTGCCGTCGCCCAGGCCCCGAAGAGGCCGGCCAGGCCGAACCCCAACGGGCCCACCCACCGCCGCCGGAGCGTCGCCCGCCCGAGCCAGGCCCCGAGGAGGAGGGAGACGATCACGATCATCGTGACCAGGAAGGGCTTGTCCGAGGTCCCCAGCTGGTCGATGCCGGCCCGGACCATGAACCCCGGCAGACCGTCGATGAAGACGTCGCCGACCGCGGCCACCGGGGAGGGGACCTCCGACGACAGCCCGGCCGCCAGCTCGGTGAGCGCCAAGGCGAACGCCGCGCTCAGCCCGCCGGCCAACAGGGCGCGCCGACGCACGTCGACCTCGTCGATCACGGCACTTCCACGTTCCTCGAGCACGGCAGGTTCCCCTTTGGGGGGAGCGGGAGGCAGCGCGGCGTCAGCCGCTCGGCCAGCTCGGTCGGCAACCTCTGGTTGCCGACCGACTACACCAATGCCGAGTACACGGTGGACCGGAGCTGGCGGCGGATGGGGTAGGCGTCCGACGGGACCAGTTGGGTGAGGAAGACCACCGCCAGGTCCTCGACCGGATCGATCCAGAAGACCGTGCTGGCGGCGCCGCCCCAGCCGTACTCGCCCACCGAGCCGATCGCCCCGGCCCGCGCGGGGTCGACGAGGACCGAGCCGATCAGGCCGAAGCCCATGCCCTCGGTGACCACCTCGCTGAAGGTGTCCATGCCCAGCTCGTTCAGCAGGTTCCCGTCCGGGAGGTGGTTGAGCGTGGCGTACTCGAGCGTCTTGCGTCCGAGGACCCGGGCGCCGTCCAGCACGCCGCCCCCCAACAGGGCGCGGCAGAAGCGCAGGTAGTCGTCGAGGGTCGACACCAGCCCCCCTCCCCCCGCCAGGAACTGCGGCCGTCGGCAGTGGCGGGCCGGGTCGGGCGGGTCGACCCGCAGCATCGGGTCGGAGGGCGTCTTGAAGTAGTTCGCCGGGAGCCGCCCGAGCTGGTCCTCGGGCAGCCAGAAGCCGGTGTCGACCATCCCCAGGGGCTCGAAGACGTGCTCGGCCAGGTAGGCGTCGAGGTCCTGGCCGCTGATGACCTCGACCAGCCGGCCGACGACGTCGGTCGACATCCCGTAGTGGAAGCCGGCCCCGGGTTGGTCGACCAGCGGCAGGCCGCCCAGGACCTCCATGGCCGAGGCCAGGTCGTGCTTCGGCGGCCGCAGATCGCCCAGGCCCGCCTCCCGGTAGAGCGCACCGACGGGGGAGGCGTACTGGAAGCCGGCGGTGAAACCGGCGGTGTGGGTGAGCAGGTGCTTCACCCTGACCGGGCCGTCGGCGGGCACGGGTTCGACCCCCTCGCCCTGCCACACCGTGAGCGAGCCCAACTCGGGCAGGTAGCGACCGACGGGGTCCTCCAGCAGCACCCGGCCCTGCTCGTAGAGCTGGAGCAGGCCCAGGCTGGTGAGCGGCTTGGTCATCGAGAAGATGCGGAAGATGGCGTCGTCGGTGATCGGGCGCTGCTCGGCGACGTCGGCCCATCCGTAGGCGTCGCGCAGCACCTCCTCGCCCCGGTGCAGCACGGCCACGACCGCGCACGGGAAGCGTCCCTCGTCCACGTACCGATGGGTCACCTCGGTGACAGGGCCGAGACGGTCCGGGTCGAGGTCCATCGGCGGGCACCGTAGGGGACCCATGTCCGGCGGATGGTAAGAACGCGGCATGGCGCTGACCTTCGAGCCTCGGTCCGACCTCGCGGTGGACGACATCGACCTCTCCGACCCGGAGTTCTGGGCCCGGCCGGAGGAGGAGCGAGAGGGTGCCTTCGCCACCCTCCGCCAGGAGCGGCCCATCAGCTTCCACGCCGAGCGGGGGTATGGACCGTTCCCGGCGGGCCCGGGCTACTACGCCCTCTCCCGCCACCGTGACGTGCTCGAGGCCAGCCGGGCCCCGGAGCTCTTCTGCTCCGGGAAGGGTTCGAACATCGGCGACATGCCCGAGCCCTTCCTCGAGTTCTTCGGCTCCATGATCAACATGGACGACCCCCGCCACTCCCGGCTGCGGCGCATCGTCTCCCGGGGCTTCACGCCGAAGCACCTCCAGTCGGTCATGGACTCGGTCGAGGTCCGGGCCAAGGAGATCGTCGACCGCCTGCTCGACAAGGGTCGGTGCGACTTCGTGACGGACGTCGCCGCGGCCCTGCCGCTGGCGATCATCTGCGACATGATGGGCATCCCCGAGAGCCAGTACGAGTTCGTGTTCGACCGCACGAACATCATCCTCGGCGCCGGGGATCCGGAGTACGTGGCCGATGTCGAGCAGGTCGTGACCGCGCTGCTCACGGCCGGCGGCGAGCTCGCCCAACTCGTCCAGGAGCTCGGGGCGGAACGCAAGGCGCACCCGACCGACGACCTGACTTCGGCCCTGGTCAACTCCGAGATCGACGGCGAGCAGTTGGACGACAACGAGCTCGGCTCCTTCTTCGTGCTCCTCGTGGTCGCCGGCAACGAGACCACTCGCAACGCCATCGCGCACGGGCTGCACGCCCTCACCCAGAACCCCGACCAGAAGGCGGCGTGGCTGGCCGACATCGAGGGCCGCGCCACCAGCGCGGTCGAGGAGATCGTGCGGTGGGCCACTCCGGTGATCCACTTCCGGCGCACGGTCACCCAGGACGGGGCCAAGCTCGGCGACCGCGAGTTCGAGGAGGGCGAGAAGGTCGTCCTCTTCTACAACTCGGCCAACCGGGACGAGGACGTCTTCGCCGATCCCTTCTCGTTCGACATCTCACGGGACCCGAACCCTCACGTGGGCTTCGGCGGCCCCGGGCCGCACTTCTGCCTCGGTGCCCACCTGGCCCGACGGGAGATCACCGTGCTCTACAAGGAGCTGCTCACCCGGGCGCCCGACCTGGCCGCCGTCAGCGAGCCCGACCGCCTGAGGTCCAACTTCATCCACGGCATCAAGCACCTCGAGGTCGACATCAGCCCCGGGTGAGCGCCGTCAGTCGCGAAGTGGCGGGAGGCCGTTGAACTTGGCCCCGCCGTCCAGCCACTCCTGCCACTTGTCGAAGAACTCCTGGCCGAAGGGGTCGCCACCCATCAGGGGCAGGGCAGCCCGCCAGATGGTCAGGTCGTCCGGGGCGAGTTGGGTGGCGGCCAGGAGCTGGCGCTTGGCGCCCTCCTCGTCCCCTTCCCGAGCCAGGTGGGCGCCGATGCGGAACCGCAGGCGGGCCTCCTCCAGCTCGGGGCTCAGGTCGTCGACGGCGGCCCGCGCCTCGTCCCGTGACAGATCGACCTCATCGTCCCGCACCCAGCGCCGGATGGCGGCCTTCGCCGGCTCCCCCGACACCCCCGAGAACTCGATGAACATGTCGGTTCCCGGCGTCGGCGTGTTCGGGACGACGATGTGGTCGTCCTCGTCGATCCACACGACCGTGGGCACGTTGGTGATGGCGTACGTCTCGCTCAGCGTGTGCTCGCGGTCGAGGAGCACGGGGAAGGTGATGCCGTTCGTGTACTCCCGGATGAGCTCCGCCGACTCGTCCAGCGCGACGGCGATGACGACGAACCCGTGCTCGGCGAGCTCGTCCTGCAGGGCCTGCCACCCGGGCAGGTCGTAGCGGCAGCCTCACCAACTGGCGAAGGCGACCAGCAGCTTCTTGCGCCCCCGCCACTCCTCCAGCTGGTGCAGCTCACCGTCGAGATCGGGGAGCGTGAAGCCCGGAGCCTGGAGCCCATCGGTGGCCAGGCGGCGGATCGTCCGGGGTTCTCCCACGACCGCGACCCCGTCGGCCGCGAGGAACGGCCGGTCCAGCGCGTCGGCCACCCGGCCGAGGTCCAGGCGCCCGTCGGCGAACAGCGCCTGCTGGTCGCGCACCGGCACGCAGACGTCGTCCTGGCAGAGCCCCTCGGGCTTCAGAGTCCAGCCGATCGCCGCCGGGAGGTCGGCAGGGGCCACGAGCACCCGGCCCTCCGCCTCTTCGGCGGGCGTGGGGCGGGCTTCGTCGGTGATCACCGTCATGGTCACCCACCCATCATGCCCCCGACCGTCGCCGGGTACCGTCGTCGGCACATGACCGACGCCGAGGACCGCCCTTCCGGGCCCGAACGCGACCAGATCCGGCGCGCCGCGAAGGCCACGCGGGACGCCGGCCTCGGCTACGGCCTGGCCTTCGGACGCGCCGGGCTCCGGGCCGCCATCGGCCTCGGCCGGGCCGGCACCGACGTGGCCCTCAAGGTGCTCGAGCAGGGTCCCGTCGGTGACGCCGCCGGGGCGGTGGCCGACCGCCTCGAGCCCGCGGCCGAGCGGGGGCGCCGTCAGCGGGCGGCGACCGCCGAGGAGATCGAAGGGGTGATGGCCCGGGTGGCCGACGAGGTGGTCGGCCTGCTCGACGTGGACGGCATCGTGAGCCAGGTCGACGTCGACGGGGTCGTCCGTCGGGTGGACGTGGACAACGTCGTCCGCCGGGTCGACATCGACGACATCATCTCCCGGGTCGACGTCGACGGGATCGTGCGCCGGACCGAGGTGGGCACGCTCATCGTCCAGTCCACCGGTGGCATCTTCACCCAGCTCCTGGACTCCCTCCGCAGCCTGGGCGTGTCACTCGACGACGTCAGCACCCGGGTCACCGACCGGATCGTCCGCCGGGGTCGGTCCCGACCCGTCGCCCCCGCGCTCTACGCCGTCGAGGACCAGGGGCTCGGACCACCGGAGCTGGTCGACCGCGCGCCGGCACTTCCGCCGTCGGAGGCCCGCTCCGCATGAAGGCCGACCCTCCTGCGGAGTCGCTGGCCGGGCACTACGCGGGCCCGGTGACCCGCATCTCGGCCTACGCGATGGACCTGTTCATCGTCGTTGCTGCCTACGGCCTCGTCCTCGGCCTCGTGGCCTTCTTCTGGCAGCTGGTCAGCCGCGATGAGGTCACCCTCCCCGCCGACGACTCCCTGCTGTGGTTGATCGGGCTCGTCCTGTGGGGGTTCATCTACTTCGCCGGCGGCTGGATCCTCGCTTCGAAGACCCTCGGCCAGGGCGCGCTCGGGCTCCGGGTCGTGCGGCGGGACGGCTCGGAGCTGAGGCCCCGCCAGGCGGTGGTGCGGGCCCTCACCCTCCCCTTCGGCGCGCTGCTGTTCGGGCTCGGCTACATCGGCATCGTGATCGGCGACGAGCGCCGGGCGCTGCACGACGTCTGCGCAGGGACGACCGTGGTCTACGACTGGGACGCCCGGGCCGCCCGCTGGCGCCTGCTCAGCCGCCGGACGGTCGAGGCCTGATCAGGTCCGGACCCGCCACGCCACCGGCGGGTTGAGCTGGCTGAAGACGATCGCCGACGGGCGCGCCCCCTCGGGCAGTCGGAAGGCCACCTTGCCGGAGAAGCAGTCACCGGCGCCGAGCGCCACCTCGTCGGGCCAGACAGGGCGGGCGGCGCGGGTGGGCTCCGTCAGCGTCACCCGCGGCACGGTCTGCTCCCGACCCTGGACCCGCAGCTGCCACGCCGAGGCCTGGATGGGGATCGACGCCAGGCCCCCCTCGGTCGTGCACGCCTCGGCGGCCGCCAGGAGGAAGTCGCCCGTGATCCGGACGCCCTCGACGGTGATGGAGACGAGGCCGGTCGGATCGTCGTAGGTGGCGCCGACGGCCAGCGGGTCGCCGAGGAGCCACCGTTGCCGCGGTGGTCGGCGACTCCTCGTCGCCTCCGTCGTCGCTGCACCCGGTCAGCGTCACGGCGACCAGCCCGAGCACCCCTGCGGTCGTGCCGACGCCCCTCATCGAGGCCGAACCTACCGGCCTCGGCCGAAGTAGCTTCCGGCCATGCGCATCGGCATCCACGCCGGGCCGCTCATGGTGATGGGGGCCGGTCCCGCCGACGTGGTCGCGCACGCGGTGGCGGCCGAAGCGGACGGCTTCTCGTCCTACTGGCTCCCCCAGAGCGGGGCGACCGACGCCCTCACCGTCATCGCCATGGCTGGTCCGGCCACCTCCACGATCGAGTTCGCCACCGCGGTCGTCCCCACGTGGGGACGGCACCCGCACGTCCTCGCCGGCCAGGCGCTCACCGTGCAGGCCGCGACCGGCAACCGCCTCGCCCTCGGCATCGGCGTCGGGCACAAGCCGTCGCTGGAGGAGCGGTACCACATCCCCTTCGAGCGCCCCGTGCGTCACCTCCGGGAGTACCTCGACGTCCTGCAGCCGCTGCTGGCCGACCGCCAGGTCGACGTGACCGGTGACATCTGGTCGTTCACCGGTGACATCGTCGCCCCGGCGGCCGAGGCCCCGCCCGTCCTGGTCGCCGCCCTCGGCCCCCAGTTCCTCCGCCTCACCGGCAAGCGGGCCGACGGCACGGTCCTGTGGTTGGGCGGTCCGGTGACGGTCGCGAAACACATCGCCCCGATGATCAACGAGGCCGCCGCCGAGGCCGGCCGATCATCGCCCCGGATCGTGGCCAGCGTGCCGGTGGCGGTCACGGACCGGGCCGCCGAGGTCCGGGCGTCGATCTCGGAGATCCTCGCGGGCTACGACACCCTGCCGAGCTACCGCGCCATCCTCGACCGGGAGGGTGCGCCCCGCGCCGGCGACGTCGCCCTGATCGGTGACGAGGACGAGGTCCGGGCCGGGCTGGGCCGGTTCGCCGATGCCGGAGCCACCGACTTCGCCGCCGTGGAGTTCGGGCTGGACGGCGGCGAGTTCGCCCGCACGCGCCAGCTCCTCCGCGAGGTCAGCTCGTCGATGTGAAGCGCGCCGATGCCCCGGACCGGGTGGTCCGGGGCATCGCCGGGGGGATGCTGTCGGTCTGATCGCCGTTGATCAGACGTCGGGCAGATCCTCGGGCTCGGGCTGCGGCTCGGGCTCCGGCTCCGGCTCCGGCTCGGGCTCCGGCTCGGGCTCGGGCTCCGGCTCGGGCTCGGGCTGCGGCTCGGGCTCGGGCTCCGGCTCGGGCTCGGGGTCCTCTTCGGGGTCCTCGGGGTCCTCCCAGGGATCCTCGGCCGGGTCCTCGGGGGTCTCGGTCGGGTCCTCGACGGGCTCCTCGACGGGCTCTTCCACGTCCTCCTCCGGGGGGAGGTCGACGTCGAAGCTGTCGTCGATCTGGACCTGGGTGACGGTGTTGCCGTCGCCCTGGATGTTGCTGACCTGGGCGCCCTCTTCGGCGTAGATGAACGCGTTCTGCTGGTACACCGTGTTGTAGGTGTAGGAGATCTCGTTCACCACCGACTGGGTCACCGCACCGCCGTGGCTGGTGTAGTGGGCCAGGTTCTGCTGGTACGGGCCACCGAGGTGCTCACCGACTTCGGTCATGCACTCGGCGACGTCTTCTGGCGTGGTGTCCTCGGGCAGGTTCTCGTCGACCCACTCGGAGGGCTTCTCGCCGTACTCGATGGACGCCTCGTTGGACTGGAACAGATCCATGATCCGGTCGAGGAGGTTCTGGTGCTCTTCGGGGCTCAGGGCCATTGCTGCTCTCCTTGCTCCGGCCCCCCGGTTGGGAGCCACTGAGCACAGGATCCGCCCGAACCCGGGCGACCGAATCGGGGATGACCCCCCACCCCCCACCCGCCCCTAGGGGATCGGGGGTTTCAGCCCTCGGGGAGGATGCGCAGGTCCTAGCCTTGACCCATGGCACGCATCTCCTTTCCCGAGGCCGGTCTGGGGCCACACATCGACTGGGCCCTGCAGCGTCCGGGTATGGCCTCCGGCATGGGGAAGTTCTCGGCTGCGGTCTACGAGACCAGCCAGATCCCGGTGCGGGAGCGCGAGGCGGCCCGCTGGACCATCGCCCTCATCAACCACTGCGCCGTCTGCCAGGACACGAGGGCCGAGAAGGGGCCCGAAGAGGGCATCGACGACGGCTTCTACGCCGAGGTGGGCGATTGGCGGGCCAGCACCGTGCTCACCGATCGCGAGCGCCTTGCCGCCGAGTTCGCCGAGCGCTTCGCCCTCGACCACCTCACGATGGACGACGAGTTCTTCGACCGCATGCGGTCGGCGTACACCGACGAGGAGCTGGCCGACCTCGCCATCTGCTGCGGGATGTTCCTCGGCCTCGGCCGGATGATGGCCGTGGTCGGCGTCCCCGCCCCCGACGAGCGGATCCTCGTGTAGGGGCCGCGGTGCGATGACGGCGCTCGGACGGCTACTCGAGGAGCTGCTCGGCTCGGATTCCCCCGTCGCGGTCCGGGCCTACGACGGCACGCAGTTCGGCTCCCCCGACGCGAAGGCGACCATCGTCATCCACTCGCCGGATGCATTCCGGCGCATCCTGACCCGCCCGGGCGAGCTGGGCTTCGCCCGGGCCTACGTCGCCGGTGACGCCGACATCGAGGGCGACGTCTTCGAGCTCTTCCGGCTCCAGGAGCGGATCCCCTCGCCCCGGCTCACCCTGGCCCAGGCCGTGCGCCTGGCGCGCCTGGTCCGGGTGCGCGATCTCCGGCCGTTGCCACCGCCGCCCGAGGAGATGCGCCGGCGCCGGCTCGGCCTGCACACGCCCCGCCGCGACGCCGAATCGGTGCGCCACCACTACGACGTCTCCAACGCGTTCTACGAGATGGTGCTCGGTCCCTCGATGACCTACTCGTGCGCCGTGTTCGACCCGCCGGACGCGTCACTCGAGGAGGCGCAGGCGGCCAAGCACGAGCTCATCTGCCGGAAGCTCGGGGTGCGACCCGGTGACCGCCTGCTCGACGTCGGCTGCGGCTGGGGCTCGCTCGCTCGCCACGCCGCGGCTCACCACGGCGCCGAGGTCGTGGGGGTCACGCTGTCGCCCGTGCAGGCCGAGTGGGCCCGGGCCGCGGTCGACGCCGAGGGCCTGGCTGACCAGGTCGAGATCCGGATCCAGGACTACCGGGAGGTGGCCGACGGCCCCTTCGACGTCGTCGCCAGCGTCGGCATGTTCGAGCACGTGGGGGCGGCCCGGATGGCGACCTACTTCGGCCGGCTGCACCGGCTGGTCCGCGAGGGTGGCCGGCTCCTCAACCACGCCATCAGCCGACCGGCGGGGCGGCCGATCGGCACCGATCACAATGGCTTCATCGGCCGCTACGTGTTCCCCGACGCCGAGCTCATCGAGGTGGGCGCGGTGGTCTCCGCCATGCAGCAGGCCGGCTTCGAGGCCCGGCACGCCGAGTCCCTTCGCGAGCACTACGCCCGCACCCTGCGCCACTGGGTGGCCAACCTCGAACAACACTGGGACGACGCCGTCGCCGAGGTCGGCGCCGCCCAGGCCCGCATCTGGCACCTCTACATGGCCGGCTCGGCGGTCGGCTTCGAGGCCAACCGGGTCCAGGTGCACCAGGTCCTCGGGGTCAAGACCGGCCCCGACGGCGAGAGCAGGATGCCCAACCGCCCCGACTGGTGAGCGCGCGCGTCCCGCTCAGGCGGCTCGGTCCGTAGGAGCATCTCGGGGGCGAAACGCGGCGAGGTGGGTGTCGGCGACGGCGTGGGCCGCGGCATTCGTCGTGCTGTGGTGGGCCACGGCCTCGAGGAAGGCGTCGCGCCCGATCTCCAGGACGACCAGGTCGCTCGCGGCCCGCACGGTCGCCGTCCGGGGGGTGCCGCGCAGGAGGGCGATCTCGCCGAAGGCGTCGCCCGGCTCGAGCGTGCGCACGTGCCGGCCGTCGCCGATGACCTCCGCCTGCCCCGTGGCGATGACGTAGAAGAGGTCGCCGGGGCCGCCCTGCTCGCAGAGCACGGTGCCCATCGGGACCTCGTGGGTCGCCGCCTGGGCGGCGAGGTATTCGATGCTCGGCACCGGGAGGAGCCGGAGCATCGGCGTGGACCGGAGCAGGTCGATCTCGGTGTCCCGCACCGCCAGGCGGGCGTCCAGGCCCGCGAGCGGCCGGTAGGCGACCAAGGCGACGGCGGGCAGCAACAGCCCGGTGGCGATCATCGCGCCCTCGACATCGAGGAGGCCGATGAGCGCGGGGGTGACGACCGAGCCCAGGGCGACGCCGATCGTGATGATGCTCTCGAACACCCCGAAGACCCGCGAGAGCACGTCGTCCCGGACCAGCCGGACCGGCAGGGTGAAGAGCGGGATGTCGATGAGCGCGTTGGCGACGCCGACCACGGCGATCAGGAGGTAGGCGGTGGCGGTCGACGGCGACAGGCCGATGAGCGCGATCGGCGTCCCCCACAGAACGAGGGCGGCGGCCAGCCACGCGCCGAGGTGGCGGCTCCCGACCAGGAGGGCGACGCCCACCGATCCGAGGGTGCCGCCCACGCCGACGGCGGCCGACAGGCCGGCGACGCCGGAGTCGCCCAGGTCCAGCAGGTCGAAGGCCAGGACGACGATGAAGATGTTGAGCGCGCCACGGACGTAGGTCTGGGCGAAGCCGAGCCCGAAGATCCGACGCAGGTCCGGGTGACGGGCCACGGCGCGGAGCCCCTCGGCGGTTTCGTGGACGAGGTGGACCGGCGCGGAGGCCGCCACGTGGTCGGGCGCGTCGTAGCGGATGCGCAGCAGGAGCACGGCGGTGATGAGCGAGAGGAGGGCGGTGGCGAAGAACACTGCGGCCGGGTCGCCCCAGGCGAGGAGGGCCCCGGCCAGCAGGGGCCCGGCCAGGGTGGCGACCGATTCGAGCAGGCCCCGCACGACGTTGGCGCTGGTGAGCTCCGCGGTCGTCTGGCACAGGAGGGGGAGCAGTGACGAGTGGGTCGGGCGGAACACCGTGAAGACGATGGTGGCCACCACGACGAGGGCGTAGAAGAGCGCCCCGTGGCGGTCGAGCGCGAGCAGCAGCCCAGCCGCCCCGAGGGTGATCCCCCGGACGATCGAGACGAGGGCGAGCGCCCGCTCCCGCCGGGCGCGATCGGTCAGGGCGGAGAGGAACGGCGTCCCCAGCGCGGACGGCACCATGCGCAGGACGACGACGAAGCCGACCCCGGCCGCCCCTCCGTCCGCGAACGCGACCACCGCCAGCGCCACGGTGAGCGCCCACTCGCTGGTGATCGCCGTGGCGAAGGCCAGCACCGCCCGCCGCAGTTGCGGCTGGGCGAAGACCGCACGAACGGCCAGCCACGACTCACGCAGCCGGGTCCCCCCCATGGCCCGAACCTACGTCGGAGCCTCCCGGACGGGAAGGGGGGCGACGGACCGACGCCTACGCGACGGCCAGTGCGGCGCGGAGCCGGTCGAGGTAGCCGGCCTCGTCGTCGCTCACCCGGGGCCCGGTGATCCCCCCGAGGCCCTCCCGGCCGGCTTCGGCCGCGGCGGTGGCCAACCGCACCAGCCAGTGCCGGAAGGCGGCAGCTTCGGTTGCCTCCGCCTTGGCCTCGAGCAGTGCGCTCACGGTCGTCATCGCCTCGACCACGTGGTCGACGAAGCCCTCGTCGCCGGCCGACTCGTCGATGGCGGCGGTCGGTCCGGCGTCGGGCATGTCCTCGCCGGTCACCTTGTCGGCGTCGAGCAGCTCTCGGGTGACCAGGCCGATCAGGCCCTCGTCGAACTGGCTGGCCGCCAGCTCGGCATCGACCGCCTCGACCTCCCGTCCCGAGGTGAAGGTCCCGCTGGGGTCGACCTCGATGGCACCCATGGCGGCCTGCCACGGGGCCGATCGCAGCAGGAACCACTCGTCGTCGGTGAAGTCCTCTCGGCCCGTCATGACCGAACCCTGCCACGTGGCGCCGGTTTCACGCGGTGGTAACACGGCCGCACCCTCACGGTCACGGTTGCTGCCGACACTCAGGTCATGGACCTCCACCGGCGCTCCCGCACGATGACCCCCAATCTCGGAACGGGGATACGGATCGCTCCGGGCTCCGTCCTCACCGTCGAAGGCGCGAAGGGCCACGAGTTCTTCGTGGTCGAACGCGGCCAGGCGGGCGTCTCGCGCAACGGCCAGCCGGTGGCCGTCCTCGGTCCCGGCGACCACTTCGGCGAGATCGCGCTGCTCACCCCGCCGGCCGTCGTACGGCCACGGTGACGGCTCTCGACGACCTCATGGTCCGGGTCTACGACCACCGGGAGTTCTCCGAGCTCCTTGCCCGGGATCCCCGCCTCGAAGCCCGACTCCTGCGGTCGGCCGTCGCCCGCCTCCCGACGATTGGCGTTCCGCAGAACGCTCGCTAGCCTCGCTTCTGCGGGGTGGAGCAGTCTGGTAGCTCGTCGGG
>CAWBVI010000002.1:0-1338952 GCA_963792205.1 uncultured Microthrixaceae bacterium | reverse complement strand
GATCATCCGCTGGCATCGCCTTCGCCCACGTCCTGACAACCCGAGCACTGCATGGCTCGGCGCCAATAGTGTTGGCGCGTGGCCGCAGTGGCGCCGGCCTTCCGGGGAAGATCACGTGAGCGGGATGTGCTCGACCGGCTCCTCACCGACGTTCGTGGCGGCGGGAGTGCGGCGCTCGTCATTCGCGGAGAGGCGGGGATCGGCAAAACCGCGCTGCTCCGGTATTGCGCCGGCCGGGCCGCTCAGTGCCGAGTCGCGCAGATCGCGGGCTTCGAGTCGGAGTTTGAGCTGCCGTTCGCCGCGTTGCATCAACTGTGTGCGCCGATGCTCCGAATGCGGAACGCGCTCCCCGAACCTCAGGCACATGCGCTGCAGGTTGCCTTCGGACTGAGGACTGGAGGCGCTCCGGACCGGTTCGTCGTCGGTCTCGCGGCGTTGAGCCTGCTGGCGGAAGCCGCCAACGAAGAACCCCTCGTGTGCTTGATCGACGATGCGCAATGGCTCGACGAGGCATCGTGCCACGCGCTCGAATTCGTCGGGCGCAGGCTTCTGGCCGAATCGGTGCTGTTGATCTTCGCGGTACGGGAAGTCGGACAAGACCGCCTGTTCGCCGGCCTCCCGGTCCTGACACTCGAAGGGCTCGCCAACGAGGACGCGCGCGCGTTGCTCGGCGACGTCGTCCCCGGTCACCTCGATGAGCAAGTGCGTGATCGGATCGTCGCCGAGACGGGCGGTAATCCATTGGGTCTGCTCGAATTCCCTAAGGCAATGACGCACGCCGAACTCACCGGCGGTTTCGGTGTCCCAACCGCGGCAACCGTCGCCGGTCAAATCGAGGAGGACTATCGACGACGGATCAACGCGCTTCCGGCCTCGACACGGCAGTTGATGCTGCTGGCTGCCGCGGATCCGACCGGGGATGCAAGCCTTCTTTGGCGCGCGGCGCGGACGCTGAACGTCGGACCTGACGCGGCGACCTCGGCCGGCGACGCGCAACTCCTCGAGATCGCTTCGTTTGTGCGTTTTCACCACCCACTCGTACGATCCGCGGCGTACACGGCTGCGTCGCAAGACGATCGGCGTGCAGCCCACCTGGCGCTCGCCGGAGCGACAGATCGTGAAATCGATCCCGATCGCCGCGCATGGCACCTCGCAATAGCCGCCGTCGGACCCGACGAAGAAGCGGCGGCCGAGCTGGAGCGAACCGCGAGCCGGGCGCAGGCCCGCGCTGGGCTCCCCGCGGCCGCGACATTGCTTCAGCATTCGGTTGCCCTGACCGTAGAGCCGGCGCGGCGCGCAGAGCGCGCGTTGGCCGCCGCCTACGCCAACGCGCAGGCCGGTGCGTACGACGCCGCGCTCGGCCTGCTCGCACAGGTCGAGGCTGACGCCGTCGATGAGCTGCAACTCGCCCGCGCCGAACGGATCAGAGGACAGATCCACTGGGCAGCGAGCCCAGGGCCCGAGGCGCCAGTGGCGCTGCTCAATGCGGCGAAACGGCTCGAGCCGTTGAATGTCGCGCTCGCCAGGGAGACGTATCTCCACGCGTGGGTCGCATCGACATACGCAGGCCCGCTCGCACAACCCGGCGGCCACCTGGTCGCAGTCTCTCGGGCCGCGCGATCAACCGGCGCACCGGACCCGGTGAGGCCTTGCGACCTCTTGCTCGACGGTCTGATCGCATTGGTCCTCGACCATCGAGAGCGTGCCGCGCCGAACCTTCGACGTGCGGTGGATGCGTTTGCCAGTAGCGCGGTAGCCGTCGACGACCTTCTGCAGTGGGGCGAACTCGCCCAGACGGCATCCATTGCGTTGTGGGACATCGACAGCTATCTGATGCTGAGCAGTCGGCAGGTCGAGGCAGCGCGGGAGTCGGGCGCGCTCTCGCTGCTGTCGGCTGCGCTGGGTGGGCGCGGCGCGGTCCTCACATGGTGCGGTGACTTCGGGGCAGCGTCTGCGCTCGCAGACGAGCGCAACGCGGTCAACGCGGTGACCGGGACGCAGTTGGCCACCTCCCACGACATGTTCCTCTCGGCGTATCGCGGTCGACCATCGGAGGCCATTCCGCTCGTGTCGACGACCGTCGCCGATGCGGTCGCCCACGGCGAGGGCTGGCCCGTTCAAATCGCCGACTGGTCGACTGCGGTTCTGTACAACGGTCTCGCGCAGTACGAGGACGCCGTGGCCGCGGCGGAGAAGGCTTGTGAAGAGACCTACATGGTCCTCGGGCCACAAGTCGCGCTCCCGGAACTGATCGAAGCCGCGACACGAATCGGCAAGTGGACACTCGCAGAAGATGCAATGGAGCGTCTGTCGACGATGACGGCGATCACGGGCTCGGATTGGGCTGCGGGCATCGCTGCCCGCGGACGAGCTTTGGTGAGCGACAGCGAGACCGCCGAGCACTGGTACGGCGAGTCGATCGCGTGCCTCGCGCGCACGCCGCTCCGACCAGAGCTCGCCCGAAGCCGGCTCCTCTACGGCGAGTGGCTTCGCCGAGCAAACCGACGGATCGACGCGCGCGAACAACTCCGTACGGCGCACGAGGCGTTCGTCGAGATGGGCGCTGAAGCCTTCGCGGAGCGCGCCCGTCGCGAGTTGGTGGCGACGGGAGAGAAGGTTCGCAAGCGCGACGAAGCCACGCGGAGCGATCTCACCCCCCAGGAAGAGCACATCGTCCGGCTCGCCCGAGACGGACGCACCAATGCCGAGATTGGCGCCGAGCTCTTCATCAGCGTGCGAACCGTCGAATGGCACCTACGCAAAGTGTTCACGAAACTCGGCATCACCTCGCGTCGCCAGCTCAAAGACGTCTTCCCGATGCCCACTCCGTAGCGCATTGCGCAGGCCGCGTCCTCCACCAGGGTCACGACCAGGGTTCGTCTTCCCTGAGTTCCGACGTCGCCGGAAGCGCGTCGTCGGGCTCCGCACCCGCCATGTCGCTCTGCTCGACGTGGGTCAGGCGTCGCTCTGCGCTCGCAGCATCCAGGCGTACCTTTCGATCATGGCGAGGATGCCAGTGAACAGGTGCAGGGTGACCAAGTCGGTTTCGAAAGCCTCCATCGCCGTGTGAACGCGGTCGACAACGGCGTCAAGAATCGAATCGAATGCAGCACTCGCGACCACATCGCGCAGCTCGCCAGGCTCGATGATCGGCAGCGAACTGACCTTCGCGATGGATGCCGCCCGGCCGTCGGGCGCATGGCCAAGCGTGATGGCTCGCTCGGCGACGCGGTCGGCGCTGCAACGAGCGAAAGCGGCGATCTCGTCGAGCACGAGACGCATCGTGAGAAACCGAGGCCCGATGATGTTCCAGCGCGCCTGGTTCGCGAGCAGGCCGAGATCGAGTAGGTCGGCAAGCGCGCCATCCAGTGCGCTCGATTGCAGGTGCTCGGAGCCGTTCAATCGCCATCGCTCTCGGCCGAGAGGGTCGACGCCGCCATGTGCCGACACCTCAGCAGGCTGGGGCATGGGGCCTCCTCGTCGGGTCGAATACACGACGGATGATGACGTGTCCGCCTAGTCGCACGACATGCTGTCGGATTGACCCGCGACCGCGGAAGTCCGCGGTAGTGCTAGGCGGCGAAGGTCGATTCGATGTGCGGGGGCTGCTTGCTGCAGGCGACGCTGACATTCCCGCTCGCAGGTCGCGCCCGTGGTCGACACTGGTCCTCACGCGGGAGGCGAGCGAGGGTCGCGATCCTTCCCGTCGCTTCAAAGAGTCCCTTCGCCGGAGCGGCGTGTCGCCGGACCTCCACAGCCGACGACCCTCGGGGAACGCACCCGTCTGCGAGCGGCGCCAGTCGTCGCGGCTCGCGTCACCAGCGCGCGACCTGCGGCAGGACTGCTGCCGACCACGGGCGCAACGAATCATCCCGAGGTTCCTGCTCGAGGCTCGCGTGCCGATCCTTGCGCGGGTCGTCGCCCGTGACCGGTGCCAGACCAGTGGTCACCACTGGTGCCACCGCAACCGGAGAGTGCCATCGTCGAGGGACCAAGCGAGCTCCCAGGAGGAGAAGTCATGAGGTCGCAGCTGGGAAAGGACACGTCGGAAACTGGGGCGGTCTCTGGCGCGCCGGAGCGGCTCGCCGACACATTCAGCATCCTGATGCCGGACGGGCCGATCGAGATCCGCGAGGGCTATGCAGACGTCGGCGGTCAGAGCTTGCATTACGTCGAGTCCGGCGATGGGCCACTGGTCGTCCTGTTGCACGGCTTCCCGGAGTTCTGGTTCGGGTGGCGGCTACAGATCCAGCCGCTCGCGGCGGCGGGCTTTCGGGTGGTCGCCCCCGACACGCGTGGGTACAACCTGTCGTCGAAGCCGGAGGGATTCGAGCCTTACGGCGTCGATCTGCTCGCCGCCGACATTCGCGGTCTCATCGGAGAGCTTGGTGCCGAGTCCGCGCACCTGGTCGGTCATGACTGGGGTGGATCCATCGCCTGGACTACGGCGATGAATCATCCGGAGGTCGTCGACCGGCTCGCGATCCTCAACGCGGCCCATCCGCGGCGGCTCCAGGAGGGACTGCACCACCCGAGCCAGCTGCGGAAGTCCTGGTACTTCTTCTTCTTCGCGACGCCGGGATTGCCCGAGGACGTGGTGCATGCCAGAGACTGGCACTTCTTCCGACACTTCCTGCACGACGCGAATCCGCCCTATACGCCGGAGGAGCTCGAGCGCTACGTGGAGGCGTGGTCGCAGCCAGGCGCTGCTGCTGGGATGATCAACTACTACCGCGCCTCGGTGAGGCAGTCCCAGAAGGAAGCCGTAGCCAAGCTGCGACCAATTGCAGCGCCGACACTGGTCATCTGGGGCGAGCGCGATTCCTACCTCGGCTCCGAACTCGCCGAGCCCGACCACGAAGACGTGCCCAACCTCGACCGGGTCGAGCGCCTCCCCGACGCGTCGCATTGGGTCCATCACGATCAGGCAGAACGCGTCAATCAGCTGCTCATCGACTTCTTCGCCTGAAGGGACCCTCATGGCCGACTCAACCAGCACCGGTAGAGCGACCGTCGTGCTCGTCCACGGTGCGTTCGCGGACGCATCCAGCTGGAGCGGTGTGATCACGCGGTTGCAGAGCAAAGGCGTGCCGGTGACAGCGCCCGCAAACCCGCTCCGTGGAATCACTGCCGACGCCACCTACCTCGCAGCGGCTCTCGCGCAGATCGAAGGCCCTGTGGTCGCCGTCGGACACTCGTATGGCGGTGCGGTGATCACGAATGCGGCCACGAACGCGAAGAACGTCGTCGGCCTCGTCTACGTGGCGGCCTTCGCCCCCGAGGAAGGCGAAACCCTTGGCGCGGTTGAGGCGGGCTCGAAGGACAGCGTGCTGAACAGCGCGCTCGTGCCTCGGACGTACCCGATCGCGAGTGGCGGCTCGTCGACCGAGTTCTACATCGACCCGGCGAAGGCCCGCGATGCCTTCGCGGGCGACCTCTCCGACCAGCAGGCCGCACTGATCGCAGCCACGCAGCGGCCCGTGGCCGAGTCGGCGTTCTCCGAGCCGAACGGGCCGCCGGCCTGGAAGCACCTCCCCTCCTGGGCTGTCGTCGCCACCGCAGACAGGGCAGCCGGAACCGACGTCACCCGTTCGATGGCGGAACGTGCCGGCGCCAAGATCACGGAGCTCGACGGGTCGCACGTGATCATGGTCTCGCAACCGGAGGCCGTGACGAACGTGATCCTCGACGCGGTGGCCGCGGTCACGGCCGTGCACGTCGGAGCGTGAAGTGTCCATCACGACCGATCCGGAGACTGGGCTCGGCGCCGTCAGCCAGATCGATGCCGGCCCCCTGAACGTCGGGTACCTCGACAGGGGACCGCCAGATGGACCGGCGGTCGTCCTGCTGCACGGCTGGCCGTACGACATCCACAGCTTCGCCGACGTCGTTCCTCTCCTGACGGCGGCGGGCCACCGGGTCATCGTCCCTTACCTCCGCGGCTTCGGAACGACACGCTTCCTCTCCGACGAGACGGTCCGCAACGGCGAGCAGGCGGCGCTCGCCCTCGACGCGATCGCCCTCATGGACGCTCTCCGGATCGAATCGGCCGTCGTCGCCGGGTTCGACTGGGGTGCACGAAGCGCGGACATCGTCGCCGCGCTCTGGCCCGACCGCTGCCGCGGACTGGTCTCAGTGAGCGGGTACCTGATCGGAGCTCAGAAGTCGGGCCAGGTGCCCTTGCCGCCCGAAGCCGAGCTCCAGTGGTGGTACCAGTACTACTTCGCGACCGAGCGTGGGCGTGCCGGCTACGAGAGATACCGGCATGAGTTCGCGAAGCTGATCTGGCGGACCGCGTCGCCGCAGTGGAACTTCGACGACGCCACGTTCGAGCGCAGCGCGGCGTCCTTCGACAATCCTGACCACGTCGCGATCGTGATCCACAACTACCGCTGGCGGCTCGGACTGGCCGAAGGAGAACCCGCGTACGTCGAGCTCGAAGAGCGACTCGCGGACGGGCCGGTCATCACCGTCCCCGCGATCACGCTCGAAGGCGACGCCAACGGCGCCCCGCACCCTGAACCGGACGCCTACGCCGCGAAGTTCTCCGGGTGGTATTCGCATCGGACGCTCGGAGGCGGCATCGGACACAACCTCCCCCAGGAAGCTCCGGATGCGTTCGCCGACGCCGTGCTGGAACTCGATCGGAGGCGAGGGCCTCCGCGCTCATGACCAAGTTGTTTGGTTTGAAGTCGATCGCCGCTCCGGGCCCGGGGTCGGTGTGACGTCGCAACACCCCCGATCTACGGGGACACATGGGACACACTGAGGAAGGGAGACGATCATGAGTGACACCACGACTGCGGGCGCTGAGACCGCGGTCCGCCCATTCCGAATCGAAGTTCCTCAGCAGGAGATCGAAGAGCTGCGTCGCCGCATCGATGCGACGCGCTGGCCGACCAGGGAACTCGTCGCCGATCGGTCGCAGGGCGTGCAGTTGGCGGCGATACAGGAGCTCGCCCGCTACTGGACGACCGAATACGACTGGCGCCGGTGCGAGGCGCGACTGAACGCGCTGCCGCAGTTCAAGACCAAGATCGACGGGCTCGACATCCACTTCATCCACGTGAAGTCGACACACGAGAACGCGTTGCCGTTGATCATGACGCACGGCTGGCCGGGCTCGATCGTCGAGCTGCTCGAGACCATCGGCCCGCTCACCGACCCGACCGCGCACGGCGGACGCGCCGAGGACGCGTTCCACCTCGTGCTGCCGTCGATCCCCGGCTACGGCTTCTCGGAGGAGCCGACCGAGGTCGGGTGGGGCCCCATCCGCATCGGACAGGCCTGGCATGAGCTCATGCGGCGCCTCGGTTACAGCCGGTACGTCGCGCAGGGCGGCGACGTGGGCTCCCAGGTCACTGACGCGATGGGCCGCCTCGCACTCGACGGTTTGCTCGGCATCCACACCAACCTGCTGACGCCGGCGCTGGGCGACGTCGATGCCCTGAGCGCGTCGCCACCGACCGAAGAAGAGCGTGCTGCGCTCGACCAGCTCGACGCATTCCACGCGACCGGCACGGGCTACTTCGTGGAGCAAGCGACGCGCCCGGAGACGATTGGCTACGCCCTGCTGGATTCACCGATCGCCCTGGCGGCCTGGATGATCGATCACGACACGGACAGCTACCAAAAGATCGCCCGCGCCTTCGTCGACAAGCAACCCTCGGGCAATCTCACCCGCGAACACATCGTCGACAACATCACGCTGTACTGGCTGACAGGCACCGGGGCCTCGGCGGCGCGGTCGTACTGGGAGGAAGGACAAGAGAACGCTCGGGCGGCCGGCCAGGCTCCCACGCCGGTCTCGATTCCGGTCGGCTTCACCACGTTCCCCGGGGAGATCTGGCGGACCCCGCGCAGCTGGGTCGAGAGGGCATACCCCAACGTCATCTACTTCAACGAGGTGGACAAGGGCGGTCACTTCGCCGCCTGGGAGGAACCGGAGCTCTTCTCGGAAGAGTTGCGCGCCGCGTTCCGGCCACTGCGCTAGCCGACAGTGGTGAACTAGGCGTCAGAGAACGGCTTCGCGAACGCGTCGACCTCCGCGACTTCTCCGCGACTCATTGGAGCATCCCGACCGCCCGCGCCGGACACAGCGTTACTCCCGCGAGTGCTCCCGGAAATACTCGGGAGCACTCCCGCGACGAGTTCTTGACGCGAAACACCCGAGGTTCATAACCGACCTCGCGTGGTGAATCGAACATACATGCGTGTCGGAGGGGGGATTTGAACCCCCACGCCCTTGCGGGCACCAGCCCCTCAAGCTGGCGCGTCTGCCTGTTCCGCCACTCCGACGTGGGGGCGCCAGCGTAGCGGCCCGGTGCCTCGGTGAGCCTCCCTAGAGGAGGAGGACGAGGCCCATCGTCGTGAACCCGAAGACGAGCGCGGCGATGATCGTGATGCGGTCGAGGTTGCGCTCGACGACGGTCGATCCCGCGGCCGTGGCGCCCATGCCGCCGCCGAACATGTCCGACAGGCCGCCGCCCTTCCCGCTGTGGAGCAGGACGAGGACGATCAGGATGAGGGACGCGATCACGTGGATCGCAAGAACGACGCCGGTCAGCACGGCGGATCAGGGTAGCGGGACGGCACCCTCACCGAGCTAGTCGGTCAGGCGGTACTGGACGATGCGGGCGAAGTCGTCGGGGTCGAGGCAGGCGCCGCCCACGAGCGCGCCGTCGATGTCGGGCTGGGCCATGAGATCCGGGGCGTTGTTGGGCTTCACCGAACCGCCGTACTGGATCCGCACGGCGGCCGCGGCGGCGGCTCCGAAGGCGTCCTTCACCACCGAGCGCACGTGGGCGCACACGGACTGGGCGTCCTCGGGAGTGGCGGTGCGGCCGGTGCCGATGGCCCAGATGGGCTCGTAGGCGATCACGAGGTCACCGACCTGACATCCGGCTTGACCCCGTCGAGCCCGGCCCGGACCTGGCGGGCGACCTTGTCCTCGGTCGTCTCCGCCTCTCGCTCCTCGAGCGTCTCGCCGCAGCACAGGATCGGGGTCATTCCCGCCCGCAGGATGCGCCTTCACCTTGCGGTTGACGTCCTCGTCGGTCTCGCCGAACAGCTCCCGCCGCTCGGAGTGCCCGGCGATCACGTAGCTCACCTGGAGCTTGGCCAGCATCGCCGGGGCCACCTCGCCGGTGAAGGCGCCCTTCTCCTCCCAGTGGCAGTGCTGGGCGCCGAGGAGCAGGTCGAGCTTGTCGGCATCGATGATGGTCTGGATCGAGCGCAGGTCGGTGAAGGGCGGGTGCACCGACACGTCGACCGCCGAATAGTCCGCGGCGGTCAGGTTGTACGAGAGCTTCTGGACCATGGCGATGGCCTCGAAGTGGTTGTGGTGCATCTTCCAGTTGCCGCTGATCAGCGGCTTGCGGTCAGGCATTGGGTGCGCTCCTCAAAGCGGCCAGGCCGGGCAGGTCACCCTGCTCGAGCAGCTCCAGCGAGGCGCCCCCGCCGGTGGACAGGTGGTCGACCTCCCGCTCCAGCCCGAACTGGGCCAAGGCGGCGGCGCTGTCGCCGCCGCCCACGACCGTGAAGGCCCGGGTCTCGGCGACGGCCTCGGCCACGGTGCGGGTCCCGGCCTCGAAGCGAGGGTCCTCGAACACGCCCATGGGCCCGTTCCACAGGACCGTGCGGGCGTCGCGGATCACGTCGGTGAACTCGGCCGCCGTCCCGGGACCGATGTCGAGGCCCATCCAGCCGTCCGGGATGGACGTCCCGAGCTGGCGCACGTCGCCGCCGGCCTCGGGCTCGCCGATCTTCCCGCCGGGCCCGAGCGCGGTGATGTCCGACGGCAGGTGGATGGCGTCGGTGCGGTCCAGGAGGGCCCGGCACGTCTCGATCTGGTCCTCCTCGAGCAGCGAGGCGCCGATCGGCTTGCCCTGGGCGGCGAGGAAGGTGAAGCACATGCCGCCGCCGACGACGAGGGTGTCGACGACCTCCAGCAGGGCGTCGATCACGCCGAGCTTGTCGCTGACCTTGGCCCCGCCGAGCACGGCCACGAAGGGCCGCTTGGGGTCGTTGCGGACCCCGAGCAGCACCTCGACCTCCCGGGCCAGCAGCCGGCCGGCCGCCGAGGGCAGGGTCCGGGGCGGTCCGACGATCGACGCGTGGGCCCGGTGCGACGCCCCGAAGGCGTCGTTGACGTAGCCGTCCTGGCCCTCGACCAGGCGGGCCACGAAGGCGGGGTCGTTGGCCGTCTCGCCCGGGTCGAAGCGCAGGTTCTCCAGGAGGTCGACGCCGGGGGCCAGCTCGGCCAGGCGCGTCCGCACCGGCTCGAGGGAGAACGCCGGGTCGGGCGCCCTTCGGCCGCCCGAGGTGGCTGCAGGCCGTGACCTCCGCCCGCCGCTCGGTCAGCCAGTGGAGCGTGGGCAGGGCGGCCCGGATGCGCAGGTCGTCGGTGATCTCGTCCGCCGTCCAGCGGGACGTTGAAGTCGGCCCGCACGAGGACGCGCCTGCCTTCGAGGCCCCCGAGCGCCGCCTCGAGGTCCTCGAGGACGGGAACGCCAGCGCTCAAGCGGCGCCGACGATCTTGGTCAGGTCGACGAGGCGGTTCGAGTAGCCCCACTCGTTGTCGTACCAGCCGAGCACCTTGACCAGGTTGCCCATGGCCATGGTCAGCTTCGAGTCGAAGGTGCACGACGCGGGCGAGCCGACGATGTCGGTGGACACCAGCGGCTCGTCGGTGTAGTCGAGGACGTCGGCCAGCGGGCCGCTACCGGCGGCAGCCTGGAAGGCCTCGTTGACCTCGTCGACGGTGACGTCCCGACTCAGCACCCCGACGAAGTCGGTGATCGAGCCGTCGGGCACCGGCACCCGCAGCGACGTGCCGTCGAGCTTGCCCTGCATCGACTCGAGCACCAGGCCGGTGGCCCGGGCGGCGCCGGTGGACGTGGGCACGATGTTGATGGCCGCCGCCCGGGCCCGGCGCAGGTCGGAGTGCGGGCCGTCGACCAGGCTCTGGTCGCCCGTGTAGGCGTGGATGGTGTTCATCAGGCCCTTCTCGACCCCGAAGGCGTCGTCGAGCACCTTGACCATGGGCACGAAGCAGTTGGTCGTGCACGAGGCGTTGGAGATGACCTTGTGGGCGTCGGGGTCGAAGGTGTCGTCGTTCACGCCGACCACGAAGGTGGCGTCGGCATCGGTCGCGGGGGCCGAGACGATCACCCGGGGGGCACCGGCCTCGAGGTGGGCGGCGGCCTTGTCGCGGCTGGTGAAGAAGCCGGTGGACTCGATCACCACGTCGACGCCGAGGTCGCCCCAGGGCAGTTGCGCCGGGTCGCGCTCGGCCAGGACCTTGAGCGTGTCGCCGTCGACCGAGATCCCGTCGTCGACCGCCTTGACGTCGTACGGCAGGCGGCCCATGACCGAGTCGTACTTGAGGAGGTGGGCCATCGTGTCGAGCGAGCCGAGGTCGTTCACGGCGACGAAGTCGATGTCGGCGCCCTGCTCCTTGGCCGCCCGGAAGAAGTTGCGACCGATGCGGCCGAAGCCGTTGACGCCGACGCGGATGCTCATGGTGGGGGATGCTCCTGGTTGAGACGGCGGGCAGGCCCCGCCGGGTGCTGGGGAGCCCCCAACCTACCTGTCGAGGTCGCGGTGGGTCACAGTGGGACGGTGCCCGGTGCGGCGCAGGTGGGTGGCCACCTCCTCGGCGATCGCCACCGACCGGTGGCGCCCCCCGGTGCACCCGAACGCGATGGTCAGGTAGCTCTTGCCCTCGGCCGTGTAGGCGGGCAGGAGCAGGTCGAGCAGGTCCTCCAGCTTGGCCAGGAAGGCCTTGGTCTCGGGCTGGCGCAGCACGAAGGCCCGCACGGGACCGTCGAGGCCGGTCTGCGGGCGCAGCTCCTCCTCCCAGTGGGGGTTGGGCAGGAAGCGGCAGTCGAGCACCAGGTCCACGTCGAGGGGGACCCCGTGCTTGTAGCCGAAGGACACCACGGTGGTCTGCATGCCCACCGACGGGTCGTCCTGGCCGAAGAGGTCCAGGATGCGGTCCCGGAGCTGGTGGACGTTGAGGTCGCTCGTGTCGACGACGACGTCGGCCTCCTCCTTGACCGGCTCCAGCAGCTCCCGCTCGACCGCGATGGCCTCGGCCAGGCTGGTCTCGTCGGTGGCGGTCGGGTGCCGGCGCCGGGTGCCCTCGTAGCGCCGCACCAGCACCTCGGTGCTGGCGTCGAGGAACAGGACCCGCACCCGGGTGTCGGCCGCCCGCAGGGCGGCCACCGACGGCAGCACCTGGTCCAGCTCCGAGGTCGTGCCCACGGCCAGAGCGACCCGCTCGTAGGTGGCGTCGGGCCCGGCGCGCCAGCTCGGCCACCTTGGGGATGAGCGTCGGAGGCAGGTTGTCGATGACGAACCAGCCGAGATCCTCGAGGTCGTCAGCCGCAGAGGATCGTCCGGCGCCCGAGAGGCCGGCGATGATGACGAACTCCCCTATGGGGCCAAGCGTACGGCCCGCAGGAACAGCAGCCGGGGAATGGTCGCGGCCTGCCGGTACTCCGCGGCCCGGGCCAGGAAGCCCGGCGGCGGCGCCGGCTCCTCCATCCGCTCCACCACCAGGCCGGCTTCAGCCATGAGGTTCACGTAGCGGGAGAGCGGGCGGTGGACGAAGGGCAGCACCACTCCGGGGGCCACCTCCTCGTCGCGGACGTCCTCCACCAGGTAGGCGCCGACCCGCCAGTACTGCTCGGGGGGCTCCATGATCTGGTCGTCGACCCAGCCGCTGTCCGGCGCCTGCAGCAGCGGGTGGTTGAGGAAGAAGAGGAAGTGCCCGCCCGGCTCCAGCACCCTCGCGACCTCGCGGATCGGCGGCTCCGGGTCGAGCAGGTGCTCGAAGACCAGGCAGGCCACGACGGCGTCGAACGAGCCGTCGGCGAAGGGCAGCGCCTCGGCCCCCGACCTGGCGTAGCGAGGGCCACCCGCCCGGTCCACCGCGACCCGGACCTGGGTCGGCGTCGGGTCGACACCGACCACCTCGGCCCCGAGCGCCGCGGCCCGGCGGGCCAGCTGCCCCTCCCCCGCCCCCACGTCGAGGACCCGGGCGGCCCCCGCCAGGTGGGCCTCGGCCAGGGGCAGGATCTGCTCTTCGTACTCGGCGTCGGCCCCGCCGGTGAAGCCCTCCTGCCACCACCCCGCGTGCGTCTCCCAGGGGTCGGCTTCCGCGGTCACCTCCGGCTCCGGGACGCCGGCCGGTGGATCTTGTCGTGGACGGCCCGGCCGACCTCGTCGGGCAGCCAGGGCAGCGCGAGCAGGGTCTCGAGCTCGGCCTGCTTGACCGCGGTGACCCCGCCCAGCTCCTTGACCAGGCGCTTCTTGCGCACCGGGCCCAGCCCGGGGATGTCGTCCAGCACGGACTTCGTCATCCGCTTGCCCCGCAGCTCGCGGTGGTAGGTGATGGCGAAGCGGTGGGCCTCGTCCCGGACGCGCTGGAGGAGGTACAGCGCCTCGGACTGGCGGGGGATGCGGATGGGGTCGGCCTGGCCGGGCACGAAGACCTCCTCGAAGCGCTTGGCCAACGCCGCGACCGGGATCTCCTCGCCCAGCCCGAGCTCCTCGACCACCCGTTCGGCCACGGCCAGCTGGCCCTTGCCGCCGTCCACCAGCAGCAGCTGGGGCGGGTAGGCGAAGCGACCCTCCCGCTCGGCCACCGGCACCTTGCGTTCGGCCAGGTAGGCGGTGAGGCGCCGGGTCAGGACCTCCTCCATGGCGGCGAAGTCGTCGTTGCCGGGGACGTCGCGGATCTTGAACCGCCGGTACTGCGACTTCTTCGGGAGCCCGTCCTCCATCACCACCATGGAGCCGACGTAGTCGGTGCCCTGGATGTGGCTCATGTCGTAGCACTCGATCCGCAGGGGCGCCGTCGGGCAGGCCGAGGTGGTCCTGGAGCTCGTTGAGGGCCCGGGCCCGGCTGTTGTGGTCGCTCGACCGCCGGAGCCGGTGGCGGGTGAACTCCTCGGCCGCGTTGCGGGTCACCGTCTCCTGCAGCGTCCGCTTGCCGCCCCGTTGCGGCACGCGGATCGTGACCGCCGAGCCCCGCAGCGAGCTCAGCCACCGCTCGTACAGGTCGGTGTCGTCGGGCTCGGTGGGGACCAGCACCGTCTTCGGCAGCCCCAGCGGCAGGGGCTCGCCGTAGAGGCCCTCGACCACGTCGCCGATCAGCTCGCCCGGGGTCAGGTCCTCGACCTTGTCGACGATGAAGCCCTTGCGCCCCGTGACCCGGCCCCGGCGGACGAAGAAGACCTGGATGGCGGCCTCCAGCTCGTCCTCGGCCAGCCCGATCACGTCGAAGTCCTCGTTGCGCTCAGCGACCATCTGCTGGCGCTCGATGGCCTTGCGCACGCTCTTCAGCTGGTCGCGCAGGCGAGCGGCCCGTTCGAACTCGAGCTCCGTGGCCGCCGCCCGCATCTCGGCGTCGAGCCGCTTGACGATGGTGTCGGTCTCGCCGTCGAGGAAGGCCAGCAGCTCCTCGGTCAGCTGCTGGTAGGTCTCGCGGTCGACCTCGCCGACGCAGGGTCCCGAGCACTTCTCGATGTGGAAGAGCAGGCAGGGCCGGCCCTGGCGCTGGTGGTGCTGGAACTTGTTGTCCGAGCAGGTCCGGAGGGGGAAGGTCCGCAGGAGCAGGTCCAGGGTCTCCCGGATGGCGTAGGCGTGGCCGAACGGCCCGTAGTAGCGCACGCCCTTGCGCTTCGCCCCGCGCATCACCATCGGCCGCGGCCACTCGTCGCCCACGGTGACGGCCAGGAACGGGTAGCTCTTGTCGTCCACCAGGCGGACGTTGAAACGGGGCCGGTGCTGCTTGATGAGGTTGAACTCGAGCATCAGCGCTTCGACGTCGTTGGCGACCTGGATCCACTCCACCGACTCGGCGGTGGCGACCATCTGCGCCGTGCGCGGCGGCAGGTGCGGGTCCGAAGTAGTTGGACAGCCGGGACCGCAGGGACGCGGCCTTGCCCACGTAGATGATCCGGCCGTCCCTGTCCCTGAACTGGTAGGAGCCGGGGGCGTCGGGGATGGTTCCGGCAGGTGGGCGTTCCAGCATCGCCGTCTCAGCCTACGGTGGGGTCATCACGCCGGATCTGGTGTCGCTGGAGGCGGTCCTCGAGGCCCGGGAGCGCATCGGTGACCGCCTGCGTCGCACACCGTGCTGGCGGGCCGAGTCCCTCTCCCGGCTCTGCGGACGACCCGTCCTCCTCAAGGCCGAGCACCTCCAGCGCACGGGGTCCTTCAAGCCCCGCGGGGCGCTCAACCTCCTGTCGTGGCTCCCCCCGGAGGTCACCGAGGTCGTGGCGGCCAGCGCGGGAAACCACGCCCAGGGGGTCGCCCTGGCGGCGGGGCTCACGGGCCGGCACGCCACCGTCTACATGCCCGTCACCGCCTCGCTGCCCAAGGTCCGGGCCACCCGGGACTACGGGGCCGAGGTCCGCCTCGAAGGGGCCACCGTCGACGACGCCATCGGCCTGGCGAAGGCCCACGCCGAAGCCACGGGCGCCGCGTTCGCCAGCCCCTTCGACCACCCGATGGTCATCGCCGGCCAGGGCACCGTCGGGCTCGAGATCGTCGAGGACGTGCCCGACGCCGAGGTCGTGGTCGTGCCGGTGGGTGGAGGTGGACTGGTCTCCGGGGTGGCCACCGCCCTGCACCACCTGCTGCCCACCGCCCGCGTGGTGGGCGTCCAGGCCGCGGGCGCGGCGTGCCTCCTCCCCTCGCTCGCGGCCGGCTCGGCCCGGCCGCTCACCACCGTGAGCACCATCGCCGACGGCATCGCCATCAAGTCCCCCTCCCCGCTCACGCTGGCCCACGCCCAGGCCTACGTCGACGACGTGGTCACCGTGGACGACGACGAGATCGGCCGGGCCCTGGTGCTCCTGCTGGAGCGGGCCAAGGCCGTGGTCGAGCCCGCGGGCGCCGTCGGCCTGGCCGCCGTCCTCGCCGGGCTGGTGCCCGGCACCGGTCCTGCGGTCATCGTCCTGTCCGGCGGGAACGTCGACCCGCTCCTGCTGGTGAAGCTCATCGACCACGGCCTGTCGGCCTCGGGGCGCTTCCTGCGCGTCAGCATGGTGGTCGAGGACCACCCCGGTGCCCTGGCCGAGATCACCGAGGTCATCGCCCGCCAGGACGTGAACATCCTCGACGTCGAGCACCACCGGGAAGGCGTGGCCCTCGGCGTCGACGAGGTGGAGATCGACTTCACCCTGGAGACCCACGACCGGGACCACGGCCAGGAGGTCATCGCCGCCCTGCAGCGCGACGGGATCCGAGTGGAAGAGGTGACGGGGAACACCTGAGCAACGGAACACGCGGCCACCAGGAGCCGAGCCGACAGGCGAGGCGACCTGACAAGCACAGCGTTGATCGCCAAGCGCAGCTTGGCGATTCCCACGTAGCGCAGCAGCCTCAGCCTTCGCGCACTTCCCAAGCGTGGTTGTAGAGTGGGCACACCGGTCCGGTATCCGGTGACATATCGGCTCTGAGAGCGACATCCCCGTGGCGTGGCGACCGGACTGCCCCCACCGCTCACATCGGAGCCTCTGCACGGGAGGTTCACAACTGATGTTGCGGCTGCAAGCACCTCTACCCGACGACCACCGCGACGCGCCCGAGGCCGATCTGGCCGAACGGATCGGCGCCGCCAAAGCCACGCTCGGCCCGAAGCTGTTCGTGCTGGGTCACCACTACCAGCGCGACGAGGTCATGGTCTGGGCCGACGCCCGGGGCGACTCCTTCAAGCTGGCCCAGCTGGCCAAGGGCCGGCCCGAGGCCGCCTACATCGTGTTCTGCGGCGTGCACTTCATGGCCGAGTCGGCCGACATCCTCACCAGCGACGACCAGGCCGTGATCCTGCCCGACCTGAACGCCGGCTGCTCGATGGCCGACATGGCCGACCTCGACGAGGTGGAGGAGGCCTGGGCCACCCTCGAGCAGATGATCGACATCGAGCGGGTCGTGCCCATCACCTACATGAACTCCTCGGCCGCCCTGAAGGCGTTCGTGGGCGAGCACGGCGGTGCCGTGTGCACGTCGTCCAACGCCCGGGCCGTGCTCGACTGGGCGTTCGAGCGGGGCGACAAGACCCTGTTCTTCCCCGACCAGCACCTGGGCCGCAACACGGGCTACGACATGGGCTACGGCGAGGCCGACATGCGGGTGTGGAACCCCCGCCTCGACGCCGGCGGCCTGACCGAGGCCGACGCCAAGGAGGCCCGCTTCCTGCTCTGGAAGGGGCACTGCTCGGTCCACCAACGCTTCAAGCCGGAGCACATCGAGGCCTTCCGGGCCGAGCACCCCGGCGCCCTGGTCGTGGTCCACCCGGAATGCGCCCACGAGACGGCCGCGCAGGCCGACGTCGTCGGCTCCACCGAGGGGATCATCCGCACCATCGCCGACGCGCCGGCGGGGGCGGTGATCGGCGTGGGCACCGAGATCCACCTCGTGAACCGTCTGAACGCCGAGACGGAGGGCAAGACCGTGCTCTCGCTCGACCCGCTGGTCTGCCCGTGCTCCACCATGTTCCGCATCGACGCCCCGCACCTCTGCTGGGTCCTCGAGAACCTGGTCGACGGCCGGGTCGTGAACCAGATCACGGTCGACCCCCAGACCTCCGAGTGGGCGCGGGTGGCCCTCGACCGCATGCTGGAGATCACCTGACCTGATCCCCGAACCGGCGCCGGCTTCACTTCGGCGGCCAGCGGGCGACAGAAGGGACGTGGGAGGAGCCCCGCTCGGACATCGACCGGGGCTGGACGGTCTGCGTGGAGTCGCCATCGCCTTCGTGGTGGCGTCGCACTTCGCCATCGGCCCCGTCCGCACCGGCGGTGGTGGGGTGACGCTCTTCTTCGTTCTCTCGGGCTACCTCATCACCCGCCTGTTGCTGGAGGAGCGGGATCGCCTCGGCGGTGTGCCGCTGATCGCGTTCTACGGCCGCCGGGCCCGACGACTGCTGCCGGTGCTCATCGCGGTGCTCCCGGTCTACGCCGTGGTCGCCGCCCGGTCCGGCACCGAATGGGGCCTGGGCCTGCTGTCCTCGCTCACCTACACCGCGAACTACGTGGCCGTCGACCATGACCTCGGGCCGTTCGGCGCGACCTGGTCGCTGGCGATCGAGGAGCACTTCTACCTGTTCTGGCCGCTCATCCTGGTGGTGGCCCGCCAACGGGTTTTGGCCGTCGCCGCTGCCGGTGCCGTCGTGGCCGTCGCGCTGCGAACGCTGCTCGTGCTCGACGGCGCGTCCTACGTCGAGGTGTACCACTGGACCCACACGCGGGCTGACGCGCTCCTCGTCGGCTGCGTCCTCGGCGTCCTTGCCCACGAGGGCCGACGGTGGCGCCCGAACCGGGCCGCGGTCGGCTTGGCCTGGGCGTCGTTGGCCCTGTACGCCACCTCGCTCGACCTCGACGAGCTGGCGCTCTGGGGGATCACCGTCAGCGTCGTGGCCAGCGCGGTCCTGGTGGCCTGGGGCGCTGAGACCTCGAATCGCATCTTGTGCGCCGCCCCCCTTCGCCATCTGGGCCGGATCTCGTACTCCCTCTACCTCTGGCACTTCGCGGTGTGGCACACGTTCGGCCCCGGCGTGGCCTCCTTGGCGCTCTCGGTCGTCCTGGCCGAGCTCTCGCACCGGGTCATCGAGCAACGCTTCCGGCTCCGCGCCCCGGCGCCGACGATGCCTCCGAGAGCAGACATCAGCCCCTGATCCGGCTCAGAGCGGCCCGCCCGTGGCCGATTGGACTAGGTGGACGATGCGACCGCCGACGGCCGCGCCCGCCGGCTGGTCGACCGCCTCCCCGGGGGCGTCCTCGTCAAGCGCGCCGCGGTCGCCATGAGTGGTTCCGTGGTGGCCCAGGTGGCGTTGGTGTGCTTCACCCCGATCCTGACCCGACAGTACGATCCCGACGACTTCGGGGTCCTCGCTCTCCTGCTCTCGATCACCGGGATCGGCTACGTCGTCGCCGGTCTCCGTTACGAGAGCGCTGTCCCCCTCCCCGACGACGACCGGCAGGGCCGGACCGTGCTCTATGTGTCCGCGGTGTGCGTCGTCCTGGTCTCGATCGTCGTCGGCGCTGCCACCATGGCCGCCCGCGGCTGGTTGGCCGAGGTGCTCCAGGCCCCACAACTCGACGATGCCATGTGGCTCGTCGGACCGACCGTGCTGGCCGCTGGGCTGTTCCAGAGCCTGTCGACGTGGTCCGTGCGGATCGGGGACTTCCGCATGATCGCGGTCAGCCGGGCGGTCCAGACCCTCGTGACAATCGCCATCCAGGTCATCGGAGGACTACGCGGCGGCGGCCTCAGCACCCTGCTCGTCGCGGTGCCCCTCGGTTGGGCGGCGGGGGCCGCCGTGCTCGTTGTCCCCCTGCATCGGTCCCGGCGCCCGGACGAAGCGGTCACGATCGACGACTTGTGGCAGATGGCCCGCCGGTACCGGAGGTTCCCCTGTTCGCGAGCGGTTCCAGCCTCCTGAACCGCACCGCCCTCGAGGTGCCGCCGCTCGCCCTGTCCGCCCTCTACGGGCCCCACGTCGCCGGGCTCTTCCTGCTCGCCTACCGGTCCCTGATCCTGCCCACGAACATGATCGTGCAGTCCGTGTACCAGGTCTTCGTTCACCAGGGCGCCCGGCTCGTGCGCACGGACCCGGTGGCCTTCCGGCACCTGTACCAGCGCACGACGCGCCGCCTGTTCACCTGGACCATCCCCCTGGTGGTCGTGGTCGTGCTGACCGCACCGAGCCTCTTCGCCCTGGTGTTCGGGGCCGAGTGGCGGGAGTCCGGCGTCTACACGCAGATCATGGCCGTCGCCCTCCTCGCACTGGTGCCCACGGGTGCGATCAGCGCCACGTTCAGCCTCGTCGAGCGGCCCGATGTGGAGCTGCGGCGAGAGGTCGCCCGCCTGCTGCTGTTCGTCGCCGCGTTCGTCGCCGCCGATGTCTTCGCGTGGTCGGCCCGGGGTGCGGTGGTCGCCTACACGCTGGCCTTCATCAGTGGCGCCGCCCTCCTCTGGGTGCTGAGCTGGCGTGAGGTTCGGGCCGTCGGGCCCGACCCGGCCCTCGTGGGGGCGTGGTGACCAGCGACCGGGTCCTCGTCGTCGGGACCAGCCCGCTCGCGCTCCTCCACGGCATTGCCGCGGCGCAGCGGGGCGACCGGGTGACGATCGCCGAGCGCGGCGTGCTCGGGGGATCCTGGACCACCACCGCCTTCGCCGGCCACGACGGCGTCGAGACCGCCTGTCACCTCTTCGAGCCGGATCGGGACGCCTACGCTGCGCTCGAGGCCGCCGGCCTCGGACTGATCCAGCAGGAGCCGGTGCCCCGCGTCCACCTCACCCGACGTCTCTCCGTGCCCTACGCCTCTCCCTTCAGCCCGCTGCTGTCCCTCGCCCTCCTGCCCGCGTCCTGCGCCCGCCGCCTCGTGCGCTCGCGCCACCTGCCCGGCCCTGAACGATCGCGGGCCCGTCGCCAGGTGCGCCACGACCTGCGCCGCCGCCCCGGTCGCCTCGTCCGGCTCGCACTCGAGCGCCGCCGGGAGCGAATCGCCGTCCGCTACGTCGACGGCGGGGTGGCGGCACTGCTCGAGAAGCTCGTGGGGCGAGCCGAGGAAGCCGGATGCCGCGTGGTGGACGTCACCGTCGAGCGCGTCGTCATCCCCGATGGACCCGGGTCGGTGCGGATCGAGAGCTCCGATGACCCCTTTGACGTCGACCGCGTGGTGGTGCCCGCGGGTGCCCGCCTGGAGGCCGTCGTGGTCGGCCCGACCACTCACGCCGTCACGGGATCCGCTCGGGAGCACCTCCACCTGCTCCTGGCCCTGCCACCCGGCGCGCTCCGACCGACGTCGTACGCGCACTTCCCGTACCACCGCCGTCTGCACCGCGTCACCGACGTCACGGACGTGGCCCGAGCGGAGCCCGGCGCGCCCGAGGTCCAGCTGGCGCTGGTCAACCTCCGCACGAGCAGCCAGGGCCGACCCTCGGTCGGCGAGGTCACCGAGCTGCTGATCTCGGCCGGGCTGCTCACCGCAGGGGCCGAGCCCCTCGATCACTCGTGGCTGACGTTCGAGAGCTGGGACGCGACGGAGTCACTCCGGGAGATCGCCGCTCACGATCCCGAAGGCCGGCTGACCGTCCTGGCCTCACACGGCGACCTGATCCGGTCCCTGAAGACCGAGAGTGCGGGAATGGCGCCGTGAGCGACCGTGCCCGCAACCTGTGGGCGTCGTACTGGGCGGAGCAGTCGACCCCGTTCAACCGCAGCGAGGCCGACGAGTACTACGCCGCCTACGGGGCCGAGCTCTCGCTCCTTCTGCCGCCCCCACCCCACGGGCGGGTGCTCGAGGTGGGCTGCGGCGACGGCGCGCTGTTCGCACCCCTGGGGTTCGACCGCGCCGACCGCTACCTGGGGGTCGACCTCTCCGAACGCATGCTCGAGGGCTTCCGCGAGCGGCACCCGGGGGTCGAGGTCCGGACAGGGAGAGCCGAGTCCTTCCGGGTCGACGAACGGTTCGACGTGATCTTCTCGAGCGCCATGGCCCAGTTCCTCGACCGCCACCAGCTCGCCGACCACGTGGCCAACATCGCCGCCATGGTGGCCGACGATGGGGTCCTGGTCCTGGCCTCCAACCCGTGGCGCCGGCTGCGCTGGGGCTACGCCCGGGGGGACCTGACCGCCGGCACCCGGCGCAGCCTTCCCCTCGCCCTCGCCGCCCACGCCAAACGCCGCCTGGTGCGGGACAACATGGGGCACTGGCACGACTACCCGGACATCGAACGCCTGGCCGCTGCTCACGGCCTCACGGCCCGCTTCTACGGGTCGGTCAACTACCCGTACCGCTTCCACTCGGTGCTGCAGCGCGCAGGTTGAGCGGGAACGCCGCGTCCAGGCGGGCCTCGGCTTCGGCCAGCACCTCGGTGGCGGCCACCACCCCTGCACCTTCGCAGGTCGTCCAGTAGGCGTCGGCGACCGCAGGGTGGACCTGGGTGCCGCCGAAGACCGTGTCGTGCCAGACGATCGAGGGGCCACCGACCGCCGCCTCGGCCACCCCGGCGACGACCTGATCGACGGCGGCCCGCCAGTCCTCGCCGGTGCGGCGCAGGTGGTCCACGCCGACGTCCATCAGCACGAGCGGCAGCTCGATCACCGGGAGCACCCGGTCGGTGCCCAGGTCGTAGACCGGGAACGGCGAGGCCAGTCCCTGGCGAAAGCCGACGTCGTCGCTGTAGCCGACGGTGGCGTCGTAGCGGGCGCCCGCCCGGACCAGCTCGCGGAAGAGCGTGTTGTCGTCGTAGCGGAGCCAGTGCTGGCGGCCGCCGACGGGGTCGAAGCCCCGGGACCGCAGCCGCTGGTACTCCTCGGCCAGGCGACCGGGGGCCTCGAGGCTGGTGTAGCTGCCGTGGACACCCACCTCGGCCCCGGCCAGGCGACCGAGCGCCCGGCCGGTGCGGCCCTCGGCCAGGTCGTAGTTGGCGTCGCGGGCGTGAGCCGACCGACACAGCACGTACCAGCTGGCGTCGAGCCCGCGACGACGCTCCTCCTCGGCCACCCAGGCCAGGCGGTCGAGAGCCTTCGGGCCGCCCCGGAGCGCGGAGCGGACCACGGCGGGGTCACGGCGGACGGCGCCGGCCAGGGCCAGGTTCTTGGTGTATCGGACAGCCGTCTGGTGGGCCCGACCGGCGAGGAAGTCGATGTCGTGGCTGGCCACGACCGCCGTACGTGACCCGAAGGCCGCCGGGCGCTCCGGGAGATCCGGCCAACGAGCCCGCAGGCGGTCGTTCAGCGCCGCCATGAGCAGGTTGGCCCACGGCCGACGGTGGTCCAGGCCGGCGTGGACGGGCAGCGTCGACGCCGTCGGCAGGCGGCCCACGTCGTCTCGCTCACCGACGGCCAGCTCGTGGGGCCGTGCCGCCCACTCGAACAGCTCAGCCAGGAGGTCCGGGGCACCGCGGTCGACACCGTGGAAGGTGGGCAGGCCGTTGACCCAGGTGGGGCTCGGCGCCGGGCGGTCGAGCGGCCGGTCGAAGGAGACCCGCGGCAGACAGACGTCAGCCTCGGTTCCTGTCCCCCACCCGACGGAGCGATCGCTGTGGTCGTCGACCGAGTAGCCGTGGGTGAAGGCGAAGAGCCCGAACGCGTAGGTGATGCGTCGGCGGACGGGGTCCGGCGTCGTCGGCGGGAAGCGAAGCGCGAACGAGGGTCGGGTCACGACCGCCCCGCTCGCCACCTCTCGGCCACGGCGTGGAGGTCGACGGCCACGCCGCCCCGGCGGCTCGTCAGCGTGACCGCGTGATAGGTCTCCTGGCGCCCGCCGAAGTTGCGGAAGCTCCGCTCGATGCCCGGGACCATCGAGCCCTCGAAGTCGAAGCGGGGCACGTGATCGGCCGACCGCTTGACCGCCTCCCAGAGCAGCAGGCTGGTGGCGCCGCTGCTGCGCAAGGCGGGGTCGGCGCCGCCGACCAGATACCAGGCCCGATCGGCTTCCCAGGCGACGAAGACCGACGCGTGGGCCTGGTCGTGCTCATCCCGGGCGGTGAGGACCAGGCCCCGTCCGCGCTCGAGGGTCGCCCGAACGACCCGGTGCAGGAGGTCGGCACCGAACGGCAGGTCCCGGCGTTGACGGGCGAACGTGGCGGCGGCCATGACCGCGAGGTCAGCACCGTCGTCGTCCTCGGTCACCGTCAGGGCCGCCTCGGCCTTGCGGATGGTTCGGCGGGCCTCGGACCGAACGTCGGCCCATACGGCGTCCAGGTCGGAGAGGTCGTCGAGGACGTAGCTGATGCGGGGCTCCACCCGGGCACCGGCCCGGTGCAGCGGGTACCAGCTCAGCAGCTCCGGTCGCAGGCTCTGGCGGAACACGTCGTGGCGAGGCAGGAGCTCCAGCAGCTCGCCCACGGCCTCGCCCTCACGGCTCAGCCGCCGCACGTACTTGCCCTCGCCCGCGTCGACCAGAGGACCCAGACGGTTGCACAGGGGTGGGGCCACCAGTGTCCGGAGGCCGAAGCGGCGCACGGGCAGGTAGGGCAAGCGAGCGATCGTCTCCCCATCGCGCTCGACCGTGACCTCCTCCCAGGCACCCGGGGCCACGGCGTCCAGCCACCATGGCTCGTGGAACAGCGACCGGCCGGGCGGAGGTGCGGCCACCTCAGAGGGGTCCGCCGACGGGGCGTCGACGGCGACCGTGGCCGACGTCACGAGGTCACCTCGACCAGACCCCCATCAGGGCTCGTCCGGTAACGGCGGCCACTGCGCGGGCAGCGCAGGTCCTCGCCCAGGACCTCGCCGTCGTGGCTGACCCAGCCGACCTGGCGGGCGGGGACGCCGACGACGAGGGCGTGCGGCAGCACGTCGGCGGTGACGACCGCGCCGGCTCCAACCATCGCGTAGGCCCCGATCTCGTTGCCGCAGACGATGGTGGCGTTGGCCCCGATGGTCGCGCCGCGACCCACCGGGGTGGGGCGGAACTCGTCCTTGCGCTCGACCTCCGCCCGAGGATTGAGGACGTTGGTGAAGACGGCGCTCGGACCGCAGAACACACCGTGGCCCAGCGTCACCCCCGGGTAGACGCTCACGTTGTTCTGGATCTTGCAGCGATCACCGACGACGACACCGGGGCCGATCATGACGTTCTGGCCGATGATGCAGTCGCGGCCGATGCGCGCGCCCTCGAGGACGTGGCAGAAGTGCCAGATCCGGGTGCCCGGACCGACCTGCACGTCGTCGTCGACATACGACGATTCGTGGATCGACGCGGCCGGCGCCGTGCTCACCGCGCTCACAGGAGCTCCAGGAACCGGTCGCACACGTAGTCGACCTCGTCGAGGGTCATGAGGGGGTCCATCGGCAGTGACAGGACTTCGCCCGATGCCGTCTCGGCTGCGGGCGTGGAACCGGTCCACGGGGCCAGCGAAGGCTGTCGGGAGAGGGGCACCGGGTAGTGCACGCCGGTGCCGATGCCGACGGCGCGCAGGTCGTCTCGGATGCGGTCCCGACGGGCGCCGTCGACGCGGGCGACGAGCAGGTGGTGCACCGCACCCTCCTCCCAGGGAACGAGGTGGGCATCGAGGCGATCGAGATAGCGCTCGGCCGCCCGAACGCGTCCCTCGGTCCACGCCGGCAGGTGCGCCAACTTGGTGGAGAGGATGGCGGCCTGGAGGCCATCGAGGCGGGAGCACCACCCGATGACGTCGTGCTCGTACTTGGACCGGCGACCGTGGTCGCGCAGGCGGCACACCTCCTCGATCACCGCGGGGTCGGTGCTGAGGACGGCCCCGCCGTCGCCAAGTGCCCCGAGGTTCTTCCCGGGGAAGAACGAGAAGCAGGCCGCGTGACCGACCGAGCCGACGGGCTGGCCATCGAGGGTCGCGAGGTGGGCCTGGGCAGCGTCCTCGATCACGATGAGGCCGCTGTCCCGCCAACGCTGCAGGGTCGCCGGGGGGACGACGTGCCCGAACAGGTGGACGGCGATCACGGCCCGGGTCCGCTCGGTGCGCACGATGTCCACACTCGGCTCGTCGAGCAGGAGGCTCACCGGGTCGACGTCGGCCACCACCGGATGGGCTCCGACGTGGACCACGGCCTCGGCGGTGGCCACGAAGGTCATGGACGGGACGACCACCTCGTCCCCGGGGCCGACGCCGAGGGCGCGGAGGGCCAGGGCCAGGGCGTCGGTGCCCGAGCCGCACGCGGCCGTGGCCGGGGCGCGGTGGGCGGCGGCGAAGGCCTCCTCGAAGGGGGCCACCGTCGCGGCGGCGCCGACGAAGCGACTGCCCGAGACGACCGCGTCGAAGGCCGCGTCGAGCTCGGGGCGGATGCTGGCGTGCAGGCGGGTGAGGTCGAGGAAGGGGATCTTGTTCATCGGGCGGGGACCTCCACGGGTGCCCCTCCGGTCAGGGCCGAGCGCTCGAGGGCAACGAGGACCTCGACCACGTCGAGACCGTGGCGGGCGTCGGTCAGCGGTGGTTCTCCGGTGACGCAGGCCTGGCCGAAGGCCTCCATCTCGGCCAGGAGGGGCTCGGCCATGTCGATCCGGGGGATGATGATGTCGCCCGAACGAGTTCTCCACTGGAAGTCCCCGAGGCTCTCGTAGGCCCCGAACTCCGTGTCGCGGGCCACGCCGGAGTCGACCAGCCAGAGCTTCTGGTCGACGGAGACGTCGTTGTAGATGACCATCTTCTCGTCGCCGACGACGGTCATGAGCCGGGTCTTGCGGGGGTCGATCCAGCTCACGTGGAGGTTGGCCCCGATCCCCGACGGGAAGGCGAGGCTGCCGAACACCACGTCGTCGATGCCCTCACCGATGAAGGAGAAGCCGCGGGCGGTCACCTCGGCGGGGCGCTCGTCGAGCAGGTGGAGCATGATCGAGATGTCGTGGGGCCCGAAGTTCCACAGGGCTGAGCAGTCACGACGGATCCGGCCGAGGCTGAGCCGCTGGCTGTAGAGGTATTGGATGGTCCCGAGGTCGCCGGAGGTGATGTACTCCTTGAGCCGGTGCACCGGGGCGGCGTAGAGGAAGGTGTGGCCCACCATCACGATCCGGTCCACGTCGTCGGCCAAGGCCACCAAGTCGCGTCCCTCGCCCACGTCCATGGCCAGCGGCTTCTCGACCAGCACGTGGCGCCCCGAGCGCAGGACCTGCGTGGCCAGGGCGGCGTGGGCATGGGCGGGCACCGCCAGGACCACGGCATCGATCTCGCCGTCGTCGAGGACCTCGTCCAACGATGACCAGACCGTGGCGGTGGGGTGGGCCGACGCGGCGGCCTTGCGCCGGTCCTCGTCGGGATCGGCCACACCGACGAGGCGAAGGGACGAAGCGGCGGCGACGTTGCGGGTCAGGTTGACGCCCCAGTAGCCGTAGCCGACGACGGCGACGCCGATGGCCTGCGTGGTCACGGTCGCTGCTCCTTGCCCGAGAGGGCGTCTTCGACGACGGACACGAGGAAGCCGGCCCCCCACGCCACGTGCATGACGGGGAAGCACGCGGTCACGGTGAGGGGATCGGCGCCATGGGCGCGGGGACGGGCATGGACGGCCCCACCGACCACGACCGCGGCGTAGGCGGCCAGCTCCGCGGCGAGCAGGCGCCGTCCGGTGGCGGACGTCGCCAACACCGGGGCGACCACCAGGGAGGCCACGAACGCGGGCGCCACCAGGTGGCGGGCCCTCAGCCCGGCGGGGTCACGGCGGACGACCCGCTCCTTCCAGCGGCCGTACCACCAGAACTGGCGGCCCAGGGCGGCCAGCGAGGGGCGGGGGCGGTACACGGACTCCACCGAGGGGTCGAAGAGCAGGGTCCGTCCGGCCCGGCGGAGCTTGCGGTTGAACTCATAGTCGGAGTTGCGCTCGAGGGACTCGTCGAAGCGCACGCCGGCGAGGTCCTCGTGGCGATAGGCCGGGTGGCTGATGGTGTCGACCTCGGTTCGCTCGGACGCGAACCGGTGGGGTGAGGCCATGCCGACCGGCGAGACCATCGCCCGACCCACCGCGTTGGACGTGGGATCGGTGCCCCGGTGGTGGTAGCGACCCCCGACCCCGGTCACGCCCGTCTCGGCCAGCACGGCCACCGAGCGGGCCACGTAGTCAGGGCCGGGCACACCGTGAGCGGAGAACAGGCAGAACACCTCGCCCGTGGCGGCCTCGAGGCCCGCGTTGAACGCGGCGGCCGCCTTCCGGCGGGGGTTGTCGACGATCCGGAGCCACGGCTCGCTCGCCGCCCGTTCCTCGACCCGGGCTCGAGAGCCGTCGGTCGACCCGGCGTCGACCACGATCACCTCGAGGCGCTCGGCGGGGTGGGTCTGGTCGGCGAAACCGTCGAGGCAGGCGTCGATGTGCCCGATCTCGTCGCGCATGGGCACGCAGACCGACACCAAGGGTGTCGGATCCCGGAACGGCCTGTGCGGAGGGACCGGCGCCGGCCGGGGCGCGAGCGACCCGTCCGGTGCAGGCACCTCCGACGCCGGCGGCAGCGTGGCGGTGCTCACCACCCTTTCTGTCGGCATCGCGGGTTCCCTGATGAGCCGGCGATCGGCGCTCGGCTAGCGGCCGTCGCCCCCGACGACGCTGCGCACCGTCCGGCCCACGATGCGGAGATCGAGGGTCACGCTCTGGCGGCGCAGGTAGAAGAACTCGTACTGGAGCTTCTCCAGCGCATCGCGCTCGTCGCCGGCGTAGCCGTACTTCACCTGGGCCCACCCGGTGAGGCCGGGACGGACGAGGTGGCGCATGGCGTAGAAGGGCAGCTTCTCCGTGAGCTGCTCGACGTAGCGGGGCTGCTCCGGGCGGGGGCCGACCACCGACAGCTCACCCTTCAGGATGTTGACCACCTGGGGCAGCTCGTCGAGGTGGCTGCGGCGCAGGAAGTGGCCGAAGCGGGTGACCCGGGGATCCCTCGTCCCGGTCCAGTCCGTCGACTCGGTGGCACCGGCGTCGGGCCGCATCGTGCGGAACTTCAGGACGGTGAACAGGACGTCGTGCTTGCCGACCCGGACCTGGCGGTAGAGCAGGGGGCCGCGGTTGCCCAGGAGGTTGGCCACGAGGACCACCGGGGTGACGACCAGCAGGCCGACGGTCCCGAGGGCACCCAGCGTGATGTCGACCACCCGCTTCATCCGGGTGTACCGCTGGCGATGGATCTCGCCGATGTCGAACATCATCGACACCCGCTCCAGCTCGGCCACCGGCAGCTTGCCGAGCCATTCCTCGTAGAAGAGCGAGAGCGTGCGCACCCGGACGCCACCGGCGTGCAGGGCGGCGGCCTGGACCACGATCGACGACTGGTCCTGGGCCTGGCGGTCCAGGACGATGACGGTCGCCCGCTGCGCCAGGACGAGGTCGTGCAGTGGTTGCCGCCCGGCGCCCGTGACGGTGGCGTCGTGGATCTCGAGCGTGGCGACGATCACGCCCGCCGACTCGGCGCCGCGTTCCAGCTCGGCTTCGAGCTCGGTCCCCACGGCCGCGGCGTGCTCGGCGACGACGACCACCCGATCGCGCCGCTCGTCGAGGCTCCGGCCGTCGAGGGCGAGGTTCACCGTGAGCAGGTACCAGGGCACGAGCAGCAGGGCGCTGCCCAGCACGACGAACCGGGGCAGCAGGGCATCGCCCACCACGAGCTGGACGAGCGACATCCCCAGCGCGCCGGCGATCGCCGCTGCCACCGCGGTGACCACCGCCGATCGGCGAGTGCGGGGCACGTCGGGCAGGCCGAGGCCGTAGGCCGCGACCCCCAGGATGGCGATGTAGGCAAGCGACCAGGCCAGGCGGCCGGAGCCGGTGTAGTCGTAGGTCCCGACCTGACTGGCATGGACCTTGCTCAGCCCGACGACGGCCGCCACGATGCCGCCGACCAGGAGTCCGGGCGCGGCACGGGTGAGCACAGCAATCCTGTCGGCCGCGAGGGGGTGGTCCTTACCGCAGTCTCGGCGCCGTCAGCTCGAGCACGGCGATCCAGGCCAGGTGCCGAACCCCAGGAAGGGACAGGAGCCCGCGGTCGACCGCTTCGACGCCGCGGCGAACGGCACTGAGGATGGGCCCGTCGCCGTCGAAGGGAGCCAGGGCGAGCACCCCGAGGTGGAACCGCTCGATCTCGACCCCGGCGAACCACCGGTCGGCGTCAGCCAGGTCGGCCCGGGTGAGCGGGTGCTCGTCGTCGCTGCGCAGGGCCGGTGTGAGGCGGCGGTAGAGGTTGATGACGGGGTTGTGACCGAGGGGCTCCATGAACACGGCGCGCCCGCCGGGCCGCAGCACGCGAGCCACCTCGGCGTACGCCAGATCCAGGTCGAGGTGGTGGAGGATCCCCGAGCCGCAGACGAGGTCGAAGGACTGGTCCGGGAACGTCAGGTGTTCCGCGTTCATCACCTCGAAGGTCACCTCGCGCCCGGCGGCCTGCGCGGCACGGCGGGCGAGGTCGACCGCGGTCGGTGAGAGGTCGATCCCGGTCACCCGGGTCTCCGGTCCGGCACCCTCGACGGCCGCGCTGCCCACACCGCAGCCGTACTCGAGGACCTCGCCGGCGGTGATGCGGAGCAGATCGGCGTAGCGCCGGCGGCTGGTCTCGGCCACGCGGTAGTACTTCCCGACGACGGCGCGAGGGTCGTCGGCATACCGCTCGTCGTGGAACGCCTGCTCCCGGGCGTAGCGCTCGGCGTCGACATCGGCGGATCGGGTCGCGGTCACCCCACTCTGATCGGCCGGATGGTCGATGCCCGTGAGCCCAGGTCAGGTGGCGGGGGCCAGGAGGTGGGCCAGGTAGTGGCCGGTGTGGCTGCCCGGCGTCTTGGCCACCAGCTCCGGCGCTCCCTCGACCACCACGGTCCCTCCCCCGTGGCCCCCCTCAGGCCCGAGGTCGATCAGCCAGTCGGCCGTCTTGACCACGTCGAGGTTGTGCTCGATCACCAGGACCGAGTTCCCCTGGTCGACCAGACGCGAGAGGACGCCGAGCAGCTTGCGGATGTCCTCGAAGTGCAGGCCCGTCGTGGGCTCGTCGAGGATGTACATCGTGTGCCCGGTGGAGCGCTTGGCCAGCTCGCTGGCCAGCTTCACCCGCTGGGCCTCGCCTCCGGACAGGGTCGGAGCGGGCTGGCCCAAGCGGACGTAGCCGAGCCCGACGTCGACGATGGTCTGCATGTGCCGGGCGATCACCGGCTGGTTGGCGAAGAACTCGAGGGCCTCCTCGCAGGACAGCTCGAGGACCTCGGTGATGTTCTTGCCCTTGAACTCGATGTCGAGGGTGTCCCGGTTGTAGCGGGCGCCCTTGCAGACCTCGCAGGGGACGTACACGTCGGGCAGGAAGTGCATCTCGATCTTGATCGTGCCGTCGCCGGCGCAGGCCTCGCAGCGCCCGCCCTTGACGTTGAACGAGAACCGGCCGGGCAGGTAGCCGCGGACCTTGGCCTCGTTGGTCTGGGCGAACAGCTTGCGGATGTGGTCGAACACCCCCGTGTAGGTGGCGGGGTTCGACCGGGGCGTTCGGCCGATCGGCGACTGGTCGATGGCGATGACCTTGTCGAGGGCGTCCATGCCGTCGACGGCCGTGTGCCGCCCGGGCGGGACCTTGGACTTGTAGATCCGCTGCATGAGCGCCCGGTAGAGGATGTCGTTGACGAGCGTGGACTTGCCCGAGCCCGAGACCCCGGTGACGCACACGAAGCAACCGAGCGGCAGCTCGACGTCGATGTCCTGGAGGTTGTGCTCCCGCGCCCCGCGGATGACCAGCCAGTCCTCGCCGGGCTTGCGCCGGAGCTCCGGCACCGGGATGGAGCGCTTGCCGGACAGGTACTGGCCGGTCACCGAGTCCTTGTTCCGCAGCAGGCCCTTGACCGACCCCGAGTGCACGACCTGGCCGCCGTGCTCGCCCGCTCCCGGACCGATGTCGACCACGTGGTCGGCCACCCGGATGGTCTCCTCGTCGTGCTCGACCACGAGCACGGTGTTGCCGAGGTCGCGCAGGCGCATGAGGGTCTCGATCAGGCGCCGGTTGTCCCGCTGGTGCAGGCCGATGGAGGGCTCGTCGAGCACGTAGAGCACCCCGACCAGGCCGCTGCCGATCTGGGAGGCCAGGCGGATGCGCTGCGCCTCGCCCCCGGCCAGCGAGCCGGCGTTGCGGTGCAGCGAGAGGTAGTCGAGGCCCACGTCGAGGAGGAAGCCCATCCGGGCCTGGACCTCCTTGAGCACGGCCTCGGCGATCATCCGGTCGCGCTCGGACAGCTCGAGCCCGCGGATGAGCTCGGTGGAGTCGCCGATGGAGAGCGAGCACAGCTCGTGGATGTTGCGGCCGTCGATCGTGACCCCGAGGGACAGCGGCAGCAGGCGGGCGCCCTCGCAGGTGGGGCACGCCACCTCGCGCATGTAGCCCTCGATCTGCTCGCGGGCCGTGTCGGACTCGGCTTCGGAGTGACGGCGTTGGAGGTACGGGACGGCGCCCTCGTACTTGGCGTGGTAGCTCCGCGTGCGGCCGTAGCGGTTGCGGTACTTGACGTGGACCCGGTTGTCACCGGTGCCGTTGAGCAGCAGGTCCTTGGCCTTGGCCGGGAGGGTCTTCCACGCCTTGTCGGTCGGGATCTCGTTGTCCTCGGCCACGGCCTCGATGAGGCGCTTGAAGTACTGGCTGTGGCCTCCGGCCCACGGGGCGATGGCGCCCTCGTCGAGGGTGAGGTCGGGGTTGGGCACGATCAGCTCGGGGTCGACCTCGAAGCGGGTGCCCAGCCCGTCGCAGCTGGTGCAGGCGCCGTAGGGCGAGTTGAAGGAGAAGTTGCGCGGCGCCAGCTCGCCGTACGACGTGCCGCAGGTGGGGCAGGCCAGGTGCTGGCTGAAGGTGAGCACCTCCCGCTCGGCGTCGCCGAGCTCCTCACCCCCGCGAGGCACGATCTCGATCTCCGCGGTGCCGTCGGCCAGCTGGAGGGCGGCCTCGAGCGAGTCGGTGAGCCGGCGTTCGATGCCCTCCCGCAGGACGAGCCGGTCCACCACCACCTCGATGGTGTGCTGCTCGTAGCGGGCCAGGTCGGCCCCCGTGGCGGTCAGCTCGGCCAGCTCGCGGATCTCGCCGTCGAGGCGGACGCGGGCGAAGCCCTGGGTGGCGAGGTCGGCCAGCAGGGTGTCGTAGGTGCCCTTGCGGCCCCGCACGATCGGGGCGAGGACCTGGAAGCGCGTGCCCTCCGGGAGCTCGAGGATCCGGTCGACGATCTGCTGTGGCGTCTGGCGGCTGACGACCGTGCCGTCCTTCGGGCAGTGGGGCACGCCGATGCGGGCGTACAGCAGGCGGAGGTAGTCGTAGATCTCGGTGATCGTCCCGACGGTCGACCGGGGGTTGCGCGACGCGCTCTTCTGGTCGATGGAGATGGCCGGTGAGAGGCCCTCGATGAAGTCGACGTCGGGCTTGTCCATCTGGCCGAGGAACTGGCGGGCGTAGGCCGACAGCGACTCGACGTAGCGCCGTTGGCCCTCCGCGTAGATGGTGTCGAAGGCCAGCGACGACTTGCCCGACCCGGAGAGGCCGGTGAGGACGATGAGGCGGTCCCGCGGCAGGTCCAGCGAGATGTCCTTGAGGTTGTGCTCCCGGGCGCCCCGCACCACCAGCGTGTCGGCCACGGGCCGACTCTACCGGCGCTTCCAACCACGAACACGTGTTTGTCCGGGGGTGCCTCAATCCCCCGCGAGGGCCAGGACCGTCCAGGTGGAGCCTCGACCCACTGCGCCCGCCGACACCGTCTCGTAGCCGGCCTCGGACGTGGCCACCTCGTCGGGGTCCGGGGTGGCCAGGACGACGTCCCGGCCCTCGGCGGCCAGTCGGTCGAGCCAGGTCGGGACGTCGTCGAGCTCGACGAGCAGCCACTCGTCGCCCGCCAGGACCTGGTCCCAGGCGAAACGAGGGCGCCGCGCCCGCGGTCGAGATCACGACCGGGTCGTCGACCTGCTCGGCGGCGTCGTCGATGGCCGCGACCAGGGCGTCGGTGCGTTCCTCGGTGGCGATCAGGGCCCGGCCGCCGGCCACGGAGAGGGCGAGGGCGACAACCGCCGTCGCTCCCAACAGCGTGCGGGCGACCTTGCGGTCCAGCCCGTCGAGGAGGTCCTTGCCGGCGACCACGACCAGGGGCACGACGAGCGGCAGGGCCAGGGCGAAGTAGCGGCCGCCCCATTCCCCCGAGCCGCCGGTGGCGTACTGGGTGCCCAGCACCGCGCCACCGAACAGCAGGGCGGTGGCAGCCAGGAGCCGGGGCGCGGTCGCCTCGACGGTCCGGGCCCGGAGAGCGACCAGGCCCGCCGTGAGGACGGGCGCCGCCACCAGCAATCCGGGTACCACCTCGGGCGCGATCACCGCCCGGGCCACAGCAGCTGAGGCGGCCAGGGCGGCCAGCAGCAGGAGGCCCTCGTTGTCCTGCGGTCGACTGCGGGCCACGACCACGGCGCCCACCAGCGCGCCGACCGTGACGAGGAGGAGCAGGTCGGGCAGGCCGAGTCCGTCGTACGACGGGAGCACGAGCGTGACCACCGCACCGAACACGCGCCCGGCGACGAAGTCGGACCCCGAGACGCCGGCCCGGAACGAGGCCTCCGAGTCTCCCGACACCGCGGCCGAGAGCGCTCCGTCGACCACGTAGCCACCCACGGCACCGACCAGCGAGGCCAGGCCACCGACGGCGAGCAGCCGTCGGGAGCGCGTGAGACCGAGAACGCCTGCCGCCAGCGCCAATGCGACGCCGAAGAGCAAGGCCTCGTTGCGGAGCATCACCGCGCCGGCCATGGCCAAGGCCGTCCCCAACAGCGCCGGCCCTCCCCGACCCTCGTCGGCGCGGAGTACCGACAGGACGGCGACCGCGGCGAGCGCGGCGCCGACGGTGTGGGCGATCACCAGCCACGAGTCCACGAAGAGCGGTGTGGCCAGACCCGTCGCCCAGACCGCGATCGGGCCGAGGCCGGGAGCCAGCCTCCGGGTCAGGAGCCCCGCCACGCCGGCCGCGAGCACGGTGCCGAGGACCGAGGTCAGGGTCATCCCCAGCAGCCCGGCGACCCGGTCGAAGGGGACCAGCAGGACGGCGTACACGGGGTGCTTGGCGAAGGGCGCGCCCGCCGGCTCACCCGCGGCGTTGGTGGTCAGGTTCGAGTTCTCGAGGGGGAACGTGCGCCCCGTCGGGTCGAGCGCGGGCAACGGATGGTCGACGGTCCAGCCCCGCTCCTCGCTCAAGAGGCGGGCCTGGGCCACTGCCGCTCCCTCGTCGGCCGAGAAGAGCCCTCCCCGGCCCAGGAACGGCGCCAGGACGAGCAGGAGCAGGCTCAGCCCGGCCACGTGGCGGCCGAGCCGGGGTGCCCGCTGCTCGACCGGGGCCGCGGCGGCCACGAGGGCCTCAGTCGCGGTCAAAGAACCGCACCTCGAGATCGTCACCCAGCGCGGGGATCGTGGTCGAGCCCGACGCCTGGTAGCCGGGAACCGGGGACAACGGCACCAGCGAACCGTCGGGCTGGGGTCGGCCGATCACCACGATGGTCGCCGGGTCGGCAGCCACCGCGATGGTGACGGCCTCGTCGACGGTGGCGGAATCGGCGGAGAGCCAGCGGCGGTCGTCGTACCGGCTGCCCAGCTCCCGTCCGAGGTGCTGGTCGGTCGCGACGACGACCGCGTCCTCCGGCAGCTCGTCGACGGCCGCGACCGCGGCTCCTACGGCGTTCGTCCTCACCGTGTGCCACCCGAGCCCCGCCAGTCCGCTCACGACGGTGAGGCCGAGGAGCAGGCGGGCCGTGCGCTGACGCCCCAAGGGGCCGGAGAGGGCGACCGCCGCCAGGACGAGGAGGAGCACCGTGCTGAGCAGGAGGTACCGCCCACCCCACTGGGCGACGTGGTTGCCTCGCCATTGCAGCAACCACACCAGCGGGACGGCGCCGAGGGCCGTGGCGAGCAGGACCTTGACCTCGTCGGTCCGGGGCACGAGGACGGCGAGGACGATCACCGGGGCGACCGCGAGGGCGCCGGGCACGAAGGACCAGCCGTCCAGCAGGCGGAGGACGTAGAGGCCGACGACGACCACCGTGGCGGCCCGGACGACAGGGCCGGTGACCCGGGGGTTCCCGGCCAGGTGGAGGGCGAGCACCGCGAGAGAACCGATCAGCAGCACCCCGAGCAGGAGGCCGGCGGCGCTCTCGTCGGCGAACAGCCCCGCGCCCGTGAGGACCGCATCCGTAGCCCGGCGCCCCAGCTCACTGCCCGCCGCCGAAGCGCCTGTCCCGACCCTGGCGTCCCGCACGCCGGCGTCGAGGATCACGCGCTCCAAGGCCGCGTTGGCGACGAGGACGGCCCCGCCGGCAAGGGCCGCAGCGGCGATCCGGCGGGGATGCACGGTCCAACGGGTGCGGACGCCGGCGACGGCCAACGTGGCCACGCCGAAGGCCAGCACCGTGGCCCCCACCTCCGCTCGGAGCACGACCGCCCCACCCAGCAGCCCACCCGCCAGTGCTGCGGGGGCCGGCCCCGCGCACTCGAGCGCGACGACGATGCCCCACAGCGCGAGGCCGATCGCCGGGGCGTGCTCCCAGGTGTCGGTGGCGTAGACGGCCAGCGGAGAGGCCAGACCGACGAGCCAGAAGGCCAGATCGGGGCGGCCCCCGAGGCGGTCGGCCAGGCGACGGGCGGCCAGGGCCCCGGCCAGCCCGCCGGCCATCGAGAGCAGGGCCGGGCCGAGGGCCCCGGCCAGCGACCAGAGCCCTGACGTGGCGGCGCTGTACGGGAGGCTGGTCGCCTGCACCCAGGTGTCGCCGACCTGCTCGGTGTTGACCAGGGGGTGGAAGCGTCCCGTCGGGTCGGCGTCCTCCGCCCAGTAGCCGACGTCGGGATCCAGGGTCTGCGCCTCGCTCATGACCCGGGCCGTGGCCAGCTTCCCGCCACTGTCGGACCCCAGGCCGGCACGGGGGTCGCCGAGGAAGGCGATCAGGAGGTAGGCCGCCACCAGCAGGACCGAGGCGACGAGCGGGCGCCCGAGGACCGAGGGCCCGGCGTCGGGCGCGCGTCGGACGAGGCTCGGCAGCACAGGTATCCATCGGCAGGGTCGGGCGGCGGGCAAGCCACCGTGGCCTCGGGATCAGCCCGCGTCGCGCAGCTCCCGGCGCAGGTCGTTGATCTCGTCGCGGAGGCGGGCCGCGTACTCGAAGTTGAGCTCGGTGGCGGCCTCGCCCATCTCCTCCTCGAGCGTGGCGATGAGCCGGGCGAGCTCGTCACGGGGCAGGCCGGCCAGCTCGCTGCGCTCGGTGAGGCGCTGGCGGCGGCGGGTCCGGCCCGGCGTGGGCGTGGACTCGTCGGGGCGGAGCTGGGCCAGGATGTCGGTCACCGCCTTGCGCACGGTCTGTGGGTTGATGCCGTGCTCGGTGTTGTAGGCCTGCTGCAGCCCCCGGCGCCGGTTGGTCTCGGAGAGGGCCCGCTGCATCGAGTCGGTGACCTGGTCGGCGTACATGATCACCTGGCCTCCGACGTTGCGGGCCGCCCGGCCGATGATCTGGATCAGCGAGGTCTCGCTGCGGAGGAAGCCCTCCTTGTCGGCGTCGAGGATGGTCACCAGCGACACCTCGGGCAGATCGAGGCCCTCCCGCAGCAGGTTGATGCCGACGAGGACGTCGAACTCGCCCAACCGCAGGGCCCGCAGCAACTCGATGCGCTCGATGGTGTCCACCTCGCTGTGCAGGTACCGCACCCGCACCCCGAGCTCGAGGAGGTAGTCGGTGAGGTCCTCGGCCATCTTCTTGGTCAACGTGGTCACCAGGACCCGCTCGCCGGCGGTCGTGCGCTGGTTGATCTGCTCGAGGAGGTCGTCGATCTGGCCCTTGGTGGGCTTCACGATGACCTCCGGGTCGATGAGGCCGGTGGGGCGCACGATCTGCTCGACCACCCGGGTGGAGCGCTCGACCTCCCAGGGGCTGGGCGTGGCCGACAGGAACACGACCTGGTTGACCCGGTCCATGAACTCGTCGAAGCGGAGAGGCCGGTTGTCGGCCGCCGACGGCAGCCGGAAGCCGTGCTCGATGAGCACCTCCTTGCGGGTGTGGTCACCCTCGTACTGACCGTGGAGCTGGGGCACCATCACGTGCGACTCGTCGAGGACCATCAGGAAGTCGTCCGGGAAGAAGTCGAGGAGGGTGTTGGGGGCTTCACCCCGCGCCCGACCGTCGATGGGGCCCGAGTAGTTCTCGATCCCGTTGCAGAAGCCCACCTCCTGCATCATCTCGAGGTCGTAACTGGTGCGCATGCGCAGGCGCTGGGCCTCCAGGAGCTTGCCTTGGCCCTCCAGCTCGGCCAGACGCTCCTGGAGCTCGACCTCGATGCGCTGGACGGCCAGCCGCATCCGCTCGTCGCCGGTGACGTAGTGCGTGGCGGGGAAGATCATCAGCTCCTCCACCACGTCGAGCTGCTCGCCGGTGAGCGGGTCGACCAGCACGATCCGCTCGACCTCGTCACCGAACATCTCGATGCGGACGGCGTGCTCCTCGTAGGCCGGGTGGACCTCGAGGGTGTCGCCCCGGACCCGGAACCGGCCCCGGACCAGGTTCAGGTCGTTGCGCTCGTAGCGGATGTCGACCAGCTTGCGCAGCAGGGCCCGCATGTCGTGCTCCTCGCCCACCCGGACGTACAGGAGCTGGTCGCGGTACTCCTGGGGTGAGCCGAGGCCGTAGATGGCCGACACCGACGCGACCACGATCGTGTCCCGGCGGGTGAGCAGCGCGGCGGTGGTCGCGTGGCGCAGGCGCTCGATCTCGTCGTTGACCGACGAGTCCTTCTCGATGTAGGTGTCGCTCGAGGGCAGGTAGGCCTCGGGCTGGTAGTAGTCGTAGTAGGAGACGAAGTACTCGACCCGGTTCTTCGGGAAGAACGACCGGAACTCGTTGGCCAGCTGGGCGGCCAGGGACTTGTTCGGCGCCATGACCAGGGTCGGCTTCTGGACCTGCTCGATGGTCCAGGCGATGGTTGCGCTCTTGCCGCTGCCCGTGATGCCGAGCAGCGTCTGGAACCGGTCGCCGGCGTCGATGCCCGCGCTCAGGGCGGCGATGGCCTCCGGCTGGTCGCCGGCCGGAGCGAAGTCCGACACCATCTCGAAGCGGTCAGGAGCCACCGATGCAGGGTACCGACGGGGCGTGACCGCCACCGGGGCCGACTCAGGTGCCGGTGGCACCGGCCGACGGGAGCGCCGTGGCCGCCATCACCGCGACCGAGCCGGCAGCGGAGACCGCCGAGCTCGGTACCGCTCCTTCCGGCGGCACGGGCCTCGTGGTCCTCTTCACCGTGGCCAGCTTCGTCGGCTCGACGCTGCTCTTCCTCGTGCAGCCCCTGGTCACCAAGCTGCTGACCCCGCTCCTGGGCGGCACCCCGGACGTCTGGAACACGGCCATGGTGTTCTTCCAGGCCACCCTGCTCGTGGGCTACGGCGTCGCCCACCTCACGGCCCGGCGGCTCCGCGGCCGCCAGGTGCCGGTGCAGGTCCTGCTCGTGACCCTCCCGCTGGTGGCGCTGCCGTTGGCCGTGCCCGGCGGCTGGCGCCTGCCTCCGGGCACCGCGCCCGCCCTCTGGACGCTCATGGTGCTCGCCGTCATCGTCGGCCTGCCCTTCCTGGCCCTGTCCACGGCCAGCCCCACGTTCCAGCGCTGGTTCTCGCTGACCGGTCACCGCCACGCCGGGGACCCCTACTTCCTCTACGCCGCGGGGAACGTGGGGAGCCTCCTCGCGCTGCTGGCCTATCCGTTGGTGCTCGAGCCCCGGCTCTCGACCACGGCGCAGAGCCGGCTGTGGAGCGTCGGCTACCTGGCGTTCGTCCTGCTGACCGCCGCCTGCGCCTGGACGGTTCGCCGCGGTCCTGGCGTGGGCAGCCGCGAAGCGGCGCCCGCGGTCACCTCGCCTCCCCTGACCGGCCGTCAGCGCTGGCGCCTCGTGGGGTTCGCGTTCGTCCCCTCGCTCCTGATGCTCGGCGTGACCCGCCACCTGAGCACGGACATCGCCTCGATCCCGCTGCTGTGGGTCATCCCCCTGGCCCTCTACCTGCTCAGCTTCGTCCTGGCCTTCGGGCGCCCGACGGCGCGGCTGATCGACGTGTCGGGCCGGGCCGTCGCCCTCCTGGCGGTGCCCCTGGCCGCCTCCTTCGCCGCCTCGAGCACCTCGGTGTGGCTGGCGGTGCTCCCCCACCTGGTCTTCTTCTTCGCCGCCGCCGTCCTCGCCCACGCCCGGTTGGCCGACGAGCGCCCGCCCGCCGACCGCCTGACCGAGTTCTACCTGTGGATCTCGGTCGGCGGGGTCTTGGGCGGCATCGTCGGTGCCCTGCTCGCCCCGGTGGCCTTCCCGTCGGTGCTGGAGTACCCGCTGGCCCTCGGTCTCGCCGTGGCCCTGCGGCCCGCCGCGGTGACGAAGGTGCTGCGGGACCGGCGCGCCCTCCTGGTCGGCGTGCTGATCACGGGCGGGCTGGTGCTGGGATGGCTGGCCACCCGAGGAGCCGACGACCCGACGGCGGCTCGCCTCCCGGTGCTGGTCCTGGCCCTCGTCGGCGCCGCCGCCTACGTCCTCGTGCGGACCCCGAGGGCCTTCGCCGTGGCCCTCGGCGGCGTGCTGGTGGTGGCCTGTGTCGCCGAGCCCAACCCCACCCTCCACGCCGAGCGCACCTTCTTCGGCGTCCACCGGGCCTTCGAGGACGCCGCCGGTCGCCACGTCCTGGCCAACGGCACGACCACGCACGGCCTGCAGGACCCCGACGACCCCGGGACCCCGCTCGGCTACTACCACCCGGACGGTCCGATCGGCGACGTGTTCACCACCACGGAGGACGCCGCGTCCCGGTCCGTCGGGGTGATCGGCCTCGGCACCGGCGCCCTCGCCGCCTACGGACGGCCAGGCGATGCCTTCACCTACTACGAGATCGACCCGGCGGTGGCCGACATCGCCGGGGATCCCGACCTCTTCAGCTACCTGAGCGACAGTGAGGCCCAGACCGAGATCGTGCTCGGCGACGGGCGGCTGTCGCTCGAGCGGACGAGCACGACGTTCGACGTGCTGGTGCTCGATGCGTTCAGCTCCGACGCCATCCCCGTGCACCTGCTCACCGCCCAGGCCGTCCAGGACTACGTCGGCCACCTCCGCGCCGACGGGCTGCTGGCCATCCACATCTCGAACCGCTACTTCGACCTGGCCCCGGTGATCAGCCGGCTCGCCGCCGACCTGGGGTTGAGCGGCCTGCGCCGGGTCGACCCGTCGTCACCCGCCCTCGAACAGGCCGGCCGTTGGTCGTCGACCTGGGTCGTGCTCGCCCCCGACGGCGCCGACCTCGCCCGACTCACCCCGGATCGGGGCTGGGGGCCGCTCCCGGACCCCGAAGGCCGGCTCTGGACCGACGACTACTCCGACCTGCTCGGCGCCTTCAGTCTCTGACCCCGGCCGGATCGTCGGCCTCGGTCGCTAAGGACGTGCGCGGATAGGCAGCACGTGGTCGCGCGGACCTTCTAGAGCTCGCCAAGCTGCGCTTGGCGATTAGCGCCGCTGTGCTCATTGGTCGCCTCGCCTATCGGCTCGGCTCCCACGGCGGGCAGGCCGCGCATCCACGCCCAGGCCTCGTCGACCTGAGCGAGCAGCTCCTCGACCGAGCCTGAGTTGTCGAGCACCCGGTCGGCCCTCGCCCGCCGGTCCTCCCGGGACGCCTGGCGGCCGATGCGGGCCCGGACGTCCGCTTCGGTGAACCCGCGGTGCTCGACCAGCCGCTGGACGGCGATCTCCTCGTCGACGTCCACGACCAGCAGCCCGACGAGGTCGTCGCGGCCGGATTCCACCAGCAGCGGAACGTCGAGCACGACGACGTCGTCGGTGGGGGCGGCCGCCTTCAGCCGTTCGGCGATCTCCACCCCGACCGCAGGGTGGACGATGGTGGTCAGGGCCTTCAGCTCGTCCGGATCGGCGAAGACGATGGCCGCCAGCGCGGGGCGGTCGAGCTCGCCGTCGCCCCCCACCACATCGGGGCCGAAGCGCTCGACGATCGCCGCGAAGACGTCCGTACCGGGCCGCTGCAGGTCGCGGGTGATGGCGTCGGCATCGATGACCGTCGCCCCCAGCTCGGCCAGCCGGGCCGAGACCGTCGACTTCCCCGAGCCGATGCCACCGGTCAGGCCCACCAGGATCACGGGACGGAACCTAGCGAGTGGCCTCCGAGGAGCTACAGAAGCGGCCATCGCGGCCGATGGAAGACGGTCCGTAGCCCTTCGACCGGAGCCCGGGACGCCGCCCCAACCATGCGCCTGTTCGCCAAGTCCGACCGCCCCCGGCCCAACGGGGATGTGCCGCGCCGCCGGTTCTCCTTCCTGCGCCGCACCGCCCGCCTGAACCGGGAGGGCGGCCTCCACGACGCCCCCCTGGTCGTGGCGTCGGGGCTGGCCGACGACGTCGACCGGCTGACGGCCTTCGGACCGCCCATCCTGGCCGTCCGCTGGGGCGTCACGGTCCTCTCCATGGCGCTGGCCGCACCGGCCTTCATCAACGCCGAGTGGAACACGGTCGCGTGGTGCGGCGTACTGATCGGCTACACGCTCCTGCGCACGGTCCATCCGCTGCGCTACACCGGCGACACCCGCAGCCTCATCCTGGTTCTGGCCGAGCTGGTCCTCCCGATCCTGGCCGTGGTCAACACCGGCTACTGGGACTCGCCGTTCGTCTTCTCGATCCTGACCGCGGTCACCATCGCCGGCTTCGCCCGGGGCTTCGGCTTCGGCCTCCGCCTCGCCGCCGTGGCCGCTGCCGCGGTCTCGATCCCCGCCCTGGACGCCGCGGGCTACGACGCCGAGTCCGTCCGCCTGGCCGCCCAGTGGGCCTCCGTACTCCTGCTCGTCGCCCTGGTCGCCGGCTACGGCCGACGGATCTCCGGTGAGGCCGATCGCCAGCACTCGGTCGCGTTGGAGCGCCTCGGCCGGCTGGCCGACGCCAACACGCTGCTGTTCTCGCTGCACCGGGTCGCCCAGACCCTGCCCGCCTCCTTCGACATGGAAGAGGTGCTCGACACGACGCTGAACCGGCTGCGGGACCTCTTCGACAGCGACGTCGTCGCCATCCTCCTGCTGGACGACACCGACTCCAAGTGGTCGGTCATGCGCCGCCACGGCGTGCGCCTCCCCGAGGCCATCGACCACGAGGACCTGCCGACCGTGCTGCGCGAGGTCGTCGGCAGCGGTGAGGTCGGCGGCGCCCCGAACCTGCTCGTCGGCGGTGGTCCGGGCCTGGCGCCCTCCATGGCCTCCGGCCTCTACGCCCCGCTGCGGGCCCGGGGGGCCACCATCGGCCTCGTCGCCATCGAGCACGGCACCCCGCACCGCTACTCCCAGCGGGACGTGGAGCTGCTGGGCGGCTTCGTCGAGCCGGCGGCGCTCGCCCTGGACAACGCTCGATGGTTCTCCCGCCTGCGCACGGTCGGCGCCGACGAGGAGCGCACCCGGATCGCCCGCGACCTGCACGACCGGATCGGGCAGTCCCTGGCCTACCTCGCCTTCGAGTTGGACCGCATCGTCGATTCCCAGGAGCGGGGCGACGAGCTCAGCGGCTCGCTCGACCAGCTCCGCAACGACGTGCGGGGCGTCATCGGCGAGGTCCGGGACACCCTCTACGACCTCCGCACCGACGTCTCCGACGAGCAGCCGCTCGGACCGCTGCTGCAGAACTTCTCGGCCCGGGTGGCCGAGCGCAGCGGCCTCGCCATCGAGGTCCACTGCGACCAGAACGACCGCCTGCCGCTCCTGCAGGAGCGGGAGATGTGGCGCATCGCCCAGGAGGCCCTGGTGAACGTCGAGCGCCACGCCGAAGCCTCCAAGGCCCGTGTGGTCTGGCGCTGCAACGGGCAGTCCGCCGCCCTCGAGGTGCTCGACAACGGCAAGGGCTTCCCAGCCGGAACGGCCGGACGATTCGACTCCTACGGGATCCTCGGCATGCGCGAGCGTGCCTCGAGCATCGGTGCCACCGTCGAGGTGGCGTCGACCTCCGGCAGGGGGACCCGGGTTCGCTGCCTCCTCCAACAGGGGAACTGACATGAGCCTCCATGCACCCACCTCAGCCGCCGGCGACGGCATCGGGCGCCACGGGCTGGCCGACCCCGCCTCGGTCCGCCTGATGCTGGCCGACGACCACCGCATGCTGCGCGAAGGCCTGCGCCGTTCGATGACCGAGCAGGGCTTCAGCGTCGTCGGCGAGGCCGCCGACGGCGCCCAGGCCGTCGAGCTGGCCCACCGGCTGCAGCCCGACGTCGTCCTGATGGACGTGACCATGCCCGAGCTCGATGGTGTCGGCGCCACCCGGGAGATCCGGGCCGCGCTGCCGAACGTGCGGGTCGTCATGCTGACCATGCACGCCGACGAGGACGTCCTGGCCTCGGCCATCCGGGCCGGCGCCAGCGGCTACCTGGTGAAGGACTGCTCCACGCGGGAGATCGCCGACGCCGTCCGCATGGCCGCCTCGGGCGAGACGATCATCTCCCCGAACCTCGCCGCCTCCATGCTCGACGAGGTGCGCAAGCTCGACGAGCCCGCCACCAGCGAGGAGCAGCGGGTGGTCACCCGCCGGGAGGAGGAGGTCCTCCAGCTCATCGCCAACGGGTGTTCCACCCCCGAGGTGGCCGAGCAGCTCTACATCAGCCACAAGACGGTGAAGAACCACCTGGCGTCGATCTACCAGAAGCTCGACGCCCGGGACCGCACGCAGGCCGTCCTCCAGGCCGTGCGCATGGGCATCGTCCACCTCGACTGACGCCACCCTCCAGCTGCTGTCAGTCCAGCGGGAGCTGGGGCGGGGGCTCCTCCGCCTCGGGCGGTTCCTCGTCGGGCTCGGGGGCCAGGCCGTAGGACTCGATGATCCAGCGCCGGACCTCCTCGGAGGTCATGTAGCGGGTGGTGGTGCCATTCCTCGTCGGGGCCCGGTGATCGACGAGGTGGATGCGGCCCGGCACGGCGGGACCCACGACCACGACGCAGAAGCCCCGCTCGCTGGGATCGATCGGGAGGACCTCGATGGTGAGGTCGACCGGCGGGTCGATGTTCCGGTTGATCTGCTCGAAGCGCTCGCGCAGGCCGTCGAGGTCGATGGGAACGGCCTTGGACGCCCGGGACAGGTCGTCCTCGTCGATGCCGTAGACCACGGCACCACCACCGGCGTTGGCCACGGCCGCCCACGGCTTGGAGGTCGTGGACGCGCCGTCCGGCTCACGCTTGAACTCGAGGTGGGCGGTCTCGACCCGCCGGTCGTCGACGAGCCCCTCGACCCGGTCGACGGTCCACGACGCCCGCTGGTTCTTCAGCTCGACGTCGAGGGCGTTCATGCTGAGGTAGGTCGGCTGTCGGCTCCGGAACAGCCGCCGCACGTGGCGGAACATGCGGTCGGTGGGCGCGACCAGCCCCTGGGCCCGGCAGATGGTCACGAACTCCTCGAAGTCGACGGGCCGGTTCAGGCCCCGGTACACGTCGAAGTAGCTCGGACCAAGTGCCTCAGCCGGGCTCCGCGCCACACCCCGACGCTACCGCCCCCAAAAGGCACCGAATGGGGCGCCCCCGGGAGGGGACGCCCCATTCGACATCCTTCAGCGGACGATCATCCGGCGGTAACGATCGAATCCGCTGAGGAGTTGACACTGCCGGCATTGGAGCTGCCGAAGAACGAGATTGCCGTGATGCACACAAACGCGATCAAGGCGATCACCATGGCGTACTCCACCAGGCTCGCGGCTCGATCGCCGCGGCCTCGCCGCCTCGTTGGAGGCGAATGGCTTCTGGTCAAGGTCATCGGATGTCTCCTCGGTGCTGTACGACACCCCGCCGGAACAGAGGGTGCTCCCTTTGAATATCGGCACATTCGGGGGGTGAACTGAAGTCCTCAGGCCACCTCAGTTGGGAACGAAGACGGCCCACATCTCGTCCTCGTAGACCACATCCCAGTCGTCGGATACTTCGATCTCGTCGAACAGGTCCGCTTCGCGGTCCCAGAGGACCGCATCGGCCTGCCAGCGGGTGAGCACCTCGGGCCAGTCCTCGTCGACGTCCATGAGGGTGCGGTAGTCGCGGATCACCTCGATCGGGAACATGTCGTAGCGGTCGTCCATGAACACCGGGACCTCGGTCCCGTACCGGGCCTCCAGGTAGTTGCCGGCGAAGTCCCGGGTCACGATCCGGGCGTCGGGCGTGAGCATCTGCTCCCCCGCCATCCAGGCCACGGCCTCGGTCGGGTAGCCCACCAGGTCGGTGTCGGGGCCCCGCAGTGAGCCGGCCGCGGCGATCCCGGCGACCAGCACGATCGCCGCGGCGGCGAGCCCGAAGACCGGACGGGCCTCCTGGCCCTCGTCGCTGCCGATCCCCCGCAACGACGGGGCGACGGCCGCGAGCAGGACGATGGCCGCAGGACCGATGTTGCGGGCGCCAAGCAGGGCCATGGCGAGGAACGCGACGGCCGGCACGACCTGGCGGAAGGTCCGCCGGCGCAGGAACGCCGCCCCGGCGACCAGGGCCAACAGCAGGAGCACCTGCGGACCGAGGTCCGCGTAGTCCGGCGGCCGCCACTCCTTGATCGTGCTGAGCGCTTCGGACTTGGAGATCAGCTCCAGCGGGAAGACGATCAGGCGGGGACCGACGGGGTTGAGCCCGCCGAGCAGGATCCCGACCACTGACCAGCCGAGCAGCTGCAGCTCGTGCCGCGGCGACCGGCGGTCCAGCCACCGCCCGAGGACCAGGCACACGAGCAGGACGCCCCCGAGCGGGAACGAGCCGTGCAGATTCACCCAGGCCCAGAACAGGGGCACCGCGAACCAGGCCCGCCCGTGGCCGTCGGCCAGCAGCCACACCGCCGCCAGGCCGACGAGGCCGAACAGCATCGGGCGCTCGCTCCAGGTGGCGGAGCCGATCACGAGGACGGGCAGCGCCAGCGCCACCCGGGCGATCACGGCGCCGGCCGGCTCGGTCAGGCGCCACAAGAGGTAGGCCAGCAGGGCCGTCACCACGGCGACGAGGACGCGGATGCCGACGTAGCCGGCGACCTCCTCGACCCCCGCGTAGAGGACCGAGGCCAGCCAGCTCTGAACCGTCCACGGTTCGCCGAGGGCGGTGAAGCTGTAGGGGTCCGCGGTCGGGACCGAGCCCGACTCGAGGATGAGGCGACCGGTGGCCAGGTGGGTCAGGAAGCTGTTGTCCCGGAGCGGTTGCAGCCCGATGAACAGGCCGGCCACGGTGACCACCAGGCCACCGAGCGCCGCGAGCGAGACCCCGGAGGGCCCGGATACCTCTCCCTGCGGCTCGACCGCGGGATCGGCCGCGGTGTCGATCGTGGGGGCGGCCATCGCCCGGCCAGGTCCCTAGCTCAGAAGTTCCGGGAGATGTTGATCATGGCCGGTCCGAGGACGACCACGAACAGCGCCGGGAAGATGCAGAACACCATGGGGATGAGCATCTTGACCGGCGCCTTCTGCGCCTTCTCCTGGGCCAGCTGACGGCGCTTGATCCGCATCTCGTCGGCCTGGGCCCGCAGGACCCGACCGATGGAGACGCCGAAGGCGTCGGCCTGGAGGATGGCGAGCACGAAGGAGCGGATCTCGGGGACGTTGGTCCGCCCCTCCATGGCCCGCATGGCGTCGGCCCGGGACGAGCCGGCCCGCAGCTCGCCCAGCATTCGGGCGAACTCGTCCGACAGCGGGCCGGGGACCGAGCTCACGGTCCGGTCCACGGCCTGCTCGAAGCCCAGGCCGGCCTCGACGCTGATCGTCAGCAGGTCGAGGATGTCGGGCAGCTTGCGCTGCATGGCGGTCTGGCGCTCCTCGACCCGGCGGTTCAGGACCGAGTCGGGACCCAGGGCCAGGAGCGCGCCGCCCAGGCCGAGGGCGCCGAGGCGCAGGATCCCCTGGACGGGCAGGAAGACCGTGACCAGGATGAACCAGGCCGGGATGAGCACGACCGTGATCACCCGGATGGCCAGGAAGCGGTCGACGCCGTCGGCGCTGATCCGGCCGGCGTAGATGAACTTCTTGCGCACCGTGTCGACGTAGCCGACCGGCGTGAAGCGGCCGCCGAGCGCGGTCAGCCCCTTGAGGACCGGCAGGAACGCCCGCTGGTACAGCGGGACGAGCAGCTCCTGGTCCCGCACGTTCTCGACGTCGTAGCCGTCGAGCTGGCGCAGGGAGGCCCGGACGACCGACTTCTCCTCGGCGTCGCTCAGGATCATGAAGAAGACGAAGCCGACCACCCCGGCGATGAGGATGAGGGCGAGGAACAACATCGGACAGGCCTCTCAGACGTCGATTTCGATGAGCTTTTTCATCCACCAGAACCCGAAGCCGGCGAGCATCACGGCGCCGCCCAGAAGGAAGTTGCCGACCTTCTCGGTGACCAGGATCCCGATGTACTCCGGGTTGATGACCCACATGGCCGCGCCGAGGCCGAGGGGCAGGAGCCCGAGGACCATCGCGGAGACCTTGCCCTCCGCCGTGAGAGCGTCGACGTCACGGCGCAGGCGCTCTCGGGCGGTCATGGTCTCGGCCACCGTCATCAGGAGCTCGGCCAGGTTGCCGCCGACCTCGCGCTGGATGCCGATGGCCATCACGGCCCAGCTGAAGTCGGCACTGCCCATGCGCTCGGCGGCCGCTTCGAGGGCCTCCTCGAGGGGGCGGCCCAGGCGGGACTCGGTGACCACCCGGCGCAGCTCGTAGCCGATGGGGTCCTCGACCTCGCGGGACACGGCCTCCACGCCCTGCATGAGCGAGTAGCCGGCCCGCAGCGTCCCGGAGAGGAGGGTGAGCATGTCGGGGAGCTGGTTGTTGAACTTCTTCAGGCGGCGCTTGGCCTTGAAGTTGAGGGTGGCCGACGGGATGATCGCGGCCAGCGCCGTGAAGATCGCCGTGCCGATCAGGCTCCGGGTCAGCACCAGGCTGAGCAGGGCGACCACGGTCACCATCGAGGCGTAGAAGAACAACGCCTCGGCGGCGCGCAGCGGGAGGTCGGCCCGCTCGAGCTTGGACTCGGTCTCGGCCAGGAAGCCCTTGCGCTCGGCGAACTCCTCGGTCATCTCGACGGCCCGCTGGATGAGGGCGGTCTTGGCCAGACCCGTGTCCTCGTCCTCGATGACCGTGGAGTCGACGAAGCCCTCCGAGTAGGGCTGCAGGACGTTGGTCAGATGGCTCTCGTCCCGCTGGGTCAGCATGATCAGGGCGAAGGCCCCGAGGCCGGCCGCGAGCAGGATGAGGGCGACGCCGGCGTACTTGGCCATGTTGCCCTGCAGCGGCCCGTCGGCCGCGGGGACGACCACCTGGGGAGCCAGGTCGGCAGGTCGGTCGGTGGCTGAGCCCCGTACGAAGCTGGCGCTGGTGGTGGCGTCCCCGGCCTGGATGGTGACGTCACCCACCGCGCCGGCATCGTCGCCGGTGGGCGGCTCGTAGGCCAAGATGTACTGGCTGGCCGTGGTCGTCGCCATGGCCTGGCCGAGCTCGTCGAGCTGCTCGGAGTCGGGCGTGAGCATCAGGCGTCCACCGGAGCGCTCGACCACGCCATTCAGGGAATCGGCCCCGAGCCGGTCACCCTCGAGGCCGACGGCGTACAGCGGGGCGCCGACGTTGCGCAGGGCGCCGGCGGCCGCGCCCGCAGGCGTCAGCGAACCGAGGTTGCCGCTGGCCGTCAGCAGGATGACCGTCGGCTGGGCCTCGGGGGCGTCCTCCTCGAGCATGCCGGTGGCACCGATGACGCCGTTCCAGAGCACGCTCTCGCCGTTGGCCTGCAGCCGGTCGATCGCGTCGATCACCCGGGTGCGGTCGGTGGTGAGCGAGCGGATGGGCACGAAGCGGTCCGAGAAGGTGGCGACACCCACCGCGACGTCCGCGGGCAGGGCCTCGACCACCGCGGTCGCGGCGTCCCGGAGGTCCGCCATGATCGGATCGACGGACTCAGACGTGTCGACCGCGATGACGACGGCCTGCGTCTTCCCGGTCGTGGCCAGCGGCACCACGTCGCCGACGATCGGGCGCTCGTCGCCGTTGTCGGTCACGGTGGCATCGGCCAGGTCGGCCTGGTCGCCCTCGTAGGCGACCGTGAGGCGGACGACGTCACCGCCGGTCGCGTCGGCGCCACGGATGGCCAGGTAGGGGGCGGAGCCCTCCTCCTGGGCCAGGGCGAAGGCGGGGCCCGCGAGCGCGAAGAGCGCGAGGACGACGGCCAAGAGGGCCCGAAGTCGGGTCATCGGGCGGAGCCGATCATCTGGTGGCCGCCGCTGGGCTCGGGCTGGAAGACCTCGGGGCCGAGGCGGATGCCCAGGTCCTGGAGCTTCTCGGTGAACCGGGGCCGCACGCCCGTGGCCTTGAGGTGGCCCCGGAACCGGCCCCGCTCGTCGACCCCGGCGCTGTAGTCGAAGAGGAAGACGTCCTGGAGGGTGATGACGTCACCCTCCATGCCCTGCACCTCGGTGACGTGGGTGATGCGCCGGGTGCCGTCGCGGAGGCGGGTGAGCTGCACGATGCAGTCGAGGGCGGAGGCCATCTGCTCGCGGATGGCCCGGACCGGCAGGTCGTAGCCCGCCATCAGGGTCATCGTCTCGATTCGGGAGAGGGTGTCCCGAGGCGTGTTGGAGTGGATGGTGGTGATCGAGCCGTCGTGGCCCGTGTTCATGGCCTGGAGCATGTCCAGGGCCTCACCGGAACGGCACTCACCGACGACGATGCGGTCGGGTCGCATGCGCAGGGCGTTCTTGACGAGGTCGCGGATGGTGACCTGGCCCCGACCCTCGATGTTGGGCGGCCGGGCCTCGAGGGCGAGCACGTGGTCCTGGTGGAGCTGGAGCTCCTTGGCGTCCTCGATGGTCACGATGCGCTCGTCGGCCGGGATGAAGCCCGACAGCACGTTGAGGGTGGTGGTCTTACCGGTACCGGTACCGCCGGCGACGATCAGGTTGAGGCGGCCGACGACGCAGGCCTGGAGGAACCGGGCCGAGGCCGCGTTGAGCGTGCCGAAGCGGATCAGGTCGTCGATCTGGAAGGGATCCTTGGAGAACTTCCGGATGGTGAGGAACGGGCCGCCGATGGCGAGGGGGTGGATCACCGCGTTGACGCGGGAGCCGTCCGGGAGGCGGGCGTCGACCATGGGGCTGGCCTCGTCCAGCCGGCGACCGACCTCGCTCACGATCTTGTCGATGATCCGCTTCAGGTGCTCCTCGTCGACGAAGCGGGCGTCGGTCTTCTCCAGCTTGCCCGCGCGCTCGATGTAGACGCTCGCCGGGCCGTTGACCATGACCTCGGTGAGGTCCTCGTCATTGAGCAGCCGGTCGATCGGCCCGTAGCCCAGGATGTCGTCGGAGACGTCCTGGATGAGCTGGGCCTTGTCCGCCGCCGACAGCGGTGCTCGCTCCTGGGCCAGGGCGGCGTGGAGCTGCTCGTGGACCCGGCGGCGCAGGTCCTCCTCGGAGATCCGCTTGTCGTAGAGGATCGGGCCCAGCTCGTCGATCAGGACGTGGTGGATCTTGTGCCGCAGCTCGTCGAGCACGGGGTCGCGGAGGCCGGCCTGGGTCGTGGCCGCCCCCCCGTCCTGCAGGCGCTTGTACAGCGACATCAGATCCTCCTCGGCAGTTCAGGCGAGCCGGTCAACGACCGGCGGATTCGGCGATCAGGAAGGTGTCGGCCAGCTGCTCGATGGCCCGGGTCACCGCCGCCTTGGGGGCGGCGAGGATGACCGGCATGCCCTTGTTGACCGACTGCGGCACGACCACGTCGCTCGGGATGAGCGCGTCGGCCTTCACCTGCAGGGTCTTCTCGACCTCGCCGACGTCGAGCTTCACCTTCGAGTTGGCCCGGTTCAGGATCAGGCGGAGCTTGGACATCGGCGTGTTGAGCAGCCGCAGGGTCTGGAGGCCGATCTTCACGTTCTTGATGTTGGGGATGTCCATGCCGGCGACGAGCAGCACGTCGTCGCTGACCTCGATGAGTCCGAGGACGACGTCGTTGAAGTACGCCGGGGTGTCGATCACCACGTGGCTGCAGAAGGTCCGCAGCACCTCGACGACCCGCACCATGTCCTCACCCCGGATCTGGTCGGCGAAGGCCGGCTCGAGCGGGGCGGGCAGGACCAGGAGCTTGGAGGGCTCGTGCTGGACCATCAGGCTCTGCAGGAGGTTGGCGTCCATGCGGTCGAGGGAGCCGACGGCATCGACGATCGTGTGCTGGGGTGCCAGCTTCAGCATCACGGCCACGTCGCCGAACTGCAGGTCGGCGTCGACCAGCGCCACCGGCCGGTCGCTCTTGATGGCCAGCCGCACGGCGACGTTGCAGGCGATCATCGACTTGCCCGCCCCACCCTTGGTGGAGAAGACGGTGATGACCTGGCCGTTCTCCCCGGGCTCGAGCCCGCCACCGATGCCGGTGGGGTCCATGGCCGAGGGCAGGGCGGGACCGGCCGAGAGCATCTCGCCGACCCGCTTGACCGTCGTCGTCAACTGCGAGAGGTCCTGGAGGGGCAGCACGTCGCGCACGCCGGCCCGCAGGGCCATCTGGAGCAGGTCGGTGGTGAGGTGGTCGGCGATGAGGATCGCCCCCACCTCCGGCCGAGGACGGGTGAGCCGCTCGACCACGGTGAGCTGGTCGGGCGAGGCCATCGACGGTCCCAGGACGACCACGAGGGGGCTGCCGTTGAGCTTGGCCGCCAGCGCCTCGATCGACGGGAAGGGGACGGCGTGGGAGCCGAGCTGCATCGCCAGCTGGGTCCGCGCCATCTCGTCCTCGTCGACCGTGGCGAGGGGCAGGTGGCTCAGGTCGGGCCCGGTGGCCAGGGGCTCGAGCCCCGTGCTGATGGCTGGCTGACCGCCGAGCAACTCCCCACCGGGGTAGCCGGTGGGCACCGACACGCCGATGGGAGCCAACTCGACGCCCGCGGAGGTACCGAAGGAGTCGGTGTCCCCGAAGGAATCAGAGTAGAGGTCGCTCATGTCGGTCAGGCTCCGTCGCGTGTCTTGGTCGAGGCTCGAGTTACTGGGGGCCGTCGGGGCCGTAGGGAGTCAGGGTCCCGAAGCGGGTCCGGGTGTCGCTCTCGCCCGGCAGGGTCTCGACCTCGTCGATCTCGATCCGGGGGATCGGCTGGGCGACGTAGTCGGGGCCGGTCAGGGCCAGGCTGAGGCTGCCGGAGGGGATGGACGCCATCAGCTGGGCGGCATCGATGGGCAGGTCGAGGGTGAGCAGGTTGCTCGTCACCGGCACCGGTTCGGTCTCGCCTTCGGCCAATGCCGCCTCGTCACCGGGCTGGGGCGCGGTCTGCGTGCCGATGGCCATGATCCGCACCTGGTGGTACAGGAGGCGGGCGTCGGACCCGAAGGCTTCGGAGCTCTCTTCGGACTCCGCTTCACCGCTGTCGGTGACCACTTCGCCGTCGGAGGTGTAGAAGATGTCGACCAGGTCGCCCGGCACGAGCAGGCCGGCCACCCCACCCTCGGCGTCGACCGAGATGGTGTAGGCGACGTGGTTCTCCTCGAGCCGCTGACCGACCCCGATCGAGTTGGTGGTCGGATCGACGAACATGCCGTCGACCAGGACCTGGTTCGCGGCGAGGTTGTTCAGCGACACCTTGCCCGAGATCTGGTCGAAGTCGATGATGCGGGTGGCCGGGAGGAACTCCTGGGCGATCTCGTCTTCGACGACCCAGCCCTCCTCGACCGCCTGCTCGCCCGGCGTGCCCTGCGGGATGTCGGCCCGCACGACCAGCACCGGCACGCGTTCGGCGTCCTCGTTGGCCTTGTCCTCGATGCCGCTGACGTAGTTCATCACGACGAATGCGGCGAGGCAGCCCACCGCGATCGCCGCGATGAGGATCATGGTTCTGCGAGAGCTCACGTCCGACCTCTTTGGTTGTCACTCCGGTGCCGGAAGGCCCGGTGCGCCGCTGGAGCCCACGTGGAGCAACCGGCGGCACATCGACCCTCTCAGCCGTGTCTCTCACTAGGTCGGCCGAACCTGCCGTCGGCTTAGCCAATTGTTCCAAGGGCTCGAAGGGCGCCCGGACGCGTGACGAGCGCCGTCCGGCGGACCGGAGGGCGCTCGTCAGATCTGGGGCCCCGCGGTGCGGGGCCGGGCTCAGGCCTCGGGCTCGGCCTCACCCTCCGGGGCGGGGTCGGACACCGCCTCGGGCTCTGCCGAAACGGCCTCTGCCACCGGGGCTGTCTCCTCTGGTGCCGGCGCCTCCGGAGTCGGGGCGGGCGCCTCCGCTGGGGCTGCTTCCTCCTCGGCGGGGGCCGCCTCGGCTTCAGCGGGTGCCTCTGCCGGGGCCGCCTCGACCGGGGCCTCCGGCGCAGGGGCTACGTCGGTCGCGGGGGCTGCCTCTGCCGGGGCGTCCGGCGGAGGGGCTCCCTCTGCCGCAGGGGCTGCCGGGGCTCCGTCGGCCGGCGGCGCGTCGGTCTTGGCCAGACCCGTGGCCGGATCGAGGCCGTGCTCCTCGTAGTACTCGGACCAGGCCTCGTCGATCTCGCCCGACGGGCCGACGTAGTTGCCGGACTCGTCGTAGGCGTGCTCGCCGAAGTGCTCCTGGTACTCGGCCGCGACCACCCCGCCCTCGGCCGCCTGCTTGATCGACAGGCTGATGCGACGGCGCTGCAGGTCGAGGTCGATGACCTTGACCCAGAGCTCCTCGCCCGGGGTCACGACCTGCTCGGGCAGCTCGACGTGATGGGCCGACATCTCCGAGATGTGCACGAGGCCCTCGATGCCGTCGCCGACCTGGACGAAGGCGCCGAACGGCACGAGCTTGGTGACCCGGCCGTAGACCAGCTCGCCCACGCGATGCCCGGAGGCGAACTCCTCCCACGGGTCCTGCTGGGTGGCCTTGAGCGAGAGGCTGATGCGCTCGCGGTCGAGGTCGACCTCGAGCACCTGGACCTCGATCTCGTCGCCGACGGCGACCACCGAGCTCGGATGGTCGACGTGCTTCCACGACAGCTCGGACACGTGGACGAGGCCGTCCATCCCGCCGAGGTCGACGAAGGCGCCGAAGTTCACGACCGACGAGACCACGCCACGGCGCCGCTCGCCCGGCTTCAGGTTCTCGAGGAACTCCTCGCGCTGCTCGCGCTGGGTCTCCTCGAGCCAGGCCCGGCGGGACAGGACCACGTTGTTGCGGTTCTTGTCCAGCTCGATGATCTTGGCCTCGAGCACCTTGCCCACGTAGGGCTGCAGGTCACGCACCCGCCGCAGCTCGACCAGAGAGGCGGGCAGGAAGCCCCGCAGCCCGATGTCGAGGATCAGGCCGCCCTTGACGACCTCGATGACCGGGCCGGAGACCATGCCCTCGGCCTCCTTGATCTCCTCGATCTTGCCCCAGGCCTGCTCGTACTGGGCCCGCTTCTTGGACAGGATCAGCCGGCCGTCCTTGTCCTCCTTGGTGAGGACCAGTGCGTCCAGGCTGTCGCCCATCGAAACGATCTCGGAGGGGTCGATGTCGTTGCGGATCGAGAGCTCGCGACTGGGGATGACGCCCTCGGACTTGTACCCGATGTCCAGCAGGACCTCGTCGTGGTCGACCCGCACGACCGTGCCGGACACGATCTGGCCGTCCTTGACGTCGACCATGGTGGCCGAATAGGCGTCGTCCAGGGACGTGCCCAGGTCGTTCTCCACGATCTGGCGGGGCTGGTACTCCCCCTCCTCGGTGAAGGTGCCCATGGGCAGGCTCTCGGTGGGCGCTGCGGCGGGGGGCTCCGGGGTGGGGGGCTCGGCGACGGCGGTGGCCGTCGAAGATTGGTCGTCGGGCACGGGTAGGGGGCTCTCTCGGTTACGGATGGGACAGTGCGGGGACCGGCGGTCCCTGCGGGAACGGGGTACGAGGCTACCGGGCTAGGGACCCGTGCGGATAGCTGAGGCCGGATCGGCTTGGACGGTTGTCTCGCCTCGCTCCGCTCGGCGAGTAGGGACTGTGCTTGCCTGGTCGCCTCGCCTATCGGCTCGGCTCCTTACGGGCGACGGCGAGGTACTCGGGGCTGTCGATGGTGGGTGGCGCCTGGCGGTACCGGCCCGGTTGCACCGACCAGAGGCCCTCGACGGCCAGCCCGCAGCCCTCGAGCAGCAACCGGAGCTCCCGGGGCGTGTAGCAGGTCGTCCAGAGCTCCTGGGCCAGGGCCCGTCCCTCGTCGTCGTGCACCTCGGTGTGCTCGTGGAGCACGCCGGCACCGGCGTCGAAGGCCTCGCCCGCCCCGAGGTCCCGGACGGCGAAATAGGCGGAGGACGCGGTCAGCGCGAGCACGCCGCCGGGGCGGAGCACCCGCTGGACCTCGTCGAGCACGACGGCGTCGGGTTCGACCCCGGGGGCGAGCCCCGCGGCCGCCGGCCCCCCCGTGAGCCCGAAGCCGCCCTGACAGAGCGAGACGACCCCGGCGACTGAACCCGAGGCCAAGGGGAGCGAGCGGGCGTCGCCCCGCACGAACGGCAGGGACTCGGCCGCGGCCTCCCGGGCCACCGCCAGGAACCGGGCCGCGACGTCGAGGCCGAGCGGGCACAGCCCCCGTGCCGCGAGGGCCCGGCTGTGGCGCCCCGTCCCGCAGCCGAGGTCGAGCACGAGCGCACCGGGCGGGAGGCCGAGCAACGCGACCAGGGCATCGGCTTCCTGCTCGGTGCCCTTCGTGAACGTGTAGCGCTCGTAGGCACCACCCACGTGGTCGGCCAGAGGCTCGAACCAGTGGGTCAGTCCCGGCTCAGTCGCCGGGGCAGACCCAGTGCGGCGGGAGGGGGTGCCAGGACTTCGCCCCGTCGAGCCCACCGTCACAGCGATCGGCGGTGGCGATGGCGACGGACAGCGAGACCAGGACATACGTGGTCACAACGAAGGCGAACCAGAACCACGCCACGCTGCGGCTTGCTCGGGTAGTTGCCATGGGACGCTCCTCGCCTCCCCATCGGCAGCCGGGGGGAGCGGCTCAAGGATTCGTCACGCCTTTGCCGCCGCCCAGGAGTCGCCGAACGCGAGGTTCACCTCGAGCGGCACCCGCAGCTCGGCCGCCCCGGACAGGATCGAGGTCGTCAGCTCGGTCATCACGTCGTGTTCTGCGGGATCGACCTCGAGCAGGACCTCGTCGTGGACCTGCAGGATGAGCCGGCTGCGGTGGTTGCCCTCGAGCAGCGCGGCGTCGAGCCGGACGAGGGCGACCTTGAAGATGTCGGCCGCCAGGCCCTGGATGCCGGCGTTCATGGCCTGCCGCTCCCCCGCCTGGCGGATCCGGAAGTTCGACGAGCTCAGCTCGGGGATCGGGCGACGCCGGCCGAACAGGGTCTCGGTGTAGCCCCGCTCCCGGGCCTCGGCCACGGTTCGCTCCATGTAGGCCTTCACCGAGGGGAAGGCCTGGAAGTAGGCGTCCAGGATCTCGGCCGCCTCGTCGGTGGGGATGGAGAGGCGCTGGCCGAGCCCGTAGGCCTCCATCCCGTAGGCGAGGCCGTAGGAGACCATCTTCGACTTCGACCGCTGCTCGCCGGTCACCTCGGCCGGCTCGACGCCGAAGATGCGCGACGCCGTCTCGGTGTGGATGTCCCGGCGGCTCTCGAAGGCGTCGATGAGCCCGGGATCCTCGGCCAGGTGGGCGATGCACCGGAGCTCGATCTGGTTGTAGTCGGCGACCAGCAGCTCGAAGCCCTCGGCGGGCACGAAGGCGGTGCGGAACTCCTTGCCCGCTTCCCGGCGCACGGGGATGTTGTGCAGGTTGGGGGCGTCCGAGCTGAGCCGGCCGGTCCGGGCCACGGTCTGGTTGAACGTGGCGTGGATGCGACCGTCGGGCCCGATCTCGGCCAGCAGCCCCTCGCCGTAGGTGCCCCGCAGCTTCTCGACCTCGCGGTAGCGAAGCAGGTGCTCGATGATCGGGTGCTGGCCGAGGAGCTTCTCCAGGCTGGCGGCGTCGGTGGAGAACCCCGTCTTCGTCTTCTTCTGGGGGCTCAGGCCGAGCTTGTCGAACAGGATCTCGCGCAGCTGCTTGGTGGAGTTCACGTTGAACTCCTCCCCCGCATCCTCGACGATCTGGGCGCTGAGGGTGTCGCACTCGCTCACCAGCTGCTGGTGGATCCCCTCCAGCACGTTCCGGTCGACCGCGATGCCGACGGCCTCCATCCGGGCCAGGACCCCGACCAGGGGCACCTCGATCTCGTCGAACAGGTCGCGGACGCCGTTGGCCTCGAGCGAGGCGGTGACCGGCGCCAGGAGGCGGTCGACCGCGAGCGCCTCCCGGCCGGCGATGACCGCCGGCGACGTGGCGGTGTCGTCGAGGTCGAGCTGACCCTCCGCCCCCGCCGACGCCTCCGGGAGCTGGAGCTGGGCGTAGCGCACCAGGAGCTCCTCCAGCAGGTAGCGGGACTCGGCGGGGTCCAGGAGGTAGGCGGCGAGCATCGAGTCGAAGGCCAGCGGGAGGTCGACACCGAGGTCGGTGAGGCTGCGGAGCAGGGGCTTGGCCCCGTGGGCGGCGAGCGCACCCACCTCCGCCAGGGTGGACCGGACCTCGGGATCGGCGAGGAGATCGGCGTCGAGCCACGCCACCTCCGCCCCCTCGGGGTCGGTCACCAGGGCAATGCCCTCGAGCGGGCGTCGGCCGGGCGTCCCCGACCACGACCCGGCGACGGCGACCGGGCGCTCGACCTCGGCCAGCTCGGTGAGGACCCGGGCCGCCTCGGCCACCGAGGTCACTTCGGTGACCTCGGCCTCCAGGACTTCGGCGCCGCTGAGCGCGGGCCCGAGGTCGTCGTCGAAGGCCTCTGAAAGGCGGTCGAACAGCGTGCGGAACTCGAGGAAGTCGAAGAGCTTGCGCACCTCCTCGGCGTCGAAGGGCTCCCGCACCATGTCGGCGAGGTCGGCGTCGAGGGGGATGTCCCGGAGCAGCACCATCACCTCGGCGTTGGTGCGGGCTTGGGCTTCGTACTCGATGAGGTTCTGGCGCAGCTTGGGCGTCTGCTCTTCGGTGTGGGCGAAGATCCCGTCGAGGTCGCCGTAGGTGTTGACCAGCTTGGCCGCCGTCTTCTCCCCCACCCCGGGGATGCCCGGGAGGTTGTCGGACGGGTCGCCGCGCAGGGCGGCGTAGACGGTGTAGTCGGCCGGGGTCACCCCGGTGCGCTCCTTGATCCCGGCCTCGTCGTAGTCCGCGTAGTCGGACACGCCGCGCTTGTTGTAGATGACCCGGATGTAGGGGTCCTCGACCAACTGGTAGGTGTCCCGGTCACCTGTGACGATGAGGACCTCGTCCTGCGCGTCGCGGGCCCGGGTGGCGAGGGTGGCGAGGATGTCGTCGGCCTCGAAGCCCGGCGCTTCCAGGATCGGGATGCGCAGCACCTCGAGGACCTGGCGGACCAGGCCCATCTGCTGGCGCAGGATGTCCGGGGCCTCGTTGCGGGTGGCCTTGTAGGTGACCACCCGCTCGTGGCGGAACGTCGGCTCCGGGCGGTCGAACGCGACCACGACCTTGGTCGGCCGGTGGTCGCGGAGCAGGTTGATGAGCATCGACGTGAAGCCGAAGACCGCATTGGTGACCTGGCCGCCGGCGGTGGCCATGTCGGTGGGGAGGGCGAAGAAGGCGCGGTAGGTGAGCGAGTTGCCGTCGACCAGCATCACCTTGTCCGGCACTACGTGGGCTCCGGTGCCAGTTCTCCGTCGATGATGTCCTGCGCCACGCGCTTCATGGTGTGGCGCCGGTGCATGGCGGTCTTCTGGATGAAGGCGAACGCGTCGGCCTCGCTCATCTTCTCCCGGTCCATGAGCTGGCCCTTGGCCCGGTCGACCACCTTGCGGGTCTCGAGCTGCTCCTCGAGCGACTCGGCCTGCTCGTGGAGCGCCCGCATCTCGCGGAAGCGGCCGAGGGCGACCTCGAGGGCGGGCACCAGCTCGCTGCGCTGGAACGGCTTGACGAGGTAGGCCAGGGCCCCGGCGTCGCGGGCCTTCTCGATCAGGTCCCGCTGGCTGAACGCCGTGAGGATGAGCACCGCGGCACGGCGCTCGCCCGCGATCTCCCGAGCGGCCGAGAGCCCGTCGAGGCCCGGCATCTTGATGTCGAGGATGGCGATGTCGGGCTCGTGCTCCTTGACCAGCTCGACGGCCTCGTCGCCCCGCCCGGTCTCGCCCACGACCTCGTAACCCTCCTCCTCGAGGGTCTCCTTCAGGTCCAGGCGGATGATGGCTTCGTCCTCGGCGATGACGACACGCGTGGACACTGAGTGACTCCTCGGACTTCGGATCAGGCGACGCGGCGACCTTACCGGAGCGAGGTCCGTGCCCGTCAGCCCACTAAGGACGGGCGCGGAACGGCCGAGGCTGGGTGCGTTGACCTGGGACATCGCCAAGCTGCGCTTGGCGATCACCGCTGTGCTTGCCTGGTCGCCTCGCCTGTCGGCTCGGCTCCTAAGGCTCCCGGCTGAGCTGGTCGAGCAGGGCGTCCTGATCGCGTTCGAGGCGCTCGATCTCGGCCTGGACCTCGGTGCGGTGGCGGGACAGCGCGGCGGCATGGCGCTCGGCGTCGTGGTGCTCGCGCTGCGCCAGCGAGGTCTCCGAGACCAGCGCCCGCAGGCGCGCGTCCTCGGCCTCCTCCCCCAGCTGGACCATCTGCTCGTCCGTGATGCCCAGCTCGGCCCGGAGGGTCTGCAGGCGACGCGTGTTGTCGCGCAGCTTCCGCTCCACCGCCGACCTTCGCACGACGCCAGGCTACGACCCCGACTGGCAACGGCCGGGGACGGACGGGAACGATGGAGCCGTGCGGCGGTTGTTCCTCATCATCTCGCTGGTCGCGGTCACCGCGGGCTGCGGTGACACCGACGAGGCGGCGTGCGGGCCGGTGACGCGGGAGGCGCTGGACCCCGCCTCCGGCGTCCACCTCCTCGCCGATGCCTCCACGCCCGAGTACGCCACCGACCCGCCGACCTCCGGCGCCCACTACGGCCTGGAGCCGCCGACGGGGCTGGTCGAGGAACCCATCGACCGCCCCATGCAGGTGACGGCGCTGGAGGGGGGAACGGTGCTCCTCCAGTACCAGGAGGACCTGCCGCCGGACGACCTGGCCACCCTGGAGGAGCTCGCGGCCGACGACGTCGTGGTCGCCCCCAACCCCGACCTGGCCGAGCCCTTGGTGATGACCGCCTGGCTCACCAAGCAGGCCTGCTCCGGCGTCGTGCCCGACGACGTCGAGCGCTTCGTCGCCGACCACCGCGGCGGGGGGCCGGCTCCGACGTGCTGAGCCTCGGTAGCCTTGGCCGCCTGCGGCGGTGATGGAACGGCAGACATGGCGCTCTCAAAAGGCGCTGTCCGAAAGGACGTGCGGGTTCGACTCCCGCCCGCCGCACAGCTCGTAGGTCTCGACGGGTTCATCGGTCCGAAGTGGTAGGGCCGGCCCGGTTCACGGGAGTCACCGGGATGGGTAGCGTTGGCCCATGGGACGCCTGCTCGGGGTCGTGGTGGTGATCGGCGCGGTCGCCGCGTTCCGGGAGTGGCGGATCCGGTCGTTGGAAGCCCAGCTCGATCCCGACCGGTCCGGGTGAAACCAACCACCCCGTCGCCGGGTCTGAGCGGCATGACGGACCTCTCCGCCGCCGCATGATCGCGTTCACGTTCCCCGGTCAGGGTTCCCAGAAGCCGGGCATGGGTGCGCCCTGGAAGGACCATCCGTCGTGGGAGCTGGTCGAGGAGGGGACCTCGGTAGCCGGGCGCGACGTCGCCCACCTCCTCCTCGACGCCGAAGCCGACGAGCTGCGGGAGACCCGCAACGCCCAGCTGGCCACCTACGTCCTCAGCCTGGTCATCCTCGACGCGGTGGAGCGACTCGGCGTCGACGCCGCCCGAGCGGCCGGCCACAGCCTGGGCGAGTACAGCGCCCTCACCGCGGCCGGGGTGCTCTCCTTCGCCGACGGGGTGAAGCTGGTCACGGAGCGGGGCGAGGCCATGCAGCTCGCGGCCGGCGAGCGGGCCGGGACGATGGCGGCCATCGTGGCCCTCGACGACGACGACGTGGCCGTGGCCTGCGCCCGAACCGACGGCGACGTCTGGGTGGCCAACCACAACGCGCCCGGCCAGGTCGTGATCGCCGGCGCACCCGAGGCCATCGAGGCCGCCGGCGCCTACGCGAAGGAGCTCGGCGCCCGGCGGGTCCTGCCGCTGGAGGTCGGAGGCGCCTTCCACACGCCGTTCATGGCGTCCGCGCGCGACCGGCTGCGCAAGGCGCTGGCCAAGGCCGACCTCCGGGACGCCGAGATCCCCGTCCTGGCCAACGTCGACGCCCGGCCCCACACCTCGGCTGAGGACTGGGAAGGCCTGCTCGCCGCCCAGCTCTGCAGCCCGGTGCGCTGGCGCCACATCCTCCACGCCCTGGGTGAGGAGGGGGTCGACCTCCTCGTCGAGCTGGGCGCCGGGACGGCCCTCACCGGTATGGCCAAGCGGACGCTCGAGGGCGTGACGACGTTGTCGATCGCGGTGCCCGACGACCTCGACAAGCTGCTGGCGGGCATCTCCGAGCCCCGCCACGCCGCCTGGGCGCCCGAAGCCGGGGAGCACCTCTTCGTCACCGAGCGGCTCGTCGTCAGCCCCGGCGCAGGCGTCTTCCGCCCCGAGGCCGGCGTGGGCGCCGGCACGATGGTCGAGCCCGGGACCCTGGTCGGCCACGTCGGCGGCCTCGAGGTCCGCTCCGCCTTCGCCGGGCGCCTGGTCGAGGTCATCGCCGTCGACGGCGAGCGCCTGGCCCACAGCGAGCCGGTGGCCTGGCTCCGGAGCGAATCGTGAACCGGGGATCGGTCGTCACCGGTTGGGGCACGTCGCTGCCCGAGAAGGTCCTGACCAACCACGACCTGGAGGGGTGGCTCGACACCAACGACGACTGGATCATCGAACGCACCGGCATCCGGGAGCGGCGGGTCGGCGGCATCACCTCCGACCTCGCCACCGAAGCCGCACGACAGGCCCTCGAGCGGGCCGGCCGGCAGCCGTCCGATGTGGACGGCCTCATCCTGGCCACCACGACACCCGACCAGGCGGTGCCCGCCACCGCCTCGACGGTCCAGCACCGGCTCGGCCTGACGTGCGGGGCCTTCGACCTCAACGCCGCCTGCTCCGGCTTCGTGTACGCCCTGATCGTCGCCAACGGCATGGTCATCACGGGCCATCGCTGCCTCCTCGTGGTCGGGGCCGACGCGCTGAGCCGCATCGTCGACTGGGACGATCGGGGCACGGCCATCCTCTTCGGCGACGGTGGCGGAGCGGTGGTGCTGGAAGCCGCAGACGAACCCCACCTCCTGGCCTGGGACCTCGATTCGGACGGTGCCGGACGGGACTACCTCTACGCCGACCTCGGCGACACCATCCGCATGGAGGGCAAGGAGATCTTCCGCCGGGCCGTCCGCCTCACCGTCGACACCGCTCTGCGCACGCTCGACCAGGCGGGCGTGGCCACCGGAGACATCGACCTGGTGGTGCCCCACCAGGCCAACCAGCGGATCATCGACGCCGCCTGCCGCCGGCTCGACATCCCGGACGAGCGGGTGGTCTCGGTCCTCGGCAACACCGGCAACACGTCAGCGGGCTCCGTGCCCCTGGCCCTGGCCGCGGCGGCCGACGACGGCCGCCTCCAGGACGGGCACAAGGTCCTGCTCGTCGGCTTCGGGGCCGGCATGACCGCCGCCAGCGCCTTGCTCGTCTGGCGAGGAACGGAGTGAGCGACTCGGAGCCTCGGGTCGCCCTCGTGACGGGTGGCAACCGCGGCATCGGCCTCGCCTGTGCGAAGGCGCTCGCGGCCTGCGGCCACCGCGTCGCGGTGACCTACCGGTCCGCGCCGCCCGACGAGCCCGACCTGCTCGCGGTCGAATGCGACGTCACCGACGCCGAGGCCGTCGAGGCCGCGTTCGACCGGGTCGAGGCCGAGCTCGGCCCGGTCGAGGTCCTGGTCGTCGCCGCCGGCATCAACGCCGACACCCTCGTCCTCATGATGAAGGACGAGGACTTCACCCGGGTCCTCGATGCCAACCTCACCGGCGCGTTCCGGGTCGCCAAGCGGGCCGCCAAGCGGATGCTGCGGGCCCGGTGGGGACGGATCATCCTGATCAGCTCGGCCTCCGGCCAGATCGGCACCCCGGGCCAGGCCAACTACGCCGCCTCCAAGGCGGGCCTGCTCGGGTTCGCCCGCTCCTTCGCCCGTGAGCTGGCCCCCCGGGGCATCACCGTGAACGTCGTCAGCCCCGGGCCGATCGACACCGACATGCTCCAGGCCCTCGACGAAGAGCGCCGCGGGGTGCTCACCGCGCTCGTGCCGCTCGGCCGGGTCGGCCAGCCCGACGAGGTCGCCGGCGCGGTGACGTTCCTGGCGTCCGACGCCGCCGCCTACATCACCGGCATCAACCTGCCCGTTGACGGCGGGCTGGCCATGGGCGTGGGAAGCTGAGCCCGGCCGAGCGATCGACCGACAACCGAAGACCAAGGAGAGATCCGCTGTGAGTGACGACCTGTTCGAGCGGTTCAAGGGCCACGCCGTCACCGTGCTGGCCGTGGACGCCGACAAGGTGACCCTCGACGCCAACTTCGCCGACGACCTCGACGCCGACAGCCTCGACCTGGTCGAGCTGGTGATGGCACTCGAGGACGAGTTCGACGTCAGCATCGACGAGGAAGAGCTGGAGGGCATCACGACCGTCTCGCAGGCCGTCGACCTGGTCCGCTCGAAGCTCTAGCGATGGAGGGCAAGCGCGTCGTCGTCACCGGGGTCGGGGTGGTCTCGGCCGCGGGCATCGGCACCGAGGACTTCTGGGCCGCGCTCTTCCGTCCCGCCCCGGTCGGGCCGACGCGTGAGATCGAGGACTGGGACCCGGGACCGTGGTTCGACGGGCCCAAGGACGCGCGCCGAGCCGACCGCTTCACCCAGTTCGCGGCGGGGGCGGCCGGGCTGGCCCTCGATCAGGCGGGCGAGCTCACCGCGGATCCCGACCGCATCGGCGTCCTGATCGGCACCGGGATCGGTGGCCTCAACACCCTCGAGGAGCAGGTCGAGGTCCGGCTGAACCGCGGGCCCGACCGCGTGTCGCCCTTCATGATCCCGATGTTGATGCCCAACGCCGCCGCGGCCCGGGTGTCCATGCGCTACGGCTTCCGCGGGCCGTGCGAGACGACCGGCACCGCCTGCGCGGCCGGCACCCACGCCATCGGCAACGCCGCCCGTCTCATCGCCACGGGGCGCTGCGACGCGGTGGTCACGGGGGGAACCGAGAGCACCATCACCGTCACCGGCGTCGCCGGCTTCGCCAACATGACCGCCCTGTCGGCCTCCGGCGTGTCGCGGCCCTTCGATCGCGACCGCGACGGGTTCGTGATGACGGAGGGCTCAGGTGTCCTCGTGCTCGAGGAGCGGGACCACGCGCTGGCCCGCGGCGCCACGCCCCTCGCTGAGGTGCTGGGCGCGGCCAGCACGGCCGACGCCCATCACATCACCGCCCCCTCCCCGGGAGGTTCAGGGGCCGTCACCTGCATGGAACTGGCGCTGGCCGATGCCGGCCTCGGCCCGGGCGCCGTGACCCAGATCAACGCCCACGGCACCTCGACCCCGCTCAACGACGCGGCCGAGGCCGAGGCGATCGTCAAGGTCTTCGGCCCCCAGGGTCCGCCGGTCACCTCGATCAAGGGCGTCACCGGTCACGGGCTGGGCGCCGCGGGAGCCCTGGAGGCGGCCGCCGTCGTGCTGTCGCTCCAGCACGGGATGATCCCGCCCACCGCCAACCACGAGACGCCCGAGGCCGAACTGGCGCCCATCAACGTGGTCACCGGCGACGGTCAGCAGTGGACTCCCGGACCCACCCTCTCCAACTCGTTCGGGTTCGGCGGCCACAACGGCTGCCTGGTCATCGCCCCCGTCTGACCGACCACTGGTCAGACCCCGGGCAGGTCAGACCGCCGGACCGCGAGGAAGAACAATCCGGTCTCGCAGGCGAGCTCGCCGTCCACGGTGGCCCGGCCCTTCCCCTTCCCGGCGCGAGCCGAGCGATGGGTCAGCTCGACCTCGAGGTCGATGACGTCTCCCGGCCGGACCTGACGCCGGAAGCGGGCCTTGTCGATCCCGCCGAAGAGCGGGATGTCGCCGTCCTCACCTTTGGTGGCCATCGCCGCACAGGCGCCCAGTTGCGCCACCGCTTCGACGAGGAGGACGCCCGGTACCACGGGGTAGCCGGGGAAGTGCCCGGCGAAGAAGGGTGCGTCCGGCGGCGGGATCCAACGACCCCGGGCCCGTTCGTCGGGGACCAGCTCCAGCAGCTCGTCGACGAGGAGGAACGGCGGCCGGTGCGGAAGCAGGTCGGCCGGTGCCGGCAGAGGGTCCCCCGGTGCCCACGGCCCGGCCACGTCAGGCCTCGAGGGCGGCGAGGAACTTCTTCGGCGTGTCCTTGGGGCTGACCTTGTACCACGCCTGCTCGACCTTGCCGTCGGGTCCGATGAGGAACGACGAGCGGATGATCCCCATGTACTCCCGGCCGTAGAGCTTCTTCTGGCCCCACACCCCGTACGCGTCGGCCACCTCGTGGTCGGGGTCGGACAGCAGGGTGAAGCCCAGCCCGTACTTCTCGTCGAACTTGGCCAGCTTCTCGGGCTGGTCGGGGCTGATGCCGAGGATGACCGCGTCCCCGACGTCGTCCTTCACATCCCGGAGCCCGCAGGACTGGGTGGTGCACCCCGGCGTGTCGGCCTTCGGATAGAAGTACACGAGGACCCGCCGACCCTTGAAGTCGGCCAACTTCACGGTCTCGCCCTTCTGGTCCAGAAGCTTGATCGTGGGGGCCTTGTCACCTGGCTCGAGCGGCATGCCCGCACGCTACGCCAGCACCCGAATCCGGACGCGAAAGAGGGGCGGCCCGGAGGCCACCCCTCAGTCGAAGATCCGGAGGGAGATCAGCTCGCCTTGGCCGCAGCCTTCAGCTTCGAGCCCGCCGACACCTTGGCGGCGTTGGTGGCCGCGATCTGGATGGTCTCCCCGGTCTGGGGGTTGCGCCCGGTCCGTGCGGACCGGAACGTCTGCTCGATGGACAGGAACCCCGGGAGGGTGATCTTGTCGCCCGAGCCGACGGCGCCGTACGCGACCTCGGCGAAACCGTCGAGCACGTCCCCCACGTCGGACTTGCTCACGCCGGTCTTACCGGCGATCGCATCGATCAGCTCACTCTTGTTCATTGCACCCTCCTGGGGTATGTCGGACGATCGGGTCGGTCCCGAAACGAACCGGCTAGAGGTCACGCGAGTCGATTTGACCCCCCAAAGTCAAGCATTTCCGGCCTCCAGGGCGTTTCGGAAGGATCCGACGACGTCGGCGACCTCGCTCGGGGACGCCCCCGCGAGCACCCGCCGGACCAGGGCGGAGCCGACCACGACCCCGTCCGCGACCGTGCAGGCCTCCACCGCCTGGGCCGGCGTGGAGATGCCCACGCCGATCAGCACGGGGAGATCCGTGATCGCTTTGAGGCGCCGCGCCAGCTCCACCGCGGTGGTGGCGAGGGCGTCCCGCTCACCGGTGACACCGAGCAGGCCCACGCCGTAGACGAAGCCCCGGGACCGGGAACAGATCGCCGCCAAACGGTCGTCGGGCGTGGTCGGAGCGGCGAGCATCACCGTCTCCACGCCCGCCTGGTCGGCGGCCCGGGTCCACGGGCCGGACTCGTCGAGCGGCAGGTCGGGCAGGATCGCGCCCGCCACACCGGACCGGGCCAGGTCGTCGGCGCAGCGCTGGTGCCCCCAGCGGAAGACCAGGTTGTAGTAGGTCATCACCGCCACCGGGACGGCCAGCTCCCGACCCGCGAGCTGCTCGACGATCCCCCGGGGCGTCGCTCCGGCCGCCAGGGCGAGCTCGGAGGCCTCCTGGATCACCGGGCCGTCCATGACGGGGTCGGAGAACGGGATGCCGACCTCCAAGGCGTCGGCGCCCGCCTCGGCGACCGGATCGAGCAGGTCGCCCCAGCCCGGCAGACCGCCTGTCAGGTAGGGCACCAGCAGCTTCCGGCCTCGATCCCGCGCCGCCCGCAAGCGCCCCTCCAGGGATTCACCCACGGAGTTCAGAGACCTGGGCCACATCCTTGTCGCCGCGACCCGAGAGGTTGAGCAGCACCGTGCGGCCGGCCAGTTCGGCCCGCTCGCGGGACACCCAGGCCAACGCGTGCGCCGGTTCGAGGGCCGGGATGATTCCCTCGGTGCGAGACAGCAGGGCGAACGCGTCGAGCACCTCCTCGTCGTCCACGGCCACGTACCGCGCCCGGCCGATGTCGGCCAGGTGGGCGTGCTCCGGGCCCACCCCGGGGTAGTCGAGCCCGGCCGAGACCGAGTGCGCCTCCTGGACCTGCCCCTCCTCGTCCTGCAGGAGGAACGACGTGCTGCCGTGGACGACGCCCGGGACGCCGTGGACCACGGCGGCGCCACCCGCGGGCTCGACGCCCACCAACTCGACCTCGGGGTCCTCGGCGAAGCCCGAGAAGAGACCCATGGCGTTCGAGCCGCCGCCCACGCAGGCGGTCACCACGTCGGGCAGCGCGCCGGTGCGCTCCAGCACCTGGGCCCGGGCCTCGATGCCGATCACCCGGTGCAGCTCGCGGACCATCCAGGGGTAGGGGTGGGGGCCCATGACCGAGCCGAGGCAGTAGTGGGTGGTCTCGACGGTGGCGACCCAGTCGCGCATCGCCTCGTTGATGGCGTCCTTCAGGGTGCGGCTCCCGGACACCGCGGGCCGGACCTCGGAGCCGAGCAGGCGCATGCGGAAGACGTTGAGGGCTTGGCGCTCCATGTCGACCTCGCCCATGTAGACGAGGCACTCGAGGCCGAGCAGCGCGGCCGCGGTGGCCGTGGCCACGCCGTGCTGGCCCGCGCCCGTCTCGGCCACCAGACGGGTCTTGCCCATCCGCTTGGCCAACAGCGCCTGGCCCAGCACGTTGTTGATCTTGTGGGATCCCGTGTGGTTCAGGTCCTCCCGCTTGAGCAGGAGGCGGCAACCCAGGTCCTCGGACAGGCGGTGGCACTCGGTGAGCGGCGACGGCCGGCCCGCGTAGTCGGTCAGGAGCCCGTCCAGCTCGGCGCGGTAGCCCTCGTCGGCCCAGGCCTCCCGGAACGCGTCCTCGAGCTCGGCGCAAGCGGGCACGAGCGTCTCGGGGACGAAACGGCCGCCGAAGCGCCCGAACCGACCGTCGGCTGCGGGATCGGCCAGCACCGGCCCGTTCACCATCCGGTCTCCTCCTCCCAGTCGTACGGCACCCCGCGCCCGGTGCCCTCGTAGGGCGCCGGGGCCGCGTCTCGAGCGGCATTGATGAACGCCCGGACCTTGATCGGATCCTTCTTCCCCGGGGAGATCTCGACGCCCGTCGAGACGTCGACGCCCCACGGCCGGACATGCTCGACGCCGTCGGCGACGTTCTCGGGCGTGAGCCCTCCGGCCAGGATCACCCGCCGGTTGGACGGGATGCCTTCCGCCAACGACCAGTCGAACACCTGGCCCGAGCCGGGCCGCGGCGAATCCAGGAGCAGGGCGTCGGCGCCGAACTCGTCCCAGTGGTCGAGGGCGGGGTCCCCCGCGGGCAGGCCCTTGATGACGAGGCCGACCCGGGCCCGCACCGCCCGGGTCACCTCCGGCGTCTCCCGCCCGTGGAGCTGGGCCGCCTTCAACCCCGCGGCCTGGACGGTCTTGACGACCTGGTCCTTGCTGGCGTCGCGGAAGACCCCCACCGTCATGATCTCCGGCGGCAGCCGGCCGGCGATGTCCCGTACGCGGGTCGGCGCCATCTGACGGGGTGAGGGCGCGAAGACGAACCCCACCGCATCGGCCCCCATCGCCACGGCGAGGAGCGCGTCCTCCTCGCTCGTGACCCCGCAGATCTTGACGAACACGGCCGGGACGCTATCCCGGGGGTGCCAGTCGGCTGCGGCCGGTTCCGGCGTCGACCAGGGCGGCCGTCGCCGCGGTCGGATCGGCCGCCCTGACGAGCGACTCCCCCACCAGCACGGCGTCGTAGCCCGCCCCGGCGAGGGGGACCAGCTCGTCCGGCCCGGTGATGCCGGACTCCGCCACGAGGGTCACGCCGGCGGGCAGGCGATCGGCGAGGCGAACGGCGCGTTGGGTGTCCACCTCGAAGGTGAAGAGGTCCCGCTGGTTGACCCCGACCAGGTCCGCCCCCGCGACCACGGCGCGCTCGACCTCGGCTTCGTCGTGGACCTCGACGAGGGCCGCCAGCCCGAGCTCGTCCGCCAGCTGGCGGAACGACCGCAGCTCGGCGTCGTCGAGGGCGGCCACGATCAACAGGACGGCATCGGCGCCCATCAGGCGGGCGTCGCACACGTCGGCCTCGTCGACCGTGAAGTCCTTGCGCAGCACCGGCAGGCTCACCGCGGCGCGGGCCTGCGCCAGGTCGTCCGGCGACCCCCCGAAGTGCGGCCCGTCGGTGAGGACGGACAGGCAGGCGGCGCCCCCGGCCTCGTACTGGCGGGCGACGACCGCTGGGTCGAGGTCGACGGCGAGATCGCCCTTGGACGGGGACCGCCGCTTCACCTCGGCGATGACGGCCACCCCGCGGGCGGCCGTCAAGGCGCCGCGGAAGGGTCGAGGCCTCGGTGCGGCGCGGGCTCGGTCGAGCAGCCCGACCCGAGAACGGTCGTCGGCGTCCGCCCGGGCCCGGTGGTGGGCGACGATGCCGTCGAGGTAGGTCATGGCCGCGGGAGGGCCTCGATGCGCACGTCGACGCCGGCGACCGTGCCCGACGCCGGCGGCTCGACGGCTCGTCCGACGTACGCCAGTGCCACGGGCGGCTCGCCGTCCGTGGCGGGCGCAGAGGACGTGACCGTGCCGACGACCTTGCCGTCGATGACGACCTCGGCCCCGACCGCGACCGGTTCCGCGCCCTCGACCTCGAGCAGCCGGAGGTGTCGGGGGACGTTGCCACCCCGGCTGTCGATGCGGGCCACCAGCTCCTGGCCGGTGAAGCAGCCCTTGGTGAAGCTGACCGACCGCTCGACGACCCCGGACTCAGCCGGGATGGTGGCCTCGGTCAGCTCCGCGCCCATGGCGGGGACGCCCGCCTCGATGCGCAGGTGCTCGAGCTCGTCGGACGAGCCGCTGCGGACCCCCTGGGGCACCTGCTCGGTGCCCAGGAGGTCGATCCCGACCAGGCCGGGCCACGCCGGATCGAGTGCTCGTGCGCCTTCGGGGACCTCGACCTCGGCCCCGCCGCGCACGGCGACCATGGGGACGGAAGCGACCGTCAGCTCGGCTCGGGTGCGGAGGAGGAACCGCTGCAGCCGGGCCAGGAGGGCCTCGCCGTGACCATGGTCGACGTCCAGCGCGAAGGAATCGGCCGCCGTGCGGGTGAGGCGGAGCCAGGCGTCCACCTTGCCCTGCGGCTGCAGGGCGAAGCTCCAGACCGACTCGCCCGGCTCCAGCGCCTCGACGTCCTGGCTGAGCTGGCCCTGCAGGTAGGCGGCGGCGTCGGGGCCCGTGACGGTGACCACGTCGCGGTCGACGACGACGGCGAGCACGCTCATGGCCGGGCGGCCTGTCGGGCCGCGGTCATCCTGCGGGCGGCCGGGATGGCCGCCAGGATCGCCCGGGCCTTGGCGTGGCACTCGGCGTCCTCGCCCGCGGGATCGCTGTCGAAGACGATCCCGGCCCCCGCCTGGACCGACGCCTGCCCGTCGGCGCCCACGAGCAGGGTGCGGATGGCGATGGCCGTGTCGATGTTCCCCGAGAAGTCGAGGTAGCCGACGATCCCGGCGTAGGGGCCCCGGCGGGTCGGCTCCAGGTCATCGATGATCTCCATGGCCCGGACCTTCGGGGCGCCCGACACCGTGCCCGCCGGAAGCGTCGCCCGCAGGACGTCGACGGGCGTGCGGCCTTCGGCCAGCGCCCCCGACACCTGCGAGGTCAGGTGCATCACGTGGCTGTAGTGCTCGAGGGTCATGGTCTCGTCGACCTGCTCGGTGCCGAACTCGACCACGCGGCCGACGTCGTTGCGGGCCAGGTCGAGGAGCATGACGTGCTCTGCGACCTCTTTGGGGTGCTCCCGGAGCTCGGCTCCGAGGCGGCGGTCCTCCGCGTCGGTGGTGCCCCGGGGCCGGGTGCCGGCGATCGGTCGGGACACGACGCGTCCGTCGCGGAGCTGCACCATCGGCTCCGGTGACGCGCCGACCACGGTGACCTCGGGATAGCGCACGAAGTACATGTACGGGCTGGGGTTGATCTGGCGCAGCACCCGGTAGACGTCGAAGGGGTCGGCGTCGAGCTCCACGTCGAAGCGCTGGGACAGCACCACCTGGAAGATGTCGCCGGCGACGATGTGCTCCTTGGCCGCCTCCACCGCCTTGCCGTAGGCCTCGGACCCGAGCACGGACCGGTACTCGGGCAGGGGCTCGTCGGCGGTCGGCGGGTCGAGCAGGGGCTCGTCGAGCGGGCGGGCGCCGTCCTCGGCGAGCTGTTCCAACCGGCGCACGGCGTCGTCGTAGGCCGCGTCCACCGTGGCCTCGTCGGCCCCCGGGGTCACGACGGCGCAGGCCAGGAGGGTGACCTGCTGGCGCCAGTGGTCGAAGGCGGCGAGCTCGCCGATCACCGAGAGCATGGCGTCGGGGTGGCCCCGGTCGTCCGCCGGGGCGCCGGGGAGGTGTTCGACCTCGCGGACCACGTCGTAGCCCAGGTAGCCCATGACGCCCGCGTGCAGGGGCGGCAGCTCGGGCAGCGGCGGGGTCCGGTAGGTGCCGAGCAGCCACTCCAACGCGCCCAGCACGCCTTCGGTGGTGGGCAGGCCGTCGGGCCGGGCGCCGCGGACCTCGAGGTCGGTGCCCCGGGCGACGATCGTGGTGAGCGGGTGGCGCCCCACGAACGAGTAGCGGCTCCAGCGCTCGCCCCGGTCGACCGACTCGAGCAGGAACCCGGGGCCGTCGCCGACGATGCGGGCGAAGGCGGACACCGGCGTGACGAAGTCGGCCAGCAGATCCCGCCAGACCGGCACGACGGTGTGGTCCCGAGCGAGCGCCCGGAACTCGTCCCTACTCGGCTGGATCACCGAAGTCGCGGAAGAAGCACGAGCGTTCACCCGTGTGGCAGGCCCCGCGGCCCTCCTGCTCGACGACGAACAGCAGCGTGTCGCCGTCGCAGTCGTACGCCGCCCGGCGCACGTACTGACGGTCGCCGGACGTCTCCCCCTTGCACCAGTACTCCTGCCGGGACCGGCTCCAGAACCAGGTCCGGCCCGTCTCGAGCGTCTTGGCCAGCGATTCGGCGTTCATCCAGGCCATCATCAGGACCTCACCGGTGCCGTCTTCCTGCACGATGGCGGGGACCAGGCCGTCGGCGTCGTACTCGACCGTCGCCAACTGCTCGGCCGTGGCCGCGAGGGGGGTTGCGGTGGGAGCCACGACCTTCATCCTACGGACGGCGCCGGGACGCTCCGCCGGGGTTACAGGTACAGGCCGGTGCCGGACTCCTCGAGGCGCTTGGCGGCCACCGCGTGGACGTCGCGCTCCCGGAGGATGATGTAGTCGTCGCCCCGCACCTCGACCTCGTAGCGGTCCTCGGGGTTGAACAGCACGTGGTCGCCCGGCTCCATGGTGCGGACGTTGGGCCCGATGGCGATGACCTCCGCCCAGGCCAGGCGCTTGCCCACCTGGGCCGTGGCCGGGATGAGGATCCCACCGGAGCTGCGCCGCTCGCCGTCCTGGCGGTCCATGTCGACCAGGATGCGATCGTTCAGCATCTTGATCGGGAGGAGCTCGCGGCCGCGCTGGTCCTTGGGTGTGGCACTCCCGCTCGTGCTGCTCCCGTCGCCGTTGGCGTCAGGCATCACCGCGACGGTACCGGGCGCACGGTGATCCCCCGCTGTGCCAGGTGCGCCTTGGCCTCGGCCACCGTGTGCTCGCCGAAGTGGAAGATGCTGGCGGCCAGGACGGCGTCGGCCCGCCCGAGCTCGATGCCGTCGGCCAGGTGGTCGAGGGTGCCCACCCCACCGCTGGCGATCACCGGCACGCCGGTGGCGTCGCTCACCGCCGCGGTCAGCTCGAGGTCGAAGCCGTCGCGGGTGCCGTCCCGGTCCATCGAGGTCAGCAGGATCTCCCCCGCGCCGCGGCGCACGACCTCCTCGGCCCACGCCACGGCGTCGAGCCCGGTCGGCGTCCGGCCTCCGTGGGTGACCACCTCGGGCGCGCCGTCGGCTCGCCGGCGGGCGTCGATGGCCACGACGCAGCACTGGGCGCCGAACTCGGTGGCGATGGCCGACACCAGGTCGGGCTGGTCGACGGCCGCGGTGTTGACCGAGACCTTGTCGGCTCCCGCCCGCAGCAACCGGCGGGCGTCGTCGACCTCGCGCACCCCGCCACCGATCGTGAAGGGGATGAACACCTCCTCCGCGGTGCGCCGGGCCAGGTCGACGATGGTGTCCCGGGCGTCGGACGAAGCGGTGATGTCGAGGAAGACGACCTCGTCGGCGCCCTCGGCGTCGTAGCGGGCGGCGAGCTCAACCGGGTCGCCCGCATCGACGAGGTCGACGAAGTTGACGCCCTTGACGACCCGGCCGGCGTGGACGTCGAGGCAGGGGATGATCCGAGCCACGTTCACGGGGCCAGCACCTCGACCGCCTCGGCCACGCCGAAGGCGCCGGCATAGAGGGCCTGGCCGACGATCACGCCTTCGACCGGGAGGCTGGTGAGGGCGCGGAGGTGGTCGAGCGAACCCACGCCGCCCGACGCCACGACCGGAGCGGCGGACACCTGCGCCACCGCAGTCAAGCCCTCCACATCGGGACCTTCCAGCGTTCCGTCGCGGTGGATCTGGGTGACCACGAGGGCGTCGAGCCCCATCGCCCCGAAGCGCTCGGCGGCGTCGAGCAGGTCGACCCCAGAGGACTGCTCCCAGCCCCGGACGGCGACATCCCGGCCTCGGGCGTCGAGGCCCACGGCGACGGCGCCACCTCCCGTCTGCACGAGGTCCTCGACCAGCGCCGGGTCCTCCACCGCGGCCGTCCCGAGCACCACCCGGGTGACGCCGGAGCCCCACAGGGCCTCGGCGTCGGTGCGGGACCGCACCCCGCCCCCGACCTGCACGGGCACGTCGACCGCGGCCGCGATGCGGCCGATGACGGCGCGGTTGACGGGCTCGCCGGTGCGGGCCGCGTCGAGATCGACGACGTGGATCCACGGGGCGCCGGCCGCGGCGAACGCCTCGGCCTGGCCCACCGGGTCCTCGCCGTAGTCCGTCGCCCGGTCGTAGTCGCCCTGGTGGAGCCGGACGCAGCGCCCGGCCAGGAGGTCGATGGCGGCGTAGAGGTTCACGCGGGCAGGCGGGTCAGGAAGTTGGCCAGGATCTGCTGGCCGGCTCGGCCCGACTTCTCCGGGTGGAACTGCATGGCCCAGACGTTCTCGTGCTCGACGCCGGCCACCACGTCGCCGCCGTAGTCACAGGTCGCGACCACGCCGATCCCCCGCTCGGGGGCGAACGAGTGGACGAAGTAGACCCAGGTGGGCTGCTCGACGCCGGCCAGCATCGCCGGCTCACCGTGCCCGACGAGGATGTTCCACTGCATCTGCGGGTGCTTGACGCCGGCCGGTAGCCGCCGCACGGTCTCCGGCAGCACGCCGAGGCCGGTGACGCCCGGGTCCTCCTCCGAGCCGGCGTAGAGGAGCTGCATGCCGACGCAGATGCCGAGGAACGGGCGTCCGGACGCGACCGCGTCGAGCGCCACCTCCGCCAAGCCGGTGTCGTGCAGCGCCTTCATGCAGGCCCCGAAGGCCCCGACGCCCGGGAGGACCACGCCGGCGGCGTCCGCAACCAGGCCGGGATCGGCCGTCAGCCGGGCATCGGCGCCGAGGTGCTCGAAGGCCTTCTGGGCGGAGCGGAGGTTGCCGATGCCGTAGTCGAGGACGGCCACCAACGGCCCGTCACCCGCACTCACAGGACCCCTTTGGTCGACGGCACGCCGTCCCCCTCGACGCGCACGGCGTCGCGGATGGCCCGGGCCGTGGCCTTGAACGAGGCCTCGATCACGTGGTGGGTGTTCTTGCCCCGGACCATCGTCAGGTGCAGGGTCCAGGCCGCGGCGGTGGCCAGGGCCCGCCAGAACTCCTCGGCCAGCTGCGGGTCGAAGGGCGGGTCGCCGAGGATCTTCTCCCCCGGCGGTGCGATCTCGTACACGAGGAAGGGCCGACCGGAGAGGTCGAGGGCGCACTCGACCAGGGCCTCGTCCAACGGGACCGCGGACGACGCGAAGCGTCGGACCCCCGCCTTGTCGCCGAGGGCCTCCTTGAACGCCTGACCGAGGGCCAGGCCGACGTCCTCGACCGTGTGGTGGGCGTCGATCTCGAGGTCGCCCTCGGCCTGCACGGTGAGGTCGAGCCCGCCGTGACGGCCGAGCTGAGCCAGCATGTGGTCGAAGAACGGCAGGCCGGTGGCCGCCGCCACGGTGCCCGTCCCGTCGAGCCCGAGCTCGAGGTGGATCTTGGTCTCGGCGGTGGCCCGGTCGACGGTCGCCATGCGGCTCGTCTGGCTCACAGGATCTCCTCCAGCGCGTCGAGGAAGCGGTCGTTCTCGTCGGGCGTGCCCACCGTGACCCGGAGGCAACCGGCCAAGCGGGGCCACGAGGAGCAGTCCCGGATGAGGACGCCTCGGTCGAGGAGGGCCCGCCAGACGTCTGCGGCGGGCACCTCCTCGGGTCGGAACAGCACGAAGTTGGCGCCCGAGGGCCACTGGTGCACGGCCAGCCGCCCGAGGCCGTCGACCAGGCGCTCCCGGCCGGCCACGATCGTGGCGACCCGGTCGGCCATGGCGTCGGCGTGGGCCAGCGCCAGGCGCCCCGCCACCTGGGTGACGGCATCGAGGTGGTACGGCAGGACGACCTTGGTGAGCTGTTCGACGACCCACGCCGGGGCGACCGCGTAGCCGATGCGGCCGGCCGCCATGGCCCAGGTCTTGGAGAACGTGCGGCTCACCGCCAGCGGACGGTCCTCGTCGACGAGGTCGAGGGCGGTCGAGGGCGCGAACTGGCCGTAGGCCTCGTCCACGACCAGGAGCGCTCCGACCGCCGCACACCGCTCCAGCACGGCGTCGAGGGTCGCCGGGTCGGTCACGGCGCCCGTGGGGTTGTCCGGCGAGCAGAGGAAGACCACCGACGGGCGGGCGGCGTCGAGGACCCGGTCGACCTCGTCGAGGTCGAGGCGGAAGTCGCCGTCCCGGTCGCCCTGGGCCACGGCGGTCCCGGTCACGCGGGCGATGTGGGCGTGCAAGGCGTAGGTGGGCTCGAAGGTGGCCGCAGTCCTCGCCGCGCCGCCGTAGGCCAGCAGGACGGACTGCAGGACCTCGTTCGAGCCGTTGGCGCAGAAGATGCGGTCGAGCGTGGTGCCGTGGTGCTCGGCCAGCGCGGTCCGGAGGTCGACGGCGTCCCGGTCGGGATAGCGGTTCCAGGCCACGTCGGCCAGGGCCGCCTGGAGCTCTTCGCGCCACGCGTCGGGCGGGCCGTACGGGGACTCGTTGGTGTTCAGGCGAACGGCCACGTCGAGCTGGGGCGAGTGGTACCCGGACATGAGGGCCAGGTCCTCCCGCGGCTCGACCCGCCGCGCCGCGTCGGTGTCGGCGCTCACGGTGTCCGGGCCCTGATGGAGGCGGCGTGCACCGGGAGGCCCTCGGCCGTGGCCAGCGTCTCGACCACCGGGCCGAGGCGGGCCAGCCCGTCGGCGTCGGCGGTGACGACGTGGATCTGCTTGAGGAAGTCGAGCACCGACAGGGCCCCGGCGTAGCGGGCCGAGCCGAACGTCGGCAGCACGTGGCTGGGGCCCGCCGCGTAATCCCCCAGGGAGGCCGGTGACCACGGTCCGCAGAACACCGCCCCGGCGTTGCGGACCAGCGGAACGAGCGACGCGGGGTCGGCCGTGAGCAGCTGGAGGTGCTCCGGGGCGATGGCGTTGGCCACCGCCAGGGCCGCTTCGGGGCCGTCGACCAGGACGGTGTAGCCCCCGTCGGCCAGGGTGGCCTCGATGTCGGCCCGACGCTCGGCGCCGGCCACCAGCTCGGCGACGTCGGCGTCGACCGCATCCGCCGTCGCCTCCGACCACGTGATCAGCCAGGCGAGGCCCCCGGGGCCGTGCTCCGCCTGCACGAGGAGGTCGGTGGCGCACAGGCGGGGCGATGCCGCCTCGTCGGCGACCACGACGACCTCGGAGGGGCCGGTGAAGGCGGCGGGAACGCCGACCAGGCCGGCGACCTGGCGCTTGGCCTGCGCCACGTACACGTTGCCGGGCCCGACGATGACGTCGACCGGACGGAGCGACGCCGTGCCGTGGGCCATCGCCCCCACCGCTTGGGCGCCGCCGACCCGCAGGACCTCGTCGGCCCCGGCGATGGCGGCGGCGGCGAGCGTCTCGACCGGGACGGTCCCGTCGGCGCCGGGTGGGGTGCACAGCACGACCTCGTCCACGCCCGCGGCCTTGGCCGGGATGACGGTCATGAGCACGGTCGACGGGTAGCGGGCCCGCCCTCCCGGCACGTAACAGCCCGCCCGGGCGACGGGGACGTAGTACTCGTCCACGACCACCCCACCGCGGTCGTGCCGGCGGGTGGGTGGCACCTGGCCCTCGTGGTAGGCGGCGATCTCGGCCGCGGCCTGCTCCAGGGCGTCCCGGACGGCCGGGTCGACCGTGTCGAGGGCGGCGGCCAGGGCGTCGGCGGCGACCCGGAGGTCGTCGAGGCGGACCCCGTCGAGGCGCTCGGTGTGGTCCCGGACGGCGTCGTCCCCACGGATGGCCACGTCGTCGAGGATGGCCCGGACGGCGGCGACCGGCTCGTCGCCGCCGAGGGCCGGACGCGGCAGGTCGGACGCGGGATCGGCCGCGCCCCGCCGGTCGAGGCGGGTCAGCAGGGGGGCGAGGACGGGCGCCATCGGCGCCTCACGGTACCGGCGCGCCGCGGCGGCCTCCGTGGCTTTCGCGCTACACAAGCGCCCATGAGCCCCGACCGAGCCCACCTGGTGTCCACCGCGTCGTCCCTCGACGAGGTCATCCAGCGGGTCACGCGGGCCGCCGACGAGCTGGCCGACAGCCGGGAGGACGTGGCCGCCGACCTCTACGAGGTGGAACGGTCGCTGCGGACCGGCTCCCGGCGCCTGACGGCCGTGCTCCGCCGCCTCGACGCCTGAACACCCTGATCCGTCCCCCGATCGGGTGACGACCCGTGGCCGGACGCGGGGCCGGCGCCCACAAGGGGCGCCGGCCGTGGGCGACCTCGGGCGGCGGATCCCGATGGTCGCCAGTAGCCAGGTGGCGGGAACCTGGCAGATCGCCAGTGTAACCAGAAGTCAGAGCTGTGCTGAGGGACAGAAGTCGTTCAGCACGCAGTCATCGCAGCGGGGCCGGCGAGCCACGCACACCCGCCGCCCGTGGAGGATGAGTCGGAGGCTGAAGCGGCCTCGCTCCGCGGCGGGGATCATGGCGTTCAACTCCATCTCCACCTTGACCGGGTCCTCCTCGCGGGTGAGGCCCAGGCGGCGGGAGAGGCGACCGACGTGAGTGTCCACCGGCAGGCCCGGGAGGTCGAGGGCGACCGAGCGGACGACGTTGGCCGTCTTGCGCCCGACGCCGGCCAGGGCGGTCAGGTCGCTCATGCGGCCCGGGACCTGGCCGTCGTGGTCCTCGACCAGGCCCTGGGCCATCCCGATCAGGTTGCGGGCCTTCGATCGGAAGAAGCCGGTGGAGCGGATGATCTCCTCCAGCTCGAGGGGATCGGCCTCCGCGAGGTCCTTCGGCGTCGGGTACCGGGCGAAGAGGTGCGGCGTGACCATGTTGACCCGGACGTCGGTGGTCTGGGCCGACAGGATGGTGGCCGCCAGGAGCTGGAACGGGTTCTCGTGGTCGAGCTCGCAGCGGGCGTCGGGATACTCGTCGATCAGGCGCCGCATGGTCTCCCGGGCGCGACCGGCTGGGGTTCGAGGGCGGCCCACGTCGGTAGTCTGCCGCGACGTGAGCGGCTCCGACCCACCGGAGGAGTGGTGGGTGGAGGTCACCACCGACGAGGATCTCGCCCGGGCCGAACAGCTCGGGTACACCGTCGCCCGGCAGCTCCATCAGCTCCGGTGCCCCCTGCCACCGAAGGAGACGACCGACCTCGTGACCCGGCCGTTCCGGCCCGGGGAGGACGAAGCGGCCTGGCTCGAGGTGAACAACCGGGCCTTCGCCTGGCACCCCGACCAGGGCGGCTGGACGCCGGACGTGCTCGCCGAGCGGATGGCCGAGCCGTGGTTCGACCCTGCCGGCTTCCTCCTGTACGAGGAGGACGGCCGCCTCCTCGGCTTCTGCTGGACCAAGGTGCACGCCGACGAGGATCCGCCGCTGGGCGAGATCTACGTCATCGCCGTCGACCCCGACGCGGGGGCCGCGGCCTCGGCCGCGCCCTGACCCTCGCCGGCCTCCAGCACCTCGCCGACCATGGCCTGAAGGTCGGGATGCTCTACGTCGAGTCCACCAACGAGCCCGCCCTCAGGCTCTACGGATCCCTCGGCTTCGACCACCACCACACCACCACCTTCTTCACCCGCTGACCGCCCGCCCGCCTGGGGTCAGGTGGAGATGCCGATGGCGTTGCCGATGCCGAAGGTGATGGCGCCGGCGACGACGGCGATGGCGACGTAGCGGAGGGCGAGGCGGAACGGCGAGCCGAGCGTGAACTGCGCCAGCGCGATGCCGAGCGCAGCCGCGCCGACGACGCCGAGCACCACGGACGCCACGAGGGCGGCCGTGCCCGAGCCGACGAACCACGGCAGCAGGGGCAGGAGGGCCCCGCACGAGAACGACAGGAACGAGCTGATGGCCGCCCGCACCGGCGAGCCAAGGGCATCCGGGTCGATCCCCAGCTCCTCCCGGGCGTGGACCTGCAGGGCCAGCTCGGGATCGGTCATCACCCCCTCCGCCATCTCCTTGGCCAGGTCGGGGGCCAGGCCCCGGGACTGGTAGAGCTCGGTCAGCTCGACCGTCTCGACGTGGGGGTTGCGCTCCAGCTCTCGACGCTCGAGGGCGAGCTCCCGCTCCAGCAGCTCCTGCTGGGCCTTCATCGAGCCGTACTCCCCCGCCGCCATGGACACCGCCCCGGCGATCAGGCCCGCCAGCCCGGCCAGGCGCACGAAGCCCGCCCCCGGGTCGGCCCCGGCCACCCCGAGGATGAGACTGGTGTTGGAGACGAGGCCGTCACTGGCGCCGAACACCGCCGCCCGGGCCACGCCACCCGTCACGTCTCGATGGTGGTGTTCGGCGACCGGCGGCCGGGGCCGCGTCGGCCGGGGGACGTCGGCCACGGGTCAACCGTACGCTTCGGGGGTGACGACGAGCCGCCATGACCTCGACCGCGCCGGTCTGGCCGAGCTCCTCGTCGACCACCCCCGCTACCGGGTCGAGCAGGTGTGGGACGGCCTCTACCGGCAGGGCCTCGAGCCCGAGGAGGTCACGACGCTCCCCCTCGCCCTCCGGGCCGAGCTGGCCGACCGCCTGCCGCCGGCCCTGACCGCGGTCGCTCGTCGCGATGGCGACGGCGGCGAGACCGTCAAGTGGGCCTGGGCCGTCGCCGGTGGCGCCCAGGTCGAGAGCGTGCTCCTCCACTACCCCGACCGCAGCACGGTGTGCATCAGCACCCAGGCCGGCTGCGCCATGGCCTGCGGCTTCTGCGCCACCGGCCAGGCCGGCTTCACCCGGCACCTGACCACCGGGGAGATCGTCGAGCAGGTGGTCCGGGCCCGCCGCGAGGCCGCGCCCCGCCGACTTTCGAACGTCGTGTTCATGGGCATGGGCGAACCGTTGGCGAACTACGACGCCACCTGGGCCGCGGTCGAGCGCATCCACGACGCGCTGGGCATCGGCGCCCGTCACCTGACCATCTCCACCGTCGGCATCGTCCCCGGCATCCGCCGTCTGGCGGGCGAAGCCCTGCCGGTCAGCCTCGCCGTCTCCCTGCACGCCGCTGACGACGAGCTCCGGGACCAGCTGGTGCCGATCAACCGGCGCTACCCCCTGGCCGCGGTGGAAGCGGCCTGCGCCGAGTGGCGAGAAGCCCACGGCCGCCGCCTCAGCTTCGAGTGGGCGATGATCGACGGGACCAACGACCGGCCGGAGGATGCCGAAGCCCTCGCCGTCATCGCCCGGCGCCAACGGGCCCACGTCAACCTCATCCCGCTGAACCCGACGCCGGGCTACGGCACGCGGGGGTCGCCGCCCGAGGTCGTCGACGGCTTCGCCCGCCAGCTCCGCCGCCGCGGCGTCGCGGTCACCGTCCGCCAGAACCGCGGCGTCGACATCGACGCCGCCTGCGGGCAGCTGGCCACGCCGGTCAACGTCGGACGAGGACCGTCCCCCGACGGCTGAAGCGGATGGCGTCGGTCAGGACCTCGTCCGCCCGGACCACCGCCTCCTCCCAGCACACGCTGCGCACCACCCGGCCCAGCACCCGGGCCGAAGGGGAGACCACCGACGTGCCCCCTGAGGCGGCCAGGTTGGCCGCCAGGTAGGTCGCCGGCGTCCCACAGTCGACGAACGGGCCGGTGTGCACGACCGTCTCGAGCCGGCCGGCGGCGAGGGCATCGCGCCACACCGCCTCGTAGAGCCCTGCGGGCCGGGCGTCGATGGTCGCGGCCACCGCCCCCGGCAGGAGGGAGCCGGCGATGAGCGAGCTCCCGTCCAGCGCGCCACCACCGGCCACCAGCACCCGGACCCGTTCGCCGTCCCAACCGTCGAGGAGCGCAGGGAGGCCGCCCGGGCACCAGGCGTCGGCGTTGACCACGACGGCTCCCCGCCCGTCGAGCCAGGCCCGGAGCGCGCCGATCGCCCCTGCGGTCCCCAGGGCGACCGGCTCCTCGAGCGACACGTGCACCCGGTCCCCGAGGTGCGTGAGCATCGCCTCGCGACCATGGTGGACGTTGACCGCGACCGCGTCGGTCACCTCCCGCACCCGCTCGACGGCCAGGTCGACGAGGGGCACGCCACCCACAGGACACAGGGCCTTCGGGCGGTGCTGGGTCAGGGGGGCCAGCCGGGTCCCGGCGCCGGCAGCCAGGACGACACCGGCAATCGGACCCGCGGCTGCCACACTGTCGCTCATGGAGACCCGTCGCTGGACGAACCCATCGCAGCCCCAGACCCTCCAGATCGCGGTCTTCCTGCTGTACGCCAACGCCGTCCTCGGCGTGCTGCTGCCCAGCTACTGGCTGCTCACCCTCGGGGGGATCGCCGGCGCGGTCGGAGCGTACGGCATCGCCAACAGCCAACGGTGGGGGTACAAGCTGGCCGTGGCCTGCTCCGGCCTCGAGGTCACCCTCATCGTCCTGCTCCCCCTCCTCTACTTGGGCTTCGACCGGCTGCTGGACATCGGCTTCCTGATCTTCATCCTGTTCCCGGTCGCGCTCTTCTGCCTGCTGCTGCACCCGGAGAGCCGCGAGCACCAACGCATCTGGTTCGACTGAGCGAGCGCGATGGACGGCGGTGACCTCGTCCGCGACGGGCTCGAGGTGGCCATCATCGTCGCCATCGGCGGGATGCTCTGGTCGGTGCTCAGCCGCCTGCGCCGGGGCCGGCTCACGGTGCCCCGGTGCCCTGACTGCGGCGAGCCGGCGTCCCGGGCCTACCCCCAGTGCCGTCACTGCGGCGCCGTGCTCCCCGAAGGCCGATGACCGCCACCGACGAGGCCTTCCCGCACTACTACGCGCTCCTCGCCCGCATCCACGAGCACCTGCGACCCCGCGGCTACCTCGAGATCGGCGTGGCCGACGGTCACAGCCTCGGCCTCACCCGGCCGGGCACGGTGGCCGTGGGCATCGATCCCGCGCCCGGGCCCGAGGTGGCCGACCGGGCACCGGGTCGTTCGGTCGTGGCCACCACCAGCGACGACTTCTTCGCCACCCACGCGCCCGCCGACGTGTTCGGCGACGCCCCCCTCGACCTCGCCTTCATCGACGGCCTGCACCTCTTCGAGGCGGCCCTGACCGATCTGGCCCACGTGGAGCAGTGGGCCCATCCCCGCACGGTCGTCCTCCTCCACGACTGCCACCCCACCGATGCCGCCATGGCGGCTCGGGACCGGACGACGGTGGCCTGGGCCGGCGACGTCTGGAAGGTCGTGGCCTGCCTGCGGGCCGACCGGCCCGACCTCACGGTCACCACGGTCGACGTCGGCCCAACCGGGCTCGCCGTCATCACCGGCCTCGGAGCGGGCTTCGCCGATCTCCGCGGTTCCATCGCCCGGCACCGGGACCTGGCCTTCGACCTCCTCGCGGCCGACCCCGACCGCCTGCTCCACCTCGTCCCGCCGACCTGGGCCGCCGTGCTCCCCCTCCTCCCCGCAGAAACCTCACCGATACCGGAACGGTGACCGCTTAGCGTCAGCGGCGTGCCCGACCTGCCCGACGGCTTCACCCTGCGCGAGGCCACGGCCGACGACCACGACGCCATCGTGGCGATCTGCACCGACGTCTTCGGCGCGCACGAGGGCGCCGCCGTCCGACACGTGCTCACCGCGCCCGGGTACGGGCCGGGGCGCTGGACGGTGGTGACCGACGCCGGCGGCGACGTCGTCAGCTGCTGCACGCTCCTCCTCCACGTCATGCGCTACGGCACCACGGAGCTGCCCGCCGCCCAGATCGAGTTCGTGGCCACTCGCGAAACGGCCCGCAAGCTCGGCCTCGTCCGGGCCCAGTTCGCCGTCCACCACCAGTGGGCCGACGACGCGGGCGCTCTGGTGCAGTTCATCACCGGCATCCCGTACCTCTACCGGCGGCTGGGTTACGGCTACGCCATCGAATTCCTCCCCTCGGCCCTGCTCGACAGCCGACCCAAGGCCCCCGAGGGGTGGACGATCGAAGCGGCCACGGCCGCCGACGCCGATGCCATTCGGGCCCTCGACCGCCGAGCTGCCGATCGGGCCGACCTCGCGCTGATGACGCCCGATGCCGGGTGGGACTGGCTGCTCGCCGGCGCGGCCACGTGGGAGGAGACGGTGCTGGTCGCTCGCCGCGGGGATGCCGTCGAGGGCTTTGCCCGCGTCCAGCTCCGGCCCGAAGAGGAGTACGCCTTCGCCGAAGGCGCCGCCGGTGTGGCCGACGCCGCCCGTGCCCTCGTGGCCCGGGCCGACGAGCTCTCCGGGGATCTGCCCCTGTGGCTCGTCGACCGCGAGGGCGACGCGTGGGGCACGGTGATGCAGCGCCACAGCACCCGCGACCCGGCCCGGTTCAACGCGGTCTACGGCCGGATCCCCGATCCGGTGGCCCTCCTCGACCACCTACGACCCGAGCTCTCGGCCCGCTTGGCCGCGTCGGCCCTCGCCGGGGAGAGCGGGTGAGCTGAAGCTGTCGTTCTACGAGGACGGCCTGGTGATCGCCTACGACCAGGGCGAGGTCACCGGCGTGCGGCGCGACCCCGAGCCGGCGCTCGATCCCCTCGACGACGACAAGGCCGGGATCCCCCCGGATGCCGTGGCCACGCTGATCCTCGGGCGCTTCGGGGCCCTCGAGCTCGAGCACCGCTACGACGACGTCGGCTACGTCGACGAACGGTCGCTCATGGCGACCCTCTTCCCCCGGATGGTCGCTGACCTCTCCGCCCCGATCTGAGCGCGACGCTCCGGCCTCCGTAGCCTTCCGGACATGGTGACCACCGTCGATCGCCTGCCGGAGGGCGAGGCCAAGGCCACCGCGGTCCGGGGCATGTTCGACGCCATCGCCCCCCGGTACGACCTGGTCAACCGACTCATGACCTTCGGGCTCGACCGCAGCTGGCGCCGGCAGACGATCACCTCCCTCGGCCTGAGCGACAGCGCCCTGGTGCTCGACCTCGCCGCCGGCACGGGCGACCTGTGCGACGAGGCCCTGGCCCAGGGCCTGCGCCCGATCGGCATCGACCTGGCCTTCGGCATGCTGCAGGCGAGCCACTCCTCTGCTCCCCGGGTGCAGGGCGACATCACCCGGCTGCCGGTGCCCGATGGGGTCGCCGACGGTGCGGTGTGCGGCTTCGCCCTGCGCAACGTGGTGTCCCTCGACGCCCTCTTCGCCGAGCTGGCTCGGTCCGTGCGCCCCGGCGGCCGGATCGGCCTCCTGGAGGTCGACCGACCGGAGCCGCCATTGACCCGCTGGGGCCACCACGTGTACTTCGACCGGGTCGTGCCCGTGGTCGGCGGCCTGCTCTCCGACCGCGACGCCTACCGCTACCTCCCGGCGTCCACCGCCTACCTCCCGCCCCGCATCGAGCTGCTGACCCGGCTCGGCGCCGCGGGCTTCGAGCGGATCGAGCACCGCTCGTTCCTGCTCGGCTCGGCCCAGCTCATCACCGCGACCCGATCGTGACCCTCGTCGCCCGCACCCGGCGCCTCGAGCACGACGTCGACCTGCTCTCGGTCGCCGGTCCGGACGGCGTCCTCTTCGCCCGCGACGGGGTCGGCCTGGCGGGGCGGGGCACGGCCCTGGAGCTGACGGTCACCGATCCGGTGGCGGCCCAGGCGCAGCTGGCGGCCATCGAGGTCGACGACGAGGTCGGTGGGCCGGGCACCGGCGCGGTGGCCTTCGGCGCCTGGGCCTTCCGTCCCGACGGCCCCCGGTGCCTCCGGGTGCCCGAGGTACTGGTCGGCCGTGACGACCGGGGCAGCCGGTGGATCACCACGATCGGCGCCGTCGATCCCGGACCGGTCCTCGCCGGCGACCCGCCCCGGTCGGCCTCGCCGGGCGCGGTGACCGTGCGCTCGACCCAGCCCACCGACGACTGGTGTGACGCCGTGATCGCGGGTCGGGACGCCGTCCGGCGCGGCGAACTGGGCAAGGTCGTCCTGGCTCGGGAGCTCGTCGCCGAGGCCGACCGCCCCTTCAACCGGACGGCTCTGCTCCAGCGGCTCCACGTCACCTTCCCCGGCTGCATGGTCGCCGCGGTGGATGGCTTCGTCTGTGCCAGCCCCGAGACCCTCGTGGCCCGCCACGGCGACGTGGTGCGCTCACATCCCCTGGCCGGAACGGCGCCCCGGGGCGGCGACCCTTCCACCGATGCCCGCCTGGCCGCCGGCCTCCTCGCCTCCGCCAAGGACCAGGCCGAGCACCAGGTCACCATCGACTTCGTCCACGACACGCTCCTGCCGTGGTGCTCGTTCCTCGACGAGGAGGCGGAGCCGTCCCTCGTCGGCGTCGCCAACGTCCAGCACCTCGGGACCCTGGTCGAGGGTCGTCTGTCCGACCCGGCCCCGTCCGTCCTCGAGCTGGTCGACGCCCTCCACCCCACGCCTGCGGTGGCCGGCGCTCCTCGGGAGCAGGCCCTCGCCCTCATCGCCCAACTCGAGACCGGCGACCGCGGCCGCTACGCCGGCCCGGTCGGCTGGGTCGACGGCGCCGGCAACGGCCGGTGGGCCGTCGGCATCCGCTCGGCCGAGCTGGCGGGCACCGAGGCCCACCTGTGGGCCGGCGTCGGCATCGTGGCCGACTCCGACCCGGTCGCCGAGCTGGAGGAGACCCGGGCCAAGTTCCAGGCCATGCTCGGCGCCCTCGTCCGCCTCTGAGCCCAGGCCCGGAGAGGGTGGTGGCTAGAGGCGCGAGACGGCGTCGGCGACCTGGGCGTAGATGTCCTGGTGGGCGACGACGTTGGCCTGGCGGTCGGTGCGCGCCACCACCACCCGCACCCCCGGACCGACGTCGGCGGCGGCCGCCCGCACCTCGTCGAGCGTCGTGACCTCCTCCGCCGCCACCCCGTGGGCCCGGGCGACGGCGACGAGGTCGAGGCCGTGCGGGGTGCCGAAGAGTCGATCGAACTCCTCGGTCGGGAGCTCCTCGGCCTGGGGCAGGAACGAGAAGATCCCGCCCCCGTCGTTGTCGACCACGACCACGACCAGCGACAGGTCCCGATGCGCCGCACCCAGCAACCCGTTGGCGTCGTGCAGGAACGCCAGGTCGCCGACCAGCGCCACCGTCGGCTCGCCGTCCAACGCCACGCCGACGGCCGTCGACACCACCCCGTCGATGCCGTTCGCACCGCGGTTGGCCAGCACCCGGGCGGCGCTCGTCCCGCCGAACCACTCGACGTCGCGGACCGGCATCGACGAGCTCACCACGAGCCTCGACGCGGCCCCGACCACGGTGCGGGCCAGAGCGGGCTCGGTCAGCTCGGTCTGCGCCTCGAGGACGGCCTGCACGGCGTCGTCCGCCACGCGCCAGTCCGCCAGCCACCCCCCGGGTGCCGGGGCGAGCCCCGACGGGTCCGGGAGCCCTCCCCCGAGGTGCGAGGCGCCCCGCTGAGGGTCGGCGAACGCGCCCGTCGGGTCGACCACGACCTGGAGCGGCACGTCGGCCAGCCACGCGCCGAGCACCTTTGATGCCGGCGGCGCACCCACGCGGACCACCGCCTCCGGACGGTGCGCGTCGGCCCAGGCGTCCACGCGAGCCAGGAGGTCGAAGCCGGCCACGGTCGTGGGCCGGTCGAGACGGGCGCCGCTGAGGGGATCGGCCAGCACCGGCCAGCCCAGCGCCTCGGCCAAGGCGTGCAGCGCGCCGGCGTCGGTCACCCCACGACCGGCGACGACCACCCCTCGACGCCCGTCCAACTCGGAGACCGCGACCGTCGTCGGCGCCGTGGGCCGCGCCTCGTGCCAGGGGCGGCCATCGGGACGGCCCTCCGGCAAGGCGCCGGCTTCGCCGAGCAGCGGCTCGGTGAAGGCGAGGTTCAGGTGGACCGGCCCAGGGCGTGGCCCGGTCGCCGCCGCCACCGCCCGCGAGGCGAGCGATCGCCACGACCAGGCGGCGTCCTCACGCGGGACCCCCGGCTCGGCCGAGAGCCGCACCGAGGGCCCGTACAGCCCGGACTGCGGGATGGTCTGGGGAGCCCCGACACCATGGAGCTCGGGCGGTCGATCCGTCGTGGCCACGAGGAGCGGCACCCCGGCCCGGTCGGCCTCCACCACGGCGGGGTGCAGCTCGACCGCGGCCGTCCCGCTGGTCGTGACCACCACCGCGGGTCGCCCGGAGGCCAGCCCTCGCCCGAGTGCCAGGAAGCCGGCCGACCGCTCGTCGACGTGCACGTCGAGGCGCACGCGGCCGTCCCGGGCCAGCGCGAGGGTGAGCGGGGTGGACCGCGAGCCGGGGGCGACGACCGCGTGGGTGAGCCCGGCGCGAGCCCACTCGTCGACGAGGGTGGCGCAGAACGTCGCCGCGACTGCCGCCCGATCCACGGCCGGGAGCCTACGGTCGGACCCGTGGGTGCCCTGCCTCTCGTCCTGGCGCACGGCTTCACCCAATCGGCCCAGGCCTGGGGGCCGTTCCTGAGCGCGCTGGGCGACGGCCGGCCCCTGCGCCCGGTCGACCTCGCCGGGCACGGCGAGGCCCCGGTCGCCGCCGACCTGCCCGAGGCCGCCCACCGCCTCGGTCGGGAAGGGGGCTGGGGCGCCTATCTCGGCTACTCGCTGGGGGGTCGGGTGGCGCTGCACCTGGCGCTCACCCAACCCGAGCTCGTCACGGCGCTGGTCCTCATCGGGGCCCATCCGGGCATCGAGGACCTCGACGAGCGCTCCGAGCGCCGGCGGGCCGACGACGAGCTGGCCGATCGGCTCCTCGCCGACGGCCTCGACGCGTTCCTCGACGAGTGGCTGGCCCAACCCCTCTTCGCCACCCTCCCGGCGGACACGGCCCAGCGTGAGGCTCGCCTGCGCAACGATCCGGCCGCCCTCGCCGCCACGCTCCGCAATCTGAGCACCGGACGTCAGACCCCACTCTGGGACCTCCTCCCCGATCTCGGGATGCCCGTGCTCGTCCTGGCCGGCGAGGGCGACCACAAGTACACCCGTCTCGGCCGCCAGGCCGTGGCGACCATCGGCGCGAACGCCAGCTTCGCCCCCATCCCCGATGCCGGCCACGCCGCCCACCTCGAACAGCCCGAGGTCACCGCCCGCCTCGTGATCGACTTCCTCGCCCGGGCCGGGGTCTGAAGGGACCGCTCAGGACGTGTGCGGACAGGCGGAGGCCTGGTGCGCTTGACCTGGGACATCGCCAAGCTGCGCTTGGCGATCACCGCTGTGCTTGCCTGGTCGCCTCGCCTATCGGCTCGCCTCCTCAGCCGCCCAGGGCGAGCCCGAGGGCGAGGAGCAGGCCCGTGACGAGCTGAACCCGGCCGGTGGCCCCGAGGACCGGGATCAGCGCCGGACCCGTCGCCCCCGACCGGACCGCCTTGATGGGCTCGATGGCCAACGCCGCCCCGACCAGGGCCAGGAGGGCCGGGGCCCGGGCCGTGATGCCGAGGACGGCGACGAGCAGGAACACGTCCACCAGCAGGGTCACGTAGAAGATGCGGGTGCGCCGGTCACCCCAGCGCACGGCCAGGGTCCGCTTGCCGGCCTCGGTGTCCGACGGGATGTCGCGGAGGTTGTTGACCACGAGCAGCGCGGTGGCCAGGAAGCCCACCGGAACGGCCGCACAGACGGCGAGTGCGGTGATCTCCTCCGTGTTGACGTAGACGGAGCCCACCGTGGCCACGAGGCCGAAGAACGTGAAGACGAACACCTCGCCCAGGCCCAGGTAGCCGTAGGGCTTCGGTCCCCCCGTGTAGAGCCACCCGGCCGCGAAGGAGAGCGCGCCCACCACGAGCAGTCCCCACCCCACGGCCGCGGCCAGGGCGAGCCCGGCGAGGGCCGCGACGCCGAACGCGACCAGGGCGGCGGTGCGCACGTCGTGGGCCGTGGCCAGGCCGGAGGCCACCAGGCGCACCGGTCCGACCCGCTCGTCGTCGGTCCCCCGGATCCCGTCCTGGTAGTCGTTGGCGTAGTTGGTCCCCACCTGGATGGCCAGGGCCACCACCAGGGCGGCAATGGCGCGCCAGGCGATCACCCCGTCGCCCACCGCCACGGCCGTGCCCACGGCCACGGGCACGACCGCCGCCGGCAACGTGCGGGGACGGGCCCCGGCGACCCAGGGGTTCATCACCTCGGACCTACGGCCGCTTGGGGAACTGGTCGAAGTCCGGGCGCCGCTTGTTCACGTAGGCGTCCCGGCCCTCCTGGGCCTCGTCGGTCTGGTAGTAGAGCAGCGTCGCGTCGCCGGCCAGCTGCTGGATGCCCGCCAGCCCGTCGTCGGCCGCGTTCATCGAGGCCTTGATCATGCGCATGGCCAGGGGCGAGTGCTGCAGCATCTCCCGGCACCAGGTCACGGTCTCCTCCTCGAGCGCCTCCAGGGGGACGACCGTGTTGACCATGCCCATCTCGTACGCCTCGGCCGCGGTGTACTGCCGACAGAGGAACCAGATCTCCCGGGCCCGCTTCTGGCCGATGCTGCGGGCCAGGAGGCCGGAGCCGTAGCCACCGTCGAAGGAGCCGACCCGGGGACCGGTCTGGCCGAAGCGGGCGTTGTCGGCGGCGATCGTCAGGTCGCAGACGACGTGGAGGACGTGGCCGCCGCCGATGGCGTACCCGGCCACCATCGCAACCACCGGCTTGGGCGTGCGCCGGATCTGGATCTGCAGGTCGAGCACGTTGAGCCGGCCGATGCCCTTCTTGGCCACCTCGTCGTCGCCGAGGTAGCCGTCGTCACCGCGGATGCGCTGGTCCCCACCGGAGCAGAAGGCCTGATCGCCCTCGCCGGTCAGGACGATCACGCCGATGCGGTCGTCGTCGCGGGCCCGGTTGAAGGCGTCCTGCAGCTCGAAGAGGGTCTGCGGGCGGAAGGCGTTGCGGACCTCGGGCCGGCAGATGGTGATCTTGGCGATCCCCTCCGCCGTCTCGTAGCGGATGTCGCCGAACTCGCCCGCGGGCTGCCAGTCCGCCCCGGCCCGGATGGTGGTCTCGGTCTCGCTCACGCCGTCGAGTGTGCCCGCTCGGCCCGGGGGGCCACCAACCCCCGCGGCGGGGGCCAGCATGATTGCCGCACCGAGGGCCGTAGGTCAGCGACCGGCGACCATCGACCCCCCGTCGACCACGAGGGTCTGCCCGGTCATCCAGGACGACAGGTCGGAGGCGAGGAACAGGGCCGTCCCCGCGATGTCCTCCGGCTCACCGAGGCGGCGGCTGGGCAGGCGCCGGGCCAGTTGCTCGCCGTGCGCCTCCCACAGCGCCCGGGCGAAATCGGTCTTGACCAGCCCCGGCGCGATGGCGTTCACCCGCACCTTCGGGCCGAGCTCGGCGGCGAGGGTCCGCGTCAGGTAGACGAGACCGGCCTTGGTCGTGTTGTAGACGCCGATGGCGGGTTCGACGGACAGGGCGCCGACGGACGCGACGTTGATCACCGACCCTCCGTGCTCGGCCATCGAGGCCCGGTGGGCGAGCTGGGTCCAGACCAACGGACCCCGGAGGTTGACTTCGAAGGTCTTGTCGTAGCGCGGCAGGTCGATCTCGATGGTCGGGCCCATGTAGGGGTTGGTGGCCGCGTTGTTGACCAGGATGTCGACCCGGCCGAAGCGCTCGACCGTGGCCGCCACGCAGGCGGCGGCCTGGTCCGGATCGCCGGCGTGGGCCGCGAAGGTGGCGACCTCGCCGGTCATGGTCGCGGCGGCCTCGTCGAGGGCGTCCTGCTTGCGGGCGGAGAGCATCACCATCGCTCCCGCGCCGGCGAAGGCCGAGGCGATGGCCTGCCCGATGCCCCGGGAGGCTCCGGTCACGAGCGCGACCCGTCCGTCCAGATCGATCTGCATCCTCGGGAACCTACGCCCCTACGGTGAGCCCATGGCCAACCGACTCGGAGCCGAGCCCAGCCCGTACCTGCGCCAGCACGCCGACAACCCCGTCGAGTGGTACGCCTGGGGCGACGAGGCCTTCGCCCGGGCCCGCGACGAGGACCGGCCGGTCCTGCTCTCGATCGGCTACTCCGCCTGCCACTGGTGCCACGTCATGGCCCACGAGTCCTTCGAGGACGATGACACCGCCGCCCTCATGAACCGCCTCTTCGTGAACGTCAAGGTCGACCGTGAGGAGCGTCCCGACGTCGACGGCGTGTACATGGACGCCGTCCAGGCCATGACGGGTCACGGGGGATGGCCGCTCACCGTGTTCCTGACGCCGGAGGGCAAGCCCTTCTACGGCGGCACGTACTTCCCGAACGAGGCCCGTCACGGGATGCCGTCGTTCCGAGACGTCCTCCACGCCGTCGACGAGCACTGGCGCGACCACCGTGACGACGCCTCGGCCCAGGCCGAGCGGCTGACCGAGGCCGTGGCCCGGAGCGGAGGGCTGGAGGCCGACGGCGTGCCCGGGGCCGAGGTGCTCGACGCGGCCCGCACCACTCTGCTGAGCCAGCACGACCCGGAGTGGGGTGGGTTCGGGCGGGCACCCAAGTTCCCACAGACCATGAGCCTGGAGCTGCTGCTCCGGGGCCATGCGACCACGGGCGATCCCGCCCTGCTGGACGCGGTGGTGACCTCGCTCGACGCCATGGCCTCGGGCGGCATGTACGACCACCTCGGCGGCGGCTTCGCCCGGTACTCGGTCGACGCCTTCTGGATGGTCCCCCACTTCGAGAAGATGCTCTACGACCAGGCCCTGCTCGCCCGGATCCACCTCCACGCCTGGCTGGTCACCGGCGAGGCACGGTTCCGCCAGGTCCTGGCCGAGATCGTCGCCTATGCGCTCCGGGACCTCCGTCACGCCGACGGTGGCCTCTACTCGGCCGAGGACGCCGACTCGGAGGGCGAGGAGGGCAAGTTCTACGTCTGGCGACCGGAGGAGATGCGGGAGGTCCTGGGGGACCGGACCGAGATCGCCATCGAGTGGTACGGCGTCACCCCACAGGGCAACTTCGAGGGCTCGAACATCCTCCACCGGCCGGTGCGCGGCGACCTCCTGCGCTCGCCCGAGGTCGAAGCGGCCCGGGACGCGCTCTTCCTCGCCCGCGAGGAGCGGGTCCGGCCCGGTCTCGACGACAAGGTCCTCACCGAGTGGAACGCGCTCGATGATCGCCACCCTGGCCGAAGCCGGTGCTGCGGCGGGCGAGCCCGACTGGGTGGCGGCGGCGGTCCAGGGCGCCGACTTCCTGCTGACCGCCCTGCGGGACGACGAGGGACGCTGGATGCGCTCCTGGCAGGCCGGGGACGGCGAGCGTGCCCCGTCGGCCCGGCACCACGCGTACGCCGCCGATCACGCCGCCCTGGTCGATGCGTTCACCCGCCTGGCCGAGGCCACCGGTGACGCCCGCTGGATCACCGAGGCCCGGACGGTGGCCGACACCCTGCTCGAGCGGTTCTGGGATCCCGAGCGAGGCGGCCTGTTCACCACCGGAGAGGGATCGGACACCCCGGTCGTCCGCCAGAAGGACTTCCTCGACAACGCCACCCCGGCGGCCAACAGCCTCGCCGCCGTCGCCCTCCTCCGCCTTTCCGCCCTCACCGGGGACGACCGGTACCGAGACCACGCCGGGCAGATCCTGGCCCTCTTCGGTCCGCTCGCCGGCAGCGCGCCCGCGGCCTTCGCCCACCTGCTCGGGGCGCTCGAGCTGTGGCACGGCGGCACCACCGAGATCGTCGTCGTCGGCGACCACCCCGACCTCGTGACCGAGGTCCGCTCCCGGTACCTCCCCACCGCCGTCCTGGCCTGGGGCGAGCGGTACGACTCACCTCTGTGGGAAGGACGGGAGGACGGCCGGGCCTACGTCTGCCGCAACTACACCTGCCAGCTCCCCGCCTCGTCCCCCGACGAGCTCGCCGCTCAGCTCACGCCGTAGGTGCCCCGACGGATCAGCTCGTCGTGCGGGCGGCGGGGGCGGCGGGCGGAACGGCCGGGGCGGGACGGCAGCGGGTGGCCGAGGGCCACGACGCCGACGATGCCGAAGGCCTCGGGGATCTCCAGCGCCTCGCGCACCGCCGCCTCGTGGTCGAACACGCCGAAGATCAGCGCGCCCAGGCCGGCCCCTTCGGCGCCGAGCAGGAGGCGCTGGACGACCATGCCCCCGTCCACCCACCAGTACGGGGTGGTCCAGGCGGTGGCGTCCTGGGCCTTGTCCGGCTCGGCGTAGCGGCGCACGTAGCGCCCGGGGTCGGTGAGCACGACGACGAGCACCGGGGCGGCCAACAGATCCGGCCAGGCAAAGCCGTCCCGTCGTTCGGGCGGCAGGGAGGCGTCCCAGTAGCAGTCCGTCTCGTCGCCGACGAGCAGCACCAGCTCCGTGCCTTGGGTGTTGCCGGCCGACGGCGCGCGGAGCGCGTCGGCCAGGAGCCGGTCGATCAGGTCGTCATCGAGGGGTTCGGGCGTGAACGCCCGAACCACGGGGGCGACGGCTCAGCCCAGCTTCTCGAGGTCCTCGGCCAGCGCCCAGCCGAAGATGACGAGCGAGTCACCCCGTTCGTGGTTCAGGCCGCGGAAGAACTCGGCCACCACCGGATCGGTCTTCTCCGGCTTGAGCGAGCTGTGGTCCAGGACGGCCGGATAGCTGCCATCGCCCTTGGCCAGGAAGGAGCGCTCGTCGTAGTCCGTCGTCTCGACACCGAAGCGCTTGGCCAACCGGACGCCCCAGGCCCGCTCCTCACCCGAGGCCCGGTGCTCGGGCCGGGGGATGATGTCGGACAGCTGGCGGAGGGCCTCGAAGGCCGAGACGTCGTTGGCCCGCATGCCGACCAGCACGTCCTCGTCGGGGAAGGCCATCAGGGCCCGGCGCATCTGGTCGGCCATGATCGCCCGCAGGACCGCGTCCCGCTTGCTCGTCCGCTTGATGGACGCCAGGCCGATCAGCACGCTGGGGGTGCCACCGATGCGCTCGAGGGTGCAGAACGAGAAGCCCTTCAGCGGGTTGCCCTCCCGGGCCAGGCTGACCAGCACCCAGGCCTCGGCCGCCTTCGACAAGAACCCGATCTCGAAGTCGCTCGGCCCGTCCGCGCACGTGTCGGCCATCTCGGCCAGCTCGGCATCGCCCAACGAGGTGCAGTCCTTGGTCTCGACCTGGATGCCCATGACTACGGAAGAACCCCCCGGATGAGGTCGGATCGGACCCCTACAGTCCAGCGTCCGCGACGAGATCGCGCAACTCGACGGACCAAGAGATCCGAAAAACCTCCCGGGCGGGGCTCAGACGTCGACCGCGTTGGCCCCCAGGAGGACCCGCAGCTCGGCCACGAGGCCGTTGGACGCGTCGACGGCCAGGTCGTCGGCCAGGCGCACCATCTGCCGGTCGCTCAGGCGGAGCACGACCTCGGAGTCGCCGGGGTGGTCGACGAGGACGCCCTTCAGCCGGTGCAGCAGGTCGTCGTTCACCGCCGAGCGGGTGAGGTCGATGCTGACCCGCGGGGCCTCCTCCACGGGCTCGAAGCGCTCGACCTCCATGGCCATGACCCGCACCGTCTCCTCCTTGCGGTCGACCCGGCCGCGGATGATGACGATGGCGTCGTCCTCCAGCTTGTGGCCGTGCTCGGTCATCGTCTTGGGGAACACCATGACCTCGATCGCGCCCCGGAGGTCCTCGAGCTGGAAGACGGCCATGAGGTCGCCTCGCTTGGTCCACTTCCGCTGCAGCCCGGTGACCACCCCGCCGAGGGAGGCGACCACCTCCTCGTCGCCGGCGAGGATCTCGTCCACGGCTCCGTCGGTGCGCCGGCGCAACGAGGCCTCCACGCCCATCAGCGGGTGGTCGCTGATGTACAGGCCGAGCATCTCCTTCTCGAAGGCCAGCTTCACCTTCTTGTCCAGCTCGTCGCCGTCGATCCGCGGGCGGTCGTCGAACACCGGGCCGGCGTCGGCCGAGTCGAAGAGGCTCATGGCCCCCATGTCGTGCTGCTTGCGCTTGGACACGGTCAGGTCGATGATCCGCTCGTAGGCGCCCAGCAGGCCCCGACGGGTGTGGCCCAGGCTGTCGAAGGCGCCGGCCTTGATCAGCGCCTCCACCGTCCGCTTGTTGAGGGCGACCGTGTCCACCCGTTCGCAGAAGTCGTAGAAGTCCTCGAAGGCGCCGCTGGCCTCCCGCTCGGCCAGGATCAGGTCGGTCACCCCCTCGCCGACGTTGCGGACGGCCGACAGGCCGAAGGGGATCGAGCCCCGGGCGCCGTCCTCGCCCGGCACCGCGGTGAACTTCGACACCGAGAGGTTGATGTCGGGCACCCGGACCTCGATGCCCATCGCCCGGCACTCCGCCAGGTACACCGCGGCCTTGTCCTGGCTGTCCTTCACGCTGGTCAGCAGGGCGGCGAGGTACTCGACCGGGTAGTGGGCCTTGAGCCACGCCGTCTGGTAGGCGACGAGCCCGTAGCCGTAGGCGTGGCTCTTGTTGAAGGCGTAGTCGGCGAAGGGCTCGATGATGTCGAAGAGCCGCTCGCCGAGGTCCCGGCCGTAGCCCGTGGCCTCGCACCCGTCGACGAACTTGGCCCGCTCGGCCCGGATCATCTCCCGGATCTTCTTGCCGCAGGCCTTTCGCAGGTTGTCGGCCTCGGCCAGCGTGTAGCCCGCCACCTTCTGGGCCACCCGCATGACCGACTCCTGGTAGATCATCAGGCCGTAGGTGTCGCCCAGCGTCTCCTCGAGGTCGGGGTGGGCGTAGGTGACCGGCTTCCGCCCGTTCTTCCGGTCGGCATAGTCGTTGTGCATGTTCGCCCCCATGGGCCCGGGGCGGTACAGGGCCACGAGGGCGGCGATGTCGTCGAAGCTGGTGGGGGCCAGCGAGCGCATGAGCGCCCGCATCGGGCCGCCCTCCAACTGGAAGACGCCGATCGACTCGCCCCGCCGGAGCATGGCCAGCGTGGCCTCGTCGTCGAGGGGGATGGCGTCGATGTCCACCGCCTCGCCGCGGACGGACTCGATCAGCTCGATCGTGTCCTGGATGACGTCCAGGTTCCGGAGCCCCAGGAAGTCCATCTTGAGCAGGCCCAGCGACTCGATGCCGTTCATCTCGTACTGGGTGACGATCGGGGCCTCGGCGGGATCCTGGCCCGACTCGGGCTTGCGCTGCACCGGGGCGTACTCGGTGACGGGCTGGTCGGTGATCACGACCGCGGCGGCGTGGATGCTGTCCTGGCGCCGGAGGTTCTCGAGCCCCCGGGCGACGTCGATGACCTCCCGGGCCTCGGCGTCGGCCTCGTACATCACCCGCAGCTCGCCGGCCTGCTTGTACCCGTCCTCGTACTTCTCGGTCTTCTCGAGGCAGGCGTGCAGTGGCGTGTCGCGCCCCATGAGCAGCGGGGGCATGGCCTTGGCGATCCGGTCGCCGAGGGCGTACGGGTGGCCGAGCACGCGCGCCGCGTCCCGCACGGCGGCCCGGGCCTTGATGGTGGAGAAGGTGACGATCTGGGCGACGCGGTCGCGGCCGTAGCGCTCGGCGGCGTACCGGATCATCTCGTCCCGGAACCGCGAGTCGAAGTCCATGTCGATGTCGGGCATCGAGATGCGTGACGGGTTGAGGAAGCGCTCGAAGAGCAGGTCGTAGCGGATCGGGTCGAGGTCGGTGATCCGCAGGCAATAGGCGACGCAGCAGCCCGCGGCGCTCCCTCGACCCGGCCCGACCCGGATGCCGTTGTCCCGGGCGTGCTTGATGAGGTCCCAGACGATGAGGAAGTACGACGAGAACCCCATGTCGGCGATGACCTGGAGCTCGTAGGCGATCCGCTCCACCACCGCCTCGGGCAGGTCGGCGCCCCAGCGCTGGCGGGCGCCCTCGAGCGTGAGGTGCTCGAGGAAGGACCGGTCGTCGTCGAAGCCCTCCGGCAGCGGGAAGCGAGGCAGCAGCGGCTTGCCGAACTCGATCTCCACGTGGCAGCGCTCGGCGATCAGCAGGGTGTTGTCGCAGGCCCCGGGGTACTCCCCGTCGGGGAACAACCGGCGCATCTCCGCCGCCGTCTTGAGGTAGTGGTCCTCACCCTCGAACTTGAAGCGGGTGGGGTCGCTCATCATCGAGTTCGTCTGCACGCAGAGCAGGGCGTCGTGAGCCTGGGCGTCCTCCCGGCGCACGTAGTGGCTGTCGTTGGTGGCGACCAGGGGGGCACCCAGCTTGCGGCTGATCTCGAGCAGCCCCGGCATCGTCTGGCGCTGCTTGGCGAGGCCCTGGTCCTGGATCTCGACGAAGAGGTTGTCCCGGCCGAAGATGTCCTGCAGCCGACCGGCCCGGGCCAGGGCCTCGGCGTCGTCGCCCAGCAGCAGGGCCTGCAGCACGTGGCCGCCCAGGCAGGCCGTGGTGGCGATGAGGCCCTCGCTGTGCTCGTCCAACAGCTCCCAGTCGACCCGGGGCTTGTAGAAGTACCCCTCGAGGAAGGCCCGGCTGGCCAGCTGGATCAAGTTGCGGTAGCCGGCCCGGTTCTCGGCCAGCAGGGTCAGGTGGTAGTAGAGCTTGCGCCCGCCCTCGGTGTCGCCCCCGGAGTCGTCCAGCCGGCCCCGGCGGGCCGGGCGTTCCGAGCGGTGCTCGTGGGCCAGGTAGGCCTCGGTCCCGATGATGGGGTTGATCCCCGAGGCCCGGCAGGCCCGGTAGAAGTCGAGGACGCCGTACATGTTCCCGTGGTCGGTGATGGCCAGCGCGGGCTGGCCGTCGTCGACCACCGCCGCCACTGCATCGCCGACCCGCGCCGCACCGTCCAGCATCGAGAACTCGGTGTGGTTGTGCAGGTGCACGAACGACATGCAGTTGTTCCCCAGATCACCCACAGGCGGTGTCCACACCCTGTGGACAAATCACATCGGTGTGATTCGACCGTACCCTCCGCCGGTTCGGCTGGCAAGCCTCAGAGGTATGTGCCGCCGCCCTGGGTCGGGTCGACCGGGCCACCTGTCGGGTCCGATCCCGCGGGCAGGCGTCGCCGCATGTCGTCGAGCTGGTTGCGCGCCGCCATCTGCTGGGCGAAGAGCGTGGCCTGGATGCCGTGGAAGAGGCCCTCCAGCCAGCCGACGAGCTGGGCCTGCGCGACGCGCAGCTCGGCGTCGGTGGGCGTGCCGTCACCGAAGGGCAGCGCCAGGCGGTCGAGCTCCTCGCGCAGGTCGGGCGACACGGCCGCGCCGATCTCGGCGATCGAGGTCTCGTAGATCTCCCGTAGCCGGTCCCGGCTGGGCTGGTCGAGCTCGGTCTGGCGGACCTCGTCGAGCAGCTGGCGGATCATCGTCCCGACCCGCATCACCTTCGCCGGCTCGTCGACCGAGTTCGGCCCGCTCCCCTCGCTCGTCGCGCCGTCCGTGGGTTCGTCGACCAGCTCGGGGGCGATCGGCTCGGAACCGGTGGGGGCGTCGCTCATGCGCCCTTTCTACCCGCGGCGGCGCGATGTCCGTCAGGCCCGGGTGGCCAGCAACGGCACGAGCATCTCGGCCGCGGTCATCGAGCCATGGCGTCCGATGAGGTGGTACGGACCGGTGTCGTCGGGGTCGGAGAAGGCGACGGGCTCGCGGGCGACGAGCGCCACGTCGCCGAGCCGGCCTGCCGCCGCCGCGGTCATCGCGCCGAACCACCGCTCGTCGATCACCTGGTCGAGGGTCGCGATCCAGGCCGTGTCGCCGTGGTGCTCCTCGGCGGCGGCCGCCAGCGCGTCGGCCTGGCCGGAGCGCGCGTGGAGCCACCGGAACCGGGCCTCGCCCGACTGCAGCCGCACCAGGCGCAGCACGTCGGCCGCCGGCGTGATCACCCGGTCGCCGACGTCGACCTGGCCGTGATCGGAGGTGACGACCAGCGCGGCGCCGGGCGGGAGGGCGTCGGCCAGGTCGGCCACCAGGCGATCGGTGGCCACCAGCTCCGCCCCGTAGTGCTCGGCCAGCCCGTACTCGTGGGCGACCTTGTCGATGCCCTCGTAGTAGGCGTAGACGAACGGCTCGCCCGCACTCAGGAGCCGGCGCACCTCGGTCACCAGGGTCGACGCCATGCGGTAGGGCGTCATCCGCGTGTCGGAGAGATGGGCCAGGGTGAACCCTGACTTCGAGAACTCGGCCCGGGTCACCACGGGTGGTCGTTCGCCGCCGAAGGGCACGGCCGCCTGGATGGAGGTCGGCGGGATCGTCGGCCGGGCGTCACCGGCCGGTGTCGCCCAGCGCAGGACGTTCAGGATGGCGTCGTCGACCACCATCCGGTAGCCGACGATCCCGTGCTCGCCCGGTGCGAGCCCGGTGGAGATCGAGGTCAGGGCGGCGGCCGTCGTGCTCGGGGCGACGGTGCAGATCGGGCCACCCTCCATGGCCGCCAGCGTCGGGGCCAGCGACCGTCGCTCCTCGAGCTGGTCCCAGCCGAGGCCGTCGAGGACGAGCAGGACGACCTGGTCGCAGTCCACCGCCGCGGGAGGCAGCCAGGTCGGCGCGTCGTCGAACTGGCCGAGCAGCGCGGGCACCACGTTGTTGACTGCGGCCCCGTCGTAGTCCGGGACCACGGGCAGTTCAGCCACCGACCATCCTTCCGTCGGCTGCGCAACCTACTCACGGACGCCCGCGGCGCACCACCGCAGGCGTCGCCGGGTGTCCCCCTACGATGCGGCCCGTGAAGGTGTCGACGCGGGGCGACTACGCCAGCCGGGCGTTGCTCTCGCTCACCCTGCACCAGGACGAGGCCGGTCCCACGTCGGTCCGCGACATCGCCGAGCGCACGGCGCTCCCCCAGCCCTACCTCGAGCAGATCCTCCTCGCCCTCAAGGGTGCCGGCCTGGTCCGCTCGAAGCGGGGGGTCGGCGGTGGGTACGTGCTGGCCAAGCCTCCTGCGGAGATCACGCTGGGGGCGATCGTCAGCGCGGTTGACGGTCCGATCGCCGCCGGCGACTTCGGCCAGCCCCACCAGGACGGGGCCTGCGACCACGAGGGCCAGTGCGTCCTCCTCGCCGTGTGGCAGGACGTGGGCGCCATCCTCCGCCACCACCTCGACTCGCTCACCCTGGCGGACATCGCCGCCATGGCCCGCGGCGAACGCCCCTGGCCCGAGGCCTGACCCGGGTCAGGCCGGGCCGAGCAGGTCGAGCACGGCGACGAGGTCCTCGGGCAACGGCGACGTGAACGTGCAGGCCTCGCCCGTCACCGGGTGCGTGAAGGCGAGGCGGCGGGCGTGCAGGAAGGGGCGCCCGAGCGGGAGGTCCGATCGGGCGCCGTAGGCCTCGTCACCGACCACGGGGTGCTCGATGGCGGCGAGGTGGACGCGGATCTGGTGGGTCCGACCGGTCTCGAGCCGGCAGGCCAGCAGGCTGACCGCCACCGGTTCGGTGTAGCGGGCCTCGACCTCGTAGTCGGTGGCGGCCGGCTTGCCGTCCGGTACGACCGCCCGCAGGGTCGGGCGCCGGGGCGAACGCCCGAGGGGCGCTTCGATGCGGCCCGTGGCCTCGGCCACCGTGCCCTCGACCAGGGCGGCGTACTCCCGCTCGACGTCGTGGGCGGCGATGGCCGCCCGCAGGACGTCGTGGGCCGCCGGGGTGCGGGCGACCACCATGAGGCCGGACGTGCCACGGTCGAGGCGGTGGACGATGCCCGGCCGGTCGGGGTCCGGACCGACACCGACGAGGCCGGGGTCGATGGCGAGGAGGCCGTGGACGAGCGTGCCCGAGTCGGCGCCCCGGCCCGGATGGATCACCAGCCCCGCGGGCTTGTCGACGACGAATACGTGCTCGTCCTCGTACACCAGCGGGACCACGACCTCGGGGTCGCCGTGCGGACCGTGGACCTCGGGGGGCTCGTGGTCGACCGTGACCTCCACGTCATCGGCCACCCGGGTCGCGGGGCGACGCTCGACCCGCCCGCCGACGGTGACCGCACCGGCGAGCACCAGCTCCTGCGCCGCGGCCCGGCCGCATCCGGCCTCGGCGGCCACCCGCCGGTCGAGCCGCTGCTCAGGCGCCGTCGGAACGCTCCTCGACGCTCACCCGCTCCCCCACCTCGGGCTCGGTGGACGGCTCGCCCGCCACCGCGGTGGCGACGAGCAGCAGCAGCGCACCACCCACGACGGCGATGTCGGCGATGTTGAAGACCGGGTACCACTGCAGGTCGATGAAGTCGACGACGGCGCCGCCCAGGAAGCCGTCGCCGGCCCGCAAGGCCCGATCGACGAGGTTGCCGGCGGCCCCTCCCAGGACGAGGCCCACCGCCACGGCACCCAGCCGCGTGGGCACCGTGCGCCCTGACCACAACAGCGCCAGCGCGACGGCTCCGGCGAGCACCCCGATGATCGGGCCGAGGCCCTCACCCTGGCTGAACGCGGCCCCGGTGTTGAAGACGAGGTTCAGGCGCAGGGTCCAGACGAGGTCGATCGACCCGTCGTCCAGCGCCCGCAGCGCCCACGTCTTGGCTAGCTGGTCGGCAACGACGACGCCCAGCGCGATCGGCAGGACGAGGCGGAGTCGGCGGGGCGAGGCGCTCAGCGGCGACGGCCGAACCTCGACCGATCGCCGTCGTCGGCCCCCGCCTCCTCGTCTGCCAGCTCCGCCAGCCACGGGTTGTCGGCCTCGTCCACGTCCGCCAGGTCGGGCACGGCGGGTCCAGAGAGGCCACCGAAGCTGGCGCTCGAGGTGCCCTCGTCCTCGGGCGCGTCGAAGTCCGGCGGCGGAGGCGGCGGCGGAGGGGCGTCGGCCCACGCCCGTTCGTCCACCTCGAGGTCCGGCGGCGGAGGAGGGGGCGGAGGGGGAGGAGGGGGCAGCTCGCTCCCGGCGTCCTCGGACGTGTCCCAGGCCGACGACCGGTCGTCGGCCGGCGCCGCTTCGGACGGCCCACCGAGGGCCCAGGCCTCACCCTCGGCGTGGTCGGCCGCCACGGGAGCCTCCGCCACCCAGGGATCGGCGAACGCATCCGCTTCGTCGTCGGCCGGCGCGTCGGCGGGCTCTCCGTCGGGCTCGTCCACCTCGTCCTCGATGCCGAAGGTGTCGGTCGCGAACGGATCGTCGGCGGGCACCTCGACCTCGGACAGCGTCGGCGCCGCGGCCGGGGAAAGGGCGCCCGGGTCGTCCAGCAGCCGCGAGAGCTGGTCGCGGGCGTCGCCCAACCGGGCCCGCTCCCCCTCGAGGTGCACCTCGAGGAGGGCGACGTCGTTGGCCACCGCGTCACGGGTCCGCTCGAGGCTGTGGAGCTCGTCCAGCAGCTCGGCCCGCTTGGCGTCGATGGCCTGCTGGACGTCGGCCTCCGCGTCGGCGATGGCGCGGTCCTTGTGGGTCCGGGCCTCGTTGAGCAGGCGGTCCGCCTCGGCTTCGGCGTCGGCGACCCGGCGCGCGGCCGTCTCCTCGGCCTCCTTGACGGCGGCGTCGGCGGTCCGCTGCGCCAGGAGCAGGGTGCGCTGGATCGTCTCGTCGCTCTCGACGTTGGTCCGGGTCCGTTCCTCGGCCTCACGGGCCCGGGTCTCGGCCTGGTCGAGCTTGCTCGTGGCCTCCCGGAGCCGAGCCTGCATCTCCCCGACCCAGCTCTCGACGTTCTGGCGGAAGGCGTCCACGTCGTCGGCGTCGTAGCCCCGCCCCTTCTTCCTGAACTCGATGCCGCGGACGCCGTCGGGGGTCAGCTCCATGGCGACGAGCGTAGTCCTCGCCTCCCCAGAACCGATGAGGACCTCAGCAGCCGATGAGGCTCAGCAGGATCTGCAACCCGAAGATCAGGACGATGGGCGAGAGATCGAGCCCCATGGTGCCGATCCGCAGGACGGGGAGGGCCCGACGGAGGGGGCCGAGCAGGGGCTCGGTGAGCGTCACCGTCAGGCCGTAGATCTGGGCGCCGAAGCCGTCCGGGGACATCGGGAACCAGGACAGGACGACCCGCAGGAGCACGACCAGGAAGTAGGCGAGCCCCAGCCCGCAGATGAGGCCCACTCGGGGCGGCGCTCAGCGCCGGCCGAGGCCGCGCTCGGTGATCCGGCGCCGGTCCTCGTCGGACACCTCCACGTCGTTCGGGGTGAGGAGGTACACCTGGCTCGCCACCCGCTCCATCTGCCCGCCCAGGCCGTAGCAGAGGCCGCTGGCGAAGTCGATCACCCGCCGGGCGAGGTCCAGGTCGGCCCCCTGCAGGTTGATGATGACTGGCTGGCTCGCCTTGAAGCGGTCGCCGAGCTGCTGGGCGTCGTTGAAGTCGGCCGGGATCACCACCTGGGGCTTGGCCGCGGAGACGGGGATCGGGCGGACCGCCCCGAGCTCGACCTCGCCGCCACCCCCACCCGACACCGGGACGGGACGCAGGGCCGAGATCGCAGGTTCGTCCTTCTTCACGGGTACAGCCACCTCCGGCTTGGGCACGACGTGGACCGGTGGTTCGCCCGGGTTCGAGTCGGGCGAGGACGAACGGGACGCCGGTCGCGGCTCGAGCACGGGGGACTCTTCGTAGCCGTACTCGTCGTACTCCTCGTCGGGCCCGAGGCCCAGGTAGAGCATGGCCTTGCGGAACGGCGATGACATAGCGCCGTCCAGTGTCGCACGTCGGGCGGTCAACGCGGCGGACGGGATCCGAACAGGGCGGTCCCCACCCGCACGATGGTGGCACCCTGCGCGACAGCGACCTCGAGGTCCTCGGACATCCCCATCGAACGTTCGGCCAGGTCCAGGGCGGTGCTCAGGTCGGCCAAGGCGCCGAACTGGCGGCGGGCCCGCTCCTGGTCACCCGGCGCGGCGATCCCCATCACTCCCCGTACTTCGAGGCCGAGCTCGCGCAGCTCGGCCACCAGGTCGGGGGCCGCCTCCGGCCGGCAACCCCCCTTGGTCGCCTCCTCGGAGATGTTCACCTGGACCAGGACGGCCGCCCCCGGGGCCCGGCGGGCGATCTCGGCGCCCAGCGGGGCGCGGTCGACGGTCTCCCAGAGGTCCACGAGCGGTGCCAGGCCGCGGACCTTGTTGCGCTGGAGGCCCCCGATGAAGTGCCACTGCACGCCCTCCCCGGCCCTCTCGGCCTTGGCCACGAGCTCCTGGGCGTAGTTCTCCCCCAGGTGCTCGGCCCCCGCGGCGACGGCAGCCGTCACCGCCTCGGGACCGAAGCCCTTGGTCACGGCGACGATGGTCACCGCCTCGGGGTCCCCGCCCGCGCCGGCGATGCGGTCGCGCACCCGATCCAGCCCGCGGCGCACGGCGTCGGGATCGATGCTCATTGGTCCAGCTCCGCTCGCTTCAGCAGGACCGCTTCTGCGGGGACTGGCGCTCGCTGCGTGTCCCTGCTCACGGCGGCTCCTCGATCCAGGCCAGGGCGGCCTGGCGGCCGCGGTCGCCCCGGGCCCGGTGGGAGAACGCCGCCGGCCCGCAGGCGGTGCAGTCGCCGACCAGCACGACCTCGCCCACCCCGGCCCGAGCCAACGCCACCCTCGTCGCCGCCCCGAGATCGAGGGCGGGGCGGCCGGCGCTCGTCTCCCCCACCACCTCGGGGCCGAGCACGTCGACCACCTGAGCCAGGTCGTCCGCGCCGAACTCGTAGCACTCGGGGCCGATCCGGGGGCCCACCCAGGCCCGCACCCGGTCGCCGGCCTCGGCCCGCAGGGCGTCCACCGCAGCGGGCACCACGCCGGCCACCAGGCCGCGCCAGCCGGCGTGGGCGACGCCCACCCCCCCACCGTCCGCCACCAGCACCACCGGCACGCAGTCCGCGGTGTGCACGGCGAGGACCGCGCCCGAGACCGTCGTCACCGCGGCGTCGGCCGGCACCCCCGCGGCAGCACCCGGTGCCCGCACCGAGACCACGTCGGCCCCGTGAACCTGCCGCAGCCACGTCCACGGGAGCTCGACGATGGCCCGACGCCGGGCCGCCAGCTCGTCAGGGGGCCCGGCGACGCGCAGATCGCCGTCGGCGGGCCCGGTGAACCGGAGTCGGGCCGTGCGCCCGTCGGCCAGGAGGAGGTCGGGGACGGCGTGGATTACTTGAGGAACGACGGGACGTCGAAGTCGTCGCCGCCGAGACCGAGGTCGTCGTCGTCATCGTCCCCGCCGAAGAGGTCGGGGGCCTCCTCGTCCTCCCCGCTGTGTAGGAAGCTGAGGTCGGGCTCGCCGTCCTCCCGGGTGCGGCGGTCGCCGTCCCAGCGGTCGAAGCCGGCCGCGATCACCGTCACGCGGACCTCGTCGCCGAGGTCGTCGTCGATCACCGCACCGAAGATGATGTTGGCGTCCGGGTGGCACACGCCGTGGATGATCTCGGCCGCCTCGTTCACCTCGAGCAGGCCGAGGTCGCTGCCGCCGGAGACGTTCAGGATGACCCCCCGTGCCCCCTCGATGGACGCCTCGAGCATCGGGCTGGAGATGGCGTTGCGCGCCGCGGTGAGCGACCGCCCCTCGCCCGAGGCGTAGCCGATCCCCATGAGGGCCGAACCGGCGTTGGCCATGACGGTCTTGATGTCGGCGAAGTCGGTGTTGATCAGGCCGGGCGTCGTGATGAGGTCGGTGATGCCCTGGACCCCCTGCAGGAGGATCTCGTCGGCCATCTTGAAGGCGTTGAGCATCGACGTGTTCTCGTCCGACACGGTGATCAGCCGGTCGTTGGGGATCACGATCTGGGTGTCCACGGCTTCCTTCAGCCGTTGGATGCCCTGCTCGGCCTGCACGGTGCGCCGGCGGCCCTCGAAGCTGAACGGCCGGGTGACCACGGCGATCGTCAGCGCCCCCGCGGCGCGGGCGATCTCGGCGATGATCGGCGCCGCCCCGGTGCCGGTGCCGCCGCCCTTGCCCGCGGTGAGGAACACCATGTCGGAGCCGGCGATGGCCTCTTCGATCTCGGCCCGGTGCGACTCCGCGGCCTCGCGGCCGACGTCGGGGTCGCTCCCCGCGCCGAGCCCACGGGTCAGGTCCCGGCCGATGTCGAGCTTCACCTCGGCGTCGCTCATCAAGAGCGCCTGGGCGTCGGTGTTGACCGCGACGAAGTCGACCCCCTTGAGGCCGGCGTCGATCATGCGGTTGACGGCGTTGACGCCACCCCCGCCGATGCCGACGACCTTGATGACGGCCAGGTAGTTCTGCGGGTTGCCGATCATGGAGTCCTCCACCTCCGGCGCCTCGGACGGGCCGGACGACCCCGTGATGCTAGGGCGATCCGACCCTCCCCCGTCGAACATGCCTCCGTGGGTGCTCATGGGATCCTCCTCTGATCAGCCACAAACCGGGACGCGGACGAGCGCCGGGGCCGCGGGCAGGCTGACATCCAAGCGCTCCACGCAGCCCGGCGCCACTGTGGCCAGCACGGCGGATGCGGCGGCGAGCTTGGGCCCCGCGTCATCGGTGCCACCGAGCACCACGACGCCGCCGCTGCGCAGGGTGACCTCCAGATCGGCACCCGTCCCGTGGATCGTGGCGACGAGCGGCCGGAGGGCAGTCGGCATCGCGGCGGCCACCTCGAGCGAGGCCTGCACCTGCTCGTCCAAGGTGTCGCCGGGAGCGGCGCTCACGCTGACGCCGTCGACCAGGGCGAGATCGGTCGGGGCCGGGTCGACCGCGGCCAAGGCCCGCCCGTCCCCATCGGCGAGCAACCAGCCGCCATCGGCGAGGGCCACGACGGCGGCCGGGACGCGCTCGGTGATCTCGATCGTGACCGTGCCGGACCATGAGCGCTCCACGACCGCCTCGTCCACCCACGGCAGCGCCCGGATGGCCCGGGCCGCCTCCGCGGTGTCGAACCAGACAAGCGAGTCGCCGGTCTGGAGGTCGGCCGCGGCGACCACGGCTCGGCTCGGGGTCCGCTCCCCGCCCCGGACGGCGAAGGACTCCACGTCCAGGAGCGGCGTCCAGGTCAGCGCCAGGCCCACCAGGCCCAGGCCGACGACCGCGCCGAGCGCGACGACGCGGCGGAGCCGGCGACGACCGGCGTCGCGGGCCACCGAGATCCGTCGGGCCCGGATCCGCGGGTCAACGGCCACGGTGCTCACGGGTCCTCCCACGGGGGGAAGCCGATCAGCCGGGTCTCGGGGACGAGGGTGACCCCCGTGGCCTCCCGGACCTGGTCGCGCACGAGGACCATCAGCGCGTGGACGTCCTCGGCCCGACCGCCGCGGTCGGCCTGGATGAAGTTGGCGTGCTTGTCGGACACCATCGCCGTCCCGTGGCGGAGGCCCTTGGCCCCACTGACCTCGATGAGGCGACCGGCCGAGTCCCCCTCGGGGTTGGTGAAGACCGAGCCGGCGTTCGGACCGCCCGGTTGGTTCTCATGACGCCAGGCCACGATCTCGGCGATCTCCGCCTCGCCGGCCGCCGGATCGCCCCGCTCCAGCGCGAAGTCGGCGCGCCCGACGACCTGGTGGGACCGCACCGACGAGTGGCGGTACCCGAGGTCCAGGGCCGCGGCGGGCACCTCCCCATCTTCGCCGGTCCACAAGTCGACGACGCGGACCTGGACCAGGCTGGCGGCCATGTCCGAGCCGTGCCCGCCGGCGTTCATCCGCACGCCGCCCCCCACTGACCCCGGCACGCCGACCGCCCACTCGAGTCCCGTGAGGCCGGCCGCCGCGGTCTGGCGAGCCAGGACCGGTAGGGCGACGGCCCCACCAGCGCGGACCTCCGTGTCGACGATGTCGAGGTTCGCGAAGCCGGCACCCAGGTGGATGGCCAGTCCGGCGAAGCCGTCGTCGTGGACGAGCAGGTTCGAGCCCTTGCCCACGACCAGCACGGGGACCGGCTCGCCGTCGGCCAGGGTGGCGGCCAGCGCGGCCAGCTCCTCTGGTCCGGACAGCTCGACGAAGAGCTCGGCGCGGCCGCCGACGCGGTAGGTCGTCAGCGGCCCGAGCGGCACGTCGTGCGCCAGCGCGACGCCCGGGAGGCCCCGGACCCGGTCAGCGAACCCGCTGGTCACGGGCGACCGGCCAGCGCGGCCTGGAGCTCGTCGGGCAGGGTGGTCAGGTCGCCGGCGCCGAGCGTGAGGCACAGGTCGCCCGCCTTCAGCCGGCTCACGAGGTAGGGGACCAGGTCCTCCCGACGGGGCAGGTAGACGATGGCGCGGCTCGGGTCGTCGGCGACGACGGCGTCGACGACCGCCTTGCCCGAGACCCCCGGCACCGGGGTCTCGCCGGCGCTGTAGACGTCGGTGACCGCGACCAGATCGGCGTCCACGAACGAGCGACCGAAGGCGGGGGCCAGGGCTGCGACGCGGCTGTAGCGGTGGGGCTGGAAGACGGCGACGAGCCGCGCCGGCGCGGTGTCGCGACCGGCCGCGATCGCCGCCGCCACCTCGGTGGGCAGGTGGGCGTAGTCGTCGACGAACGCCACGTCGGCGACCTCGCCGCGGAACTCGAACCGCCGGGCGACGCCACCGAAGCGGGCCAGCGCGGCCTGCACCGCGGCGACGTCCGCGCCGACCTCGAGGGCCGTGGCGGCGGCCACCGCGGCGTTGCGGGCGTTGTGGGCTCCTGGCACCGGGAGCCGGATCTCGCCCCGCGACGAACCGCCGTGCACCAGGTCGAACGTCGTCCCGCGGGCGTCGCGGCGGAGCCCGGCGATGCGGTAGGTGGCGCCCTGCTCCTCCCCCACGGTCACCGCATCCGGATGGCGCTCGGCGAGGGCGCGGCCCTCGACGTCGTCGATGCCGACGACGGCCAACCGCCCGGCCGCCGCGACGAACTGGTCGAAGGCCGCCCGCAGCGGTTCGAAGCCGCCGTAGTGGGCGTGGTGGTCGGCCTCGACGTTGGTGACCACCGCCACCTCGGTGCGGAGCTCGACGAAGGTGCCGTCGCTCTCGTCCGCCTCCACCACGAACAGTGGACCGTCGGCCCAGACGGCGCCGGAGCCGATCTGGTTCACGTCGCCGCCGATGATGAAGCTGGGGTCGAGCCCGGCTTCGGTCAGGATCACGGCCAGCATCGACGAGGTGGTCGTCTTGCCGTGGGTGCCGGCGACGGCGATGGTCCGGCGCAGGGCCGTGATGGCGGTCAGCACCTCTGCCCGGCGCAGGACGGGAAGCCCGCGGTCCCGTGCCGCCATGACCTCCGGGTTGTCGGGACCGATGGCCGTCGAGACGGCGACGACCGCGGCGTCCTCGAGCTGCTCGGCCCGGTGGCCCACCGCCACCCGGATGCCCTGGTCCTGGAGGCGCTCCAGGGCCTTCGACGCCTTCAGGTCGCTGCCGCTCACCCGATGACCCATCGAGGCCAGGACGCTGGCAATGGCGCTCATGCCCGCGCCCCCCACGCCCACGACGTGGATGGCCTGCGGCGGGGTCAGGTCGACCGGATCAGCCACGGGCGTGCTCCTCGACGAGGTCGGCGACCCGCTCCGCGGCGTCGGGCCGACCGACGCCCCGAGCCGCCTCGCCCATGGCGGCCAAACGGGCCGGGTCCTCGACCAGGGCGCCGACCTCGGCCTCCAGGCGGTCGACGTCGAGCTCGGCGTCGGGCACCAGACGGGCGGCACCCCGGTCGACCAGCGCCCGGGCGTTGGCCGTCTGGTGATCGGCGGTGGCGATGGGCAAGGGGACGAGGACGCCAGGAAGGCCGAGGACGGCCAGCTCGGCGACGGTGGTGGCCCCGGCCCGGGCCACGACCAGATCGGCGGCAGCCAGCGCGGTGGGCATGTCGTCCTCGTAGCGCACGGGGCGGTAGAGGATGCCCTTCTCCCCGAGGCGCTCCTCGCCCCGGGCGGTGGGGTCGTCCCAGTCCCGCTCGCCGACCACGTGGACGACGGCGAGGTCCCTTCGCTGCTCCCAGCGGGCCACGAGCCCGGTCACGGCCCGGTTGATCCGGCGGGCACCGAGCGACCCCCCGAACGCCACCACGACCGTGCGGTCCTCGGGCAGGCCCCGGGCCCGCCGGGCCGGAAGCCGGTCGCGCTCCCGGTCGACGGCCAGGATCTCGGGCCGCACCGGGTTCCCGGTGACCACGGCGCGGGGCAGGCCGGTGTCGGCGAACGAGACGGCCGCCGCCTTGGCGAACCGCGCCACGATCCGGTTGGCCGCACCCGGGACGGCGTTCTGCTCGGCCACGACGATGGGGATCCGGTGGAGCGCCGCCGCCAGCGCACAGGCGACCGAGGCGTAGCCGCCGAGGGCGACGACGACGGACGGGCGGCGGCGCCGGACCAGGCCCGATGCGCTCCCGAACGCCCGGAGCAGGCCGGTCACGGCGCCGAGGTTCTCGAGGGTGAAGCGGCGTTGGATCCCCCGCCCGGGCAGGGCCGTCAGGGTGAAGCCGGCGTCCGGGACCAGCCGGACCTCGGTGCCCCGCTCGCTGCCGACGAAGTGGATGCTGTCGGCCGGGTGGCCCCGGGCGACCAGCGCCCGGGCGACGGCGATGCCCGGGAGGGTGTGCCCCGCCGTCCCGCCGCCGGCGACGATCGCCCAGGTCTCAGGCATCCCGTCCCTGGCGGGCGACGCTCAGGAGCACCCCCATGGCGACGAGGTTGACCACCAGCGAGGTGCCGCCGTAGGAGACGAAGGGCAGCGGCACGCCGGTGATCGGCAGCAACCCGACCACGGCCCCGATGTTCACCACCGCCTGCAGCACGAACCACGTGGTGATGCCCGCGGCCAGCAGCATCCCGAACGTGTCCGGGGCCCGGAGCGCCGCCCGGATGCCGAACAGCCCGAGGGCCACGAAGAGGGCGAGCACCGTGAGAGCCCCGATCAGGCCGAGCTCCTCGGCGATGATGGCGAAGATGAAGTCGGTGTGGGCGTACGGCAGGAAGCCCCACTTGGCCCGGCTGGCGCCGAGGCCGACCCCGGTGAGCCCGCCCGAGGCGATGCCGACCAGCGACTGGATGGTCTGGTACCCCGTGTTGGCCGGATCGGCCCACGGGTCGAGGAAGGCCATGACCCTCGCCCGTCGGTAGCTGGCCCCGAGGGCGGCGACGGCGGCCGCACCCAGGCCGAGAGCGCCCCAGCCGAGGAGGCGGCCCAGGGAGGCGCCGGAGAGGTACACCACCACGGCCACGGCGCCGGTCGTGATGATGAGCGTGCCGAGGTTGGGCTGGAGCAGCAGCAGCGCGGCGGCGGTCCCCACGACGAGCAGCACGGGGCGCAGCACCCGCGGGTCGTCGTGGACCGCGGCGTGGCGCTTCGGCTCGGCCAGCCAGGCGGCGGTCCACACGATCATGGCCAGCTTGGCCAGCTCCGACGGCTGGAAGCGGAGAGAGCCGGCCCCCAACCACCGGGTGGCGCCGTTGACCCCCACGCCGACGCCGGGGACGAGCACGAGCGCGAGGAGGACGAACGCCACCACGAGGAAGGGCAGCGCCAGGCTCCGCCAGGTCCGGTAGTGCCGGCGCATGGCCACGAGCATCCCGGCGAACCCCACGACGGCGAACACCGCCTGTCGGGTGAAGCTCTCCCACGCGGACCCCGACGTGCGGAGGTCGCTCACCGAGGCCGCGGACATCACCATCACCAGCCCGAGGAGCACGAGCGCGCTGGTGACGACGAGGAGGCCGAAGAAGGTCGACGACCGGTCGCCCGGTGGCCGCTTCGGGCCGGGACGGGCGGAGGGGTGGCGTCCCCGGGCCGCGCCGGGTTCGTGCGCCGGCCGGTTCCGCCGGGCCCCTGCCGGGTGGGCCGACCGGGACCGCGTCGGCGTGCGTTCGCTCATCGTTCCTGCCTCGTGGCGGCGGAGCCGCCGGGCCGGCGGGCCCTCGCTTCGCTCATGACGTGGCCGCCTTCCGGTCGTGGTGGTCGAGGTAGGCGCGGACGTGGCGGGTGAAGTCGTCGCCCCGCTCGCCGTAGGACGAGTACCAGTCGAAGGACGCACAGCCCGGCGACAGGACCACGACGTCACCGGCCCGGGCGAGGGTGCCGGCCCCGGCCACTGCCTCGGCCATCGAGTCGGCCCGGGCCACGGGCACGCGGTCGGCAACGGCCCGGTCGACCTCGTCGGCCGCCTCGCCGATGGCCACGACCGCCCGCACGGTGCCCCGGCTGCCGAGCAGGCCGTGCAGGTCGAGGCCCTTGTTCCGGCCGCCGGCGATGAGCACGACGTGGTCGAAGGCCTCGACGGCGGCGCCGGTGGCGTGCGGCGTCGTGGCCTTCGAGTCGTCGTACCAGCGCACGCCGTCGCCCTCACCGATCAGTTGCACCCGGTGAGGCAGGCCGTCGAACGCGACCAGGGTCGAGATGACGTCGGCGTCCGACGCCCCCAGGGCGCCGGCCACGAGCGCGGCAGCCAAGCCGTTCGCCTGGTCGTGCGGCAGGCCCCTCCGGAGGTCGGCCACCGGCAGCAAGGGACGACCGTCGACCACGAGGTCACCGCCGCGCACCGTGGCGTCCTCGCTCCCGGTCAACCCGAACGTGCGCCGTCGACCGGCGCCCCCGTGGCGGGCGACGACCGGGTCGTCGGCGTTGACCACCGCCACGTCGCCAGGACCCTGGTCGGCCCAGATGCGGGCCTTGGCCGCCTCGTAGCCGGCCACGCCGTCGTGGACGTCGAGGTGGTCCGGAGCGAAGTTGAGCCAGGCGGCCACGGCCGGCGCCCAGTGGGCGGTGTGCCCGAGCCGGAACGAGCTGGCCTCGACCACGAAGACCTCGACCTCGGGGTCGTCGATGGCGGCGACGAGGGGGACGTCGACGTTGCCCGCCTCGGCCACGACCCGTCCGCTGCGCCGCAGCATGTCGGCGACGAGGTGGGTCACGGTGGTCTTCCCGTTGGTGCCGGTGACCGCGGCGAGCGGGCGGTCGTCCCACGCCGCGGCGAGGTCGAACTCCGACCGGACGGGCACCCCGAGCTCGCGGGCGGCCGAGAAGACCGGGTGGCGGTCGGGGATCCCCGGGCTCGGGAGGAGGACCTCGACCTCGGCGAGGCGCGCCGCCAGCTCGGCCTCGTCCGGCGCCTCGATCAGGTCGATCCCCAGCTCGGCGGCGAACGCCCGGTGGCCGTCGTCCGGTCGGTCGTCGACGGCGATCACGGTCCCGCCGCGCCGGACCAGGGCCCGGGTCACGGCGCGCCCGGTCACACCCAGGCCGACCACCAGGGCGGGCGGAGGGGTCGCCGCGCTCAATCTCTCGCTCCCGGCAACCCGATGAAGTCGGCGTAGTACAGGCCCAGCCCGACCGCCGTGCAGATGCCGGACAGGATCCAGAAGCGGATGATCACGGTGGTCTCGGGCCAGCCCCGCAGCTCGAAGTGGTGGTGGATCGGCGCCATGCGGAACACGCGGCGGCCGAACAGCTGGAAGCTCGCCACCTGGACGATCACCGACAGCGTCTCGACGACGAAGAGCCCGCCCACCACGGCGAGGAGGAGCGAGGTGTTGTTCATCAGGGCCAAGCCGGCCAGGGCGCCACCGATCGCCAGCGAGCCGGTGTCGCCCATGAAGATCTGCGCCGGCGACGCGTTCCACCACAGGAACCCGACGCACGCGCCCGTCATGCACGCCGCCACGACCGCCAGGTCGAGGGCGTGGGGGACGCCGTACTGGAAGGGGTGGCGGAACCCCCAGAAGCCGATGACGATGAAGGCCGAGAAGGCCAGGACCGACGCCCCTCCCGCCAGCCCGTCGAGGCCGTCGGTGAGGTTGACCGCGTTCGTCGTGGCCACGATGAGCAGCACCGCCCAGACGCTCCACCCGATCTGGCCCAGGTCCACCAGGGCACCGGCTCGGGTGAAGGAGAGGTCGGTGCTCACGGGGCTGTGGTTGACCGCGAGCACGGCGAAGGCGATGGCCACGATCAGCAGGCCGGCGAACTTCGTCCGGGAGGTCAGGCCGAGGCTGCGGGCCCGCGTCACCTTGATCCAGTCGTCGAGGAGGCCGACGAACCCCGCCCCGACGACGATCAGCATCACGAGCAGGCCGGAACGGGTGATGATCCGGCTGTTGGACAGGTCCGAGGCGACGTAGCCGACCACGGCGCCGGCCACGATGGCCGCCCCGCCCATGGTGGGCGTGCCGGCCTTCGTCGTGTGGCCCTCGGGGCCGTCCTCGCGGATGGGCTGGCCGATCTGGCGCCGGGTCAGCGCGCCGATCAGGAACTTCGTGCCGAAGAGCGACACCAGGAGCGACACGCCGGCGGCGAACAGGAGCGTCCTCACGCGCACGCTCCTCGGATGCGGCGGCGGAGCGCCTCGGCGGCGACCTGGCGGTCGTCGAAGTCGATCACCCGGTCACCCAGGTCCTGCGTCGTCTCGTGGCCCTTGCCCGCCACGACGACGAGATCGCCGGGCTCGGCCCGGGTGACGGCCGCCTCGACCGCCCGCCGGCGGTCGACCTCGACGAGGAGGTCGTCCGTACGATCGACGCCAACCAGCACCTCGTCGATGATCGAGCGGGGGTCTTCCTGGCGGGGGTTGTCCGAGGTGACCACCACGAGGTCCGCGCCGCGGTCGGCGGCCCGGCCCATGAGCGGGCGCTTCTCCCGGTCGCGATCCCCGCCACAGCCGAACACGACGATCACCCGGCCATCGGTCAGCTCCCGGGCCGACGCCAACGCCTGGTCGAGGCCGTCGGGCGTGTGGGCGTAGTCGACCAGGACGGTCACGTCGCCGTCGCCCACCGGCTCGAAGCGCCCGGGCACCGGTTGGGCCCGGCCCAGGCCCGCCGCGACCTCCTCGGGCGACAGGCCCAGGGCGAGGGCGGCCTCCGCGGCCGCGACCGCGTTGGCGAGGTTGAAGCGCCCGGTCAGCGCGAGGTCCACGGCCTGGTCCCGCCAGGTGAAGGTGGTGCCGTCGGCGCGTAGGACCACATCGGCGGCGTCGGTGATCGACCAGGCCACGGCCGGGATGGCGAGCTGGTCCAGCAGTCGACGGCCCCACGGGTCGTCGCGGTTGACCACGCCGAGCGCGGCGCGCTCCGGCTCGAAGAGGCGGGCCTTGGCCGCGAAGTAGCGGTCCATCGAGGTGTGGAAGTCGAGGTGGTCCTGGGAGAGGTTGGTGAAGACCGCGACCTCGAACCACGTCCCCGTGATGCGGCGGAGCTCGACCGTGTGGGACGACACCTCCATGGCGACCACCGCGTCGCCTTCGGCGACGGCCTCGGCGAGGCGGGCCTGCAGCTCGGGCGACTCGGGGGTCGTCCGGGCGCCGGACAACGTGCCGAGGACGGCGGTCCGCCGCCCGGCGTGCTCCAGGATCGCGCCGAGGAGATGGGTGACCGTGGTCTTGCCGTTGGTCCCGGTCACCCCGACGACGGCGAGCTGCCGGGACGGGTGGTCGAAGTGGGCCGCGGCGAGCAGGCCCATGGCCGCGCGGCTGTCGGGCACCACGACCTGGATCCCCCCGACCGCGAGCTGCCGCTCGACGACGAGCGCGACCGCACCCCGCTCGAGCGCGGCCGCGGCGTGATGGTGACCGTCCGTGAGCTCGCCCACCAGCGCGCAGAACAGCGACCCCGGCTCGACCGAGCGGCTGTCGTGGTCGATGGCCCGGACGTCGATCCCCGCGGCACTGCCCTCGGGCACGAGCACGTACTCGCCCAGCGCGACCAGCAGCTCGTCGAGGGGCGTGATCGCCTGCATCACGGTTCAGCCTGCCTCGGGGGAGACGGCCAGCGACGCAGGAGGCGGGATCCGGTAGGACCGGAGGACCGATGCCGCCAGCTGGCTGAACACCGGCGCGGCCACGCCACCGCCGTAGATGTCGCCGGACGGCTCGTCGATCACCACCAGGATCGACAGCTGCGGGTCGTTGGCGGGAACGAACCCGCCGAAGGTGGCGACGTACCGGAACTGGCCGTTCTCGTCCTCATAGCCGCCGCCGGGCTGCGGCTTGCGCGCCGTCCCCGTCTTGCCGGCCACCGGGTAGCCCTCCACGGCCGCCTCCGCACCCGTGCCGTCCTCGACCACGCCGGTCATCATCTCGGTCATCTGCTGGGCGGTGCGCTCCGAGACGACCCGGCGGGGCTCGGGGGCCGGGGTCGGCTCGAGCTCACCGTCGGGACCCGCGACGCCCGCCACGAGGCGGGGGGCCACATAGCGACCACCGTTCGCGATCACGTTGAACGCCTGCAGGACCTGGAGCGGGGTGACGGCGATGCCCTGGCCGATCGGGATGGAGCCGATCGAGGTCGCGGTCCACTCGTCGGTTGGGAGCAGGATGCCCGCCGCCTCGGAGGGGAAGTCGAGGGCGGAGACCTCACCGAAGCCGAAGGCGCGCACGTAGCGGTCGACGGCCTCCGGCCCCAGCTGCTGGGCGATCTGGATCGTCCCGATGTTGGAGGACTGGGTGAGCACCTCCCGGGCCGTCATCGGCACGGTCTCGTGCTCGTGGGCGTCCGTGAACAGGTGGTCGCCGAGCTGCAGCTCGTCCGGCACCAGGCTGCTCGTCGTCGGTGTGACCACGCCCTCCTCGAGGGCGGCGGACAGCGTGATGATCTTGTTGACCGACCCGGGCTCGAACACCGCGGTCACCGCCCGGTTCTCGGTGGCGGGGGCGGGCGGCACGAACGTGCCGGTCACCTCGTCGAAGGCGTCGACGTTGGCCACCGCGAGGAGCTCGCCGGTGGCGGGCCGGCTGACGATGACGGTGCCGCCCTTGGCCCCGGCGGCGGCCACCTGCTCGGCCAGGAGGCGCTCGGCCTCGTACTGCACCTGCCGGTCGATGGTGAGGACGAGGTCCTCGCCCTGGGCGGCGGCGTCGTAGTGGTTGTCGCCGGACGCGATGGTGTTCCCGCTCGGATCGCGCTCGACCACCACCTCGCCGGGGTCGCCGGCGAGGACGTCCTCGTACTGGATCTCGAGGCCCGAGACGCCCTCGTGGTCCACGCTGACCCGGCCGAGGAGCGACCGGGCCAGCTCGCCGGCCGGGTTCGACCGGGCCGGCTCGTGGGTCACCGAGATGCCCTCGAGGCCCAGGGCCTCGACCTGCTCGCCGACCGCCTCGGGGACCTGGCGGCCGAGGAAGGCGAACGTCCCGCCGCCCGCCAGGGTCTCGGTGAGCGCCAGCGAGTCGGTCTCGAGCAGCGGGGCCAGCGCGTGGGCGGCGGCCACCGGGTCGCGGACCAGTGACGGGTTCGCCTGGACCGTCGCCGACGGGATGCTCAGCGCGAGGTCGTTGCCCCGGCTGTCGAGGATCGTGCCCCGGGGGGCGGGCACGATCGCGACCCGGGTCCGCTGGTCCTCACCGAACGCCACCAGCTGTTCGGGGCGCACGACTTGAAGCGAGACCACCCGGTAGGCGACCACGCCGAAGGCGAGCACGGCGACCACGAAGACGGCGATCAGGCGCCGGTGCTCGGACGGCGTGCGCGCCCCGGCAGCCCGGCGGGGGACGTGGCGGGGGTCGGGCGCGCGCGCCGGCGCCCGCCGACCGTGACGACCGGCGGGCGCCCGCCCCGGGCCGAAGCCCCGGGGACGCGAAGGGGTTCGCGTGGTGGTCACGGGCTCAGGGGGAGGTCGGCTCCGGCTCGCGGTCCGACACCAGGAAGTTCTGCGCCTTCGGGCCCATGCCCATCTCGGTCGCCAGGCGCCGGATGTTGTCCGGCGCGCCGCCCTCGGCCACGAGGTTGCGCAGCCGCTGGGCCTCGGTCTGGCGCTCGGCCACGTCCGCCTGCAGGCCGTCGAGGCGGAGCTGGCCCTGGACCAGGGCCGTCTGGAGGAGGGCGACGCCGAACAGGATCAGGAAGAAGACGCCCACCGCGATGGTCAGCGCCACCTGCGGTCGCAGCCGGCGGCGGCCGCGAGGGGCGCGAACCGGCTGCTCGGGGACTGGGCGGAGGTGACGCCGCGGGGGGGTGGCCGTTGGCCGATGACGGGGCCGGCTCGGGGCGCGGGCCGGCGAGGTCGCGACGGTCGGGCTCACGACGTCACCTCCGAAGGGGGCAGCTTCTCCACGGCCCGCAGCCGGGCACTGCGAGCGCGGGGGTTGGCCGCGATCTCGTCCTCACTTGGCTTCCATGCGCCCCGTTTGAGCAGGACGACCTTCGGCTCGGCTCCGCACACGCAGGGTCCACCGGTCGGGCAGGTGCACCCGCCGGTCGCGGCCTCACGGAAGGTCGACTTCACGATCCGGTCCTCGCCCGAGTGGTACGCGATGGCGGCGGCCCGCCCGTGGGCCACCAGGAGGTCCAACGCCTGCTGCAGCGCGTACGGGAGCTGCTCGAGCTCGTCGTTGACCTCGATGCGCAACGCCTGGAACGTCTTGCGGGCCGGGTGGCCCTTGCGGCGGACGGCGGCCGGGACGGCCTCGCTGATCACCCGCGCCAGCTCGTCGGTGGTGTGGAGAGGCCGGGCGGCGACCACGGCCCGGGCGATGGCCCGGGCCCGGGGCTCGTCGCCGAGCCGGAACAGCAGGCGGGAGAGCTCGGCCTCGGGCCAGGTGTTGACGAGGTGCTCGGCGGTCACGTCGGTGTCGGGCCCCATGCGCATGTCGAGGGGGCCGTCGTTGCGGTAGCTGAACCCCCGATGGGCCTCGTTCACCTGCCGGGAGCTCACGCCGAGGTCGAAGAGGACCCCGCTGACCTCGGTGACCCCGAGCTCGCCGACCACCTCCGCCAGCTGGTCGAAGCGGGCCTGGCGCACCGTCACCCGGTCGCCGAAGGCCGACAGGCGGTGGGAGGAGGCGGCGATGGCATCGGGATCGCGGTCGATGCCGACCAGGTCGAGGTCGGGGTTGGCCTCGAGGACGGCGGCCGCGTGGCCCCCGTCACCCAACGTGCAGTCCACGTGGACCCCCGCCGGGACGGCAGAGAACAGGTCGACCACGCGGTCGACCAGCACCGGGTCGTGGACGGGGTCGAGCGGCGCGGAGCCGGTCACCGACCGCGCTCCGTCCGCTGATCGGCTGCCCCCCGGCCGGCAGGTGCCTGACGGGAGGGGTTCCCGTTCGGGCTGCTGGGGAAGCGGGCGGAGTAGGGATCTTCCGTCCCACCAGCCGGGAGGCAGCGGATCAGCGGACGTGAGCGGGTCGCGGGCAACGTTGCCCGGGGTGCGGTGCAGGGCGACATCAGAGTCCCCCCTCGCGCATGGCGTCCTCGAGGGCCTCGTTGCCCTCGTCGGACAGCTGGTCCCACAACTCGGGGGCCCAGATCTCGATGCGGTCCAGAGCGCCGTTCACGACGACCTCAGTGCCGGCACCGGAGCCGATGCCTGCCTTGTCGAGGAGTGGCGCGGGAAGGGTGACGCGACCTTGGCTGTCGGCGCGGATGCGATCCGTGCTCGCCGCCAGCTTGCGGAGGACCACGGGCTTGACGGTCGGCTCGCCGCCCTCGCGGACCCGCCGGCGCAGCTCGTCGGTGAACTCCCGGTAACCCTCGTCGGTCCAGATCGCGAGGCAGCCGTCGGCGAGGGCGATGTAGCCAGGACCGTGCAGCTCGTCGCGGAGCGCGGCGGACAGGACGATCCGTCCCTTGTCATCGAGCTTGCGCTTCGAGTTGCCGACGAACACCGGTCGTTGCTCCGGGTGGTGGTGGGTTCCGACATGACGTCCTCCGACGCCGACCCCCCGCTCAGGGGCGCTGCCCCACTATCGGCCACTACAACTCCGAAGTCAATCCTTTTCCCCTCCGAATTCACTCCACCATCGTTCCACGGTTCACCACCCCGTGTCCACCATCACTCCGTTACCGGGCCACCCGGGCGGCCAGGGCCGCGACCAAGGCCTCGGGCTCGGCGTCGACCCCGAGTGCGGCCCGGGCCAGCTCGTCCCGGGCCCGGTCCCGCTCCGCCGGCGCCACCACCACGTCGACCAGGGGCCCGGGATCCCAGCGTCGGGGCACCGCGCACTGGAAGCGGGCGCCCGTGCGGGTCCGGCGCTGCGCCAGCCCGACCACCTTGCGGCCGTCGACGAAGACCTCCCCCGGGCCCCGCCCGGCGTAGCAGACGGTCCGGCCCCAGGGGCCCGGCTCGAACGGGCCGGGGTGGACCTCGGCGTCGAGGCCCGCTTCACCCAGGACCGCCGCCCACGCCGCACCCAGCCAGAGGAACGAGCGGGCGACGTCGTCCTCCCAGCGGGGGTCGTCGGCCGGGAGGTCGACGTCGACCCAGAGCGGGTCGCCCGCGGCCACCAGCACGGCGCCGCCCCCCGAGCGGCGGCGGACCACCGCCAGGCCGTGGCGGTCGGCTTGTCCGTGATCGACGCGGGTCTCGTCCTGGGTGCTGCCCAAGACGACCGCCGGCGCCTCGGGGACGAGGACGGTCACGCCCAGGACGACGGGGTCCGGGAGCGACCGGGCGTGGAGCTCGCCGGCCGCGCCGCGGAGGGTCTCAGGCGGCGTCGACGTAGGGCATCCAGGGCTCGGGGATCGAGCCCACGGCCACCAGCAGCCAGCTCAGGCGGCGGGGGGCCCGAGGGGGCCGGCGCAGGCGCAGGCCCGAGTCCTCGAGGAGTCGGTCGCGCTTGGCGACGTTGCACGGGCGGCAGGCGGCGACCACGTTCTCCCAGACGTGCTGGCCCCCGCGGCTGCGGGGCACGATGTGGTCGAGGCTGTCGGCGGGCCGGCCGCAGTACTGGCAGGAGTGGTCGTCCCGGGCGAAGACGGCGCGGCGGTTGAGCGAGGCGCGCCGCTCGTAGGGGACCCGCACGAAGTAGCGGAGGCGGACGACGGAGGGAAGCACCACCGCGAGGTCGGCCGAGTGCAGCACCTCGCCCGTGTCGGCCACGACATCGGCCTTCTCGGTGAGCACCAGCACCGCGGCGCGCCGGTCGGAGACGACCGAGAGCGGCTCGTAGCTCGCGTTCAGCACCAGGGCCCGAGACACGGCCCGAAGACTACTGCCGGCCCCTGACCCGATCGGGGTGGTTGAGGACCGTGGTTGCTGTCGCGGGTCCGCGCCTCTACCCTCACCCGACCTTCCAACCAGGGGGACGGTTGACATGGCGGCCACGCAGAAGAAGACGACGACGGCCCGCACGAGCACGGCGCGCAAGCCCGCCGCGAGGAAGCCCGCGGCCCGGGCGAACGCCACGGCCACGAAGCCGGCTGCGAGCCGCAACGCGGCCAAGAAGCCGGCGGCCAAGGCCACCGCGAGTGCCGCCGCCAAGAAGCCGGCGGCCAAGAAGGCGCCGGCGAAGAAGCCTGCCGCTCGCAAGAAGTCACCGTTCACCCCCGCCTTCCTGGCCAAGCAGCACGAGGCCCTGCTCGAAGAGCGGGCCCGGTACCTCAACCAGGCCGAGACGCTCCAGCAGGAAGCCGACCAGCTGGCCGCCGACCGCGAGCCGGGTGACGTGCAGTTCGACGAGGAGTCCGGCGAGGGCGACACCATCGCCGTCGAGCGCGAGCGCGACCTGACGCTGTCCGCGCAGGCCCGCGACGCCGTGCGCCAGATCGACGAGGCGCTGGAGCGCTGGAACCAGGGCGTGTACGGCATCTGCATCCACTCGGGCGACCCCATCCCCAAGGCCCGCCTCGAGGCCATCCCGTGGGCGGCCGAGCGCGTCGAGTTCAAGGTCGCCAAACTCGGCAGTTGATGCCGAGGCCACCTCTAGGCTGAGGCTCCCCCCGAGCCAGCGAGGCAGCCGCGAGTGACCGACAACGCCGGGCCATCCGGGCCGTATCCGGAGGTGTCCCCGAACGCCGACTTCCCCGCCATCGAGCGGGGCGTGCTCGAGCGTTGGGCCGCGGACCGGACCTTCGAGCGCTCGGTGGAGCAACGTCCGGACGACGACGAGTACGTCTTCTACGACGGTCCGCCGTTCGCCAACGGCCTCCCCCACTACGGGCACTTCCTCACCGGCTACGTCAAGGACGTCGTCCCCCGCTACCAGACGATGCGAGGCCACAAGGTCGAGCGCCGCTTCGGCTGGGACTGCCACGGCCTGCCCGCCGAGATCGAGGCCGAGCGCCAGCTGGGCGTGTCCGGCCGCCGCCAGATCCAGGACTACGGCATCGACCGCTTCAACGCCCATTGCCGGGCGTCGGTCCAGCAGTACACGCGGGAGTGGCAGCAGTACGTCACCCGTACGGCCCGTTGGGTCGACTTCGAGGACGACTACAAGACGATGGACGTCTCCTACATGGAGAGCGTCATCTGGGCCTTCAAGCAGCTGTGGGACAAGGGCCTCGTCTACAAGGCGTACCGGGTCATGCCGTACTCGTGGGGCGCCGAGACCCCGCTCTCCAACTTCGAGATCCGCCTGGACGACGCCACCCGGCCCCGCCAGGACCCGGCCCTCACGGTCGCCTTCCGCCTCCTGCCGGTCGAGGGCGACCCCGGGCCGATCTCGATGCTGGCCTGGACGACGACACCGTGGACGCTTCCCTCGAACCTGGCCCTCGCGGTCGGCGCCGACATCCCCTACGCGCTGCTGCGCGAGCCCGGCACCGACCGGCACTACCTCCTGGGCGAGGCCACCCTGGACAAGTACGAGGCGCAGGTCGGTGGGTTCGAGCGGGTCGCCACGCTCACCGGGGCCGAGCTGGCCGAGCGGCACTACGAGCCGCTGTTCCCCTACTTCGCCGACCACGCCGACAGCTTCCGGGTGCTGGTGGGCGACTACGTCGACGTCGAGGAGGGGACCGGCACCGTCCACCTCGCCCCGGGCTTCGGCGAGGAGGACCAGCGGCTCTCCGAGGCGGCCGGCATCGAGCTGGTGGTGCCCGTGGACGACGCCGGGCGGTTCACCGCCGAGGTGACCGACTGGGAGGGTCAGAACGTCTTCGACGCCAACCCCGAGATCATCAAGGCGCTGAAGGACCGCGGGATGGTCGTCCGCCACGACAGCTACGAGCACAACTACCCGCACTGCTGGCGGACCGACACGCCGATCATCTACAAGGCGGTCGACTCCTGGTTCGTCGAGGTCACCGCCTTCAAGGACCGGCTCGTGGCCAACAACCAGGCCATCAACTGGATCCCGGAGCACGTCCGCGACGGCCAGTTCGGCCGCTGGCTCGAGGGGGCGCGGGACTGGTCGATCAGCCGGAACCGCTTCTGGGGCTCACCCATCCCCGTGTGGGTCTCCGACGATCCCGCGTACCCCCGCATGGACGCGTACGGGAGCCTGGACGAGATCGAGGCCGACTTCGGCGTGCGCCCCGACGACCTGCACCGGCCGACGGTCGACGAACTGGTCCGGCCCAACCCCGACGACCCGACCGGGAAGTCGATGATGCGGCGGGTGCCCGAGGTCCTGGACTGCTGGTTCGACTCGGGCTCGATGCCCTACGCCCAGGTCCACTACCCGTTCGAGAACCGGGAGTGGTTCGAGGAGCACTTCCCCGCCGACTTCATCGTCGAGTACACCGCCCAGACCCGGGGCTGGTTCTACACGCTGCACGTGCTGGCCACGGCCCTGTTCGACAGCCACCCGTTCGAGAACGTGATCTGCCACGGGATCCTCCTGGCCGAGGGTGGGCGCAAGATCTCCAAGCGGCTGCGCAACTACCCCGAGCCCGACGAGGTCTTCGACACCCACGGGTCCGACGCCCTGCGCTGGTACTTCATGTCGTCACCCATCCTGCGCGGGCTCGACCTCGAGATCGATCCCGAGGGGGCCAAGATCGGCGAGGTCGTGCGCACGGTGCTGCAGCCGCTGTGGAGCGCGTACCACTTCTTCACCCTGTACGCGAACGTCGACGGCCACCGGGCGGCGTTCCGCACGGACTCGACCGAGACCCTCGACCGCTACCTGCTGGCCAAGGCCCACGACCTCGTGGCCTCGGTCACCCAGCGGATGGACGCGTACGACATCGCCGGCGCCTGCGCCGAGGTCCAGGCCTTCGGCGAGGTCCTGAACAACTGGTACATCCGCCGCAGCCGTGACCGCTTCTGGGCCGCCGCGGGGTCCGACAACGACGCCGACAAGGCCGACGCCTACGACACCCTGTTCACCGTTCTGGTGACGCTGTGCCAGGTGGCGGCACCGCTGCTGCCGTTGGTGACCGACGAGATCCACCGGGGTCTGGTCGGCGGCGACAGCGTCCACCTCGACGACTGGCCGTCCGCTGCCGCCTTCCCGGCCGACCCGGAGCTGGTCGCCGCCATGGACCGGGTGCGCCAGGTCGCGTCGACGGCGCTGTCCCTCCGGGACGCGCACCGCCTGCGGGTGCGCCAGCCCCTCCCCCGGCTCACCGTGGCCGGGCCCTCGGCCGCGGCGCTGGAGCCCTTCCTCGATCTCGTCGCCGAAGAGGTCAACGTGAAGGAGGTCGTGCTCGGCGACGATCCGTCCGCCCTCGCCGCGTTCCGGCTCCGGCCCGACGGCAAGGTGCTCGGCCCTCTGTTGGGCGGCGCGGTCCAGGACGTCATGAAGGCCGCCCGCTCCGGGGACTGGACGGTCAACGACGACGGGACGGTGGCCGTCGGCGGCCAGGTCCTGGAGCCAGGGCAGTTCGAGCTCGCCGTCGAGGCGGGTGAGTCCGGCGCCACGGCCGCCCTTCCTGGCAACGACACGGTCGTCCAGCTCGACACCGAGCTCACCGACGAGCTCCGGGCGGAGGGCATGGCCCGCGACCTCGTCCGCCTCGTCCAGCAGGCCCGCAAGGACCGCGGCCTCGAGGTCACCGACCGGATCTCGCTCTCGGTGCGCCTGCCCGAGCCCGTCGCCTCGGCGTTCCGCACCTGGGAGGCCGATGTGGCCGCACAGGTGTTGGCCACCACGGTCGAGCACGACGCCGACGGCGACCTCACCGTGAGCGGCGAGATCGACGGCCAAGCGGTCGCGTTCGACCTGTCGGTGGCCTGAACGATCAGCTGGAGGCTCGTTCTTCAGCCGTCTGCGATCGGCGCGTTGAGCAGGTCGCTGTCGTAGGTGGCGCCGTCGGTCAGCTGGGCAGGCAACGCCTCCAGCTCCGGATCCGAGAGCACGGCGTCGATCAGCGCCTCACTGCCGCCGACGTAGGTCCAGCCGAAGTCGATCTCGGTGGCCACGCACCACGCCCGGTCATCGGGCCACCAGAGGTTCGGTGACTGGTCGTGGAGGAGCTCCTCGACCTCGGCCACATCGGTCACGCCGCCGTGCAGGAGGAGGTATGCCCGGCTGACCAACTCGAGCCGGGGGCCGTCCATGACCTCGGCGGGGACCAGCGCCGGTTCCTCGGGTGCTCCCCTGCGCCAGCCGAACGGCCACCGGCGTCGGGTGAGGCGGCTCACCGCGGCTCCCCCCTGGAGGTGGCCGAAACCCTCCCAGACCGCGAACCAGCAGGACGCCGGTGTCGTCGTGTGGGGCTCGACGGCTCGGGCCAGCGCATCGAGCTCGGGTCGCGGCAGCGAGCCGACCGACAGGTCGTTGAGCTCGTCGAACCGGCCCTCTCCGCCGACCACCGGCTGGGCGATGGCGTGGTACTGCATCTCGGGGTGGGCGATGCGCCCGTTGCGCGCCGCCAGGTCGGCCCAGCGCCGGTCCGGGCCCTGCTCGATGGGGTGGAAGATCCGGGCGTAGGCCTCGAACCCGTGCGGGATGACGGAGCCGACGTCCCGGGCGAACCCGTGGACCCCGGCGGCGACCCACGCACCCTGCTCCACCTCGGTCGTCCACTCGAACGTCACGCGCGAATCGTGCCGCAGATCCCGGGCGACGGACACCGGTTTGGCTGTCACACCCCCTGAGTAGGTTGGGTACTGATGTTCGATCCGTTCGCGGCCGATCCCGACGATGATCGGGAGCTCCCGAACCCGTATCGGGGCAAGGGCCTGCGGCACCTCGAACTGGCGGCGGTGGCGTTGCAGGAGCAGCGCACCCGTCTCGATGCCGACGAGGCCGACCTGTTGGCCGAGGTCGAGCGGCGGCGGCTGATCGATCCCCTGCCGGTGCGGGATGCGGGGGGTTGGCTCCAGCAGCAGACCGGGATCGCCCGCTCCACCGCCCGGGCCCAGCGGGCACGTGGCCGCCCAGCTGATGGTGATGCCCGCCTTCGCCGACGCCCTGGCCGCCGGGAAGGTCACCTTCGATCACTGCCGGAGCCGTCGCCGACCACGCCGACAGCGCCAACCGGGACCAGGTCCTCGATGACCAGCTCCACCTGCTGCGCCTGGCGTCGGGAGTGAGTGCGCGGACACCTTCCGGGACCGCCTGGCCGAGTGGGCCCGGGACATCGACGCCGAACGCGAGGCCGGGATGAGCGACCTGGAGCGCCAGCGCCGCCGCCGCAAGGTCCGCCGCTGGCGGGGCCGCGACGGCATGAACAACACCCTGCTCAGCCTGGATGACGAAGCCGACGCCGTCATCGCCGGCCTGCTGCGGGACCTGGTCCACGACGAGCTCCGGGCCGAGCACCGCGACAAGCTCTATCCCGACCGGGAACGCACCAACGTCCAGCGCTGGGCCGACGCCGCCCTGGAGATGGCGCTGACGGGCCCGGGGCGCCGATGCCCTGTCCAAGCGCAAGGCCCGCCCCACCATCCTGGCCCTGGCCGAGGCCGACCTGTTGTGGGACCAGCTCAAGGTCAACGGCTTCTGCGAGCTGGCCGACGGCACCAAGATCACCGCCCGCCAGCTCCGCCGCCTGGCCTGCGAAGCCGACATCATCCCCATGATCCTGGACAGCCAGGGGGCCGTCTTGGACCAGGGTCGCAAGGTCCGCCTGGCCACCGAGCCGCAGCGTCACACGCTACGGGCCATGCACGAGACCTGCGCCATCGAGGGCTGCGACGTCCGCTTCGAGTGGTGCGAGATCCACCACCTCAAGCCCTGGGAACGCAAAGGGCTCACCAACCTCGACAACCTCGTGCCCCTCTGCTCGTTCCACCACCACATCATCCACGGCCACGACTGGGACATCACCCGCCTCCCCAGCCACCAGCTCCGCCTCGGCGGCATCGTCCTGCCACCCCAACCCCGACCCCACCTGAGCCGCCGGATCCACGGCCGGCCACCGGATCGGGTGCCGGCCCGCTGAAGCGGGCCCAGCCGGCAACCCGACCAAACCCCGCCCCTCCCTCCACCTCACACGCCCACACGGCGGTCAGGATCACCCCGTGCCCTCCCCTCGAGCGGTCTGCGAGCGCTTCGGCGGCGGGGACCAGTGCACTCCTCTGTCGGGCGGTGTCCTGCTCGCCGGGCCGCTCGCTTCCGGCTGGTCGTCGCACAGCTCCACACCTCGGTCCCGGACCTCGCACCCTTCGAGCGGGTCCTCGCCGTGTTGCGCTAGCGGGCTCCGCCCCAGCCGGCCCGGCGCCAGTCCCGGCACCAGCGCAGCCAGGCCACCACGTCGTCGGGCTCGGCGGCGTGCTCGGTCGTGCCGTAGGCCGTGACCAGCCGAAAGCGGAGGTAGGCGGGGTCGGGCAACGGCAGCAGCGGCCAGCGGTGCCACCACCCCCGAGGAGCGAGGACGAAGACCTGGCGGACGGCGATCGGCCAGAGCGACGGGCGGGCCAACACCGCCCCGACGACGGGCAGCCAGCCACGAAAGGGGGGCAGCGCGTCGGTTGCCATGCCGCGCCGCAACCTACCCTGGGCGGATGGCCCTGCCCTCGGACGACGCGCCGTTCGCCGCGGCGACGGCGGTGCTGGACCGGATCGCCGACAACGTCGAGCTCGTCATCCGCGGCAAGCGCGACGTGATCGAGCTCGTCCTGCTGTGCCTCGTCGCCGAGGGCCACCTCCTGGTCGAGGACGTGCCCGGGGTGGGCAAGACCAGCCTGGCGAAGGCAGTGGCCCGTTCGGTCGACGTCTCCTTCGGCCGCATCCAGTTCACCCCCGACCTGCTCCCCTCCGACGTCGTGGGCATCTCGGTCTGGGACCGTCAGAACAGCCGCTTCACGTTCCGACCGGGGCCGGTGTTCGCGGGCGTCGTGCTGGCCGACGAGATCAACCGGGCCTCGCCGAAGACGCAGTCCGCCCTGCTCGAGGCGATGGCCGAGGAGCAGGTGACGGTGGACGGGGTCACCTACCCCTTGGCCCGGCCGTTCGTGGTGATCGCCACCCAGAACCCGATCGAGCACGAGGGCACCTACGCCCTGCCCGAGAGCCAGCTCGACCGGTTCCTCATGCGGGTGGCCATCGGCTACCCCGCCCCCGAGTCCGAGCTCGACCTGCTCGAGCACCAGGTCGACGCTCCCGCGCTGGCCTCGCTCGAGCCGGTGGCGACCGCGGACGACCTGGCCGAGCTGGTCAAGGCGGCCTCGATGGTCCACGTGGCCCCGGCGCTCCGCCAGTACCTCGTCGACCTCGCCCACGCTTCCCGGCGGCACCCGGACCTGGCCTTGGGCATGTCGCCCCGGGCCACGCTCAGCCTGCTCCGGGCGACCCGGGTGCGGGCCCTGTCCACGGGCCGGAACTTCGCCACACCGGACGACGTCAAGGCCCTGGTCCGCCCGGTGCTGGCCCACCGGCTGACGACGAGTGCCGACGCCCGGTTGCGGGGCATCACGACGGCCGACGTGCTCGCCGAGCTCACCGACACCGTCCCCGTGCCCCGCGTCCAACGTTGAGGGTCCTGACCCGAGCCGGCTGGGGGGTCCTCCTCGCCGGCGGGGTCGCCCTGGTCAGCGGGTTCCTGTTCGGCCTCCCCGAGCTGATCGTGTTCGGCCTCGCACTTCTCGTGCTCCTGGCGTCGGCGGCCGCGCTCACCCTGCTGACCGCGCTGCGCCTCGAGGTGGTCCGCACCCTGCAGCCGGACAAGGTCCACGCCGGCCAGGCCAGCCGGGTGGAGGTCTTCGTCCGCAACCGCGGCCGCCGGCGCACACCGGTCCTGCGGCTCCGCGACGGGGTGAGCGGCACGGCGGGGGCGGAGATCCTCGTCGCCCCGCTCGAGACCGCCGGCCGGGTGCGGGCCGCCTACCGGCTGCCGACCCGGAACCGGGGCATCGTCACGGTCGGCCCCCTCGACGTCGAGCTGGGCGACCCATTCGGGCTGACCGAGGTGGTGGTCACCGCCGCGGCGCCGTCGACCCTCGTCGTGTACCCCGCCGTCGACGACATCGCGGCCGCCTCCCGCTCCGACGGGGTCGACCCGCACGGCTGGCGCACACCGGGCCTGCAGACGGGCGGGGACGAGTTCCACTCCCTGCGGCCCTACGTCATCGGGGACGACCTGCGCAAGGTCCACTGGCCCTCGACCGCCCGGCGCGACGAGCTCACCGTGCGCCAGCACGAGCGGCACCAGCAGGGCCGGACCACGGTCCTGCTCGACACCCGGCGTCCCGTGCACACCGACGAGACCTTCGAGCGCGCCGTCTCGGCCACCGCCAGCTTCCTGCTCGCGGCGACCGTCCGGGGCGACGAGGTCCGCCTCGTCACCACCGACGGCACCGACTCGGGCTACGGGGCCGGGCCCTCCGCCCTCGTCGCCCTGCTCGAGTACCTCGCCGCGGTGGTCCCCGCGGAACGGGGCGGGGAGGCCCGCATCGAGCACCCGGGGACCCTGGTGGCCGTCACCACACCTGCGGGCATGAGCACGACGGCGTCGGCGGGCGGCCCGGGCCGCCGGTTCCTGGTCGTGTTCGAACGGTCCCCCGACGACGACGTCGGGCGGGTCGACAGCCACGGTGTCGTGCGGGTCGGGGTCGACCAGACCTTCGCCGCGGCCTGGGCGGACGAGGGTGCCGTCCTGGCCCGACGGGGCTCGGCGTGACCGCCGTCCTCGACCGGGCGACTGAAGCCGCGGCAGCGGCGCCGGTGCCACCGACGCCCCCGCGACCCGCCGAACCCGGGCGGCCGGCGCCGTCGCTGGCCCTCGCGGAGGCGGCGCTGATCGGCGTGTCGCTGGCGACCATCGGCGGGTACGCCCGCCTCTTCGCCAACGCCGGATGGTTCCTGCCGATCGCGGTGGCGGCCGTCCTTGGGCACGTGATCGCCATCGCGCTGCGGCGCCTCGGCGTGGGACCGCTGCTGTCCACGGTGGCCCACCTCGCGCTCCTGCCCGTCGTGCTGACGTGGCTGCGCTACGGGGGCACGACCGGCTGGCTCCTGCCCACCTCCCGGACGATCGACCGGCTGGCGGACGACCTGTCCGGCGCGTGGGACATCTTCCTCGACATCTCCGCTCCCGTCCCGGCCGCCCCCGGCTTCGTCATCGTCGCCATGGCGGCGGCCTGGATCGTGGCCGCGGTGTCCGACGGGCTCGCCTTCCGCCTCCACGCCACCGTCGAGGCACTGGCCCCGGCCACCGGGCTCTTCCTCTTCTCCACGATCCTGGCCGACGATCGCCACCGGGTCGTCTCGGCCATCGTCTTCGTGGCCGCCGTCCTGCTCTTCACGCTGGCCGCCCGGGTGGCCCGAACCGATGAGGCCGGTCGGTGGTTGGCCACCGACGCGGGGCGCGGGGCCCGCTCGCTCCTCGTCGTCGGCGGGCTCCTGGCGGTCGGCGCCGTGCTGGTGGCCGCCCTGGTCGGGCCGCGCCTGCCCGGCGGCGACGGCGAGGCGGTGTTCGACCTCGACGGCGGGGGCGGAGGCGGTGACCGCGTCACCCTCAGCCCACTGGTCGACATCCGTTCCCGGCTGATCGAGCAGAGCGACATCGAGGCCTTCCGGGTCGAGGCCGCACTCCCCGCCTACTGGCGGACGACCTCCCTCGACGACTTCGACGGCAACCTGTGGTCCTCCTCGGGGGCCTTCGTCGAGGCGGACGGCCGCCTTCCGTCGACGCCCGCCGACGTCCCCGGCTCGGCCCGGCTGAACCAACGGTTCCGCATCGCCAACCTGGCCCAGATCTGGCTCCCGGCGGCCTACGAGCCGGTGAGCGTCGACAGCCCCGACGCCGAGGTCGACTGGGACGCCGACTCGTCGACCCTCGTCGTGAGCACCGAGCGCGAGACCTCGGACGGGGTCGAGTACGAGGTCTTCTCGATCGTGCCCCGTCTCCTCCCCGGCGACCTGGCCGGCGGCACCTCCGGCCTCGACCGCGAGTTCCTCGACCGGTTCACCCGCCTCCCGGCCGAGATCCAGCCGCTCGCCTCCCGGTACGCCGAAGAGGCGGTGGGCGGCGCCGCCACGCCTTACGACCAGGCCCTGGCGCTCCAGGACTGGTTCCGGACGGAGTTCACCTACAGCCTCGAGGTCGTCCCGGGCCACGGGACCGACGCCCTGGCCGCCTTCCTCGATCCGAGCGGCCGCGTCGGCTACTGCGAGCAGTTCGCCGGCGCCTACGCCGCCCTCGCCCGATCGCTCGGGATGCCCGCCCGCGTCGCCGTGGGCTTCACGCCCGGCGATCCCGTCCCCGACGACCCCACCACCTACATCGTCCGGGGCCGCAACGCCCACGCATGGCCCGAGCTCTACTTCGCCGGCGTGGGTTGGGTGGGCTTCGAGCCGACGCCCGGTCGCGGGGCGCCCGGGGCGGAGGGGTACACGAACGTGGCGGCCCAGCAGGCCGAGGCCGAGGACGCCGTGACCCCGACCACCGTGCCGGGCCCGGTCACCACCTTCACCCTCCCCCAGCGCCCGGCCGCGCTCGACGACCCGCTGCCGGAGGCGTTCGAGAGCTCGGCCGCCGACGAGGGCATCGGCGTCGTCGACGGCGTCCTCTTCGGCGTCGTCGCGATCCTCGTGGTCTGGCTGGCCGGCGTCCCGCTCGTCGGCGCCCTGCGGCGTTCCCGCCGACGCCGGGCCGCCCGGGGACACCCCGAGCTCGAGGTCGCCGGCGCCTGGTCGGACTCGGTCCGCGCCCTCGCCCTCGTCGACCTCGCGCCCCGACCCGCGGAGACGCCTCGGGAGTTCGCCCACCGGGCCGCGGGTGATGCGGGCACCGACCGGGCCGCGCACGAAGGCCTGGCCGAGATGGCCACGAGCGCGACCTACGGCGGGACGACAGCGACGGCCGACGTGGCGCGGGCCCGGCGGTCGGCCGGGGTCATCATCGGCCGGGCCCGACGGCTGGCGGGGCCGTGGCGTCGGCTTCGAGGCGCGGTGTCACCGCGGCACCAGTTCGGCGACGGCTGAGCGTCCGGGAGGGGGTCAGTCGTCGCGGCGCATGCGGTCGCGCATGCGTTGACCGGTCGCCCCGAAGTACTCCCGGACGCTGCCGCCGCGGAAGTTCTGGGTGATCTGCTGCATGCCGGTCTTGCCCAGGCGCCGGGCGTTGCGCTCGAAGAACAGCGCGGCGGCGAGCATGACCAGGAACCCGCCGAAGGCGAGGATCGGGTTGGTGCCGAGCAGCAGGACCATGGCGACGACGCCCACGACGAAGAGCGCCGTGGCCAGCTTGAGGTTGCGCAGCGCGTGCGTGTAGACGGTCGTGGACGCGACCTCACGGACGAGATCGGGGTCCTCCTCGGTGAGGCGTTGCTCGATCTCGAGCAGGATCCGCTGTTCGTCCTCGGAGAGCGGCACCAGGGCCATGATCGCACAGCCGGACCCGGTCAACAACGCGCGGGGGGAACCCGTGGGGCAAAGATTCAGGCGTCCGGGCCCCACTGCTGGTCGCCGCGGCGCTTGGCCCGGAGGCCCGACGCCCTCAGCGTGACCGCGGGGCCGATGGCGTCAGCCCCGAACCGGTCCCGGATCCGGTCCATCGCCCGGTCGGCCTCGGGCCAGTCGGCCGGTGCGTCGAGGCGCAGCTGCTCCTGGCCCCCGGCGACGAGGCCGGTGGCGCTGACCCCGAGCAGGCGGACCCCGCCGGAGACGTCCAGGGCGGCCAGGAGCCCCGAGGCCGCGGCCGTGAGGTCGTGGCCCGAGGCCACCGGGTCGGCCAGGGTGACCGAGCGGGTGACGGTCCGGAAGTCACCGAAGCGCACCTTGAGCACCACGGTGCGCGCCGCGAGGCCCTGCGCCCGGAGGCGGCGGCCCACCGCGTCGGCGAGGCGCGCCAGCTCCTGACCCAGGGCCTCGTGGTCGTGCTGGTCCCGCGGGAAGGTCTCCTCGTGCCCCACCGACTTGAGCTCCTGGTCGGGGACCACTGATCGGTCGTCCACCCCGTTGGCGAGTCCGTGGAGGTGGCGACCAGCCGCGTCGCCGACCGCGGCGGTCAAGGTCTCGACGGACAGCGCGGCCAGATCACCCACCGTCGTCACACCGAGCCGGTCCAGGCGTTCGTGGGTCTTGGGCCCCACGCCCCACAGGGCCCGCACGGGCAGCGGGTGGAGAAAGGCCAGCTCACCGCCCGTGGGGACCACGACCACCCCCGCGCCGGGGCGCACCCCGTCGAGGGCCGCGGTGGGCTTGGCCGCCTCCGAAGCCAGCTTGGCCAGGAACTTCGTGGTGGCCACGCCCACCGAGCACACCAGGCCCTCCCGCTCGTCCACGTCCGCGCGGATCCGGTGGGCGATCTCCGGCCCGGAGCCCCAGAGCCGTCGCGAACCGGACACGTCCAGGAAGGCCTCGTCCAGGGAGATCGGCTCCACGAGCGGCGTGTACGACCGCAGGACGGCCATGACCCGCTCGCTCACCTCGGCGTACCGCGCGTGGTCGCCGGGCAGGAAGACGGCGTGCGGGCACAGCCGCCGAGCGCGGGTCGAGGGCATCGCCGAGTGCACGCCGTGGACCCGGGCCTCGTAGCTCGCCGCGGCCACGACCCCTCGGGCGCCGTTGCCCCCGACGACCACCGCTCGCCCCGCCAGGCTCGGGTCGCGCCGGACCTCGACCGCCACGAAGAAGGCGTCCATGTCCACATGCAGGATCGCCGGGTCCTCGGCGACCGGGCTCACGACCGTCGCTCCACCTCGAGCTCGTGGGGGTGCCGGCCCTTCACCACGTACTCGTAGGACCGACCGTGGTCACGCTCGCCGTCCAGCCAGAACCCGAGGGGCTCACCCACCCAGCGGTGCCCCGTGGCCAGGAGCGCGGCGCACTCCCCCACCGCCACCCAGCGGGCGTCGACCACGATCCCGTCGGGGTCGTCGACGACCAGATCGCCCTCGTAGGCGGTGGCCCGGTGGACCTCGACCCGCAGGCTCCAACCGAGGTCCGGCGCCTCGGCCCGGATCTCGTAGACCGGGCCCTCCCACGCCGTCACCCGGAGGCCGGTCTCCTCGCGCACCTCCCGTTCGAGGCCGCCCAGAACGGTCTCGCCGTCGTCGATCACCCCGCCCGGCGTGCTCCAGTCCTCGCCCCCGCCCCGTCGCCGGTTGCGCACGAGGAGCAGGCCGTCGTCGCCCTCGATCAGCGCTCCCGCGACCAGCCACCGGTGCACCGGCCCAGTCTGCCCGGGAGGGGCTTCCTCCCGGTAGACAGGCGCACCATGCACCGCAACACGGAGCGGGTCGTCGCCGCGGCCAGCGCGAAGGGGCTCCAGGTCGATCCCCGGACCTTTCCCGAAGGGACCCGTACCGCGGAGGACGCGGCCCGGGCCATCGGCGTCGACGTCGGGCAGATCGTGAAGTCCCTCGTGTTCGACCTGGAGGACGACGACGACGGGCGAACGGCGGTCCTGGCGCTGGTGAGCGGCTCGAACCGCCTCGACGAAGCGAAGCTGGCCGCCGCGGCCGGCGCCCGCCGGGCCCTGCGGGCCGATGCCGACCGGGTCCGCGAGATCACGGGCTACCCGATCGGCGGCGTGCCGCCGTTCGGCCATCCGGCACCGGTGCGCACGTTCGTCGACCCCGATCTGCTGGCCCACGACGAGGTCTGGGCGGCCGGCGGGACCCCCCAGGTGGTGTTCGGATTGGCCCCGGCCGACCTCGTCGAGGCCACCGGTGCGGTGGTCGCCGACCTCTCGACCTGAAGAATGTCCTCTTGACAGCCGATGACAGGACTAGGCTTTACACCAGACCCGCACAGGGTCATGATCTGCGCCAGCTCAGGTCCGTAGCCGAAGGGGAAATCCACATGATCCGACGCTCGCTCGCACTTGTCGGTGTGGCGATTGCCGCCCTGCTCCTGCTCGCTCCTGCTGCCTCGGCGCAGTACGAGAACCCGGGCACGATCACCGTGGACGACCCGACCCCGACCGTGGACGACTCCATCGTCGTCAACGGCACCGGCTGCGATCCCGGTCCGGTGACGCTCACCCTGACCCAGGGCGGTCAGAGCGTCGTGGTCGGCCAGCTCACGGCCGACGCCGACGGCTCCTACTCCGGCTCGGTGGCCATCCCCGCCAGCTTCTCGGCCGGCACCGCGACCCTGTCGGACACCTGCGGCAACTCGCTCACCCTCACCATCGGGGCCATCGCCGGCGTGGCGCTCCCCCGGACGGGCTCGGACAGCACCGGCACGCTGTGGCGGGTGGCCGTGGCCCTCGTCGCCGCCGGTGGGCTGCTGGTCCTCACCGCCCGCAAGCGGACGGCCAAGGTCACCGTCGACACCTGATCGACCCCGCAACGACTCGTCGAGGCCCGGGCTCCGGCCCGGGTCTCTTCGCGTCCGGCCTGCGGATCAGCCCCGACGGACGACCCGGTCCCGCAGCCCCCACCAGGTGACCAGGACGAGGGCCTCCACCACGATCCGGCCCGACATCTTGGACGTGCCCCGCAGCCGGTCGGCGAAGGCGATCGGCACCTCGACCACCTTCCCGCCCCGGCGCACGACCTCGTAGGTCATCTCGATCTGGAACCCGTAGCCGTCGGCCCGGACGTCGTCGAGCTCGATCTCCCGCAGCATCGTCGCCCGGTACGCCCGGAACCCGGCCGTCGAATCGTTCACCGCCAGGCCGAGCACGCCCGCGGCGTACCGGTTGCCCCACCGGGAGAGGAGCCGGCGGTGCCACGACCAGTCGGGGATCGACCCACCGGGGACGTACCGGCTCCCGATGGCCAGGTCGGCACCGTGCTCCACCGCACCGAGGAGCGACGGGAGGGCGGCCGGGTCGTGCGACAGGTCCGAGTCCATCTCGAGCAGCACGTCGAAGCCCCGTTCGAGCCCCCACCCGAACCCGGCGCGGTAGGCCGACCCGAGGCCGGCCTTCTCGGGGCGGCGCAGGACCTGGACCCCGCCGACCACATCGCCGTGCCGTTCGGCCAGGTCCGCCGTGCCGTCGGGGCTGGCGTCGTCGACCACCAGCACCTGCGTGTCCGGCGACGCGTCGCGGACCCGGTCGAGGACCTCGACGAGGTTCTCCGCCTCCTCGTAGGTCGGCAGGATGAGGAGGGCGCGCACGGCAGCGCATCGTACGGACCCCGCCCTGAGCCTCGTACGCTCCCCGGCCGATGGAGCCTGTTCGGCCAGGATCGGCGTCCACGCTCGCCCGGGTGCTCACCGTCGTGTCGGTGCTCGTCGCCGGCGCGTGCGGCGCGCTCATCGGGTGGGCGGTCGTGGACCTCCAGTGCGAGGGCGACTGCGGGCTCCAGACCGGCCTCGGGAGCCTGGCCGGAGCCGCGCTCGCCGCTGCGGGCACGGCGCTGATCTGCGTCCTGGCCATCCAGGCGATGGCCGAGTGGCGGGCCCAGGAGGGGCGGCGCCGGGCGCCGTGAGCTACGGCGCCCCGGCGAGCACGGCACAGGCGTGCTCGATGCCCTCGTCGTCGACGTCGAGGTGGGTCACGAAGCGCACGGCACCCACGCCAAGGGGTGCGGCCAGGACCCCTTCGGCGGCCAGGTGCGCCGTGAGGCCCGCCGGATCGGCGTGGCGGAGGACGACGACGTTGGTGTCGACGGTCGCCGGATCGACACCCTCGGTGAAGCGCTCGGCCGCCGCCGTCGCCAGCCGGCGGGCCCGACGGTGATCGTCGGCCAGGCGGTCGACCATCGTGTCCAGCGCGAGGAGCCCGGCGGCCGCCAGAATCCCGGCCTGGCGGAGGCCACCCCCCAGCCGGAGACGGTGCTGACGGGCCTCGGCGACGAGGTCGGCGGGCCCGGCCAGCACCGAGCCGACCGGCGCACCGAGGCCCTTGCTCAGGCAGGAGGTCACGGTCGTGGCGCCAGCGGCCAGCCGCTCCACGGTGCCACCGAGGGACACAGCGGCGTTGAACAGGCGGGCGCCGTCGAGGTGGACGGCCACCCCCAGACCGGCCAGCTCGTCGAGGTGGTCGGCGGCGACCGCCCGGCCCCCCGAGACCATGTGGGTGTTCTCGACGGCGATGGCCGCGACGGGCGGCGAATGGCCGATCCCGCCCTGGACGGCCTCTCGGACCACCGCCAGGTCCAAGCGGCCCTCGGGGTCGTCGACGGTGTAGAGCTGGAAGCCGCCGTTCATCCCGGCCGCTCCGGCCTCGGACATGACCACGTGCTGCCGGCGACCGGCCACCACCATCTGGCCCGGCCCCGCCAGCGTCCGGAGCGCGACCTGGTTGGCCATCGTCCCGGACGGGACGAACAGGGCCGCCGCCTTGCCCACACGTGCCGCGAACGCCTCTTCCAGGCGCCGGACGGTGGGGTCCTCGCCCCATCCGTCGTCACCCACCTCCGCGGTGGCCATCGCCCGGCGCATGGCGTCGGTGGGCCGGGTCATCGTGTCGGACCGGAGGTCGACGACGCCCATGCGGCGACGGTAACGGTTGGCGACGCCTCGCCCGGTCGACCAGCCTGAGCCGGTGCCCGATCCCCTCGCCCTGCTCGACCTGGCGGTGGCCGCCGCGGAACCGGCGGCCGACCTGCTGGCCGGAGCCGAGCCCGATGCCATCGAGACCAAGTCGTCGCGCACCGACCTGGTGACCGACGTCGACCGGGCCGCGGAGCAGCTCGTGGTCGACCACCTGTTGCGCGCCCGGCCCGACGACGCCGTGCTGGGCGAGGAAGGGGGCGAGCGGGCGGGGACCTCCGGGGTCCGGTGGATCCTCGATCCCCTCGACGGCACGACCAACTTCGTCTACGGGTATCCGGCCTTCGCCGTGTCGATCGCCGCCGAGGTCGACGGTGAGGTGGTGGCCGGCGTGGTCGTCGACGCCACCCGCCGAGAGCGCTTCACGGCGACCCGCGGGGGTGGCGCGCACCTCGACGGGCGCTCGGTGCAGGTGACCGCGGCCGCCGACCTGGCCACCGCCCTCATCGGGACGGGCTTCGCCTACGACGCGGGCGTGCGGGAGCGCCAGGCGGAGGTGCTGGCCACCGTGCTCCCCCGCGTGCGGGACCTCCGCCGCTCGGGGTCGGCCGCGTTGGACCTGTGTGCGCTCGCCGCCGGCCGCCTCGATGGCTTCTGGGAACGGGGCCTGGCGCTGTGGGACCGAGCTGCCGGGGGCCTGATCGCGGCCGAGGCCGGTGCCCGGGTGGGCCGGTTGGGCACGACGGAGCCGCTCACGCTGCTGGCGGCCGGTCCGGGGCTCTATCCCGAGCTGGAGGCGCTGCTGGGGGGCGCGGGAGCCGCCTTCTGACCGGGGGTGAAGGGTTTTCGGCCCGCCATGAGGCAGGCTGGGGGCGTGGGAACCCGGATCCTGACCGTCGAGGACGACGAACGCATTCGCACCGCGGTCAAGCTCGCCCTCGAGGACGAGGGCTGGGAGGTCCACGAGGCCGAGGACGGCGAAGAGGCCCTGAGCGCCTTCAGTGCCCAGCCGGCTGATGTCGTGCTGATCGACATCATGCTGCCGGGCATCGACGGCTTCGAGGTCTGCCGGTCGATCCGCCGCGAGAGCGATGTCCCGATCGTCATGGTCACCGCCCGCGCCGACACCCACGACGTGGTGGCCGGCCTGGAGGCGGGGGCCGACGACTACCTGACCAAGCCCTTCGCCCCCAAGGAGCTGTCGGCCCGGATCCGGGCGCTGCTGCGCCGGGCCCGCACCAGCGACAGCCGGGTCGACCGGCTCAAGTTCGGTGACCTCGAGATCGCGCCCGACGAGGGGGAGGTCACCCTCGCCGGCGAGATCGTCCACCTGACCAAGACCGAGTTCCGGCTGCTCATCGAGCTGGCCTCCAACCCCGGCAAGGTCTTCTCCCGCGAGGTCCTGCTCGACCGCATCTGGGGCTATGGCTACTTCGGCGACGGCCGCCTCGTCGACGTCCACGTGCGCCGGCTGCGCATGAAGGTGGAGCCGGATCCCGCCAACCCCCGCCATGTCGTGACCGTGCGAGGCCTGGGCTACAAGCTCAGCCCGTAGGAAGTGGCCCGCTTCCCCTACCAGCGTCGTCTCGGCCTCCGGGCCCGGGTCACCGCCGCCTTCGGGCTCGGTGCCCTGTTCACCGCCGCCATCCTGGCGGCCACCACGTTCGGCATCAGCCGCGAACAGCTCATCCGCCAACGAGAGTCCTCGGCCTCGGTTCCGTTCTTCAACAACGCCCGCATCGTGCGGGAGCGGCTGCTCGCCGAGGGCACCGTCGACGCCCTCGGCCTGCTGCAGGACCTCCCGACGACGGGTGGGTCCCGTCCCGTGTTGTTCTTCCAAGGCGAGTGGTTCACCACCGACCAGCGCGTCGGCGAAACCGCGCTGCCTCTCAGCCTGCGGCAGTCGGTCCTGGAGGGCGGTGCCGCGCAGATGCTGTACTCGCTCGACGGCGAGCCCCAGCTCGGCTTCGGGATCACCATGCAGGGGACCGACGAGGCCGCGTACTTCGAGATCGTCCTCCTGGACGAGACGGCCGACACCCTCCGGACCCTCGGCATCATCCTGGTCGGCGCGTCCGCGTTGGCCACCGGGACCGGCGCGGCCCTCGGGTGGTGGGCCAGTCGGCGGGCCCTGCTCCCCCTCGCCGAGGTCGGGGCCGCGGCGGAGGCCATTGCCGGCGGCCACCTCGAGACCCGCCTGGAGTCGCCCAACGACCCCGACCTGGCCCGGCTGACCGAGTCGTTCAACGACATGGCCAGCGCGCTCGAGGATCGGGTCGCCCGGGACGAGCGCTTCGCCTCCGACGTGAGCCACGAGCTCCGCTCCCCCCTCATGACCCTGTCGGCGTCCATCGAGGTGCTCAAGGCCCGGCGCGAGGACCTCGACGAGCGGGCGTCGAGCGCCCTCGACCTCCTCGTGGCCGACGTGGCCCGCTTCGAGCAGCTGGTCAACGACCTGCTCGAGATCTCCCGACTCGAGGCCGGCGCCGCAGAGCTGGACCTCGACTCGGTCGACCCGTCCGAGCTCGTCCTCCACGCCGTCGGGGCCGCGTCGACGCTGGCGGTGCCCGTGCACTACGACGAGGACGTGGCCGGCACCCGCATCCTGGCCGACAAGCGCCGGATGGAGCGCGTCGTCGCCAACCTCCTCGACAACGCCGCCAAGTACGCCGGCGGGGCGACCGCCGTGCGGGTCGGCCTCGACGGGGACGACGTGCGCATCGTCGTCGAGGACGCCGGCCCGGGGGTGCCCGAAGAGGTGCGCCAGAAGATCTTCGAACGCTTCGCCCGCGGCACCGAGGCCGGCCGCCGGACCAAGGACCGCGGGGTCGGGCTCGGCCTCGCCCTGGTGGCCGAGCACGTCCGCCTCCACGGTGGGACGGTCTGGGTGGAGGGGCGGGCCGACGGTCAGCCCGGCGCGGCGTTCGTGGTCGAGTTGCCGGTGGTCGAACCATGAAGCGCGCCCTGGTCCCCGTCGCCGTGCTCGCGGTCATCGTCGTCGGGGCCTGCGGCGTCCCGGAAGACGACGCCCCCCAGGAGCTCACGGCCGACGAGGTGCCCTTCGGGCTCCTGACCACCCCCGAGAGCACCACGACCACCCCCGAGGACCTCCCCCCGTCCCGCGAGGCCGACCTCTGGTTCGTCAACACGGACGAAGCGGTCGAGCCGGTGCCTCGCGAGGTCCCGGACCGATCGGCCGAGCGGGTCGTCCGCACCCTCGTCGAGACGACCTCCGAGGAGTACCCGCCCGGCTTCAACTCCGCCATCCCCCCGGGCACGTTGCTGCTCGACACCGCCCTCGACGACGGCGTCCTGACCGTCGACCTCAGCGAGGAGTTCAACACCGTCGAGGGCGGGCGGTCGATCGCCGCCGTGGCCCAGATCGTCTACACGGCCACCGAGGTGTCCGGGGTGGACGCGGTGCGCTTCCGCGTCGACGGCGAGGACGTCTCCGTGAACGACCAGAACGGTGCCCAGCAGAACGACCCGGTGACCCGGACGGACTACGCCGGGCTCAACGCCGGCTGATCCCGCCGTTCAGCCGAAGAAGGCTTCGGCGACGCCGTGGTAGAGGTCGGGGTCGACGGTCTTCAGCTCGCCCACCGCCTCGGCCAGCGGGACCCGCACGATGTGGTCGGCCCGGAGGGCGACCATCGACCCGAACGCGCCGTCGTGGACGGCGTCGATGGCCGCGATGCCGAACCGGGTCGACAGGACCCGGTCGTAGGCCGTCGGGGTGCCACCGCGCTGGACGTGGCCCAGGATCGTGACCCGCGACTCGTAGCCGGTCCGCCGCTCGATCTCGTCGGCCAGGATCTGACCCACGCCACCGAGGCGGACGTGGCCGAACTGGTCGACCTCCCCGCTCACCAGCTCGAGGGTCCCTTCCTTCGGCACCGCCCCCTCGGCGACGACCACGATCGACGCGTAGCGACCGCCCTCGTGGCGGTGGACGATCGCCTCGCAGACCGCCTCGATGTCGAAGGGCTCCTCGGGGATGAGGATCATCGTCGCCCCGCCGGCGATGCCGGCCCACACCGCGATGTGGCCGGCGTGACGGCCCATCACCTCGACCACCATCACCCGGTCGTGGGACTCCGCCGTGGTGTGGAGGCGGTCGATGGCATCGGTGGCGATCTGCACCGCGGTGTTGAACCCGAAGGTGACCTCGGTGGCGGAGAGGTCGTTGTCGATGGTCTTGGGCACGCCGACGACGGCCACGCCGTGCTCGGCGTGGAGCCGGTTGGCCACGCCGAGCGTGTCCTCCCCGCCGATGGCCACCAGCGCGTCGATCTCGAGCTCGGCCAGGACGGCGAGGGCCTGCTCGGGACCGCCGTCGACCTTGAACGGGTTGGTCCGCGACGAGCCGATGATCGTCCCCCCTCGGGGCAACGTCCCGCGGAGCGCGTGGACGTCGAGGGGCACGGTGTCGGCCTCGAGCACCCCGCGCCAGCCGTCCCGAAAGCCGACCAGCGTGTCGCCGTAGTGGCGCTCGCCCTTGCGGACGACCGCCCGGAGCACCGCGTTGAGTCCGGGGCAGTCCCCGCCTCCGGTGAGCATCGCGACCTTCATGCCCTCACCCTAGGGAGAACTAGGTTCAGGCGGCCATGACCGTGGTGATCGCCATCGACGCGGGGACGACGGGGGTCCGTTCGCTCGCCATCGACCCCACCGGGTCCGTCCGCGGCTGGTCGTACAGGGAGTTCCCGCAGCACTTCCCAGGCCCGGGCCTGGTCGAGCACGACGCCAACGAGATCTGGGCCGCGGTCGTCACCACCCTCGGCGAGCTGGTCGCGGGGCTCGACGAGCCGGCGGCGGCCATCGGGATCACCGACCAGCGGGAGACGACCGTCGTCTGGGACCGGCGCACGGGTCAGCCCCGGCACCGGGCCATCGTGTGGCAGGACCGGCGGACGGCCGACCGCTGCCGCGAGCTGGCCGAGGCCGGCCACCTCGAGCTGGTCCGGCGCACGACCGGCCTCGGCCTCGATCCGTACTTCTCGGCATCGAAGTTGGAATGGCTGCTCGGCCCGGGGGGCGTCGAGGCCGACGCCGACCTGGCCTTCGGCACGGTCGACGCGTGGATCCTCTGGAACCTCACCGGCGGCGCGGTCCATGCGACCGAACCCAGCAACGCCAGCCGGACCCTGCTCTACGACATCCGGGAAGGGCACTGGTCCGACGAGCTCCTCGACCTGTTCGGCGTCCCGGCCTCCTGCCTGCCCGAGGTCCGGCCGACGTCCGGGCGCTTCGGCAGCACCGCCGAGGGGCTCCCCGTTGCCGCCGGCCTGCCGATCAGCGGGATCGCCGGGGACCAGCAGGCCGCCCTCTTCGGCCAGGCCTGCTTCGCCCCGGGCATGACCAAGAACACCTACGGGACGGGCTCCTTCGTCCTCATGAACGTGGGCACCACCTGCCCCGAGCCGGTCGACGGCCTGCTGACCACGATCGCCTGGCAGCTGGGCGACGCCGACCCGGTGTACGCCCTCGAGGGATCGATCTTCGTCACCGGCGCCGCCATCCAGTGGCTGCGCGACGGGCTCGGACTGATCGCCGACGCGGCCGAGACCGGCCCGCTGGCGGCGTCGTGCCCGGACACCGAGGGCGTCTACCTCGTACCGGCCTTCACCGGCCTGGGGAGCCCCTGGTGGGACCCGTGGGCCCGGGGAACGATCGTCGGGCTCACCCGGGGGACGAGCAAGGCGCACCTGGCTCGGGCCGTCGTCGAGGCGATGGCGTACCAGACCCGGGACGTGGTCGAGGCCATGGCCGCCGCGTCCGGGCACACCATCGAGGTGCTCCGGGTCGACGGCGGCGCGGCGGCGATGGACGTGCTCCTCCAGCTCCAGGCCGACCAGGTCGGCGTCCCCGTCGCTCGGCCGCGCAACCAGGAGACCACAGCCTTCGGTGCCGCCTACCTGGCCGGCCTGGCCGAGGGGGTCTGGTCCGGCGTCGACGAGGTCACCGCGGCGTGGCAGCTCGACCGGCAGTTCGAGCCCGCCGTCGACCGCACCGAGGCCGACGCCAAACACACCCAGTGGCTCCGGGCCGTCGAGCGCTCCCGGGGCTGGGAGCAGCCCGAGTCTTGACCGCACGGTCAAGTACGGTCGCGGTGTGGCCCGCCGACTGACCCCACGGGGCGAGCAGCGCCGGGAGCAGCTCATGGCCTTTGCCATCGAGCGCTTCGCCGAGCGCGGGTACCACACCACCTCGGTGGCCGAGATCGTGGAGGGGCTCGGCGTGGGCAAGGGCGTCTTCTACTGGTACTTCGACTCCAAGGAGGAGCTGCTGCGGCAGATCCTCCGCGACGCCCAGACCGACCTGCGCCGCCGCCAGCAGGCGGCCATCGCCGACGAGGTCGACCCCCTGCGCCGCATCGAGCTCGGCATCCGGGCCTCGCTCGCGTGGTCGGCCGAGCACCGCGACCTGATCAAGCTCGTCCAGTTCGCCGAGACCGAGGGCCGCTTCGCCGAGGCCCTCCGGCGCGGCGAGGAGATCGCCGTGGCCGACGCCGTCCGCCACGTGAAGGACGCCATCGTCGAGGGACGCATCCCCGACCGGGACCCCGAGGTGCTGGCCCTCGCCGTGCTGGGGGTCACCGGCAAGCTGGCCCGCACCTTCGTCCACGAGCGGGCCGAGCCCACCGCGGAGGTGGCCGACGCCGTCGTCGCCTTCTGCCTCGGTGGCCTGGCCGCCGACTGAGGCGCCCGCCGGCTCAGCCCAGCTCGGTCAGGGTGCCCCGCAGCTGGCGCACGGCCTGGCCGATGCGGTGCTCGTTCTCGATGAGGGCGAAGCGCACGAAGCCGTCCCCGCCGGGACCGAAGCCCACCCCGGGGGACACCGCGACGTGGGCCTCCTTCACCAGCTTGGACGCGAACTCGATCGAGCCCAGCCCGGCGTAGGGCTCCGGGATCGGGGCCCAGGCGAACATGGTGCCCTTCGGCCTCGGGATGTCCCAGCCGATCCGCTCCAGGCCGTCACACAGGGCGTCCCGGCGGGACTGGTAGATCTCGTTCACGAGCTTCGGGTGCTCCGGATCCTCGTTGAGGGTGACCGTCGTGGCGATCTGGATGGGCTGGAAGGCGCCGTAGTCCAGGTAGGACTTCAGCTTGGCCAGCGCCTGGACGACCTCGGTGTTGCCGACGAGGAAGGCCGACCGCCACCCGGCCATCGAGAAGGCCTTGGTCATCGAGTAGAGCTCGACCGCCACCTCCTTGGCCCCGTCGACTTCGAGGATCGACGGCGGGACGTAACCGTCGAAGCCCAGCTCGGCGTAGGCGAAGTCGTGCACCAACAGCACGCCCCGCTCCTGGGCGAAGGCCACGATCCGCTGCATGAACTCGAGGTCGACGCAGGTCGTGGTCGGGTTGTGCGGGAAGGACAGCACGATCACCCGGGGCTTGGGCCAGGAGTAGGCGTAGGCCTCCTCGACCGCGGCGAAGAAGTCGGTGTCGGTGCCGAGGGGCACCTCGCGGACGTCGGCGCCGGCGAAGAGCGGGCCCCAGATGTGGATCGGGTACGAGGGGGAGGGCACCAGGGCGGCGTCGCCCTTGTCGAGCAGCACCCACATGAGGTGGGAGTACCCCTCCTTGGCGCCGATCGTGTTGATGATCTCCAGATCGGGGTCCAACGAGACACCGAAGCGTCGCTCGTACAGCGCGGCGACCGCCTGGCGGAGCTTGGGCAGCCCCCGGCTCGACGAGTACCGGTGGTTGCGCGGGTTCTTCGCCGCCTCGGCCAGCTTGGCCACGGCCACGTCGGGCGACGGCAGGTCGGGGTTCCCGAAGCCGAGGTCGACGACGTCGACACCGTCCCGCCGCAACTCGACCTTCAGGCCGTCGATGATCGTGAACACGTACGGCGGCAGCGACGTGATCCGGCGGAAGTCCATCTACACCGAGGGTAGCGGCGCGCCGACCCGCCCTCAGGACGGGTTCAGGTGCCGTCGCGAGCGAGGAGCGCCGCCCCGCGGGCGGCCGCCGCCGCCCCGTGCGCCGCGGGCTCGATCTGGGGCAGGGTCCGATGGCTCGAGGCCACGAGCAGCCGGGGCACCAGCCGTCGCACCTCCTCCAGCCAGAGGTCGGCGTCGTCGATCAAGCCACCGCCGAGCACCACCCGCTCCGGATCGAGGACGGCGACCAGGTTCGCCACCCCGAGCGCGGTCCACCACGCGAGGTCCCCCAGCACGGCGAGCGCACCTTCATCGCCGTCTCGCGCCGACGCCACGACGTCCTCGCCCCGGATGACCCCCGGATCACCGCCGACCCGCTCCAGCACGCCGTCCAGCCGGCCGGCCTCGGCCGCGTCCCGGGCCATGCGCGCCAGCCCGGCGCCGGAGGCATAGCGCTCCCAACAGCCCCGCCGGCCGCACGGGCACGGCGGGCCGGAGGGGTCCACCACCGTGTGCCCGGGCTCCCCCGCCATGCCGTTGGCCCCGCGCACGACCTGGCCCCCGACGACCAGCGCGGCACCGATGCCGGTCCCGAGGGTCACGAGGACCACGTCCGCAGCCCCGCTCGCCGCACCGGAGTCCAGCTCCGCCCGGACGGCGCAATGGGCGTCGTTGTCCACCACGACCGGGCGTCGGAGACGGGTACGGAGACCGCCCAGCACGTCGAGCTCGGTGATCCCCGGCTGGTTCGGACCTTGACGCAGCACCCCGCGGTGGTCGACCAGACCGGCGATGCCCACGCCCACCGGGACGTCGGCGTCCAGGCCGAGGTCGGCGGCGAGCGCGTCGACCGCCGCGGCCGTGCCGTCGAGCAGCGCCTCCGGCCCCCGGGGTGTGGGACGCCGGAGCGTGCCCAGCGCGACCCCGCTGGCGTGGTCGACCGCCACGACGAGCAGCTTGGTCCCGCCGACATCGGCCCCGATCGTCACGGGGGCGGCCATGACGTGCCTCCGCTCAGTAGCGCAGCAACGCGCCGATGCGGCCGAGGACATCGAGGTCGGCCGATCCGTCGCACACGTCGACGCGGCAGGAGGCCGTCAGGGCGGCGTCGATGGCGGCGGCCACGACATCGTCCTCCCGCTCCATCGGCGCCCCGCACCGGGGACAACTCGGCCCGCGAGCGGCGAGGGTGGCACACCCGCGGCAGATCCAGCCCTCCTCCCGGTAGCCGCCGGACACCAGGAGTCGCTCGACCCGGCGATCGGCGAGCGCCTCGAGCACCGGCCCGAGCCCGGCCGCCGCCCGGTCGTCCCGGCCCAGTCGACCCCGCAGCTCGTCGAGCAGACCCTGCTCACGGCGCCGCTCCAGGCCCAGCTCGGCGGCCATCGCCGCCTCCCGGATGGCCTCGACCGCCGAGCCGATCCCCAAGGCGACGCGGTCGCGCAGCCGCTCGCGAAGGTACGGATGGAGGAGGTCCTCGATCGTCCCGGCCTGGGCCGCAGGAGCGCCCAGCAGGAGGTGGGCGAAGGGGTGGCGCTGGTACACCGCGAAGGCGGCGTCGGCGGCCCGCCGGAGGTGGCGCCGGTCGTGGTCGTCGAGCCGTGACTGCGTGTCACCACGGGCCTTCTCGTCGCGGTCGTCGACGTCGCGGAGCAGCTCGTCGACCAGCTCGGTGTGCTCGGTCAGCTCGCCCAGCGCGAACACCAGCACCCGGGCCTGCTGCCGGTCCACCAGCAGGACGCCGATGGGCTCGTAGTGGTGCAGCACGGCCTCCAGCTGGCCGACGGCTGGGGAGTGGCCCACGACCAGTTGGTCGCGGACGGGCACCGGGAGGGCCAGATCGGTCCAGAAGCCGTCGGCGACGCAGGAGAACATGGCCACGCCGCGGACCGTCGACCGATCGACCCCGGACTTCACGTGGCGCTCGATGGCGGCGAGGTCGGGGGCAACGTGGCGGGCGTCACCGTTCGCCCGGGCCCGGGCGTGGCGCAGCAGGCGCTCCAACTGGGCCTCGTAGCCCGCTCGGCGAGGGAAACGACGACCGTCGACGTCGAGGTAGCAGCTGGTGACCGGTCCCTGCACCGGACGGAAGGCAGCCAGCTCGCGGATCCGGGTGTCGTCCAGGGGCGTCATCCACCCACGTTAGGACCTGCGGCCCGATGAGGGAACGGGGAGGGTTCAGACCATCTCGGCGACGCTGATGACCGAGGCCTCCGGCCCGCGGAGGGCCGCCCACTCGACCACGGCGTCGTCGTCGCCCAGGTAGACCACCTGGACGACGTCGGTCATCTGCTGGACCTTGTCGAGCACCCGGTGAGCCACCTCTCGCTCGACCTCGGCCAGGGCCCCGTCGAGCACCAACGGGACCGAGCCGGCGTAGGACAGCGCCCGGAGGCCGGCCAGGCGGGTGAGCAGGTACCACTCCGTGTCGTCGACGCCTTCCGGCAGCCCGAAGAGCTCGTCCACCGCCGGGAGCGTGACCTCCTCCTCGGGTTCGGCGCTCGGGCTCGTCAGCTGGGCTTCGGTGGTGGCCAGGCCGACACCGGCTGCGGACACCAGGGACTCCTGCGCCGCGATGTTCTCTCCGAGGTCGGCCAACTTCGCCTCGATCTCCTCGAGCAGGCCACACAGCTCCGCCACGCGATCGCTGGCCTGGCGATGGCGGGCCAGGCGAGCTTCGGCCGCTTCCACCTCGCCCTGCGCGCGGGCCCGGGCCTTCGCCGGCGAGCCCTCGCCGTCGAGCGCCGACGCCACGACGATCAGGTGGGCCTCCACGGTGTCGAGCTCGCGCTCCAGCACCGCCCGCTCCTCCACCAGCGCGGCCACGTCACCCAGCCAGACCCGGGCCACCTCGACCACCTCGTCGTCGGTCAGGTCGAGGTCACCGAAGTCCACACCCCGTTCGGCCAGGGTGGTGCGGAGATCACCCACCGCGCTGGCCCGCAGGTCGTCAGAGGCCAGAACGTCGGACAGCCCGCGCAGGGCGCCCACCAGGTTCTCCGGAGCTCCGTCGACGACCGTGGCGGCGTCGTGGCGCAGGCCGTCGCGGCGCCGGACGAGGTCGATCCGCTCGGCGTCGCTCTCGTTCGCCGCCATCGCGGCCCGGTAGGCGGCTTCGCAGTCCGCGAGCTCCGTGCGGGTCGCCTCGAGCTCGACGCGGGTCTCGGGGTCCGGTCCCGGAGCCGACTGCGCCAGAGCGAACGAGCTGTAGGTCGGGAACCCCATCCGATCGAGGATCGCCTGCTCCACGGCCACGACCTCGTCGAGGCGCTGGCGGGCAGCCCGGCCGCCGACCCGGCTGGAGCTGACCTTCGAGTCGGCGTCGAGCACCGTGTCGTGCACCCGCTCGAGCTCGGCCACGTCGGCGGGATCGATCTTCCGCGGGGCCGCAGCGGCCTCCAGACGCTCGAGCTGGATGCGGGCCTGCTCGATCCGTCGGAGCAGGTCAGCCGGGTCCCGACCCTCTTCCCGGCGGCGGTCGTCGAGCTCGGCCACGGCCCGTTCGGCCGCGGCGAGCTCCTCGGCCAGCAGCCGGACCGCGGCCACGTCGCGGCCCTCGGGCGTCGGCTCGACCCGCTCGGTCCGGTGGAGGGCGTCGAGCACGGGACCGATGTCGACGTCCTCGAGCTCCTCGAGCTCGGCCGCGAGCCGCTCGCGCTCGACCTCGAGCGCCGCCAACGACTCGACGGTGGGCTGATCGGGTGACGGCGCGGCGGCATCGGCCTCGGTCCGCCGAAGCTGCCCGGCCGCCTGCTCGAAGGCGGTGGTGGCGAACGGATCGAGGTCCGCCCGGGCCTCCTCGAGCGCCTCCACGGCCTGGAGCCGGGCCTCTTCGAACTCGATCCGGGTGCGCTTCAGCGCGGCGACACCGTGGGCGAGGATGTCGTGGCTCAGCCGCAGCCCTTCGACCTTCTGCTCCGGACCGTTGATCACGGCAGGACGGGCCGGCTGCTCGCGGTCGATCTCGTCGGCCTCACCCGGGAGGTCGCCGGGCCCGACGACCACGTCGACCTCGTGCTGGAGACCGAGCAGGCGCAGGCTCTCCTGATCGAGGTCGAGGACCACGCCGTGGGCCTCGATCAAGCCCTCCCAACCCGGGTCGCCGCCCACCGGCAGGGCGCGGAGGGCATCGAGCAGGCGCGCCCGGCAGGCGTCGTCGAGCCCACCGACCACGGTGATCGCAGGATGGAAGGACAGGGGCGGCCCACCGGACGGCCCCGCCAACTGGACGAGCCTCACGCTTCTCCATCGGCGGAGCCGCGCCAAGATCAACCGGAACGAGGTGTTGCGGTCAGTCGACCGTGATGTGCTCCACACCCCCGTCGTCAGGCGGCGGACCGCTCTTGGGCACCACCCGCCGGGCGGCGTCGCCGAGCGAGTGGAGGAGCGCTTCACCGGCGTCGGGGTCGTCGACGAGCTCCTCGGCCACGTCCAGGAACGCCCGGGCGGCCGCGATCATCTCCCGGGCGGCGTTCTGCAGGTGGGTCAGCGCCTCACCCCGGCGGTCGTCGGTCATGTTCCGCCATCCTCCCCGAACACGACGGTCAGTGTGCCGTCGCGGAGGTTCGCCTCGCGCACCGGGCGCTCGACGAGCGAGTCCGGAAGGGTGAGCACCCGCCGGTAGGGCCCGACCGTGATCAGCAGCTCGGCACCTCGGCGTCCGACGTCGAGGTCCGCCCGGTCGGCGAACGGCAGGTCGAGGACGACGGTCCGGCGCCCCTCGCTGCGCTCGAAGCGGAGAGGACGGCCGGCGTGGAGGGACGCCGCCGGGGGCCGGTCGCCGTAGAGCTCCGCCGCCAGCTCCGCCAGCGCGGGCAACCCGACGACCTCGGTCTCCGCCAGGTGCGCCCGCAGGACCGGCAAGGGGGCGAACCCTTCCTCGATGGACACCAGGTGCTCGGCCTGCACGGCCTTCCAGCGGTCGAACCACGGGTCGCGCACGGCGGCGGGCAACACCCGGTTGACGATCACGGCATCGACGGCGTACCCGAACAGGGCCAGGTAGGTGTAGGTCCGGCGGGCCTCCGCGATGACCATCCGCTCCGGGTTGACCACGAGCCGGGCGGAGGTCACCTCCGGGTCCGACAGCAGCTCCTTGACGCCGTCGAGGCGGGCGTAGAAGCGATCGGCGGCGCCGAAGACGCGGTCGCCCGCCACCGGCAGCTTGGTCATCCGGCTCACGACGGGGCCGACCACCCGGTTGACCCTCCGGGTCATCGGGAAGATCCGGTCCATGTACCAGCTGAGGACGTCCGGCAAGGACAGGAGGCGGATCGTCTCTGCCGTCGGCGCGCAGTCGACCACGATGGTGTCCCAGGCGCCCGAGCCGGCGTGGGCCTTGAGGTCGACCAGGCCGAACAACTCGTCCAGGCCGGGGATCACCGCCAGCTCCTCGGCCTCGATGCCCTCCACGCCGGCCCAGTCGAAGACCTCGACCAGGTAGGCCTGGATGTCCTCCCACGCCTCCTCGGTCCGCTCGCGGGAATCGAGCTGCTGGGCGCTCAGGTGGCGAGCGACCTCGGTGGCCTCGGACCCGACCGGGACCTCGAGCGAGTCGGCGAGCGAGTGGGCCGGGTCGGTCGAGAACACCAGGGTCCGCTCACCTCGGGCCGCGCACGCCGCGGCCGTGGCCGCGGCAACCGTCGTCTTGCCGACCCCGCCCTTGCCGGTGAAGAGGAGGACCCTCACCCGGAGGCGGCGACCGCCTCGACCCGCGCCTTCAGATCCCGCAGGGCCGTCTGCATGATCCGGGCCTCGGCTCGACGCTTGACGAACCCGGGCAGCGGGACCACGAGCTCGACCGTGAGCTCGTAGTCGCAGTCCGTCGCCCCGTCGTCACCGGCCACGGGCCGGAAGTCGTAGCTGCCGTCCAGCTTGCGCGTGATGTCGCCCTCGAGCAGCCGCCAGGCCAGCCGATGGGGCTCGCCCCCGTAGTCGTAGCCCAGCAGGTAGGTGGTGCTGCGGCCCATCGCCGCGGCGCGGAACCGGACGACCGAGGCGCGACCGTCGACGTCGCGGTGGACGACCTCGGCCTCCTTGATGTCCTTCGCCCATTGGGGATAGGCCTCGAAGTCGGTGGCCACCTCCCAACAGAGCGCGGGCGAAGCAGCGATCGTGGTGTGCTCCGACGCCTGTTCCGCCATCGACTGACTCCCTCGCTCCCGGGGCCCGGCCGGGCCCCTCCGCATTGTGGTCGATCAGGCTGCCGACCGCCGACCTCGGGGATCGTCGCGAACGGGGAAGGTGCCGTGGCGGGCCGCCCACAGCCCGGCCAGGCCCAGCCCGTACATCGGGGCCAGGACCCCGAAGGCGACCGCCGTGTACGGCTGGACCGCCGCCGCTGCGACCACGATCACCACCTGGACGACCAAGGCTCCGAGGAGGCGACGCCGGACCGGCGCGGGGGTCGAGCCCGACAGCATCCAGATGCCGGCCACGCTCAGCTCCTCCTCCCGGCTCCGCCCGACCGCGATCCCGTAGCTCCAGGCGAATGCCGTGCAACCGGCGACGAAGAGGAGGATCGACACCGCGGCGTACGGCACGGCCAGGGTGTCGGGCCACGCCACGGCCAGGGCGGCCGCCACGGCGAGGACACCGGTCCCCACCCACGACGCCCGGATGATGCCGTTCACGCCTCCAGGCCGTCCTGGAGACGGCGGGCGAGCACGTCGTAGGCGTACTCGGATGCGGCCCGCTTGCGTGCTGCCGCGCCCATCGCCTCACGGCGGTCGTCGTCGTCGAGGAGGCGGGCCAGCGCGTGGGCGGTGGCCTCCACCGAGGTCGGGGGGTCGACGACCAGCCCCGTGTCGCCGTCGACCACGGCCTCCGCCGCACCACCGCTCTCCCCCGCCACCGCCGGGACCCCGGCCGCCGCGGCCTCGAGGAACACGATGCCGAACCCCTCCTGCTCGAGGCCGCCCCAGCGGGTCCGGCAGAGCATGGCGAACACGTCGGCCGAGCCGTAGAGGGCGGGGAGGTCGTCGTCGTCCACCCGGCCACAGAACGTCACCGGCGCACCGGTCTCCGCGACGAGGCGCTCCAAACGGCGGCGGTCCCGACCACCGCCGGCGATGACGAGGTGCAGGTCGGGACGGTCGCCGGCCAGGCGGGCCACGGCCCGGATCACCACGTCCATGCCCTTCCGGGGCACGAGGCGGCTCAGGCTCAGGACCAACCGCCCGTCGGGGAGTCCGAGGCGACGCCGGACCGCGACGCGCTCCTCGTCGCCGAGCGGGTGGAACCGATCGATGTCCACGCCGGGGGGGACGTGGACCACCGGGAGCGTCCGTCCCGCGGCCCGCTCGCCTTCGGCGGCGGGATAGTGACCCGCGGCCACCACTACCTCTGCCCCGCGGAGGACCCGGCGCAGGAGGCGGCTGGCCACCGGCAGCCGCCCGGGCACCGTGACCTCCGCCCCGTGCAGGACCACGCCGTACGGCCGGGCGAGGTGCGGACCGAGGAGGCCCACCGGCAGCGCGGGGTCCAGCACCACCAGCTCGGCGCCGGACTCCTCCGCGAGCTCGTCGATGCGGCGGGCGAGCACCGGGTGCGGCAACAGCACCGGCTCGCGGGTGCGCACGATCCGGTAGGGCTGGGCCGCGTCGAAGGCCGCGGCCCCCTTGTGTGGCGTCGTGAGCACGGTGAACGCGGTCGGGGGCAGCCGGCGCCAGAGCTCCCAGAGGTAGGACTGGATGCCGCCGTGCTTCGGTGGGAAGTCGTTGGTGACGAGGAGATGCTTCACCCGGCCGCCAGCTTCTCGGCCGCCCAGCGGGCGTGACGGCGCAGCAGGGCGTCGTCGCCGTCGAGGTACCGGTCGAGCACGGCCCGGACCCTCGGATCCGCGGCCCGGGCGGTGTTGCCGATCGCCACGAGGGCGTTGCGGCGCAGGTAGCGGGGATCCCGGCGCGGCACGTACCACCGGCCGTGGGCGGCCAGCAGGGCGTCGTCGTCGGCTTCCAGCAGGGCGACGAGGTCGACCCGGGCCTCGACGTCGGGCTCGGCCGAAGCCGCAGGCGTCGCGGAGCGGCGGTTCACCGGGCACACGTCCTGGCAGTCGTCGCAGCCGTAGATGCGATCACCCAATGCGTCGCGGTGCTCCTCGGGGAAGTCACCCGTGGCCTGCACCAGCCAGGCCAGGCAGCGACGGGCGTCGATCACCCCGGGGCCGACGATCGCTCCCGTCGGGCAGGCGTCGACGCACCGTCGACAGGAGCCGCACCCGTCCTCGACCCGCTCGGCGGCCGGCGGCAGGTCGGCATCGGTGACCACGGACCCGAGCACGAACTCGCTACCTCGGCCCGGGAGCAGCACGTTGCTGTTCCGGCCGTACCAGCCGAGTCCCGCTCGCACCGCCGCTTCGCGGTCGACGAGGGCGTTGTCGTCGGCCACCACCCGCGCCCGCCAGCCCTCGGCGACCAGCATCTGGGCCAGCACGCCGAGGGCGGCCCGCAGGTCGGCGTAGTGGTCTCGCCAGGCGTACGCCCCGACCCGGGCCGTCGGCTCCGTCAGGTCGTCCGCCGGTGGCCGCCGCCGGTAGGTCCGGGCCCCGACGACCAGGCTGCGCGCCCCCGGCAGGATCCGGCCCGGATCGGTGCTCCTGGCCGGGTTGCGGTAGGTGAACTGCATGCCGCCGTCCAGCCCGGCGGCCTTCCGCCGGATCAGGTCGTCCGCCGTGGACGTGAACACCTCGGCCGCGGCGAACCCCAGCGCGTCGAGGCCGGCCTGGCGGCCGGCGTCCCGCAGTCGGTCGGCGAGGACGGCGTCGGGCACCGGCCCATGGTCGCACCGGGCCGCGGACGGCGGCGAGTCAGCCGGACCCGGGGGCGGTGCGGGGCTCGTGCCGGAGCTCGGGTACCAGGCCGGCGTCCTGGAGCATCCGGAGGCGGCGCTCTTCGGCCACGTCGATCACCACCGCGTCGTCCGCCTCCCGCCCGAGGAGGAACGTGACCACGCAGTCCTGGCAGGTGTCGGTGTGCTGGCGGGCGCACTCGTCGCAGTCGATCCTCATGCCGCGGACAGTACGCAGGGGGTGGGACAGTCAACTCCCGAACAGCTGCACCAGGGTGTCGGAGCCGAGGACGGCGGCGCCCCGCGTGCGGGCCCCGTCGCGGACCTCGCGGTCGTTGGACACGACGACCACGGTGCGGTCGAGGGGCTGATCGGCGATGCCGTCGACCACCACGTCGTCGGCCAGGGCGCCACCGCTGTAGCGCACGGCCACCGAGCGGGTGCTCTGGCGCCCGGCCGGGGCGGGGTCCTCGGGTCCGTCGAAGACCACCTCGACCCGGGCCCCGGACCGCAGCGCCAGCTCGTCGAGGGCGCGCAGGAGCCGGTTGCGCTGGTCTTCGAGGCCGGTCTCCGGCCAGGCCCGCTTGGCCACGTTGTAACCGTCGACCAGTACGACGGCGGCCGGTCGGGCCAGCAGCCAACGGGCCCCCTCCGCGCTGTCGGCCACGAGCCCGCCCGGCAGGACGGGCGCGAGTCGGCGTACGGGACCGTCGGCGGCGTCGATCGCCACGGGCTCCGGCGGGACCGCGGCCGCGACGGCGTCCACCGAGCGCGCCAAGGTCGCTGCGGCACGCTGCAGCCGCTCGGCGGCCCCCCGCAGGGCGGGCACGTCCACGGGGCGCTCGCCGGGAGCCGGCGACGCCGAGCGGTCGTCGAGATCGGTCCGGGCTGCGTCGAGCAGGCGCCGGGTCTCGGCCAGCTCGTGCTCCCGTGCCTCCCGCGCCCCCTGGGCCTCACCCAGCCGGGTCTCGCGCTCATGCAGCTTCTGCGTCAGGTCGTCGACCCGCTGCTCCGCGGCGGTCCGGGCCTCCTCGGACCGCCGGCGGTCCTTGCGCACGGCGGCCAGCTCCTCGCCGAGCGCCTCCAGTTCGTCCCGCACCCGGGCCCGCTCGGCCTCGGCGCGAGCGCGTTCGGCGTCGGTCACCTCGACCGTGCGCTCGAGCTCGAGCCGGCGGCGCTCGTCCGCCGCCGACGACCGGTCGCCCTCGCGGGCATCGGCGACGACGGCGAGGAGGGCATCCCAACCCGGGGGGCGGGCCAGGGCCAGCCAGCCCGCGGCATCCAGCGACTCGGGCGCGGTCGCGGCCAGCACCCGACCCCGGAACTCCTCGTCGGCATCGAGCACCCGCAGGACGGCGGCCAGTGCGGGCCCGGTGAGCCGGTTGAAGGTGAGGTAGCGGGCGAGCTCCTTCGGCGCGGCGACGCTCGGGGTGGCCTCCTCCCCTTCCCGGGCCACGATCACCGCCCGCTCCAGCGCCGTTCGCACGAGCGCCGGATCCACCCCGTGCCCGCTCACGGCCGGCTGCTCAGCCGGCGTCGTCGACGGCGTCGACGAGGGCGGTCTCGATGTGGTCGCCGTTCCCACACCACCGGCAGGCCACGGACTCGACCTCCTGAGCCAGGACCTCCTCGTCCTCGACCGAGAGCTCTCCGCCCACCGTGTAGTGGTGGTACGCCCGGGTCCGGCGGGAGACGACCACGTCGAAGCGGGTCAGGTTGCCGCAGGCCGTGCAGCGGAATCGCTCGGTGGTCACACCGCCACCGTACCGATGTGCCACCATGTCCCCGGTGACGAACGTGTGTTCGACAGGCGGCATCCTCGGGCAGGCGACGCTGGACGACCTGGGGCGCCCGCTGCGGGACGTGACCTTCTGCATCGTCGATCTCGAGACCACCGGTGGCTCGGCCCGCGACGACCGGATCACCGAGGTCGGGGCCGTCCTGCTCCGGGGCGGCGAGTGCCTGGGCACGTTCCAGACCCTCGTCAACCCCGGCACCCGGATCCCGCCGGCCATCACCGTCCTGACCGGCATCACCGAGACCATGGTCCTGCCGGCGCCGCGGATCGACGCCGTGCTCCCCTCGCTCCTCGAGTTCTGGGGCGACGCGGTGCTCGTCGGCCACAACATCGGCTTCGACCTCGGCTTCCTCCGGGCCGCCTGCGAGCGCACGGGACGGGACACCCCCGCGGTGCCCCGCGTCGACACCGTCGCCCTCGCCCGCCGGTTGCTGAACGACGAGGTGCGCAACCACCGCCTCGGGACCCTGGCCGAGCAGCTCCGCCTCGACCACCGTCCGAGCCACCGCGCCCTCGACGACGCGCTGGCCACCGGTGACCTGCTCCACGTGCTCCTGGAGCGGGCCGCCCGCCTCGGCGTGCTCGGCCTCGACGACCTGCTCACCCTGCCCAAGATCGACCGCCACCCGCAGGCCGCCAAGCTGACCCTCACGAACCACCTCCCCCGCGCCCCGGGGGTGTACGTGTTCCGCGACCGCGGTGGTCGCGTCCTCTACGTGGGCAAGGCCACCAACCTGCGCACCCGCGTGCGGAGCTACTTCTCGAGCGACCGGCGCCGCAAGGTGGCCCAACTGCTCCGCGAGACCGCGACCATCGACCACACCGTGTGCTCGGGGCCGATGGAGGCCGAGGTGCTGGAGGTCCGCCTCATCGCCGAGTGGACGCCCCGGTTCAACCGCCAGGGCACCCGAGCCGGGAGCTACACCTACCTCAAGCTGACGCTGGCCGAGGCCTTCCCCCGGCTGTCGATCGTCCGCACCACTCGGGACGACGGCGCCTTCTACCTCGGCCCGCTGCCGAGCACCCGGTTCGCCAAGCGGGTGGTGGAGGCCATCGAGAGTGCCGTCCCCCTCCGGCGGTGCGCCGGACGACCCGACGGACGGCGGCCGGCCCCCTGCGCGCCCGCCCAGCTCGGTGTGGCGACCTGCCCGTGCGCGGGCACCGTCAGCCAGACGGCGTACGCCCAGATCGTGCGCCGGACCCTGCGCGGCCTGACCGAAGAGCCCGAGCTCCTCCTCGCGCCCTTGCGCGAGCGCATGACCGCGCTGGCCCGCGACCAGCGCTTCGAGGAGGCCGCCGACGTCCGGGAGCGAGCCGCGGCGCTCAGCGCGGCGCTGGAACGCCAGCGCCGGATCGGGCGGCTGCGGGCGGCCGGCCGGGTCGTGCTCGAGGTCGGCGACGGTGGCGCGGAGCTCGTCGGCGGCCGCCTCGTCCGCACGTGGGCCGGAGGCCAGCCCACCCTGCCCCTGCTCGCCGAGACGGTGGTCGGCGAGCCGGTCGTGGCCCGCGAGGAGGTGGACGAGCTGCTCTGCGTCCATCGCTGGCTCGAGGAGCGGGCCGGCGACGTCCGGCTGGCCCACTGCGACGGTGGATTGGCCAGCGAGTACCCCCGGCTACCCACGTTCGTGCCGGGCCGCCGGAGCCGGCGAGCGCTAGCCTGACCGGCGATGGGAGACGTTCTGGCGGTCGTCGCCGTCCTCGGCATCTTCGTCGTGGCCCCGATCCTCACGGTGCGTTGGCGCCTCCGGCGCCGCAACCGGATCCACCCCAAGGTGGCCAGCCCCGCGCCGCTGCGTTGGATGGTCTCCCCGGCCGGCCCGGCCCGACTCCACCGCCGGCTCCAGACCACGGTCCGGGTGGCTTCGATCCACGCTCCCCGCAAGCCGCTGAGTGACGTCGCCCTGCAGGCCATCGAGCTCGATCGCCGGGTGGTGCTCGCCGCCCGTCAGCCTTTCGGGTCCCGGAGCGCCGTGCTGCGACAGCTGGTCGCCGAAGCCGACGAGCTCGACCGACTCGCCCTGGCCGTCAACCGGCCCTTCGACGCCATCGCCGTCGGCGACCCCGTCGACCGCCTCACCGCCCTCGCCCAGGCCCGGGCCGAGGTCGACGCCCTCGATCACACCCTGGGCTGACTCCTCAGTCGGTCAGGCGCTGGCCGACCTCGACCACCTCGGCGAGCTTGGCCTCGGCCCGGCCGTCGTCGAGGACCTCCTGGGCCAGCTGGACACCGGCCGCCAGGTCGGCGACCCGGTCGGCCACGACGAAGCCGGCCGCGGCGTTCAGGACCACGATGTCGCGGTGGGCGCCGGCCGCCCCACCCAGCACCGCCTTGGCCGCGGCCGCATTCTCCTCCGCCGAACCCCCCACCAGGTCCTCCGGATCGGACCGGGCCAACCCCAGGGCCTCCGGATCGACCTGGTCGGTCGTGACCGAGCCATCCCGGAGCTCGTGCACCGTGCTCGTCGTCGTCGTGGTCAACTCGTCGAGGCCGTCGTCGCCGTGGACGACCATGGCGTGGACGGCGCCGGCGGCGACGAGCACACCGAGCAGACGCCCGGCCACGCGCTCGTCGGCCACCCCGACGACCTGGCGGCGCACCCCGGCCGGGTTGGCGATGGGACCGAGGATGTTGAAGGCCGTCGGGATTCCCAGCTCCCGACGGGCCGGACCGGCATGGCGCATCGAGGCATGGAACCGCGGCGCCATCGCGAAGCCGAAGCCCGTCTCGACCACCGAGGTGGCGACCGCCTCCGCCCCGAGGTCGATGGGGATGCCGAGCGCCTCGTAGACGTCGGCGGAGCCGCACTTGGACGACGAGGCGCGGTTGCCGTGCTTGAGCACCGGCACGCCGCCTCCGGCCAGCACGAGCGCGGCGATGCTCGACACGTTGATGGTGCCGGCCCGGTCCCCCCCGGTGCCGCAGGTGTCCACGGCATCGATGCCCGCGGGCAGGTCGATGTGCTCGGCGGCGTCGAGCATGGCCTGGCGCAGCGCGGCCAGCTCCTCGACCGTCTCGCCTTTCATGCGCAGGCCGACGACCAGGCCCGCGATCTGGGCGGGGGTCGCCTCACCAGCGAGCACCTCGGTCATGGCGGCGTGGGCGACGTCGGGATCGAGGTCGCGTCCCGCGGTGACCTCGCCGAGGACGGCGGCCCAGCCCGGGAACGCCTCGGTCACCGCCGGGTCACGGTCAGGCCGATCGGCGGCGTTGGCGGATGATGCGCCGTCGTTCCTTCTCGGTGGCTCCGCCCCACACGCCGTCGCGCTCCCGCGACCCGAGCGCATGCTCCAGGCAGGCGGGGCGCACGGCGCACTGCGCGCAGACCGCTTTGGCCTGGACGGCGTCCTCTTCGGACACCGGGTAGAAGATCTCGGGGTCCAGCCCCCTGCAAGCAGCCTCGTCGTTCCAGATCTCAGCGACAGCCATCGGTTCTGCTCAGCTCCCCTCGATCGCTCCCGTCACGGGACCCGACCCCCCTTGGTCGGCAGAGGCGCAGTATGGGAAATCCCGGGGCAGGGATGCAAGGCCGAACTGACATGGACGTCAGCAAATCCTGACGAATCGTCAGCTCGACGGTCAGCCCCGGAGGTCGCTGCGTAGGCTGACCGGACCATGTCCGGACCGGGAGCGTTCGACCGCGCCACCGCCCTCCGCCGGCTCGGCGAGGGCAGCTACGACGTGCTCGTGGTGGGCGGCGGCATCACCGGGGCGGGGGTGGCGCTGGACGCCGCGTCGCGTGGGCTGCGCACCGCCCTCGTCGAGCGTGACGACTTCGCCTCCGGCACCTCGTCGAAGTCCTCCAAGCTCGTCCACGGCGGCCTGCGCTACCTCCAGCAGGGTGAGATCCGGCTCGTCTACCAGGCGCTGAGAGAGCGCCAGATCCTGCGCCGGACGGCCCCCCACCTGGTCCACGTCCTGCCGTTCCTCATCCCGATCTTCAGCAAGGACGGGCTGCTCAACCGACGCCTGGCCCGCGCCCTCGGTTCGGCGATGTGGATGTACGACTTCACCGGCGGGCTCCGGATCGGCAAGCTGCACAAGCGCCTGTCCACCGACGAGGCGATGGCCCACATGCCGACCCTGCGCCGCGACCGGATGGCCGGGGCCTACCTCTACTACGACGCCCAGACCGATGACGCCCGGCTCGTGCTCACGGTCGTCCGCACCGCGGCCCTGGACCACGGCGCGACGGTCGTCAACCGAGCGGCCCTGGTCGGCATCGACAAGGACGCCGACGGCCGGGTCACCGGCGCCACCGTCGAGGCCGACGGACGCCAGATCGCGGTGACCGCGCGCGCCGTCGTCAACGCCACCGGCGTGTGGTCCGACGACATCCGCGCCCTCGACGAGGGTGAGCACCCCGACAGCATCCGCCCGGCGAAGGGCGTGCACATCACCGTCCCGTGGGACCTCGTCCAGAACGACATCGCCGCGGTGATCCCGGTGCCGAAGGACAAGCGCTCGGTCTTCGTCGTGGCCTGGAACGGTTCCACCTACATCGGCACGACCGACACCGACTACGACGGCGACGTCGACGCACCGATGTGCACCCGCGACGACGTCGAGTACCTGCTGCGAGCCATCAACGGGGCGATCGAGGGGACGATCACCGCCGACGACGTCACCGGCACGTGGGCGGGCCTGCGCCCGCTGGTGAAGTCGGCGTCCAGTGCCCGCACCGCCGACCTGTCCCGGATGCACAAGGTCACGACCCGCCCCTCGGGCGTGGTGTCGATCAACGGCGGCAAGCTCACCACCTACCGGGAGATGGCGGCCGACACCGTCGGCGCCGTCCTGGACGTGCTCGGCGACCGCGCCCCGCGGCGTGCGGCGTCGGAGCCGGACCCGTCGGCTCCTCCTCCGGGGGGCCGACGGCTACGAGGCCGCCCGCGCCACGGCCCCGCCCGGGCTCACGGCCGAACAGGTCGAGCACCTGGCCGGGCGCTACGGCGGGGAGGCGCCGATCGTCTTCGCCATGGTCGAGCGCCGGCCGGACCTGGCTCAGCCGTTGGTCGAGGGGCTGCCCTACCTGCGAGCCGAAGCCGTGTACGCCGCCCGCCACGAGATGGTGGCGACCTTGGACGACGTCCTCAGCCGCCGGACCCGCGCCCGCCTCCTGGCCGCGGAGGCCTCGGTGACCGCCGCGGCCGACACCGCGGCGCTCGTGGGCGAGGTCCTCGGCTGGAGCGCCGCCGAGCAGTCCGGTCAGGTCGAGGCCTACCGGCGCGCCGTCGAGATCGAGCTGGCGTCGGCCGGCCTCACCGACACCTCGGCGGCCGCGCCCGTCGCCTGATGCCGACCCCGGTACCCGCAGGCACACCGGTGGCCCCGATCACCCTCGGTGACGACCCCTCGGCGGTCGAGGACCGTCTCGTCGCCACGGCCGTCGAGGTGGACGATGCCCTCCTGGAACGGCTGCGCGGCGTGTGCGCCACGGTCGACACCGACGACGCCCGCCGGGCCGAGGCGGGCCGGGACTGGTGGCCTCTGGCCATGACCTGGGCCCTGGACGGCCAGGTGGGCCGCCGGCCCGCGGCCATCGCCCGGCCGGCAACCGACGAGGAGGTCAGCGCCGTCCTCGCCGTGTGCCATGACGCCGGGGTCCCGGTCACCGCCGCCGCCGGGCGCAGTGGGGTGTGCGGCGGTGCGGTGCCCGTGCACGGCGGAGTGCTCCTCGATCTCTGCGCCCTGTCCGGCATCCGATCGGTCGACGAGACCTCGATGGTCCTCGACGTGCAGGCCGGCACGTTCGGCGACCGCCTCGAGGACACGCTCCGGACCGAGCACGGCGTGACCCTCGGTCACTGGCCCCAGTCCATCGCCCTGTCCACGGTCGGGGGCTGGCTGGCCTGTCGGTCGGCGGGCCAGCTCTCGAACCGCTACGGCAAGATCGAGGACATGGCCATCGGCCTCGATGTCGCGCTCGCCGACGGCCAGGTGATCCACACGGGTGGGACCCCACGGGCCGCCGTCGGCCCCGACCTCAACCAGGTGTTCATCGGTTCGGAGGGCACCCTCGGGGTCATCCTCGGGGCCCGCCTCCGGCTGCACCGGCTCCCCGAGGCCGAGCAGCGGGCGGCCTTCGGCTTCGACCGGTTCGCCGATGCCAACGACGCCTGCCGGCGGATCCTCCAGCGCGGTGCCCGCCCGGCGGTCCTCCGGGCGTACGACGCCACGGAGGCCGATCGCAGCTACCAGACCGGCGATCGCCACGTGCTCCTCGTCCTCGACGAGGGCGATCCCCGGTTGGTCGAGGCCACCATGGCCGTGGTCACCGACGAGTGCGGGCGGGCCGAGGCCCTCGACGAGGCGCTGGTCGGCCGCTGGCTGGAGCACCGCAACGACGTGGCCGCCCTGGAGGCGCTGATCACCAAGGGCTTCGTGGTCGACACCATGGAGGTCACCGGGCGCTGGGATGCCCTCGACGCCATCTACGAGGACGCGGTGGCCGCCATCGCCGCCGTCGACGGCACGCTGGCCGCCAGCGCCCACCAGTCCCATGCGTACCCCGACGGCGCCTGCCTCTACTTCACCTTCGCCGGCCGGCCGGAGGCCGACGCCAAGGACGACTACTACCGGGCGGTCTGGGACGCCGGGACCCGGGCGGTGCTGGCCCGCGGCGGCGCCCTCAGCCACCATCACGGCGTCGGCCTCAACCGGGCTCGCTTCGTCGCGTCGGCCCTGGGCGACGCCTTCGGCACCCTCGTCGACATCAAGGCCGCCCTCGACCCCAAGGGCATCCTCAACCCGGGCAAGCTCGGCCTCCCGAGCCCATTCGGCGAGATCACGTGGTGAAGGGGACGACCGGGTGGTGAGCACCATGCTGCCCCGCCTCGAGGGCCGCTCGATCGCCGCGGGGGCCGCGCTCACCATCGCCTTGGCCGTCCCCCCGACGTTGGTGGCGGTCCTGGCCTCCGACGACGACTCCCTCGCCGGGTCGTCGTGGGTGCCCCTCCTCTTCCTCTGGATCGTCGTCGCCTTCTTCGCCGGCGGCGTGGTCGCGGCCCGGGCCCAACCGCACGCCCCCCTGGCCCACGGGGCGCTCGCCGCCCTCCTGGCCTACGTCCTCGTGCAGGGCGTCGGGATCATCCGTCACCTCGTCGCCGGTGATGACGTCTCCTGGCTGTCGATCCCCTTCAACGCCCTCCTGGCCAGCTCCACGGGCATGCTCGGAGGCATCGCCGCCAACTGGTGGCGGGCTCGGCGGTCCGCCCCGTGACCCCCGGGTCGATCCTCGTGATCGACGTGGGCACCAGCAGCGTCCGGGCCGTCGTCGTCGACCCGGACGCCGCCATCCGGGTGGAGCACCGCCGCGCCACGCTGCCCGACACCCCGATGCCGGGTCTGGTCGAGTTCGACGCCACGGTGCTGGTGGAGGCTGCCCTCGACTGCGCCCGGCAGGCACTGGCCGAGGCCGGCCCGGTCGCCGCCGTCGGCATCGCCAACCAGCGGGCCTCCACCATCGTGTGGGACGCGGCGACCGGCGAGCCCGTCGGGCCCGGCATCGGCTGGCAGGACCTGCGCACCGTGGGCGACTGCCTCGTGTTGCAGGCCGAGGGGGTCCACCTCGCCCCCAACCTCTCGGCCACCAAGCTCGCCCACCTCCTCGACCAGGCGGATCCCGAGCGCACCCGCGACCTGCGCTTCGGCACGGTCGACACCTGGCTCACCTGGCGCCTGACCGGCGGCACCGTCCACGTCACCGACTACAGCAACGCCGGGGTCACGGGCCTCCGCACCCGCGACGGGCAGGGTTGGGACGCCGGACTCCTCGCCGCGCTGCGCATCCCGGAGGCCGTCCTGCCCACGGTGGTGGACTCGGCCGGGGTCATCGCGCCCGCCACGGTCCTCGAGGGGGCACCGCCGATCGCCGGGATCGCCGGGGACCAGCAGGCGTCGCTCCTGGGCCAGGGCTGCACCAGCCCGGGCGAGGCCAAGATCACCTTCGGCACCGGCGGCATGCTCGACGTCGTCGTGGGGCCGGAGCGGCCCGCCTTCGCCCGGCGCGGTCACGGGGGCACGTTCCCGATCGTGGCGTGGGGTGTCGGCGGCGCCATCACCTGGGGGCTCGAGGCGATCATGCTCTCGGCCGGGACCAACGTCGAGTGGCTCCGGGACGACCTCGGCCTCGTGGAGGACGTGGCGGACTCCCACGCCCTGGCCGCGTCGTGTGACTCGACCGACGGCGTCGTCTACGTGCCCGCCCTCCTGGGCCTCGGCACCCCGGAGTGGGACTACGGGGCCCGCGGCGGGCTCTTCGGGCTGACCCGGGGCACCGAGGCCCGTCACGTGGCCCGGGCCGTGCTGGAGGGGGTCGCGCAGCGCAGCGCCGACCTGGTGGAGGCGGTCGAGGCCGACGGGGCCTTCACCATCGACGGCCTCCGGGTGGACGGGGGCATGACGGAGAACCCCACCTTCGTCCAGGCGGTGGCCGACGCCACCCAGCGCCCGGTGGAGGTCTCGCCCGTGCGCGAGGCCACCGCCCTGGGCGCCGCCTACCTGGCCGGGCTCGCCGTCGACACATGGGCCGACATCGACGAGATCCGCGGCCTGTGGTCGCCCGGCGAGCGCTACGAGCCGGTCGGGAGCTTCGACCGCGACCGCTGGCACGACGCGGTCCGGCGGGCCGGCCACTGGCACGAGGACCTCTCCGCCCTCGACTTCTGAGCCGCGCCCCAGCGACGCCCCTTGATTCCCTAGGGTGTCGCGGTCGACGACAGGAGGTCGAGATGACCCGATTGCTGCGCCTGCTGGCCGCCCTGTTCGCCCTGAGCCTCGTGCTCACCGCCTGTGGGGACGACGACGGGGGGGTGACGCCGAGTCCGCCGACGACGGGGGCTGCGATGGCGACGTCTGCCTCTCGGGCACCGCGTTCGATCCCGCGGAACTGACGGTCGAGGCGGGCGAATCCGTCCAGTGGAGCAACGTCGACGGCACGGACCACACCGTGACCGCCGACGACGACTCCTTCGACTCGGGCACCTTGAGCGACGGCGACTCCTTCGACTTCACGTTCGAGGAATCCGGCGACATCGCCTACCACTGTGAGATCCACCCGAGCATGACGGGGACGATCACGGTCGGGTGACGCCGGCCCGGGAGGGGATCCACGTCGACGTCGCCATCGTCGGCGCCGGCTACGCGGGTCTCACGGCGGCCCTCCGGCTCCACCAGGCCGGCCGGTCCGTCGCCGTCGTCGAGGCCCGGGACCGCATCGGCGGGCGGATCTGGACCGAGACGCTCGAGGACGGGACGCCGGTGGACCGCGGGGGCGCCTGGCTCGCGCCTCAGCACGACGTCATGTTGGGCTTGGCCGAGGAGTTCGGCGTCGCGACCTACAAGACCTGGGTGCAGGGCGCCCACCTGCTGGTCGACGGCGACCGCATGCGGCGCTACACGGGTCTCATCCCGAAGATCAGCCCGTTCGCCATCGTCACCCTCGCCCTGGCCAACCGCCGGATCGACCGGATGGCCCGCCACGTCCCGGTCGAAGCGCCCTGGACGGCGGCGAAGGCCGACGAGTGGGACCGCCGCACCGTGGCCTCCTTCCTGGCCGAGGCCGGCATCCGCACCCCGATCGCCCGGGACCTGTTCGAGACCGCGATCCGGGGGCTGTTCACCGGAGACCTCGAGGACACGTCGCTGCTGAACCTGCTGTTCCTGGCCCGCGCCCACGGCAGCATCGAGACCCTCTTCTCGATCGAGGGCGGCGCCCAGGAGAACCTGGTCGAGGGTGGGGCGGGATCGATCGCCCAGCGCATGGCGGCCGCCCTGGGCGACGCCGTGCACCTCGACTGCCCGGTCCGCACCGTCGCCCAGGCCGACGACCGGGTGACGATCGACGCCGGTGACCTCCGCGTCACGGCTCGCCATGCCGTCGTGACCGTCCCGCCGGCGCTGGTGCCGGAGATCGCCTTCGACCCGGTGCTGCCCGACGACCGGCTCGAGCTCTACCGGGGCGCGGTCGCCGGGCCCGAGTCGAAGACCCTGCTCGTCTACGACGAGCCGTTCTGGCGGGACGACGGCTTCAGCGGCCAGACCGCCGCCCCGAAGACCGTCGCCGAGGTGACCCTGGACGCCACGCCGGCCGCGGGCACGCCGGGGGTCATCGCCTCGTTCACCTTCGGCCCGACGGCCGAGCGCGTCGATGCCCTCGACGCCGGCGACCGTCGTCGACTGCTGCTGGAGGCCATGGCCGCCCGCCTCGGCGACCGGGCGGCCACCCCGAGGGAGGTCATCGAGACGCCGTGGTGGCAGGAGGAGTGGACCCGGGGGTGCTCGATGGCCCACTTCCCGCCCGGCCTGCTCACCCGCCACGGTCACCTCCTGCGCGAGCCCTTCGGGCGCATCCACTGGGCCGGCACGGAGACGGCGACGATCTCCCACGGCGCCATGGACGGCGCCGCCCGCTCCGGCGAGCGCGCCGCGGCCGAGATCCTCGCATGGTGACGGTCGAGGACGTCCGGGCCCTGGCCTCGACGCTTCCCCGGACGAGCGAAGCCCTCGTGCACGACCAGGTGAAGTTCCGGGTCGGCTCGATCGTCTACCTGGCCTTCTCCCGGGACGAGACCGAGATGGGGTTCGCCTTCCCGAAGGAGGAGCGTGAGGCCCTCGTGACCGGCGATCCCGACCGGTTCCGCCTTCCCCGGACCTCAGACCTGAGGTTCCACTGGGTGGTGGTCAACCTCGCCACCATCGACCTCGCCGAGATGCGGGAGCTCGTGCTCGACGCCTGGCGCATGGTCGTGCCCAAGAAGGTCGCCGCCGCGTACATCGCGGGCCAGCCAGACTGAAGGCGAAGTATGAGCGTCGACGCCCTCGTCGAGCACGTGGCCGCCGTGGAGGCGGTGGATGCCATCCGGCTGACCGGGTCGCGGGACCGGGGTGACCCGACGCCCCTGTCGGACTGGGACTACGAGATCGCGACCACCGACTTCGCCTCGGTGGCCGCCGCGTTGCCCGCGGCCGTCGCGCCGCTGCGCCCGCTGGCTGCGTTCTGGGACCCCCTCGGCAACCGGCCGAACTTCACCGTGCTGCTCGACGGGCCGACGAAGGTCGATCTCATCTTCGACGGCCATCCCTTCACCCCGTCCCCGCCTTGGGTCCCGTCGCCTGGGACGCTGCCGGCCATCGACGCCCACTTCTGGGACTGGACGCTCTGGCTGGGAGCGAAGCGGCTGCGGGGGGACGACGACCTCGTCCACCGCCAGCTGGCGCGGCTCCACGAGCACCTCCTGGCCCCGCTGGGGGTGCGCGCACCGCCCACCGACCTCCGCGGCGCGGTCGAGACCTATCTCGAGGCCCGCCACGAGCACGAGGCCCGCTACGGCGTGACCGTCGATCCCCAACTGGGGGACCAGGTTCGCGCCGCCCTGACGACCGAGCTCGAGTCAACCGGCCGGAACGGCGCCCGCCGCCGCGATGGCGCCGTACCAGTGGGCACTGGCCTTCGGCGTCCTCACGCCGGTGTCGAAGTCCACGTGCACGATGCCGAAGCGGTGGGTGTAGCCCTCGGCCCACTCGAAGTTGTCGAGCAGCGACCAGACGAAGAAGCCGCGTAGGTCGACGCCGGCGGCCACGGCGTCCTGAGCCGCCCGGAGGTGCGCCCCCAGGTAGGCGATGCGGCGCTCGTCCCGCAGCTCACCCCGCGGGTCCGGCTGGTCCTCGAAGGCGCAGCCGGACTCGTGGACGTAGAGGGGAACGGCCCCGTAGTCCTCCCCCACCCGGGTCAGGGCCTCGCCGAGGCCATCGGGCTCGATCGCCCAGCCCCCGTCCGTGGTCGGCCCCTCGGGCGAGACGAGGTCGACGTCGGGCGAGCCCGGCCAGACCGCCGACGGACCCTCGCCCGACGCACCCGTCCGGTGGCGGACGTGGTAGCGCCGGTAGTAGTTGACCCCGAGGGCGTCGACCGGCCGAGCGATCTGGGTGAGGTCGCCGTCGTGGATGTGGCTGAGGTCGGTGATCGCGGCGAAGTCCTCCAGGACATCCTCCGGGTAGCGGCCCTGCAGCACCGCGTCGTACCAGAGGCGGTTGGCGACGCCGTCCACCCGCCGGGCGGCGTCGTGATCCTCGGGGCGCTCACCCACCACCCGCACCGGGTACGGGTTGAGCGTGATGGCCAGCTCGGCGTCGGGCCGGACCGCGCCGCGGAGGGCGTCGACGGCCATGCCATGGGCGAGCAGGAGGTGGTGGGCGGCCGCGACGGCCGCGGCCGGCTCGGTCCGCCCGGGAGCGTGGACGCCTGCGGCATAACCGAGCATCGACGCGCACCACGGCTCGTTGATCGTGGACCAGTGCCGCACCCGGTCGCCGAGCGCGGCGCCGACCACGCCGGCGTAGTCGGCGAACCGGGTCGCGGTGTCGCGCATCGGCCACCCGCCGAGGTCCTCGAGGGCCTGCGGCAGGTCCCAGTGGTACAGGGTCACGACGGGCTCGACGTCGTGGGCGAGGAGCGCATCGACCAGCTCCCGGTAGAAGTCGAGGCCGGACTGGCTGACGGGGCCCCGTCCGGACGGCTGGACCCGCGGCCACGCCACCGAGAACCGGTAGGCACCGATACCGAGGGACGCCACGAGCTCGACGTCCTCCTGCATGCGCCGCCGGTGATCGGCCGCGACGTCGAGGTCGGCGCCGTCCCGGGTCCGCCCCGGCTGGCGGCAGAACGTGTCCCAGATCGAGCGCCCCTTGCCGTCGAGGTCGACCCCGCCCTCGATCTGGGCGGCCGAGGTGGCCACACCCCAGGCGAACCCGGGGGCCAACCGCTGCACTTCCAGGTCGGGGCCCATCGGCGACCGATTCAGGTTCCGACCCCGGCCCGCTCCTGCCGCCGCTCGGCCAGGTGGTCGGCCAGACCGAGGGCGGTGAACGGGAACACCGGGGCCGGCAGCAGCGCCAACACAGCGGAGAACTGCGCCAACAGGAACGTGTAGGCGCAGACCGCGACAACGGCCACGATGCGCGGCCGCAGGCCACCGTCCGGCTCCGGTCGCAGGGCGAAGATCCCGCCCGCGCCGACCGCCGCCACGATCCCGGTCACGGCGTCGCCCGCCAGCGCCGACACCGGCACGCCCACGAGGACCGCCGCCCCCAACGCCTTCACGACCGCCGATGGCGCACGCGGGTGCTCGGACAGGAAGGCGAGGACCAGGAAGGCGAACGGGATGACCGCCAGTCCGAAGGCGATGGCCGCCGCCGGGTTCGCCACCCCTTCACCATCGTCGAGCGTGAGGCTGACCATTCCGGCCAGGATCGACCAGTAGGCCGGGACGACGACGAGGGTGGCCATGGTGATGGCCCGCCACTTCCGCCGGGGCGGGAGGGGCTGGGCGCCGGCGGCACCCGACGAGCGCCGCCGCGCCGCAGGCTCGGCAACCGTCACCCCTTCACCGAACCTGCGGTCAGGCCCCGCACGAAGTAGCGCTGGAGGGTGAAGAACACCAGCAGGGGCAAGGCCATCGAGATGAAGGCGGCGGCCGTGAGCAGGTGCCAGTTCTCGCCCCGGGCCCCAACCAGATCGGCCAGGGCCACCGTGAGGACGCGGGTCTCATTGGTCCCGCCAAGGAAGACGTAGGCCACCAGGAGGTCGTTCCACACCCACAGGAACTGGAAGATGGCGAACGCGGCCAGCGCGGGGACCGACAGGGGGACCACCAGGCGCCAGAAGATGGTGAAGTGGTCGGCGCCGTCCATCTTGGCCGACTCGATGATCGAGGAGGGCAGGGACCCGATGAAGTTCCGCAGCAGGTAGATGGCCAGCGGGAGCCCGAAGGCGGTGTGGGCCAGCCAGACGCCGATGAAGGTGCCCCCCAGGTCGAGCTCCGGGATGATCTGCATCCCGAACAGCTCCGCGCCTGTCGTGTACAGGCGCAGGATGGGGATCAGCGCCATCTGCAGGGGCACCACCATCAGGGCGACGACGAGGACGAACAGCACGTTCCGACCGGGAAAGGACATCCACGAGAACGCGTACGCGGCGAAGGCGGCGACGACGATGGGGATCACCGTCGACGGGATGGCCACGGCCAGGCTGTTCAGGAACGCGTTGCTGAACCCCTGGTCCGACAGGGCGGTGGTGTAGTTGTCGAGGGTCCACTGCGACGTGTCGAAGAGGTGGCCGAACACCGTCCACCATCCCGAGTCGTCGACCGCGGCCTCCGGGCGGAAGGAGCTGATCAGCACGCCGAGGGTGGGGATCGTCCACAGCAGGACGATGACCAGCACGGTGATGCGGACGAACCACCCGCCGCCCCGGCGCACATCCGAGGAGGAGCTGGCCTCGACCCCCTCGGGCAGGATGACGCTCACCGCATCGCCTCCTGTTCGCGGAAGCGGCGGACGTTCCAGACCATGACCGGGATGACGGCCAGGAACAGGATCACGGCGATCGCCGCGCCGCGCCCGTCGTGGTCGAGGATGAAGAACCAGCGCACCATGCGCTCGGCGATCACCTCGGTCCCCTGGGTCTCGGCGTTGCCCATCACGAACACGATGTCGAACACCTTCAGCGCCGTGATCACCAGGTAGGTGATCACCACCACGATGGTGGGCAGGATGCTCGGGACGATGATCCGCCAGAACACCTGGAGCTCGGAGGCGCCGTCGATGCGGGCGGCCTCGAGGATCTCGCCGGGGATGGCCTTGATGGCGGCGGAGAGCACGACCATGGCGAAGCCGACCTGGATCCAGACCAGGATGACGATGAGCAGCAGGTTGTTCCACGGCTGCTCCTGGAGCCAGGGCACCGGCTCGCGGCCGACGCCCTGCACCACCGCGTTCATCAGGCCGATGTTCGTCCCGAACCCCTCGGGCCGGAAGCTGTAGATGAACCGCCAGACCACGGCGGCGCCGACGAGCGAGATCGCCATCGGCAGGAAGATCATGGACTTGGCCACCGCCTCGCCGTGGCGGAGGCGATCGGCCAGGGTCGCGAAGACGAGCCCGATGGCCACTCCGGCGAAGGGCACGATGAGGATCCACAGGAAGGTGTTGCGGATCGAGCGCAGCATGCTCTCGTCGGTGAACAGGAACCGGTAGTTGTCGATGCCGACGAAGCTCTCGCCGCGGGCGTCCTGGAGGCTGATCAGGATGGTGTTGACCACCGGGTAGACGAGGAAGACGCTGAGGATGACGAGCGCGGGCCCGATGAACACGTAGGGGCGCACGCTCTCGCGGCGACGGGGGGGCAGGAGGTCCACCACCCGGTCCATGGCCCAGAACAGGAAGAACACGCCGCCCACGCCCACGGCGATGGCGACCACCACCACCACGAGCCGACTGGTCTCGGTGTCGCGGAGGAAGTCGAACGCCACCCCGAGCACGAGGACCGCGGCGAGGAACCCCACCAGGGTGAGCACCAGCCGGCGGACCGACGGACGCGCCCCGGTGGGGGGAGCGGCCTCGCGGCCGCTCCCCTCCTCCACCGGATCGACGGGCGCACCCGTCGACTGCAGGGTCACGAGGGCCAGCTGTCCTCGATGGCCTGGAGTTGGTCCTCGAGGGAGTCGGGACCACTCTGCAGGTACTCCACCATGCCGGTCCAGAAGCTGCCGGCACCGACCGCCGACGGCATCAGGTCGGAGGCGTCGAAGCGCCCGGAACCCTCGGCCAGGGCGGTGGTGAGCACCTCCGAGGCGTCCCCGAGGACCGAGTCGACGTAGCAGTCACCGCCGACGTTCACGTTGGGCGAGATCCGGGACGAAGCCCGCTCGCCGCCCTGCGCGCACTGGACCTCTTCGCCCGAGAAGCGCTCGAGGAAGTCCTTCACCTCGGGGGCGTTCCGGAACACTGCGGAGAACTCACCCCCGAACAACGTCCCCTGCTCGTCGGCCGCCGGGAAGGGGAACCAGTCGTAGTCGGTCCCCGCTTCGGCGTCCTCCGGGAAGAAGGCGTTGATGAAGTTGGCCTGCCGGTGCAGGAAACACCCCGGCGGGTCCTCGAACATCGGCGTCGGCGCGTCACCGAAGGCGATGGCCGGCGTCTGGTCGGCACCGCCGAGGACGTACCCGTCGGCGAACATGATGTCGCCGAACAGCTCGCCGGCGTTGACCACGGACTCGTCGTTGAACGGGATCTCGTGGCTGACCCACTGGTCGTAGGTGTCCGTGCCCGCGGTGGCGAGCATGAGGTCCTCCATCCAGTCGGTGGCCGGCCAACCCGTGGCCCCACCGCTCTCGAAGCCGACACACCAGGGCGTGCCCCCGTCGGCCACGATCTGGTCGCTGAGCGCGATCAGGTCGTCATAGGTCTCCGGCACCTCGTAGCCCGCCTCCTCGAAGGCCTGGACCGGGTACCAGATCATGCTCTTGAGGTTGATGTTCGTGGGCATGCCGTAGTGCTCGCCCTCGTACTCCCCCAGGGAGAGGTAGTACTCCCCGTAGGTCTCCTCGAGCTCGGCGATGTCGAACCCGAGGTCCTCGAGCGACACCGCGTTGCCGGCCTCAGCCTGCTCGATCACCGCCCCCGGCTGGGGGTACATGATCACGTCCGGCGGGTTGCCGCCCTCGATCCGGATCGTCGACTGCTCCTCGAAGTCGGCCGAGGCTTCGACCTCAGCCGTGTAGTCCACCTCCGAGTTGACCAGCTCGTCGATGATCCCGTTGAGGGCATCGGCTTCCGCCGGCTCCATGGCACTGAAGACCGACACCTCTCCGGTGTTCTCTGCAGCACCTTCTTCGCTACTGGCGCTGTCGCTTCCTCCGCCACCGTCGTCGTCACCACACGAGGCGGCGACGAGCAGCAGCGCGACCAACGGCGCCAACATCGTGCGCAATCGCATCTGTCTCTCTCCTTTGCTGGGTTCTCCTTGGGTCCGTTCGCTGGTGCGGCCCCCATTCCGCACCGTCTCAGCCGGCGTTCGCCGGTCCATAGATCCCCGCACCGTCGTCGGGGTCGAAGAAGTGCAAGCGGTCCGTGTCGACCGCGAGCTCGAGCTGCTGGCCGGGCGTCGCGTCGGTGCGGGCGCTCAGGCGGGCCACGACCGTCGACGTGCCCCCTTCCGCCTCGCGCTGGACCGACTCCAGGGCTTCGACGCCGACGTCGCTGGCCAGGTCCTTGGCGTGGTCGGTCGTCGGCGGCGGGGCGTCGACGGTGAAGTGGACGACGACCTCAGAACCGAGGGCCTCCCGGAGGTCGACGACCGCGGACAGGCGCCGCTCGGCCGGCGCCTCGGGCTGCAGCGAGGCGTCCTCCATGTCCTCGGGCCGGATGCCGACCACGACCGACTTGCCCTCGTAGCGTCGGAGATCGGAACGAGCGGCGAGGAGGGGCTCGGCCACCGGCAGGCTTTCGCTGCCGAACCGCACCATCAGCGAGTCGTCCTGGCGCTCCAGGCGGGCGTCGAGCAGGTTCATGGCGGGTGAGCCGATGAAGCCGGCGACGAAGAGGTTGACCGGCCGGTCGTACAAGGTCTGGGGGGCGTCGAGCTGCTGCAGCTCGCCCCGGCGCAGCACCGCCACCCGGTCGCCCATGGTCATCGCCTCGACCTGGTCGTGGGTCACGTAGATGGTGGTCACGCCGAGGCTGCGTTGGATGTGGGCGATCTCGGACCGCATCTGCACCCGGAGCTTGGCGTCGAGGTTCGAGAGCGGCTCGTCCATCAGGAACGCCTGCGGGTGGCGGACGATGGCCCGGCCCATGGCCACCCGCTGCCGCTGCCCCCCGCTGAGGGCGGCCGGCTTGCGGGCCAGGAGCTCGTCGAGGCTGAGGATCGCCGCCGCCTCCCGGACCCGCTGGTCGATCTCCGCCCGCGGCACCTTCTGCAGCTTCAACCCGAAGGCCATGTTGTCGAACACGCTCATGTGCGGGTACAGGGCGTAGTTCTGGAAGACCATCGCCAGGTCCCGGTCCCGGGGCGGCAGGTGGTTCACGACCCGGCCGCCGAGGGCGACCGAGCCGCGGGTGATCCCTTCGAGCCCGGCCACCATCCGCAGGGCGGTCGTCTTCCCGCAGCCGGACGGCCCGACCAGCACCACGAACTCGCCGCTGGCGATGTCGAGGTCGAGCCCTCGCACCGCCTCGGTGCCGTCGGGGAAGACCTTCCAGACGTCTTCGAGGACGATCTCAGCCACGGTCGGCCCCTTCCTTCGGCGGCGCGGTCGACGACCGTTCGACCAGCTCGAGCGGCAGGTCGTGGACCTCTTCGACCAGCGTCGCCTCCTCGCCCTGGAGGGCCGAGAGCAGGAGCTTGGCCCCGAGGAAGCCACTGTCGAACAGGGGCTGGCGGACCGTCGTCAGGCCCACGTAGGCGGCGAGCTCGATGTCGTCGAAGCCCACGACGGACAGGTCCTCCGGGACCCGCAGCCCGAGCGACCGGGCCGCGGCGATGGTGCCGGTGGCCTGGACGTCGGACGAGGCGAACACCGCCGTCGGCGGTTCGGCCAGGGTGAGCAGCTCACCGGCGAGCCGCGAGGCGACGTCGCGCTCGTGGTAGCCGTGGCGCACGAGGTCGGGGTCGTAGGCGAGGCCGGCCTCCGCCAGCACCGCTTCGTAGCCCTTCTCGCGCTGGGGGCTGGCGGTGAAGCCGAACCCCTGCTCGCGGTCGTCACCGATGAACGCGATGCGGTGGTGGCCGAGCTCGACCAGGTGACGGGTGGCGATCCGGCCGCCCTCCACGTCGTCGGTGACGACCATGGGCACGCCGGGGCCCCGCGCGTCGATCAGCACGACCGGCACGCCCGCGGCGGCCAGGCGCTCCATGTCGAGCGGCGTCGGGGGCAGCGTCATCACGAGGAGGCCGTCGGCCCGGTCCCGGCCCCGGAGCGAGGCGAAGTGCTCGTCGCGGTGCACCGGCAGCTCGACGCTGAACAGCACCAGGTCGTGGCGGCTGCCGTCCAGCGCGGCCACGACCCCCCGCAGCCGCTCGACCGCGGACGCATGGGTGAAGAAGGGGACGATCACGCCGAGCGTCTGGCTCCGGCCCCTCGACAGCGCCCGGGCCGACGTGCTCGGCCGGAAGTCGAGCGCCTCGATCGCCGCCAGCACCCGCTCGCGGGTGGACTCGGTCACCTTGGGGCTGTCGTTCAGCACCCGCGAGACGGTGGCGATCCCCACCCCCGCTCGGACCGCCACATCGGCAATCGTGACCACTGCTCCCCCCGGGCCCTGGTCGTTCCTGTTCGGTCTGTGGAAGCGCTTCCATCCGGTTCTCCGATGAACCGTGGAAGCGCTTCCACGACTGGAGGGCACCGTAAGGGTCCGACGTCGTGCTGTCAACCACCTCGATGAACTTGCGTCCCCGACACCACGGATCTGTGGGTATTTCGGACGCAAGATCCCGCCGGCCCGGGCACACTGGTGGTGACGGTGAGCCGGCCAGGTGGCCGCGGCGTCGCGTGACGGCGTCGAGGAAGGTCGGGGCTCCGCAGGGCAGGGTGCTGGCCAGCAGCCAGTCGGGGTGACCCGCAGGAAAGTGCCACAGAGAACAGACCGCCGATGGCGGGCCTCCGGGCCCGCACAGGTGAGGGTGAAACGGTGCGGTAAGAGCGCACCAGCGTCCGGGGTGACCCGGGCGGCTCGGCAAACCCCACCCGGAGCAAGGCCAAACCGAGACATGGGCTGCCCGCCCGGTCGTTGACCAGTCTCAGGTAGGCCGCTCAGATGGATGGCCACCCACCGGGACCCCCGCAAGGGACCCGGGGACAGAACCCCGCCTACAGGCCGGCTCACCGTCAACAGCCTCTGACCAGGGGAACTACTCCCGTCACCCCACTGCAGTCCGCGGAGAGTCCGCGTTAAGTGCCTAGTTCCTTTCCGAGCGCATAGCTGATGTTCCTCTGGAGCTCGAACCCCGCCAAGCCTGCTTGCTCGCACTCGAGGGCCGCGGCCCGTACGTCGGCAGGCTCGATGAGAGACTGGTCCAGCTCCAGCGTCGCCTTCTTCCTATGGAAGCGTCGTAGCCCGTGGCGCAGCAATCCCTGGTCAGATAGCGACAACTCGGTTGCGTCCACATACCAACTTGCATGGACGATCCTGTTCCGAGCCTCCTGGGCTCGCTTGGCGCGATTCAGCCAGTCGTTCACTTGGTCCCTTTGGCCCTCGCGCAGTTGCAGATCCGCAAGCCAACGTGTCCGCTCGACCAGCCAGGCGAACGGCTGGAAGGCCCCGACAGTGTCGCCAACCGGTCCTGCCGTGGTGAGTGTCCCAAAGATCCAGAGGAGCACTTCCTCGAGGTAGCTGGCCGAGTAGAGCAGTCGGCCAAGCTCGACGAGGATCTCCCGATCAATGTCGAACTCGAACTCGTCACTCATGGACCGCTGAATCAACTTCCTCGCGGGGAATCTGATGACGGCGCAGGTTCGGATCCGATGTCCGGGAGGTCGGTGCGTCCGAGGGCCTGCGCACAGAGATTCGTGAGCTCGCCACTGAGGACTGCCAGCGTTCGGAACTGCTCATCCGCGTCCGCATCGTTCGACCGGACTCGGCCCTCGACAAACCCCCCGAGGTACATCAGGTACACCGCCTCGAACCGGAACAGCCGGTCTCTGATCGCCTCGTCGACGAGGAGGACCAGGACGGACTGCGTGGCGGAGAAGGCGAGAATGACGGGCTTCATCTGGTCGCCAGCGTTGGTGATCTCGTTCTGCGGGTCGTCGCTGGCCAGGGCTCTGAACAACACGTCATCGAGTTGTGCGATCTCGTGGATCAGCGCCGCCGAATCTCGGAAGTAGGCGCTTGCGGCGCTGAGCAGTTGAGACCGCATGAACCTTGCGTGGTCGGCCGCCGCCTCCGCTGATCGGTCAGCCGCCCGCTCCTCCGCAAGGGCCTGACGATCCTCGGCGCGGTCAGCCTTACCCCACTGCCTGCGGACCGCCTCCAAGGCGACCGCGGCCACAAGAGTGGCGATTGCACCGAGAGCGATCTGGATGGGGAGCAAGCTAGACGCGGTCACGACGCGGTCACGCGGACCGTTCAGCCGAACGCCTTCCTCGCCGCCGCGTTGGTCACCGCGTGCGAGTATCGAACCTTCGTCGGGCGGTGGGAGGGCACGATGAGCGACCAGGCGCAGGGCCCAGGCTGGTGGCAGGCCAGCGACGGCAAGTGGTACCCGCCGCCGGAGCCGCAACGGCCAACCGCTCCTGTCACCGCCGGCCCGGCCCTGCCGCTCTTCGGCAAGGGAGTGACCGGACGCTTGACCGTGGATGACCACTTCGTGGCGATCGACCGGAAAGGTGCCAGAGCCAAGATGACCCACGGCTTCACGAGCGGAGTGAAGCGCATACCGATCGACTCGATCACGGCGGTGCAGTTCAAGGTTCCGGGACTCGCCAACGGCTACATCCAGTTCACCCTCGGTGGCGGCCACGAGGGAACACGCGGGCTCATCCAGGCGACTAAGGACGAGAACACCGTCATGTTCGCCCAGGGCCACCATCGGGAGTTTGAGGCGATCCGCCAGCACATCGAGCAGAGGATCACCCAGCGATACCGCCAGGCTCATGCGAGCCCGCAGCAGCCAGCGGCCACACGATCAATAGCTGAGGAGCTACGCGCCCTCGCTTACCTCCGGGATCAGAGGGTGCTCACGGAAGCTGAGTTCGAGCAGCAGAAGGCCCGGCTACTCCAGTAGAGGTGCTAAGTCCGCGGACAGGTCCGCGAGATGGCGGATAACGGCGCGGAACCACGAGCACCAGTGAGCAAGTCGAATGAGCCGAAACCCGCGGCCTGGCGCGGGCATCCCCGGAATCTCGGGATCTAACGCGAAAGGCTCGCCTGTACCCCGCCTCCAGGCCGGCTCACCGTCACCGAGCGAGCGGGAGGGCACCTCGGTGCTCTCCCGGCCGCCACGCCATTCGACTTCGACGTTGCGACGCGCTGACAGCTGGCGCGGCCCGCCGTCGGTGGTGCCGTCAGGCTGGAGCGCCGCCGCTGAGCAGCAGGTGCTGGCCACTCACGAAGCCGGCGAGGTCGCTTGCGAGGTACTCGGCGGCGTCTGCGACATCGTCGAGGGTCCCCATGCGCCCCATGGGTCGGAACGAGCGCACGAACTCGAGGACCTGGTCGGTGACGCCCTCGGTGAAGACGCCGGCCCCGTCGATGGCGGTCGGCAGGATGGAGTTGACGGCGACGCCTCGTGGGCCCAGTTCCTTCGCGAGGACCTCCACGACGAACTGGGCGCCCATCTTGCTGCTGCCGTAGAGCGCATAGCCCGGTAGCGGGTACCGGGTGTTGCTGGTGCCGATGTAGATGATGCGCCCGTTGTCGGCGACGTGCGTGGCCCCCAGCTGCAGCGTGAAGAAGGCTCCCTTGGCGTTGATGGCGTAGAGGCGGTCGAAGTCGTCCTCGGTGATGTCGACGGTCGGTGTCTCGATCAGCTCGACGCCGGCGTTGGCGACCACGATGTCGAGGCGGCCGAAGTGGTCGGCTGCTTCGGTGAACAGCCGTTCGAGGTCGTCGACGCGACTCACGTCCGCCTTGACGGCGATGGCCTTGCCGCCCGATCGGTCGATCGCGTCGACGGCCTCCGCTGCTGTTGCCTCCGAGGACGAGTAGTTGATCACGACGCTTGCGCCGAGCGACCCGAAGCGCTCGGCGACCGCTCTTCCCAGACCCCGGGCGGAGCCGGTGACGAGGGCGACCTTCCCGTTGAGGTTCGTCATTGTCGTCTCGCCTTCGCTAGAGGTTCTGTCCGCCGGACACTTCGATGCGCTGTCCGGTGAGCCAGTGGTTGCCCTCTCCGAGGAGCGCGGCGACGGCGCTGCCGATGTCGTCGGCCTCGCCGTACCGGCCGAGCGCGGTCGCGGAGGTCACCATCTGCTGGACCTCCGGGGTGTCGCGGAGCAGCCCGCCGGAGAAGTCGGTCGCAGTCGCGCCAGGCGCGACGGTGTTGACCGTGATCTGCCGGGGCCCGAGCTCCTTCGCGAGATACCGGCTGAGGACCTCGACGGCGCCCTTGCAGGCGGCGTAGACGAAGTGCTGGGGAACGTAGAAGCGGGTGACGCCACTCGAGATGTTGACGATCGAGCCGCCGTCGACGAGCAGCGGTGCGAGCTTCTGCGTCAGGAAGAACGTCCCCTTGAACATCTCGTTGACGAGCGCGTCGAAATCGTCCTCGGTGGCATCGATGAAGGAACCGGGCCGCTGCGCGCCGCCGTTGTTCACGAGGAAGTCGAAGGACGGACGACCCCAGGTGCCGCTGAGCGCAGCAGACACGGAGGCGACGAACTCGTCAAAGCTGTCGACGGCTCCGAGGTCAAGGCGTAGGGCGACGGCTGACTGGCCGACGTCGGCGATCGACTTGACGACACCGTCGGCATCGTCGGCGTTCGATCGGTAGGTGATGATGCTGTCGACGCCGGCTCGGGCGAGGTGCAGTGCAGTGGCTCGGCCGATCCCGCGGCTCCCGCCGGTGATGACGGCGATTCGGTTGGTGCTGGAGGTGGTCATGGATGCGATCGTCGGACCTCCTGGCGCCGACGACCAGCGGTCAGTCCATCCAGGGACATCCGGTCCCTGGATGGGTTCTGGGAACCGTCGTAGCGTCCGAGCGATGGACCGTGACGGTGTCGCCGACTTCCTTCGCCGCCGGCGCGAGGCGCTGCAGCCCGATGACGTAGGCCTGCCGACGACCCGGCGCCGGCGAACGCAAGGGCTCCGCCGGGAGGAAGTCGCAGGCTTGGCCCACATGTCGGCGGACTTCTACACCCGCCTCGAGCAGCGGCGTGGTTCTCGACCGTCCGAGCAGACCATCACCGCGCTCGCCCTCGCGCTTCGTCTCACCGACGACGAGCGCGACCACCTCCTACGGCTGGCCGGCCATCAGCCGCGGCCGCGTGGTGCTCGCACCGACCACGTCAGCCCTGCGTTGCTTCGGGTGCTGGATCGAATCGACGCACCAGCGCAGGTCGTCTCCGATCTCGGCGTCACCCTCGTGCAGAACCCACTCGCCGAGGCTCTGCTCGGCGTCCAAACCGCGTACACGGGACTTGCCCGAAGCCAGATCTACCGATGGTTCCTCATGCCCGACGAACGAAGCCGATTCGTGACCGACGAACACGAGCTGCACACCCGGAGCTACACCGCGCACCTCCGCGCCGCGCTCGGCAGAACCCCCGACGACGTCGAAGCCCGCAGCCTCGTCGACGCCCTTCTCCGCGACAGTTCCGAGTTCTCGGAACTGTGGAGTGACCACGACGTCGGCGTCCGAGCCAACCTGCAGAAACGGGTCGTGCACCCGAACGTCGGAGTTCTCACCCTTGAGTGTCAGATCCTGACTGCAGAGAACCAACTGCAGGACCTCGTCATCTTCACGGCGACGCCCGGCAGCGAAGACGCCGAACGGCTCGCTTTCCTGTCGGTCATCGGAAGCCAACGGTTCGACGACAGCAGGCTTCCGCCGTCCTGAGCGACCGCCACACGCCACGAAGGCCGCGGCTCCGGGATGCGCGTTTCCGCAGCCGCTGACAAGGGTCACGATCGTCATTGACAAGACCCGCCTGATTCCTCCGGCTTGACGCATGCCGATATCGGCATATGATGGCGCCCGTGGCACGAGCAGCGACGACGTCGGACGTCTTCAACGCGATCGCCGAGCCGCAGCGTCGGAAGATCCTGGTGCTGCTGCGGGCGGGTGAGCGGCCCGTGACCGAGTTGGCCCAGGAGCTGGGGATCGCCCAGCCGGGGGCGTCCAAGCACCTGCGGGTGCTCCGGGAGGTCGGGCTGGTGCGGGACCGCAAGGCAGGCAGGCAGCGCCTGTACGGCCTTGACGCCCGCGGGCTGCGACCGGTCCACGAGTGGGCCGGCGGGTTCGAGCGGTTCTGGAACGAGAGCTTCGACCGGCTGGACGAGTACGTGCAGGACCTCGAGCAGGCAAGGCAGGAGGACTGACCGATGGCAGCGACAGGACGGGACGCGCCGGCGCAGTCAGCGACGGCCGACCGCGAGATCGTGATCTCCCGGGTCATCAGTGCCCCACGGGAGCTGGTGTTCGAGGCGTTCACCGCAGTCCGGCACCTGTCGCGATGGTGGGGACCGGAGGGGTTCACCACCACCACCCGGGCGTTCGAGTTCCGCGTCGGCGGGGAGTGGGACTTCGTGATGCACGGACCGGACGGGACGGACTACCAGGAGTGGATCTCCTGGACCGAGATCGCCCCGCCGGAGCGGATCGCGCTGCTGCACGGTGAGTCCCGCGGCGACCCGAACGCCTTCGAGTCGGTCTTGACGTTCGCGCCCGACGGCGCGGCGACCCGGATCGAGATGCGCACGGTGTTCCCCACCAAGGAGCTGCGCGACGAGGCGGTCGAGAAGTACCACGCGATCGAGGGTGGCCAGCAGACCCTGAGCAACCTGGCTGCCTACGTCACCGAGATCGTTCGGAAGGGAGCTGAGGGCTGATGGCCGGGAAGGTGTTCTTCAGCGTGTCGATGTCGCTGGACGGGTTCATCGCGCCCGAGTCCCTCGAGGACTTGATGGGGCAGCAGTGGATGGAACTGCAGCAGTGGATGTTCCCGCAGCGGTTCATCCGGGAGAACCTGAAGCTCGGCGAGGGCGGCGAGGAAGGGCGCGACAACGACATCGTGCGGGAGACGTTCGAGCGCACCGGCGCGAGCGTGATGGGCAAGCGCATGTTCGACGCCGGCGAGCAGGCGTGGCCGGAGGAGGCGCCGTTCCACACGCCGGTCTTCGTCGTGACGCACGCCAAGCGTGACCCCTGGGAGCGGCCGGGCGGAACCACCTTCCACTTCGTCAACGACGGCATCGAGCCCGCGCTCGACCAGGCCCGCGAGGCCGCCGGCGACCGGGACGTCCGCATCGCGGGCGGCGGCGCAACGATCCTGGAGTACGTGAACGCCGGCCTGATCGACGAGTTCTCGATCGCGCTCGTCGCCCGTGCTGTTCGGCTCCGGAATCCGCCTGTTCGAGGGCGTGGACGCGGGCCGCGTGGCCCTGGAGCCGGTCCGCGCGGAGCCGACGCAGCGGGTGACCCACCTGACCTACGCAGTCCGGGAGCGGTAGCGGTCCTCGCCATTGGTCGCGGCCCAGCTGGCGAGCACGTCGAGGGCGTCCTGGGTGGGTGAATCGGGCTCGGCGGTGTAGGTGACGAGGCTTTGGTTGGGGTCGGCCGGGAGTGGGAAGGACTCGAAGGGCAGGTCGAGGTCACCGACGACGGGGTGGTGGATGCGCTTCACGCCGGTGGTGTGGATCCGGACGTCGTGGGCCGCCCATCGGACTCGGAAGTCGTTGCTGCGGGTTGCCAGCTCGCCGACGAGGTCCGAGAGCTGGGAGTCGTGGGGATCGTGTCCGGCCTCTGCCCGTAGAAGGGCGACGATGTCGTTGGCGACGTCGTCCCAGTCTCGGAAGAAGTCGGGGGCGCGGGGATCGAGGAAGACGAAGCGGGGGTTGCTCGGGGGCTGGTGCGCGGCGTCGTAGACCGGCGCGAAGAGTGCTTGTCCGAGGGCGTTCGCGGCCAGGATGTCGAGTCGTCCGTTGAGCACAACGGCGGGGCTGCCGAGCATCGAGTCGACGATGCGCTGCACGGTGGGTCGGACGCGGTCGCGGGAGGGTCGGCGACGTCGAGCTGGGCTGGTGCCGCCAGCGGAGCGGATGAGGTCGTAGAGGTGGGTGCGCTCGGCGTCATCGAGCTGTAGGGCGCGGGCGACGCCGTCAACGACGCTCTCGGACACGCCGGTCGCGCTGCCCCGCTCGAGCCGGGTGTAGTAGTCGGTCGAGACCCCGGCGAGCAGGGCGACCTCTTCACGGCGCAGGCCGGGCACCCGTCGTCTGTCCCCGCCGTAGGTCGGGAGCCCTGCCTGTTGTGGGGTGATCCGGTCGCGGCGGGTGGAGAGGAACTCGCGGATCTCGCCGCGGGCGTCGCCTCGGATGTCGACCTCGTCTTCGTCGTGGGCGGCCATGGGATGTCCACCCTACGGCCGGAGGTGCGGGCCTGGGAGGGCCTGTCAGGCCCCCTTTCGCACACTCTTCCGCCGTCTTCTCGATGGGCGTCTACTGGCCCCTGCACCGCCGACCAGGCGGACGAGATCGACTTCAGGAGACCACCGCATGAGCACGACCATGACCGAGACCGAGGCGCAGGGGTTCATCGACTCGATGGCCGAGATGATGTCGCACTCGAGCCGATCTCCCATCCTGCGTCGCCCCGACGAGTACGGCCTCGCCTACGAAGACGTCTTCTTCCCCTCCTTGGACGGCGTGCCGCTGGAGGGCTGGTTCATCCCCGCCGACTCCGACCGCCTGGTGATCGCCAACCACCCGATGCCGTGCAACCGCTACGGCTACCCCGGTCACCTCGAGGCGTGGAGCGACTTCGGCGGCTTCGAAGTCAACTTCCTGCCGCAGTACAAGATCCTGCACGACGCTGGCTACAACGTGCTGGCCTACGACATGCGCAACCACGGCCGCAGCGGCACGGGCAGCGGAGGGATCAACGGTCACGGCACGTTGGAGTACCGCGACGTCGTCGGGTCGCTCCGCTATGCGGCGTCGCGCGCCGACACGGCTGAGATGAAGACGGCGCTGCTCAGCCGGTGCCTCGGGGCGAACTCGACCATCGTGGGCATGAAGCGGCACCCCAACGAGTTCTCCCGCGTCAGAGCGCTCATCGCGGTGCAGCCAGTCTCGCCCCGAGTCTTCGTCGCCAAGGCCGTGGAGAACGCCGGCATCGAGCGCGGACTCGAAAGGTTCAGCAAGGCGTTCCTCGAGAAGACCGGGCTGCACCTCGAGGAGACCTGGCCGGCTTCCGACGCCGCTGCGGTGACGGTCCCAACGCTGGTGACCCAGGTCCACGACGACTTCCGCACCGACCCGTCGGACGTCCAAGGCATCTTCGACACCCTCGGCACCGAGGAGAAGGAGCTGTTCTGGATCGAGGGCACCGACGAGCGGTTCCAGGGCTACAACCACTTCACGCACCACCCCGAGCTCATGCTGCGGTGGTTTGACACCCACGTCTGAGACCTGCCCACCTGGCCGCGTGGACGTGCTCTGAGGGTGCCTGCGAGTACCCCTTTCACAGGGCCTTCTCCGTTGGCCGGGCACCTGGTCCACTGAACCTGTTCCACCGACGAGGCGGACGCAGACGGAGACGAGGAGAGAACGATCATGAGCAAGAGGAAGGTCTGGGTCATCACCGGCGCGGGCCGTGGTCTCGGTGTCGACATCGCCAAGGCGGCGCTTGCCGCCGGCCACTCGGTGGTGGCCACGGGCCGCAACCCCGAGCGGGTCACTGCCGCGCTCGGCGAGCACGACGAGCTGCTCGTCGTCAAGCTCGACGTCACCGACACAAGCGATGCCGAGACGGCCGTCGAGGCCGCGGTCGAGCGGTTCCGTCGCATCGACGTCTTGGTCAACAACGCCGGCAGCTTCTATGCCGGGTTCTTCGAGGAGATCACCCCGAAGGACTTCCGGGCCCAGATCGAGTCCACCCTGTTCGGACCGATCAACGTGACCCGTGCCGTGCTCCCCGGGATGCGCGCCCAGCGCTCCGGCCTGGTCGTGACCATCTCCTCCACCGCAGGCATCGCCGCCGGCGAGTTCCTCACTGCCTACGCCGCCTCGAAGTTCGGAGTGGAGGGCTGGATGGAGTCGCTCAACCCCGAGGTGGCCCCGTTCGGCATCCGCACCATGCTCGTCGAGCCCGGCTTCTTCCGCACCGAGCTGCTCACGCCACAGTCCACGAGCTACGCCCGGTCGACCATCGACGACTACGCCGAGCGCACCGCAGCCACCGTCGCCGGCTGGCGCAGCATGGACGGCAAGCAGGGCGGCGATCCTGCCAAGCTCGCCGACGCCCTGGTGCAACTGGCCGACGACGAGCCACCGCTGCGCTTCCCTGCCGGCGCCGACGCGGTGGAGACGTTCGAACGGAAGGCCGACAGCCTCCGGGCCGACGCCGACGCCCATCGCGACCTGTCCAGCAACCTCGCGCACGACGACGCCGCGCCGTAGACGATCTGACCCCCCTCTGCCTTGGGCGCGGCACCGCCCTCTGGCCCACCTCCAACACAGAAAGGGACACTCCCATGACTGCATGGTCCGCCGACCTGCTCAAGGCGATCACCGAGAACGCCGACCTGTTCGTCTCGCCGTTCCGGGAGGACGGCACCACCTACGGCACCCCCACCCAAACCTGGGCGCTGGTCGTCGACGGCAACGTCTACGTCCGCGCCGCCAACGGACCGACGTCTCGGTGGTATCAGGCAGCCATCGCACAGGGCGCCGGCCGCGTTCGCGTCGCCGGGCAGTACTACGACGTGAAGTTCGAGGCGGCCGGCGACGAGAACGAGGCCGCGATCGACGCCGCCTATGAGGCGAAGTACCCCGGCAGCCCGGCCGTGCCGACCATGCAGGGCGAGGGCCCGAAGTCCGCATCCGTTCGCATCTCACCCCGCTGATCCCTGTCGTGGGTCTCGCGGCCCCGTCGCGGCCCCGACCCCTTCAGAACCCCCAAAGCCCTGGTCAGGAGAGGGGGTGAGGACAGATCCCCGCCTACGGCCGGCTCACCGTCACCGAGCGAGCGGGAGGGCACCTCAGTGCTCTCCCGCCAACTGACCTCATCAGGTCACGAGTTCGGAGTCGTACTTCGCGTAGAGACCGACGGCCACCGGGTCTGCTACGAGCTCACGGAGAAGGGGCATGAGCTCACGGCCGTCACCGACGCCGAGACTCTGGCGCACTGGCACCTGCGCCATCTCAGCCATGACGACGCCGATCGGAGCGGCCGACACCCCTCCCCTGTCGGGCGGCTAGGGAGGGGGCTAGCGTCCGGCGCCGAATTGGAAGGGGACATCGGTGCAGTATTTCGAGGACTTCGCCGTGGGCCAGATGACCCGTTACCGCGATGCCTATCTCGTGACCGAGGAAGAGATTCGGGAGGTCGGCGAGCGTTGGGACCCCCAACCGTTCCACATCGACCCGGTCGCGGCGGCGTCGTCGGTTTTCGGTGGGTTGGTGGCGTCCTCGGTCCATCTCTTCGCCATCGCCATCTGGCCGGGGCCGAAAGGGAAGGCGGCGACAGCGGAACCGATGGCCGCGGTCAGCTCGCTGGGGTTCCGCAGTATCGACAACCATGCACCGGTCCGTCCCGGTGATCTGCTGTCCAAGACGAGGACGATAAAGGAGGCTCGGTTGTCGAAGAGTCGACCGGGCCTGGGCGTCGTCACCTACCTGGTCGAGTTGGTCAACCAGCGGGACGAGCTCGTGTTCTCGTTCGAAAACGCCGCTCTGGTCGAGTGCCGCCCCGGAGTCGGCCCCGCTACCTGACCTCGCTCCCTCAGGGGAGCTGGAAGTGCGGGTTGTGGATGAAGCCGACGATGCTGCCCTGCGGCGTGCGGACGTCACCCATGCGGATGCCGTTGCCGACGTCGGTCACGGGTGTGTGCTCGGTCGCTCCCAACCCGACGGCGGCCGCGATCGCGGCGTCGGGATCGTCGACTCCCCAGTAGACGATCGCACCGTCGGCGGGATCGCCTCCCGGGAACAGGCCGAGCTCGTAGCCCGCCACCTCGAAGCCGACATAGGTCGGCTCGTCGAAGTACGGGCCGAAGCCGAGGAGCTCGGCCCACCACGCCTTGGCCGCGTCGACGTCCTCGACGGGATGGATGAGCGATCGGAGCCCTTGCAGTTCGAGTGCCATGGACCCAGCCAAGCACCACCCACCGTCGAGGTCTTGGACGAAACGGCCACACTGGTCCTGTGCCCGTCGAACCGGCCTACCGGGAGTGGGCGCCACCGCCCGACCTGGCCGAAGCGGTGGCCTGCCTCTGGACCCACCGCATCAGCGGAGCGTTCAGCGGCACGGTGCTGCCCGACGGGTGCACCGACCTCATCTGGCGCCAGGGCGCTGGGGCGTTCGTGGCCGGGCCGGACACCGGACCCGTGACCAATGACTTCCCGGCGGGCACCAACTTGGTGGGTCTGCGCTTCCGCCCCGGGGCCGGGGCGGCGGGCCTCGGCCTCCCTCTGGACGAGATCCTCGACCAGCGAGTGCCCGCCGTCGAGCTCTCGCCCGCCACTGATGCCGCCCTGCGGCCGGATCTGAGCCCGGCCGAGGCGATCGACGCAATGACCGTCGTCGCCGCCAACGCTCTGGACGCCGCAGCACTCGATCCCGCGGTCAGCGAGGCCGTGACCCTGCTGGCCGATCCCGCCCGGCGACTGGACGAGGTCCGGGCCGCCACCGGGATCAGCGAGCGTCAGCTGCGGCGCCGCTTCCATGCTGCCGTGGGCTACGGGCCGAAGACCCTGCAACGGGTCCTGCGCTTCCGGTCCTTCCTGGACCGGGTCGACCGGGGCGACGACCTGGCCACGGCCGCAGCGCAGGGCGGCTTCGCCGACCAGCCCCACCTGAACCGGGAGTGCCGCGACCTCGCCGGGATGACCCCGGCCGAGTTGGCCGCCAGCCGCGGCTGACGCCGATGGACCTCGGGACGGCGATCACGATCACCAGCTCGTTCTCGGTGGTGCCGGCGGAACGGTCTCGGGGGTCGTCGTCGGCATCGTCGGCTACGCCACGCTCAGCCTCATGGGCGCAGTGGTGGCCGGAGCAGCCCTCGCCGCGCTCCTCATGCAACGAGAGCACGACCCGCCCTCGCCGTCCGCGAGCTGGCACGGCGAGCGACTTCCGGACGACCTCGGATCGCGACCCGCCGGGCTCAGTAGTCGCCCTTGATCACGAAGTACGAGCCGCGAATGGTCCCGGCCAGCTTCGACTTCTGTCTGGCGAACTTGAAGGAGCCGAGCTCGGCGGGGACCTCCATCCCTTCGGAGAGCTTGAACCCGACCGCTCGCTTGTTCTTCGGTTCGTCGAGCAACACGTTGATCGAGAGCCCGCTCTCGTAGAACACATAGGTCCACCGGATGTCCTCGACCTCGAAGCTCGTCGCCTCGAGTGGGGGCGAAGCGATGACGATGTCGCGCTCCTCCTCGAGGATTCGATGCACCCAGTCGATCGCCTTCTTGGCCTTGGCGGCCGGTTCGACGGTGAAGACGTGGTCGTACTTGTTCTTGAAGTAGCGAGCCTCGTTCGCCCGCAGCCCGGCCAGTGCGGCCGCCACCGGCGACGACTCCAGGCCGACGGTGGAGACGTTGACGAAGTCCACTGCGTAGCTCATGTCACACTCCCGAGTACGTCGACGGACCGAAAGCTATCCGCATGGATGTCCGCGGCAGACGGCGCTGCCAGCCGCCTCGCCTCAGAGCAGCCGACGCCCCAGACCGCGCCGCGTCGACGGCCAGGACTCGGCTCGAGCGCGCCTTCGACCCGGACTCCGTGCGGGACATGAAGCGGTCGGCCACCGATGATCTGTTCGTCGGCGGCGCGAACCTCGCGGCGCACGCGTTCAAGGGCGGGCTGGTCGATGAGTGCCACCTGTTCATCTATCCCGTGCTCCTCGGTGGCGGCAAGCCGGCGCTACCGACGGACACGCGCGCCGAGCTCGAGTTGGTGGACGAGCGCCGATTTGCCAGCGGTGCCGTGTACCTCCGCTACCGCAACCCCACCTGAGCAATCCATACCCACAACATCGCGACAAGTCCGGTCGGTTCAGATCCTGCGCTCGCGTCGCTTCGCGGTCGCGAGTGCCGCCACGCCAAGACCGACCTCGGCGGTGAGGTAGCTCCAGTACGTCACGTCGGTGCGCGGCCGATCGATCGCCAGCGACGCCACGCGCAGGGCTGCCGCGCCGAGCCAGGTCACCCCAACCGCGATCTGGGCTGACGGATCACGAGAGACCAGTGCCCACGCCCCGAGCGCCGCGTAGGTCCCGCCCACGCCGGCTCGTACCTCGGCGACGCCCCGACTCGAGCCCGGTGACAGATCGAGGGCCGCCGCCACGCGCTCCGGTGCCACGGCGCCGGCGACGCCCGACAACATGAGCGCCACGCTGCTCGCGCGTCCGAGGTTCATGTCTCCTCCAAGTGCGTCGGCCGAACCCGTGCCTCAAGGGCTGATGATGAGCGCATCGATGTGGTCCTGCGACAAGGTGAACCGGTACTGGAGGTCGACTACACCCCCAGGGAAGTCACCCTCGAGATGGTTCGTGGCGACCCAGGTGTGGGCGTCGAGAGCACCCACTTCGGTGAGGGTTCGGGTGAACGTGTAGCGCGTCGACGTCGACGACAACCAGGTGCGGATCTCGTGGCGGCCGTGGTGCTCCTGGCCGTCGTCATGGACGACGGCGTCGGCTGCGAAGGCCGAGAGGGCGGTGTCCGTGTCGCGGCGGTCATGGGCGTCCAAGTACTGGCGGATGACCTCGGGAAGCGCCGTCCCGGCGCCCGGCGGCGACGTGTGGTCCATCACGACTGTCCTCCTCGCCCGAGCAGCCAGACGGCTTCTCTGCGACCGCGTCTCCACTACGCAAGCGCCGATGAGGTCATCATCATTCCCGCACGGACCTCGCGAAGTCGTAGATCGTAGGCTCGCATCGTGTTGGAGGTATCGGTACTGGGCCCGGTCGAGGTCCGGCGCGATGGGCTTCAATCAAAGGTCGGTCGTCGCCTGGATCGCGTCCGGCGCCGCGATTCCTCATCGCCTGGGACCATGAGTCCATGACGCCCCCCGTCGAAGCCGCGGCGGTCCCCCTCGACGAGCTCACCGTCACCATCGTCGTCGACAATGCGACGGACACGCTCTCGAGCATCGCCCCGGGTGTTCCGCAGCTTCCCGAGTTGGCCTACCTCCTCGGGAGCATTCCCCCGAGCGCCGAACACGACGGGCATGACTGCGTCGTCGCGTTCGACCACCTCTGCGTTGCGTGTCACGGCTTCTCCGCTCTCGCCACCGCGCGTCAGGGGCAGCGAACGGCAACGGTGCTGTTCGATATCGGCCCCTACGGCGACGTGTGGCTCGCGAACGCCGAGCGCCTGAGCATCGACCTGTCCAGCATCGAGGTCTTGTTCCTCTCGCATTGGCACTGGGACCACTCCGGCGCCATGACGGCCGTCGTCGCCGCGATCGCCGCGGCGCGCCACGCGGCGGGTCACGCCCCGCTCATCGTCGACGTGCACCCTGATAGGCCGGACCAACGCGGGATCCTCACACCTTTGGACGTCTTCGCCATGCTGCCCCCGGAGCCCAGCTTCGATGCCATCGAGACGGCTGGCGGCCATGTCATCACCGACGCCGAGGTCCACGAGGTCGCCGGTCTCTTTCTCTCCAGCGGCGACATCCCACGCCAAACCAGCTACGAGATCGGCTTGCCTGGACACCACACCTGGCGCGGCGGTCAGGTGACCCCGGACCCAGAGATCCACGACGAGCGATTCCTCGCCGCCAACGTCCGGGGCCGCGGCACAACGGTTCTCACCGCCTGTTCCCACGCCGGCGTCGTCAACGTCGGTCTCGAAGCCCGGCGTCTGCTTCCCGACGAGCCGATCGATGTCCTCCTGGGCGGCTACCACCTCGCCGGCACCACCGTCGAGAACCGCATCGAACCGACCGTGCGAGACCTGACCGACCTCGTCGCCCCAAGGCTCGTCGCACCAGGCCACTGCACCGGCTGGCGAGCCGCCGCCCAGCTCGCCGACGCGTTCAGCCCGGCCGGCTACGCCCCCAGCGTCGTCGGCACCCGCTACGTGCTCAACGCCTCGTAGCTCGACCGTGCTCACCAAGAGAAACCCCGCCATCGATCATGTGTTCGATCGTTAGGATCTTCGTCCGACGACGAAGGAGGACCCATGGCGGCGATCGAGGCGACCGCGCTGACGAAGCGCTACACGTCGAAGGAGGGCGACATCGACGCGGTGAACGGCGTCGACCTCCGAGTGGCGGAGGGCGAGGTCTTCGGCTTCCTCGGGCCGAACGGGGCGGGGAAGTCCACGACCGTCCGGATGCTGACCACCCTGCTGTCGATCACCTCCGGTTCGGCGACGGTGGCCGGGATCGATGTGGCCTCCGACCCGTCGGGCGTCCGGACCAAGATCGGCGTGGCGCTGCAGGAGGCCGGCCTGGACGACCGCCAGAAGGGCCGGGAGCTCCTCGTGCTGCAGGGCCGCCTGTTCGGCATGAACGCGGTCGAGGCCGCCGACCGGGCCCAGGAGCTGCTGGAGCTGGTCGAGCTGGTCGACGCCGCCGACCGGTCGATCAAGGGCTACTCCGGGGGCATGAAGCGCCGGCTCGATCTCGCGTCGGCCCTCGTGCACCGGCCCGACGTGCTCTTCCTCGATGAGCCCACCACCGGCCTCGACCCGGGCAGCCGCCTGGTGATGTGGGACGAGGTCCGCAGCATCAACGAGCAGGGGACGACGGTCTTCCTCACCACCCAGTACCTCGAGGAGGCCGACCAGCTCTGCGATCGGCTGGCCATCATCGACGACGGCCGCATCGTCAACGAGGGCTCGCCGGCCGAGCTGAAGGCCGACCTGCGCCAACGAGCGGGCCTGGACCACGACCCGACCCTCGACGAGGTGTTCCTCGACGCCACCGGTCGCACCCGGGAACGACAGGAAGGCGATGTCCAGGAGGTGCAGGCGTGACCGAGACCCTCGTGCTCACCCGCCGGGCGGTCGTCGAGGGAGCCCGCTCCCCCGAGTCCCTGATGCCGGTGTTCTTCATCCCGCTCTTCTTCTTCGTCGTGAACATCGGTCAGGCCGGGAAGATCTTCCCCAGCGCCGACACCCCGTTCCTCGAGGGTCAGAGCTACGCCGCCTTCACCCTGCCGACGGCGCTGCTGACCGCGGCCTCCTTCGGCACCGCCGCCCTCTTCCTCGTCGAGGAGATCGAGGGGGGCTACTTCGACAAGCTCCGGGCGACACCGATCCCGCGCCATGCGATCGTGCTCGGTCGCCTGCTGTCGGAGTCCTTCAAGATGATCTTCGTCACCTCGGTCATCATCGGCGTCGGGATCCTCTTCGGCGTCCGCATCGAGAGCGGCGTGGCCGGGTTCCTCCTGCTGGTGGTCATCATGGCCACCTGGGCCACGGTCTTCGCCGGTTTCATGCAGTTGGTCGCCATGAAGACCCGCAGCGCGGCGGCCACCAACTCGGCCAGCTTCATCTTCTTCCCGCTGCTGTTCCTCACGCCGAACTTCGTGCCCCGGGAACAACTCACCCGACCGATGGAGATCGCCGCGTCCCTGAACCCGGTGACCTACATCATGGAGGCGGCCCGCTCGCTGATCCTCGAGGGCTTCGAGGCCGACGTCCTCCTCACCTGCGCCGCCGTGCTCCTCGTCGGCCTCGTCCTGGCGGTGTCGCTGAACGTCCGCGCCATCAACAACTACGACTGACCAGCGATGAGGGCGGTCGTCTACGAGCGCTACGGCCCGCCTGAGGTGCTGCGGGTCGAAGACGTCCCGACGCCGTCCCCCGCCGCCGGGCAGGTGCTCATCCGCGTCGCGGCGACATCGGTCAACCTCAGCGACTGGGAGACGCTGCGGGGCTCGCCGTTGTACGCCCGGCTGGGCGGACTGCGCTCGCCGGCGCGCCCCACGCTGGGCTCGGACATCGCCGGGTGGGTCGACGCGGTCGGCGATGGCGCGACGCGGTTCCGGCCCGGTGACGAGGTGTACGGCGACAACCTCGCGCTGAAGGGCGGCTTCGCGGAGTACGCGGTCGCCGCCGAGTCTGCGCTCGCCCTCAAGCCCGCGGAACTGACCTTCGCGGAGGCCTCGACGATCCCCCAGGCCGGAGCCATCGCGTGGCAAGGAACGGACGGCGCCGCGGCCGGCCGCCGGGTGCTGGTCAACGGGGCCGGTGGCGGGTCGGGCTCGTTCGCCATCCAGCTCGCCAAGCGACTCGGAGCGCACGTGACCGGGGTCGACAACGCCGCCAAGCTCGAGTTCATGCGGTCGCTGGGCGCGGACGAGGTGATCGACTACCGCGCTGAGGACTTCACCCGCTCCGCCCCGCCCTACGACCTGATCCTCGACCTCGTCGCGCACCGGTCGGTGTTCGCCTACCGCCGAGCACTCGCGGATGGCGGCCGCTACCGCTGCGTCGGTGGATCCGTCTCCGCGCTGCTGCGCGTGCTGACGATCGGCTCGATCGCCGGCCGACTCACGGGCCGCCGGATCGGCGTGCTCGCGGTGAAAGACGGGCCCGCCCACTTCGAGCCGCTCGCCGACCTGTGCGTCAAGGGCGAGGTCGGCATCCACATCGACCGCACGTTCGGGCTCGACGACGCACCCGCCGCCCTCGCCCACGTCGGTGAGGGTCACGCGCTGGGCAAGGTCGTGGTCACCATGACGCCACCGGCGTGAGTCAGGTCGGGACGACCTCGATGCGGCCCTGCATGCCGTAGGCGACGTGGCCCGGGAGGTGGCAGGCGTAGATGACGGACCCCGCCTCGGTGAACTCGTAGAAGGTCAGGCCCCGATCGCCCGGGGCCACGCTCACCTCGCCCGGCACGGGCGGGTGCCGCCGCTCGGTGCCGTTGGCATGGCGCCGGTGGACGTCGTCGTCGCCGACCACGAGCTCGTGGTCGATGGGGTCGTCGTTCTGCACGACGAACTCCACCAGCGTGCCCTGCTGCACCCGGACCGACCCGAGGTCGAACCGGCTGTTCTCGATGCCGACCTCGACCCGCACCACGCCGGGACCCAGCACGTCCGGCTCCGATCCCGAGGCCTCGACGGCGTAGCCCACCGTGGCGACCAGTGCGCCCATCCCGATCGCCAAACCGACACGGGCGAGCCGGTTCATGCCGGCACCGCGGTGGCGCGACGCCCGCCCGCGAGGAGGAAGACCAGGACGGCGAGGGCGGTGACCGCGCCGACGGCCAGCGGCCAGACCGGCAGCCCGGCGGCGGGAGCGGAGACCATGCGGATCTCGGGGGCCGTCACCCCGGTGTCGGTCAGCGTCGGCAGCGTCGAGCCGTCGGCCGACACGGCGAGGTCGTAGTCGAGGTCGCGGGCCTCCGCGTCCACCGCCAGGTAGGTGAACCACATCTCCTCGGGCACCCACTCCATGCCGACGTCGGACCGCAGGTCGTCGAGCAGCGACGCGTTCGCCGGCTCGCTGCGCTCGAGGGAGAGGCCGGGCCCACCCGCCAGCAGGTCGGGCTCCTCGTCGGTGAGGAGGAACACGTCGGCCTCCACCAGCTCGGAGCCGTCGAGGCCGAGGCTGAGGATCCGCAGCGGCACCCACGGTGCGTCGGTCGGGATGGTGAGCATGATGGGCGTGCCGTCGCCGGCGGCCTGGCCCAGCTCGGCGGCGCGCGAGGCGTCGAAGCGGGCGGCCATGAAGATCTCGCTGCGGTGCCCGTAGAAGTCGAGCATCTCCGGGGCGTCGGGCGTGAGCAGGAACCCGTTGTCCCGGGCCCAGGTGCCCACCTCGTCGCCGCCACCGCGCAGGACGGTGATGTCGAGGGCATCGATCTGGGTCTCGAGGATGACCTCCGCGCTCAGGCGGACGGCGCCCTCGGCGGAATCACCGTCGGCCAGCTCGTCCACCGGGGGTGCGACCTCCTCGGCCAGTCGCTGGAGGGTCCAGTCGCCGCCCCGCACCACGTCGTCGGGGATGCCGGGCAGCGGGATGATCGACCCGACCGACTCACCGGTGCCGGTGAACTCGAACGACGTCACGTAGCGCTCCACGCCGTCGTGGTAGGCGGCCAGGGTGGACGTCCTGGTGAGCTGGATCGTGCCGTTCTCGCCCACCAGCCCGCCGCAGGCCCCGGCCGGGGCGGCGGTGACGGCGACGATGGCGGCGGCGGCCAGGGCGGCGCCGGCAAGTCGGCAGGGACGCAAGGAAGGCATGGCGAAGCTCCTCGGCTAGGCGACCCCCCTACGACGAACCGGGCCCCCACGCTGGTTCCCGCGCATCGCGGACGACCTCCGCGACCGCACAGCTCACCTGCTGGTGACCGAAGCCGCCCCCTGCGTGACACCACCGGCCCGCAGCGCGGGGAACTTGGTGAGCAGACCCTTGGCCGCGACCTGGAAGAGCGCCAGTGGTTCGGCGATCCCCTTCAGCCGATAGTCACCGAGTGCCACGAATCGGACACCCTCGGCGCCAGTGGACCGCACGGCGTCGCGAGTGTTGCCCGACACCACGATCTGGCCGCCGTGCCCGAGGGTGGTGATCCGCGACGTGGCGTTCACATCGAGCCCCACGTAGTTGCCGGCGGTCGACGTCGGATACCCGCTGTGGACACCAGCTCGCACCCGCACGTCGAGACCGTCCGAGAACGCTCGCGAGGCCAACGCCAACTGCAGGGCGACGGCGGCGTCGACGGCCGCACGTGGCGCCTCGAAGGCGGCGAAGAACTCGTCGGCCCGAGCCTCGACCTCGAACCCACCGGCGTGCCGGATCGTCGACGCGCAGCACCGACCAGACGTCGTCGATCAGTCGCGGGAAGTCCGCACCGAGGTGCTGCACCAGCTCGGTGGATCCCTCGATGTCCGTCATCAACAGGGTCACGAAGCCGGAGGGAAGGCTGCGCACGGAGCGAGATCGCTGGGCGGCCTCGATCTCGTTGGCGATGAAGCCGATCGGCACGATGCGGTGCTTCTTGGCCGCCCGCAGCAGGCGCGAGCGGGCCCGCTCACGGGCCGCATCGTCCTCGAACGGCACTTGGCCGAATCGCGACAACGCGTTGCGAATGTGGGACACATCGTGGATCGGCAGCCGGCGGTTGCCCTTCGAGTCGACATAGGCGAACGCCTTGTCGGGCAGCTTCGACCGCTCGGCCGCACTCAAGCGGGCCACGCCCCGACGATACTCAGGGGGTAGGACAGCCCAGCTGGGCCTGCCCTCAGTCGATGGCGCGGCCGTGCTCGACGAGGGCCCACGCCAGGCAGGCGAACGCCGCCGTCGTGGCGAGGGCGCGGGCCAGGTTCCAGCGCACCCACTTCGGCTCGTCGAAGTCGCGGCGGACGCGGGCGAGGTCGTCGATCTCGTCGGGGTCGCCGGCGGCCTTGAGGGCGTCGTTCAGCGGGACGTTGACGGCGACGGTGGCGACCACGACGAGCAGGTAGAGGACGAAGGCCGCCACGCACCAGGGCAGGACGTCGGACCACTCGTCACCGAGGTGGAGGCCCGCGGCCAGGCCGGAGGTGACGAGGGTGCCCATGAACGCCGCCATGAAGAGCGGGTTGATGATGGCCCGGTCCATGGCCTGGAACGCACCGACGAACGTCCGGTCGTCCACCGTGCGGAGCCCCGGCATGATCGAGTTGCCGTACAGCGCGAACACCCCGGCCATCAGGCCCGATCCGAGCGTGGCGACCACGAGGACCACGGTGCGGAGCACGTCCATGCCGCGGACGGTAACCCTCGCCGACCGCCGGCCAGCAGGTTCAGTGCACGAGCCAGGACTTGAGCAGGGCGACGCTGACGCCGGCAACGAGGGCGACGCAGGCCGTAGACGGCGGCCCGGGCCTTGGAGACACTGGTCCGGCTCTCGAGGAACACCTGAGCGGCGATCGTGGCCGCCACAGTCAGGCGGGCGGCCATCAGCTCGACCGAGGTCGGCGCGAGGACGACGGCGAGCATGGCCAGTGATCCGACGGCCAGCGCGCCGCCGAGCTGGACCCGGAGCAGGTCCCAGGCCCCGGGCTTCTCGTGGTCCCCGATGATGCGGGTCGACAACCACGAGGCGAAGCCGTGGGCGAGCACGAGCCCGACCGTCGTGCCCAGCTCCAGCAGGAAGACCTCGCCCTGAGCTGGTGGGTTGTCGTCGTCGAAGATCCAGAGCGCGCTGAACAGCACGATGGAGACGTAGAGCGACATCGAGTAGGCCTCGCGTCGCAGGTCCTTGTTCGTGCGGACCTCGGCTACCAGGCCCCCGATCGTCGCCATGGCGTCAGCCGAGGCCGCCGAAGCCGATCTCGTTGCCGTCGGGGTCGTGGAACGTGACCTTGCGGACGCCGTTGTCGTAGGTCTCCCGCTGCGTGGGCTCGATCCCACGGGCGACGATCCCGTCCACCAGGGTGTCGAGGTCGTCCACGAAGACGGTGACGGCGCTGTGCCCGGCGTTCTCCGGCTGCTCCTCGACGGCGATCGACCGGTTCTCGGCCAGCTCCCACACCTCCTCGGTGTCGTGGGCCGCGAAGGCCGGCTCACCGAGGAGCTGCACGTACCAGGCCTTCGCGGCCTGGAAGTCCCGCACGTGGATCTCCGCGAACAGCGCGAGCGCCATCCACGAACCCTACGACGAGGTGGCGGCGAGACCTGTGAACGGGAGAACGTCCCGCTGACCGAGCGCCACGGCTTCATCTACGAGGTGCCCGCGGGCCGGCAGTCCGACCGCGAGCCGATCGAGTCCGCCGGGCGCTTCGCCCACGAAGCGGTCGCCTTCGACCCCGACGACGACATCCTGTACCTGACCGAGGACAACTTCGGCTTCGCGTCAGGTCTCTATCGCTACAAGCCCCGCCGCCGCGGCCACGGCCACGGCCGGGAGCACGGTGGCCGCGACGGCCTGCGCGACGGTGGTCGCCTGCAGATGCTGGCGGTGGCCGGACGGCCGAACGCCAACCTCGGGGCGTCCCAGGTGCCCGGGACCCGCTACCGGGTGCGGTGGGTGGACATCGACGACGTCCTGTGGTTCACGTCCACCCAGGGCGGCGGACCGGCCGAGACGAGCGTCGGGCCGATCGCCGACGGCTTCGGCAACGGCTCGGGCCAGGTGTGGGCCTACCACCCGAGGAGCGAGACCCTCCGCATGGTGTACGAGTCGCCCGGACCCGACACGCTGGACCTGCCCGACAACATCACCATAAGGGGACGCCGCGGCACGCTTGTGCTCTGCGAGGACGGGACGAACGACAACTACCTCCGGGCGCTGACCCGCCGCGGGGAGATCTTCGACCTCGCCCTGAACCGGGTGGCCGGGCAGTTCAACGACGAGTTCGCCGGGGCCACCTTCAGCCCCGACGGCCACACGCTCTACGTGAACCTGCAGGCCAGCAGGTCGATGACCTTCGCCATCTGGGGGCCCTGTGACCGCTTGGGCGTCTGAGCCCGCCGCCCACCTACCGCTACTCGGACTGAGCGGCGAAGGCGTCGAGGATGGCCTCGGTGTGGTCGAGCGGCAGCGATCCGCCGACCGTGCTCAGCTGCACGATGACGAGGTCGTGGGCCGGGTCGACGGTGATGACCTGGCCCTCGACGCCCACGGCGTAGAAGACGCCGGGCCGAAGCGTGTCGAGCCACCACAGCGCGCCGTACTCGGGGCTGGTGGGGCTCGGCGTGCGGCTGTACTCGACCCACGCCTCCGGGATGATCTGCTCGCCGTCCCAGTTCCCGCCCCGCAGGTAGAGCAGCCCGAAGCGGGCGAAGTCCTGTGCGGTGGTGTCGGCCGAGAAGCCACCGGCCCAGGTCCCGGCGCCGTCGAAGAACGTGCGGACCGGATCCATGCCGATGCGGTTGAAGAGCTCGTCGTCCAGGAACGCCCGCATGTCGTCGGCGTCGCCGCCGACCTCGTCGCCGATCGTGCGAGCCAGGAGCACCGTCGAACCGGTGTCGTAGAGGAAGGTCGAGCCCGGGTCGTCCGTCAGCGGCAGGCCGGCCACGTACCCCGCCATGTCGTCACGCGAGAGCATCTCGGAGAAGGTCGAGCTCTCGACCGTGCGGTCCTCCTCCCACTGCAGGCCGGAGCTCATGTGCAGCAGCTGCTCGGTGGTGATCGCGCCGCGAGGGTCATCGGCATCCTCGTGCCACGCCGGCACGGCCGCGGGCTCCTCGATGTCCAGACGCCCGTCGCGGACGAGGATGCCGATCATCGCCGAGGTCACGCTCTTCGCCATCGAGTGGCCGGGCATGATCTCGTTCGGCCCGTCTTCCCGGTTGGGGCTGTAGCGCTCGTAGACGATCGCTCCCCCGTGCACGATGACCACGGCCCGGACCCGCTCCTCCGCCCCCCCAGCGAAGGCGGTCTCCGTCGCGGCGTCGACCACGGAGCGCTCGACACCGTCAGGCCAGGGCGCCTCCGCCCACTCCTCAGTCGGCCACGGCACGCCCTCGGGCTGCTCGGGGAAGGCAGACCCGGCCGACGCCGCGGTGGTCGTCGGGGCCACGGTCGTCGACGTCGTGCTGGCCGGTGCGTTCGCCGCCTCGCCGTCGTCGCCACACGCCGCCGCCCAAGCGGCCAGCAGCGACCGCGGCGAGGGCGGACCGACCCAGCCTGCTCATCGCGACCAGTCTGGTGCCTTACCTTCGTCCGGTGCGAAGGATCGTGGTCACCACCCTCGCCGCCGGGCTGACGGTCGCCGCCGTGGCGTGCAGCGACGACGGTTCGACCCCGATGTCGACCTCGACGACCACCCCCTCCGCCACCACGTCGGCCGGCGAGGAGGCCTCGGGGGGCATGCCCCCCGAGCTGCTCGAGCACGAGGACGACTGGCCGACGGCGGGCCAGGACTTCGACAACAGCCGGGCCGCCGCCTCTTCAGCGATCACGGCGGCGAACGTCGACGACCTCGACGTGGCCTGGCGGGCCGAGCTGCCCGACGCCGGTGCCCTCAGCACGGCCCCCCTCGTGCTCGGCGACGTGATCTACCTCCAGGGCGGGAGTGGCCAGGTCGTGGCCCTCGAGCGGGCGACCGGTGAGGTGCGGTGGGCCAGCGAACCGACCGGGCTCAACATCGGCCCGTTCGGGGTCGCGGTCGGCCACGGCCGGCGTGTACGCGATGGACGGGTCCACCGGTGTGCTCGCCCTGGAGGAAGGCGGCGCCGAGGTGTGGGCCACCGACATCACGGCCACCGACACGACCGGGACCGACATCCAGCCCGTGGTCGCCGGCGACACCGTCATCGCCAGCTCGGTGCCCGTCAGCCTCGGCGGGATCTACACGCCGGGCGACCGCGGCGTGATCTCCGCGCTGGACGCCGCGACGGGTGAGGTGCGGTGGACCTTCGACACCGTGAAGGGCGATCTCTGGGGCCACCCCGAGGTCAACTCGGGCGGGGGCGCCTGGTACCCACCCGTCGTCGACCTCGAGCGTGGCGCTGGTCTACGTCGGCGTCGCCAACCCGGCGCCCTTCCCGGGAACGGCCGAGTTCCCCAATGGCAGCAGTCGCCCGGGCGACAACCTCTACACCGATGCCGTCGTGGCCCTCGACCTGGTGACCGGCGAGCTCGCCTGGTTCCACCAGGTGATCCCCCACGACCTCTTCGACCGCGACCAGGTCCACACGCTGATGGCGGAGCTCGCCGACGGGACCGAGGTCCTCGTCGAGCGCGGGGAAGTCGGGCACGGTGGTGGGTCTCGACCCCGACGACGGCACGGTCCGCTGGGAGGCTGAAGTCGGCGAGCACGACAACGACGACCTGACCGAGCTCGAGGGCCCGACCACGATCTCCCCCGGCACCTTTGGTGGTGTGCTCACCCCGCCCGCGACCGCGGACGGGATCGTCTACCTCGCTGCGGTCGAACGCCCCGCAGGAGCTGGTGCCGGACGCCCCCGACTACTTCGGCGCCACGCTCGGGACCCGCGACGGTGAGGTCGCCGCCGTCGACGCCGCGTCGGGGGACGTGCTGTGGTCGACGCCGGTGCCCGGCGACCCGTTGGGCGGGGCCACCGTCGTGAACGACCTGGTGTTCACGGCGCTCCTCGACGGCACGCTCCTCGCGCTGCGCCGCGACGACGGTGAGATCGTCTGGACCCACGACGCCGGCGGCGGCATCAACGGTTGGATGGCGGCGACCGGCGCCGAGCTGTTCGTGCCCATCGGCAACGCCGCTCCCCCGGAGGTGCTGGCGCTGCACCTGCCCTGAGGGGTTGTCCGTGAGCTGAGTTGTTTCCCGAGCGCTGAGCGCTCAGGTGGCGTTGTCGAAGTACTCCTGGCTGCTCACCAGTCGGGTCGTGACCCACGTGTCCGACTGCGTCTTGAGCTTCTCGGCGAAGTGGGCCCGTCGCGCCGCGGAGGGCGGATGGTGCAGGTACTGGTCGTAGAGCGCCTCGACCCGGAGGTTGCGCGACTCGAGCCGCTGGTAGACCGACGTGGCCACCGTCCGACGGGACGTACCCCCGTCGATGCGGGCCACCAGCGCGTCGACCTCGGCGGCCGATGGGTCGCGACCGAGGAGCCGATCGAACAACAGGTCGACGAAGCCATCGTTCGTCCCGCCCGCCGCGGTGAAGAACTCGCCGGAGCCGGCCAGCCGCCCGACGAGCGTCTTCTCGGCCAAGCCCGCGTCCAGCCGGTCGATCTGCGTCGCTCGCTCGCCCGCGGTGGGCGGCCGATCGAGGATCTGGTCGTAGAACCGGTCGACCACCAGCCCCCGCCACTCGTCGGTGTTGGTCAGCGCGGTCGTGAACTGGAGCCGGGTCGAGGTGCCGCGCTCCAGGCGGGTGACCCAGCGGTCGAGCTCGAAGGGGCTGGGATCACGGCCGAGCAGGTCGTTGAAGACGGCCGCCACGTAGGCGTCGTTCTCCGTGGCCGCCCGGATCACCTCCACCTCCGACTCGACCCGGGTGACGCCGCTCACGATCGGCGAGGTCGCCTCGGAGCGGACCGTCGAGACACCCGGCGTCAGGCCTTCGGCCTCCACCGTCATGGTCACCGAGTCGCCCGGTTCGGGGTCGGTGCTCACGATGGAGTAGTCCACCGCCGGCAGGTTGTCCTCCTCCTCGGTCTCGTCGACCTGATCGCCACCGGAGCCGTCCTCGTTCTCGGCGCCGATCGTCAGGCCACCGCCGTCCTCGGTGAGGACGAGGCCGTCGAGGTTGGTGTGGGCGGGGTCGTAGTTGAAGGTGATGTCCTGTTCGCCGTTGAGGCCGATCCAGACCTGGAAGACCTTCAGGTCGTCGGTGCCGAACGCGTTCAGCCGGAACTCGACGACCACCCAGAGCTGCCACCGCCACTGACCGTGGCCGCGAAGATCCCGTCCGGATCCGGCGCCGGCATCGCCCTCACCGGTCAGATCGGCCCAGAACGGCGCCAGCACGTCGTTCGGTGGCGCAGGGTCCGGCAACTGGCCGGGCGGGCAGCACTGGATGTCCGAGCGACGTGGCCGGACCGCCCGACCATGACGTAGCCGTTCGAGACGACGCTCAGCGAGTAGTAGGTCACCCCGTTGAACTCGAACGGCGGCACGTTGAAGTCGATCGCCTCTTCGTCACCGATGGGGATCGGCGTCGACCCCGATCAAGTCGAGGGGGAGGTAGCCGTCGCCCAGCGGCGCGAACGTCTCGAGTGAGGGAACCCCGGGGTCGCGACCGGCAAGAGGGTGGTCCTCGAGTGACGCCGAGGTGGCGTCATGGGTCGCGGCGCCGGGCTCGGCGTCGGTGACCTCGAGGTGTTGGTCGACGGTGGTCGAGAGGTCGACCGTGGTGTCGGTGCCGCTCTCGTTGGTGGCCGTGACCGAGCAGTTGGTCGCGGCGCCGACGTCGATGTCGGGCGGCGAGCAGTCGCTGGTCAGGGAGATGTCACCCTGACCGGGCACGAAGGCCACGGGCAGGTGCAGGTCCGCCCGGCCGGGCGCGGACAGGTCGATCTGGCCGAACTGCTGCCCGGTCGTGCCGACCTCCGCACTGACGGTGATGGTCAACGTGCGGGAGCCGCCTGACGCGATGGAGAACCGGCTCGGTGTGACCGCGATCGAAGTGCCCAGGGGCGCCGTGGTGTCCACGGTGTAGACGGCCGTGCCGCTGCTCACGTTGCGGACCACCCGCTGGGTGGTGACCTCGCCCGGCATGACCGGGGCGTTGACCGACGGGAGGTTCACGTCGATGGCGGCGATCGGGTCGCCGCCCAGCTCGAAGAACCCCTCCGCGTCGTCGGAGATCGTGAGGCCGGGGGCCGCGGCGGCCTCGACGTCGATGCGACCCGCGCCGAAGTCAAACGGGTCGGCGGGCGTCGTACCGTCCTCCTTCACCACGTCGGTGACGGCGGTCGTCATGAGCGCGGACTTCAGCTGTCCCGGCGTCCAGTCCGGATGGCCGGCCGCGGTCAGGATCGCCGCCCCGGCGACGTGCGGGGACGACATGGACGTGCCTGCGATCGCCTGGAAGTACTCCCCTGGCGGGCCCTCGGCGATGCTCTCGGGCGTCGGGGAGTGACCGGCGAGGATCTGGGCACCCGGCGCGGTGACGTCGGGCTTGACGAACAACCCGCCGGGACCACGGGACGAGAAGGTCGTCATGACGTCGCCGTCGCCGTCCTGGGCGGCGCCGGCGGTGTACGAGCCGGTCTCCCCCGTGTGGCCGTTCATGAAGGCCACGAACCCGGTCCCGTCGGCCAGGTGCACCGTCGGGAGCCAGTGGTTGTCGGTCAGGGCGTCAGCCGGCGGCGTGTTGTAGAGGATCATCCCGGCCGCGCCGCCCTGGAGCACGTTGAAGCCCCGCTGCACCCGCCCCGGTCCCCGCCGGCAGGCCACGATCTTTCCCGTGAAGAGGCCGGCTGGAGCCGCGGTGTCGCACCCGACGTCGCTGTAGGGCGGGTCGCTGGCCATCACGACCGGCAGCGGCCCCGCGCCGGAGCCGATGGAGGCGCCCTCCCCGGTGAAGGTGTCGCCTCCGGCGTTGACGGTCAGGTCCGAGGCGAACTCACGGGTCTGGGTGGACGCCGCCACCGTGGTCACCCAGGGCGAGAGGTGATCGGACGTGGCCGCGCCGGGCCCGGAGTTGCCGGCCGAGGCGGCGACGAAGACGTCGGCCGCGTAGGCGTCGAGGAACGCCAGCTCGACCGCGTCGCTGAACGGGTCGCTGCCGCCGGAGATCGAGAAGTTCATGACGTCGACGCCGTCGAAGATGGCCGCCTCGACGGCGGCGGCGGAGTCGGACGGGAAGCAGCCCTCGAAGCCGCAGACCTTGTAGACGCTGACCCAGGCCCCGGGGGCGATGCCGGAGATCGGTCCCCGCTCGACCCCGAAGATCGGCGCGCTGCTCACCACCTGGCCGGCGGCGGTCGAGGCCGTGTGGGTGCCGTGGCCGTTGCTGTCGCGCGCGGAGTCGGGGTAGATCTCGGGCGGGTCGGTCACCACGTCGAGGTAGGTGTCGAGGAACGGCTCGCCGCCGACCAGCTTGTCGTCGCAGGCGAACACATCGGTCCCGGGCGTCAGGGGGTTGTCACCGAAGTCGCAGGTGATCGGATCACCCTCGTTGTCGGTCGGGGCGGGGCCGAGCGAGCCGTCGCCGTCGAACGAGGGGTGCTCGGGCCAGACCCCGGTGTCGAGGGAGCCGAAGAGCACGCCGGCGCCGGCCTGCTCCTGGCCACCGAGGTCCTCCCACACCGGCGGGGCGCCGATGAAGTCGGGGCTGGAGTCGGTCTGCAGCTGCTCCGGGGCGTCGGACTGGACCGCCACGACCCCCGGGACCTCGAGCAGGTCGGCGGCCCGGTTGGCCGGGACGGTGGCGGCCACCCCGCCGAAGACGACCCGCAGCCGGCGCCCGACCGCGATCGAGGGGACCGCCTGGCGGAGGTCGGCGACCACGTCGCGCTCGAAGCTGATGACCTGTCGGGCGTACTCGCTGGTCCGGGCGATGCTCGGCGTGAGGGGCTCGCCGGTGACGCTCGGGCTGGTGGCCGCCGCGCCCGCCGAGCCACCGCGGTAGGTGGCGATGGCGTCGTAGTCGAGCTTGATCAGCACCGGGACGACCTCGTCGTCCGTGCGCTCGATCAGCGCCTCGTCGCTCTCGGCCAGCTCGCTCGTCGGCGCCCGGGTCCCTTCGACCCGACCGGTCGGCGTGAGCGCCGACGCCGTCGCATCAGCGAGGTCGGGGCGGGCCGACGGCGCCTCCTGCGCGTCGCTGCGGGCCACGGGCAGCAGGAGCGTGGCGCCGAGGATGACGGCGAGCGAACAACGGACGACGAGCCGACGAGCCATGGAGTGCTCTCCTCCTGAGTTGGTCCCCCCACCCGGTCCGCCTCGGACCCGGTGCGTGACCTTAGTCACCCTCCGTCGACCGGTTCGGGGTCGACGCCCGCTCGGCGCATGTGCGAACATCTGTTCGTGCCTCTTCTCGCCGCGGGCGCCACGATCCTGCACGCCGACCTGGACGCCTTCTACGCCTCGGTGGAGCAACGCGACGACGCCCGCCTCCGCGGGAAGCCGGTGATCGTGGGCGGGGGCGTGGTCCTCGCCGCCAGCTACGAGGCCAAGCGCCAAGGGGTGCGCACGGCGATGGGCGGGCGGACCGCGCGGCGACTCTGCCCCGGCGCCATCGTGGTCCCGCCCCGCTTCTCGGCCTACACCGAGGCCAGCAAGGCCGTGTTCGCCATCTTCGAGGACACCACCCCGGTCGTCGAGGGCCTGTCGATCGACGAGGCCTTCCTCGACGTCGGCGGCCTCCGCCGCCTGGTCGGCCCACCCGTGCCCATCGCCCGCACCCTCCGGGAACGGGTCCTCGCCGAGGTCGGCCTGGCCATCACCGTGGGCATCGCCCGGACGAAGTTCCTGGCCAAGGTGGCCAGCGGCGTGGCCAAGCCCGATGGCCTGCTCGAGGTGCCGCCCGACCGTGAGCTCGACTTCCTGCACCCGCTCCCCGTGCAGCGCCTGTGGGGTGTCGGTCCCGTGACCGCCACCAAGCTGCACGACCGGGGGATCTTCACCGTGGGTGAGGTGGCCCGCCTCGACCAACCGTCCCTGGTCGCGATGTTGGGTCCGGCGTCGGGCCGGCACCTCCATGCCCTGGCCCACAACCGCGATCCCCGGCGGGTCGAGGTCGGCCGGCGCCGGCGTTCGATCGGCTCCCAGTGCGCCATCGGGTGGCGGCGCCACGACCCGGCCGCGGTCGACGCCGTCCTCGTCGCCCTCGTCGACCGGGTGACCCGGCGCCTGCGGGCAGCCGACCGGCTGGGCCGGACCGTCACCCTGCGGTTGCGCTTCGACGACTTCGGGCGGGCCACCCGGAGCCACACCCTCACGGGGGCGACCGCGCACACCCGAACAGTCCTCACCGCGGCCCGGAAGCTGCTGGCCGAAGCCCAGCCCCTCGTCCGCCGGCGGGGCCTCACCCTGGTCGGGATCTCGGTCAGCAACCTCGACGACCGCCGGGCCGTGCAGTTGTGCCTGCCGTTCGACCGCTTCAGCACGCCCGCCCTCGACGCCGTCCTCGACGACGTGCGGGGACGGTTCGGCACCGCCGCCATCGACCGGGCGGTGCTGCTCGGCCGGAACACGGGCTTCAGCGTGCCGATGCTGCCCGACTGATCGGGTGCCGGGGGCATGGATAGCCTCCGGGGGTGCGGGCACAGGACGAGGAGCAAGGCGGGCGGCGGACCTGGCCGCAGCGCCTGCTCATCGGGTTCAACGTCACGATGGTGGCGCTGACGCTCACCCTCGCCCTCGCCCTCGCCTACGCGAACGACAAGCTCGAGGAGGTCCAGCGGCTGGACCTCACCCTCGAGCCGGTCGGCGGGGAGGACGGCGAGGAGGCCGACGCCAGCGCGCCGCAGAACTACCTCCTCGTCGGGACCGACAGCGCGGCCCGGCTCGACGAGGACGATCCCGCCAGCCGCGAGGACCAAGGCCTGCTCTCCGACACGATCATGGTGCTCCGGATCGACCCCGATCAGGCCCAGGCCCAGCTGATCTCGTTCCCCCGCGACCTCTGGGTGGACATCCCGGGCTGGGGCGAGCAGAAGATCAACGCGGCCCTCGCCGGCGGGCGGGACACCTTGATCGCCACCATCACCGAGAACTTCGGCATCCCGATCAACCACTACGTCGAGGTCGACTTCCTCGGCTTCCAGCAGCTCGTCGACGCCGTCGACGGCGTCCCGATCTACCTCGACAAGCCCCTGCGTGACGCGCAGACCGGCCTCTACCAGCCGAGTGCCGGCTGTGTGACCCTCGACCCGGACCAGGCCCTGGCCTACGCCCGCTCCCGACACCTCGAGTTCAAGGAGGACGGGGTCTGGCAGACCGACGGGACCGGTGACCTCGGCCGCATCACCCGCCAGCAGGACTTCATCCGGCGGGCCATCCAGCGCGCCATCGACAAGGGTGTCCGCAACCCCATCACCCTCAACGCCCTGGCCAACGCCGGGGTGGAGAGCGTGTCCATCGACACCGGCCTGACGGTGGACGACCTGATCGACGTGGGCCGTCGCTTCCGGACCTTCGAGCCCGAGGAGCTGCGGACGATGTCGCTCGACGTGTCCTTCGACTTCGTCGGTGACATCAGCATCCTGCGGCTCCAGGACACCCTGGCCAACGAGGCCCGGCTCAACATCTTCCGGGGCGTCGGCCAGCCGGGGACGGGCGCGGCAGCGGACGCCGCGGTCGTCGGCGTCAGCGTCCTGAACGGCACGGGCGCGGCCGGCCAGGCCACCGAGACGTCGAGCGGATTCGCCGCGCTCGGCTTCGACACCTCGCCGGGCACCGGGGACGCCGAGCGGTTCGACGTGGCCCAGACGATCGTGCGCTACAAGCCCGGCGACGAGGCGAACGCCCAGTTCGTCGCCGCCCAGCTGGAAGCGGGCGCCCAGCTGGAGCAGGTCGTCGACACCGGCGTCGCCGACGTCGTCGTCGTCACCGGCTTCGACTACGCCGGGGTCAAGGCCGCCCTGGCCGTCCCGCCGTCCACCACGACCCCGCCGCCGTCGACGACCACCTCCACCACCCTCCCGGACCTCCCGACGACCACCGTGCTCGGCGAGGTGCCCACCGCCCCACCCGGCGAGAGCTGCTGAAGCTCAGGCCGCGGCCCGCAGCGCCGCCGCGGTCGCGGCATCCGCGGGGAAGAACTGCTCGATGGCCAGCTCGGCCACCGTGATGTCGAGCGCCGTGCCGAACGTGGCCAGGGCACTGAACAGCACCAGCTCCCGGTCCTCGGGACCCGCCAGGCGCAGCGGCGAGAACAGCAGATCCATCGGCTCGACGGCCGCGGAGGCGTGCTCGACGACCCCGGGGTAGGCGCGGAGCTCGTCGAGCAGCTCGTCCAGGGCCGGATCCTGCGACAGGAGCGCCTGGCGACGGAGCCGGAGCAGGAGGTGGGCGCTGTACTCGTCCAGGTTGCGGATGCGTGGGGCCAGGCCCTCCGGGTGCAGGGTCACCCGCATGGCATTGACCGGCGGCTCGAGCAGGGACGGGCAGACCCCGAAGGTCATCAGGCGGAGGGCCGCGGCGTTGGCGGTGACGAGATCCCAGTGCTGGTCGACGACGACCGCCGGGTAGGGCTCGTGGCCGTCGAGCAGCTGCTGGAGCCCGTCCCGCACCGGCGCCATCACCGCCTCGTCGAGCGGGGTCTCTCCGTAGGCGGGCGCGAACCCCGCCGCCAGCAGCAGGGCGTTGCGCTCCCGCAGGGGCACGTCGAGGTGCTCGGCCAGGTGCAGCACCAGCTCGCGGCTCGGCTTCGATCGCCCGGTCTCGACGAAGCTCAGGTGCCGGGCCGAGACCTCCGCCTCGACCGACAGGTCGAGCTGGCTCAGCCGCCGGCGCCGGCGCCAGTCCCTGAGCAGCTCGCCGACCCGGGACGGCGGGCTGGCCACGCTCACGGAACGACCCTAACGACGGCCGGTTACCGTCGGCGTGTGGCGCCGAAGGACGCTCTCGAGGTCGAGGCCGGTGGGCGCACCGTCCGCATCACCAGCCCCGACAAGGTGTTCTTCTCCCAGCGCGGCGAGACCAAGCTCGATCTCGTCCGCTACTACCAGGCGGTCGAAGGCCCCCTCCTGGCCGCGATGGGCGGGCGGCCGACGCTCCTGCAGCGGTTCCCCGACGGGGCGAGCGGCAAGTCGTTCTTCCAGAAGCGGGTCCCCGCCGGCGCGCCGGACTGGCTGTCGACGATGGTCGTGTCCACCCCCAACGGGACGACCTCCAACGCGCTGGTGGCCCAGGACCTGGCCCACATCCTCTGGGCGGTCAACCTCGGCTGCCTCGGGTTCCACACGTGGCCGTCGACCCGGGAGGACCCCGACCACGCCGACGAGCTGCGGATCGACCTCGATCCCCAGCCGGGCATCGCGTTCGAGCAGATCCGGGAGGCCGCCGTCGAGGTGAAGGCGCTCTTCGACGAGGTCGGGGTGGCGGTGTTCCCCAAGACCACCGGAAACCGGGGCTTGCATCTCTACAGCCGGCTCCAGCCCCGGTGGGACTCGTACGCGGTGCGATCGTGCGCGGTGGCGGTGGCCCGGGAGATGGAGCGCCGCCGCCCCGACCTGGTCACCGCCGCGTGGTGGAAGGAGGAGCGCGGCACCCGGGTGTTCATCGACTTCAACCAGAACGCTCCGCACAAGACGGTGTTCGGCGCCTGGTCGGTCCGCTCCCGGGTCGGCGCCCAGGTGTCGACCCCGTTCCCGTGGGACGAGATCGGCACGGTCACCCCCGACGAGCTGACCCTCGAGACGGTGCCCGCCCGGGTCGCGGCCCACGGCGACCCCTGGGCCGAGATGGCCGAGACACCCCAGTCGCTCGAACCGCTGCTGGCCCTGCACGAGGCCGACATGGCGGCGGGGCTGTTGGACGCCCCCTGGCCGCCCGTGTACCCCAAGCAGCCGAACGAGCCACCCCGCGTCCGCCGAGCCGGGCTCGCCAAGAGGACTGGCGCGGCTGACCTGAGCGGAGCAGCACGCGCGGACCTCGTAGAGCTCGCCAAGCTGCGCTTGGCGATGAGCGCCGCTGTGCTCATTGGTCGCCTCGCCTATCGGCTCGGCTCAGGCCCGAGAGATGACCGGTCTCGTTGAAGGCCTCGAGCACGGGCCCGCCCCGCCCGAGCCGCAGGCGGGTGATCGACGCCGGGGCCACGAACGTCCGCCAGGCCACCTCGGGCCCCTGGCCGAGCGCCCAGGCCAGGCCGGACTTGATGGGCGAGACGTGGGTGACCACGACGAGCCGGCGACCGCCGGCCTCCGCGGCGAGATCGTCGAGCGCGGCGTGGACCCGCTCGGTCAGTTCGGCCAGCGACTCGCCGCCCGGCGGCGCGAAGTCCGGATCCGAGCGCCACGCAGCCCAGGCGTCGGGCGACACCTCACTCGCCGGTCGACCGTCCCACTCGCCGTAGTCGAGCTCCAGCCACCGCTCGTCCTCGCGGACCTCCACCTCGGAGCCGAAGCAGTCGGCGGTCTGACGGGTGCGGGTCAGGGGGCTGGTCACGACCAGGTCGGGCGGGCCGATCGAGGCCACCACCGCGCCAGCCAGGTCCCGGGCCTGGGCCCGGCCGACCTCGTCGAGCGCCACGTCGTGGCGGCCGAGCAGGAGGCCCCGGGCATTGGCCTCGGTGCGGCCGTGCCGGACGAGGAGGAGCTCCCCACCCGCCGTCACCTCAGGCCACCTCCCGGGCGAGGTGACCCGTGCGCAGGAACCGGTCCCGACGGGTGTGAGTGGTGAGTCCCAACCGGATCCACAGCCCGACGAGCACGACGAGGCCGATCACCTCGAGGGCCAGCACGAGGCCGATCGGCCACGTCGACTCGGGCACGCTCTGAGCCGCCAGCGCCGCGCCGCTCACCGGCCACCAGAACAGCGACGTGTCGGCCCAGGTGGCGTCGAGGAGCAGGTGGGTGAACATCCCGATGGCCACCCCCAACCACTGGCGCTGGGCCAGCCGACGACCCCGGGCCAGCGCCATGACCAACGCCAGGACGGCGACGGGGGCCGTCAGCGTGTGCAGCGGGGTGGCGTGTCCCACCAGGAGATCGAGCAGCGGGAGCAACGCGCCGAGCACGACCAATCGGTAGTCGACCGCAGGGCTGCGGAAGACCCGCCACACGAGGAGCCAGGACAGGCCGGCGAACCAGAAGAGCACCGGGCCGACGCCCTCAGCGCACGAGGAGGCGCCCGCACTCCTCACAGTGGACGAGCGCACCGGGAGGCTGCTTCTTGATGCGGTCGACCTCGACGGCCGACAGCCCGAGGTGGCAGCCGCCGCAGACCTTCCCCGCGAGCCGGGCCACTGCGACCCCACCGAGGCGCGAGCGCAGGTCGCCGTAGGTCGCCAGGAGCTCGTCGGGCACCCCGCCGACGGCTTCCTCACGGCGGCGGGACACGAGCGTCAGCTCCTCCTCGAGCTGGATCTCGGCCTCGGTCAGCGCGTCCGCCAGCCGCTCGCCCTCGGCCGCCAGGGCTTCGAGCCGGGCGTCGAGCCCGGCCACCTCGTCGGTGAGCGGGTCGAGCTCCTCCATGATCTCGAGCTCTTCGGTCTCGAGGTGGTCCTGGCGGCGTCGGAGCGACTCCTGCTCGTGCTGCAGGGCCTGGAGCTCCCGGGGCACCGTGATCGCGCCGGAGTGCAGCGTTCGGGTCAGCTCGGCGATGCGGGCCTCGATGGTCGAGACCTCGCCCTGCAGGCGCTCGATGGTCCCGGACAGCTCGGCCCGCCGCGCCTCCTGCCGCACCCGCTCGACGTCCACGCCGCCGACGGCCCCTTCGTGCGCGTCGAGCGCGGCCCGTTCCGGCAGGTGGGCCCGGCGGTGCAGGAGCTGATCGGTGGCCGTGTCCTGTTCCTGCACGGCGAGCAGGCGCTCGAGCGCCGAGGGCGGGGAGGCGTCGCTCACGTCGGGGCGGGCGGCGCGGCGGCCGTCGGCGGGGTGACGGCGACGCAGCTCTCCAGGATGCCGTCACCGTTGAGGTCACCGGGCAGGTAACCGGGCGGGCAGGTGACGTCGACCGGGTCCGTCTCCTCCGGCGTGGTGGTCGTGACCTCGTCGTCCGGATCCGGCTCCGGATCGAAGAACGACCGCAGGCTTCGGCCGGCCCGGGTCTGGTCGCACTCGGGGAACCCGGCGTAGCTGTACCCCTCGTGGGCGGGCTCGTTGAACGCGTGCCAGATCTCCGCCGGGTAGGAGCCGCCGGTCACCGAGATCCCACCGACGCTCGTCATCGGGACCCGGGCCGCCGGTGCCCCCATCCACACCGCGGTCGCCAGGAACGGCGTGTAGCCCACGAACCAGGCGTCGCCGAAGCTCTGCGCCGTCCCGGTCTTGCCCGCGGCGGCCATGTTCGAGAGCTGGGCCGCGGTGCCGGTCCCGCCCTGCACGTTCGCCTCGAGCACCCGCGTGGCCAGGCAGGCGCTCTGGGCCGAGATCACCTGACGACCGGGGGACTCGTGCTGGTAGATCACGTTGCCGTTGCGGTCCCGGACGCTCTCGATGAAGTACGGCCGGTGACGCACGCCACCGTTGGCCAGCACCGCCGCGGCGCCGGCCATGTCGATGGGATGGACCTCTTCCGAGCCGATCGGGAGCGAGAGGTTGCGGGGGTCCAGCTCGGTGGTCACGCCCATCCGACGGGCGACGTCGACGACGTTGTCGAGGCCGACGAACTGCCCGAGGCGCAGGAATGCGCAGTTGGACGACGCGGTCGTGTTGCTGAGGATGGTCCCGACGCTGCCCCCACCGTCGGCGAAGTTGTTGGCGGTGTACGGGTCGGGGTAGCCGCCGGGGTTGGGGAAGGTGCACGGCCCGGTCCCGTCCAAGATGTCCTCGGGGACCAGGCCGGACTCGAGGGCCGCGCTGAGCACGAAGATCTTGAACGACGATCCGGGCTGGCGGGCGCCCTGGGTCGCCAGGTTGTAGCGGTAGCGGTCGAAGCCCGGTCCTCCGACCATGGCCCGCACGGCACCCGTCTGGGGGGTGACGGACACCAGCGCCGCCGTGAACTGCCCACCGGTGTCGGGCAGGACGTTGTTCCGGGCGGAGAGGGCCAGGAACTGGGCCCGCGGGCTGAACGTGGTCTGGATGCGCAGGCCGCCCTTGAAGACGGCGTTGTAGCGCTCGGTCGGGGTGGCCCCGAGCTCCTCCATGTCGAGGAGCTGCTGCTTGACCTCCTCGACGAAGTAGTCGTCGGGCTCCGGCAGCACGTCGATGCGGGCCTGGGGCAACGGGGCCACGGAGTAGAAGTCGGCCTCCTCCCGGGTGATGTAGCCCAGCTCGACGATGCGGTCGAGGGCGAGGTCGCGCCGTTCCCGCGCCGCCTCCGGCTCGAGGATGGGGTCGTAGCCGACGGGGTTCTGGATGAGGCTGGCGAGCAGGGCGGACTGGCCCCAGTCCAGCTGCTCCACGCTCTGGCCCCAGTAGAGCTCCGCCGCGGCCTGGACGCCGTAGGCCCCACCCCCGAAGTACACCTGGTTGAGGTAGCGCTCGAGGATGTCCCGCTTGCTCATGTCCTTCTCGAGCTCGATGGCCAGGATGGCCTCACGGGCCTTGCGGTTCAGGTCCTGGCGCGGGGAGAGCAGCGAGAGCTTGACCAGCTGCTGGGTGATCGTGGAGCCCCCCTGGGCGATGCCGCCGGCGCTGACGTTCTCGAACAGGGCCCGGGCCGTGGCCCGCAGGTTGAAGCCGTTGTGGTGGAAGAAGTCCTCGTCCTCGACGGCCAGGATCGTCCGGCGGACGGTGCGGGGGATCCGCCGGAGCCGGACCTCCTGGCGGTTCTCCGCGGCGTGGAACGTGGCCAACACCGATCCGTTGTGGGCGTACACGACGGAGCGCTCGGCCAGCGGCCGGAGGTTGACCTCCGGCGGGTCGATCTCACCGGCCGTGAAGAACTCGCCCACCTGCGGCGCGATCGCGACCGTCGCCACAGCGAGGCCGCCGGCCCCGAGGGCGAGCACCACGAGCAGTCGGAGCGCGGTCCGCAAGACCCGGAATGTACCGGAGGCCCCCCGATGATCGTTGGCGGCAACTACCCTCGCCGACGGAGGGGGCCCATGAGCGAGGCGATCGCGGCGACACCGCAGAGCGACCGCTCACGGCTCATCGTCCTCGCGCTGATCGGGGCCGCCGTGGCGGTCGCCCTCGGCACCTACGCCGCCGTCCACGACCCGACGGCGGAGACGCCCTACACGCTGGGGTTCAGCAGCACGATCAACCTGAAGGTGTGGTTCGCCACGGCGTCCCTCCTGCTCGCGGGTGTCCAGCTCCTCACCGCGCTCCGCCTCTACGGCAAGGTCTCGGTCCCCCACGAGGCACCGCCCTGGCTCGGCGACTTCCACCGGTTGTCGGGGACGTTGGCCTTCGTCATCTCGCTCCCCGTCGTCTACCACTGCCTCTGGGCCCTCGGGTTCCAGACCGACGACGCTCGCAGCGTGGCCCACGCCCTGTTCGGGTGCCTCTTCTACGGCGCGTTCGTCACCAAGGTCCTGGTCGTGCGAGCCAAGGGCCTCCCCGGCTGGGCCCTGCCCCTCGTCGGTGGCACGCTCTTGACGGCGCTGGTCGGGGTCTGGTTGACCAGCTCGCTGTGGTTCTTCACCACCCAGGACTTCCCCGGCTTCTGAGATGTCCTTCCGCCGGGTGGTCGACGTCGTCGAGTACCTCGCCCTGACCGCGGCTGCCGTCACGGTGCTCGCCCTCTTCCTGAACGACGGCGCGGACACCCAGGCGCAGGACCCGACCGCGGCGGCCGGCGCGGCCGTCTACGCCGACAACTGCGCGAGCTGCCACGGCGGTGACGGGGGCGGCGGCGTGGGGCCGGCCCTGGGGGGTGGCGCCATGGTGGCGACCTTCCCCGAGCCCGAGGCCCAGATCGAGGTCGTCACGGCCGGCCGTGATGGCATGCCGGCGTTCGGTGACCGGCTGACCGCCGAGGAGATCGAGGCGGTGACGGTCTACACCCGCGAAGACCTCTGAGCCGGGCGCTGGACTAGGGCCCCTCCCCCGGTCCCCTGTCGGCCGCCGCCGGCGTCGGTGCCAGTGCTTCGTCGGTCAGGTCGAGGACCTCGTCATCGCGGTCGTCGTCATCAGGTTCTTCGTGGTGACCGACCAGACGCTCGTTGTCGTCGTCGCGGCGTTCCTCGTCGGCGATCGCCATCGCCTCGTCGTGTTGGGCGGCGTCGGCCAGGGCCTCGGCTTCGGCCGCCTCCATGTCGAACACCTTCGACGCGGGTGCCTCAGAGGGCGCCGCGGCCGCGAGGACCTCGCCGTCGTCCTCGTCCTCGTCCTCGTCGTCGATGTCGGCCTCGTCGACCGGACGGGGTGGGGCCTGCGAGCCCGGGTCGTCGTCGGCGAGGACGCGCAGGTCCTGGAGCCGTTCGAGCGCGAACTCGGCCTCCAGCTCCTGGAGCGAGCGGGCCTCGTCGTCGCCGACGCGCACGGCCAGGCGCTCGGCCACGACCTTGGCCTCGGGGAGGGCTCGGTCCAGCTCGCCGGTGGCCTGCTCGATGGTCGCCTTGGCCACCTCGTAGGCCGACAGCAGGCGCTCACGACCGACGCGCAGCTGCTCGATGTTGAGCTGGGCGCGCTGGCGGGTGGAGGCGAGCTGGCGCAGGACCTCGGCCCGCTTGGCCTCGGCCTCCGCGATCAGCTCCCGTCCGCGCTGACGACCGAGGGCCACCCGCTCCTCGTAGGCGGCTTCGGCCTGGGCGGCGATGCGCTCGGCCCGAGCCTCGGTCTCGGCCAGCTTGGCCGCGGCGGCGTCGACCGCGTGCGCCAGTCTGGCGTCGGCCTCCTCCTCGGCCTCGTGGCGGAGGCGCGCCGCATCCTCTTCGGCCATCGCCCGGGTGGTCTCCACCTGCGTCCGGGTCGTGGTCAGGAGCGCTTCGACCTTCGCCCGCGCCCGGGCGGCGTTCTCGGTGGCCTCCTGGGTCAGGGACTCGGCCCGCACGGTGGCCTCCTGCTCCGCGGCGTGGGCATCGGCCCGGGACGAACGGAGCGCGTCCTCGGCCTGAGTGCGCAACCGATCGGCGTCGGCTTCGGCGGCGTGGCGCTGCTCGCGGACCTTGCGCTCGGTCTCCTTCTCCAGCGCTTCCAGCCGGCCCCGGGTCTCCCGCATGACCCGCTCGGCCTCGGAGCGGATCCGCAGCGCCTCCTCCTTCGCCCGCGACACCGTTGCGGCCGCCCGCTCCTGGCTCTTCTTTTCGAGCTCCGCGGCGCTCTCCCGCGCCGCCTCCAGCACGCGGGCGGTCTTCTCGCCCAGCCGGAGCATCAGCTCGTTGTCGTCGAGGTCGGCCACGTCGGCCGGAGGCTCCCGGTCTCGCAGGCCCTCCATCTCCTCGGCCAGCTCGGTCATGCGCTGTTGGGCGGCCGCCAGCGCCGCGGCGGCCTGCTGGAGGACCGAATCGACCTGTTCGGTGCTGTAACCGCGCCGAACCACCGCGAAGTCGACCCGGGCCAGAGCTTCAGGATCGAGGAGCTCGGGGGATTCGGTCATGGTGCCGCCTTTCGTGACGGGTGAGGAGCCCGCCCCGCCCGTCGTGGTCCCTCCGGTCATGATCTCCTGACCGCTGAGAGTAGCGCCCCTCCTCACCGGGGCCGCAGATGCCCTCCTGGCTACGGTGACCGCAGTGACGGCAGCCGACCCGCTGCAGGAGCTCGTCGCGGCGGTGCCGGTCGAGTCGGGGACCACGGCGGTCGTGGCCGTGGCCGGGCCGGTCGCGGTCGGCAAGTCGACCGTGGCCAACGACCTCGCCGGTCGTTGGCGGGCCGATGGCCGGTCGGTGGCGGTGGTCTCGACCGACGGCTTCCTCCATCCCAACCGGGTCCTCCAGCAACGGGGCCTCGTGGCCGAGAAGGGCATCCCCGCCACCTACGACCTCGACCGGCTCGAGGCCTTCGTGGCCGAGGCCCGGGCGGGGGCGTCGCCGCTCTCGGTGCCCGTGTACTCCCATGAGCGCTACGACGTGGTCGACGAGCCGGTCGAGCTGGAGCGGGCCGACGTGCTGGTGATCGAAGGCGTCGTGGCCCTCCAGCGCGACCTCGGCGACCTCCGCGTCTACGTCGACGCCGCTCGCGACGACGTCGAACGGTGGTACGTCGAGCGGTTCCAGGGCCTCGTCGCCGCCGCGGTCGACGACCCCGCCTCCTTCTACCGGCTGTGGGTCGACCTCGGCCCCGAGGAGGTGGCGGAGGTGGCCCGGATGGTCTGGACCACGGTGAACCTCCCGAACGTGGTCGAGCACATCGAACCGACCCGGGCGCGGGCCGACGTCGTCGTCCGCAAGGGGCCCGACCACGGCATCCGGGAGGTGGTGTGGGCTCGGCCGTAGCCTCGGGCGCGTGAACGGAATCGGTCTCCAGCTCGCTCTGATCGCGGTGCTCGTGACCCTGAACGCGGCGTTCTCGGGCACGGAGCTGGCCCTGGTGACCCTGCGGGAGACCCAGCTCAAACGCCTGGAGGAGACCGAGGGTCGACGGGGCCGGACCCTGGCCCGGCTCGCCCGCGAGCCCAACCAGTTCCTCGCCACGATCCAGGTCGGCATCACCCTGGCCGGCTTCCTGGCATCGGCTACGGCGGCCGTCTCCCTGGCCGAGCCCCTCGAGGACCCGCTCAGCTTCCTCGGCGGCGCCGCCGGACCCGTCTCCGTCATCCTCGTCACCGTCGTCCTGGCCTATCTCACGCTGGTGCTCGGGGAGCTGGTCCCCAAGCGCCTGGCCATGCAGAACACCGAGCGGTGGGGCCTCCTCGCGGCCCGACCCCTCGCGGCGATGTCGGTCCTGACCCGACCGATCGTCTGGATCCTGTCGCACTCGACCAACCTCGTCGTGCGCCTCGTGGGCGGGAACCCCGACGCTCGGGCGGAAGCGATGAGCGAGGAGGAGATCCGCGTGATCATCGCCGAGCACGGCAGCTTCACCGCCGACCAGCGAGACATCATCGAGGGCGCCCTCGAGGCCGCCGAACGGACCCTGCGCCAGGTGCTGCGACCGAGAGCCGACGTCATCGCTGTGGACGCCGCCTCCTCGTGCCGCGAGGCCGCCACCGTGCTGGCCGAGGCGGGCCACTCCCGGGCGCCCGTCACCTCGGCCGGCCACGACCTCGACGAGGTCATCGGCACGGTGCACGTCCGCGATCTCCTGGCCCGTCCCGACGACCCGGTGTCGGACCACACCCGACCGGCCCTCTTCCTCCCCGAGTCGGTCCAGATCCTCGACGCCCTGCGCCGCATGCAGGCCGACCGCCAGCAGCTCTGCCTCGTGGTCAACGAGCACGGCGGCACCGAGGGCCTGGTGAGCGTGGAGGACCTCGTCGAGGAGCTCGTGGGCGAGATCTACGACGAGTCCGACCGCGACGTCCTGACGGTCCGGCGCCTCCCCGGCGGCTCCTTCGTCCTCCCGGGCCGCTACCCGGTGCACGACCTCGAGGACATCGGGGTCGACATCCCCGAGGGCGAGTACACGACGATTGCGGGTGCGGTGCTGGACGAGCTGGGCCACATCCCGCAGGAGCCGGGCGAGCGGGTCGCCCTCGGCGACTGGTCGGTCGAGGTGCTCGCCGTGGAGGGCCATGCCATCACCGCCGTGCGGCTCACCCCCCGGCGGTCGTCCCACTCCTGAGGTCAGGCGAGGGCGCCCACATCCCCGAGGTGGTGGATCGGGTCGTGGACGAAGTAGCGCCCGAACGTGTCGACCGTGAAGGTGACGCCGTCGCTGCGGTTGCCCGTGCGGGCCCATTGGTCGCCGGTGACCGCATCGAACCCGTCGGCCAGGCGGTTGCCGGCGAGGACGAGCTCGGTGGCCACCACCGCCGGGTCCTGATCCCCATAGCGGTCCTCGATCGCCGTGACGTCCTGGTCCCAGTTGGGGAAGTCCGGGTCGTCCTCGGTGAGCATGAGGGCGAGACGCTCGTCGTAGAGGCGGAAGACGTCACGGATGTGGCACGCGTACTCCAGCGGCGACCAACGATCGTCCCGGATCCGCACCGCGACGTCGTCCCGCCCGAGCACCTCGATCCAGGTCAGCGCGTTGTCGCGGATCATGGCGCCGAGGGCGTTCCGGTCCACCTCGGACCCCAGGAACCCGCATTCGGGGCACCGCCGGTCGAGCACCCAGGTCCAGTCCTTGAGGTCCGGTTCGATCCCCATGGTGCCGACCCTACGGTCCCCCCGCCGAGAGCTCGCGCTCCAACGGCGTGCGAAAGCGCGGCGTCACCCGGAGGCCGTCGAACCACACCGTCAAGGCGTCCGCCCGCGCCTCGACCAGCGCCGAGGCCGAGCGGCCGACGTCCTCGAGCAGCCGGGTCACCACGACCCCGTCCGGGTCCTGGGCCCACCCGCCCACGACCCGACCGTCGACCCAGACGGTCGGCCCGGCGTTGCCGTTGCGGTCGAAGAGCACGCCGCCGTGGTCACCGAGGTACCAGTCCCGCGCCTTCCACCCCATCGTGGTGGCGTCCAGCGCCGGGAGCAGCGCGGCCCACGGTGGAGGGGCCTCCACGGCTGCCTCGTCGCCCGCCACGACCCATCCCTCGCCGTCGGCCAGGTCGACCGCCACTGCGCCCGAGTCGGCCAGCGCCGAGCGGGTCTCCCGCAGGGTCCAGCCGGCCCACCACTTCAAGTCGTCGGTGGTAGCCGGCCCGAACGAGGCGAGCCACCGCCGGGCGAGCTCGGTCCGGGCGTCGGCCGGCTCGTGGTCAGCCATTGGCGCGCCGAGCCAGTCCTCGGTGCGGGACCAGCGGTACTGGCTGGAGATCCAGGTCCCGCGCGGTCGACCCCGCACGATGCGGCCGTCGGCCCCGAGGAGGAACAGGATCCGGGACGCGACGCCGACTTCCGTCGCCCACTTCGTGCCCTCCGCCGCGGTCAGCTTCGTCGCCAGCTCCGGGAGGTCGCGGGTCAGCTCGGCCGCCGCCGACGGCCCTCGCGTCGCGAGGGCGGCCATGGTGGCCTCTTCCAGCCTGGCCAACCAGGCCGCGGGATCGTCTGCGGTGACGGCCGCGCCGGCGATCATGGTCAGGAGCCGGCTGCGCTCCCGCCGAGCGATCGTGCGGGTGCACGCCGCGTCGACGACACCGGCCAGGGACCGGGGCACGACGAACATCGTCCGGCGCATGCCCAGCAGACGGACGAGCGTCCGGTCGTCGTAGAGGGCGGTCTCGAGGGCGGTCGTGCCGGGCGACGGCGCGCGAGCCCACGCGGCGAGGTGGACCGAGGTCGGATCGGAGCTGTGGAAGGCCACGAGGTCGGCGACGGCGGCGTCGAGCGAAGGCGCGGGACCGGCCAGGTGGTGGCGCACCCCCAGGCGGGCACGGCGCTCCTCGATCGGGACGAGGCGAGGCACCCGGTCAGTGTGCAGGTCGGAGCGGGAGCCGGAGAGGACCCGCTGGACCTTCAGCCGCGAACAGCCGTGAGCTCAGCGGGTCCCCACCGGACCACGACGCCCGTCACCGGGTCGAGACCGGGCGGACCGCCCGCAGGATGTCGGTGAGACGGGAACCGCCTCCACGCCGACGGGCGGGGCGAACGAGTTGCTCGCGCACCGCCTCACTGCGGAGGCGCCCTTGCCGGTCGGCGACCAACTGGCGGGCCAGGTTGGCATCCAAGTACTGCACGGCGTCCTCCTCTCGTGTCGTTGCTGTGCTGGTACGACCTCAGTGTGACAAGGTCCGCCGTCACCGGCCAGTGACTTGAATGACATGGTCCGCAAGAAAACAGACGTTGTCCTGAACGCCGATGTGCGCGAAGATCCAGCCATGACCCCACGACGCCGGCACCACGTCGTCACCCTCGTCGCGGAAGGCATGAGTGCTCTCGAACCCGCCGTCGCCCACGACTTCTTCGGCGACGACCGCAGCTACCTCGGGGTGGACTGGTACCGCTACTCGGTGGTCGGCGTGGACCCGCTGCCCGCCACCCGCCGATTCCCGGCCGCCGACGTGACCGATGACCTGCGGCTCCTCGACCGGGCCGACACCATCGTCGTTCCCGGGTGGTCGTCCGAGGACCGTCGCCCCCGCCCGGAGCTCTTCGCGGCCCTGTGGCGCGCCCACGACCGCGGCGCCCGCCTCGTGTCCTTCTGCACCGGTGCCTTCCTCCTCGCCGAGGCCGGGCTCCTCGACGGACGGCGGGCCACCACCCACTGGGCGAGCACCGACCGCTTCACCGAGCGCTATCCCCAGGTCGAGCTGGATCCGACCGTGCTCTACGTCGACGACGGCAACGTCCTGACCTCGGCCGGGGCGGCGGCCGCCATCGACCTCGCCATGCACGTGATCCGTTCCGACTTCGGCGCCGAGGTGGCGAACCGGGTCGCCCGTGAGATGGTGGTCTCACCGCACCGTGCCGGTGGCCAGGCCCAGTTCATCGAGACCCCGATGGCCACCCGCGAGCCCGACGCTGATCTCCTCGCCGACACCATGGCCTGGGCCACCGAGCGCCTCGGTGAGCCCTTGTCGGTGTCCGACCTGGCGGGTCGGACGGCCCTGTCCGCCCGCCAGTTCACCCGCCAGTTCCGCTCGCGGACCGGGACCAGCCCCCACCAGTGGCTGCTCACCCAACGCACGGCATTGGCCCAGCGCCTGCTCGAGACCACCGATCGGTCGGTCGAACAGGTTGCCGGTGAGGCCGGGTTCGGCACCGCCGCCGCCATGCGCCTCCACTTCCAGCGGGCCCTGCACACCTCCCCTGCCGCCTACCGGCGGTGCTTCCAGGGCGTCGACGCCTGCTGAGGCGCTCGACCCCGCCTACGGTGCCGCATGCGCGTCGTCGTCCTCGGAGCGGGTTTCGGTGGACTGGAGCTCACGACCCGGCTGTCCGACGAGCTCGGCGCCGACGTCGACGTCGTCCTCATCGACCAGAGCGAGGACTTCGTGTTCGGCTTCTCGAAGCTGGACGTGATGTTCGGCCGGGCGCCGGCGGACGCCGTGCGCCACCCGTACACCGACCTGCTCAAGCCCGGTGTGGAGTTCGTGCGCACGACCGTGCGCTCGATCGATCCCACGGCCAAGCAGGTCGAGACCGACGCCGGTTCCTTCTCGGCTGACGTCCTGGTCGTGGCCCTCGGCGCCGACCTCGATCCGGCGGCGACCCCCGGGCTGGTGGAGACCGGCCACGAGTTCTACACCGAGGCCGGCGCCTTCGCCCTCCGCGACGTGTTGGCGTCGTTCGAGGGTGGGCGAGTCGTGGTGGGGGTGACCTCACCGCCGTTCAAGTGCCCGCCCGCACCCAGCGAGACCGCGCTGCTGATGCACGAGCACCTCATCGGCTTGGGCGTCCGTGAACGGTCCGAGATCTCGCTCGTCATGCCGATGCCGGTCCCCATCCCCCCGTCGCCGCCCGCGTCGCAGGCGATCCTCGCCGCCTTCGCCGAGCGCGGCATCGCGTTCCTGGGTGAGCGCGGCGTCCGTGAGCTCGACCCGGACGAGAAGGTGGCCCGGCTCACGGACGGGAGCGACCTGCCCTTCGACCTCTTTCTCGGCATCCCCGTCCACCGGGTGCCGGCGGTCGTCGAAGCCGCGGGCTTGACCGTGGACGGCTGGGTTCCGGTCGACTCGCTCACGCTCGAGACGTCGTTTCCCGGCGTCTACGCGGTGGGCGACGTGACCAGCGTGGGAACGCCCAAGGCGGGGGTGTTCGCCGAGGGCCAGGCCGCGGTGGTGGCCGACCGGATCGTCGACCAGGTCCGCGGGGACGGATCCGGCGCCGAGTACGACGGTCGAGGGATCTGCTACCTCGAGTTCGGCGCCGACGAGGTGGCGAAGGTGGACGTGACCTTTCTCAGCGGTCAGGCCCCGCGCGGGGAGCTGGAGGGCCCTTCGGATGCGCTCGCGGCCGAGAAGGCGGGCTTCGGCGCCAGCCGGATCGAGCGGTGGTTCGACCGCTCGTGGCCACACCTCGGTCACGAGTAGGTTGGCGCCATGAGCGACAACGAAGGCGAGCCCGAGGTCACCGTTTCTGGCCTGGACCTCGATGGCGACGGAGAGCTCGACGGCATCAATGTGACCGAGACCACGAGCAAGGACGTCGACGGCGACGGCTTCGACGACGTGGTGACCGAGACCTCCACGTCGGTCATCGACGTGGACGGCGACGGCGAGCCCGACATCGTGAGCACCACCGAGACGACGATCTATGACGTCGACGGCGACGGTGTCACCGACGTCATCCAAGAGGTCACCACGACCGCCATCGACCTCGACGGCGACGGCGTGCCGGACATCGTCGAGCACAAGGTGGTCACCGCGGTCGACGTCGACGGCGACGGCACCTTCGACGTCGCCCACGAGGTGACGGGCACCGGGATCGACGTGGACGGCGACGGCACGATCGACGAGATCGAGATCACCGAGCGGGTCATCGAGCCCGAGGACGACGACGCCGCCGACGACTGACGGCGTCGATCGACCGAACGGAACCGAGGGGACTCATGGGGCGGATCATTCGGACCGTGGTGGTGACCGCGGCGATCGTGAGTGCGGTCGGGCTCGGTCCCGCGGGCGCCGAGCCGGCAGGTGAGGAGCTGACCCCACGGGTCCAGGTGGCGAGCCCGTGGAGCAAGGACGACACCGTCGGCGAAGCCGATCGGCCGCAGGGCGACGTGCGGCGGGTGGTCGTCGAGAACGGCCGCCAGAACGTCAGGTTGACCTTCCGGATGGTGGCGAAGCCGTTCTGGGACACCTTCGCCACCAGCCGCCGGACCTTCATGGCGTTCAGGATCGACTGGCAGGGCACGACGCCGGCCTACAACCGGCGCGTGTCGGTCAGCTGGGCCGAGGGGAGCTACCACTCGGTGGTCTACAACCAACTCGGCCACTCCATCTGCGTCGGCGGGGCGCAGCCCCTGCCCAACCACGGGATCCGCGTCACGCTCCCTGCGACCGGCAGCCCCAACTGCATGGGCGGCGCCCACGTCCTCCGCGTGGCCGGCGTGTTCAGCGACGATCACGCTGACGACGCGTCCAACGACATCTTCCGCGACCACGTCCCCAACAGCGGCGGCTACGGCCCGTTCATCCGCCTGCCCAACTGATCCGCGGCGGGCCGCCGAGGTTTCGGTGGCACGACGCTCGCATCAGTGGCACCCTTGGGGTTCTCAACAAAGGGAGGGAGTTTCCCCAATGTCCAAGCCAACCATGCGCGTCATCGGTTCCAGAGCGGGTCTGGTCGTCGCGTCGGTGATCGTGACCACACTCGTCGTCTCCGGCAGTCTCAGCGCCTTTGCGCAGGAAGCTGCTGAAGTGGCCGAGAACGTCCCGAACAACTCCGTTACCAGCGCGAAGATCGTCGACAACGCGGTCCGGGGTATCGACATCCGCAACAACAACGTCGCCAGCGTCGACATCCTGAACGGCACCGTGTCCGGCACCGACATCGCCGACGACTCCGTGAACAGCGATGACATCGCCAACGGCACTTTGGCCAGCGTCGACATCCTCAACAACTCTCTGACCGGTAGCGACGTCGCCGATTCCAGCTTGTCGGCCGCCGACCTGGCGACTGACTCCGTCAGCAGCTCGGAGATCGTGGCCGATTCCGTCGGCAGCTCAGAGATCGCGGCGGGCATCATCAGCAACGACGAGCTCGGCACGGTCACGCAGCGTTCCGCGACCTCGGCCAGCATCGCCAACAACTCGAGTGGCAGCGCGACGGCCGCGTGCCTCGCCGGGGAACAGGTCCTGAGCGGCGGCAACGACGGAACCCTGGTGAACGGCTTCGACATCGTCGCCTCGCGGCAGGAGGGCAACGGTTGGCGGGTGTTCCTCTTCAACACCAGCGGCGGGGCCCGTACGGTCACCGCGCACGCCTACTGCCTCGCTCCGTAGGTCGGTAGCTCCCTTCGAACTCGACGCCTCGCCCTCGCTCACCAGCGGGGGCGAGGCATCGGGTCGCAAGCGGGGCCATACAGCTTCACAAGTCGAGGTTCCGAACCAGAGCGAGGTACAGGGTGCGAACGAAGCGGAAGATGATGACCGGGATCGCTTTCGGAGTGGTCGCGGTTCTCGGTGGCGGCGCAGTGGCCGAGGCGGCGACGCCGGCAGCCACGACGGTCACGATCCGGGCCCAGGGCACCGATCTGTCGGGCCAGGTGCGGAGCCCTGCTCCCAACCGCTGTGCGAGAAACCGCATGGTCGTGGTGTTCAAGCAGGTCGGCCCGCGTGGACCCGCCGGAGGCGCCGACATCCGCTTCGCCAACGACACGGCAGAGCTGCAGGGCGGCGTCTACCGCTGGTCGACGGGCAACACGGGCACCCCGGGCAAGTTCTACGCCAAGGTCTTCAAGAAGCCCGGCCAGTGCAAGGGCGACGAGAGCCTCACGGTCCAGGCGGTCAACAACCCCTGACCTCGGGTGGGCGCGTCATCTCAGGACTCCGTGAGGTGGCTGCGAAGCTCGTCGCGGGCACGCCCGAGCAGTGAGTAGGTGGAGGAGACCGAGCACCCGAGCATCTCGGCGATCTCCACGACCGGGATGCCGTCGACGTAGGCCAGCATCAGCACCGCCCGGTGCTCGTCGCGGCAGACCGACAGGTGCTCGAGCACCTTGGCCGCCGACACCTCGGCGGACTCCGACTCTCGGGTACCGGCCCACACCAGTCGCAGCTTGCGTTGCAGCCTCCGCTGCCGTCGCCACGAGTCGAGGTAGCGGGAGCGCGCGACCGAGAGCAGGAACCCGACGGTGGCCTTGTCGGTCTGTCCTTGGGCGAGCCGGTCGACGACAGTGACCCAGCAGTCCTGGGTTAGATCCCATGCCTGCTCGCGGTCCCCACCACACAGCCGCAGCAGGTAGCCGAAGACCACCGGCAGGGCCCGGTCATAGAACTCGTCGAACACGACGTCGTCCAACGCCTGCGCCGGGACGCTGGTGCCGCCGTCGGTCACCACCGTGATCATCGAGGTCTTGGCGAGGACGTCGTCGACGGGGCTTGCGTGCAGCGGCACATAACCGGGCGGGTACACGGCGTCGGAAGCCTCCGCGCCGAAGTAGCCGACGAACGGCCGCCAGTGTTCGCCCACCGTGGGACCCCCGCACGCATATACGAGCTGCTCGGGGACACCGAAGAGTTCGTTGAGATTGACCCCGGATACTGGATGGACACAGTTGTTGTCTCGGGGCGGTGGCGCGGCGCTCGCGGGAGGCACCGCCAAGGCGAGTAATGCCGTGACTGCTGCTGCCGCAGCAACGGCTCGACGTAGGAGCGAAGATGTCTTCATGTCAGTGCCCTCCCGCTTGTGTGACCACACGTTCTAGCCCTCTCAACACCTCGCCGTGCTAAACCTGAAGACTTACGCGGCGCGCCGTTCTTTACGGAGGCGGTCCCGGTCGTTCTGTGTCGTGCCGGCCCAGATGCGCGGGGTGCTGTCGCGGTTGGAGCTGTCGCTCAACCCAGCAACGCGCACAGGGGCGCGTAGTCCTCCTCGAAGAAGGCGTGATGCCTGCCGGCCAGGAAGACCAGGCCCTCGTCGAAGTCGATGATGTACTTGCCAACGTCGAAGAAGACGACACCCATGCCGGGCACCGTGATCCGCCCGACCGATCCATTCTGGGTCACGGTGCCAGCAACGAGGTTGACAGTCTCGCCTGAGTTGATGGTCCCGGTGACGGACTCGTTGGTCACCGAGTTGTAGAACGTGTCCGAACCGGCCACATGCTCCACGATTCGCACCGGGTTCCCCGCATCGTCGAAAAAGACCTTGCCGCGGGTCCTAAGAGTGAATCGGTCGCGAAGGTCGAAATCGCCACAATCGAAGAGGAAATCATCGCCTTCTACGAACGACACGTCGGTAACAGGCGGGACGCCCGCGTGAGCGGCGGTTGCCCCCGTGACCACCATCGAAAGAGCAGCGAGCAGGCCAGCCGAAATACGTCCCAGAGTCATGGGAGCCCTCCCCCCGGAGTCCAGACCTCGAACGTAACACCTGTGTCCCGGCGGTGCGCTGCTGACCTAAGACACTCCGGCTTCACGCCGCTTTGCGGAGCTTGCGTAGACGGGCACGGTCGTTCGGGGTCCTGCCGGCCCAGATGCCGTCGAGGGAGGCGTCGTCGAGGGCGTAGGCCAGGCACGGCTCGGACACCTCGCAGCCGGCGCAGATGGCCTTCGCTGGTCGGGAGGACTGGCCCACGTCGAGGAAGAAGTCCCCTGACCCCACGCCCCGACAGGCGGCCTTGGCGTGCCACCAGGGGCGGACGAGAGGGTCTGCGGGCGTGAGGTCAGGCAGGCCCATGAGGGCGGCCAGGGCCTCGAGGTCGGTCGCTCCTGCTCGTCCAGCAGGGCCCGCAGCTTGTCGATGAGTGCCCGGTACCGGGCCTCGAGGTCGACCAGCTCGTCGATGAGCTCACCGAGCGTGGCCGGCGTCTGGCGGCCGAGATGTCCAAGGGGCGGTCGCCGGAGCCTGAATGGCCCTGACCTGGACTTCTATCGGTGGGCGCTGAGGGACTCGAACCCCCGACCCCCTCCTTGTAAGGCATAAGCCGTTGAACGCTGTGCGAAGGCCCGAAACACCGCTGAACTAGGCACCGCCAGACCAACGCTGTGCGCATGGTTAGGAGGTCACGCGAAGGCGGTCGCGTTGTCCGAGCTACCTGCCCGTTTCACGGAGCCGCTGGAACCGCTGGTTAGTCCGTCGCCTTAGGAACCGTGCCGTATCAAATGCCCATCTCGTTGACGAGCAGATCGCTGGTGTCACCGACCGCTTCGACAACGAAGTTCGGCGCGTCACCGTCCTCGGCCCGCAACGCGAAGTCCAGCTTGACTCAGCTCACGACACCAAGTTGTGGACTCGTGCTGCTGGCGGTGGACTACTCCTCCTCGCCGGTGTCCGATTCGTGGTTCTCTTCCAACTGGACTGGTCGCACTTCGAACTCGCCGAGCGCCGCAACATCGGACGGATCAGCGGCGGCGATCGCGTCAGCTAGGTCCAATTCGCCGATCGCGATGAAAAGCTCGACCAGCGCTTGTTGCTGGCGTTTCGGATTGAGCGCCTCCCGCGCTTGGGCATTCCGGATGCGCTTCGTCAGCAGATCCTCTTTGAGGATGTCGCTCTCTAGCTGGGCCTTGCGTAGCTTCTCCTGCTTTAGATCGACGTGCCGCGCCACTGCTCCGGCTCGGTGGCCGGCGAGCCGCCTCTCCTCGATCTGATCGTCGAGCTCGTCGAGCGCCGCCTCGGCGATTTCAACCTCGAGCTTCTTCAGCTTCCCCCGCGATCCAACGGTGGCCAGCGCGTCGATCACACTTGCGGTGGTCTTGACTGCCTGCTCGGCTGCACCGACGCCCGCAACCACCTCCTCGAAAGGATTGCTGTAGCGCACCTCGCGCACGATGATCTCGCCCGGCGCAAGGCGGGCGACCTGATCGGCGACCAATGCTTGGTACAGGATCGGATCGAGCACGTCGAGACCGAGTGATGCCCCGACCGCCAAAGGACCCGGGGCTCCCGCTAGCGCACGCTCGTAGCCGGTGCCGCTCAAGTAGCCCTTCTTCCGGCTGGACTCCGAGCGCCAGTAGTCCCAGGCGCTCTCGAGCGGGAGACCCTCAACTGCCTCTCGGAAGCGGTCGCGGGCTTGAAGGTGACGGCGCGCCCGGTCCGACGAGCCGGTCTCGCTGTTCTCAGATCGCGCAATGGCCTCGCGAAGTTCAGCGTCGGTTGGGAACTTCATCTGTTCAGTGGCGACACGACGGACCCGCCGAAGTTCTGTGTCGCGGCCGATATCCGTCGCGACCCGTACAGCTCGCACAAGCGCCTCAACCTGCACTGGCGTCGAGCCCGGACCAAGGTCTACAGATATGTCAAGTACCAGCACCAAGACGGCATGCTAAGCGTGGGTGCTTCGACACTGTCGACCCCACCCCAGAGGTGTCCCGAGGGGAACCGGAGACGCTCGACTTCTTGGTCGACGAGAACGACTAGACGACGTAAGGGGTAGCGGTCACCCCTGCTCGTCCAGCAGGGCCCGGATCTCGGCAACCAGCGCCTGATGCCGGGGCCCGGAGGGGCGGTGAGCTCGTCGACCAGCTCGGACGGCGCGCTCTCGGTGCAGGGCCGGCTGGCCGGGTGGCATGGCCGCCAGGGAGCGGCGGAGGTTGTCGAGCTCATAGCGGCGGTCCACTACCTGAGTAGAACAGGTGTTCGCTTCATGCGCAAGTGGGGTGCCGCCTCCCCGCTACTCCTGGAACCGCTCGACGTCCTCGGCCTTGAGTCGGATCACCCGCCCGAATCGGTAGCCCGTGAGCTGGCCGGCGTCGATGAGCTGGTAGACGCCCTGGACGGTGACGCCATAGTTAGGCGCTCTAGCAACGCTGTGCGTAGCGTAGCCGAGGCCCTATTGGCCGTGCGTTATGGCCTCTGACCAGGGGATATACTGGATTCGGTGGGCGCTGAGGGACTCGAACCCCCGACCCCCTCCTTGTAAGGGAGGTGCTCTCGCCAGCTGAGCTAAGCGCCCGTGGCGCTCAACCCTACGGCTCGGTCCCTAGCCGGCCTCCCGTTGGGTGCGGTCGAGCAGGCCGAGTGACGGCAGGGGCGGGCTCCGGGGGCTTCGGGAGGCGCGGGCCAGCGCCATCAGCGCGCCGCTGGTCTCGAACTGGAGCTCCGGCAGCTCGTCGGGGGTGAACCACCGGACGTCGACGATCTCGGGGGAGCTCGGACGGGGCTCGGCGTCCGGGTTTCGAAGCCGGCCCCGGAAGATGAGGTCCACCCGCTGGGGATCCGGATCGACGACGACCGACGGCTCGCCGAGGAGGTCGACCTCGATGCCGACCTCCTCCATGATCTCACGGCGGAGGGCGACTTCGGGGTGCTCGCCCCGCTTCATCAGCCCACCGGGGACACCCCACCGTCGCCGGTAGCTGTGGCGCACGAGCAGGACGGCACCGTCCTCCCGCTCGACGATGGCCATGGCGCCGACCGTGTAGCTGGGCGCGATCGTGCGCACGACCCAGCGCCGCCCCAGGCGGGGCAGGCGTCGGTAGATCCCCAGCAGGAAGCGCACGAAGCCGCGCCGCATCCCCTCAGGCTACGAGCGGGTCGACGGGACCGGTTCAGACGGGAAAGGTCCGCCGGGCGGCCAAGGCCTCGGCCAGGAGCTCGGGGGTGCCGGCGGCGACCGGAGTGCGGCGGGCCCGGTGGTCGAGGACGACGAGATCGCGATCGGCGGCGTCCACGACCAGGGCGCCGGCCTCCTGGCAGACCAGCAGCGCCCCGAGGTAGTCCCACGGCCCGTGGGCGGACGGACTGCAGTCGACGTAACCGTCGAGGCGACCGTCGGCGATCGCACACAGATCGAGGGCGACGGCGCCGAACGCCCGGAACTGGCGCCAACCGAACGGTGCCGGAGGGAAGCCGGACAGGCCGACCAGGGCATCGTCCAGTCGGGTCACCGGGCTCGGGGTCAGGGCCACGCCGTCGCGCCGGGCGCCACCTCCTCGGACGGCTTCGTAGCGGGTCCGGTCGACCTGGTTCACCACGACCGCGACGCGGGGGCCGTCGTTGTCGACCGCACAGATGCTGGTCGCGAACCACGGCAGGCCCCGGGAGGCGTTGGTCGAGCCGTCCAGCGGGTCGAGCACGGCGGTCAGCGGACGTTCGGGGTGGTGGCGGCCCGATTCCTCGCTGAGCACACCGAGCCCGGCGTCGAGGAGCACGGCCAGTGCCGCGCCGTCGGCCGCCACGTCGGCCACGTGCTGGCCCCGCCCGGCATCGACCATCGCGAAGTCCCCCGAGGCCTCCGTGGCGGCGATCGCGGCGTCCGCGGCGTCGTGGAGCACCGCCAGCACCGCCTCGTCGGACAGGCCCGGCGCTCCGCTCATGCTCGGCGCACGGTAGCGATCGTCGGCGTGGCAGGCTGTGGCCCTTGGCCGTCATCGACGTCGCGGGGTTCATCGCCGACCTCAAGGACCATGCGGTGGACCACGGGTTCCACGTCCACGACGAGCGCCACTTCGTCGAGTCCTACTCGCTGCGTCAGGCCTGGGAGGTCGACCTCCACCCCGAGGAGGCCTGCGGTGGTCCGCTCGACCTCCACCTGTCGCTCGAGGTGGACCCCCGGGTCCTGCTCGCCTTCGAGGACAAGGTGCTGGAGATCCCGGAGGGCGACGACCCACCCGACGAGTACCAGTTCCCGCTGCTGTTCAACTGGGCGCTTCCCCCGCTCCCCCACCCGCCCGACCTGCTCGTCCTCGCCACCGATCTGGCCGGCGTCGGCGGGCCGGACCTGCCGCTCGAGGTGTCCGCCATCGACTCCTTCGCCGCCGTCACCGACGCCCCCGAGCGCAGCCTGGCCATCGTGGCCAAGCTGCAGCTCTCGCTGGCCAAGGTGTTCCTCGGCCAAGAGCTCCTGTGCGACACCCTCGACCGGTGCCTCGCGGTCAGCCAGTACCTCCTCGAGCAGGCGCCGCGCTGGCTCGACGAGCTCTGAGCGGCGGCGATCAGCAGTAGGCGTCCTCGCCGATGCACGCCGCCACCTCATTGGCCAGCTTCTCCGGTTGCCAGGCGTTGAAGAAGTCGGCGTGGCCGGTCAGCAACGAGCCCGAGGCCAAGCGGAGGTCGGCCGTGCCGTCCGGGACCGGGTAGCGCACGTGGAACTCGAGCTGGGGCAGCGCCACGGGATGCGAGTCGGGACAGCCCTCGTCCGTCGATCGGGCGACGTGCGACCGGTGGTCGGCCGAGTCGAGGTGCTCGCCGTCCCAGCAGTCCGGGAAGACCACCTGCAGCAACAGCCCGCCCTGGCACCGGGACGGCGGAAGGACCTCCGGACGCCCTTCGACCGTGCACGCCCAACCCACCTGGGCGGTCGGCTGGGGCTCGGTGGCCGTGGCCTCGCCGCCGATCATCATCAGCCCCGTCGGGAAGGGCACCACGGCGGCGGGATCCACGCCCGGGGCGGCGCGGTAGTAGGCGGTCGACGCCAGCGGCTCGAGCTGCTCGTCACCGGCGAACAGCGACGGAGCCCAGTACGCCGCGGTGTCCTGGCGGGTCTGACAGGTGGTGTCCCCGGCCCGCAGTGACTCGGCGTCGCTGAACGCGTCGGTCCCCGTCGCCCCGAAGAAGTCGTGCTGGTGCGACGCGCCGGGCTCGCCGGGGAACACGATCGGGTCGTCCGGGGCGCTGTGGCTGAACGGGACAGTCCACGTGGAAGCGCCCGTTGTGAGGAACCGGCGTCGCCGCGGCACCGTCGTCCGCGTCCGGGCCAGGCCAGCACGACGCCGAGCGCGGCCGACGCCGAGCACCGTCACGCCCCCCAGGAGGACCGGGGGACGGAGTCTCACTGCGCCGTCGGGGACGGTGATGGCTGTCGAGGTCGACCGAGCGGGGACGCCCGGGCGGGCTCGACGGGGGCGCCTTCGGGATCGGGCATCTCCTCGAGCTCACCGGGATCCGGGCAGCTCGACGTCCCGGTAGTCGACGGGCGGCGGGCGCTCGCCGTCGACGATCTCGAGGAACCTGGCGATCTCCGGCTCGTAGGACTGCTGCGCCCCGTCGCACGGGCAGCACGTCCTCGATGGCCGGTGGGGCGGTGATCGCGCCGGCCGGGAGCTGGTTGCCCACGAAGCAGTTGCCTTGGCCCTCGCCATCGAGGGTCAGCACGACCAGGTCCCACTCGCCCGAGCCGGTGACGACGTTGTCGGCCACCCGGTTGCCGATCGACGGCCAGAGCAGCGGGTTGTCGATCGTGGCCATCACGTCGTCGGGAGCCACCACCGCGTCCTCGACGCACTCGGTCGGCCAGTCGGCCTCGTCGGGAATCGCCGGCGATGGGATCGTCCTCCGGCAGCGGCACCGACCGCGATGCCGGTGACGTCGTGGTTCTCGACCCGGTTCCGCTCGATGACGTTGTCGATGCCACCGGTGACGAGGATGCCGTTGCCGGCGCCGAGCAGCGCGGCGTCGATGGCGTCGGTGTCGGGGTTGCCGTTGTCGTGGACGAGGTTGCCGACGATGGTCGTCTCGCGCTGGGGGTAGCAGCCCTCGTAGCTCCCGCTGTTGGGCACGATCCCGGCCCGGTTCTCGCGGAACACCGAGTTGACGATGACCAGGTTGCCGCCCGAGTTGGTGCCGGAGTAGCCGAAGCCGTTCCACTCCGCGGTGAAGTCGTCGATGACGGCGTTGCACGGGTAGCACTGGCCGATGTACACGCCGGCGTCGGGGCTGCCCGATCCGTAGGAGTGCTCGAACACGCCGTTGACCGAGCCGAACGCGTAGAGGCCGTAGTCGCCGTTGCGGATGGCGGTCAGGTACGACCCCCGGTAGCCGTCGACGCCGGTCCAGAAGAACCCGTTGCCGGTGTAGTTCTGGGCGGTCATGTTCTCGACCACGACGCCGTCGGCCTCGAGGATGCGCACGCCGTTCTCGAGCTCGAAGTTGCCTTCGAGGACGACCTCGTCGCGGTCGAGACCCCGGAGGGTGAGGTCGTCGGTCGAGACGTCGACCGCCTCCTCGTAGACGCCCGGCGCGATCAGGACGAGGTCGCCCGGCTCGGCGGCGTCGACCGCCTCCTGGATCGTGGCGTGGTCGTCCGGCACCCGCAGCGTCGACGGGGCTCCGTCGGCCACCCGATCCTTCGCCCCCTCCTCCGTCGTCACCGCCGCAGCCGGCGGCCAGCACCGCCACGGCGACCACCACGAGGTGGCCAGCAGCCGGTGTCATCCCGTTCTCCTCACGTCCCCTCCCTTCGGTGTCGATCGCTCACGCCACGACCAGGACACCGGGCATGCCGGCGTTCGACGGTGCCGTGGATCGAGCAGTAGAAGCGGTACACACCCGGGTCGTCGAAGGTGTAAGTGCCCTCGTCGCCCGGCTCGAACTCGTCCGAGTCGAGCCGCCAGTCGGCGCCCTCGTCCTCGGGGATCACGTTGTGGCCGATGCGGCCCTCGTTCACGAAGGTCACCTCGGTCCCGACCACGACCTCGGCCGCCTCGGGCTGGAACGAGTTGTCCATCGCCTGGATCTCGACCTGGTTCCCCTCCAGGACGCTCGGCGTCCGGCGGAGCCTCTGCGCTACCCGCGGCGTCGGGGTCCTCGCCGCCTCCGCACGCCCTCCACCAGGAGCACTGTCATCGCCGTCATCATCACGAGCCGTCTCACGGGGCGGGCACCGTAGCAGACTCCCCGTCGGAGAAGTCCCCCCGTTCAGACGACGTTCAGATCAGCGCCTCGATCCGCTGAGCCACCTCATCCGCGGTCGCCGGCCGGTCGGCGGCGTCGGGGGCCAGGAGCTGGGCGACCAGCTCGCGCTCCTCGGTGCTGAGGCGATCGCTGAGCACCGGATCCGACGAGAGGACCTTACGGATGGCCACCAGCGGTTCGGTCTCGGGCAGCTCGCCGTAGACCCCCTCGCCCGTGATGGCGCGGTGGAGGGTCACGCCCAGGGACCACAGGTCGGACGGCCGCCCCGCCCGCTCGCCGGAGAGCGTGGCCGGGTCGACGTACTCGACCGAGCCGATCGGGCCCATGCCGGTCACGGTCATCCCCGGCGCCAGCACCTGCGCGAGCCCGAGGTCGGCCAGCTTGCCCCCCGTCTCGGTGATCAGGATGTTGGCCGGCTTGATCGCCCGGTGGGCGATGCCCGACTCGTGCAGGGCATGGGCGGCGCGGGCGGCGTCGGCCACCGACCGGAGGGTCTGGCCCCGGTCGAGCGGGCGAGCCGGGCTGGCCAGCGAACCGAGCGGGAGGTACTCCGCGGCGTAGAAGAAGCGACCGCCCTCCTGGCCGGCGTCGTACAGGGCGATCAGGTACGGCGACTTGACCTGGGCGAAGAGGCGCAGCTCCCGGGTGGCCCGACGGAAGGCGTCGTCGGGGGTCTGGCCCGCCATCACCTTGACGGCGACGAACTCCGTATCGAGGCCGAGCCGGACCGGTGGCTCGGCTAGGAAGAACTCGCCGTGGCTCCCCGCGCCGAGCGAACGGACGAGGCGGTAGTCGGCGATCGTCTCCACGTGCCCTCCTCGAATCTCCGCCCGCTCCGCCACGGGCCGGTGCGCACTGTAGGCGGTTGCTACAGTCCCGGCGCCCGACTCATCACCGGGAGGGGGATGTGACGGAGACCGGACTCGTCGTCGCGGCGGCTTTCGCAGAGGAGCCGATCGCGGTGCTCACCGAGGACATCACGGCACGCGTCTTCATCGAGATCGCCCTCATCATCGTGGTCGCCCGCCTGGCGGGCGCCGCGGCCCGGCGGGTCCGCCAACCCGCGGTCGTCGGCGAGATCATCGCCGGGATCATGCTCGGGCCCAGCCTGCTCGGGCTGATCAACGAAGACCTGCCGACCGACCTGTTCCCGTTGGACACCCGCCCGTTCCTCGGGATCATCGCCCAGCTCGGCCTGATCATCTTCATGTTCATCGTCGGCCTCGAGCTCGACATGGGCCTGATCCGGGGCAAGGGCCGCGTCGCGGCCGTCACCTCGATCAGCTCGGTCATCCTGCCGTTCAGCCTCGGCCTGCTCGCCTCGATCGTGCTGCACGACGCCTACGGGGTGGTGAACGGCGAGGAGGTGGAATGGCTCCACTTCGCCCTCTTCATCGGCGCGGCCATGTCGGTGACCGCCTTCCCCGTGCTCGCCCGCATCCTCACCGAGCGCCGGATGCACCGCACCCGCCTCGGCGTGCTGACGCTGGCGTGCGCGGCCGTGGACGACGTCCTGGCCTGGTCGCTGTTGGCGGCGGTGATCGCCGTCGTGGGCGGCGAAGGCCACTTGGACGCGCACTGGGTCGTCCTCCTCAGCCTCGCCTACGGCGCGGGGATGATCCTGTTGATCCGGCCGCTGCTCGTGCGGGTCGTCGACCGGTACCAGGCGGCCGGCCGGCTGACCCCCGACATCCTGGCAATCGTCTTCGTCGGGATCCTGGTGTCGGCCTACCTGACCTCGGAGATCGGCATCCACGCCATCTTCGGCGCCTTCTTCTTCGGCGCGATCTTCCCCCGCGAGGGCGCCCACCAGCTCTTCCACGACGTCCTCGACCGGCTGGAACTGATGACGGTGCTGCTCCTGCTCCCCGTCTTCTTCGTGGTCACGGGGCTCAACGTCGACATCACCGGGCTCGGCACCGACGGGTTGGGCTACCTGCTGCTCGTCCTCTTCGTCGCCTGCACGGGCAAGTTCGTCGGGGCCACGCTCGGATCCCGGAGCCAGGGCGTGCCGCCCCGCCAGGCCATGGCCATCGGCGTCCTGATGAACACCCGAGGGCTCACCGAGCTGGTCATCCTCTCGATCGGCCGGGAAGTGGGCGTGCTCAACGACGAGATGTTCACGATCATGGTCGTGATGGCGGTGTTCACCACCGTCATCACCGAGCCCCTCCTGCGCGTCCTCTACCCCGACGAGCTGGTCGATCGCGAGATCGCGGAGGCCGAGCGCATCGGCTCGGCGGAGGCAGAGGCGTTCCGGGTGCTCGTCGGCACCCCCCAGCACGAGATCGGGACGACCCTGGCCGCTTTGGCCGCCGAGCTCACGGAAGGTGAGGACCCCCGCGAGGTCGCGCTGGTGCAGTTCGGTGAGCCGGTCGGACCGCTCGAGGTCGGCAGCGGCCTCGAGGAGCTGGCCACCTCGCTGGATGCCCTGCACCACCTCGAGACCACGATGGAGGCGACCGGCGTCCCGGTCTTCGCCCGCTCGAGGGTCGACGACGACCCGGGCCGGCTGCTCGGCGTGCTGGCCGACGAGAGCGTCGCCGACGTGGTCCTCGTGCCGGACAACCCCACGTACGCCCCCCCGGGGGCCAGCCAGAGCCCCGCCGCACCGACCGCGGCCTTGAGCCTGCCCGACGGGACGACCGGGCTCGATGCCGGCGCCGACGTCGTCGTGCACCTCCACGGCAACAACGCCGATGCGCACGCGCTGGACCTCGCCGTCCGCCTCGCGTCGGCCCGACGGCGCCCACTGCACCTCGTGGCGCCCGACGGCTCCAGCCGCCGGGTCAACGCCAGCGTCGAGCGCCTGCGGGGCGCCGGCCTGGTCGTCGACGACGCCGGAAGCGGTGGTCTGCACGTCGAGGCCACCACCGGGATGCCGGGGCGGGTCGACGAGCCGACCCTCTGGGTCCGCAGCGGGCGGGACGACGGGATCGAGCGGCTCCAGGGCCTCGTCGAGCGGATCACCCGGGCCATCCCGGCGGACGAAGGTTGAGGCCGACGAGCCACCGCCCGCAGGGGCCTATCATCGCCGCCGACCGGCCACCGGCGGCGAGGAAGAGCACTCGATGACCAACACCAACACGGTCAGCCTTCCCCACGAAGAGCTGGCCGCGGCCGTCGAAGCCGCCCGAGCCGCCAAGGGCGATCTCACCGACCACCTCGTGGCCACCAGCGAGTGGACCGACCAGATGGTCGCCGATGCGGGCATCCCCGTCGTCGACGTCCCGGTGGTCTCGGTCGGCGGGGGCATCGGCTCGTTCGTGCTGGCCGACTACCTCCGCATCGCCGGCATGCCCCCCGAGCACTTCAAGGCCCTCGGCGCGCTGGACAACCCCTGGGACACCTACGAGTACCTCACCCGCTGCTCCCAGATCCCGCGCCCGGAGCGGCTGCGCTCCGACTCCGGCTCCTGCCCGGACAACATCTGGGGGTTCCCGTCCTACGCCACCCGCGAGTCGTTCGCAGCGCCGGGCCTCGTGAAGAAGCTCGATCCGCTGTTCAACGTCATCACCGAGCCCATCCTCACCGACTACTTCACCCCGCGGGCCGGCCAGGTCTTCGAGGCCCTCGAGGTCGAGGCCCGGCGCATCGGCTACGACCAGATGAAGGCGAAGGGCCTGGTGCGCATGGTGCGCAAGCGCCACGGCGGCGGCTACTTCACCATCCTCACCCCGCCGCAGGGCACCACCGAGACCAAGCGGGTCGCCTACCGCAGCACCTGGGTGCACGTCTGCGTGGGCTATCCCGGGCTGCGCTTCCTGCCCGACCTGCAGGAGTACCGGACCACCCACCAGGACTACCACCGGGTCGTCAACGCCTACGAGCCCCACGAGCACGTCTACGAGGAGCTGGCCCAGAAACCGGGGACCGTGATGGTCCGGGGCGCCGGCATCGTCGCGTCGCGGATCCTCCAGCGCCTGTGTGACGACCGGGACAAGGGCAGCCAGATCCAGATCGTGCACCTGTTCCGCACCTACGTGGACAGCTCCCACGGACCGAGCGTGTTCCTGCGCCGCAAGGGCAGCCACGGCTGGGCCTTCCAGGGCTTCAACTACCCCAAGTCGTGCTGGGGCGGCCAGTACAAGAAGAGCCTCGAGACCTGGCCGGACGACAAGCGCAGCAAGCTGTGGGACGCGCTGGGGGGGACCACCACGCCGCACCGCAAGCTCTGGCTGAACCAGCTCGAGAAGGGGCGCAAGGAGGGTTGGTACCGGGAGATGGTCGGCACCGTCGACTCGGTGACACCCGGCGACGGCACGGTCATCACCCGGGTCAACACCGACCAGGGCCTCTTCGACGTCCCGGCGAACTACGTCATCGACTCGACCGGCCTCGAGGCCGACATCACCGAGCACCGGGTCCTGGCCGACCTCCTCGAGCACGGCGGCGCCGGCCGCAACATCAAGGGGCGCCTCGACGTCGAGCGCTACTTCGAGGTCCGGGGCGCCCGCAGCGGGGTGGGGCGCATGTACGCCTCCGGCGCGGCCACGCTCGGGGCCTACTTCGCCGTGGTCGACTCGTTCCTCGGGCTGCAGTACGCCGGCCTGCGCATCGCCGACGACCTCGCCGAGCAGGGCTTCGTCCCCCGCATCGGCATCCGCCACTCGATCGGGCAGTGGCGACGGTGGTCCAAGAAGACCGCCCCGTGAGGACCTGAGGAGACCCCGTGCTGCCCACGCTCAACGGTCGGATCCAGACCCGCATCTTCCTGGTGGGGGTCGTGGGGTCGGTGTGGACGCTGATCATCACGCCCGTCGTGCGCCTGTTCGTCGACGGCGATCCCACGCTGGGCGACACCTACACCGTCACCTTCACCGTCCTCGCCATCGTCCTCGTCCTCGGGATCGGGTGGGAGTTCGTCTATCAGCTGCTCATGCAGTTCCGTTGGGAGAAGGACTGGCCCACGTTCTTCGGCTACCTGACCGGCATCAACGAGGGGATCGTCGCCTACCTGGTCGCCCAGGCTCTGGCCGCGGACCCGTCGACCGTCGACCCGGCCAGGTGGCGGCTGCTCCTGAACGGCCTCACCGTCACCCCGTTCCTCGTGCAGTTCGTGACGACCTGGATCGTGATCAACCTCTTCGCCGGCAACCTCATGAAGATGATCTTCCTGCGGTGGCGCTTCAAGGGCGGCCGCCTGGTCGGCGGCTGGTGAGCCGATGACCTTCGACGAGCTCCGCGTCCACCTGGTGCCCGGCGACGGGCTGGTCGTGCGCCTGCCCGGCCTGACCGGTGTCGTGTTCCCTGCCGGTGAGCCCCACCAGGACCTGGTCGCCGCCTTCCGCGATGCGTTGCGGAGCGCCTCGGGCGAGCCCGACGCGGGGCGTCGGGCCGCCCGCGCCGTCGCGGGCCTGCTGGCGACAGCCGAGCACAGCCCACCCCTCGGGCTGGTCGGGGTCGACGGCAACGGCCTGGCGATCCTGCTGAACGGTGACGTGCAGTTCGCCTACCGCGGGACCGGTGGCAACAACGAGGTGCTCTCGGGTCGGGACGCCGCGGCCTGGCTCGACCGGTTGCTCGACCATGTCCCCGAGCAGTGGTCGCTTGCTCGGGACGGATCCGGCGCGGCCGACGAGTGGTCGGACTTCCCCGCCGGCGCCGCCCGGGCCAACGGCTTGGCCACCGGGATGGCCGAGGCCGCCACCCCCCCACCGCCGGCACCGCCCGAGGAGGCACCCCCCGCCGACGTGGCACCGGCGCCACCCGCCGAGGAGGTGCCGGCGCCACCGAGCGAACCGCCCGCCGAGGCGCCCGCGCCACCACCCCCCGAGCCGACGTCGCCCCCTCCCCCGCCCGTGCCGGCCGAGGACTTCGAGTCGGTCTCGCTCGTCGAACCCCCGGCGGACGAGCCGTCGCGAGAGCCGCTGCCGGTGGCCCGAGCCGATGCGGCGCCCCCTCCCCCACCCGACGCCGGCCATGAGCCGGAGGCCCCCATGGTGCAGGGGGTGATGTGCGCCCGCGGCCACTTCAACGACCCCGCCTCGCCCTTCTGCGCCAACTGCGGCATCTCGATGGTGCAGCAGACCCACAACCTGGTCGAGGGACCGCGCCCGCCGCTCGGCGTGCTGGTGCTCGACGACGGCAGCACCTATGTGGTCGACCGGGACGTGGTCATCGGGCGCGAGCCGGGCGCCGACGAGCACACCCGGGCCGTCACGCTGCCCGACCCCGAACGGGCGATCTCGCGCCGCCATGCCCGGGTGACCCTGCACGAGTGGGAGGCCCGGATCGCCGACGCGGGCTCGGCCAACGGCACGTTCGTGGCGGCGCGGAACGCGACGGAGTGGAGGCCGGTCCCCGCCGACTCGCCGGTCCCCTTGACCCCGGGGATGCACGTGCTGGTCGGCCAGCGGGTGCTCTCCTTCGACTCCCACCGCCGCAGTTGACGGCCTCCCGGTGACCGACGTCTTCACCGACGCCCTGCGTCGGCTGGACGACGTCGCCGACCTGATCGAGGTCGACCCCGAGGTCCTCGAACGGCTCCGCTATCCCAAGTCGGTCATGCAGGTGGCCATCCCGATCCGGCGGGACGACGGCAGCCTGCGGGTCTTCGAGGGCTATCGGGTGCGCTACGACGACACCCGCGGCCCCACCAAGGGGGGCATCCGGTTCCACCCCGACGTGGACGTGTCCGAGGTGAAGGCCCTCGCCTTCTGGATGACCATCAAGTGCGCCGTCGTCGGACTTCCCTTCGGCGGGGGCAAGGGCGGGGTGATCTGCAACCCCAAGGAGCTGTCCCGCCTCGAGCTCGAACGGGTGAGCCGGGGCTTCGTCCAGGCCCTTCACGACGTGCTCGGGCCCGAGACCGACATCCCGGCGCCCGACGTCTACACGAACGCCATGGTCATGGGCTGGATGATGGACGAGTACTCCCGCATCGAGCGTCGGCGATGCCCGGGGACGTTCACCGGCAAGCCCATCGAGCTCGGCGGCAGCCTGGGCCGCGACGACGCCACCGGACGGGGCGCCTACTACTGCATCAAGGAGCTCGAGCAGCGAGAGGGCTGGGACCCGGCGGCCACCACCGTGGCGGTACAGGGCTTCGGGAACGCCGGCCAGCACGTGGCCGCCCTGCTCCACGCCGACGGCTACCGCATCGTCGGCGTGAGCGACAGCCAGGGCGGCATCCACCGTCCCGAGGGCTTCGACGTCCCGAGCCTGGTCCACAACAAGAACGACACCCGGGCGCTGCGGGCCGTCTACTGCGAGGGCTCGGTCTGCGAGCTGGTGGACGCCGACGTGATCACCAACGAGGAGCTGCTGGAGCTCGACGTCGATGTCCTGATCCCCGCCGCCCTCGAGGGGGTCATCACCGAGGACAACGCGGCCCGCATCCGGGCCCGGACGATCGTGGAGGTGGCCAACGGGCCGATCACCAGCGCCGCCGACGCCGTGCTGGTCGACCGCGGGGTGACCATCGTGCCCGACATCCTGGCCAACGCCGGCGGGGTCACCGTGAGCTACTTCGAGTGGGTCCAGAACCGCGGCGGCCTCAGCTGGTCGCTGGAGGAGGTCCACGAGCGCCTGGCCGAGATCATGCGCCGGGAGTTCACGGCGGTCCAGGCGCTCGCCACTACTCTCGGCGTCGACCTGCGGCGGGCGGCGTACGCGCATGCGCTGGGACGGCTCGGGGCGGCGATCGCCTCCCAGGGCACCCAGGCCTGGTTCCGGGGAGCTCCCGACCGTGGGACCAGTGGCTACTGATCGGAGGCGGGTCCCCAGATGACGGTGATGGATCCGGGAACGGAGTTCGGCGGGTACCGGATCGAACGGCTGCTCGGCGCAGGCGGGTTCTGCAACGTCTACCTGGCCGAGGACCTGCGCCCGGCCCTGCGGCGCAAGGTCGCGCTGAAGGTCCTGAACCCCACGCTCTCGGCCGACGACAAGAACCGCGAGCGGTTCCGGCGAGAATCCCTGCTCGCGGTCGAGCTCGACGACCACCCGAACATCGTCGGCGTCATCGACGCGGGCGAGCACGACGGTCAGCTCTTCATCGCCCAGCGCTACATCGACGGCCAGGACCTCGGGAACCTCATCGAGACCTCAGGGCCGCTGTCGGCTGATCGGGCCGTAGAGGTCATGGTCGAGATCGCCGGTGCCCTGGACTACGCCCACGAGGCCGGGCTGGTGCACCGCGACGTGAAGCCCCGCAACATCCTCATCCGGGCCCGCGACGACCGCTGCTTCCTCGCCGACTTCGGCCTGACCAAGCGCACGGCCTCGAGCGACAGCCTCACCGGCGCCGGTGAGTTCCTGGGCACCTTCGCCTACGCCGCCCCCGAGCAACTGGGCGGTGACCCCGTCGACGGGCGCGCCGACCTCTACGCCCTCGGGTGCGTGCTCTTCGAGTCCCTGACCGGGTCCGCGCCCTTCAGCGGTGACATCCACTCGATGATCACCTCCCACCTCACCAAGGCGCCCCCGCGGGTGAGTGGGACCCGGGCCGACCTCCCGCAGGCGATCGACGCCGTCATCGACAAGGCCATGGCGAAAGAGCCCGGCGACCGGTACCAGACCGGGGTTGACTTCGCCGTCGCCGCCCGCAAGGCGCTGCTCTCGAGCGGGCTGCCCCCGCCGGTGAGCACGCCACCCCCGCCCCCGCCGGCCCGAGTGCCCCCGACCCCGACCCCGCCTCCCCAGCCCGAACCACCCGCGGCCAGTGGGGGGCGCCGTTCGAGGGTCCCGCTCCTCGTGGGCGGACTGGTGCTCCTCGTGGTGCTGGTGGTCGGCGGGGCACTGCTCTTCGGCGGCGGTGACGACGGCGGCGACGACGAGGACGACGACCGTCGCCAGGAGGAGGCCCGAGAAGCCGAGGAGGAGGAAGAGGCGCAGGAGGAGGCCGAAGCGGCGTTCGAGCTCCTCCCCGGTTCGCTGGGCGACAACAGCTGTGACCTGGGTGACGTCGATGACTACGACGCCGGCGTCGTAGCCGTCTTCGCCTGCTCGCCGGCGCAGGGCGCCGACGACGTCGAGCTCACGGTCTACGACGACGCCGACGACGCCGACGGAGCCTTCGCCGATGCCCAGACGGTGGCCGCCGAGGAGCTGGACCCCGAGGGCGACTGCGAGTCCGACCGGTACGCGTCACACACCTGGACCACCGAAGAGGACAGCGAGGGCGTCGCCGGCCAGGTGGCCTGCTGGCTGGACGACGAGGAGCACGCCGGCTTGGCCTGGACCAACACCGAGGACCAACTGGCGGCGGTGGCGACCCGGGAGGACGGTTCCGACGCCAGCCTCTACCGGTGGTGGGCCGATCTGGTCGGCCGCGGGGACCCGGCCCAGTCGGAGGACTTCCCCAACGCGCTCGAGACCCTCCTCCTCGGGCACGTCCCGACGGACCTCCGGGAGAGTTGCGTGCGGGCCGACTTGCGCCCGAACGAGACCGCCTCGGTCCAGTGCACCCCCGAGTCGGGGGCGGCCGTCGTCTTCTACAACCAGTACCCGACGGCGAGCACGATGAACGCCCAGTACGAGACGCTGCTCGAAGATGGCGGGGTGGCGCGCAACACCGGGGCCGACGACGAGTGCCCGTTCGAGGGCGAGCTCACGATCGAGGACGAGAACAACGGCAGGGTCTTCTGCTTCCTCCAGGACGACGGCGACGCCTACATGGTGTGGACCAACCGGCCGTTGATGATCCAGGCCGAGGCCGGCATCGCCGAGGGGGCGACCGTTCCCCAGTTCTGGCAGTGGTGGACCAACGCCGGGCCGCTCGTCTGAGGCGGCATGCAGGGCGGGGTCACGGTGACCTGACCAGCACCCCCACGCCGGCGGACGCTAGCGACGGTCGGTTGCTACCGACGGCGCGTTGGCCGGATCCGCAGGACCGCGGTCGGAACGGGCGCGGCGGGCCGGAAGTCGTGCCGCGGCAGCCTCCCGGCCAGGATGGCCGAGGGGTGCCGCTGCCACCGCTGCACGACCTGGATCGGGAGGACGAGATCGGCCTGGACGAGGCGCACCTTCGGGTGGGTGAGCCGACGGACGAGCGCCGACCCACGGGCGAACGGCGGGTTGGCCACGACGCGGAAGGGGCGCTTCGGCAGCCGGAAGTCGTCGACCGCGGCCTGGACCACGGTCACGGGATCATCGGCGAAGCGATCGCGGAGATCCGCGGCCCGCTTCGGGTGGAGCTCGATCGCGAGGACCTCAGCGCCGGCCTCCACGAGGTGGTGGGTCAGCCCGCCGGTCCCCGCACCGATGTCGACGACCAGCTCACCCGGTCGGATCGCGGCCCCGTCGACGAGGCGACGGGCCGCGGCGTCAGTCAGCCGGTACCAGCCCCACCGGGATCGGCTCCCGGAGGCGGGCACGACGCACCATGACGCAAGCAGCCATGACCGCAGCCTGCCCGGCGGACCGGACTTGGCGCCACCGAGTTTCCCGCGGGCCTTCTATGACTGCGAATCCACCGGAGCGGCGCTGACAGCTCTGACCTGACCTCCGGCGACGTCGGGTTCGTTGTCGACCCCGCGGTCGACGTCGCTCGGGCGTCAGCCGCCGGGCGGGCGGTAGGCGGGCGAGCGCTTGGTCGCCTCGTCGATCTCCTCGGGCGTGAGCAGGACGGTCGTTCGGACCGTCGCCTTGCCCGATGCTCCGACCGTGAGCCCGATGGCTGCGGCCGCTTCGTTGTCGGGAAGGTCACAGACGACCACGGCGTCGTCACCTCCGAACGCGAAGTAGAAGCTCTCGACCGAGCCGCCGAGGCTCTCGGCCAGACTGATCACCGCAGCGGACCGGGCCGTGCCACCCTCGGCGAGCAAGCCTTGGGCGCCTTCTGGCGGATAACTGGCGCTGAACAGGTACTTCGGCATGGCGAACCCCCTTCGCGATCGCGGTGGCGACCGCGGCGCGGACTCTACGTCGGATCCCGATCGGGAGTCGGCGGGGGCAAGGGCTCGGAGGACGGGTCCCCGGGCCGGTCGCAGTTGTCCAAGCCTGGGACTGCGACCGGCCCAGACCTGGACCAAACGCCGAACTCACCTCCCGCGGTTGATGCTGCAGCAGAAGGCGAGCCTCGGGTCGCAGTTTGGACAGGCCTGGGCGACGAGCGCATCATCACTGTGCGCCAAATCTGCGGCGAACCCGAACCTTGGTTGCATCAGCCGGTCTCGATGTCGCTGCCGTCCTTGACGTCGTCGAAATAGCCGCCGTCAAGGATGCCGTAGTCTGACTCGACGAGCTCGGTGCACGATCCCACGCTGTCATTGAATGGGGGCATCAACGCGGGGTCATAGAGGGTGACTTCCTGGAGGTCGGGGTCACCTCCCCCACCTTCCCTGATGATCAGGGCGAGTCGGTCGCCCACGGCGACGTTGACGCCATCGAGCGTGGCAAGGCCGTCTGGGTTGTCAGTCACCTCGCCGCCGAGGATGAGATCTCGCCCGGTGGAGTCGACCCCGGTCGAGTTCATGGTGCCCGCGCACTGGATCGAGACCACGACGTTGCTGACCTGAAACTCGCCGGTCACCTCACCGTCCTGCTCCACGGCGTCGATGTTCAGCGTGCGGCCGTCGAGCCCAAAGAACCCGTCGATCTCCACGTCCTCGCCCTTCGCGACGGTCGTCGGGCCGCCTACCTCGGATGTGGTCGAGGACGAGTCGTCGTCGGAGCACGCGGTCACGGTCATCACGAGCGCGCCCGCGCACAACAGAGAGGTCATCGGTCGTCGCATGGTCACTGCCCTTGCGCCTGGTCGCTCACTCCCGCCCCTCCCCCGCCGTCCTACGCCCGCAGATACTCCCACGCGGTGACGGCCCAGGGCCCGGCTTCAGCCCCCAGCCTGTCGAGAGCCTCGTCGGCCTCACGTAAGGCGGCGCCGGTGCCGAAGTCGCCAAGCGCTCGTTGGCACCCGTTAGCACGGAGAGGATCTCGGTATATCTGACACCGGAGCCTGAGGCCGACTCCCCTATTCCTGCTTGGTGGGCCCGGGGGGAATCGAACCCCCGACCGAGCGATTATGAGTCGCCTGCTCTGACCATTGAGCTACGGGCCCGGCCGCAGGCTACGGCAGGCTCGTGACGGCTCAAGCGATCGGATGGACGCTTCCGCCGATCTGGGGCTGGTTCACCCTTCAGTGGCTGCGGAAGAACGACTACGTCTGACCCTTGGCCGAGCGGGTCAGGACTTCACGCCTTCTACGTGATGACCCGGCCCACCGGTCAACCGATGATGACGGTGTCAGCACACCGCCAAGGACAGCCGGTTCAGCGGGAAGATCAACTGGGTGCAGATCGACCTCGGCGACGACGACCACGACCACTTCATCGACCCCGAGGAGCGGCTCCGCATCGCCATGGCCAGACAATGAGAGCGGCTGTGCGTCACCCGAAGTGCGTGATGACGCCGCCCGGTGGAACCCCGAAGATCGGGTTCACGGAGCTCGTTCATCGAGCGAGCGGATCGACCGCACCGAGAGGAAAGTCGCCATGACCGCAACGACGCCCGACCAATTCACAGGATCGCCAGCCACCAAGTCAGGCGGACGCATCGTCCGACGGCTCGTCGGCACCGCGGCGATCAGCCTCCTACTGGTGGCCTGCGGCGATGACGGCGAATCGTCCTCGTCGACGACCGTGCCGACGACCGACGCGCCGGCGACCACCGTTGCCGCCACTTGCGCCGACGCTGAGGCACTGACCGCCTCGATCGCGGCGTTGGCGGATGTCGACGTCGCGGCCGAAGGGACCGACGGCGTGACGGCTGCGGTCGCCACGGTCAAGAGCGACCTCGAGACGTTCGCGGCCTCAGCCAGCGACGAGCTGCAGCCCCAGGTCGAGGCGGTTCAGACCAGCGTCGAGTCGCTGGAGATGGCGATCGACGACTTCGACGCCGAGGGAGCGGGCCCGGTCCTGACTGCGGTGTCCGCCGTGACGAGCTCGGCGGCCACCCTCATCGAGTCCGTCGACGCCGGGGTCTGCGGCTCGTGAGCGGAACGTCGAGTGGGCGAAGCGCGATGAGCAAGCGATTGCGCCCGTTGCGCTCCGCGGGCAACCGCGGAGATCTGCGGTTTCCATCCCGTGGCACAGCGCTCTCTCGTCCCCGATTATGAGTCGCCTGCTCTGACCATTGAGCTAGGAGCCCGGTACTTCCTACAGCACCGAAGCGTCGCTCACGTCGTCTCCCACGTGACCGCGATCCACAGCTCATCCATCGACACATCGTTCAGGTAGATCGAGAAGGTGCCGGTCGGCGACGGCAGGAGGGAATTTTCCAGCGAACACCTCCGCACACCGGTCAATGGCGGGTTCACACCGGTGAAGGGGTTCTTTACGGTGCCGGTCGCGTTGCTCACTTCGACGTGAGGCATCGCGTGCCGGGCGTAGATGTCCACGGCCTTCACCGCGTCGAGGCGCCCTTGGCTCCAGAACGGGTAGTGCTCCTCGCGGAGCTCGAGGGCCAGCTTCGTGGTGGGGTTTGCTGTTGTGAACTTTGCCGCCTTGAACTTGGCCCACTCGCTCGGGAACTCGTGCCGGACCGAGAAGAGACGTACCGAGCCGACCCCGGTCGCCTCCTTGAACCGTTGCTCGAGGCTTTCGGTCGACTTCGCCCTCAACGGCCTTCCTCCCTCCCGCGCGGTGTAGCGGACGTGGAGTACGACGTCGGCGATCGTGTCGTAGTCGAACTGGCGCACATCGCCTGGTAGTTCGAGCTGCCACGTGGAGACGGCTCCCTGTCCTTCGAAGGGCAGGGTCCGGTCGTCCCGCAGGTTCGTCTCGAAGAGGCCGCCGTCGTTCTGGCCCGTGCTGGTGACGATCGAGTCGAGACTGCCGAAGGAGTCGCTGAAGCGATCGTCTTCGGCACCGTCCCGCGCATACTCGTTGTTCGCGAGCAGCGGGGTGCGGCGGATCGAGCTCCTCAGCAGCGTGAGTGTGGCGTTGACTCCCGTGTATGGGCCGGTGACGCCCGCGACGCTGAGTGCGACGGACTTGATCCTGCGGAAGTAGTGACCAGGTGCACCAAGGTCATAGATCTCCTCGGGCACCGAGAACGTGCAGGTCCCGGCAATGCGCAGCTGCAGCAGGGCCATCGGGTCGAGCTGAAGGAGGCTGACGTGCTTGGTCAACTCGTAACCGCGCCGGTTCAGATCGTGGTAGGCCATCTCCATGCGCCGGAGGTCCAGGTAGAGCCTCTCGCCGGCGAGCAGGCCCTCTTTGCCCGCCATGTACGTGGTGTCGAGGAACCGGACCTCTGGGTCGCCGAGTTCGTGCTGGAGCGCCCGCTCGGCCTTGCGCGCGACCTCGAACGCGAGGTCGAAGGAGCGGCTGTACAGGCCTCGAACCTCGCGCTTCATCACCGTGTAGAAGGCCTGGTTCGTGGTCTTTCCCTTGCGCTCGTCGGTCAGGAAGGTCTCGATCTCCTCCGCGTTCTTGACCTGCTTCTGGTGGTTCTCCAGCTCCCGTTGGGCAATCGCCTCGCGGATCTCCGCCGCTCGGATCTGCTTGTAGAGCTGCAGGATCTCGCCGACCGCGGTATTGCTCTGGTGCTCCCATTCCTGCTGCCGGCGAACGTAGGAACCGGCCTTCCCGACGATTCCTGCCTGGTTCGACACCCGTGTCGAGGCGGTTTGGATCACCCCGGCGACATGAGAGAGCGATCCTGCCATCTCCGAACCGCCACTGGACACGCCGACGCCGAACCCCCAAGGCATGATGTTGGTGCTGAACTGTGGGATCAGGCTGACGAGCGCAGCGATCGCCTGGTGGATACCGGCCGCGATCAACAGGGTGTTGGCCGTGTTGAGCATGTTGAGCTCCGAGACCTCGAAGGTGTTCAACGAGTGCACCTCCGGCAGGCCCGGAGCCAAGGGCACGACGTCGAACGTGAGCTCCCGAGGTGTCAGATCCTCTTCGCTGGGCTCGGTCGATCGGAAGTTCAGCTTCTGCAGACCGTCGATGTCGAGCGGACCGAGCTCCGGAGTTGGAACGCGGACCTCCTTCGGCCCTGCGGGTGTTCTGCCGAGCTGGCGCTCGTAGAACGTGTAGCGATCGACGGCGTTCAGCATCGAGCGTTCGAGGGCTTCGCGGTTCTTGACCGCCTCCTGCAACTGGCCGTACTTGACCATCTCGGCCGCTTGGAGAACGGCGTGTTCGTGCTGCGCGCGCTTGATCTGCAACGCTTCGGCGTCGCCCTTCTCCATCGCGCTCAGCAGGCTGGTGCCGAGTGCTTTGACCTCCTGGCAGATCTCGAGGGCCTTCTGCTCGAGCAGAGCGAAGCGCACGAGGGGGAGCGGCTGGTTCACGCCGGCGACGACGGCGGCAACGTCCACCCCGGCCGCGGTGGCGCGTGCGAGCAGCGTCAGATCGATCGGCGGCTCGAACAGCGGCAGCTGCCGGAAGACGCCGAGGATGTTGAGGCTGTTGCGGATCTTGAAGAGCCGGTCGGCGACGGTGTCCCAATAGCCGAGCAGGCGGTCGTTGCGCGGGACGCCGAAGTACAGCGAGACACCGAGATCGCGGATGCCGATCGTGGCTTGGCCACCGGGGCTCGGCGGCCCCAACGAGATGAGCTCGAACGGAATGTCCGTCTCGACTTCGCGCGCCGCGTTGCCGAACCGATCGAGGTCCGCTCTCAGCTGCGAGTAGGTCTGCGGCCGTGTCGTCGCCTGACGAGGCACCTCTTGCGGCCTCGGACCGAGGATGCCGGCCGCGAGCACGTACAGCTGGGTCGCCTCGTTGATCGCCTCGCGCGAGTCCTGCCGGAAGAGTGAGTCGCCCCAGTCGATCAGGTTGTCGAGGTAGGCCATCACGGTCTTGAACATGTACGCCGACGGCCGGTGGCGCGCGACGAGGTGGGGCCGGAACGGGGCCGACCTCCATTCATCGATGCTGTCCTCGGTCGCCTTCGCCAACGTCGGGTTCTTGCGGGTGGCGAGGTTGAGCAGGATGTCCTGGATCAGCTCGACGTCAGTCGTCTGGAACGGTCGCACCTTCCAGAAGCGCTCGGGCGCCGGCCCGTCGCTGTCGTCCGTCGGGTCGAAGACGTAGTGGAACCAACGCTGGGCGTCCTCGTAGCGACCGTTCTTGCTCAAGTGGATCGCGACCGTCAGCGGGACATGGAAGAACAGCTCCCAGTTGTACGGGGCGTACGCGCCACTGTTGAAGTCGAGCTCCTTGACCGGACGCTCGCCGACTTCGGCCGTCGGCTTGTATGCGGCGAAGAACCCGCTGTCGTACAGGCCGGGATCCGACGTGTCGGTGTCCGCGGCCTGAAGGCCGCTGACCGACTTCTCCAGAAGGCGCCGCATCAGCTCAGTCACGAATGGGTGCTGGTGCAGCGAGAAGTCCAACAGGAGCGACTTCTGCGTCTCCCAGTGGTACCTGATCGACGCCGACGAATCGGCGAGAGCGTGGAACGAAGTGGTGGTGGTGGTCATGTCGATCGGTCCTTCCGCTCAGCCCAGCTCGGGAGTGACGAAGTGGCCATTGCCGGCTGCCGCGCCCAACGGAGCGACGGTGACATCCAGGTCTCCCTGACGAACGGCGCCCTCGCGGCCGATCAGGACACCGTCGAAGGCGATCACGTTGTCGGGATGTGTCACCCAGTCGGACGTCTTCGTGACGGTGTACACGGCGTACGGCTCAGGCGGTCGCGGCTCGACGTGCAGATCCGGCACCGCGGACTCGAGGTCGATCGAATCGATGAGGTCCACCTCCTCGAACCGGCCCTGACCGTCAGGCGCGAGGACCCAGTCGTCCCGGACGAGGAACGACGTCTCCCTCGTCACGGGTTCGACGAAGAACGTGTGTTGTTCATCCTCGAAGAAGAACGGGCAGAAGATGGCGGGATCGGGCGGCGGGGGCGGCTGCGTCAATCGGTTGTCCGCGAGGAGCAGCTCGAAGTTGCCGAACGGGGCCGCGTCGAGGATGTGACGCCCTGTCGCGAGCCCATAGAAGAGGCCAAGGCCGCCGGCGGTGTATCGCGTCGCGTCGTAGCCCAGGGCCGAGTACCAGTCGGGCGGTGGCCAGGCATCCGCGTGCCCGTAGTCGAGCGCCTCCACGGTGGGAGCACTGTGCTTGCCGGCGATCCGGAACCGGGACGAGTAACCGGGCCACGTGTGTTCGCCGCCGACGACGTGGACGAACAAGGCACCCTCCGTGCCGTCGTTCGTCTTCTCCTTCGAGACCCACACGAAGAACGATGAGCTGTCGAATACGGCACCGACGTCGCGCTCGATCACGGTCGAGGTCGTCGTCGCCGAGCGACCAGTCCATTCGCCACGGACCTGTTCGCTCCAGTTGAGTCGGATCTCGACGGTGCGGCGGATCAGCTCCTTCTCCGACAGGTCGTCGGTGGTCGTCGCCGTGGCCGTCGCATCCCGGGTCTCGCCCTTCTCCTCGAAGGTCAGCCAGAAGAGGTGCAGCCGGTCGCGCCAGACGACCGCGGCCACATGATCGCCCTCGATCTCGATGTCAACCGGCTCCCACGGTGACCAGACCCCGTAGGCATGGCGACGGTAGTAGTACTTGCGCGGCGCCGCGAAGGTTCGTCCGAAGACGTGCAGCGTCCTGCTCTGGTCGGACAGACGCTCTTCGGCGTACATCGAGACGACCTGGAGTCTGGCGATCGTCTCCAGTCCGCTGAGGTAGGCGACGAAGGCATCCTCGGCCGACTCGTTGGAGATCTCGCCCTCGAGCAGCGACCCCTCGAGTTCGGCGAACAGGTGCGTCTTGGCGTCGCGGAACTCCGGCTCGAGCCAGTTCTCGGGGTAGAGGAAGATCTTCCTGTTCGCCTCCCAGACCCGATAGCGCTTCATCCACTCCCACGGCTTCGCGTCGCCCATACCGATCGCCGCCGCCGGCACGCGGGGCTCGAGGTTCAGCAGACACCGCTGCACGAACAGCTGCACCGCCGAGATCGCGACCTGGAGCCGCGAAGTCTGGACGACGGGCTCGGTCGCGGGATCGATGAGGAAGAACTCGTACAGCTCATCCGGATGCTCGAAGTCGTGCTGCGGGTCGGCGACGATGTACGCGACGAGCGCGTTGCGCTTCCGGCGGCGGAGCTCATCGGAGACCGGCTGCGCGACGGCGAACCACGCCGCGTCTGCGAAGTGCGCCTTGAGTGAGTTCCGCAGATCGCGGGCGATCTCGTCACGACCGGTCGTCACTGCCGGATCGACGATCTTCGTCCAACGGCCGACGGCGTCGGCGGAAGCGCCGAGCGTGTCGATGGTGTGGAGTGCATCCCACAGGCGGCGAAGACCCTGCTCCTGGGCAAGGTCCGGCATCTCGACACGTCGAGTCGCGGTGTCGGCCTTCGCGCTGAACTGCAGCGCCTTCGCCACCTCCTCGACATCGTCGGCGTCCCGTCGCAGGAGCTCGGCCACGCGCGTCCGGACGTCCTTCAGGAGCGCCGCCTCTGCAGCTGTGGCACTGGTCGTCGAGTCGAATGAACGCCGCGCGTTCTCGAAGACGTCGACCAGGTCGTCGCCCGTCAGGCCGAGGTCACGTTTGAGCGCCGCGTACTCCGCCAGGCGGGCGAACCACGCGAAGTTGGCGGCTGCGCCGGCCGAGGAGAGCTCGCTGGTCGGGAGCGCTGAGAGCGACAGCGACCCGAAGTCGGCAGGATGGGTGACGAGGTGTCGCACCTCACGCTCGTTCAGCCCCAGCTCCGAGACGAGCCGCACGGACTTCGCGAGGAGAACATCGGCCCGGCGCACGCTCTCGACGGCGGAGGCCGGATGGAGCTCGAGCCGGCTCAGCGGACCCTTCGGGAGCGACGGGCCCTGCACGAGCACGGTCACATCGCCGGTCACGTTGGCGGGACCAGGCCACCGCACGTCGAGAGACATGCCGTACGCAACGCCAGCCTTGAGATCGACGTCGACGCTCGTCTCGTAGTCCGGGTTCGCAGACGTCGTCGCGACGACCGGCTCCGGGAGGTGTGCGAGGCGCAGCTCGACCGTCGTGGCCGCGCTGTCTATGTGGGCGAACAGCGTGTACGCACCGGTCGCCGGCGCCACGAGCACTCCTTCGATGCGGGCACTGTGCGCTGCGGCCGGCCGCGCCGTCGTATCCACCTCGACGACGTCTGTCGTCGACAGCGGACTTCCGGTGCCATCGCTTGCGGAGTAGAAGGTCCCGGTCGCGCCTGAGTCTGCGGCGCGGGTGAACGCGTCGAGAAGGGGCACGTTGGCCCCGCCTCGATCAGCGAGCAGGGCCTTGTCCGTCAGCAGCGCCTCAAGGAGCGCGGCGTCAACCTCCGGTGTGGAAGCTCGTGACTCGACGACGAGCTGCCTGGTCAAACGTTGTCGTACCAGCGGGAACAGGCGCTCCACGATCTTGCGCCGCTTGCGCCCGAGCACAGTGCGGGCTTCGGCGGGGGCGGACGGGACGGGCTCGAAGGTGAAGTCGACGTCCTTGAAGTCGCCGAGCGCCGTCTCGGGGAACAGTTCCGCAAGGTGGTCCCTCGAGAAGGTCTGTGCCTGCGCTTGCACCTCGTCGAGGAGCGACCGGAGCACGCCAGGGTTCGGTGCGATCTCGTCCTTCCGCTTCTGCAGGAGGACGCCGGTGAACGTCAGCCGCTGGACCTGTCGCCCGGCGTCGTAGGCGACGGTGGCCTCCACGGCGTACGGCTTGGTCACCGGGTCGAACGGCGACGCCGTCGCGTCGATCGCGTTGGCCGACGCGACGTTCTGCATCACCGCGTCGTACTGGATCGTTCCACGCCACATGCCCATGAACGTCTCGACGACGTCGGCAGGCAGGACGAGCGCGAGCTTCTGGCGCAACATCTCGTCATCGAGCGCGGCGGGATCGTCGGGAGGAGCGTTCTCCGTCTTGATCCGCGTGATCCGATCGCCCAGATCGACGACCAACGCGAGCAGCGCCCGGAGATCTGTTCGGTACGGCCCCGCAGGGTCGAGGCGGTGCCGCAACAGGTAGTCAAGCTCGTCGATCGTGAACCCACTGGCGCCGACGACCCGCGCCAGCTCGACGAACCGGAGGGTCTGCGTGAACGGATGGTCGTCGGCGAGAAGTGACGGCAGTGCCGGAGCGGGCGGGGCGGGGTCGAGCGGGTCCGCGTCGAGTGGAGCGAACGGGTCGAGCCCGGACAATGACTTCAGCGTGATCAGGTCGCGGATCGACAGGTCGAGCGCGCTGGCCAGGAGCCGATAGCGGTACAGCACCGAGATGTTCGAGAGCGATAGCCGCGCCGCGGGTGGCGTCGGTCCAGGTGTCGAAGGTGGGTTCAGGGTGATGCCGGCATCGGCGGCGATGCGGTCGAGATCGCTCGCGCTCAGGGTCAGCGCGGCCTGGACTGCACCACGATGGTCGACGAGACGCGGGTTCGTGTCGGAGAGGTAGTTGCCGGTCGGTTCGTCGAAGATGGGGTCGTCCTTCAGCACGGTCCGAGTCAGGAAGAGCTGCGCATACGGACTGTTCTGACCCGCTGTCGAGATGTCGCTCCACAGTGCCGGCAGCTTCGTGCGCGCGTTGTCGACCGGAAGACTGCAGGCGAGCGCGTTCAGGTGGGCGAGGTAGATCATCGCGGTTCCCATCGCCTTGCCGAGGTTGGTCTCGGTCAGCGGCAACGAGTTCTCCGGTACGAACGCGGTCAGGGCACGATCGAGCTCGTCGATCGTCCAGCCAAGCCTCTTCCAGAGCCGAACAAAGAGGTTGAGCTTGACGAAGTCGAGGACGGCCGCCTTTCGGCCATCGGCGTACTGGAACCGGGTCTGGTCGAAGTTGCACTCGATCGTCGGCGCGGCAAGGACGAGCGCTCGGTCGAAGGTGCCGTCTGCGTAACGCTCGTCCATCCACTTCTTCGCGTCGAACCGGGTTCGCTTCTTGAAGTCGTCGAGCGCCTTCCTGAACACCATCTGCTCGACGTCCGACATCCGGTGGTCTTCGAATCGGTAGACCTCGTCGAGGCCGACCCCGACCTTCGCGAGCAGGCCGAGCGCGGCGAGGCCAGGGTTCACGAAGGACGTGCGCACGAGGTCCGTCAGCTGCCGGTAAGAGACACCGAGGCGGCGCGCCAGAGTCTTCGCGGAGGCGAGCTCCGTCTCGGCGCTTGCGCCCGTCGTGTAGCCGTAGAGCTGCCACCAGCTGCCGGCAGCACCATCCGTCAACAGCGTCCAGTCCGCGGGCGACAGACCGAGCGACTCGGCGAAGATCTGCACGCGGAAGTACGGGCTCTTGTCGTTCGGAGCTCGGAAGAGCTCATCGGTCGGGCGGAACGTCTCGAGCAGCGCCGCCAGGGGGGTCCCGAACTTCGCGAGGTACGCGCGCACGGTCTCGAGCCAGAGATCGAAGGGAAGCTCGAGCGGGTAGCGCGCGGCGTCGAGCGTTGCGTACGCCTGCGGGAGTACGTACTGCGGCTCCGCCAGCAGCTCCGTCGAGGTGGCGTCGCCGGTGTCGTGTCCTTGGTACGTCCGGTTCGCGACGTAGTACTCGAGGATCTCGTTGACGACGTCGATGTACGGCAGCACCGTGTTCGTGTTCTCACAGGTGAGGGGCAGGTTCGGGATGTCGGCCCGCCTCGCCACGAGCTGGTCGTACGGCTTGTCGTACTCCCCGCCAGCGCCGAACTTCGCGACGTGGGAGGCGTTCCACTGCCTGACGAACTCGTCCCACGCCTTCTGAGGGTCGAGGAACCGGAGCAGGTCGACGAGGTATGCGGCAGGGCTGAGCACGGAACGGCAGTGCTCGCATTCACAGAAGTCGAGGGAGCCGAAGAGCTGCTCCATGGTCGGGTAGTGCTTGACGAGGGTCTCCGTGGCGGCGGCCCGCGCTGCGGCGTTGCGGAGATCATCGCCCGAGATCGCGCGTACGCCGGGCGAGTCGAGGATGCGTCCGCTCGCGACCAGGGCCTGCGAGAAGGCCACCGCCTGCTCGGCCCTGCGGTAGACGAGCTCGCAATCCGCGCCCAGGGAATCGCCGTGCCGGGTGACGAACGTGTCGTGGTCGACTTCGACGACGTCCTGGGCGGAGCCATAGCCCGCGACGAGCAGGGTCTTCATCGCGTCGTCTCCCGGCGTGATCTGGAAGATGCGTGCGACCGTCTTCACCCGTTCGAGCAGCGCCGCGTCCTTCCCGTTTGCGTCCAGCCCCAGCGCCTTGGCCTTCGCGCCGAAGAACGCAGCGACCGGGGTACGGCCGAGCTCGAACCCCTCGGCGGCGGCCTTCTTCAGCAGTGCTCCGACCCGCTTCTCACCCTCGAGCGGCAGGTCGCCTTGTTCGAGCATGTGGCCGACGACGTGAGTCGGGAACGCGAGCCGAACCTTCCGCGCCATGTCCGCGGCGTAGGCATCCAGACGATCTGCCGTCCGGTCGCCGGCATAGGCCGGCGGGATCAGTTCTCGAAGTTGGTCAGCGTTGTCGGCGAGCGCCGAGACGCGCGCCTTCCATCCTTCAGGGCGGTACAGCCCCTCGTCGACGAGCGCCGCCAGGTCTTCGGGCTTCGAAACGTCACTTTGGAGCGCGGCGCTGAGCTGTCCGTTGTTCAACGTCAGGAACGCGAGCTTTCCCTGCACCTGGAGCTTCTCGACGCTCTCCGTCGAGACTCCCCGGTTCCGCGCTGTCCGCCAGAGCGCGGCGCCCGATGCGCCCGAGAGATACGAGTCCTCCCAGGCGGCCTCCTCCTCTGGCGGCAGGTCCACGGCAGCGATCAGCTCGCCGAAGGTCGACGACGCGCCTGGTGCTCTTGCCTCGCGGAGGGCCGTGCGCGCGTGCGCCTCGAACGCCTTTCGCGCGCCCGAGAGGTCGCCTCTACTCCCCTTGATGATCCCGGCGGCTGCGGCGCCCCGCCACGCCTTGTCCACGACCTTCGGGGAGACCCGGAAGAGCTGCTCGGAGGCGGTCGGGAGTCCCACCCGGAACAGCGCGTAGAGGGCGTCCGCGGCCACTCCCGTCTCTGGGGCGAGCTTCGCCGCCGTCGCGGCGAGCGAGAGCAGCCGCGCGTCCCAACCGGTCGCTTCGGCGGCGATGGTCAGGTCGCGTCGCCCATCCCGCTCCCTCGCATTCCCGAATTCGGTCGAACCCCTGAGCGCCCGTTCGAGATCGGCGGCGAGCCGGTCGTACTCCGGCGCGAGCGGGGCGACCGCCGCGGGCGCGACCAGATCCAAGGTCTCCTCGACGTCCGCACCCATCTTCGGAGCGGAAAGCGCGACCTCCTGCCCGGTGCTGTCAACCGTGCGGATCTCGAGGTTGACCGGCTCGTTGCCACGTTGGTAACCGAACGAGTACGAGCCGTCCGCGTCGGTCACTCCTTGCGCCAGGAGCGTGTCTTCGCCACCGAAGCCGCGGTTGTACGCCAGCACCGCGATGCCGACGGCCGGAAGGCCATAGTCAAGGGTGATGTGCCCGCCGACGCGTCCGGAGTCCGCGGCCGCCCTCACCGCCTCGATCACGGCGGCGTCGACCGGCTCGGCGAGGTCGACATCCGGCCATGCCCCGCGCCGAGCGGCCAGGTCGCGAACGGCGGCTTCTGTGCCGACGCCGTAGTGGCGCTCGCTCTCCTCTGCCGCCGGAAGGAGGTAACCGAGCTGCCTGAGGCCTTCGTGGAGAAGCTCCACGTTCTGGCCGCTTGCGTTCGGCGGGACCACGGTCTCGTCCATGGTGATCCTCTCTGACTACGTTGGCGCGTACTGACGCCGATCCGGTCGCCATCAGACTCATTCGGTTTTCTTGGTAAACCAGGCTTGGACTGTCGTGTAGTTCCCGGGTGTCCCGCCCTGAGGATCGACTTTGCTTACGGTGTATCCAGCCGCCGCTGCTTGCTGCCCAGTCCACGTCGCCGCGGCTGCCGCCTCGTTTGAAAGCGGTTTAGCTCCACCCGTAAGTTTGTTGAACTTCGCAAGATTTGTTCCGTACTGCCAACTTCCCTTTATCGACGTGAATTGCCCTTCAAAGTGGCTCAAGATGTTGGTGAACTGCTCGTGACCCTTGAGCAACTCGGACTTCTGCAGAACTTCTCCAGTCTTCGGATCTGTGACCTCGGTTCGAATCGAAATGAGGAGCTCTCCGTTCGGGCTGAGGTCCCCCGTGGCTTTGAATGTCGGGTTGGCCGTATCAGCCACCATGTAGCGGGCCGGGGTCGACGAATCGACCAGTCGGGGAGCTCCTCCACCCCCTCTCATTGGCGGCGTCGGTGGTGGTTCCGGTGGTGTCGGTGGCGGTGGCGGTGGCGCCGGTGGCTTGTTGGCCGAGGCCGGTTGTGGAGGCGCTACCTCGGTCGGACCTTGCGCCGCGGGCGGCTCGTCGACGACTGTGGCGCCCGAACGCTTGGCCGGGGCCGGGCTCGGAGGTGCCTTCTTGCTCATGTCTGGGGAGGCGGGTGACCTCGATTCCAGCAGCTGCCCGATCTTGGCTGCACCGATGTTGACGAACGACTCGCCAAGCCGTTCTGACCAATCGTCGTCGCTCAACACCTCATTCGTGTCGAGATTGACTCCAAATGCGACTTCCGTGGATGTCTTGGCCGCTTGTGCAGTGCCATAAGCAGTAAGGGTCAGCGCTCCAGCCTCTGACAAACCGATGGTCGTGGCCACTGCGACGCCCGCTGCTTCGGCCGAGAACCCGAGCCCAAGCATCGTCCCCCCGACAACAGCGGGTGCCGCCGCGCCGACGGTTACGACGACGGCTGCGACGAGAAGGATGCCAGCGGCGGCGTACAGAGCGCCCTTTCCTACCTTGGCCCAATTGACATCACGGGTGCCCTTGGCGTCCACGTTTCCGCAAGGATTCGCACTCGCGTAGAGGTAGAGGTTGATCCCGCCAGCGGCTCCCGCGGGATCGCCCGACACAAATCTGCCCAGCCAAGGCGCGTAGTAACGGGCCCCGAGGTAGCAGAGCCCATTTTCATCGTCGCGCTCCATGCCCGTGAAGCGGTAGCGCTTGGGTGTCTCGGTCTGACGTCGTACCGCTTGGTACGACGTGCCGCCATAGGGGAAGAACTCCTCGTACGAGATGATCCGCGCGAGAGCGTCAAGCTCAAGACAGGCCGAACCGACGTGGTTCGTCAACTGGAACCGCGTCAACCGCGCTGGTGCCGGGTCAGTGCCGAGCGTTCGCGTCTCGATGAGCGCGATCCGGCCGGTGTCGTCGTTCACATGCAGCGTCTCGCGTTCGAGCGTCATCCTCCTTCCCGTGGCGTCGTACTCTCGGCAGACTTCGAACCCGCCGACGTAGATGCGCTCCTTCATCCGTGTCGGGCTCCGGCCAGCACCCGCATGACGGTCGGTGACCTTCCGCACGCGCTGCCCGCGCCGTCGTAGACGTAGTAGGTCGTCTCGGGCGTCGCGCCGGGACCGACGACCTGCCGCGCCGTCGCCTGGAGCTCATTTCGATGGTTGCACCGCATCACCCGCAGGTGGGGCATCGACGTCATGTTCCCGTGGGCGTCGTGGGTGTACGGGTCGGCCGAGCCCTGGCCGATCGTTGTGCTCGTGAGCCGATTGCTCGTCTGCGCCTGGTCGAGCAGGCTCGGCGCCCGGTAGCCGTACGTGGCCCGCCAAGGCGACGCCGTTGGGCTCTGGGTGGCGTGGTGGAGCTCGGCGATGTTGCCGACCGCGTCGTAGGAGTACACCTCCGTGTACCGCGCCATCGCGTCGGCCCCGGGCAGGATGTCGGGAGCAGAGGATCGCGTCTCACCACCGGCCGGGAGGCCCCGACGTTCGCGCCCGCTCGCCTCGATGAGGCGGTAAACGGCGTCATAGATGTAGTCGGCGTGCGGCTCGACGAGCTGGTTGTCGAAGAAGGTCCGGTGCTGGGCGTCATCCTGGACGTGCGTGATGTTGCCGATCGCGTCGTACGTGTAGTGGAGGTCCTGGAGCGCGACGGCGCCGCGAGTCGTGGAAACGTGCGTCAACCGGAGTGACGTAGGGTCGTACCGGTACTCGGTCGAGGTGCCGTTCGCGTACGCGATCCGCGTGTGTCGTCCCTGTGCGTCGTAGTCGATGCCGTCGACGAACCTCGTGACCGTCGTCGAACCGCGGAGGTTGCCCTCGACACGTTCGAGCAGGGCCGCCGCGTTGTAGACGGGGCGTAGGACGGTGCGGTCCGGCATCGTGACCTCAACCGAGCGGCCGAGGGCGTCGTACTGCGTCCGGATCTCGAAGGCTCCGGCCTCGAGCGGAACCGGCGCACTCCAGTCGGGGCTCGTCCTGTAGTTCGCGGCGAGCCGGCGCCGGGAGCGCTTCAGCGGACCCGTGAAGGCGTACTCATCCATCGTCAGCACGCCCGCCGTGTCCATGACTCGAAAGGCCTTGCGCCGGAGGTTGTTCGCCTCCGGGTTCGTCCGGCTCTCGCCGTACACCGTCCGCTCGACCACCACGTCTGGCGCCGTGCCCTCCTGCAGTCGAACCTCGGTCGGCCGTCGCAACCGGTCGTAGTCGATGGCGAGCCGATGCCCGCGGCCATCCCAGGCCACGACGGGCTTGGAGAGTGCATCGTCGAGCGTCCACCGCTCTCCCGCATCCATGCTGGCGGTGTGGACACGACGGCCGAGCATGTCGAAGTCGGACTGCAGGATCGTGCGACCGCGGGCGTCGACGACCTCTCGCTGGTTGCCCTCGATGTCGAGCTCGAGCCGAGTCCTGTAGCTCTCCTCCACCTCCGCGGCGCCTCGTCGGAAGCGGTTATGCACCACCGTGAGGAATGGCCGACCGAGCGCGTCGAACCATGTCGTCGTCGGTGTCTCGCGATCGTGGTAGGCGGCGGTCGCCGCCTTTCGCTCGTTCAGGTCCGCGCTCGCCTGCGTGCGCGTGAACCACGTTGGCTGGTACTCGGCCGGCGGTAGGCGGGCGATGAGCGGACCCACGTCCGGATCGTTCTCCGGGCGGAGCTCGGCGACCGTGTCGTTGACGTCCCATCGCTCCTGGCGCCACGGGTCGAAGATGACCTTTTCATACGTGTGGTTGCTGTGGAGCGTGGCGCGCACTCGGCCAGGCGGGTCGTAGAGCAGGATGGGGCTGACGCCCACGCTCCTCGCGAACTCAAAGCGGTGCGTGGAGCTGAAGAACGGCTCGTACTGCCGCACCGGCCTTGCCTTGTTGTTGAAGATCGTCCAGCCGCTCCCCACCCACCGCGTCGAGCCGCTCGGTCCCGGCTCGGCCTGGAACTTCCGCTGTATCTCACGTCCGAAGCCGTCGCTGTACGAGAAGCTGTGCTGCACCCGCGTCTGGTCGTTCGGACCGAGATCGGACGCATGCGTCTCGCGCGCCAACGTGTACACGACGGCAGGTTGCGGCTGTGGGTCCCCACGGGTCCTGACGTAGGCGAAGAGGTCGTACAGGAGCCGGGTCGTGGCGCCCTGCAGGATCGAGTGCGGGTCGAGCAACGGGGCACTCAGGTGCGCGGCCACAACCGTGTCGGCGAGCTCAGGATCCAGCCCCTGAACGGAATCTCCCAGGTTCTGGTTCGGTTTCCCCATGACGGCGGTGGCGACCACGAGACCGAGCGCGTCGAACACGACCTCCGAGCGGTTGCGATTCGGGTCCATCACGAGCCGCGGCTGGAGCACGCGGTAGTCGTTGCCGTTCCTGAGGAGTGCGCCGGCTGCGCTGCGGCGACCCGCGGTCATGGCATTGCCGACGGCGTCGCGCGTCTCCTGCACGAGGAGGTCGTAGCGGTCGTAGTCGACCGTGGTGACCTCGCCGAAGACATCGTGATAACGGCGAGGGAGGAAGAAGTGCGACTGCGCCGCGATGAGCTCCGCCGCCGCATGGTCGTTCGGGTTCGCCGAATAGAAGATCCGTCCCGACGCGATCCACCAGTCGTCGTCCGGGTCGGACGCAGGAAAGTGTCCGCCTGCCTTGAGGCCACTGCTGCGCACGTACCCGGCGGTCGTCATCACCGGGACCGGGCTCGGGATCAAGTCCTCCACGGCTCCCGCGGCCGACGTGCGCTTGTAGACGTCCGCGAGCAGCGAGGTCGGGAAGGCGAGCCGGTAGCCCTCGAACGGCAACCCGCGCGACTGCAGTTGGCCCAGGGGCAAGGCCGCGGTCAGGTCATTGCGCCGATACAGCTCCCGCAGGTGCTCGACGAGGCGGCGACGGAGTCCGGTCGCGAAGCGCTTCTCGTACGCGAGGTCGCGGCTGCCGTCGGCGACCTGTCCGAGGATCCCACCTGGCTTCAGCAGATCGTCGAACGTGAAGAGGTTCGTCACGCCGAGGACGGAGGAACCAGGCGCGGCGTTGAGCAGTTCGTAGGTGCGCGAGTCGCAGATCAGTGGGGCGCGATACGCGTCGTCCTCGTCCACCACGTTCGTGTACTCGCTCTCGGTGAGCAGGACGAGCGTCCGCTTCTGCCGCTGCCGATCGTCCGAGGTGAGCACGGACGCCGGATCGTCGTACCGCCTTCCATAGGCGGCCGCCACCGATTGGCGCACATTCCCGAAGTCGTCAACGTCGAGCATCAGCACATGCCGCACCCGTGGATCGGCGACCGTCGTGCCACCCACGTCGTAGAGCTTCCGCTCGTAGTCGAAGTCGACGGTCTCGCGCGGATGAGCAAAGAAGACGGCGTGCCGATTGGCGCCGCGTGGCTGCAGCACCTCGAGCGTGTAGTTGCGTTCCGAGACGCTGTACGGGAGTTCCGCCTCGTCGCTCCCGTCGAGCGCGTAGACCTCCTGCCGGAGGACCGAGCCCGAGAGGGCGCGCACGGCCTCGCGCTCCTCGTCGATCGAGGGTGTGAACGGCGTCCGTTGACCGCGCACTCGAATCGTGTCAGGCAGGATCGTGTCGTCGAGCAGCATCCGCTTGGCCCTTCCCGGGGGCAGGGCCTCGCGGTAGTACTCGTGCTCGAACTGTCGAGAGACTGTGTTGCGGTCGATGTAGGCACCCGTGTGGAACCACGTCTTGGTCCACACGGACGGCACGTGGGAGGCGTCGTCGAGGTTGGTCGCGTCACCCAGGGCGCCGGTCGCCGACAGCACCGCCAGCTCCTCGGTGTCCCACTGCTCGACGAGCCCGAAGCCGCGGAACTCGCGCTCTTCGCCGTCGAAGTACCCGTGGTGATAGGCGAAGCGACTGACGAAGCGGTTCCGGCTGATCCGATCCTCGACCTCGACCCGCTCGACGACGTGGACCGGGAAGGGCAGCCGCGTGACCCACGGCCTCCCGGCAAGCCGATCCTCGAGGCAGAAGCGGGTCGACGGCGCATAGGTGATCCGCGTCTCTGCGCCGAGGTTGTTCCGTATCCCGACGAGCAGGTGGGGCTTGTGTCCGCCCATGAGGTCGACATAGCGCAGCGGGCTTCGCGCGTCGCCGGGGAGCGGTGACGACCAGACGAGGCACGCGGTGCCGTTGCCGAGCAGGTCCACGACCTGAACCGACGTCAGGTCGTCGACCGGTGGCAGGGCGGCGAGTCGCTGAACCGGGCTCCAGCTGTTGCCGGCTTCGTTGAAGTAGAGCTGTACCTCAGTTCGACCGAGGTAGACGATGTCCGTCACCCCGGATCCGTCGATGTCGGCAAGGCGGATGCGCTCGGGGTCGAAGAGCTCAGGCGTGTCGAACCACGGCGCGCGATCCATCGATACGCGGCGGCCGAAGACGCCGTAGCCGAGGTTGGGCCAGTAGCAGACCTCGCCGTTGCGGATCCGTACGAGGTCGGTCAACCCGTCACCGGAGAGATCGGCGAGGTGGATCGACTCGGTGCCGTCGGCGAAGACGACCGCGCGCCCCGTCTCTTCGTCCAACGCTCGGGCGGCGGGTTCCGCCGCGGCGAAACCGTCTTCAGCCAGCGACGGGTACCACGTGAAGGCGCAATCGTCCACGATGAGGACGTCGGCATGGCCGTCGCCGGTGAGGTCCACCAACCGCAGGTTCGGATCGTCCCACGCCACTTCGGGCGTCGACTCGAACGCGACGAAGTCGCGCCAGCGTTCGTCTTCGGTGCGCTCGTAGAAGCCCGAGAGCGGGCCCCCGAGCTCGACCAGGTCCAGCCTGCCGTCTCCGGCGAGATCGACGAGCTGTTGCCGTCCGGTCCCGAGCTGCGCCAGGGATGGCATCGCGGCGACGAGTTCAGCCGGGGCGAGCGCCGCGGCATCCCCAGTGACATTCGACGGGTCGACCGCGATCGGGCTGAGGTTCCGCTTGTAGTACCACCCATGAGCCTGAGGGGTCAGGACTCCCGAGAGCCCCTGGCCATCGAGATCGACCCACAGTGAACGCGAGCCGTCGACACCGGCGGGAAGGTTCTCGGTGCTGTCCGCGTCGACCACTCGAACGGTTTGCTGGAGGTCCGCCTCGGCGTACTCGAGCTCGAGCGGCGGCAGCGACTTCGGGGCAGAGCCACGGAGGTAGCCGGTGCGGGTGACGGACGTCATGAACGAACCGGTTGGGCTGCCGCGATAGGCGAAGTCGGTCGAGTGTACGAGGCAGTCGGCTCCGACCTCGGGCTCCGCGGGGAAATGGTGGAACATGAGCACCCGCTGGCAGAGGCGGTAGGTCCGGATCTCGAAGCCGGCGCGGTAGGACGAGAACGGATCGTCGCGGCACAGCCATGTGTCGCCCGGCTCCGGACTCAGCGTGGCGTGCTCGCCGTAGTCGAACACGACCTCGAACAGCCAGTCTGTGCGGGCTCGCAAGTCCTCGTTCGGTTGTCGCGGGGTGACGTTCCCGTACTTGATCCGCTTCAGATGTCGGTTGGCCGATCGGCTGCGGTTCCGCTCGTGCGCACTCGTCGTGTCGACCTGATCGCCGTTCTCCTTCTCGTAGCGGTAGAGCGCAGCGGTGCCACGATCGTCATAGCTCTCACAGATCAGCCAGCTGAAGACGCGCCGCGGATCGTCGGGATCGGCGATCCGGCTCTCGTCGGTCCGCCCGTAGATCGACGTCACGTTGTCCGTCGAGATCGACCGCCAGTGCGTCTCGCCCCTGCCATTCGTCCAACGCTCGACGCGCGCGAACAGCCCCTCGACTCGTGGCCGGTAGCGCTCGACCTTCCACGTTGAGCCGTCGGGGAGCGTCCGCGGGGGGGTGACGGGGCGCTCCCACGTGCCGTTTCTCTCGACCAGCACGGGCACGAGGTCTTCCGCGCCGGAGAGGATGAAGACGTCCGAATCGTGCTCACCACTGTCCTCGTACCTCGGAAGCCCCTTGTCGGTCTTCCGGGTGATCGACGGATGCGAGAGGCTCCAACCGAACCCGAAGACGCCGTTGGCGGTGCCGGAGTCGTACGACAGAGCGAGCTGTGGCCCGAAGCCGGACCGTCCCGGGCTGGTCGTGATCGGAACGCTGAGGGAGCCGGTTCCTGTGACGAGATTCGCGGCGAACTTCTCACCGATACCGCGTATCGCGCCGCCGCCCTTTGGGAGCGTCACCGACGGCGGCTGTATCGGACTTGCGGGGCCGGGTGCCTCGGGACCTTCCGGCGGACCGGCCGAGTTCTCCAGGACCTCTGCCACTAGCCGAGTCCATCTCCAAGCGAGCGCTGGGGGTCAACGACAGCCCCGCAAGAACCGATCGGCACGTCTGCCAACGGACCCCCCTAGCGTTGCAGCGAAACTGACATGCGAGCCACAGTGCGTCAACCCCGAACGGCGGGCTGAACGACATCCCAGGGCGTAGCCCAACCCGCGAGGGATCGACGCCGCCCCAACTCAGAGCAAGCGATTAGCCACGCGACGCTTCACTCCGCACTGAGGACTGCCGGGATTCCACGGGCGTCGCACAGCGTTCGGTCGGCCCCGATTATGAGTCGCCTGCTCTGACCATTGAGCTACGGGCCCGGCCGCAGGCTCAGGGGCGGATCAGCACCGTGGTGTCATCGAGCCCTCGACGCGAACTGGGCCGCTTCCAAGGAGATCGGGGGTTCGAGCCCCCGCAGCTTCACGAATGTGAGGGGGGTCGTTGGGTAGGGGGCGGCTGCTAGTCGAATCACAAGAGGACGGAGCCCAAGAGATGGCTGGACGGCGAGAAGAGAAGGTGGTGAACCGCGCCAAAGACGGCGTCAGAGACCTGCCCCGGAGCGCAGCCTCATTGCTCTCCAAGGTCCTACGTCCCAATGGCAGCAGTTCCAGTTCGGACACCGACGTGGCTGACAAGGTGCTCGACAAGGGTCGGCAGGTCATCCACCGGGCGGCCTCGGCGGTGAGTTCGTCCGGATCGGATCGAGGTGTGGAGGCGCTCTTGCGTCGGGCCGAGGAGGCGGCCGAGGCCGCCGATGCGGCCGAGGCCGAGGCGATGGAGCGGGCCGAGGAGGCCAAGCGCACCGCGGAGGAGGCGCAGCAGGCAGGGGTCGAGGCGAAGGACCGCTTGGCCGAAGCCGAGGCCGAGGCAAAGCACTCGATCGAGTCTCAGATCGAGGCGGCGACACGGGACGGCGAGGAACTCGTCCGCCAGGCTCGGCGGCAGGCCACCGAGCACGTCGACGAGGTGCGGGTCGCGGCGACGCGAGACGCCGAGTCCGAGCTCGACGACCTGCGGTCGGAGCTCGATGCTGAGGTGGCCTCCACCCGTGGCCGGGCCCAGGAGGCGGCAGCCCGGGCTCAGGCGGCACTCGTTGCGGCAGACGACGCAGTGGCGCAGGCTCGCGAACTGGCCACCCAGGCGCGACAGACGGCCGAGGACGCCGCCGCGGAAGCCGTTCGAACCGCTGATCGACTCGGTTGGGAGGAACGCGACCTCGCCGGGACTCCGACGGTCTCCAAGAAGGTCCTCGCCGCCCAGACGAAGGCCGAGCTTCTCGACCTGGCGACCACCGCCCATGTCGAGGGCCGCTCGCACATGACGAAAGCCCAACTGGTCAACGCTCTCGTCGGCGCTGGAGAGTCGTCATGAAGGTCCGATCCCTCCTCGTCTTCGGGTTCGGATATCTCGTCGGTACTCGAGCCGGCCGAGAGCGGTGGGAGCAGATCACGGCGTTCCGCGGCCGGCTCGCGGATCTCCTCGAGGAGCAGGCGAGCGGAGGGTCCGAGTCCGACGATCGCGAATCCTCGTGGAAGAGCAATGGCGAAACGGCATCACAAGCGTCGCGGTGACCGGGCGGTGGGGCGCGACGATCTCGGGGGTCGCCCCGACCACGGGGTCTACGTCGTCGACCTCGCGCTCGAAGCGCGACTCCTGGGCCGTTTTCCGGCTCCTCACGATCAACGCGGTGGTCGACGTCGCCAAGCCGGCCTCAGGTCACTCGGCACTCCCTGGCGGTGCCGCGGCCCGGTCGCCCGGCACCCGCCGCCAAGCCCGGGCGGCTTCGCCGTCACCGCGGCGGGTCGAAGCCGAGGCCCTGCTCGGTGACGCCGAGCGCGCGCTCACGACCGCCTGCAATCGCTGAGCCACACCCCAGCGATTGGGAAGGAGCGGGGCGGGTCCTCAAGAGGTCGTCGCGGTCAAGGAGACAGACCAAGGCTGACCGTCGACGAGGAGACCTGTGAGACCGGTGACCTCGATGACTCGCCTGATGTCCGGGGTCGGGGTTGATGACCGCCAGCCCGCCGCGCCAAGCGTCGGCGGAATCCGAGAAGAAACAGAGCAGGCGATTGGCCCCGCTGCGCTAGCCCGGCACCCGTGGGAATCTGCGGTTCCCACTCAGTAGCACAGCGCTCACCCATCCCCGATTATGAGTCGCCTGCTCTGACCATTGAGCTACGGGCCCGGGCGCAGGCCACGCGGGTGCCGGGTCAAGCCCGGCTGGCGATGAAACTACGGGGCCGGCTACGCGCCGATGACGTCGGGGCGGGGGTGGCCCTCGGCTTCACAGAGAGCGAAGTAGGCGTCGCGGATCAGCGCCGCGTCGATGACCGACTCGACGTTGCCGTCGGCGTCGAGGTTGAGGTTGGCGCCGTAGATGGCGAACCAGACGTCGGTGACCTCGGTGTTGTCCTCGGGTACGACCAGGGTGTGGATGGAGCCCGCGGGCTCGAACAGGTAGGTCCCGGCCGTCATCCGCTCGGGGTACTCCTCGTACTTCCAGCAGCCCGACTGGGTGAAGGCGAACACCTGGCCGGTGTGCTTGTGGGTCTGCACGCGCACCCCCGGCTCGAACAGGTTGCGGATGACCCAGAGGCCCAGCTCGACGTCCACCTGCAGCACCTGGAGCTTGGTGCCCTCACCGGCGTCCACCATCGGACACTCGGCCTCGCTGCGCATCACGGCCCTGGGCAGATCGACCACCGTCACGGCTCACACCTCCGTCTCGAACGAAGGCGAGGCTACTGCGCAGCGGTCTCGCGGCTGGCTCCGGGGGTGGGGCTCGAACCCACGACACCGCGGTTAACAGGCCGCTGCTCTGCCAGCTGAGCTACCCCGGAATGGGCATCGGAGGATAACAGTGCATCCATCAGTCCCATGATGGCCTTCGGTGCGTCCGCGAGCAGCTTAGTTGACGGTCGGACAGCCGTACACGTGCTTGGCAGTACGAAGCGTCGGATCGGGAACGGCACGGTATGGCTTGCCGAACTGACCGACCGGGATGCTCGTCAGATGCCGACCAGAATGCCGTTGGCTGCGCCGAGGTCCAGTCCCTGGTGGAGATAGACGACGGACTCGGAGTCGTGACTCGTCGACGTCGAAGAAGTGGCGGAGCCACCGACAGAACAAGTCGATCATTCGTGGATCGCTGTTGGCGAAGCTTCACGTCGACCATCGGTCTTCGCTCCCTCCCCGGCGTAGAGCATGGTCCCGGCGATCAGCAATCCCGCTCGGAGATCGTGCCGATCACGTCTCGTCCCGCGGCCTTCCGGCCTCGATCTCGGCCTGCTTGCGGCGTTGCAGTGCGTTCGGACCCCGACGTCGTGCCGTCACGGCCCGGCGCTCGTGCGCCCGCTGCGCCAGGGACTCCTCGTCGAACTCGACGTCGCGGGTCCAGAGGGAGACGGAGCTCTTGCTGACGCCCAGCTCCTCGGCGATCTCCTCCATCGTCCAGGCCTGGGCCCGGAGGTCGCGTGCCCGGTTCTGCTCGTCGACCTTGCCTCGGTAGCCCATGCGCGTCCTCCAGATCGCTCTGGGGAAGCCGGTCCAGTCTCCCACCGGGGTGTGACAGCCCACCGACATGGGGTAGGCACTGGGGCATGGGATTCAAGACAGGAGCACTTGTCGGGTTCGCCGTCGGGTACTACCTCGGCGCGCAGGCCGGCCGCGAGCGCTACGAGCAGATCAACGGCTGGATCGACCAGGTCCGCAGCAGCGACGCGGTGACCGCGGCGACCGAACGGGCCAAGGTGTATGTGGACGACGACGCCGAGGACGTGGCGTCGGACTTCTCCAGCAACTAGCGGCTAGCCGCCCTCGAGGTAGTCGCGCAGCTTCTGGCTGCGGTGGGGGTGGCGCAGCTTGGCCAGGGTCTTGGCCTCGATCTGGCGGATGCGCTCGCGGGTCACCCCGAACTGCTTGCCGACCTCCTCGAGGGTGCGGGCCTGGCCGTCGTCGAGGCCGAACCGCAGCCGGACGACCTCCTTCTCCCGCGGCGTCAGCTCGTCCAACGCCTCCAACACCGCGGCATTGAGCATGTGCCGGGTGGCCACATCGGCCGGCGCCTCGGCCTGCAGGTCCTCGATGAAGTCGGCCAGGTTGGAGTCGTCCTCCTCCCCCACCGGTGAGTCGAGCGACAGCGGGTCCTGGGAGATGCGCAGGATCTCCCGCACCCGGGTCGGGGTCATGTCGACCTTCTCGGCCAGCTCGTCGACGGTCGGGTCCCGCTCGAGCTCCTGCACCATCTGGCGCTGCATGCGGTGGACCTTGTTGATCGACTCCACCATGTGCACCGGGATGCGGATCGTCCGGGCCTGATCGGCGATGGCCCGGGTGATGGCCTGGCGGATCCACCACGTGGCGTAGGTCGAGAACTTGAAGCCCTTGGTCCAGTCGAACTTCTCGACCGCCCGCATGAGGCCGAGGTTCCCCTCCTGGACGAGGTCGAGCAGGAGCATCCCCCGGCCGACGTAGCGCTTGGCGATCGAGACCACCAGGCGCAGGTTGGCCTGCGTCAGCTCGCGGGTGGCGTCCTCGCCGTCCTTCTTGGCGCGGTCGAGGCGCCGCCGCTCGGCGAACTCCAACGCCTCGAGGCGGCCCGCGGCCGACAGGTCCGCCAGCTGCACCGACGCCTCCATGCCCGCCTCGATGCGCTTGGCCAGCCGCACCTCGTCTTCCGCCTTCAGCAGCGGCACCTGGCCGATCTCGCGCAGGTACATGCGCACCGGGTCCGACGTCGAGCCTCGGTCGCCTCCGTCGGTGCGGGCCTTGGGCTTGGGTCGCCGGGCCCGGGGAGGCGGGCGACGCAGATCCACGAGCTCTTCTGGCTCCACCAGGTCCTCCGGTGCAATCGGGATGTCGACGTGGTCGTCGTCCTCGTCGAGGATGATGCCCTCTGCGGTCAGGGCCGTGCGGATGCCGTCGATGCGGTCCTCGGTCAGCTCGACCCCTCCGAGGACCTTCAGCAGGTCGTCCATGGCCACCATGCCCCGGCGCCGGCCGGTGCTCAGCAGCTCCGCGACATCGTCCACCGGCGCGCCGGCCCAGGGCGACGACGACGCCATCGCGTCAGTCATCACGGTCGGCTCGGGTCCCACGCTGTGACCGTAGGAGACCCAGCGCCTTGTCGACGACCGTGATGTCGACGTCGGGGAGCTGGATGCGGTCCATGAGGCCGTTGATCTCGTGCGCCAGCGCGATGTCGTCACCGCGGCGCACCTCCACCTTCAGCCGGGTGAGCGCATCCTTCACCAGCATGGCGGCGACGTCGGTGGCGGTGGGACCGTCGCCCGCCTCCTCCTGCGCGAGGCGGTAGAGCAGCTCCTGCGCACCCGGGGACGCGGCGTCGATGGCGTCCTGCACCGACCCGGCCCCGACCAGCGCCTGGTAGGCGTCCCGCGCGACGGCGTCGGCGAACAGCGACGGGTCGAGGCGATCGACGATCGCGGCCCGGTGCTGGATGAGGAGCCGCAGTGCCTCGAGCTCGCGACCGCTCGCCGACGACGGAGGCGCCACCCGCTGCTCGACGACTTCGACGCCGCGCCGGGGCCCGGCCTGGAGGCGACGACGGAGGAGGTCGGGGTCCTCGATGCGGAGCCGACCGGCCAGCTCCATCACGTACTCGTCCCGGACCAGGTCCCTCGGGTGCTCGGCGATGACCGGCAGGACACGGTCGGCGGCCCGGGCCTTGCCTTCCGGCGACGCCACGTCGGCCCCGGCCAGGGCCCGCTCGAAGCGGAAGCGCAGGAAGGGCACGGAGTCCGCGACCGCGGCCCGCAGCGCATCGGGGTCGCTCTGCGCCAGATCCCCGGGGTCGCGACCCGGCGGGAGCGCCGCGACCTGCACGTCGACCTCGTACTTGCCCTCCCACTCGTAGAACCGAGCGGCCGCGTTGTCGCCGGCGGCGTCGGCATCGAAGGCCAGGACGATGCGCTTGCCGAAGCGGGTCAGCAGGCGAACGTGGTCCTCGGTGAGCGACGTCCCGCAGGGCGCCACGGCTCGGGCCAGCCCGACCTGCGCCATGCCGATGACGTCGGTGTAGCCCTCGCACACGATGGCTTCGTCCGCCTCGACGATGGCCCCCTTGGCCCAGTTCAGCCCGTAGAGCACCTTGCTCTTGGCGTAGATCGGCGTCTCCGAGGAGTTCCTGTACTTCGGCCCGTCACCGCCGGGCAGCACCCGGCCGCCGAAGGCCACGGGCGCGCCCTGGGCGTCGAAGATCGGGAACAGGATCCGGTTCCGGAAGACGTCCTGGCGCCGGTTGCGCTTGTTCAGGATGGCCAGGTTGACGGCGTCCAACCGGTCGAAGGACACGCCCACCCCCCGGACGAGCTGGTCCCAGTCGTCCGGCGCCCACCCGATGCGGTAGTGGCGCACGACGTCGCCGTCGAGGCCGCGGCCCCGGAGGTACTTGCGGGCCTCGGCGGCGTCGGCTGAGGACAGCAGGCGTTCGTGGTACCAGGCGACCGCGGCCTCCATGGCCTCCACCAGCTCGGTCCGCCGGGACCGGCCCTCGCCCTCCTGCCGGCTCGTGTAGCGCAGCGTGACCCCAGCGCGGCCCGCCAGGAACTCGACCGCGCCGGCGAAGTCCAGGTGCTGCATCTCCCGGACGAAGGTGATGACGTCGCCCTTCGCCCCGCAGCCGAAGCAGTAGTAGAGGCCTTCCTCGGCGTTGACCGAGAAGGACGGCGACTTCTCGGCATGGAAGGGGCACAGCCCGGTCCAGCGCCGGCCCACCCGCTTGAGCTGGAGGTGCTCGGTCGCGAGGGCGACGAGGTCCGAAGCCTCACGCACTCGCTGGATGTCTTCGTCGAGGATCCCCACGTCACTCGACCTCCATCACCGCACGCTACCCGCTGGGTGGCGGCTGGCTCAGTGGCCTTCCTGGACCGCGTGGGCGGCGGCGAGGCGGGCCACCGGGACTCGAAACGGCGAGCACGACACGTAGTCGATCCCCAGTCCGAGGAAGACCGCGATCGACGCCGGATCACCACCGTGCTCTCCGCAGACGCCCATCTTCAGCCCCGGCCGGGAAGATCGGCCGCCGGTCACCGCGAGCCGGATCAGGTCGGCCACGCCCCCCTGGTCCACGGTGGCGAACGGGTCGGCGGCCAGCAGGCCCCGCTCGAGGTAGGCGGCCATGAGCGGGCCCTCGACGTCGTCGCGGCTGAACCCGAAGGTGAGCTGGGTCAGGTCGTTGGTGCCGAACGAGAAGAAGTCGGCCACCTCGGCGATCTCCGCAGCCCGCACCGCGGCGCGTGGCGTCTCGATCATGGTCCCGATGTGCACCGTGCCGGTCTCACCGGAGCGGCCGGCCAGTTCCTCCTCGACCCAGGACCGGGCCAGCGCCAGCTCCTCGCGCAGGGCCACCAGCGGGATCATGACCTCCACGACCGGCGAGCCCCCAGCCGCGACCCGGGCCGCGGCGGCGTCGAGCAGGGCCCGGACCTGGGTGCGGTAGAGGCCCTCGCGGAGGACGGCGAGGCGCACGCCCCGCACGCCGAGCATGGGGTTCTCCTCCTGCCACATCTGGGCCGCCTTCAACAGCTTGGTCCCCTCCTCGTCGAGGGCGCCCGTGGCCTCGGCGACGAGGAGCTCCTCGATGTCGGGCAGGAACTCGTGCAGCGGTGGGTCGAGGAGGCGCACGGTCACGGGCAGCCCGTCCATCGCCTCGAGGAGCGCTTCGAAGTCCTGGCGCTGGTGCTCCTCCAGCTCGGTCAGCGCGGCGGCTTCCTCCTCCTCGGTCTCGGCCAGGATCATCCGCCGCACGACGGGCAGCCGGTCGCCCAGGAACTGGTGCTCGGTCCGGCAGAGCCCGATCCCCTCGGCCCCCCACTTCCGGGCCCGAGCGGCGTCCGCCGCGGTGTCGGCGTTCGCCCTCACCCCCAGCTTCCCGGCCCGCAGCTCGTCGGCCCAGCCGAGGACGGTGGCCAGCTCGTCGGGCAGCGCACCCTCGGTCACCGGCACCTCGCCCTGCACGACGGCCCCCGTCGTCCCGTCGATCGAGACGAACTCCCCCTCCTTCACGACGACGTCGCCGACCTGCAGGTGGTCCTCGCCGACCTCGATCTCCTGGGCCCCGACGACGGCGGGCTTCCCCCATTGGCGGGCCACCACGGCGGCGTGGCTGACCAGGCCGCCCCGAGCCGTCAGCACCCCCTCCGCCACCTCCATGCCGTGGATGTCCTCGGGCGAGGTCTCCCGGCGGACGAGCACGGCGCGCTCGCCCCGCTGGACCGCTTCGACCACGGCGTCGGCGGTGAAGTACGCCCGACCGACCCCCGCCCCGGGGCTGGCGCCCAGGCCCGTGGTCAGCAGGTCGGCCTCGTCGTAGGCGTCGAGCTGCGGGTGCAGGACCTGGTCGATGTGGTCGGGCTCGACCCGAGCCACGGCCTCGGCCGTGCTCAGCGCGATGCGCTCGTCGGCGTGCATGGCCACCGCCAGCCGGATCGCCGCGGCCCCGGTGCGCTTGCCCACCCGGGTCTGCAGGATCCAGAGCTTGTCCTGCTCGATGGTGAACTCGATGTCCATCATGTCCCGGTAGTGCTGCTCGAGGGCGTCGAAGGTCGCCAGCAGCTCGTCGTGGATGTCCGGGAAGTGCTGGCCGATGTCGGTGATCGGCAGGGTGTTGCGGATCCCGGCGACCACGTCCTCGCCCTGGGCGTTGACGAGGAAGTCGCCGTAGAACCCGGCCTCCCCGGTGGCCGGGTCCCGGGTGAACCCGACCCCCGTGCCCGAGCGGTCGTCGCGGTTGCCGAAGACCATCACCTGGACGTTCACGGCCGTGCCCAGGTCGTCGGGGATGCCCTCCCGCCGCCGGTAGGCATCGGCCCGAGGCGTGTTCCACGAACGGAAGACCGCCTCGACCGCCTCCCGGAGCTGGACCCCTGGGTCGTCGGGGAAGGGGGACCCGACGGCGTCGGCGTAGACGGCCCGGAAGCGCTCCACTTCGGCGGCCAGATCGGCCTCGTCGAGCCCGTCCTCGTGCTCGAACGCGTCGCCGTCGACGCCGGCCACCGTCGTCCCGTACATCTGGACCAGGCGGCGGTGGCTGTCGAGGGCGAACGCCCGCTGGCCGGTGACCGAGGCCAGCCCTTCGGTGGTCGCCTCGTTCAGCCCGAGGTTCAGGATCGTGTCCATCATCCCGGGCATCGAGAACTTGGCGCCGGAGCGGACGCTGAGCAGGAGCGGGTCGGCGGGATCGCCGAAACGGCGGCCCATGGCCTCCTCCAGTGCCGCGAGGTGGTCGGCGATCTCCTCGTCGAGCCCGGCGGGCCAGCCCGCGTCCAGGTAGCCGGTGCAGGCCTCGGTGGTGATCGTGAACCCCGGCGGCACCGGGAGGTGCAGCACCGAGGTCATCTCGGCCAGGTTCGCCCCCTTGCCGCCGAGGAGGTCCTTCAGGTCCCGCGGGGGACTCGGGTGCGGATGGTCGAACCCGTAGACCCACGCCACGGCCGGACCCTACCCAGCGAGGGTCAGGCGGGCTTCCGGGCGACCAGGGAGTACATCATCGGCATGGCGGGACGACCTTCCGGCGCCCACCACGTCTTGGCCTCGCCCTCCTCCAGCCAGGGCCACATCGGGAAGACCGTGTAGGGGTGCTCCGCGAACTGCTCGAGCACGAAGCCGGAGCCGAGGAGGGCGGTGATCACGTCGCTCAGGTTGTGGCTGAACTCGATGGTCTCGTTGTTCACCGTCTTCGCCGTCATGTCGGCGTACGTCCCGCCGTCGTCGCTGATGCGCTCGCCCTCGGGGACGTTGAAGTAGCCATAGGCCACCTTCTCCCCGTCGTCGTCGAGCACCCAGGCCATCGGATGGGGCTCGATCAGGAAGTAGCGGCCACCGGGCCGGGTCAGCGTGTGCAGGATCGCCGACCACCGCGCCATGTCGGGGTGCCAGTTGAGCGAGCCGAGGCTCTGGTAGGTGATGTCGTAGGTGGCGGCGAGCACCTCGACGGCGTCGTACACGTCGGCCACCTCGAAGCGCGCCTCGACCCCGATCCGTCGGGCCAGGTCCCGGGCCGTCTCGATCGCCGGCTCGGAGAAGTCGAGGCCCGTGACCCGGGCGCCCCGGCGGGCCCAGGACAGCGTGTCCATGCCCATGTGGCACTGGAGGTGGACCAGGTCGAGGCCGGTGACGTCACCCAGCGCCTCAGCCTCGAACGACTGCAGCGTCTCGTGGCCAGCCACGAAGCCGTCGAGATCGTAGAAGTCGCCCTCGGCGTGGATGGGGACGCGCTCGTCCCACCAGGCCCGGTTCAGCTTCTGGTACTCGGCCTCGCTCATGCCAGCCGCTCGCGCAGGTAGGCGACCAGGTCGTCGACGGCCACCCGCTCCTGCTCCATCGAGTCGCGGTCGCGGACGGTCACGGCCCGGTCCTCGAGCGAGTCGAAGTCGAAGGTCACTGCGAACGGGGTGCCCAGCTCGTCCTGGCGCCGGTAGCGGCGCCCGATCGACTGGGTCTCGTCGTAGTCGCACATGAACTCGGGGGCGAGCCGGGCGAAGACCTCCCGCGCCGGCTCGGTGAGCTCGTCCTTGCGCGACAGCGGGAGCACGGCGACCTTGTACGGCGCCAGCCGGTGGTGCAGGCGGAGCACGACCCGGGTCTCGCCCTTCACCTCTTCTTCGTCGTAGGCCGAGAGGAGGAACGCCATCAGGGTCCGGGTGGCCCCGGCCGCGGGCTCGATCACGTGGGGCACGTAGCGGGTCTCGGTGGCCGGGTCGAAGTAGTCCAGGGCCTCGCCGGAGTGGGCGGCGTGCTGCTTGAGGTCGTAGTCGGTCCGGTTGGCGATGCCCTCGAGCTCGTCGAAGCCCCAAGGGAACCGGTACTCGACGTCGGCTGTGGCCGCGGAGTAGTGGCTGAGCTCGTCGGCGTCGTGGTGGCGCAGCCGGAGGTCCTCCGGCGGGATGCCGAGGTCGACGTACCACCGCATCCGCTCGTCGCACCAGTACTCGAACCACTTCGGCCCCTCCTCGGGGGGGACGAAGTACTCCATCTCCATCTGCTCGAACTCGCGGGTCCGGAAGATGAAGTTGCCCGGGGTGATCTCGTTGCGGAAGGACTTGCCCACCTGGGCGATGCCGAACGGCGGCCGCTTGCGGCTGGCCTGGAGCACGTTGGCGAAGTTCACGAAGTGGCCCTGCGCCGTCTCCGGCCGGAGGTACACCTCGTTGCCCTCGCCTTCCACGGGGCCGGCGTGGGTCTTGAACATGAGGTTGAAGGCGCGGGCCTCGGTGAAGCTGTCCCGGGCCCCGCAGTTCGGGCAGACGTCCGGGTCCTCGAGCTTGTCGAGCCGCCAGCGCGACTGGCAGTTGCGGCAGTCGACCAGGGGGTCGGTGAAGTTGGCCAGGTGGCCCGAGGCCTCCCAGACGGCCGGTGGGGACAGGATCGACGCATCGAGACCGACGATGTCGGTCCGCAGCTGCACCATCGAGCGCCACCACGCGTCCTTCACGTTGCGGAGCAGGAGCACGCCGATGGGGCCGTAGTCGTAGGCCGACCGGAACCCGCCGTAGATCTCCGCCGAGGGGAACACGAAGCCCCGCCGCTTGGTCAGGTTGACCACCTTCTGCAGGCGGTCGTCGGGCGCGCCGGAGCCGGCGTCGGCGGGGGGAGCCATCGGGCGGAGCGTACCGGCGGGACCCCTGGAGGGCCGGGCCTTTGCTGCTATCAAGGGCGGCCATGCGCGCCGCCTCGCCGACCGACCCGACGGCCGTCGTGGCCCGGCGCGCCGGCGCCTGGTTCGTCGACTTCGTGCTGGTCGGGCTCTGCGGCGCGCTGCCCGCGCTCCTGCTGGCCGACGCCTACTCCCTCGACCGGCCCGACGGCGGGATCCGTGTCGAGTGGCACGACGGCGACCTCGGCCTGTTCGTGCGGGACACGGTCGTGGTCCTCCGCCCGACGGAGTGGCAGATCACCCTCGGGGCGCTGGCGGTCGGCGTGCTCCTGATCCTCGTGCTGCTCCCGGGCCGGCGGGGGTGGTCACCCGGCTACCTCGCCGGCGACCTCCGCCTCGTCCGTCGGGACGGCGGCCGGTCGGGCGTCGTTCGGGCCCTGGTCCGGACCGTGGCCTGGGTCGTCGACATCCTCCCGGGCATCCCGCTCGTCGCCTACGGCTCGACCCGGCTGACCGCCCGCCACCAGCGGGTGGGCGACGTGTTGGCCCGGACCTACGTGGTGGACAAGCGGGCTGACGGGCGCCCCGTGGACCAGCCCCTCGACCGGGACGAGCCGGCGCGGGCGGAGGCCCTCCCGCCGCGGCCCGAGCCCGAGCCGGCGTGGGAGCCCGAACCTGAGCCCGAGCGCGAACCCGAACCGGCACCCGAGCCGGAGCCCGCTCGTCCGGCCGCCACCGCGGCGGCCGCGGCGCCCGACGGGGTGCCCCCCGACCAGGCCATCTGGGACCGCCGCCACGAGCGCTACGTCCTCTGGCACTCCAAGTCCGGACGGTGGCTCGAGCACGGCGACGCGGGCTGGGCCCCGGTCGAGGGGGATGCGGGAGGAGACGCAGCACCACCGTGAAGGGGTAGAAAGGCCGCCGTGCCTGCGTCCCTCGACGATGTCCCGACCGCGGTCCTCCTCCGGCGCTACGTCGGCTACCTGATCGACGAGGCGATCTACGCCGCGGCCCTGGTCGTGCCGTTCCTGTTCTTCGCCGAGCGCTCGACCGTCGACGGCAGCGGCGAGTTCTACGCCGACGCATTCCGGCTCGGGCCGGACTACGCCGTGCGCCTCGGCGACCGGCTCTACGTGCTCGACGAGACCGAGCTGATCATCACCGGGGCCATCGGGCTCGGCGTGATCCTCCTGTTCGCGGTGATCATCCAGGGTCGGGCCGGGTGGACCATCGGTAAGGCGCTGACCGGGATCCGCACGGTCAAGAAGGACGGCGGCCGACCGGGCATGGGCCGGGCCTTCGTCCGGGCTCTGCTCCTGCCCATCGACGCGCTGCCCACGTACCTGCTCCCCCTCGTCGGCGCCCTCTTCGCCTGGACCAGCACGACCAACCGGCGGCTGGGCGACCTGGTCGGCGGCACCTACGTCGTGGACCGCGGCTCGGTGGGCGACGACCCGACCGGGCTCGAGCAGGCCGAGGCCGTCACCTCCGCGTGGGCGCCGCTCAACGAGGACGCGGTGCCCGTGCTGGCGTCGGGCGAGACCCTGCGGGTCGGCGACGCCGCGCCGAGCGACGAGCCCAGCGCGAAGGAGCCCGCCTACCAGCCCCAGTGGGACCCGGCTCGCCAGGCCTACCTCCAGTGGAACCCGAAGACGGAGACGTGGCTGCAGTTCGACGACGACACCCAGGAGTGGCGTCCGGTCGAGGGCTGAGCTCCGTGGTGGGGGAAACCCCACCGGGTCATCCGCTCCGGGGCGTCAACCGCACCAGCAGGGCGCCGACCACCGCCGCCAGCACCGAGGCGGCCAGGATCGCCAGCTTCGCCTCGCCGAGCAGGATCCCCTCGAACGACAGATCGGCGACGAAGAGCGACACGGTGAAGCCGATGCCGGCGATCACCCCGACGCCGGCGAGGTGGCGGAGCCGGAGATCGCCGGGAAGGGTGCCGATGCCCAGCCGGAGGGCCAGCGCCGAGCCCCCGAGGATGCCGGCGGGCTTGCCCACGAAGAGCCCCAGCACGATCCCCCAGCCGACCGCGCCGGAGAAGGCGGCGTCGAGCGCCTCCGCGTCCAGTTGGACGCCGGCATTGGCGAAGGCGAAGAGGGGGACCACGACGAAGCTCGACCACGGGTGGAGGCGGTCCTCCAGGTCGGTGAGCACCGGCCTTCCCGCCACCGGCTCGGCGGGGGTGAGCAGCCCGAGCACCACGCCGGCGATGGTGGCGTGGACCCCGGACTGCTGGGTGCAGAGCCACAGAACGAGCGCGGGCAGGAGGTACGCCGAGATCCGGGCGACGCCGGACCGCCGCAGCACGATGATGACCACCACCATGCCCACCGCGCCCAGCAGCCAGGCGGGGGCCAGGTCGTCGGCGTAGAAGAGGGCGATGACCACGATGGCCCCGATGTCGTCGACGATCGCCAGCGTGAGCAGGAACAGCTTGAGCGTCCGCGGCACCCGGTCCCCGATCAGGGCCAGCACGGCCAACGCGAAGGCGATGTCGGTGGCCATCGGGATGGCCCACCCCGCCTCGCCTTCCCCTCCGGTGTTCAGGCCGAGGTAGAGGGCGGCGGGGACGAGCATGCCGCCGATCGCGGCGGCCACGGGCAGGCTGGCCGTCCGCCGGTCCCGCAGGTCACCGACGACGAGCTCGCGCTTGATCTCCAGGCCGACGACGAAGAAGAAGAGGGTCATCAACCCGTCGTTGATCCAGTGCTGGAGGTCGAGGTCGATCGGACCGACGACCAGGTCGGTGGCCCACAGGTCGGCGTACGCGTCGGAGGCGACGTTGGCCATGACGAGGGCGGCCGCCGTGGCCAGCGCCAGCACCAGCCCACCGGCGACCTCGATGGAGACGAACGCGGTGCCGACCGGCGGCAGTCGGTGGCCGCCCGGCAGTCCCAGCGGGAGGCGGACGAGGCGCTTGTCGGCCAACGGGGTCAGGAGGGCCCGAGGGCGTCGACCGTCCTCAGGCGGCGCTCGAGGTGGTGCTCCATCGCCGTGGTGGCCAGGTGGGCGACCTCGTGGGTGGCGTCGTCCTCTGGCCGCTCCAGCGCGGCGCCGAGCCGCCCGCCGAGGACCTCGCGGAGCAGGTCGACCGCCGCCGGGCTCACCCCCACACCCCGGCGGCAAGACCGGCACAGCAGCCCGCCGGACGTCATGTCGAAGGCCACCAACGGGGTGTCCTCACCGCAGCTGGCGCAGACGTCGACCATGGGCCGGACCCCGTCGGCCGCCAGCAGCTTGAGCAGGAAGGCGGGCGTGACGAGCGGGCTGCCCGACCCCGCCAGGGCCCGCAGGGCGCCGAGCAGGAGCTGGTAGAGGCGGTGATCGGACTCGTGCTCCTGCGCCACCTGGTCGGTGGCCTCGAGCATGACCTGCGCCCCCGCCAGCCGGTCGAGGTCGTCGCGGATGGCCCGGAAGTGGTCGACGGACTCGGCCTGGGTGACGATGTCGAGCTCGCGGCCCTCATACAGCTGCAGGGCCACGTGGCTGCACGGCTCCAGGCGGGAGCCGAAGCGGCTCTTGGTCTTGCGCACCCCCTTGGCCACGGCCCGGACCTTGCCGTGGCCCCGGGTCACGAAGACCACGATGCGGTCGGCCTCACCCAGCTTGTAGGTGCGCAGCACCACCCCGTGCTCGCGGTAGAGCGCCACTGGGCGTTCCTAGCCGTCCTCGACGCCGCCGAAGCGTCGGTCCCGCTGCTGGAACTCGCGCACCGCCGCGAAGAGGTGCTCCTGGCGGAAGTCCGGCCAGAGCACGTCGGTGAACACCAGCTCCGAGTAGGCCAGCTCCCAGAGCAGGAAGTTGGAGATGCGGTGCTCGCCCGAGGTGCGGATCCAGAGGTCGGGGTCGGGCATCTCCGGGTCGTAGAGGTGCTTGCGGATCGCCGCCTCGGTGATCTGGCGGCCCTTGGCCCCCGACTCGACGAGGGAGCGCACGGCATCCACGATCTCGGCCCGGCCGCCGTAGTTGAAGGCGATCGTGAGGGTCATGGTCCGGTTCTTCTCGGTCAGCTGTGACGACTCGTCCATGCGCCGGATGATCCGCTTCGGCACGGGTCGGCCCCGGCGCCCGATGAAGCGCATGCGCACGTCCCGCTCGTGCAGCTCGTCGCGCCGGCGCAGCAGGAGCGACTCGTTGAAGTCCATGAGGTAGCGGACCTCGTCGGCCGGCCGCCGCCAGTTCTCGGTGGAGAAGGCGTAGACGGTGAACCACTTCACCCCCAGCTCGAGGCACCCCTCGACGGCGTCGAACAGGGCCTCCTCCCCGGCGGCGTGGCCCTCGGTGCGCTTGAGCCCCCGCTGGGTGGCCCAGCGCCCGTTGCCGTCCATCACCGCGGCGATGTGGCTCGGGACGCGCGTCGGATCGATCCCGGCCACCTCCATGGCTCCGACCCTACCGGTGCGTGCGGCGGGTGCTCAGGACCGTTCCCCGGCGCGGTCACCCTCCGGCGGTACCGTCGGCAGCCGTGTCCGACCCGGTGCTCGACGCACTCCACGGCGTGGTGGAGGAGCTGCCTGGCGGCGTGTCGCGGCCCGGCCAGGAGGCCATGGCGTCGGCCGTGGCGAAGGCGGTCACCTCGGGCCGTCACCTGATCGTGCAGGCGGGCACCGGCACCGGCAAGACGTTGGCCTACCTCGTGCCCGCCATCCTCTCCGGCAAGCGGACGGTCGTCGCCACGGCCACCAAGGCCCTCCAGGACCAGCTGGCGGGGAAGGACCTCCCGTTCCTCCAGGAGCACCTCGGGGCGCCGTTCACCTGGGCGGTCCTGAAGGGGCGGTCGAACTACCTCTGCCGGCAGCGGCTGGACGAGGCCCTCGGCGGCGAGGTGCAGCTGGCGCTCGGCTCGGGGCTCGAGCCGGGCGACGGCCCGTCGGTCACCGAGCTGGCCGAGATCATCGAGTGGGCGGAGACGACGGCCACGGGCGACCGGGCCGACCTCCCGGCTGAGCCGAAGCCGGCGACGTGGGCCGCCGTCAGCACGGGGTCCGAAGAGTGCCCCGGCGCGGCCAAGTGCCCCCGGGGTGAGGACTGCTTCGCCGAAGACGCCCGCCATGCCGCGGCCGCCGCCGACGTGGTGGTGGTCAACACCCACCTCTACGGCACCAACCTGGCCGCCGGCGGGGTCGTCCTGCCCGACCACGACCTGGTCGTCTTCGACGAGGCCCACCAGCTGGAGGACGTGGTCTCCGACACCTGCGGCGCCGCCCTCTCCGGCGGACGGCTGACCGCCCTGGCCCACGTGATCGCCGGGATCGTGGCCGAGGACGAGATCAAGGACGCCCTGCTCACGGCCGGCGACCGGCTGCGGGCGGCCTTGAGCCCGGAGGTCGGGGCCCGCCTCCGCCGCGGGGTGGGCGACGACATCGCCTCGGTGCTCGAGGCAGCCCGGGGGCGGCTCGATGCGGCCCTGGTCGCCCTCAAGGCCATCAAATCCGACGCCGCCGACGTGAAGACCCGGCGGGAGCGGGCGCTCAAGGCCGTGACCTCCCTCCAGGCCGACATCGACCTCGCCCTGAACCTGACCCCCGAGGTCGTGGCCTGGGTGGAGCAGCCCAACCGCGAGCCGATCCTGGCCATCGCCCCCCTGGACGTCGCTCCCGTTCTCGACGCCCTGGTGTGGGAGCAGCGGACGGCCGTCCTCACCTCGGCGACCATCCCGCCCCACCTGGCCGAGCAGGTCGGGCTGCCGAACGACGACGTGGACGAGCTGGACGCCGGGAGCCCGTTCGACTTCCCCGAAGCCGCCCTCCTCTACTGCGCCGCCCACCTCCCCGACCCCCGTCAGGGCGAGTACCAGGAAGCGATGCACGAGGAGCTGCAGGCGCTCATCACCGCGGCCGGCGGCCGCACCCTCGCCCTCTTCACGAGCTACCGCGCCATGCAGGCCGCCGCCGAAGCGCTGCGCGACGAGCTGGCCACGCCGATCCTCGTCCAGGGCGACCTGCCCAAGCCCGCCCTCACCGAGGCGTTCACCGCCGACGAGGCCACGAGCCTGTTCGCCACGCTCTCGTTCTGGCAGGGCGTCGACGTCCCGGGGCGGTCCCTGTCGCTGGTGACAATCGACAAGCTCCCGTTCCCCCGCCCGGACGAACCCCTCCTGCAGGCCCGCCGCGAGCAGGCTCGAGCCGGGGCGTTCGCCACCATCGACCTCCCCCGGGCCGCCACCCTCCTGGCCCAGGGCGCCGGCCGCCTCATCCGCACGTCCACCGATCGCGGCGTCGTCGCCGTCTTCGACTCCCGCCTGGCCAAGGCCACCTACCGCTGGGAGATCGTCAACGCCCTCCCGCCCATGAAGCGCACCCGCCACCGCGCCGACGCCGAGCAGTTCCTCCAGGAGATCGTCGCCGACCGAGCCGATCAGTAGCCCAGGCGGGTGAGGAGGGAGTCTCGGCGTTGCCAGTCCTTGTCGACCTTGACCTGGAGCTCGAGGTAGGCGCCCTCGGGGAGCTGCTTGCGGACTTCGATGCCGACCGACTTCAGCACGCTGCCCTTCTTCCCGATGACGATCCCCTTCTGCGAGTCGCGCTCGACGAGGATCTCGACCCGGATCCGGGGCCACTCCCACTCGGTGACCTGGGTGGCGATGGAGTGCGGGATCTCCTCCCGGAGGTGGGCCAGCAACTGCTCCCGCACCAGCTCGGCCACCCAGAACGCTTCGGGCACGTCGGTGACGGTGCCCTCCGGGTAGTACGGCGGGCCCTCGGGCATCCGGGCCACCAGGTGCTCGACCAGGGCGTCGACGCCCCGACCGGTCTTCGCCGACACCGGGAAGTAGTCGTCGAAGTCGACCTCCAACGCCGAGCCCTTCTGGAGCTGGGCGAAGGTCTCGGCCTCGTCGGCCGCGTCGATCTTGTTGACGATCAGCACCGATCCCGGGGGCGTTTTGGCCGCCACGAACTTGTCGCCCGGTCCGATCGGTGCGGTGGCGTCGACCATCAGGCACGCCACGTCGACGTCGGCCAGGGCCGCGCCGGCCGTGGCGTTGAGCCGCGGCCCGATGGGGCTGCGGGGCTTGTGGATGCCCGGCGTGTCGAGGAACACGATCTGGGTCGGCTCGCCGTCGGCGTTGGGCCGCTCGAGGATCCCCCGCACCTGGCTGCGGGTCGTCTGCGGGATGGGCGAGGTGATCGCCACCTTGGTCCCCAGGATCGTGTTGAGCAGGGTGGACTTGCCCACGTTGGGCCGGCCCACGATGGCGACGAAGCCGGACTTCACGACGACCCCTCCGGCAGTGGCGTGATCCGCACCCGGCCGATCCGGCGGCCCTGGACCTTCTCGGCCGAGAGGCGGTAGCCCTCCACCTCGACCGACTCGCCCTCGGCGGGCACGTGGCCGAAGAGGTTGTAGACGAGGCCACCCACGCTGTCCCAGTCGCCCTCGACCGGCAGCTCGCCGGCGAGCAGGGCGTTGACCTCGTCGACCGCCATGCGGGCGTGCACCCGGATGCCGCCCCCCGAGGCCCGCTCGACCAGGGGCTCCTCGACGTCGAACTCGTCCTGGATCTCGCCCACCAGCTCCTCGATCACGTCCTCGAGCGTGACCAGGCCGGCGGTGCCGCCGTACTCGTCGATGACGATGGCGATGTGGAACTGCTCGGTCTGCATCTCCCGCAGCAGCTCGGACACCCGCTTGGTCTCCGGCACCACCCGGGCGTCGCGGAGCATCCCCGCGATCGGCTCCTCGCTGCGGTCGTCCAGCTCGGCCCGCAGCAGGTCCTTCACGTAGACGATCCCGGCGATGTCGTCGACCCCGCCCTGGCCGTACGCGGGGAGACGGCTGAACCCGTGGGCGATGGCCACCTCGATGGCGGCGTCGACCCGGAAGTCCTGGCCCACGGTCACCATCTCGGTCCGGGGCACCATGACCTCCCGGGCGATGGTGTCGCCGAAGGCGATGATCGACTCGATGAGCGCCCGCTCGGACGCCTCGATGACCGAGGCCTCGGCGGCCACGCCGGCCAGGGCCAGCAGCTCCTCCTCGGACACCGACGGGCCCTCCCGCCGGGCCCGGCCCGGGACCAGGGCGTTGGCCATCCCGATGAGCAGGCGCAGGATCCAGCGCAGCGGCGCCAGACGCGGCCAGCCCGCGCACGAGCGGGGCGACCCGGACCGCGGCCACGTCGGTGTGCTCGAGGGCCCAGGTCTTGGGCGCCGCCTCACCGATGACGTAGATCACCACCAGCTCGATGCCGAGGGCGACGAGGACGCCGGAGACGCCCCACTCGTCGTAGGCGACGACCGCCACGATGGTGGCGATCCCGAGGTGGCACACGAGGACGAGGAACAGCACCGGGTTGAGCACCTGGCTGCGGCGGGCCAGCAGCTCGACCAGCACGCCGGGCTCGGACGGGTCGACCCCCTCGCCGTTGCCGTTGCCCTTGTTGGCCCGGGCGTTGTCGATGGCCTCGGCCCGGGCCCGCCCCAGGTGGGTGAAGGCGGTCTCGGCGATGGCGAGGACGGCGGCCAGCAGGACCAGCACCACCGAGCCCACCAGGGCGAGGATCTCGGCCCCGGTCATCGCCGCGACCCGGTGGGACTCGGAGGCTCGCTCACCGGTGGAAGCGTTGCAGGTGGGCGACTTCGCGGTCACGCATGACGGAGGCCGCGTCGGGCTCGGCGTGGTCGTGACCCAACACGTGCAGCACGCCGTGGACGACGAGCAGGGCGACCTCGTCGTCGTAGGTGCCGGCGTGGTCGGGGGCGTTGCGCCGGGCCACGGCCGGGCAGACGACCACGTCGCCCAGCAGCCCGTCGGCGCCCGCCTCGGGCCCGTCGATCGGGAACGACAGGACGTCGGTCGGCCCGTCCTCACCCATGTGCTCGGCGTTGAGGTCGGCCATCGCCGCCTCGTCGACGAACAGCAGGTTCAGCTCGCCGGCGACGCGCCTCGGCGTCGAGCACGTCGGTCGCCAGTCGGGACCATCGGGCCACGTCGACGGGCTCGTCGCCCTGGTCGTCCCGGGCCACGACCACGGCCCCTTGACTGCTCACGGCCGGTTCTGGGCCGCCTTGTCGTAGGCGTCCACGATGTCCTGCACGATGCGGTGCCGCACCACGTCCTTCGACCCGAGGCGGACGAACGCCAGCCCGTCGATCCCGGTGAGGATGCGCTCGAGGCCCTCGAGGCCGGAGCGTCCGTGCTGGACGTCGACCTGGGTGGTGTCGCCGGTGATCACCGCCTTGGAGCCGAAGCCGATCCGGGTGAGGAACATCTTCATCTGCTCCGGCGAGGTGTTCTGGGCCTCGTCGAGGATGATGAAGCTCCCGTTCAGCGTCCGCCCCCGCATGAACGCCAGCGGGGCGACCTCGACGGTGCCCCGGTCGATGAGGCGCTCGGCCCCCTCGGCCCCGACCATGTCGAAGAGGGCGTCGTAGAGCGGCCGCAGGTACGGGTCGATCTTGGCCATCATGTCGCCGGGCAGGAAGCCCAGGCGCTCGCCCGCCTCGACCGCCGGCCGGGTGAGGATGATGCGCTCGACCGCCTTGTCCTGCAGCGCCTGCACCGCGGTGGCCACCGCCAACCACGACTTGCCCGTTCCCGCCGGGCCGATGCCGATGGTGATGACGTTGTCGTTGATGGCGTCGACGTAGCGCTTCTGCCCGCTCGACTTGGGGCGCACGGTGCGGCCCTTGAACCCGCGCAGGACCTCGGAGGTGAGGACCTCCGACGGCCGCTCGTCGGCCCGGATCATCTCGATCGTGCGCACGACCTCGGCCGGCTCGAGGGCGTGGCCCCGCTGCAGCAGGATGACCAGCTCCTCGAAGAGGCGGGCCACCGCCTCGGTGTCCTCGCCCTCGACGCTGATCTCGTTGCCCCGCACCCGGATCTCGGTGTCGGCGAAGGCCGCCTCGATCAGGCGGAGCAGCTCGTCACGCTCGCCCAGCAGGCCCACCATGAGGTGGTTGCCGGGGACGTTGATCTTCACGGGCGGGGAGGGCATCGGTCCCGGCGAGCGTACCGCCCCCTGACGGGCCGACTCCGTGAGATCTACGGTCCCGGCCGGTGTCCGAGACCGATCCGGCCGACCCGCTGCGGGCGCTCGCCCGCGAGGCCCGCGTCGAGCAGGCGGCCGAGTCCCGCCGCCACCGCGCCCATTGGGACCGCTTGGGCGCCGAGGAGGCGACCCTGGCGACGATCCTCGAGCGGCTGGCCCACGCCGGGGCGACGGTGCAGGTCCACGGCCCCGCTGGTTCTCCGCACGGGTCGGTGGCCGAGCTGGGCCCGGACCACGTCCGCCTCGTCGTCCGCGACCGATGGTGCGCCCTCCGCTACTCGGCGATCGAGTGGGTCGAGGCCACCGGGGCCCAGGAGGGCACGGGGGCCGTCGGGGTCGAACGGGTGGAGCGCAGCTTCGACGAGCTCCTCAGCCGGCTGGCGGGCGAGGCCGTCACGCTCGTCCTGGCGTCGGGGACGATCCTCGTCGGGCGGCTGGAGGCCGCCGGCATCGACGTCCTCACCGTGGTGCCCGACGGCGGCACCGGGCCGGTCTACGCGTCGTCGTCCGCCGTGGTCGCGCTACGGGCCGGGGAGGGGTCCGGGTAGAGGTGCTCGAGCGTGCCGGGCTCGATCCGGCTGCGCTCGATGAACGCCTCCACGTCGGTCGCCTGCAGGCGGATGACCCGCCCGAACCGGTACCCCGGGAGCTGGCCCTCGTCGAGGAAGCGGTAGAGCGTGCGGGGCGTGATCCCCAGGCGCCCGGCCGCCTCGGCCGTGCTCAGCCACTCGATCTCCGAAGCCATGCCGCGACCGTAGCCGCAGGGGGTGACAGGAACGCGGATGGCCCCCGTAGTCACGAGAAGGGCTGAAGGGACTTGAAACACCGCGTTTGGCTATCTAAGATCTGCTTTAGTGTCGTTTCGGGGTGTCTCTTTCCCTTTGCACCTTCCCGGTGGTTCGACGACCGTCCGGGCCGTCCTCGGCGGCCTCCTCGTCGCCCTCGCCCTCCTGGGGGTCAGCCAGGCCTACGCCCACGCCGACGATCCCCCGACCACCCGCTACGTGGTCGCCCGGCACACGATCGCTCCCGGCGCGGTGCTCGACCCCGACGCGCTGGAACTGCAGCCGGCCGAGCTTCCCCAGCGCACCGCCGAGCGCGCCTTCACGGACCGGGACGTGCTCGCCGGCGCCGTCACGCTGGCCCCCCTCGCCCCCGGCGAGCTGGTTCAGCTCGGGCACGTCCTGCCAGTGACCGACGCCGCGTTCGAGGGCGTCGAGCTGTCCTTCGCCGTCACCGCGGACCGAGCCCTCGGCGGCGCGATCCGGCCGGGCGAGGTCGTCGACCTGGTTGCCACCTTCGCCACGAGCAGCCCCCGCCTGGTCGCCCGTGACGCCCTGGTCACGACGGTCGCCACCGGCGGAGACCGCCTGATCGATGACTCGGGTCCCGTGCTCCTCACCGTGCGGTTGCGCGACCCCGGCGAGCTCCTCGATCTCGTGCAGGCGGTCGACGAAGGTCAGGTCACCGTGGCCCGAACCGGTGCCGAGGTCCTCACATGATGCGCGCCCGGGTCGCCACGCTCGGCCACCCGGGGCCATCGTGGCCCCGCGCGATCGCCCGGTGGGGATCGACGGCCACCCTTCCGCTCGAAGCGACCACCTGCGTCTCCGCCGAGGAGCTCCGCAGTCTCATCACCACGACCGTCGTGGACCTGGCCGTCGTCGATCTCGGGCTCCCTGGGGTCGACCGGTCGCTGGCCGACGCGGTCCGGGCCGCCGGCACCGCACTCGCCGTCGTCGACGGGCCCGCGCTGGGCGCCACGGCCGCGCGCCTCGATGCCGACGCCGTCCTGCCCGCCGACTTCGACGCCGACGCCCTGGACACCGTGCTGCGCACGCATCGCCGGGCGCGGCGCCCGACGGCCGTCACCGAACCCGACGGATCGCGAGTCGACGTGCTCGGCGACCTGATCGCGGTGACCGGTCCCGGCGGCGCGGGCAGCTCGACCATCGCCCAGGCGTTGGCCACGGCGCTCGGTCGGGCGGGCCCGACGGTCCTGGCCGATTTCGCCCTCGAGGCCGATCAACACGTGCGCCATGCCGCCGCCCCGGACGGTGACGGCCTCTTCGAGCTCGCCGAGGTCCTCCGCCACCGGCCGGACGACGACGTCGCCCCGCCGCTGAGCTCGCAAACCGGCGGCTATCTGCTGCTCCGCGGCCTACGGCGGCGTCAGGAGTGGACCGCCCTCGATGCCCACCTCGCCGATCGCGTCGTGCGGGTCCTCCGTCGTCACGGCACCGTCGTCGCCGACCTCAGCCCTGATCTGGACGGACGGGCCGACACCGGTTCGGCCGACCTCGAGGACCGCAACGGGCTCACCCGGTCCTCCATCGCGCAGGCCGGGGTCGTCGTGGTCGTCGGTCGTGGCTCCACGACCGGCGTCCACCGGTTGGTCCGGACGCTGGTCGAGCTCGGGCGGCACGGCGTGGAGCCGCGTCGGGTTCGTCCGGTCCTCAACCAGCTCCCAGGTCGACGACCTCGGCAGGCGCTGACCACGGCCGCGGCCGCTCGGCTGCTCCGCGCCCTCGATGACGGGGACTGGCCCACCCCGGTCGGCATCGCCCACGAACCACGGGTGGAGGCGTGCGTTCGCGACGGACGCCCACTCCCCGGGCGACTCGTGCGGTCGGTGGCGACCGCGGTCCAGGCGGTCGACCGGTGAACCGGTCGCCCTTGGCCGAGATCGAACGACGGGCGCAGCAGGGAGCGGACGAGCTGGCGCTCGACCTGACGGCGGAGACGGGCGTGCTCCAGCTCCGGCGTCTGGTCGCCGATGCCGTCGAGGCCTGGAACACCGATGTGCGGGACGGCCGCCGGAGTGTCGGTCTGGACGACGGTCTCGTCGATCGGGCGCTGCGGAACCTCGTCGGCTACGGCCCTCTCGATCCCCTCTTGGCCGACGACGACGTCTGGGAGATCATGGTGAACGCCCCCGACGCGCTGTTCGTGAAGCGGCACCGGGGGGCGGACGGCCCCCACGACGACGTCTTCCACGACGACGACCACGTGTGCCGGGTGCTGACGAGGATCCTCGACGATGCCCCGGGTGCGCACCGGAAGCTCGATCCCACGCTCGGCCTGCAGGACGCTCAACTCCGTGACGGCGCTCGGCTGCACATCGTGCACCGGGACCTGAGCCGCGGTGGCCACACGATGGTCAACATCCGCAAGTTCACCGGCGTCCGGTACCGGCGGCTGGACGAGTTGGTGGGCACGGCGATGTTGGACGCTCGGACCGCCGACCTGCTGGCCGGGCTGGTGCGCGCCGGCACGACCCTCCTGGTCTCCGGCCGTCCGGGAGCCGGCAAGACCACCTTGCTCACGTGCTGCGCCGCCGAACTGGACCCCCGGTGTCGGGTCGTCGTCGCGGAAGAGGTGTTCGAGGCCGATGTCCCCCTGGCCAACGTCGCGGGCATGCAGACCCGCGGGCCGCGCCCGGACCGCCCCGAGATCGACCTCCGCCGCCTGGTCGCGGCGTTCCTCCGCATGGCACCCGATGTCGCGATCGTCGGCGAGGTCCGTGACCGTGAGGCACTGCCGTTGCTGCTCACCCTCTCCTCGGGCGTCGCCGGGTACACCACCGTTCACGCCGGTTCGGCGGCGCAGGCCCTGAACCGGCTCCGGTTCATCTGCCACCTCGCGGATGAGGCGACCAACCTGTCCGCCTCCACGCTCACCAACCTGGTGGCCGACGCGGTGGACGCGGTGGTCCACTGCATCCGGACGCCGGACGGTCTCCGGCTGAGCGAGGTCCTCGCCGTCGAGGACACCACCTCCGGAGAAAGCGGGCGGTTCACCACCACGCCGGTGCTCACCCGCGACGGCCCGGAAGTGCCGTTGCGTTGGTCAGGCCTCGTCCCCACCCGCCTGCAGGCCCGCACCATGGCCCGGGGGTTCGACCTCCGCCCGCTCCTCGCCGACTTCGGACGGGCCGCGTGAGGGGGCTCCTCTACGGCGTGGTCGCCGCGGTGGGCGTTCACCTGCTCTGGGCCCGGCCCGCGCCCCGCACCGGGCCCCGTCGACGCCGGGGGCCGCCGACGGCCGACCTCGCTCTGCCCGTGGGGGCCGCGGGACTCGGGCTGGTCCTCGGCTACCTCGCCGTGGGCGGTCCGGCCGCGGTCGTCGCCGGTGCGCTCGCCACTCTGTGTGCGATCGCGGGCCGGCGGTCGGTGGCGACGGCCCGGCGGGAGCAGGCCCGGCGCCACTGGCCCGCCCTGCTCGAGGAGATCCGCGTGCTCACCACGAGCGGAGGCCGGTCGCTGCCCCGGGCCCTGCTCGATGCCGGCTCGCGGACGCCCGAGCCGTTGCGCGGCGCCTTCGCGGCCACGGAACGGGCTTGGCGCATCTCCGGCGACTTCGACCTCACCCTCGACGTGCTGAAGGCCCGCCTCGACGAGGCGTCCACCGATCTGGTGTGCGAGACGCTGCTCGTCGCCCACCAACTCGGGGGCGCCGACGTGGGTCGTCGGCTGCGGCGGCTGGCCGAAGACCGACGACGGGACCTGGCCACCCGAGACCTGGCGGTGGCCAAGCTGGCGGGGGCTCGCTTCGCCCGACGCTTCGTGGTCATCGTCCCCGTGGGGATGGCGGTCGCCGGCCAAGCCGTGGGCACCGGGAGATCGGCGTTTGCGTCCGCGGGTGGACAGCTGGTCGGCCTGCTCGCCGCCGGCCTGGTCGCGCTCTGCTGGGTCTGGTCCGGCCGGTACCTCCACCTCCCCGACGACCCCCGGGTGTTCGCGTGAGCGCCTGGGGAGCGGCCATCGTGCTGTGGGCCGGTGCGGCCCTGGTCGTGTCGACCATCCGGCCCTTGCACCGCGCCAGCCTCGCCCAGCGGCTCCTGCCGTACCTCGGCCCGGGCACCACCGGCGCCGGCCGGAGCCTGGACCAGCTCCATGTCGTGCTCCTGGTCGTCGGCGACCGTCTCAGCCGGCTCCTACGCGTGGGGGTACCGCTGCCCGATCGCCTGGTGCTCGCCCAGCGCCAGCTCGATGCCCCGGCGTTCCGCTTCCGCCAGCTCAGCCATGCCGTGCTCGGCCTGGCCGGAGCGGGGATCCTGCTCGCCGTCGCCCCGGTCGATCTCCCGCCGGCGGTCGCCGGTGCGTTCGTGCTGGGCACCCCACTCGCCGTCGCCGCGGCGCACGAGCACGACCTCAGCCGAGCTGCCCGCTCCCGGACCCGCCAGGTCGTCCAGGAGCTGCCGACGGTCGCCGAGCAGCTGGCGATGCTCCTGGGTGCCGGCCGATCCGTCCCCTCCGCCATCGCGCATCTCGGCGAGCGTGGCCGCGGCGCCTGCGCCGCCGACCTGCGCCGGGTCACGCGACACCTCCAGCAGGGCATCGGCGAAGCTGCGGCCCTCCGCGAGTGGGCGGACCTCCGACGGGCGCCGGCGGTCAGTCACCTGGTCGCTGTGCTCGCCCTCGCCGGGGAGGCCACCGACCTCGATCACCTGATCGAGCAGGAAGCGGAGGCGATCCGCGCCGACGCCCACCGCGACCTGCTCGCCTCCCTCGAGCGTCGAGGTCAGCAGGTGTGGATCCCCGTCACCGTCGCCACCTTGCTCCCTGGCTCGATGCTGCTCCTCGTCCCGTTCCTCGACGCGCTCCGGCTGTTCGCCGGGGCCTGACATGGCCACCAGGAGGTGCCATCGTGCCCGTCCCTCTCGCCGCCCCACCCGCTGCTCCACCCCAACACCGACGACCTCGACTGCGGGGCCAGCGCGGCGAAGGCGTCATCTCTGCCGCCATCGCGGTCCTGATCGTCGCGTTCCTCGGTGCCTTGATGTGGATCGGGTTCCAGCAGATCTGGGCCAACGCCGAGGCGCAGACCAACGAGCAGATCAACCAGATCGGCGGCTGAGGACCGATCGGGCGACGGGCACGCTCAGCGCCGCGATCGGCGTGACGGTGGCGCTGACCCTGCTGCTCGGCACGGTGCTCGTGCTCGCCCGCCTCCACCGGACGACCCTCGCCGCCGTGGTGGCCGCGGAAACGGTCCACGACGTGGCCGAAGCCGGACCCGACGATCCCACCGCCCGGGCCCGAGCCGAAGCGCACATCGCGGCCGTCCTGGGCGATGGCGCCCAGGTCGTCTGGGAGAGCGACGAGGCATCGGTCCGGCTGCTCGTCGTCGTCCCCTCGCCGCCGGTGCCCGGCCTCACCCCGACCATCCGGCGCGGAGCGACGGCACGTTGGGAGCACCCGCGATGACGACCCGGTTGCGAGGCGACGCCGGACAGGTCGCCGGCATCGAGGCGGTGCCATTCGGCCTCCTCGTCCTCCTGGTCGGCTGCCTCGTCGTCGCGCACACCTGGGCGGTGGTCGATGCCAAGTTCGTCACCGCCGGGGCAGCACGGGAGGCGGCCCGGGCCTACGTCGAGGCCGACGGCGCCGCACCGGCCGTGCGCGCCGCAGAGTCGGCGGTCGACGAGGTGGAGGACGGTGCCGGGCATGCCCTCCGGGTCCGGGTGCTCGGGCCCGGGTTCCACCGATGTCGGGTCGCCCGGCTCGAGGCCACCACGACCGTCCCCTCGATCGGCGTGCCGTGGCGCACCGACCGGCCTTCGACGCGGGTGCGGTCCGAACACCGCGAGATCGTCGATCCGTATCGTGACGGCCTCCCGGGCCTCGCCGTCTGCGCGGCATCGCCGTGATCGCGTCCGACGACCGGGGCAGCACCCTGCTGCTCTTCCCGGCCGCCCTGCTCGTGATCGTGGTGCTTGCCGCGGTGACGGTCGACCTCGCCCGACTCCACCTGGCCCAGCGCGACCTCGATGATCTCGCCGCGGCAACGGCCAACGACGTGACCACGCTCGGCGTGGACGAGGCCGAGCTCCGTCGCGCCGGCACCTACCGCCTGGACCCCGATCTCGTACGGACCCTGGTCGCCACTGCCGTCCGCGTGCGGCACTCGCCACTGCTCTTGGGGGTTCGGGCCGAGGCCACCGTCGTCGACCCCCGCACGGTCCGCCTGCGCCTCCGCGCCTCCGTCTCGCTGCCCTTCGCCCGAGCGCTGCCGCACGCCCCGGATGCCGCCGCAGTCCAGGCCGAGGCGTCCGCCACCGCGCACCTGCGATGAGCACGCACGTGCGCATCGAACGGCTCGGCGCCCGCACGCTGGCCTGCAAGCGGGCCACCTCCCCGGCGGGGATCGACCGGGTCCGGGACGAAGCCGTTCGGCTGTCCGCCATCGATCACCCCGGGGTCGTGCGCTTCATCGAGCTCCGCGACACCGAGGACGGTCCGGAGCTCGTGACCGAGTACGTCGGTCCCCGAACCCTGGCCAGTTGCGGACCGCTCACCACCGACCGGGCCGCCGACCTGGTGGCCGACCTGGCCAGCACGGTGGCCGACCTCCACGCCCGCGGGCTGGTCCACGGTGCCCTACGGCCCGAGCACGTGCTCCTCGCCGGCGACCGCACCGTCTTGTGCGGATTCGCATCCGCCGACGGCACGCCGGCCGACGACGTCCACGGCATCGGCGCGGTCCTCCGTTCGCTGCTCGACCCGGAGGTCGAGGAGGAGCCGATCCCAGACCGACGGATCTGGCGGCGGGTGCCCTGGAACGGCTACCGGCACCGTGCGCTGCTCACCCTCGCCGACCAGGCGACTGCCGACGAGCCGGGACGGCGACCCGCGGCCCGGGCTCTGGCCCACGCCGTCCACGAAGCCGCCGGCCACCCGCCGCCCGGGCGGACCGAGCCGGACCGGTCCGCGCCTGGCCGGATCGAGGCCCTCCGCGACCTCGTCGCCGTGCACACGCGACGTCATCGGCGCGAGGGTCCCCGCCGGCTCCGACCGCCGGGCCGCGTCGCCGTGCTGGGTACGACCGGGCTGGCGCTCGCGGTCCTCGGCCTGCTGGGGACCACCGGCGACACCTCGCCGGCGGCGACCAGCCCCTCACCGACGGCCCCGCCTGACACCGCCTGTCCTGCGGTCACCGGGCGGCTCGCCGACGTCGACGGCGACGGCTGCCCCGAGGGTGTGCGGCAGGGTCCCGGCTGGATCGAGGTCGCCGGGACGCGGTACCGGCTCGGCCGTCCCGGCGATGCCGTCGAGCTCGGCGACTGGGACTGCGACGGCCGCGACACGGTTGCGCTCCTGCAACCACTCGTCGGCGACGTCTGGCGCTTCTCTGCGTGGGACCCCGACGCGGCGATCACGGCGGATCCGGCGGGGCACTACGCCGGGGCGACCGGTCTCGACCGCCGCCAGGGACCGACCTGCGATGCCCTCCTCGTGCGCCACGAGGACGGCCGCCTGACGGAAGTCCCCCGCGGATGAGTCGCCGCCCGACCGTCCGGGCCGTCTCGGGCCTGGCCCTCTCCGTCGGGCTCGCCGTGACGCTCCTCCCCCGGCACCTCCCCCGATCCACCCCCTTGACCGACCCGAGCGCCGAAGCCGTCGAGCTCGTGTCCTTCGGGCTCCGATGCGTCGCCACCGTGATGGCCGGGTACGTCGCCCTCGTCCTCCTCGCCGTCGTGGCCGGTTCACTCCGGCTTCTTCCGGAGGCCGTTGGGCGGTTCGTGGACCACTGGACCGGCAACGGCGTGGCCGGTGCTGTCCGACGGGCGATCGGGGTGTCGGCTGTCGCCGTCGGCCTGACGCCGATCGCTCCCGCGCTGGCCGAGACCTCGACTCCGCCGGTCCTCGCGCCCGTCGAGGCGCGCGGCGAGGTCCGGACCGGCCCGATGCTGACGCCCACGCCGTCCGACCGCGAGCCGATCGAGCGTCCTCCGGACCCGCAGCCCGATGGTGCACCGACCACGATCACGGTGGCGCCGGGCGAGAGCTTCTGGTCGCTGGCGGCGGCGATGACCACCGATGCCCTTGGCCGACCGCCGACAGACGCGGAGATCGTGCCCCGGTGGACGGCCCTCATCGCGGCCAACCAGGACCGCCTGGTCGACCCCGACGACCCCGACCTGATCCTCCCCGGCCAGGTGCTCCGGCTGCCCTGACCGCGGGCGTGGTGTTGCGCTCGTAACCGAAGTCCACCGAGGTGACATCGAAGGCGAACAGCGCGTCCGCCCCGGCCAAGGTGGTCTCCGCCGAGCTGGTCTCCTCCCCTTCCGCGTGACACGGAAGTGGACAACATACGCCATCCGGGAGCCCGGCGGGATCACCCGTTCAGTGGATTGTGGGATCGGACCTCAGGCGGAGCCGTTGACCCCGGCGTCGGCGTGCTCGAGGGCATAGCCACGCGAGCGGACCGTGCGGATGGCGAGCCCCAGCGGCTCGAGACGGCGGCGCAGGCGCAGCACGTGCACGTCGAGGGCGTTGCGGGCCGGGGTGCCGTCGGGCCACCCGGCCCGGGCCAGGGCGTCGCGGCTGACCACGGCGTTGAAGCGCTCGACGAGCACCCGGGCCAAGCGGTGGTCCACGGGCGGGAGCGAGACCCAGTGGTCGCCCATGCGCAGGACGCCGTCGTCGTCGATCTGGGGCTGGGCCGCGCCGTTCTCGTGCAGGCGGCGCTCCAGGCCGGCCAGGCGGGCCCGCATGTCGATCTCCTGCGCCGGCACCCGGATCCAGTCCTCGAGCTCGTCGGCAGGCAGCGGCGGCGCCGCCCCGTCCTCGACGAGGAGCAGCCGCGGTCGGCGGGTGGCCCGCAGCCGGTCGAGGCGGTCCTCCTCGCCCGGCCAGCGGATCATGGCCACCTCGGCACCGATCATCGTGACGGTGCCGGGTGCGGGGTCGGCGGCACCGGGTTCGGGGGACGAGCTCACGGGAGCAACGTAAAGAGCATGTGTGTCACGTTCGTTTCGCCGCGATGAACGGTTCAGACCGCGTCATCGCCGACCTCGCCGGTCCGGACCCGGTGCAGCCGGTCCAGGTCGACGGCCCAGATCTTCCCGTCGCCGATCTTGCCGGTCTTGGCCGCCGAGGCGATGAGCTCGATGGCCTTGTCCGCATCGGCCGAGCCGACCAGGACCTCGATGCGCACCTTCGGCACGAACTCGATCAGGTACTCCGATCCCCGGAAGGTCTCGGTCTTGCCGCCCTGGCGGCCGTAGCCCTGGACCTCGGTCACGGTCAGGCCCATCAGCCCCGCCCCCTGCAGGGCCTCCTTCACGTCGTCGAGCTTGAAGGGCTTGATGATGGCGGTCACGAGGTGGGCCACCCGGCCAACCTAAGAGGGCGGTGTTGCCCGTTCATGTGGCCGCCGTGACGCCTCCGGGTCGAGATGATGACGCGGATCTGACAGCCCCGGACAGCGAGGGAGCGGGACCCGAAGGCCCCGCTCCTCACGGCGTTCATTGCGTCCCGACGAACGGCGGGGCTAGACGGCGTCCGCCCCCTTCTCACCGGTGCGGATGCGGGTGATCTCGGCCACGTCGGTGACCCAGACCTTCCCGTCACCGATCTCGCCCGTCTTGGCCGAGGCGACGAGGGCGTCGAGGATGCCGGCGACCTCGGCGTCATCCACCACCGTCTCGATGCGCACCTTGGGTACGAGGTCCACCTGGTACTCGGCGCCCCGGTAGACCTCGGTGTGGCCCCCTTGGCGGCCGAAGCCCTTGACCTCGGTCACCGTCATGCCCTGCACGCCGGCGGCCTTGAGGGCGTCCTTCACGTCATCCAGCTTGAACGGCTTGATGACGGCAGTGATCTGCTTCATCTGTCGAATCCTTTCGTCGTCGTGCCGTGTCAGGCGTGGTCGGCCAGGTTGTACCCGGCTTCGGCGTGCTGGCTCAGGTCGAGGCCCTGCAACTCGTCAGCCTCGCTCACCCGCAACCCGACCGTCATGTCGATCACCTTGCCGATGATCATCGTCACCACGAAGGAGAAGGCGATGACGGCGATCGAGGCGATCAGCTGGTCGATGAACAGATCGGCACCGCCGCCCAGCAGCAGGCCCCGGTCGTCGATGACAACGCCGTCGGCGTCGAGCTCTCCGGCGAGGGCGTTGATCCGCCCGTCGGCGAAGAGGCCGAGGGCCAGCGAGCCGACGAGGCCGCCGACCAGGTGAACGCCGACCACGTCGAGCGAGTCGTCGTAGCCGAACCGGTACTTCAGCTGGATGGCGGAGTAGCAGGCCACGCTCACGATGAGGCCGATCCAGACCGGCGCCATCCCGCCGACGAAGCCGGCGCACGGGGTGATGGCCACCAGCCCGGCCACCGCGCCGGAGCACGCCCCGAGGGTGGTGGGGTGGCCGTCCTTCAGCCACTCCACGGCGAGCCAGCCGATCATCGCGGCGCCCGCGGCCACGAAGGTGTTGATGAACGCCGCGGCCGCGATGCCGTCGGCGGCCAGGGCCGAGCCGGCGTTGAAGCCGAACCAGCCGAACCAGAGGATGCCGGTGCCGAGCATCGTCATCGTCAGGTTGTGGGGCGGCATGGCGCTGTCCGGCCACCCCCGGCGCTTGCCCAGCAGGATCACCAGGGCCAACGCGGCGGCACCGGCGTTCATGTGCACGACCGCGCCACCGGCGAAGTCGAGGGCGAACAGGTCACCGAAGATGGTGTCCCCCGCGGCCAGCCAGCCGCCGCCGAACACCCAGTGGGCCACCGGGCTGTAGACCAGGAGCGCCCACAGCGGGATGAAGATGGCCCAGGCCTTGAACTTCATCCGATCGGCCACGGCCCCGCTGATCAGCGCCGGGGTGATCACGGCGAAGGTCAGCTGGTAGGCGGCGAAGATCGCGACCGGGATGGTCAGGAAGCCGAAGAACTCGACGTTCCCGATGTCACCGGGGAGCGCCGTGTACAGGTCGGTGGCTCCGAAGAAGTCCAGGTCACCGATGAAACCGCCGTCACCCGCGGCTCCGAAGGCGAGGCTGAACCCGCAGATCACCCACAGCACGGGGATGATCCCCATGCAGTACAGGTTCATCATGAGCATGTTCAGCACGTTCTTCGAACGGGTCATGCCTCCGTAGAAGAGCGCCAGTCCCGGGGTCATGAACAGCACCAACGCACTGCTCGCGAGCACCCAGGCGACTGCGCCCGAGTCGTACTCCATGTAAGAGATCCCTCCTCGAGGTCCAGTGACGACCGGGAGCATGGGGGACCAACGTTTCGGAGCCGTCACCCGAACATTTCGTGCAGATGAACAACCTGACGGGCGCGTGCGGCTGGGATGCCCGCTCGCTGTCAGGTGAGGCGGAGGGCGACCTCGTTGGCCAGGAGGCGGCCGTGGCGGGTGAGCACCGCCCGGTCACCGCTCACCGTGACCAGGCCGTCGAGCTCGTCGACGGGCAGCGCCCGGACGGGGACGCCGGCGCGGGTGCGGAGGGCGAGCTGCAGGCCCTCCAACCGCCGGGCGTCCGGATCCAGCTCCTCGCCGGCCGCCTCGGTCGAGCGCCCGGACTCGACGGCCTCGATCCACCGTTCCGGGGTGCGCAGGCTCCAGAAGCGACGGCCGTCGCGGTGGGCGTGGGCGGCGCACCCCACCCCTGCGTACTCGCCCTGGGACCAGTAGAGGCGGTTGTGGCGGCACTCGTGGCCCGGGCGGGCCCAGTTCGACACCTCGTACCAGTCCAGGCCGGCCGCGGTGAGGAGGTCGTCGGCCAGCTCGTACTCGTCGGCCTGGAGGTCGTCGTCGGGGTGGCGGGCCGGATCGTCGGCGAGGGGCGTCCCTGCCTCGACCGTGAGGCCGTAGGCCGACACGTGCGGGGGCTCGAGGGCCAGGACCTCCTCGAGGGTCCGGCGCCAGTCGGCGAGCGTCTCCCCCGCCGCCCCGTAGATCACGTCCAGGTTCCAGGACACGAGGCCCGCGGCCCGGGCCAGCTCGGCGCAGCGGGCGACGTTGGCCGGGTCGTGCGTCCGGCCCAGCGCCTCGAGCACGTGGGGCACCATCGACTGCACCCCGAACGACAGGCGGTTCACCCCGCCGGCCACGTAGGCGTCGACCAGCTCGTCGTCGACGGTGTCGGGGTTGCACTCGACGGTGACCTCGGCGCCGGCGGCCAACGGGAGGTCGCCCAGGGCGGCGAGCAGGCCCTCGGCCGGCACCATCGACGGAGTCCCGCCGCCGACGAACACGCTGGTGACCGGCGGCAGATCCGGGGCCAGGCGGGCCGCCTCGGTGCGGAGGGCGGCGAGGTAGCGGGCGGTCAGCTCGTGACGGTCGTCCCACGCCGCGAAGGCGCAGTAGTCACAGCGCCGGGCGCAGAACGGCACATGGATGTAGACCCCGAAGTCCAGGGTCTCAGGCTACGAAGTCGGCGTGCGGCGCAGACCGAGGTCGCCCAGGCGGGCCGGCGCGCTGTCCACGTCGGTGCCGAGGATGGCGGCGATGGCCTGGAGGTCGTCGCGGCGGATGGTCAGCACCCGGCCGTTGAAGTCCTGGCGCTGGACCTGGATCATCGACAGGTAGCGGTTGAGCATGTCGGACTCGGGCCCCGACAGGGTCTCGAGCCGGGTGAGGTCGATGGTGATCGAACCCAGGACGGCCTTGGCCTGGCGGCTGTCGGTGAGGTCGATGAGCTCGTCGCCGCCCTGGCCGAAGTCGGGCAGGGCGTTGCCGGGCAGGAGCTGATCGACGGGCACGGAGTAGAAGCGGGCCAGGCGCTGGAGGCGGGGCACCGAGATGGCGCGCTCGCCCCGCTCGTAGGCCCCGAGGACCGATGCCTTGAACTCGTGGTTCGAGGCCGCTTCCACCTCCTGCAGCGAGAGGCGCTTCTGGCGGCGGATCGCCCGCAGGCGTTCGCCCACCTTCCGCCCGTACTCCCCCGCCGGATCGATGTCAGCGACCATGTTCCCCTTCACCCTTCAGTTCCCGGGACGCCGATCGATGCCCCCGCGCGGTGCCCGTTCCTCGCACCTGAACCACTGTACGCGTCCATATGGGGCCGAATCAACCACCGTCCGCGGTCAGGCCGGTCGGACGACCCCGTGGCGGAGGGCGGCGAGGAGCGCGCCGGCCGTGACCGCGGCCGTCTCGGCCCGCAGGATCTGGGGCCCGAGAGCGACGTGGTCCCGGCGTTCGGCGGCTTCGGCGTCGCTCCAGCCGCCCTCCGGACCGCACAGCAGGACCGGGTCGGCGCCCGTCGGCGCCCGCCCGCCCGGTTGCGCCAGCGGGGCGCCGGGGAGGTCGTCGAGGGTGAGGACCCCGTCGACGGTCGGGCGCCATGCCCGGCGGCTCTGCATGGCCGCCTCCCGGGCGATCCGGCGCAGCCGGCCCAGGTGGTGCGCGACCCGGTCGCCGTCCCAGCGCACCACCGACCGTTCGGTCTGCAGCACGACGATGCGGTCGACGGCCAGCTCGGTCAGCTTCTGGACCGCCCACTCGGGCCGGTCGCCCTTGGTGGGCGTGAACCCCACGGTCAGTGTCGGCGTCGGTCGGCCCTCGACCACCGCCTCCCCGGCCGGCTCCAGGTCGTCGCCGAAGCGCACGGGCCGCCACGAGCCCGCCCCGTCGGCGACGACCAGCGGATCCCCGGCCCGGAGGCGGAGCGCCTTCTGCAGGTGGTGACGGTCGGCGTCCTCCAGCTCGGGCCGCTCGACCGAGGCCACGAACACCCACGGGCCGTCGGACGGCACCGGTGGCCTACTTGAACGCTTCCCGGATGCGGCCCACCACGCCGCCGCGGGGACCGGTCACGGTGTCGCCCCGCAGCTCGGCGAGACGGCGGTAGAGCTCGTCCTCCTCGTCGGTGAGCTCGGTGGGCGTCCGCACCACGTACCGGATCCGCAGGTCGCCCCGGCCCCGCCCGCGCACGTGGGGCACGCCGTGGCCCTTCAGCCGGACCACGTCACCGCTCTGGGTGCCCGCCGGGATGCGCAGGTCCTCGACCCCGTCGAGGGTCTCGAAGGCGACGTCCGTGCCCAACGCGGCCTGGGCCGGCGTCAGCGAGACGATGGCGGCCAGGTCGTCGCCGTCGCGGAGGAAGCGCTCGTCGGCCCGCACGTTCAGGTGGACGTAGAGGTCGCCTGCCGGACCACCCCGGGGCCCCACCGCGCCCCGGCCCGACAGCCGCAGCGTCGAGCCCGAGTCCACCCCGGCCGGAACGTCGACCGTGTAGGTGCGGTCGTCGACCTTGCGGCCTTCGCCGTCGCAGGCCCCACAGGGCTCGGGGATGACCTGGCCGATGCCGCTGCACCGGCTGCAGGGCGCGGCCGTGACCATCTGGCCGAGGATCGACTGGCGCACCCGACGGACCTGGCCCGTGCCCGCGCAGTCGGGGCAGCTCTGGGGCGAGGTCCCGGGCGCGGCACCCGTGGCGTCGCAGACGCCGCAGACCACGGCGGTGCGGACCGTGACGTCCCTCTGCACGCCGAACACCGCCTCGGTGAACTCGATCTCCACGGCCTGCTCGAGGTCGGCGCCGCGCGGGGGACCGCTCGGCCCCCGGCGCGAGGAGGTGCTGCCTCCTCCGAACGGGCTGTTGCCGCCGAAGAAGGCGTCGAAGATGTCCCCGAAGCCGGCCCCGCCGAACGGATCGCCACCGGCGCCACCGACGGCAGCGTCGCCGTAGAGGTCGTACTGGTGGCGCTTCTCCGGATCGGCGAGCACCTCGTAGGCGACCGAGATCTCCTTGAACCGGGCCTCGGCCTCGGCATCGCCGTCGTTGGCGTCGGGGTGGTGCTCGCGCGCGGCCCGCCGATAGGCCCGCTTGATCTCGTCGGGGGTGGCATCCCGGCTGACGCCGAGCAGCTCGTAGAAGTTGGTCGCCACCTGTCAGCCCTCGGTCAGTCGGTCGCTGAGGCGCTGGCTCACCACCGCCACGGCCGCCAAGGCCTGGGGGTAGTCCATGCGGGTCGGGCCGAGCACGCCGATGGTGCCGGCCGGCACGCCGGCGATCTCGTACGGCGAGACGACGAGCGCGCACTCCTCGAGGGGCGCCATCCCGGTCTCGGTGCCGATGGCGACCGTCAGGCCCCGGCTCATCACGTCCCGCAGCAGCGAGACCACCACGAACTGCTGCTCGAGGATGCCGAGGATCTCCCGCACGGTCTCGACGGCGTCGAAGGCCGACGCCACCCGTGACGCCCCCTCGACGAAGACGTGTTCGGCGTCGTGGGTCGCCCCTTCGCCGCCCATGAGCTCGAGGGCCATGGCCACGAGTCGGTCGACTCCCGTCCGGCCCGAGGTCGGTGCCGGGCCGAGTGCGGTCGTGGCGCGCCCTTCGACCCGCCGGGCGAGCTCGGTCTGGGCCCGAGCGACGTCATCGTCCCCCATCGGCTCGGACAGCTCGATCGTGTGCTTCTCGACGACCCCGTTGCCCAGGACGACCACGACGAGCACGACGTGGTCGCTCAGGGCCACGAGCTGGGTGGTGCGCACCAGGCTGGCTTCGTACGGCGGGCCCAGGACGACCGCGGCACAGCTGGTCAGGTTGGAGAGCAGGCTGCTGGTCTGGCCGAGCATCCGCTCGATCTCGCCGTGGGCCCGGTCGAAGAAGGCCTTGACGGTCTTGGCGTCGGCCGACTGCAGGTCGGGCGGGGCCAGGCGGTCGACGTAGAAGCGGTAGCCCTTCTCCGTGGGCACCCGACCCGCGCTGGTGTGGGGCTGGTGGAGGTAGCCGTCCCGTTCGAGGGCGCCCATCTCGTTGCGGATGGTCGCCGCGGACACGGTCAGGCCACTGGAGCTGGCCACGTGGCCGGAGCCCACCGGTTGCGCCGTCTCGATGTACTCCTCGACGACAGCCCGAAGGACGGCCGCCTTGCGGTCATCGAGCGCGCGGTCGTCGGACGAGGGCATTGTCACTCGATGATACCGAGTGCCAATGTGCTGACTCAGGCCTCCAGCAGGTAGCCCGCACCGGTGATCCCGTGGATGCGGACCCCGAGCGGGCGCAGCTTGGCCCGCACCCGCCGGATGGCCCCGTCCACGGACCGGTCGTGGCGCACTTCCCCCGGCCATCCCGCGGCGAGCAGATCGCCGCGGGACACGCAGCGCCCGGCGGCGGCGAGGAGGGGGCGCAGCAGACGGGTCTCGAGCTCCGAGAGCGCGACCCAGCGCTCTTCCCGGCGGACGAGACCGTCGTCGTCCACGATCACGCTGCACCGAGCCCGACGCGGGGGCTGAGCGAGCTGCTCGAGGCGGCGGCGGACGGTCGCCTCCCGCTGCGCCCGCTCCTCGGCCGGCGCCTCGGCCGCCACCCAGTCCTCGTCGACCGCCCAGCGCTGCGGCGGGGCCGCGCCCCGGGCCACGAGGAGGAGTCGGGGGATGCCCACGGTCGCGAGCTGCTCCCGGCGGACGGCCTCCTCCGGCCAGCGCAGCGCGACCACGTCCACCGGGATCGTCACGGGTGCCACGGAGCGACCGTACGCCTGGCCGGTGTCGGGTCGGTTCGGGGCCGGTGTCCAGTCCGTGACCACTCCCTGACAGGAACCTTGCTCCGGTCAGCGGGCGACGAGGCCGCCGCGGAACCGGCGGCGGGTGAGCGTCACGCCCTCCGCGATCGCGTCGCGGACCGCCTGGCAGGCGGCCGGCGACAGCTTCTCGCCGTCGGCGGTCACCAGCTCGAAGGTGTCGACGGCGTCGTGGTCCCGCTCGCCGATCGACGCGGCCACGACCACCGCCCCCGCGGCCGCGAACGCCGTCGCCAGGTCGTGGAGGAGGCCGGGCTGGTCGACCGCCTCGACCTCGCAGATGGTGTGCCAAGGTGAGCCGTGGTCGTCGAAGGTGACCTGGGCCCCGGGGAGCGGGGTGGAGACCAGCGGCCCGTCCGCGTCGAGCAGGGCTCGGCCGAGCACCTCGCCCGACAGGCGCGTGGCCCCGGTCACCACGAACGACTCGACCGCCACGCCGTCGGCCCACGTGGCGACGGCCGCGCGGCGGACGTCGTAGCCGGCCTCGGCCAGCACCCCCGAGACCACGGCGAGCAACCCCGGACGGTCGCGGGCCCCCACCAGGACGATCCCGTTGTCGCCGTCCCCGTCCAGCACCGAGACCCGCATCTCGTTGCCGCGGGGTGGCGGGTCGACGAGGACGGCGCAGGCGGCTAGCTCGACGGGGCTCTGGCGGAGCACGAACGAGCTCGGCGCGTGCTCGATCCGGTCGACCGGGCCCGGCCCGGCCCCCCCGACGAGCGTCCGCGCCTCGAGCCGGAGGCGGCTCGTGAGGTTCCGGACCTCGGAGCCGGTGAGGCCGGTGTCGGTGAGCACGGCCTGGATCAGGTGGTACAGGTCGCGGAGGCGGTCGTGCTCCCAACGCTGCGCCTCGGCCTGCCGCAGGGCCGTGAGGGCGTAGAGGCCCGTGGCCCGTTCGGGCGACTCGAGGTGCGTGGCCAGCGGCAGGACCGCGGCCTCGCTCAGCCCTGAAGGACGATGGGCCGCGGCCCACAGGAGGTCGTCCCCGTCGTCGACCAGGGCCTGGACCCGGCCGGCCCGCGCCGGGTCCAGCCCGATCCTCCGCAGCGTGGCCGTCGCGACCGACGACCGGTGCCGGGCGCCGTCGGCGGCATCGACGAGGAGCACCGCGAGGAGGAAGGCGTCGACGTCGTCCAGGCCCTGGACCGCGCTGGCCAACGGGTCGTCGGCGTCCAGGGCCCGCAGATGCTCGATCGACCGGAGCCGGTAGGCAGCCGTGGCGTCGAGGCCGACCTGGTCCTCCCGGTCCCGGAGGCACCCTTCGAGCTCGGGCAGAGCCCCACCCAGGACTCCGGTGGTGAGCAGGAAACGCCACGACCGGGCGTTGCCCCGTTCGACGACGTCGAGCAGGGCCTGCCGGGCGTCCTCGGGCCAGGCTCCCCGGGGCTCGGGGAGGGCGCTCAGCCACTCGAGCAGCGCCTCGCCCGGTCGGTCCCTGCCGGCCAGGACCGCGGCGCGCAGGGCGACGAGGAGGCCGGCGTCCACCGGGGGCTCAGCCGCCAGTTCGATCTCGCCGTCGCGGACCACGAGCCAGCCCGAGGGCGGAGGTTCGGTCCCCGGCGGCGGCCCCGTCGGGGCGGCGGCCGCGCGCAGGCGGCCGTAGCGGAACTTGAGCAGCGGCGGCGTCACCAGCGTCGTCACCAGGACCACGAGCAGCAGGGCGGCGTAGAGCTCGTCACCGAGGACGCCGGTCTGCAGGCCGATGGTGGCGAAGATCAGCCCGACCTCGCCTCGGGGGAGCATGCCGAGGCCGATCAGCCACTTGTCGCTGCGGACGCCGAGGGCGCCGAGCGGCGAGACCAGCTTCCCGACCGTGGCGACGGCGAGGAGGATCCCGGCGTCCCGCAGCACCGCCCCCGAGAAGAAGGCCTCGACCTCGGCGTTGATGCCGATCTGGAGGAAGAACACGGGGATGAAGAGGTGGCCCACGGGCGCCAGCTCCCGGCTGATCCGCGGCGCAGCGTCGGCCCGGCTGAGGGCGATCCCGGCGACGAACGCGCCCACGATCGGGGCCAACTGGGCGGCATCGGCCAGGCGGGCGAAGGCCAGGGCGAAGGCGAACCCCAGCGCGACGAGGGTCCCGGTCGACCGGGAGAACCGCTCGACGAAGGCGAACAGGGGGTTGGCCACCCGAAGCCCGACGAAGCTGGCGATGACGAGGAAGCCGACCGCGACCACGACGATCCACAGCACCGAGGCGACCGACACCGACCCTTCGGTGACCAGGCGTACGACGACGGTCAGGACGACGAGGCCCATCACGTCGTCGGCCACCGCGGCGCCCAGCACGAGCCGCGCCTCGGTCGTACCCAGGGCGCGGAGATCGCCGAAGACCCTCGCCGTGATGCCGACGCTGGTGGCCGTCAGGGCGGCGGCGACGAACAGCTTCGTGTTGGTGTCGTCGGTGATGGCGCCCATGGCGAGGTAGCCGAGGAGGAGGGGGGTGAGGACACCCACGACCGCGACCTGGAACGAGGCCCGTCCGACCTTGCCCAGCTCGACCAGGTCCATCTCCATGCCGACCTCGAGCAGCAGGAGGATCACGCCGACCTCGCCGAGCGTCACCAGGACCTCGTCGGACGGGTCGACCAGCCCGAACACCGATGGGCCGACCAGGACGCCGGCCACGATCTCGCCCACGACGGCAGGAATGCCGATCCGCTCCGAGACCTCGGCGGCCAGCTTGGCCGCGACGAGGACGACCAGGATGTCGGTCAGGAACTGGGCGAAGTCCATCGGAAGGGGCTGCTCCGGGCGGCGCACGGGTGACGGCGGGTGCAGGCGGCGTGCCTGCACCCGCCGTCGCGGGAACGATCGGGAGGCGAGCTAGCGGTTGAGCTCGGTGCCACCCGGGTCGGCCACCTGCTCGGCCTCGAGGCCCGGGGCATGGCTGCCCACGAACTCGGGGTAGGCGAGCACGCCCATCTCCGGGAGATCGAGCCCGACCTCCTCGACCTCTTCGGTGGGACGGATGCCGCCCTTCATCAGCTTGTTCTGCAGCTTGAAGAACCCGAAGGCCACACCGAAGATCACCGTCCAGATCACCACCACGCCGATGGCCTGGGCGATGAGCTGGTCGACGTTGTCGAGGCCGTAGAGGATGCCCTCCACGCCCCCGTCACCGTTGTTGGTCGTGAGGTTCCATCCCTGACCGCGACTGCCGTCGGAGAAGATGCCCACCGCCAGGACCCCGAGCGAACCGCAGACGCCGTGGACCGAGATCGCCCCGACCGGGTCGTCGACGCCCTTGCGCTCGAAGAAGGCGATGGCCTCGATGACGACGACGCCGGCGATCGCACCGATGACCGCCGCATGCCACGGCTGGACGAAGTAGCAGGGCGCGGTGATGGCGACGAGGCCGCCGAGCATGCCGTTGGCCATCATCCCCGGATCGGGCTTGCCGCTCCGCTTCATGATCCAGAACATGCCGGCCACAGCGCCGAACGCCGCGGCGAGGGCCGTGTTCGTGGCCACGATGGCCAGGGCCGAGTCGGTGGCGGCGAAGGTCGACGCCGCGTTGAACCCGAACCAGCCGAACAGCAGGATGAACGTGCCCAGCAGGGCCATGGGGATGTGGTGCCCGGCGATCGTGCGGGGCTTGCCGTCCGGCCCGTACTTGCCGAGCCGAGGCCCGAGGACCATGGCGCCGGCCAGGCCGGCGACTCCTCCGACCGCGTGCACGACGCCGGAGCCGGCGAAGTCCACGTAGCCGAAGCCCAGGTCGACGTTGTTGCCGAGCTGGCTCAGCCAGCCCCCGCCCCACGTCCACGCCCCGAACAGCGGGTAGTAGATGGCGCCGCAGAAGAGACCCCATCCGACGAAGGCGTTCCACTTCCAGCGCTCGGCCATCGCCCCCGTGGGGATGGTCGCCGTGGTGTCCATGAAGGCCACCATGTAGAGGAAGAAGGCGGCGACGGCGCCCGTGTAGGCCTGGTCACCCGACAGGGCCCACCCGCCCTGCCACAGGAACACCCAGTCCCCGAAGCCGATGAGCTTCTCGCCGACCGCGGTCGTGTAGCCGAAGTCGTACCCGGGCAACACATAGCTGAACCCGCCGAACATCAACGGGTAGCCGATCAGGAAGTAGCCCACGAAGCCGAGGCCGAAGACGGCGAAGTTCGTGGACACCACGTGGGCGGCGTTCTTGGCCTGGCAGAACCCCGTCTCGACGAGGGCGAACCCGGCCTGCATGAAGATGACCAGGACGGCACCGATGACCAGCCAGAGGATGTTCACCTGGATGCCCAGGTCGACGACCGGGTCCGCTTCCTGCGCACCGGCCGCTCCCGCGGCGCCGATGAGGAACACCGCCATCACCGAAGCGCCGATGAGCAACTTGCGTTTCATGGACACCCGATCTCCCCCCGCTCAGACCTCGTTCGAGGCTCCCGCATCTCCGCTTCCTTTCGTGTGGTCAAGGGCGCGGGCCCAGCAGCCCGACCCGTCGGCGGCAACCTACGAACGGGCGATCACACGAAGATGTCGCATCCATGAACGTCGCGACACGGCCGACCTTCGCCGTCGGGCGCGGGATCTGACGCGGATCTGACGGCGAAGCGTCAGTCGATGCGGAGGGCGGAGACGAAGGCCTCCTGGGGGACCTCGACCCGGCCGATGTTCTTCATCCGCTTCTTGCCCGCCTTCTGCTGCTCCAGCAGCTTGCGCTTGCGGGTGATGTCGCCGCCGTAGCACTTGGCCAGCACGTCCTTGCGCTTGGCCTTGACGGTCTCCCGGGCGATGATCCGCCCGCCGATGGCCGCCTGGATGGGGACGTCGAACATCTGCCGCGGGATGAGCTCGCGCAGCTTGGCCGTCATCTTCTTGCCGTACTCGTAGGAGCGGTCCCGGTGCACGATGGTCGAGAAGGCGTCGACGGGCACGCCGTTGAGCAGCACGTCGACCTTGGCCAGGTTGGCGGCGACGTAGCCCGCCGGCTCGTAGTCGAGGCTGGCATAGCCCTGGCTCCGGCTCTTGAGCTGGTCGAAGAAGTCGGTCACGACTTCGGCGAGCGGCAGCCGGTACACCAGCTCCACCCGCTCGGGCGAGAGGTAGTCGATCCGCTGCTGGCTCCCCCGCCGGGCCTCGCACAGCTCGATGAGGGTGCCGGTGTAGGACGACGGGGTGATGATCGTGGCCATGAGCCACGGCTCCTCGATCCGGTCGATCTCCCCCGCCGGGGGGACGTCGGACGGGTTGTCGACCTCGATCGCCTGGCCGCTGGTCGTGTGGACGACGTACTCGACCGAGGGGGCCGTGGCGATGAGCGCCAGGTCGAACTCGCGCTCCAGGCGCTCGCGGACGATCTCCATGTGGAGCAGGCCGAGGAACCCGCATCGGAAGCCGAAGCCGAGCGCGCCGGAGGTCTCCGGCTCGAAGCTGAAGCTGGCGTCGTCGATGGCCAGCTTGTCGAGCGCCTCCCGCAGGTCGGCGAACTCGTCGCCGACGACCGGGTACAGGCCGCAGAAGACCATGGGCTTGGGCTCCTGGTAGCCGGCCAGCGGCTCACTCGCCCCCCGCAGCGCGGTGGTGACGGTCTCGCCGGAGCGGGCCTCGGCCACGTCCTTGATGCCGGCGATGACGTAACCGACCTCGCCCGGACCGAGCCCGGCGACCGGCACCGGGTCCGGCGAGCGCACCCCCACCTCGTCGGCGTCGTGGGTCACCCCGGCGTGCATGAAGGAGAGGCGGGCGCCGGTGTCGAGCCGGCCGCTGACCACCCGGACCGAACTGATCACGCCGCGGTACTGGTCGAAGTGGGAGTCGAAGATGAGCGCCCGGAGGGGATCGTCGGCTGCGCCCTCGGGGGCCGGGATGCGGGTCACGATGGCGTCGAGCAGCTCGTCGACGCCCTCACCGGTCTTGGCCGAGATGAGCAGGATCTCCTCGGCGGGGATGCCGAGCACGTGCTCGATCTCCTGGGCCCGCAGCTCGGGCTCGGCCGCGGGGAGGTCGATCTTGTTGAGGCAGGCCACGATCTCGAGGTCGTGCTCGAGGGCCAGGTAGCAGTTGGCCAGGGTCTGGGCCTCGATGCCCTGGGCCGCGTCGACCAGGAGGATCGCACCCTCGCAGGCGGCGAGGGACCGGGACACCTCGTAGCCGAAGTCGACGTGGCCCGGCGTGTCGATCAGGTGCAGCACGTGCTCGCCGTACGCCAGCCGGACGCTCTGGAGCTTGATCGTGATGCCCCGCTCCCGCTCGAGATCCATGGTGTCCAGGTACTGGGCCCGCATGTCCCGCGCCTCGACCGCGCCGCACCGCTCGAGCAGGCGGTCGGCCAGGGTCGACTTGCCGTGGTCGATGTGGGCCAGCAGGCAGATGTTCCGGATGCGGTCGATGGGGGTCATGGCGCCGAGGCGAGGGTATGGCGTCGCCCCCCTCGCCCGGTATCCTCCTCGCCCGTCATGGCCAACATCCGCAGTCAGATGAAGCGCAACCGTCAGAACGAGAAGCGGCGCGCCAAGAACAAGGCGGTCCGCTCCGAGCTGCGGACCCGCGTGAAGGCCGCGGAGGCCGGCGGCGAGGACGCAGAAGTGGCCGTCCAGACGGCCATGAAGACCATCGACAAGGCCGCGGCCAAGGGCGTGATCCACAAGAACGAGGCCGCCCGCCGCAAGTCCCGCCTCCAGAAGAAGGTCGCTACCGGCTGAGTCGCGCCAGGCGCGCCACCAGCACCTCCAGCACCAGGGTTTCGGGCCAGGCCGTCTTCCCGCGCAGGTCCACGTCGGCCTCGGCCAGCAGCGTGACCGCACGAGCGCTCCCCTCCGGGCCCAGCCGGCGCGCCCGCCCCAGTGCCTTCTTGGCCGGGAAGGTCGACCCCTTCATGCCGAGCAGGGCTGCGGCCTCGGCCTCGGTCCCGATGTCGGCCCCCTCGAGGGCGAGGATCCGGCGGAAGTGGGTGGTCAGGATGGCCATGACCTGCAGCTCGTGCATGGTGCCGGCGCCCAGCATGCGGTGCAGGCGGTCGAGGGCGACCTCGATGTCCCCGCTGTCGATCGCATCGGTCAGCGCCCACGGAGGCAGTGAGCCCTCCTCGCCGAGGAACGGGCCGACCTCGTCCGGGCCGACCCTGGCCCCCGTGCCGTAGGTCGATTCGATCGTCTCGACCAGCGCCCGGACGCGACCGACGTCGTCACCCAGGTGGGCCGCCACCAGGTCACGGGCCGCCTTGTCGAACCGCAGGCCACTCGCCGCCAGCTGGTCGTCGAGCCACGAGCGACCGGCCTTCCCCGTCCCGACCGAGGTGTCCAGGACCTCGCCCCCGGACGCCTTCAGGGCGTCGGTCAGCCGCTTGGGGACGGCGCCGAGCCGACTCGTCGACGCCGGCGGTCGCTCCCAGACGAGCACGAGGTCGGTGGTCGGGAGCGGGTCACCGACGTAGGCCACCAGCGGCGCGAGCTCGTCGGCGGTGAACCGACCGAGGTGGCGGACGACCACGACCCGCCGTTCGGTGAGGAACGGCGCGGTCTGGGCCGCGTCGACGGCGGTGGCCAGCTCGTAGTCCTCCCCCTCGACCCGGTCGAGGGCGAAGCCGGCGTCGAGGTCGCCGAGGAGCTCGGTCGTCAGGGCGCGGACCGCGTCGCCCCGGATGCCGTCGTCGTCCCCCTTCACCAGCACCAACCGGCTCATGGCCCTCGCTTCGGTCATCGGCTCTCCAGGATGGCCGCCATCACGTCGGCGACGCGCCGCGAGCCGCGGACATCGTGGGCCCGCAGGATGCGGCAACCCAGGGCGATGCCGAGCGCGTGGGCGGCGAGCGAGGCTTCCCGGCGGTCGTGGACCTCGGTCCCCACGAGGTCGCCGAGGAACCGCTTGTTGGACGCCGACAGGAACACGCAGAAGCCCAGGTCGACCAGGTCGTGCGAGTGACGGAGCAGGAGCGTCGACTGCGCCGGGGTCTTGCCGAGGTCGAGCCCGGCGTCGACCATCACCCGCTCCGCGGGGATGCCGGCGGCCACGGCCCGCGCGGCCCGGTCGGCGAGGAAGCGGCAGACCTCGGCCGACACGTCGTCGTAGACGGGCTCGGGGTCGGGCACCCGGGGGGCGAGGCGCACGTGGGTGGCCACGACCGACGCCCCGGCCTCGGCCGCCGCCGGCAGGAAGCCCGGATCGGCGAAGCCGGAGATGTCGTTGCCGAGGACCGCCCCGGCGGCGTACGCCTCGCGTGCCACCGCCGCCCGGAAGGTGTCGACCGACACGGGAAGGTCGAAGCGGTCGACCAGAGCGGCGACCGCCGGCACGACCCGGTCGAGCTCTTCGGCCTCGGTGACCTCCGGGCCCGGGCCGGCCTTCACGCCGCCGACGTCGAGGAAGTCGGCCCCGTCATCGACCAGGCGCTCGGCCGTGCTGAGGAACGCGTCCCAGTCCCAGGTCGCGCCCCGGTCGTAGAACGAGTCGGGCGTCCGGTTCAGGATCCCCATGACCAGCGCCCGGTGGGTGACGTCGTAGCGGTGGGGACCGAGCGCCACGAGCACGCGGCGACCGTACCGACCCGGTGGGCGGCGGGACGACACGGACCAGCCAGCCGACGGCCCCGTCGTCGACGCGGCGGACCTCCGCCCGGAACGGGCCCTCGACGAGCACGCTCCCGACGCCCGGCGTGCGCTCGTCCTCCGCGCCGGCGACCGAGGTCCGGCCCCGTTCCGAGATGGCACCCGCGGTGTCGGTCGCGGTGACCGACCGACTGCGCACCAACACGAGGCCCACCCGCCGGACGCCCACCCGACGGAGGCCCTCCAGCACCGGCGCCGCCCGAGCCCGTCCGTCGAGGCGGACCACGGTCGCCGGGCCCGAGCGCCAGAGCGTCGCCCCGGCGGCGACGGGGTGGGCGAGGAGGTCGGGCTGTCGGGCCAGGGTGAGGGCAGGCAGCGCGGCGACCAGTCCGACCAGGGCGCCGATCGCCCGTCGGCTCCGGCGCAGGGCGCGGGCGACGGCGACCAGGACCGCCAGGGCGACGAGGTGCGGCACCTGGAGCTCGCCGAGCGGGACCGCCGCCGCGCCGCGCGCCACCCCGGCCAGCCAGCCCAGAGCCCAGCCCGTCGGGAGGTGCAGCACCGGGGCGAGGTCGGCGACGACCCCCGCGATCGGTCCGGCGACGAGGCCCCACACCATCAAGGCGCCCGCCGCGGGCCCGGCCAGGAGGTTGGCCGGCACCCCCGCCAGCGGTACCCCGCCGAACACCACGGCGAGCAGCGGCGCCACGGCGACCTGAGCGGCCAAGGTCACCGCGGCCGGGACCGTGAACCAGCGCGGCCCCGGGAGCCGGGCTTCGACCTGCGGGGCGAGGACGACGATGCCGGCGGTGGCCAGCACCGACAGGCCGAATCCCACCGAGTGCACGAGGAGGGGATCGATGAGGACCAGACCGGTCACGGCCAGGGCCAGCCCGCGCCGGCCGTCGACGGGTCGCCCGGCGGTGGCCGCGCCCACCGCCACCACGGCCATGGCCGTCGCCCGGAGGACCGACGGCTCGAACCGGGTGAGCAGGGCGAACCAGCCGAGCACGGCCATCGTGGCGAGGAAGCGGGACCCCAGGCCCAACCGGCGGAGGAGCGGCCCGGCCACGACCAGGACGAAGGCCACGTTCTGGCCCGACACGGCGAGGAGGTGGCTGAGGCCGGACGCCCGGAAGTCGTCGGTCGTCGCCGGCGACTGCTCCCGGTCGTCGCCGAGGAGGATCCCCGTCAGCAGAGCGGTCCGCTCAGGACCCAGGGGCTGCGCGCCGCGGACGATCGTCCGGCGCAGGCCGTTGGCCATCCGGCTCAACGGATCACCGGGTCCGACCTCGGCGAGGTCGTGCACGACCAGGCGCCCCGCGACGTGGCGAACCGCCAGGTCCGGCCGATCCGCGATCGGCACGATCCGGCCCGAGACGATGAGGCGCTCGCCGGCCAGCGCGTCGTCGAGGAGGTCGCCCTCCGCGCGGTCGGCGACGACGGCCTCCAGCCGTCGTCCACCGAGGCGGATGATCGTGTGGACCCCGTCCGGCTCCGGCTCCGGATCGGTGACCAAGGTCGCCGCGGCGCCCTCGACGGCTTCGGGCGCCGGAGGGGCGAGCCCCGCCCACGCCCGGTGCCCGAGGGCGGCGGCGAGCAGCAGGCCGCCCGCGCACAAGAGCCAAGGCGATCGGCGGACCAGCCCCAGCCCGAAGACGACCGCGCCCACGGCGCGGGGCACCGGCGCGGACCACCACGCGCCGGCCGCCACGGCCGCGGCGAGGACGACGGCCGCCCGGTCGGTCACGGCCGACCGGGGTCGGCGGCCACGACCGGCCGCGTCGCTACCGTGAGGCCGTGGCCCGGACCTCCGCTGTCGCCGCGGGCCGGCGCTCGGGTCCCGCCGCCGGGCCGCCGGCCGGCAACGTCGCCCGACCGGGCCGCATCCGCACGTTGGGGCCGATCGCGGTACTGGCCATCCCGCTCGGGCTGATCCTGGTCGCCTTCGCTGTGCTTCGCCTGTGGCCCTGTGAGGGCACGTCCTGCGGCGAGCCGTACCTCGGTGCCTGGGGCCTTGTCCTCTTCGCCTTCCCGACCGCGCTGGCCACCGGCCTGCCGTGGATCGTGTCGCCGCTGAACCTCGCCCTCACCGTGGTCACCAGCCTCGGGCTGTGGGTGGCGTTCGGCCTGTGGGCGGCCCGGAGGGTGACCGAGGACGTCGACGCCACCTGGCGCGCCTTCTGGCGGGAGGTCGCGTTCTACGCCGGCGGCGTGGTGCTCGGCGTGGTCGCCGGCGTGCTCGTGCTGGGCCTCGGCGTCACCCTGCTCTGAGCCCACCCGTCAGACGGTGACGAGGTCGACGAGAGCCGCCAGCTTCGCCTCGCCGATGCCGGGCACGTCGATGAGGTCCTCGACCGTGACGAAGGGCCCGTTGGCCTCCCGGAACTCGATGATGGCGGCCGCCGTGGCCGGGCCGACCCCGGGCAGCGTCTCCAGCTCGTCGGGGCCGGCCCCGTTCAGGTCGACCAGCGCGGAGGGTGTCCCGGACGACCCTGCGGTGACACCGGTCGTCGGTGGCGCCGGCTCGCCGCGGCGCGGCACCAGGATCTGGGTGCCGTCCACGACGGGCGCGGCGAGGTTGACGAGCTCGAGGTCGGCGGCGCGGATGGGCCCCCCGGCGGCCTGGATCAGGTCGGCCACCCGGTCCCCGTCGGCGAGGGCGTACAGGCCCGGCCGGCGCACGGCCCCGGCGGCGTGGACCAGGATCTCGCCACTCGACGGGGAGCCATCCGGACCGGCTGCGGACGGCGAGGTCGTGGTGACCGCAGCAGCCATCGGCACCCCGGCCTCGGCCGGTGGCGGCGCCGGCGACCGCAGCCACCACCACCCGAGCCCGCCGACGAGGCAGAGGGTGAAGCCGACCGCCGCGGCCCGCGGGCTCAGGCCGAGATCGGCGAGCAGCCCGGCGACCCGGTCGCGGGGACCGAGCGGGACGAGCGGGCGGGTGAGCCCGAGCGGATCGTCGAAGCGGTCGTCGCCCACGGGCGTTCCTCCACGGCAGTCAGCACGCGGGGGAAGCGCTGGTCGACTCTACGTCCCTCTCGTGATCTTTCCGACCCTTCTGGGTCAGAAGATGCGCTGGGAGAGGGCCTTGCGGTACCCGGCGGTACGAGGGTCGTCGGGGCCGAGCAGCTCCAGCAGGTCGACGAACTCCTGGCGGGCGTCCTCGTCGACCTTCACCCGCTCGAGCAGGCCGTCGAGGCGGCTGGCCACGTCGTCGAGGTCGGTGTCGCCCGTGCGGGCCCGGGCCGCCACCCGGCGGGTCTCCGGCGACTCCGGGACACGGTCCAGCAGCTCGAGGGCCTCGTCGGTGCGCCCGGCGTCGATGTGGGCGTCCCCCAGGGCGACGACCACCCGCTCGTCGTCGGGAGCCAGCGCCAGGGCCTCTTCGAGCGCCGCCGCGGTGCCCTCGGCGAGGAGCTCGCCGACCCGGTCCTCCGCCTCGGTCGGCAGCAACCCGTCGACGAACGCCTGGACGGCGGCCTCCCCCTGGGCCCCGATGAAGTGGTCGACGACCGCCCCGTCCTTCAGCGCGTAGACGGCCGGGATCGACTGCACCTGGAAGGCCGAGGAGATCTGCGGGTTCTCGTCCACGTTGACCTTGACCAGCTCGACCTTGCCGTCGGTGCCCTCGATCACCCGCTCGATCAGCGGTCCGAGCTGCTGGCAGGGCCCGCACCAGGGGGCCCACAGGTCGACCACGACGGGGACCTCGTTGGACCGCTCGACGACGGCGGTCGTGAACGTGGCATCGGTGACATCGGTCATCAGGGCTTCCAACGGGGCGAGAGGGCAGGGCATTCCAACAGCAGTAGGTTGGCCCGATGGCCGAAGGGATCGACCCGGACGCGGTCACCCGCTGGTTCGCCGACCACGTTCCCGAGGCCCGGCCCCCCCTCGACTTCGACCTCATCGCCGGTGGACGGTCCAACCTGACCTACACCGTCACCGATGCCGACGGCGCTCGCCGGGTGCTCCGGCGCCCACCCCTCGGCCACGTCCTGGCCACCGCCCACGACATGGGCCGCGAGCACCGCATCATCTCGGCCCTCGCCCCCACCGAGGTCCCCGTCCCGCCCGCCATCGGGCTCAGTGCCGACGACTCGGTCAACGGCGCCCCGTTCTACGTGATGGGCTTCGTCGACGGCCCCATCGTGCGCAACGCCGAGGCGGCCCGGGACCTCCCCCTGGAGCAGCGGGCCCGGGCCACCGAGTCCATCGTCGACACCCTGGCCGCCATCCACGCCGTCGACGTCGACGCCGTCGGGCTCGGCGACCTCGGGCGGCGGGAGGGCTACGTCGAGCGCCAGCTCAAGCGCTGGCAGGGCCAGTGGGAGCAGACCAAGACCCGGGACCTACCCCAGATCGACGCCGTGCACGACCGCCTGGCCACCGCGGTCCCCGAACAGGGCCCGGCGGCGATCGTCCACGGTGACTACCGCTTGGACAACTGCATCCTGGACGCCGAGGGCGACATCGGTGCCGTCCTCGACTGGGAGCTCTGCACCCTGGGCGACCCGCTCGCCGACGTCGGCCAGCTCCTCATGTACTGGGCCGAGCCCGGTGACAGCTCGGCCGCCGCCCCCGACGCCCCCACCACCGTCGAGGGATTCGGCTCGCGGTCGGAGGTGGCCGCCCGCTACGCCAAGGTCTCGGGCCGGGACCTGGCCGAGATCGACTACTTCGTCGCCTTCGGCTACTGGAAGCTGGCCTGCATCTGCGAGGGCGTCCTCAAGCGCTACCGGGCCGGCGTCATGGGCGGTCCCGACTCGAAGGGCCTGGCCGACCTCTTCACGGTCCATGTCGAGAACCTGGCCGGGGCGGCGGCCGCCACACTGGGGATGGAGGCATGACCGAGCCCCTCTACGAGTTCCATCAGGACCCGGGGCTCGACGCGCCCGCGCTGCTGCTCAGCCTCGAGGGCTGGATCGATGCGGGCGCCGGGGCCGCGACGGCGGCCGAGGCCATGGTCCCGTCGAGCCCGGTCCCCGTGGCCACCTTCGACAGCGACCTCCTCCTCGACCACCGGGCCCGGCGGCCGGTGCTGCACATCGTCGACGGCGTGAGCACGGGCCTCAGCTGGCCCACGATCGAGCTGGTGGCCCTCACCGACCTCGAAGGCCGGGACGTGCTCTTCCTCACGGGCCCAGAGCCGGACCACAACTGGCCGACCTTCGCCGACGCCGTGATCGCACTGGCCGAGGGCTTGGGCGTGGCCGAGGTGTACGGCCTGGGCGCCTACCCGGCCCCGGTCCCCCACACCCGACCCGTGCAGCTGGCCTCCACGGCGTCGTCGGCCGAGCTGGCCCGCAAGATCGGCTTCATCCGCGGCACCCTCGACGTCCCGGCCGGCGTCGCCGCCGCCATCGAGACGAAGGCGGCCGAGGCCGGCCTGCCCGCCCTCGGCCTCTGGGCCCAGGTCCCCCACTACGCCGCCGCGATGCCCTACCCCGCGGCCGCCGTCCGCCTCATCGAGGGGCTGTTCGAGGTCGCCGGCCTGCGCTTCGACACGGCGGACCTCGACCGCCAGGCCAAGGCCACCGAGTCACGGCTCGACGCGCTCATCGCCGACAGCGACGAGCACCGGGAGCTGGTGCACCAGCTCGAGCTCCACGTCGACCAGTCGCCCGAAGCCGATGAGGACGTAACGAGCGACATGGAGCTCCGCTCGGGCGACGAGCTGGCCGCCGAGTTCGAACGCTTCCTGCGCGAGCAGGGCGACTGACCCGGACTACCCCGCGGGTGAGGGGTAGTCCGGCGGGGCTTCGCCCTCCGGGGGCTCCTCGTAGAAGTCCACCGCCCCCTCGGTGTCGAACGCTCGGGTGTCCTCCTCGGGCCACTCACCGAGGAAGTACCGCGCCCCGCCGTCGACGTACTGGTACATGCCCTGGTCGACCCGCCGGATCTCGCTCGGCCCGGTGGCCTCGGCGTCCCACCAGATCTGGGTCCAGTTGTCGAGGCCGTGGTAGTCGGTGTTCGGCCACCCGTCGACCTCGCCCCAGTCCAGGGACGGCTGGCTGATCACGGCCGGCGTGGGCTCTCCCGCGAGCAACGCCGCCGTCCAGTTCTCCCGGGTCAGGTCCGGTCCGACCCCCTGCAGGCCCGCGAAGAACACCTGCGGCAACGGCAGGATCACCCCAGTGGTGTCCGCGGCCGGGGGCTCCTCGCCGTAGGCCCAGGTGTAGAGGTAGAAGGAGCCGTTGTTCTCGGGGTTGAGCCGGGCGGACAGGGGGCTGATGCCGAAGGCGTGGGACCACTGCTCCTGGTCGAAGCTGCGGGCCGCGGCCGTGGTGTCGACCAGGGCCGAGCCGGTGATGATCCACTCGGGGAAGTAGTCCTGGTTCGTCGCCTCGACGGTGAACGTGGCCGGGGCGACGGGATCGCCCGAGAAGATGATGCTCGTGACCCCGGCCTCCTTGAACCGGGCGATGGCGCCCGCCGCCTGCTCCTGCAGCCGGGCCGGGTCGAGCTGGTACGGAATGGTTTCGGCCACCTCCACCCCTTCCTCGGCCAGCGCGTCGAGGGTCTGCTGGTTCTGCTCGGCGGCGTCCTCGTCGCTCTCCAGGAAGAGCGTGCCGAAGACCCGCTCCTGGCCCTGGAGGTCCTCGCCGGCGAAGTCGGCCGTCCGCCCCGCCACCTGCTTCGAGAGCCACTCCACGAGGTGCGCCCGCGCCTGGTCCGGCGACTGGCCGATGTTGATGATGTTCGGGCGCCCGGTCGGCGTTGAACTGGTCGGGCTCGCCGAGCTGACAGCCGATGCAGGGGATCCCGCGGGCGGCGAGCTCGTCGGCGAACGCGTCGGTCAGGATCGGCCCACCCCACACCATGAAGGCCCCGATCTCCTCGTCGACCCGCACGGCATCGGCCCGGGCGGCGACGTCGTCGTTGGGCGGCCCGGAGCCCTCGAGGGCCACGACCTCGACGGTGCGGCCGTAGGTCTCGTAGTACTCGTTGAAGAGGTCGACGTAACCCTCGATGGTCGTCCTGGGCCTCCTCGTTGGTGTCGGTGATGCCGAAGCCTCCGAGGATGAAGTCGGTGATCGGGTTCGGAGGGGACTGGTAGTAGGCGACGGTGATCGTGTCGGCCGTGACGCCGACGTCGGTCGCCCCGCCGTTGTCGCCCTCGAAGGGGGCGTAGCACTCCGGCGCGAACGGGTTGGGCAGGGCGAGGTTGCCGGTCTCGGTGTCGCAGGTGTCCGGCCAGTCGACCTCGATCCCCTCCTCCTCCGCCTGCGAGAACGACAGGGCCTCGTCGCCGAAGCTCTCGGTGGCCCCGGCGTCCTCGGTGGCCTGGCCGTCGTCGTCGTCGCCACCCCCGCCGGCGACGATCACGAGCCCGGCGACGACGACGATGACGACGACGACGACCGCGATCGGCCCCCAGCGGCGCAGAGAGCGGGAGGATCCCCCGCTCGACGGACGGTCACTGCTCGGCTGCATCTAGTTCGCTCCCCCCGGTGACGAACCCGACCGCGCGATCGCGTGTCGGTCACTGCCAAGGTACGACGCGACGACGGCGTCATCGCGCAGCACCTCGTCCGGAGGTCCGTCGGCGATGACGGCCCCCTGATCCATGGCGACGATCCGGTCGGCCACTCGGGTGACCAACGGGACATCGTGCTCGACCACGACCAGTGCCGCCCCCAGCCCGTCGCGGAGGCGCTCGAGCAGCGGGCCCAACGCCTCGGTCTCGCGCTGGGCGATGCCGCTGGACGGCTCGTCGAGGAGGACGACCGTGGGGCGGTGGGCGGCCACGCAGGCCAGGTCCAGCACCCGTCGGCTCCCGGTCGACAGCTCCCGGACGAAGCGGGAGCGGAACGCCTCGATGCCGAACAGCTCGATGAGCTCCTCGACCCGCTGGCGCACGTGCTCCTCGGAGTCGAAGGCCGCGGGGAGGCGCAGGGCCGGGTTGAGCGGGTCCCGCACGTCGATCCAGCGCTCGAGCGCCACCGAGAGCGTCTCCTCGACGGTGAGCGCCGGGAAGAGCCGGGCGTCCTGGAACGACCGGCCGAGGCCGCGCCATGCCCGCTCGGCGACGGAGCAGCCACTGATGTCGAGGTCGCCCAGGTGCACGCGCCCCCGGCCGGCGGGGACGAAGCCGCTGATCAGGTCGAACAGGGTGGTCTTGCCCGCCCCGTTGGGCCCGATGATCCCCACGATCTCCCCCGGGCGAGCCCCGAAGGAGACGTCGTCGACCGCCATCACCCCGCCGAAGGCGCGGGTGAGGCCCTCCACCCGGAGCGCGTCCGTGTCCTCGCCGGTCGGCGCGTGGCGCGCGGCCGTTGCTGCCTGATCCTCGCCGTCCGCCGGCGATCGCCGACGTTCGCGCCGGCCCCCTCGAGGAACACCGAGCGCAACAGGTCCGGGCGATCGAGCAGATCCGCGGCCGGCCCTTCGAAGCGGATCTCGCCCTTCTCCATGAAGTACGCCCGGTCGGCCACGTTGAGCGCCAGGTTCACCGACTGCTCGACCAGGATCACCGTCGACCCCGCGTCGCGCAGGTCGCGCACCAACGGGAGCAGGCGCTCGACCACGACCGGCGCCAGCCCGAGGGAGAGCTCGTCGATCATCAGCAGCTTCGGCTGCGCGACCAGCGCCATGCCGAGGGCGAGCATCTGCTGCTGTCCGCCCGACAGGTCACCGGCCGGCTCGTGACGCCGGGACGCCAGCATCGGGAAGGTCGCCATCGCCCGCTCCCGATCTGCCGCCGCGCCGTCGGGATCGTCGCGTCGGAGCCAGCCGGCCAGCCTCAGGTTCTCCTCGACCGTCAACGACGGGAACACCCCGGCGCCACCCGGGACCTGCACGACACCCCGGGCGGCGATCTCGTGCGGTGGGGCGTGCGTGATGTCCACACCGTCGAAGACCACCGCACCGCGGTCGGCCTCGACGATCCCGCAGATCGCCCGCAGGAGGGTCGACTTGCCCGCGCCGTTGGTGCCCAGGAGAGCCACGATCTCGCCCTCCCGGATCTCCATGTCCACGCCGAAGAGGACCTGGACGTCGTCGTAACCGACCTCCAGCTCCCGGGCGATGAGGATGCGGGGGTTGCCGTGCTGGCGCTCGTAGAGGTCCTCCGAGCGAGCGGCCGCCACCCGCCACACCTGGCGGATGTCGTCGCCGATCAGGTCGCCGGCGGAGGCGATGATCAGGCCGCCGAGCAGGAAGACCGGGGTCATCACGAGCATCCCGGTCCGGATGCCCCAGGCGTCACCGATGGAACCGATGAGCGGCAGGACGACCAGGCCGGGCAGGATCCAGAGGGAGGCGATCGAGAAGCCGAGCGAGCGCGTGCGGGGCGGGATGGCCAGCGAGAGCGCCACCAGGATGCCGGGGAGGACGATGGCCAGGCTCGCGGTGATCAGCGCGTTGGCGATGACGGCGACGACGATGTTGGGCGAGAGGGCGAACACGGCCGCCATGACCGAGGCCCCGATCGCGATCCAGCAGAGGAAGCGCAGGATCCGGCCCGGGTCGGTCAGGACCCACTTGCTGGCCACCCGGGCGCCGATGATCAGCCCCACGAGCTGGAGGGGCTCCACGGCCGCGGCCACCGAGCCCCGGGCCACCTCGTTGAGCCCGAACTCCTCCTCGTAGAAGAGCGCGGCCAGCGTGACGAACCCGATGAGCGAGGCGGCCAGGAAGGGCAGCGCGTACCAGATGCGGCGGAGCCCGTTGATCTTCCAGCACGTCCGCCAGGCCTCGGCGAAGGAGGCCGGAGGTTCCTCGGTGTCGAGGGTCTCGGCCGCCGCGCCCATGGCCTCCCGCTCGAAGCGACCCCGCACCGGCTCCTGCATGCGCCGGCCGAGGAACACCAGGATGACCGTGGGGATGGCGAAGATGAAGAACGGGGCCCGCCAGCCGAACCAGTAGGCCAACAGCCCGCCCAGGAGCGGCCCGAGGAACTGCCCGACCGCGTTGGCCGCCCGGTGGAACGAGTACACGCCCGGTCGTCGCTCGGGTGGGTAGTAGTCGGCCAGGAGCGAGTTGTGCGTCGGGTCGACCACCGCCTTGCCGATGCCCGAACCCGCCCGGGCGATGCCGAGGAGCAGGATCGTCGAGGCCAAGCCGGTGAACACCGAGAACACCGCCCACACGAGGGCGCCGCCCAGCGCGATCGGCACCCGGGGGAAACGGTCCGACGCCTGCGCGATCGGGATCTGGAGGGCGAGGGCGACGGCCAGGACCGTGGCCACGACGACCAGGACCCCGGTGAGGTCCAGCCCGAAGTCGTCGCGGATCTCGGGCAGCAGGATCCCGAAGGCGGTCCGGTCGAGCTCGTCGACCGCATTCAGCCCGAAGAGGATCAGGAGGGGATAGACCGGCCCGACGCCGGTGAGCTCGTCGAGCGCCCGGCGGGGGTGGCGGACGGCGGTCGCCGCGCTGCGGCTCCAACCGGCCACCGCGGTCGTGGCCCCGCTCACGCGGGCACCTCCGCCGGCTCGGGCTCATCGAGGATCTCGGGCACCTCTTCGACCGGCGCCTCGACGAAGCTGGGCACGACCAGCCCCCGTCGGCGGGCCACCCATCGCAGCGCGGCGTCCCGTCCCCGGTACACGAGCCCGCCCGAGGCCGCTGGGCAGGATCATCAGGACCAGGAGCACGCCGATCGAGTTCGAGAACAACCGCCAGAGCGCGGCGTCTCCGGGCAGGTCGGACGCGAAGCGGTAGCTGGCCTCGAGGTAGAAGGCGCCGAGCAGCACGCCCAGCACCGAGCCCAGCCCGCCGATCACGACCATGGTGAAGGCGAGGAAGCCGAGGAACGGGCTGTAGGTGTCGGGCCCGAACGCCTGCTGGTGGTGCACGAACAGGCCGCCGGCGACGGCGGCGATGAACCCCGAGAGCGCGAACGCGGTCATGCGCAGGCGGACGGGGCGGAGGGCGAAGGCCTGCGCGCCCACCTCGTTCTCCCGCAGGGCGATGAGGGCCCGTCCGAACCGGCTGGCCCGCATGCCGCCCAGCGCCACGATGAAGAGGACGAGGACGGCGAGGATCACGTAGTAGACGCCGGTCGGCGAGTCGTACTCGATGCGGCCGAAGATCGGCGTGCGCTCGATGCGACCGGTCGGGATCCAGTCGAAGAACTGCCGATTGAGGAAGTACGAGTACATCGCCAGGGCGAAGGCGAACGTGGTGACGCCGAGGAGCAGCCCTTGGAGCCGCAGTGCCGGCAGCCCCACGACCAGCGCGGCGAGCGCGCCGGCCAGGCCGGCGACGAGCAGGGCGAGGGTCAGGTCGAGCCCCCACTCGGCGGTGGCGTAGCCCCCCACGGCGGCTCCGAGCCCCACGAAGCCCATCTGGCCGAGGGAGACCTGGCCGGCCCAGCCGGTGAGCACGAGGAGCGACAGGCCGACGATGCCGAAGATGAGCACCGACGAGGCGAGCAACGAGTCGCTCGGCGAGAGGGCGTGGGGCAGCCACAACACCACCGCGGCGAGGAGGACGGCGCCACCCCACCGCGCTGCCCGGACCTCCGGGAGGCGGGCCACCATCGCCGGGATCGGCCGCACCTCGTCGACGGCCTGCCAGGTCGAGACCGTCTCGAAGGAGGTCCGGGACGCGCCCCGGCGCTGCAGCAGGAGCGCCACCACGATGACCACACCGAGGATCGGGTCGACGAGCAGGGGGCTCGAGGAGTTCCAGTCGATGCCCGTTTCGAGGACACCGAGCGCGATCGCGGCCAGGGCGACCGCCGGCAGGTCGATCATGCGGCCGATCACCAGTGCGGCCAGGATCCGCAGGAGGAAGCCGAAGCTGGACGCGCTGCCGCCGATCGGGAGGCCGACGACGCCGGCCCGCAGCCAGCCGCCGCTGAACGAGAGGACCGTGGCCACGACCCACACCACGGTCTGCAGCCGCTTGACCGGTATGCCGAGGAGGGCGGCGCGGTCCGCTCGCTCCGCCGACGCCCGCACGGCCATCCCGATGTCGGTGCGCCGCAGGAAGACCGCGAGGGCGATCATCAGCAGTGGAGCGATCACGAGCGCGGCGATCTCGTCGGCCCCGAAGATCAGGGGGTCGATGTGCAGGTTCACGTCCCAGGGCAGGTCGAGGGTGTGGGCCGACGGCCGCTCGCCCCAGAGCCGGGGCAGGAGCAGGGCACAGGCGCCGAGCAGCGTCGCCAGGCCGATGGTGGCCACGGTCAGGATGAGGCGGGGGGCGTTGAAGAAGCGGCGGATCACCGCCAGCTCCACCAGGGCGCCGACGATGACCGCCGCGGTCAGGCCGACGCCGAGCGAGACCCAGTAGCTCCAGCCCCAGAAGGCGATGAGGTAGACGCCCAGCGCCGTGGGCACGCTGCCCAGCTCGGTCTGGGCGAAGTTGATGATGCGGTTGGACCGGTAGATGAGGGCCAGGCCCAGGGCGGCGAGGGCACTCAACAGCCCGACGATGATCCCCCGCACGTAGACCCCGGCGGGCACCGGGTAGAGCACCAGCTGGACGAGGAGGATGGCCGCGACGGGACCGAAGCGGCGCAGCGGCTCACGCAGCCGTGCCCTGTCAAGCCCCCCGGTCGACATGTGGGGGGCACCGTACTTCCCGCCCCGTACCGCATCGGTCGCGGCCCCGGCCACTACCGTCGCCGCCCATGCGTGGAGCACGACGATGAAGGTGGACGGCGGGCTCGGGGAGCTGGCGAAGGCGGGCGCCGCGGCCGCGGTCGTTGGAGGCCGCGGGTTACGACGGGGCCTGGAGCGCCGAGACCAGCCACGACCCGTTCCTCCCCCACGTGGCCGCCGCCGAGCGGACCGAACGGCTCGAGCTGGGCACGGGCATCGCCGTGGCCTTCGGCCGCAGCCCCATGACGCTGGCCAACACCGCGTGGGACCTCCAGATGGCCAGCAGCGGGCGGTTCCTGCTCGGCCTCGGCTCGCAGATCAAGCCCCACATCACCAAGCGCTTCTCGATGCCGTGGTCGTCACCGGCCGCCCGGATGCGGGAGATGATCCTGGCCATCCGGGCCATCTGGGACTGCTGGGACGGCGACGGCCAGCTCGACTTCCGCGGCGACTTCTACACCCACACGCTGATGACCCCGTTCTTCAACCCCGGGCCGAGCCCGTACGGCCAGCCGAAGATCTTCCTCGCCGCGGTCGGGGCGAAGATGACCGAGGTGGCGGGCGAGGTGGCCGACGGGTTGCTCTGCCACGGCTTCACCACGGCCGGGTACCTCCACGAGCGGACGTTGCCCGCACTCGACGAGGGCCTGACCAAGGCGGGGCGCACCCGGGCCGACATCGAGCTGTCGCTGCCGGCGTTCATCGTCACCGGCAACGACGAGGCCGAGATGGAGCGTTCCGCCGAAGGGGTCCGGCGCCAGGTCGCCTTCTACGGCTCCACCCCTGCCTACCGGCCGGTGCTCGAGCACCACGGGTGGGGTGACCTGCAGGACGAGCTCAACCGGCTCTCGAAGCAGGGCGAATGGGTCGCGATGGGCAAGCTGATCGACGACGACGTGCTGAACACCTTCGCCGTGGTGGCCGAGCCCCACGGCGTCGCCGCGGCACTGCTCGAACGGTGGGGCGGCCTGGTCGACCGGCTGAGCTTCTACGCCCCCTACGAGGCCGATCCCGGCACCTGGCTGCCCGTGGTCGCCGCCCTCAAGGCCGGCTGAAGGTCAGACCACCAGGTTGACGAGCTTGGGCGGGCGGGCGATGACCTTCTTCGGCGCGCCGCCGTCCAGCAGGGGCGTGACCTTGTCGGAGGCCAGCGCGGCGGCCACCGCGTCGTCCTCGGTGATGCCGGCGTCGACCTCGATGCGGTCGCGGACCTTGCCGTTGACCTGCACGACCATCGTGACGGTGTCGAGCGCGGCCAGCGCCGGGTCGGCGACCGGCCAGGTCTCGGCGTGGACGTGGCCGCCGCGGCGGCGCTCCCACAGCTCGGCGGTGATGTGCGGGGCCATCGGCGCCATCAGCAGCAGCACGGTGTCGATGGCCGCGTCCAGGGTCTCGCGACGGGCCCGTCGGGCGCCTGACGTAGGCGTAGAGCTCGTTGGTGAACTCCATGAAGCTCGCCACCGCGGTGTTGTACGACCAGCGCTCGTACTCGTCGGTGACCCGCACGATGAGCCGGTGGGTGGCCCGCTCGACCTCGTCGTCGGCCGCCGTCGGCTCGCGGTCGACCGCCGAGCCCGGGGCCTCGCCCACGCCCAGCCGCCACACCCGCGCAGGAAGCGGGAGTACCCCTCGATGCCGGCGTCGTCCCAGTCGACGTCGTCCTGGGGCGGCCCGACGAACAGGTGGAACAGGCGCAGGGCGTCGGCGCCGACGGTGTCGAAGTACTCCTCGGGCGCGACCAGGTTGCCCTTCGACTTCGACATCTTCGTGCCGTCCAGGCGGATCATGCCCTGGGTGAACAGCCGGGCGAACGGCTCGCGCAGCTCCTCCGGCGCGACGCCCAGGTCGGCCAGCGCCTTGGTGAAGAAGCGGGCGTACATCAGGTGCAGGATGGCGTGCTCGATGCCGCCGATGTACTGGTCGACCGGCAGCCACTCGGCCACGGCGGCCTTGGCGAACGGGGCGTCGTCGTTCCACGGGTCGGCGAAGCGCAGGAAGTACCAGGACGAGTCGACGAAGGTGTCCATGGTGTCGGTCTCGCGCCGGGCCGGGCCGCCGCAGGTCGGGCAGGTCGTGTTCAGGAAGCCCTCGTGGAAGCGCAGCGGCGACTCGCCCGTGGGCCGGAACTCGACGTCGTCGGGGGCCAGCACCGGCAGCTCGTCGTCGGGCACGGGCACGATGCCGTGCTCGGCGCAGTAGACGATCGGGATCGGGCAGCCCCAGAAGCGCTGGCGGGACAGCAGCCAGTCGCGCAGGCGGTAGTTGACCGTGCGCTCGCCGATGCCCTGCGTCCTCCAGCCACTCGATCGCCTTGGCCTTCGCCTCGGCGACGTCGAGGCCGTCGAGCCACTGGCTGTTGATGGCCGGGCCGTCGCCCGTGTACGCCTCGCCCTCCCAGTCGTCGGGCGGCTGGACGGTGCGGATGATCGGCAGGTCGTAGGCCTTGGCGAAGTCCCAGTCGCGCTGGTCCTGGCCGGGCACGGCCATGATCGCCCCGGTGCCGTAGCGTGCCAGGACGTAGTCGGCCAGGTAGATCGGCATCGGCCTCGCCGGTGAACGGGTTGACCGCGTAGGCGCCGGTGAAGACGCCCCGCTTCTCCAGCGGGCCCTCGGCCGACAGCCGCTCGAGCTCGGCTGGCGCTGCGTGGCCTGGGCGACGAACGCCTCGACCTCGGCCCGGTGCTCGTCGGTGGTGAGCGTCGGCGACCAGCGGGTGCTCGGGCGCGAGCACCGCGTAGGTCATGCCGAAGCTGGTGTCGGGCCGGGTGGTGAAGACCGCCAGGCTCAGCGTGCGTCGTGCGCCGACGATCGGCAGGTCGAACTCGGCGCCCTCGGAGCGGCCGATCCAGTTGCGCTGCATGGTCTTGACCCGCTCGGGCCAGTCGAGGTCGTCGAGGTCGTCGAGCAGCTGCTCGGCGTAGTCGGTGATCTTGAAGAACCACTGCTCGAGGTCGCGCTGCTCGACCAGGTCGCCCGAGCGCTCGCACGTGCCGTCGGCCAGCACCTGCTCGTTGGCCAGCACGGTCTGGCAGCCCGGGCACCAGTTGACCGGCGCCTTGTCCCGGTAGGCCAGGCCGGCCTCCAGGAGCCGCAGGAAGATCCACTGGGTCCAGCGGATGTAGCTCGGGTCGTGGCTCTTCGACCTCGCGGCGCCAGTCGTAGGAGGCGCCGAGCCGCTTCAGCGAGCGACGTCAGCTCCTCGATGCGGGCGTCGGTGAACGGCCGGGGGTGCTCGCCGGTCTTGATGGCCGCGTTCTCGGCGGGCAGGCCGAAGCTGTCGAAGCCGATCGGGCGACAGCACGGCCGTGGCCGTTCATCGTGCGGTAGCGGACGATCAGGTCGCCGAAGGTGTAGTTGCGCACGTGGCCCATGTGCGCCGGCCCCGCTCGGGTACGGGTACATGCACAGGACGTAGGACGGCGGGCGGGGGTCGTCGTTGTCGACCTCGTAGGTGCCCTCCTCGCGCCAGCGCGCCTGCCACCGGGCCTCGATCGCCTGCGGGTCGTACGGCTCGCTCATCGCCCCGAGGCTACCGACGGGGTGTCACTCGCCCTCGAGGGCATTGGTAGCCTGTCGATCCCCCGCACGGGGCTGTAGCTCAGTCTGGTAGAGCGCCTGCATGGCATGCAGGAGGTCGGGGGTTCGATTCCCGTCAGCTCCACTTTCCGTGGTCGGTCCGTCACCTGTGGTGAGGGGCCGACGTCGGTCTCAGCTGGCTTCGGAGGCGTCCTCGGACTGCCAGGTGACGGTGGGGACGTCGGCCCAGAGGCGTTCGAGCTGGTAGTAGTCCCGCTCCTCCTCGTGGAAGACGTGGACCACGAAGTCGCCGTAGTCGAGCAGGACCCAGCGCAATCCGTCGAAGCCCTCCACCCGCAGCGGGGCGAGATCGTGCCCGGCTTTGAGCTTGGCCTCGATCTCCTCGGCGATGGTGCGCACCTGCCGGGGGTTCGACCCCGAGGCGATCACGAACCAGCCCGTGATCGACAGGACATCACCGACGTCGAGGACGATCACGTCGGTGGCCTGCTTGTCGTCGGCGGCGACGGCCGCGGCCCGCACGGCGGCGAGCATGACCTCGGGGTCGAGGGCCTCAGCCAGTCGGCTCACCTCCCGGGGCTCCGGCTCCGGTGACACCGTCGTTGGTCGGGACGCTGCCGGGCACCGACGTGGCCGGCGCGCCTCCGGACTGGGCGTCGACGTAGTCCTGGCCGAGCACGACCACGACGTCGACGGTGTCGCTCAGCCGTTGGTCCCGCACCAGCTCGCCCGTACCGAGGGCTTCGAGCAGGCGTTGGGCCTTCTCGCGGTCCTCGGGCTGGAAGAAGTAGACGACCGTGCGCTCCTCGTCGAACTCGTCGTCGTTCTTGATGACGCTGATCTCCGCACCGGCGACCACGAGGCTGTGGGCGGCGACGGGCAGGAGGTCGGTCTGGCCCTCGACGCCCATCACGAGGCGGGTCCGCAGTCGGCCCACCCCGACCGGGAACGGGATGAGGTCGGGGACGATGGCGATGATCTCGAGCACGTTCGGCCGGAAGAGGTCGCTGTCGATGATCGACGCACCGGGGATCGGTACGGGCGTGGCCGGCAGGGTCATGAGGTTCCGGGGCCCGCCGATGAGCGCGCGGACGAACCCGCCGAGGCCCACCTCGCCCTCACCCGGGACGGCCTCGGGGCCGGCCTCGTCGAGCTCGGCCAGCCAGGCGGTCCAGAAGGCCTCGTGGCGTTGGAGGCGCACGATGTCGGTCTCACCCTCGCCCCGGGCCTGGAGGTAGGGGCCGACCTGCGGGGGGCTGAGCTGGATCTCGCCCTCGGGGAACGACAGCGGCTGGCCGCTCAGGCCGATGGTGTCGACGCCGACGGGGTTCTGCACCGTGAGCGGCGCCACCGGCCGGACCATCGCCGCCCACTGGCCCGCCGGGATCCGGATGACCTCGGTGATCCCCGCCCCCAACATCGTCTCGACCCGCTGCTCCAGGGCGGAGAGACCGCCCTCGGCGTAGATGTCGACGAGGGTGGCCTCGGGGGGCGTGCGCAGCGGCACCTCGAGCAGCGTCCCCACGGGGAAGAACACGAGGTTGCCGCCACCGTCCTGGGTCGGCGTCGTGATCAACGTGACCCCGGCGAGGGTGTTCTCGGGGCCGATGTCGACGAGCATCGCCACCGGGGTGGGCGTGACGATCGCCTGGAACCCGGCCTCGTCGGGGTCGTCGGTGACGCCGATCACGTCGCCCACCTCTTCGGTGCGCAGGATCGAGAATCCCTTCCAGGCCAGGACCGGCGCCAGCAGGACGAGCACGACGAGCAACGGGGCGAACAGCCAGAAGCGCCACGTTGTCCGCCGGATGGCGTCGGGGACGTGCGGGGCCCACCGCCCGTCGGCGTCGCCGTCGGCGGCGGTCTCGCCGTCGGGAGTCGTCGGGGTCGCCACCGGGTCGTCGCGCCCTGGGCGCTGCTCGGAGGAGACCACGGTCATTCGCCGAAACGATAGAGCCGCCGAGCGTCGATCTCCGCTCGGGTCGCGGCAGGGACGAGGACCTCGATCGTGCGCCCCTCGGCGACCCGGTCCCGCAGCTCCGTGCTGGACACGTCGATGCGGGTCATCGGCACCACGCGCCACGACCAGCCCGGGGGTGGCGAGCCGGTCTCGCCCTCCCGCGCCGCCACCACGATCCGGGCCCGCTCGGCCACCTCGTCGCCCCGTTCCCACGTCGGCAACCCGGCGGCGGCGTCGGCGCCGAGGATCAACCACAGCTCGTCGCCGGGCCCGGCGGCCGCCAGCTCGGCGAGGGTGTCGGCGGTGTAGCTCGGGCCGCCCCGGCGGATCTCCAGGTCGCAGGCCTCGACCCCGTCGAGGTCGGCCACCGCGGCTTCGACCAGGGCCAGGCGGTCGGCGGAGGGGCTCACCGGCCGCTCGCCGACCTTCTGCCACGGCTCGTGCGCGACCACCAGGAGGACGACGTCGAGGGCGAGGGCGTCGCGGACCTCGACGGCCATGACCAGGTGACCGACGTGGGGCGGATCGAAGGTCCCGCCGAGGATCCCGATGCGCCGCGGGCCAGAAATGTCACTCACCGTGCTTGAGGTCGACGCTGAGCGCGCCGAAGTAGGGATCCCACCCGCAATGAATGGACTTCTTCCCGTCCGTGCGCGATCCTAGAGGGCGAACCGGCTCCCCCCTCGCCCCGTCGGCTCCTTCGGCACGTCGTGCCGGTGCTACCCGGTACCGAACGCCCGTGTCGTCCCGTCATGATCGCGCTGTGACCGATGTCATGGTACCGGTCGGAACGGGGTCCGAGGTGGCGTCGTTGTTCAAGTATCCCCCCGCCGTCGAGAAAAGCATGCCGGATGAGCGTCGGAATGACCCCTCGCTGATCCGGGTTGAGAAGAGATGACATGAGTGATTCCGTAGGCCAGTACCTCAACGAGATCGGCACCGTGCCGCTTCTCAACGCCCAGGAGGAGCGCGAGCTCGCCCAGATCATCGAAAAGGGCGCCGAAGCTCGCCAGCGCCTCGAGGCCGGCGAGAAGGGTCGCGAGATCCGCAAGGCCATCCGCGAGGCCGATGCCGCCAAGGACCGCTTCATCCGGGCGAACCTCCGCCTGGTCGTGAGCGTCGCCCGCCGCTACCCCCTCCCCCCGAGCATGGAGCTCCTGGACCTCATCCAGGAGGGCAACCTGGGCCTCGAGCACGCCGTCGACAAGTTCGACTGGCGCAAGGGGTTCAAGTTCTCCACCTACGCCACCTTCTGGATCCGCCAGGCCATCGGCCGGGCCCTCGACCAGAAGGCCAGCCTGGTGCGCCTCCCCGGCGACCGTTCCGCCAGCCTCCGGGCCGCCCTCCGGCAGGCCTCCGGCGACGGTGACGAGCTCGACGAGGAGCACGCTCGCCTCCACCGGCTCACCACGCCGACGTCGCTCGACCGCACCATCGGCGACGACGACAGCAACGAGCTGGTCGACCTCATCCCGGACTGGAACCCCGGTCCGGAGCAGGAGGTCATGGAGCGGGCCGAGACCCAGATGGTCACCGACCTCCTGGACGTCCTCGACGCCCGGGCCCGCTACGCCGTCGAGCAGCGCTTCGGCCTGCACGACGGGCGCAAGCGCAGCTACCGAGAGGTCGGCGAGGAGCTCGGCGTGACCGCCGAGGCCGCCCGTCGCCTGGTCAAGCGAGCCGTGAACACGGTCCGCGACCACGCCTCGGCCACCATCGACGCCGCCTGACGTACCCGGACGGGCGGGGAACTCCGTTGCGGATCCCCGCCCGCCTCGGCAACCTCTGCCCATGAGCACCTGGTCGCCGTCGTCCTGGCGTGGCCTTCCGGCCGCCCAACAGCCGTCCTGGCCCGACGAAGCCGCCTACGAGGCCGCGCTCAAGACCCTCTCCGGCCTGCCCCCGCTGGTCTTCGCCGGCGAGGCCCGCCGGCTCACCGAGTACCTCGGCCAGGTCCAGCGGGGCGAGGCCTTCCTGATGCAGGCCGGCGACTGCGCCGAGTCCTTCGAGGCGTTCTCCGCCGACAGCATCCGGGACAAGCTCAAGGTCATCCTCCAGATGGCGGTGGTGCTGACCTACTCCACCGGCGTGCCCGTCGTGAAGGTCGGTCGCATCGCCGGCCAGTTCGCCAAGCCGCGCTCGGCCGACACCGAGATCGTCGACGACGTCGAGCTGCCCTCCTTCCGGGGCGACCTGGTGAACGGCATCGGCTTCACCGCGGCCGCTCGCACCCCCGACCCCGAGCGCCTGCTCTCCGCCTACCACCAGAGCGCGTCGACCCTCAACCTGCTCCGGGCGTTCACCAAAGGCGGCTTCGCCGACCTGTCGAGCGTCCACCGCTGGAACCTCGACTTCCTGGAGACCAGCCCCGAGGGCCGGCGCTACCAGCGCCTGGCCGGCGAGATCGACCGCGCTCTCCGCTTCATGGCCGCCTGCGGCGTCGACACCACGTCGGAGCCCCAGCTCCACGAGGTCGACTTCTTCACCAGCCACGAAGCGCTCGTGCTCGGGTACGAGGAGGCGCTCACCCGTGAGGACTCGCTCACGGGTGACTGGTACGACTGCTCGGCCCACATGCTCTGGATCGGCGAACGGACCCGCCAACCCGACGGCGCCCACGTCGAGTTCCTGGCCGGCGTGAACAACCCGCTCGGCTGCAAGCTCGGGCCCGACGCCACCGCCGACGAGGCCGTCGCCCTCTGCGAGGCGCTCAACCCCAACCGGGTGCCGGGCCGGCTCACCTTCGTCTCCCGCATGGGCGCCGACCGCGTGGGTGCTGCCCTCCCACCCATCCTGACCGCGGTCACCGAGGCCGAGCACCCCGTGGTCTGGACCTGCGACCCGATGCACGGCAACACCTACACCAGCGGTGGGCGCAAGACCCGCCACTTCGACGACATCTGCCGTGAGATCGAGGGCTTCTTCGCCGCCCACCGCGCCGTCGGCACCTGGCCCGGCGGCATCCACCTCGAGCTCACCGGCGAGGACGTCACCGAGTGCCTGGGCGGCGGACACGACATCGCCGAGCTGGATTCCCGCTACGAGACCGTGTGCGATCCGCGCCTCAACGCCGGTCAGGCCCTCGATCTGGCCTTCCGCGTTTCCGAGTTCCTCGAGGCGTGACGGATTCAACCGACGGGTAATCTTGACCAAGAAGATCGGATTTGTCAGGATCTTCGGGAATCCTGAGTGCCTGACTCGGGTTTCACGCTCGTAGAGCGACCCACCCCGCTGCCCGAAGGCTCGCCATGCCCACCATCACCATCGATCCGGCCATTGCGGCCGACATCGACAAGTTCGAGGTCCAGCTCGAGCGCTACCTGAGTGGCGACCTGGCCGAGGACGCCTTCCGGGTGTTCCGGCTGAACAACGGCATCTACGGCCAGCGCCAGGGCGGCCATCACCAGATGGTGCGGGTCAAGCTCCCCTACGGGTCGGTCACCCCGGACCAGCTCGACATGTTCGGCCGGGTGGCCGACGAGTACTCCCGGGGCTGGGGCCACATCACCACCCGCCAGAACATCCAGCTCCACTTCGTCGAGCTCGAACGCATCCCGGCCATCCTGCGCGACCTGGCCTCGGTTGGCCTGACCTCCCGGGAGGCCTGCGGCGACACCGTGCGCAACGTCCAGGGCTGCCACCTCGCCGGCGCCTGCCCCTACGAGGTCCTCGACATCAGCCCGTGGGCCGAGGCCGCCTTCCAGCACTTCCTCCATCACCCGCTGGCCCAACGGCTGCCCCGGAAGTTCAAGATCAACTTCTCCGGCTGCGACACCGACTGCGGCCAGGCCATGTTCAACGACATCGGCGTGGTGGCTGCCGCCCGCCGGCTCGACGACGGCGGCATCGAGCCCGGCTTCCGGGTCTTCGTGGCCGGTGGCCTCGGGGCCAACCCCCATCCCGCGCTGGCCCTCGAGGACTTCACGTCCCGCGAGGACCTGATGGCCACGCTGGAGGCCTGCCTCCGCGTGTTCAGCAACCACGGCAATCGGGACAACAAGCTCCGCGCCCGGATGAAGTGGCTGGTCGACACCCTCGGCTGGGAGGAGCTGCAGGCCAAGATCCTGAAGGAGCGCCACCTGCTGGTGGCCTCGTCGTCGTGGCCGGGTGGCATCCCGCAGGTCGTCGAGAAGCTGGGCGACGGCCCGGCGGGCCTGGCGGACGGTGTCACCCCCACGGCCATCGGCCAGGGCACCCAGGTCACGATCCGCAAGACCGATCCCTACGACCGCTGGGAAGAGGCCAACGTGGTCCGGGGCACCGCCAAGGGCACCGTGTCGGCCTACGCCTGGGCCAAGCTCGGCGACATCACGTCAGCCCAGTTCCGGGCGCTGGCCTCGATCCAGCGGGAGTTCGGCGCCGAGGTCCGGGTCACCAACCGCCAGAACCTCGTGTTCCGCGGCCTCGACGACGCCCAGCTCCCCCGCCTCTACGAGCGCCTCCAGGCCATCGGCATGGGCGAGCCGGGCGCCGAGCTGAGCCGCGACGTCGTGGCCTGCCCGGGCGCCGACACCTGCAACCTGGCCGTGACCCAGTCCCGGGGCCTGGCCGACGCCATCGGCAGCCGCCTCGAAGAGGAGGGCCTGGCCGAGGTCGGCGGCGTGCGCACGAACATCAGCGGCTGCACGAACTCCTGCGGTCAGCACCACGCCAGCGACATCGGCTTCATGGGGGCCGAGCGCCGGGCCCACGGCAAAGCCGCCCCGGGCTACCAGATGCTGCTCGGCGGCTACGTCGGCCAGACCCAGATCGAGTTCGGGCGCAAGGCCCTGCGGCTGCCCGCTCGCAACGCCCCGGAAGCCACCGTCCGCGTCGTGCGCCGCTACGCCGACGAGCGAGAAGCCGGCGAGGCCTTCCACCTCTGGCTGGACCGGGTGGGCGGGCCCTCCGCCGTGGCCGAAGGGCTCAAGGACCTCGATGAGTTCCCCACCCCCGAAGACGGGCCCGAGTACTACGTCGACTACGACGAGACGGGGCCCTACGAGGCCGTCATCGGCGACTCGGAGTGCGCGACCTGATGGCTGACAGCACCTCCGTGGGCGACATCCCCTGGTTCAGCGACGAAGAGCTGGCCGACCTCAACCGCGAGTTCGAGGACCTCCCAGCGTCGAAGATCATCCAGTGGGCCGTCGACGCCTTCGCCCCCCACCTGAGCCTCACGGCGTCGATGTCCGACGCCGTGTTGATCGACCTCGCCGTGAAGGTCAACCCCGGCATCGAGGTCGTCTTCATCGACACCGGCTACCACTTCCCCGAGACCCTCGAGACGGTCGAGAAGGTCCGGCGCCACTACGGCCTCAACCTCCGGCTGATGACCGTGCCCCCGCACGACGAGGAGCTGTGGAAGGTCGACCCGGAGAACTGCTGCTCGGCCATCAAGGTGGGCCAGCTCGACCGGGCCCTCGCCGGCAAGGCGGCGTGGATGAGCGGCCTGCGCCGGGACGAGTCGCCCACCCGAGCCGCGGCTCCCATCGTGGTCCGGGACCTGCGGGGACTGGTCAAGGTCAACCCGCTGGCCCCGTGGACCCAGGAGGACGTCGCCGGCTACATCGCCGACCACGACGTCCCCTACAACCCCCTCCTCGACGAGGGCTACCTGTCCATCGGCTGCTGGCCCTGCACCAAGCCCGTCGCCAATGGCGAAGACCCTCGCAGCGGCCGCTGGGTCGGCCTGTCGAAAAAGGAGTGCGGCCTCCACCTCTGACTAAGGTGTGGTCGTGGATGGAACGATCGGGGCTGAATCGACCGGTATCCCGACGAGGGTGCTGGTGTTCGGGATGGCCCGGCCGGACCGCACCATCCGGGCCGACGACGTCTACGCCGTGGCCGAGGCCAGCGGGCAGTCCGCCGAGCAGGTCCGTTCCTGCCTCCGCCGTCTCGTCGCCGAGGAGCTGTTCACCCGCGAAGGCGAAGGACGCGACGCCGTCTACCGGCTGACCGACCGGGGCGCACACTTCTGGAGCGGTCATCTCGAGCGCCACCGGTTGGCGTTCGTCCAGGACCAGGCCGGCCGCGGCTGGGACCGCCGGTGGCACCTCGTCGGCTTCGCCGTGCCCGAGGTCCAGCGCGACGCCCGGGACGCCCTGCGGGACTGGCTGCGCCAGCTCGGTGGCGCGCCGGTGCAGGGCGGGCTGTTCGTCTCGTCGCACCACTGGGAGCTCGAGGTCGAGGCCGAGGTCGAGCGCCTCGGCGTGGAGGACCACGTGACCTTCGCCGTGACCGACGAGCTGTCGGTCGGCGGCGAGACCGACCCCCGCCGCCTGGCCGCCCGCCTCTGGGACCTCGACGGCGTGGCCAAGCGCTACCAGGAGTTCCTCATCGCCTACGAGGAGGTGCCGGACGCGCTCGAGTCCATGCGGGCCCGCCACGAGCGCCTGACCGACGCCGAGTTCCTCGCCGGCGCGCTGGCCACCTTCGTCGACTTCCAGGAGGTCGTGCGCCACGACCCCCTCCTGCCGCCCGAGCTCCTCCCCCGCCCGTGGCCCGGCCGCGAGGCCCGCCAGCTCCTGGCCAAGGTCCGCAAGCTCGGCCTCCTGACGCGGGAGCACCACGACCGCCCTGCCATGTTCACCCAGTTCGACGAGATCCTCGACGAGTTCGTCTGAACCCGGGCATCCTGGGTCCGTGATCATCGTCGCCGGGCCGGTCTACGTCGATCCCATCGAGCGGGAGGCCTACCTGGACGGGTGTGTCGAGGTGGTCCGGATGGCGCGGGAAGCCGATGGGTGCCTCGACTTCCACCTCGCGGCGGACCCGCTCGAGCCCGGTCGCATCAACGTGTTCGAGCGCTGGGAGTCGGTGGCGACCGTCGAGGCCTTCCGGGGCTCGGGCCCCTCGGACGACCAGCAGGCGACCATCCTCGACGCCGCCGTCGTCCAGTACGAGATCGCCTCCGAGACCCCGCTCTAGCTCGGGAGCTCGTGCTCGTGGTCCTTCAGGACGCGGGCGGGGGCGCGGACCCGCCAGGAGTCGGCGATGAGCTCGGTCAGCTCCCGCTCGTCGACCGCCTCGAGGTTCACCAGGACCATGGCGTGGCCGTCGTAGTGGGGCGTGGTGAAGAACTTGTCGGAGTCAGAGGCGAGCAGCGCCTCCTTCTCGTCGAGGTCCTCGACGAAGATGGCGAGGCCCCCTTCGGCCTCGGTCCGGATGCGGAGGAAGAGCTTGTCCTTCACCCGGAAGCCGGGGGTGTTGTACGAGGTCTTCTCGATGGTCTCCGGCAGGGCCAAGGCGATCCGCCGGACGTCGTCCTCGGTCGCCATGGCCCCTGACGCTAGGCCAGCTTCTCGACGAAGGCCTCGAGCTGGCGGAGGTTGCGGCACTCGTAGGCGCCGTCGGTGTGCACGGCGTACTCCCCCACGATCGAGTCACCGGTGTCCCAGTAGGAGCGGGGCTCGGGGTTCAGCCAGTACAGGTGGCGGGCCCGGTGCTGCATCTCCTTCAGCACCCAGGACTGCGAGGCGTGGTAGTTGTTCCGGGCGTCGCCCAGGATGAGCACCGTGGTCTTCGGACCGACGTCCTTGCCGTAGGTCGACCAGAAGACCTCGAAGGCGTGGCCGTAGTCCGAGTGGCCGTCGACCCACACCACGTCGGCTTCGGTGTTGACCCGGTGGATGGCGTCGCCGATGTCCTCGACCCCCTCGAAGAACCGGGTGACCTCGTCGATGCCGTCGATGAAGACGAAGGCCCGCACCTTCGAGAACTGGTGGCTGATGGCGTAGACGAGGTGGAGCGTGAAGCGGGCGAAGGCCGCCACCGAGCCGGAGATGTCGGCCACCACGAAGATCTCGGGCTTGGCCGGCTTCGGATAGCGGAACTTGGGCTCGGCCGGCACGCCGCCGTAGCTCAGCGAGTGGCGCACGGTGTTGCGGAAGTCGAGCGGGCCCTTGCGGCCGTGGCGCCGCTTGCGGGCCAGGCGCACGGCCAGCTTGCGGGTCAGCGGGTAGATCGCCCGACGCAGCTCGGCCATCTCCTCCCGGCTGGCGTGCATGAAGTCGACGTCCTCGGGCAGGGGCTTGCGCAGGGTCTTGGCCATGGCCTCGACACCCCGGTCGGCCACGAGCCGACGGCGGATCTCCGCCTCGATCTCCTTCTTCAGCTGCTCGATCCGGGTCTGGTACTCGTCCTGCTCGAGGCGCTCCTCGAGCGGGCTGAGGGGGGCCGGCGCGTCCTGCTGGGCCTGCTCCATGAGGCGGTCGAGCAGGCCGTCGAGGTCGAGGTTCCGCAGCGTGCGGTACAGGTAGTACGTGCCCCCGACCGGTCGCCCCGGCTCCATGCCCGCGAAGCGGCTGACCGACTGCCGGGCCAGGGCCCGCAGCAGGGCCTCGTCACCCTCGAGCAGCGCCCGGTAGAGCATCTCGGCGAGCTGCTCGTTGCTCATGGCTTCGCCGGGCCCGCCCTGGCCGCCCTGGGCGCCGTCCATCTCGCCCATCGGCTGGCCGTCCTCGTCGAGGGCGACCTCGTCGTCCTCGCCGATCAGGTACTGCTTGCCCCGGAACGAGAAGTAGACCTCGAAGACGGTCTCGAAGGCCCGCCAGTGGGCGTTGTTCTTGACCAGCGTGGCGGCGAGCGCGTACTTGAACGCCTCCCGGTCCTCGAGCGGGATGTGGCGGACCGCGGCCATGGCGTCGAGGTTCTCGGTGAGGCTCACCGGGAGCCCCGCCTCCCGCAGCTCGACGATGAAGCCGTTGAGCAGGTCGAGCAGCGCGTCGCCCGTCGTCGGGGCCGGCGACGCGACGTCGGTCATGAGCGGCTCGGGGCCTGGCCGCCGCGGACCCAGGACTGCCCGTCGCCGCCGAACTCCTTGATGGCCTTGGCGATGTCGGCCTGGTACTTGAGCAGGATGGTGATGGTCTCGGTGGCCTGGGCCTCATCGACCTGCTCGACGCCGAGGTGCACGAGCGTCCGGGCCCAGTCGAGGGTCTCGGAGACGGACGGGGCCTTCTTCAGCTCGAGCTGACGGATCGAGCGCACGATCCGGGCGATCTGGTCGGCCAGGCTCTCGCTCACCCCGGGCACCTTGGTGAGGACGATCTCCTTCTCGCGCTCCATGTCCGGGTAGTCGATGTGGAGGTAGAGGCAGCGCCGCTTCAGGGCCTCGGACAGCTCCCGGGTGTTGTTCGACGTGAGGAACACCAGCGGGATCTGGGTGGCGGACACGGTGCCCAGCTCCGGGATGGAGACCTGGTAGTCGGACAGGATCTCGAGCAGCAGGGCCTCGGTCTCGACCTCGACCCGGTCGACCTCGTCGATGAGCAGCACGACGGGGTCCTCAGCGCGGATGGCCTCGAGGAGCGGCCGGGTGAGCAGGAAGTCCTCGGAGAAGATGTCGTCCTCGATCTCGTTCCAGGTCCCCTCGGCGTTGCGTTCAGCCTGGATGCGCAGGAGCTGCTTCTTGTAATTCCACTCGTACAGCGCCTTGGCCTCGTCGAGGCCCTCGTAGCACTGGAGCCGGATCAGGCGGGCGCCGGTCATCTCGGCGACCGACTTGGCCAGCTGGGTCTTGCCCGTGCCGGCCGGCCCCTCCACCATCACCGGCTTCTCCAACCGGTCGGCGAGGTACACGACCCCGGCGATGCCCTCGTCAGCCAGGTAGTCGACCTTGGCCAGGCCCTCGCGGACCACATCGACGGAATCGAACCGGTAGTCGCTCACGCTGAGAGCCTACCGATCGGTCTTGACCGGTTGGTCAAGATTCCGAGGCTCAGCCCCGGGTCTGACCGTCGCCCCGGACGACGTACTTGGCCGTGGTCAGCTCCCGCAGGCCCATCGGGCCCCGGGCGTGGAGCTTCTGGGTCGAGATGCCGATCTCGGCCCCGAAACCGAACTCCTCGCCGTCCACGAAGCGGGTCGAGGCGTTGACCAGCACGGCGGCGGCATCGACCTCCCGACAGAACCGGTCGGCGGCGCTGACCGAGTCGGTGACGATGGCCTCGGAGTGGCCCGAGCCGTAGTGGGCGATGTGGAGGATGGCCTCGTCGAGGCCGTCGACCACGCCGACGGCCAGCTTCAGGTCGAGGAACTCACGCGACCAGTCGTCCTCGGTCGCCGCCTGCGCACCAGGCAGCAGCCCCTGGGCCCGCTCGTCGGCCACCAGCTCGACGCCCTCGAGCGCCTCGGCGGCCCGGGGCAGGAACTTCGAGGCGACACCGGCGTGGACGAGCAGCGTCTCGGCGGCGTTGCACACCGAAGGCCGCTGCGTCTTGGCGTTCACGGCGATCGCCAGCGCCATGTCGAGATCGGCGTGTTCGTCGACGTAGACGTGGCAGTTCCCGTCGCCGTCGATGACGTAGGGCACGGTCGCGTGCTCGAGGATCGACTGGATCAGCGAAGGCCCGCCCCGGGGGATGAGGCAGTCCACCGCGCCCCGCTGCTGCATGAACTCGACCGCGGCCTCCCGGCTGGTGTCCTCGACCAGGACGACGGCGTCCTCCGGCAGCCCGGCCTTGGCCATCCCCTCGCGGAGCACGGCCGCGACGGCCCGGTTGGAGTCGATGGCGCCCGACGATCCCCGCAGGAAGGCCACATTTCCGGCCTTCACGCACAGCCCGGCGGCATCGCTCGTCACGTTCGGCCGGTTCTCGTAGATGATCGCCACCACCCCGAGCGGCACCCGCACCCGCTGGATGCGCAAGCCGTTCGGGCGGGTCCACCCGTCGAGCACCTCGCCCACCGGGTCGGCCAGCGCCGCGACCTGACGCAGGCCACCGGCCATCGCCTCGACCCGGGCCGGGGACAGGCGGAGGCGGTCGACGACCGTGGCGGTCACGCCCTCGGCCTCGGCCCGGGCGACGTCGACGACGTTGGCCGCCAGGACCTCGTCCTGGCGGGCCACCAGCAGATCCGCGGCGGCATGGAGCGCGGCGTCCTTGTCGGCTGTCGACGCGGCGGCGACGGCGCGGGACGCCGCCTTCGCCCGCCGGGCCAGCTCGGCCACGGGGGTCATGGTCACGGCCGGAAAGGTTACGGCCCGTAGGCTCAGCCGCCGATGCGACGGGTCGTCGCCCTGGTGGGCGCGTTGATCATGGTGGGCTCGGCCCTCCTCCTGCGCTCCGCCCTGAGTGACGACGACGGGGGCGATGGCGGCTCGGGGTCCGACGGCGAGGGGGACCGGATGGCGCTCCTTTGCGCCGAGGAGCTGGCCGACGTGTGCGAACGACTGGAGGACGAAGGGCTGGCCGAGGTCGAGATCGAGGCCGTCGGCACCACGGTCGACCGCCTGAGCGAGGAGGCGGCCGAGCTCGACGCCGATGCCTGGCTGACCCTCGACCCGTTCGCCGTCCAGGTGGACCAACGCCGGGAGTTCGCCACCTTCGAGCCGCTCTTCGACGAATCGACCGCGCTCGACGCCTCGACCGGTTTGGCGATCGTCGGCTTCGACGACCGGATCGGAGCGCTGGCCGAGGACTGCGGTGAGCTCACCTGGTCCTGCCTCGGTGATGCCGCGGGTGAGCCGTGGACCGAGCACGGTGGCGAGAGCGCCTGGGGAACCGTCAAGCCGGGCTACGACGCCCCGGACACGAGCGCCACGGGGCTGCTGGTGCTGACCCAGGCCATGGCCGACCACGTCGGGCGCACCGACTTCGCCTCGCAGGACATCGACGACGGCTGGTTGCGCGACCTGGAGGATGCGGTCCCGCCCCGCTCCGGCAGCTCGGCCCTCGACACCCTCCTCACCCAGGGCCGGGCCGCCTTCGGTGCGGTCGGCGCCCTCGGGCTCGAGGCCGAGGCCGCCGCCGGGGGTGGACGGGGTGAGGACCTGACGATCACCTACCCTGCGCCCATGTTCCGGGCGACGGTGGTGCTCGCCCCACGGCGCGGGTTCGACGTGGGTGAGCTCGCCGATGCCGACGAGCTCGCCGAGGCGCTGGAGGCGGCGGGCTGGGACTCGGGTGAGGCCGGCGAGCCCTTACCGTCGGCCGGCGCCATCGATGCGCTGCGATCCACGTGGGAGGAAGTCAGTTGAAGAAGGGCCTGGCGGCGGTGTTCGTCCTCGCGGCGCTGGCCGCGGCGTGCAGCAGTGGCGGCGAAGACGGCGAGAACGCCGGGCCGGACGACACGACGATCGACGACGTCCTCGGCGACCCCGGCGACTGCCTGGTCGTCGATCTGGCGGTGTCGCCCGAGAAGATCGACCTGCTCACGGACCTGGCCCGGACCTTCAACGGCTCCGACGAGGCCGAGGTCGACGGTGAGTGCGTCTTCATCCGCCCGCAGTCGAAGTCGTCCGGGCTCGGGGCGTCCCTGCTCGTGGAGGGTTGGGACGAGCAGAGCCAGGGGCCCCGACCCGTCGTCTGGTCGCCGGCGTCCAGCGCCTGGGGGGCGATCGTCGACCAGCGCCTCACCGAGCAGGGTGACGAGGCCATCGCCGGCACCGGCACGCCCTTCATGCTCACCCCGCTGGTCATCGCCATGCCCCAGCCCATGGCCGAGGCCCTCGGCTGGCCGGACGAGGCGTTGGGGTGGGCCGACATCCTCGAGCTGGCCACCAGCGGCGAAGGGTGGGCTGCGTACGACCACCCGGAGTGGGGGCCGTTCCGGCTGGGCAAGACCAACCCCAACTTCTCGACCAGCGGCCTCTCGGCCCTCATCGCCCAGAGCTACGCCGCCACCGGCAAGACCGACGGCCTGACCGAGGAGGACCTCGCCCGCCAGGACGTGGTCGACTTCGCCACCGGCGTGGAGTCCGCAGTCGTCCACTACGGCGACACCACGCTCACCTTCCTCAACAACCTCTACCGGGCCGATCAGCGCGGCACCTCGCTGACCTATGCCTCCGCCGTGGCCGTCGAAGAGAAGTCGGTGATCGACTACAACCGCGGCAACCCCGACGGTGTCCTCCAGCCCGGCGAGGAAGCCCGCCCGCCCCGCATCCCCCTCGTGGCCATCTATCCCGAGGAGGGCACGCTCTACTCGGACAACCCCTTCTTCGTCCTGGACGCCGAGTGGGTCTCCGCCGAGGAGCGGGAGGGCGCCGAGCTCTTCCAGACCTTCGTCCAGGAAGCGGCCAACCAGGAACGGGTGCTCGAGTTCGGCTTCCGACCGGGCAACCCCGACGTGGCCATCGCCGCGCCGATCACCGGCGAGAACGGTGTCGACCCCGACCAGCCCCAGACCCTGCTCGAGGTCCCGGAGCCACCGGTGATGATCGAGCTCCTCGACCGCTGGGACGAGCAGCGCAAGCCGGCCCGGGTGACCCTCCTGGTCGACGTCTCCGGTTCCATGGGCGATCCGGCCCAGGGCAGCTCGGGCCCGACGAAGCTCGATCTCGCCATTCAGGCCTCGGTCAACTCCCTCGACCAGTTCTCCTCGCGCGACGTGGTCGGGCTCCGGGTGTTCTCGACCGAGATCGGTCCCGACGCGACCGATGAGGTGGTCGACCTGGTCGATCCGGCACCGATGACGGCGAGCCACGTGGCCGAGCTCGCGGCCAGCATCAACGGGCTCATCCCCACCAACGCCACCCCGCTGTACACCGCCGTCCAGCGGACCTACAACGAGGCGGTCGAGGCCTTCGACCCCGAGAGCATCAACGCCATCGTGCTGCTGAGCGACGGGGTCAACGACGACGGGACCGAGGGCGACGACGAGGAACAGCTCGACGCCCTGCTGGACGATCTGAACGCCGGCAGCGAGGGCCAACGATCCCGCCCCGTGCGGGTCTTCACCATCGCCTACGGCGAGATCGCCGACGTCGCCCGCCTGCGCCAGATCGCCGAGGCCTCCGATGCTGCGTTGTACAACGCCTCGGACGCAGCCACGATCGACCGCGTGCTGGCTGCGGTGATCTCCAACTTCTAGGCGCGTGCTCCCGATCCTCGCCCGCGATGCCGTGGTGGCCGGGATGGGGGCCAAGGCGATCCTGGCCGCCGGGGCCGGGGCCGCACTGGGCATCCTCGTCAGCGCCGGGGTCAGCGGCGCCCTGGCCCTCGCCCTCGTGGCCTGGCTGATCGCGGTGGCGATACCGGTGGTCCGCAAGCACCGGGTGCGCCTGGGTCCGGGCCCCGTCGACCCGTTCTCGCTGCGGGAGCCCTGGCGGCGGGCCGTCCAGCAGGCCATCCAGGCCCAGAACCGCTTCAGCGTCGCCACCGCCGGCGTGGCGCCGGGGCCCCTCAAGGACCGCCTCCAGCTCATCGCCGCCCGCCTCGACCAGGGCGTCCAGGAGGCGGGGCAGGTCGCGCAGCGGGGGCAGACCCTCGAAGACGTCCGGCGCCAGATCGACACGGACCGGGTGCTCGCCGAGCTGGCCCAGGTCGAGCAGAGCGCCTCCCCGAGCCGGGAGCGGACCGTCGAGGCGCTCGAGGCCCAGCTGGCCAGCGCCCAGCGCATCGACCGCGTGCTCTCGGAGACCCGGGACCGGCTCACGCTCCTCGATGCCCGCCTCGACGAGGCCGTCGCCCGCTCGCTCGAGCTCTCGGTGGGCGCCGATCCCTCCGAGCTGGGCGGGGTGAACACCACCGTCGACGAGGTGCTGGAGGAGATGGAGGCCCTGCGCCTCGCCCTCGACGAGGCCGACGGCGGCCCGGCCCTGCCCCCGTGACCGACCCCGGGGCACCACTCCCCGCGGAGGAGCAGCTTCCCGTACCGGACACCGGCCGTTCATCGGCCCTCGTCGCCGCCGGCATCTTCCTCTCCCGCACCGCAGGGTTGGTGCGGGAGTCGGCGATGGGGGCCTACCTCGGGGCCGGCGTGGCGGCCGACGCGTTCCGGGCCGCACTCCGCATCCCGAACCTCCTCCAGAACCTCCTCGGCGAAGGCGTGCTCTCGGCCGCGTTCATCCCCGTGTACTCCAAGTTCCTGGCCGAGGGCCGGGAGGAGGACGCCGGCCGCCTGGCCGGGGCGATCGCGGGCCTGCTCAGCCTGCTCACCGGTGTGCTGGTGGTCGTCGGCGTCGTCTTCGCCGAGCCCCTCACGGCCGTCCTCGCCCCGGGGTTCAGCGGCGATGCCCATGACCTGACCGTCGACCTCGTCCGGATCGTGACCGCGGGGATCGGGTTCCTGGTCCTCTCCGCGTGGTGCCTGGGCGTGCTCAACAGTCACCGCCGGTTCTTCCTGGCGTACGTGGCCCCGGTGGTCTGGAACGCGGCCCAGATCGCCGTGCTCTTCTTCGTCGGCCTGCGGAGCTGGGGCGAGGCCGACGTGGCCGAAGCGCTCGCCTGGGGCGTCTTCGTCGGTGGGTTGCTCCAGTTCCTCATCCAGGTGCCCTCCGTCCGCAAGGTCGACCCGGGGATCCGGTTGAGCCTGCGCACCGACGTCGACGGGGTCCGAACATCGATCCGCCGGTTCGGGCCCGCCATCCTCGGCCGGGGAGCGGTGCAGTTCGTGGCCTTCGTCGACCTCGTGCTGGCGTCGCTGCTGACCACCGGCGCGGTGGCGGCCCTCGGCTACGCCCAGGTCCTCTACATCCTCCCCATCAGCCTCTTCGCCGTGAGCGTGGCCGCCGCCGAGCTACCCGAGCTCTCCCGCACGAGCACCGACCCGGCGGCCCTGATCGAGCGCCTCGACCGCGGGCTCGGGCGGATCTCCTTCTTCATGACGTTCACGGTGGTCGCCTACATCACCGCCGGCAGCGCCATCGTCGGGGCGATCTACGAGCGGGGGCGCTTCGAGGCCGACGACACCACGCTGGTCTGGCTGATCCTGGCCGCGTATGCCACGGGGCTGCTGTCGATCGGCGCCTCCCGCCTCCTCCAGAACCTCCTCTACGCCGTCGGCGACGTCCGGGCCACCGCGGTCTACGCCGTCGTGCGGGTGACCATCTCCTCCGTCCTGGGCATCGTGCTGATGTTCCAGTTCGAGCGCCTCGTCGTCGGGGCCGGCGAGGTCACCGGGTGGGGCGACCTGCCCGCCCCCCTGAAGCCCCTGTCGGAGGCGGCGAGGAGCGGCGACGACCTGCCGCTGCGCCTCGGGGCGGCTGGTCTCGCTCTCGCCGCCAGCGTGGGGGCGCTCGTCGAGGTCGTCCTCCTGCAGCGCAAGGCCCGCCAGCACCTGGGCCGTCCGGTGCGGGTGGCGCACCAGCAGGTGCGCTTCGTCGCGCCGGCGCTGATCAGCGGGGTGGTGATGATCGTGCTCATGGTGGTGACGGGCGGACTACCGACGCTCCTGCGGGCCCCGCTCGTCCTCGCCGTCGGCGGCGGGATCTACCTGCTGGTCGCCGACCGGCTCGGCGCGCCCGAGGTCCGCGACGTGCTGCGCCCCGTCCGGCGTCGTCTCCCGGGCCGCGCCGGGAGGTCGTAGGCTCTCGCCCATGATCAAGCTCTTCCGCCGCTGGTGGAACTACCTGACGGCCAAGCTCAGCGGGGACTTCGAGGCCCGGGCCGACCCCAAGGTCCAGCTCGAACAGGCGATCCGTGAGGCCCAGGACCAGCACCGGCGCCTCAAGGAGCAGGCCGCCAACGTCATCGCCAACCAGAAGCAGACCGAGCTGCGGCTGAACCGGCGCATGGAGGACCTCGAGAAGACCAACGCCCAGGCCCGGCAGGCCCTGATGATGGCCGACGACGCCACCAAGAAGGGCGAGGGCAACAAGGCGGACGAGTTCACGACCACGGCCGAGACCATCGCCACCCGCATGATCGAGATCGAGCGCGAGGTCGAGGACCTCAAGTCGCTGCACCTCGACAACGCCCGGGCGGTCGAACAGGCCAAGTCGGCCGTCGAGCAGAACTCCATCGCGGTCCAGGAGAAGCTCACCGAGAAGCAGAAGCTCCTGGGCCAGCTCGACCAGGCCAAGATGCAGGAGCAGATGAACACGGCCATGGCCCAGCTCTCCGAGACCGTGGGCCAGGACGTCCCGACCTTCGACGAGGTCCGGGAGAAGATCGAGGCCCGCTACGCCAAGGCCACCGGCATGGCCGAGCTCTCCGAGGGATCGGTCGAGACCCGCATGCTCGAGGTCGAGCGCGCCACGCGCTCGAGCGAAGCCCATGCCCGCCTCGACGCCATGCGCGAGCAGCTGGGGCTGGCCGCCGCGCCGGCGGAAGCCGAGGAGCCCTCCCCCGAGGCCTAGGGCAGGACCACGAGGTCGTCCCGATGGATGACCTCGTGCGGGGTGCCATCGGGGAGGTCGGCGGTCTGCTTGCCGGCCGCTGAGGCCATCCGGACCGAATCGACCCGGACGAGGCCCTTGGCGAACACCACCCCGTCGGGCCCCGCCACCTCGACCGCATCGTCGGGGTCGAAGCGGCCCTCCACGTTCACGATCCCTGCCGGCAGCAGGGAGCGCTTGCCCTCGACCAGCGCCCGCCGGGCGCCGGCGTCGACCACCACGGTGCCCGCCGAGCCGACGGCGAAGGCGATCCACAGCTTGCGGCTGGCCAGGCGCTTCTCCCGGGGCTGGACGAGCGTGCCCACCGCCTCGCCGGCCACCGCCCCGGCCATCACGCCCGGACGCCGGGCGTCGGCGATGACCGCCCGCACACCCGACCAAGCCGAGATCTTGGCCGCGGTGATCTTCGACGCCATGCCGCCGCTCCCCCGCGCGGTGCCCGTCGCTCCCGCCAGCGCCTCGATCTCCTGGTCGACCTCGACGATCTCCTCGATGAGCGAGGCGGCCTGGTCCAGCCGGGGGTCGGCCGTGAGCAATCCGGGCGTGTCGGTGAGCAGGATCAGCAGGTCGGCGCCCAGCAGGTGGGCCACCAGCGCGGACAGGCGGTCGTTGTCCCCGAAGCGGATCTCGTCGTCGGCGATGGCGTCGTTCTCGTTGATCACCGGGATCACGCCGAGCTCGAGCAGCCGCTCGAGCGTCCCCCGGGCGTAGAGGTACTGCGAGCGGATCATGAAGTCCCGGGGCGCCAGCAGCACCTGACCCGCGGTCAGATCGCGCTTGGCCAGCGCGTCGTCGTAGAGGCCCATGAGCCGGCTCTGGCCGACGGCGGACGCCGCCTGCAGGGTGACCGCATCGCGGGGGCGGTCCTCGGCACTCAGGCCGAGGGCAGGGAGGCCGGCCGCGATGCCACCGGAGGTCACCACGACCACCCGGTGGCCCGCCTGGACGAGATCGGCCACCTGGCCGCAGAGCTCGCCGATGGCCTCGGGGTCGAGGTGACCTCGAGGATCGGTGATGGACGAGGTCCCGATCTTGACGACGACGATCACGGGATCAGGCCTCGGGCTCGTAGTCGAAGGCCAGGTCACCGATCCGGACGGTGTCGCCCGCCTTCGCCCCGGCCCGAGCCAGGGCCCGGTCGACCCCGAGGCGGCGGAGCCGGCCGTGGGCGACCTCGAGGGCGTCGGGGTCGGTGAGGTCGGAGAGGGCGACGGCCCGCTCGGCGGCCCGACCCTCCACGGCGAAGGCGCCGTCGTCGTCGCGGTGGACGTCGAAGGCATCGGCCCCCGGGCGGTGGAGCACGAAGGCCGGGCCCTGGACGCCGTCGGCGGCCTCGGGCTCGGCCGCCCGGGTCTCGACCACCAGCTCGGCCAGGCGCCCGATCAGCTCGTCCACCCCGGCGCCGGTGACCGACGAGATGACGAGGTCGAGCCCGGTGCGATCGGGCTCCGCCACCAGGTCGGCTCGTGAGCCGACGACGAGCCGGGGGCGTTCCAGCAGGTCGGGCTGGTACCGCCCCAGCTCGGCGAGCAGGACCTTCTGCTGCTCGGCCACGCTCGTCCCGTCGGCCGCCGCGAGGTCGCACAGCACGACCAGCGCGCGGGCGCGCTCGATGTGGCGGAGGAAGCGGTGCCCGAGGCCCTTGCCCTCGCTGGCTCCCTCGATGAGCCCGGGGATGTCGGCGACCACGAACTCGACGTCATCGTGGCGCACCACACCCAGGTTCGGCTCCAGCGTGGTGAACGGGTAATCGGCGATCTTGGGCTTGGCCGCCGAGATGCGGGCGATCAAGGTGCTCTTGCCCACGTTCGGGAACCCCACGAGGGCGACGTCGGCCAGCAGCTTGAGCTCCAGGTCGAACCAGATCTCCTCCCCCGCCTCGCCCTGCTCGGCGAAGGCGGGCGCCCGGCGCCGGTTGCTCAGGAAGCGGGCGTTGCCCCGGCCGCCGCGGCCGCCCTCGACCGCCCGCCAGCGATCACCGGCATGGCTCAGGTCGGCCAGGAGGGTGCCGTCGCGGTCCTTGACCTGGGTCCCCTCCGGGACGGGGATCTCGAGCCCGTTGCCGTCGGCCCCGTGCTTCTTCTTGCCCTGGCCGTGGACACCGTTCTGGGCCCGGCGGTGCGGGTGGTCCCGGAAGGCCAGCAGCGAGGCGACGTTGCGGTCGGCCACCAGCCAGACGTCGCCACCCCCGCCGCCGTCGCCACCATCGGGCCCGCCCCGGGACACGTGCGCCTCGCGGCGGAACGCGACGCACCCCGCGCCCCCGTCACCGCCCTTGGCGCACAGCTGCGCCTCGTCCACGAACCCGGCCACCCCGGGAGGATACGGCCGCCCCCAGGCGGGTCCCGGGAGGTTCGGGCTACACGCCGGTGGGGAGATCGGTCACGGACCAGCCGAGGCGGTCGACGGCGAGGCGCAGGGCGAAGCGGTCGGTCATGCCGCTGACGTAGCGCACGGCGGCTTCGGCCGCCTCGGTGGACCCCGCGCGGAGCACCTGGCCGTCGCCGAGGGCCCGGGGGTTGGCGATGAACCACTCGGTCAGCTGGCGCAGCATGGCGTTGACCCGCTCGGCCTGCTCGGCGGCCTCGGGTCGGAGGTAGATGCGCTCGTAGTTGAAGGCCCGGAAGGCGGCCAGGGCGTCGGCCTCGGGCTGGCGCATGCCCACCCGCCCGGTGGCGGCGATGGTCTCGATCATCGCCCGGATGAAGGCCCCGAGCTGCACCCGCCGGACGTCGCCCACCACGTCGGTGACCTCGGCGGGCAGGTCGCCGGGCGAGACCACCCCGGCGTCGACCGCGTCCTCGAAGTCGTGGCAGACGTAGGCGATGCGGTCGGCCCAGGCCACGACCTCGCCCTCGGGCGTCGACGGCGCCGGCCGGTTCCACGAGTGGTTCCGGATGGCGTCGAGCGTCTCCGTGCAGAGGTTGAGCGGCTCCAGGACCACATCGGCCCCATAGACCGCGTGGTGGTAGCCGCCGGGCAGGTAGGGCGAGAGGGCGTCCTCAGACGCATGGCCGGCGGGGCCGTGGCCGCAGTCGTGGCCGAGGGCCGCCGCCAGCGTGAGCGCCTCGTTCAGGCGGGTCGGCCGGGCGATGGACACCGCCACCTGCCCGACCTCGATGGCGTGGGTCAGCCGGGTGCGCAGGTGGTCGTCGTCGGGGGCGAGGTACACCTGGCACTTGCCGGCCAGCCGGCGGAAGGGCCGGCTGTGCTGGATCCGGTCGAGATCCCGCTCGAAGCAGGTCCGGTGCGGGTCGGGCGACTCGTGGTCACCCCGGCGACCGCCACCGACGGCACGCGTCGCCGACGGGGCCAGCGCGGCATCCTCGATCGCCTCCCGCTCGACCCGATCGCGGGCGGCTCCGACGCCGACCGCCAGCGGGGCGTGCGCCCAGGCCACGTCAGGCCAGTCGCTGGGAGGGGTCACGCTCACGCTCCCACCCTACGGAAGGGGTGGGACACCCGGCGGGGACGGGGGTTCAGCCCTCGGTGAGGATGCTGACGTTCTTGCGCCCGCGGCGGGCGCCGTACTTCACGGTGCCGTTGGCCGTGGCGAAGAGGGTGTCGTCGCCACCCCGGCCCACGTTGTCGCCGGCGTGGATCCTGGTCCCCCGCTGGCGCACGAGGATGGTGCCGGCGTGGACGGCGGTGCCGTCGTAGACCTTCACGCCGAGGCGCTTGCTGGTGGAGTCACGGCCGTTCCGGGTGGAACCGCCGCCCTTGGTCTTGGACATTCAGCTCACCCCTTGGGGACGCCGGTGATCCCGGTGATCTCGATGGTGGACAGGTGCTGGCGGTGGCCCCAGCGCTTGCGCTGGTTGCTCTTGGACTTGTACTTGAAGCCGACGATCTTGGGGCCCTTGGCCTCGCTCACGACGGTGGCCTTGACCTTGACCTTGGCCAGGTCCTTGGAGGCGGAGACCACGTGGTCGCCGTCGACGATGAGGACCGCCGAGAGCTCCACCTTGTCGTCGGGGTCGCCGAGGCGCTCGACCTCGAGGCGCTCACCCTCGGCCACGCGGTACTGCTTCCCGCCGGTGCTGATGACTGCGTACATGGAGGATCGAGCCTATCGGCGGCCGATGGGGCTCACTCGCCCACGAGGTCGGTCGAGATCACCCGGCCACGGCCCTCGCAGGCCGGGCAGGTGGACGACAGCGACTCGAGCAGGCCCTCGCCGATGCGCTTGCGGGTCATCTCGACCAGGCCGAGATCGGAGATGTCGAAGACCTGGGTCCGGGTCTTGTCCCGGGACAGGGCGTCGCGGAACGACTTGCTCACTTCAGCCCGGTTCGCCTTGATCTCCATGTCGATGAAGTCGATGACGATGATCCCGCCGATGTCCCGCAGCCGGAGCTGGCGGGCGATCTCCTGGGCCGCCTCGAGGTTGTTCCTGAAGACGGTCTCCTCGAGGGAGGACGACCCCACGTTCTTGCCCGTGTTGACGTCGATGACCGTGAGCGCCTCGGTGTGCTCGATGATGAGCGAGCCCCCGGACGGCAGCCAGACCTTGCGGTCCAGCGCCTTGTGGATCTGCTCGTGCACGTGGAAGCGCTCGAACAGGGGCAGCCCCTCGGCCTGGGGGTCGTAGTGCTGGACCCGCTCCCCGAGCCCGGGGGAGACCGAGTCGACGTAGTCCCGCACCTGGTCGGCCAGCGCGTCGTCGTCGATGGTCACCGAGCGGTAGTCCGGGTTGAACTCTTCGCGGATGACCCGCAGGGCCATGTCGGGCTCGCGGTAGAGCAGGGCGGGCGCCTTCGACTTCTTGGCCAGGGCCTCGATCTGGCGCCACTGCTCGACCAGCCGGTTGAGGTCCCGGGTGATCTCCTCCTCGGTGACGTTCTCGGCCGCGGTGCGCACGATCACGCCGTGGCCGTCGAGCCTCACCTTGTCGAGGATGCCCCGCAGCCGCTTGCGCTCGTTGTCGGACAGGCGCTTCGAGATGCCGTAGGTCGACGTCCCGGGGACGAGCACGACGAAGCGGCCGGGCAGCGAGACCTCCTGCGTGAGCCGGGCGCCCTTGGCCCCGATGGGGTTCTTGGTGACCTGGCAGATGATGGTCTGGCCGTTCTTCAGGATGTGCTCGATCCGGGGCTCGCCCTTCTGCTCGATGTCCTCCGGGTCGTACTGGACGTCGCCGCGGTAGAGCACGGCGTTCTTCGGCGTGGAGATGTCGATGAACGCCGCCTCCATGCCGGGCAGGACGTTCTGGACGCGGCCGAGGTAGACGTTCCCGTGGATCTGCGAGACGTCGTCGGAGGGCCGGGAGACCTGGTGCTCGACCAGCGACCGTCCTTCGAGGACCGCGATCTGGGTCACGCCGCCGGCCACGCTGACCGCCATCGAGTAGCGGCCGACGGCCCGGCCCTTGCGGCTGCGGCCCCGCCGGCGCTTCAGCGACTTCTCGTCGAGCTCCAGCGGATCGTCGTCCGCGATGAGGGCCTCGACCGGCTTCGGCTTCGCCTTCGCCTTCTGCTGGCCGCCCTGTTGGCCCTGCCGGTTGCCGCCGCCGCCCTGGCCACCGCCACCGCCACCACCGCCGCGACCGCGTCCGCCGCGGCGCCGACGTCGTCGGGGGCCCGAACCGGAGCCGCCGCCACCACCGTTGGCGGGCTGATCGCTCCCGCCGTCCTCGGACGGCGGGGCGGGCCGGGTGTCACCGATCTGGGGCTTGCGGACCAGGGCCTTTTCCGCCACCTCGGGCGGGGGACGGTTCTCAGAGATCCTCTCGGGGAGCTCGTCGGGAAGACGGGAGTCGGACATCGGGATGTTCCCTTCTCATGACGCGCGCACCTCGGCGCGCGACGACGGGGTGGGCGCGGCCACGGGCTCGCGCCACTCGTCCCCGTCGAGGATCCATTGGTTCGTGCGGCACATCCGCCATGCCCGCCATGAGGGGTCGAGGACCTCGACCAGCTCCTCGGGGCGGAACGATGCGGGGCGGGTGGCCAGGACCGCGGTGAGGACCGGGGCCCGGTCGGGTCCCCCATCCACCACGGCCAGATCGAGCAGGGCGGGACGCAGGTCGTCGACCCGGGCCTTGCCCTTGCGCTCCCGTTCGATCGGGAGCGCGGGAGCGGCGAGGGCCGCGGCGAGCGCGGCCTCCACCTCGGGGAGCGTGGCGCCGACCACTTCGGCGGTCCACGTGCAGGCGCCGACGGCCTCCTGCAGCGACAGCGCGCCGGCCTCGAGCGGCTCGGCGCCGGTCACCACGAGGCCATCGGGGAGGGCATCGGACAGGCGGGCGCAGAGCAGCGCCGCCCCGCCCTCGGGCGCTTCGTCGAGGCGGACGTCGAGGTACTCGCCGTCGGACTCGGCGCCGGTCGGGAGGGCCAGCCCGAAGGCCAGCCGGGGTCGGGGCGAGAAGCCTTCGGAGTAGGTGACGAGCACGCGGGCCCGGCGCAGGGCCCGTTCCCACATCCGGGCGACGTCGCGGTGCGACGTGAAGCGCACCTTGCCGTGCTTGGTGAACCGGAAGCGGAGGGTGAGCGTGGTGGTCACGTCCGCGCCCCGGTCAGCTCGACGGGCACCGAGCTGTTCCATTCGAGGCCCTGGCCGGTGCCCTGGCTGCCGCCGGCCGGCGCCGTGGCCGAGGCCACGATGTGCTCGATGCCGTACCCGGTGCAGGCGCCGCAGTCGTAGCAGGGCGTCCAGCGGCAGTCCGGCAGGCCGACCTCGGCCAGGGCGTCGCGCCAGTCCTGCCAGAGGAAGTCCTTGTGCAGCCCGGCCGACAGGTGGTCCCACGGGAACACCTCGTCCTCGGTGCGGTGCCGGTGGACGTACCGGTCCATCGAGAGGCCGTGCCGCTCCATCGCCGAGGTCCAGAGCCGGAGGTCGAAGTGCTCGGACCACTCCTGGAAGGTGCCGCCGGCACGCCAGACGTCCTCCAGCACCGGGCCGAGACGGCGATCGCCCCGCGAGAGCAGACCCTCGACCATGGTGGCCGTGGGGTCGTGCCACTTGAGCTGGACGCCGCGGTCGCGGCGCAGGTCGTCGCGGAGCAGGCCGACCTTGCGGCGCAGCTCGGCGTCGGTGTTCTGGCCGAACCACTGGAACGGCGTGAACGGCTTCGGCACGAAGCCGCCGACCGACACCGTGACGGAGGGCTTGTTGGTGTGGGCCCGGCCCAGCTCGACGCAGTTGCGGGCCAGGCGGGCGATGCCCAGCGTGTCCTCGTCGGTCTCGGTGGGCAGGCCGGTGAGGAAGTAGAGCTTCATCCGCCGCCAGCCCTGCGAGTACGCCGACTCGACCGCGCCGTACAGGTCCTCCTCGCGGATGAGCTTGTTGATGACCTGGCGCATGCGCCAGGTCCCGGCCTCGGGGGCGAAGGTGAGCCCGGTCCGGCGGGCCCGCTGGATCTGGGCGGCGATCCCCACGGTGAAGGCGTCGACCCGCAGGCTGGGCAGGGAGACCGACACCCGGCCACAGCCGGTGGCGTCACCGTCGATGGCGGCCCGGACCGAGTCCTCGATCCCGCTGTAGTCCGCCGTGGACAGGGACGTGAGGGCGACCTCGTCGTACCCGGTCCGGGCCAGGCCCTCCTGGACCATGGTCCGGACCTGCTCGGCGGGCCGCTCCCGCACCGGCCGGGTGATCATCCCGGCCTGGCAGAAGCGACAGCCCCGCGTGCAGCCCCGGAAGACCTCGACGTTGAGCCGGTCGTGGACGACCTCGGTCAGCGGCACGAGCTGCTGGCGCGGGTAGGGCCAGTCGGCCAGGTCGGCCACCGTGCGCTTCTCGATCACCTCGGGGACGCCGGGCTCGGTCGGGCGCACCGCCACGAGGTCGTCGCCCGCGTAGACGGGCTCGTAGAAGCGGGGCACGTAGACCCCGGTGACGTTGGCGAGCTCGCGCAGGCAGTCCCGGCGGGAGGCCTCGGTGCGGCGCCCGGAGGTCCACCGGCCGATGACCTCGGAGATCTCGCCCACGACCTCCTCGCCGTCGCCGAGGACGAAGGCGTCGACGAAGTCGGCCAGCGGCTCGGGGTTGTAGGTGCAGTGCCCGCCGCAGACGACGATGGGGTGCTCGCCCGTCCGCTCGAGCGACCGCACCGGAGCCCCGGCCAGGTCGATGCAGTTGAGCACGTTGGTGAAGACGAGCTCGGCCGAGAGGTTGAAGGCCAGCACGTCGAAGTCGGTGGCGGGACGGTGGGTGTCGACCGAGAACAGCGGCAGGCCGCGGGCCCGGAGCTGCCCCTCGAGGTCGGTCCAGGGCGCGTAGGTGCGCTCGGCGACCGCGTCAGGGCGCTCGTTGAGGATCTCGTAGAGGATCTGGAGCCCCTGGTTCGGCAACCCGACCTCGTAGGTGTCGGGATAGCAGAGGAGCCACGCCACGCGACCGGGGCCGTGCTCGGGGGTGATGGCCCCCTGCTCGCCCCCGATGTAGCGGGCCGGCTTCTGGACCTCGGCCAGGAGCGGCTCCAGCTGGGGCCAGATGGTCATGGTCGGCGACAGCCTACCGGGGCGGCGGCCGCCGGCCCCCGGGAGGGTCAGCCGAAGCGGTGGATGTGGACGTTGAGCACGAGGCCGATCGCCGCGAACACGGTCAGGATCGACGAGCCGCCGTAGGACATGAACGGGAGCGGGATGCCGGTCACCGGCATGATCCCCATCGTCATCCCGATGTTCTCGAAGATCTGGAACATCAGCATCGCCAGCACGCCGACGCACACGAGCATGCCGAACTCGTCGCGCGACAGCTGGGCGGTCCGCCAGACCCGCCAGAGGATGACCATGAGCAGGAACAGCAGGACCGCACCACCGATGAAGCCGAGCTCCTCTCCCACGACCGTGAAGATGAAGTCGGTGTGCTGCTCGGGGACGAAGTCGAGGCCGGTCTGGGTCCCGTTGAAGAGCCCTTGGCCGCCGATCTGGCCCGCGCTGATGGCGATCTGGGACTGGTCCTGGTTGTAGCGGGCGTCGCTGTCCGCCTGGCCGACGAAGCCGAGCAGCCGCTCGTGCTGGTACTCGGCCAGCACGTTGCTGTTCAGGATCCCGACCGTGGCCACGATGCCCAGGAGGAGCAGCACGGCGAAGTGCCTCGGTCGGGCGCCGGCGAGGAACACGATCGCCAATGTGACCACTCCGAAGACGAGGACCGTGCCGAGGTCGGGCTGCAGCATGATGAGCGCCATCGGGATGGTGGCGAAGCCGAGGATCGTGGCCAGCCGCCTGCCGTTGATCTCCTCCTGCTCGAGGGTCAGGAGCGCGGCGAGGCCGATGATCAGGGCCAGCTTGGCGAACTCGGCGGGCTGGAGCTGGAAGCCGGCCAGCTCGTACCAGGCCTGGATGCCCTTGGACTCGGTCCCGAGCGGGCTGAGCACCCCGAACAGGAGGAGGAGCGCCACCCCGGCGATGGGGATGGCCCAGTCGCGCAGCCGCCGGTAGTCGAATGCCGCCACCAGGGCCATCAGGCCGATGCCGATGACCACGAACATCGCCTGGCGCTGGAGGAAGTACGTGGTCGGGCTGTCCTCGGTCCCCCGGGTGGCGCTGTAGACCATCACGACGCCGAGGCCGGCCACGAGCAGGGTGGCCACGACGAGGATCCAGTCGACGTGCTGCAGGGGCGTCGGCAGCGCCATCACCCGCGTCGCGGTGGACGGCGACCGCGATGGGGCCAGGCTCCCGCGGGCGACGGTAGGGGCGCTCATGGCACGGTCGTCGTGGTCGGGGCGTCGCCCGCACCGCCCGCGTCGGTGGTCGGGGTGGGTCGGGCTTCGGTCGCGCTCGGTACAGGCGGCAACAGCATCGGGTCCCGGAGACCGTCGAAGACAGCCCGGGCGACGGGCGCCGCCACCTCACCACCGAACTGGGCCACGTCCTCGAGGATGACCGAGACCACGTACTCGGGCGACTGACCCGGGCGGACGGGACCGAAGCCCACGTAGAGGGCGAAGTCGCCCTTGCCCGCCACCTGGGCGGTCCCCGTCTTGCCGGCGATGGGGAACTCGCTCAGTGGAAAGCCCTCGTAGGCGCCGGCCGCGGTGCCGTCGCCGCTCGACACGCCCAGGAGGCCGGCCAGCGTCGGGTCCCGCCACTGGTCGGCGATCTCCACGGCCCCGAGCTGCACCGGGGTGACGGAGCACAGGACGCCGTCGGTGCGCAGCGACCCGGCGTTGTCACCCGACGTCTCGCGGCACGACGTCTCCTCGTCGGTCATCCAGCGGTCGATGGCGGGGCGGGGCTCGAGCATGGCCTGACCGAGGTGGGGCCGGTAGAGGGTGCCGCCGTTGGCGATGGCGGCGTAGGCGTTGGTCAGCTGGATCGGGGTGACGCCCAGGTCACCCTGGCCGATCGCCATGTTGATGGTGTTGCCCGAGGTCCAATCGCCGTAGGGGAAGGCCTCGGGGTTCTCCTCGTGGAGCTCGGCGACGATCTCGGGGGTGAAGGCAAAGCCCTCCCGCTCGCCGGGCAGGTCGACGCCGGTCTCGGCGACGAAGCCGTAGTCCTGGGCCGTCTGCTGGAGGTAGTCGTCGCCGAGGCGGTCCCGGTTCCCCCAGAGGTTGTCGCCGATCCAGTAGTAGTACCAGTCACTCGAAATGGTCAGGGAGCGCTGGAGGTTGACCTGGCCGTTGGGGATCTCACCGGCGTTGTTGAACGCACAGGAGGGGTCGCTCTCCGGGCAGCCGGCCACCTCGTAGGTCCCGTCGTCGTAGAACGAGGTCTGCGGGGTCACGAGGCCGGCGCGGAGCCCGGCCAGGCCCGTCACGATCTTGAACGTCGAGCCCGGCGCGTACTCGCCGGCGATGGCCCGGTTGAGGAGGGCGTTGCCGGCCTCCTCGTCGCTCAGCGCGTCGAACTCCTCCTGGCCGATGCCGTTGATGAACGCCGACGGGTCGTAGGTGGGCACGCTGGCCATGGCGATGATGGCGCCGGTGCGGGGGTCCTCCACGATGCCCGAGGCCCCGGCGGCGTCGTTGGTGTCGGCGGCCCCGGTGAGCTGGCGCTCGAGCAGGGTCTGGACCTGGATGTCGAGGGTCAGCACGACATCCATGCCGGGGACGGGCGCGTCGTAGCTGACCTGGCGGACGATGTCGCCCTCGGCGTCGACCTCGATGACCCGGGTGCCCGGCGTCCCCCGCAGCCAGTCCTCGTAGGTGGCTTCGACGCCGGCCCGCCCGACGTCGTCGGTGAGCTCGTAGGGCTTGTCGCCGTTCTGGACCTCCTCGATCTCCTCCGGGCCGGAGATGGGACCGACGTAGCCGAGGGCGTGAGCGGCCAGCGAACCATGGGGGTAGGAGCGCACGGCGATGCGTTCGACGTCGATGCCGGGGAACTCCATCTGGCGCTCGGCCAGGGCGATCTCGAGTGATTCGGGGACGTCGTCGACGACCGGGGTGGGGACGAACGGGCCGACGAAGTTGACCTCGAGGGCCGCGGCTATCAGCTCGGTCGTCCAGTCGGTGGCCTCGGGCTGGGCCTCGGCGGCAGCTTCGGCGGCGTCTCCTGCCGCCGCCGCCTGCTGCGTGCTGGACCCATCGGCCTCTGCCGCGTCACGGGCGGCCCGACCGATGACCCGGGGGTCGACCGGGATGTCCACCCGGACCCCGAACTCCGGGACCAGGCGGTCGACGTTCAGGAGCTCGGCGAGGCGGGCGTAGACCTCGTTGCGAGCGTCCTCCTCGAACACCACGGCCTCGTCGAGCGCGCGGCTGTCGATACGGACCTGGCGGACCGAGCGGTTGTCGACCAGGACCAGTTGGTTGCGGTCGAGGATGCGGCCGCGGGGCGCCTGGATGTGCAGGGTGCGGATGCGGTTGGCGGCCGCGGCCTCGACCGCGGCCTCGCCCTCCACCGCGGTCAGGAACCAGAGCCGGGCGGTGAGCGCCCCGATGAGGGACACCGCCACGATGGCCAGCGCGGACAGGCGCATGCCCGTCGATTGGCTCATCGTTGGTTCCTCAGCTCGGGGGTCATCGGCGGCGTCCGGCGGTCAAGGGCCTGCGCCGCCCGCGCCCGGAGGCGGAGCGCCGCCGGCGGAACGGCCGCGAGGGCAGTCGCACGCCGAGTGGCTCGCCCTCGGTCCACAACAGGATACGGATCGCGGGCAGCACCAGCAGCGCGGCCGTGAACCCGACGACGAGGGCGATGACCAGGGTGTGACCCTCCATCCACTCCGTGTGGCCGAAGGCCACGCCGAGCGTCGCGTAGAAGAGCACCGCGGCAGCCGCACCGAGGCCCGCGCTCGGGATGGGTGCCCACCAGGTCGGCCCGACCACCGAGCGCTGGGCCGTGCCGACGAAGTAGCCCGCCAGGCAGTACGTGAGGGCCGACAGGCCGAGCGGGGTGTCGAGGGTCAGGTCCCAGAGGAGGCCGGCGACGAAGCCCACCCGTGCGCCCCGCTCCGGTCCCCCGGCCAACCCGGCGGCCAGGGCCACGAGCAGCAGGAGGTCGACCTGGACCCCGGCGATGGTCAGCCAGGGGGCCACGGCGACCTGCAGCACGAGGGCGCCGGCCAGCACGATCGCGGTGCGAACGGTGGTCATCCCTGCGCCACCGGGGCGGGCGTGTAGAGGAGGACGGCCACGTGGGTCAGCCGGTCGAGGTCGGCGAGCGGGTCGACGATCACTTCCTGCTCGAGGGGGTTGTCGGCCGGACGGACGGCGATGGCCCGGCCGACGTTGATGCTGCTCGGGAAGTTGCTGCCGTCCAGCCCGGAGGTGACGAAGACATCGCCGTCGGTCACCTCGATCCCGGCCTCGAACGCGTTCTCGATGATCAGCGGTTCGCCTTCGCCCTGCCCGTGGGCGAACGCGACGTTGCCGCTCTCGGCGTGGAGCACACCGACGTTGAGGTCCTCGTCGGAGATGGGGCGGACCCGGGCGCTGGTGAAGGTGACGCTGTCGATGACGCCGACCAGGCCCGAGCGCGTGACCACCGGCATGTTCACCTCGATGCCCGCGTCGGCCCCGCGGTCGATCTCGATGGTCCGGTCGAAGTTGGACACCTCGTCGCTGATGACGTTGGCGGCCACCGCCCGGATGTCCTCGGGTGGGGTCAGCCCGAGCTGTTCGCGCAGCCGGGCGACCTCGGCCTGGTAGTTGGCGAGCGCGGCCTCCTCGCCCTCGAGCTCGTCCACGCGGTCACGCAGTCGCTCCAGCTCCGCGCTCTCGTCGCGGTCGAAGATGGCGTCCCCGGCCGCCCGCACCGGGCTGAGCACGCCGCCGACCGCACCGCGGACGATCCCGCCGGGCCCGACGCCGAGCAGGTCGACGGCCAGGACGGTGATCGAGATGACCACGAGCACGGCCACGGTGAATCGGGACTGGCCCGAACCTCGGGACAACACGGCGAGGGGGAACCGCTACAGGCGGTTCGACGAGAAGAGGACCCCCTTGAGTGCCTCGAACTCCTCGAGCGACTGACCCGACCCCAACGCCACGGCGAAGAGCGGGTTGTCGGCTACCCGGACGGGCATGCCGGTCTCGTGGGCCAGACGCTGGGGGAACCCGTTCAACAGGGCCCCGCCCCCGGCCAGCATGATCCCCTTCTCCATCACGTCGGCGGCCAGCTCCGGCGGGGTCTTGTCCAGGGTGGACTTGACCGCGTCGATGATGGACGCCACTGGCTCCTCGAGCCCCTCGCGGAGATCGCCCGTGGAGACGGTGACGGTCTTGGGCAGGCCGCTCACGAGGTCACGACCCCGGATCTCGGCCTCCAGCTCCTCCTTGAGGGGCCACGCCGACCCGAGGGCGATCTTGACCTCCTCGCAGGTGCGCTCGCCCAGGACCAGGCTGTACTCCTTCTTCATGTAGGCGCCGATGGCCTCGTCCAGCTCATCGCCGCCGACGCGGGACGAGTGGGCGGCCACGATGCCCCCGAGGGAGATGACGGCGACCTCGGTCGTCCCCCCACCGATGTCGACGATCATGTTGCCGGTCGGGTCCTGCACCGGCAGGCCGGAGCCGATGGCCGCGGCCATTGGCTCCTCGATGATGTAGGCCGGCTTGCGGGCGCCGGCGAACTCGGCGGCCTCCTGCACGGCTCGCTGCTCGACCCCGGTGATCCCGGAGGGCACGCAGATGACCATCCGGGGCTTCACCCACCGGCGCTGGTGCACCTTGTGGATGAAGTAGCGGAGCATCTTCTCGCAGATGTCGAAGTCGGCGATGACCCCGTCGGCCAACGGGCGGATGGCCTGGATGTGGGCGGGGGTGCGCCCGATCATCCGCTTGGCCTCGGACCCGACCGCGAGGGGGCGGCCGTCCTTGGTGTTGATGGCCACCACGGAGGGCTCGTTGAGGACGATCCCCCGGCCGCGCACGTACACGAGGGTGTTCGCAGTGCCCAGGTCAACGGCCATGTCCCGGCCCATGACCGTGGTCAGCATGCTCTCGGACATCGCGGTCCTCACGGTTGCGGACGATCAGCGCAGTGCCGCGGGACAGAGCCTAGGTCAAAGGACCAGGCCATATCGGGTTTCCCCACTCCACTCGCCGGGCGGGATTGTAACGATTTTGCAACGTGGGGGCGAACGCGCTCGGTAGCGACCCTTGTCACAGGTCGGGGAACCAGATCCCGATCTCCCGCTCGGCCGATGCGGCCGAGTCCGAGCCGTGCACCAGGTTCTCGGTGAACGACGGCGAGAGGTCCCCGCGGATCGTCCCCGGCGCCGCCTCGGCCGAGTTGGTCGCGCCGATCATCGTGCGCACGATCTGCCAGGTGTCGTCCGGACCCTCGACGACGAAGGCCAGCGCCGGCGAGCGGGTGATGAACGAGATCAGCTCGTCGTAGAAGGGCTTGCCCTCGTGCTCGGCGTAGTGCTTGGCCGCCGTCTCGACGTCGACCTGCCGCAACTCGGCGGCCACCAGCTTGAGGCCCTTGCGCTCGAAGCGGCCGATGATCTCGCCGGCGAGGCCGCGCTCCACGGCGTCCGGCTTGGCGATGACAAGCGTCCTGTTCATGAGGCGAGCGAGGGTAACCGCCTACGGTCCGGGTCCCGTGCGGTACTACGAAGACCTCGAAGTGGGAGCGATCTGGCCACCCGAGCGCGCGTACCTGGTCACGGAGGAGGAGATCCTCGAGATGGGTCGGCGGTGGGACCCCCAGCCGTTTCACACCGATCCCGAGGCCGCAGCCGCTTCGGTGTTCGGTGGGTTGGTCGCCTCCACCGTGCACCTCTTCGCCATCGTGGTGCATCTCGGCGTCACGGGTAGCGGCGCGACTGCGGCCATCTCGTCGCTCGGGATGAGCAACTTCGTCAACCACGCTCCCGTCCGCCCCGGCGACGAGGTGCGCCACTCCGGCGAGGTCATCGACCGCCGCCTGTCGAACAGCCGCGCCGGCGTCGGCATCGTCACCTTCCGCACCACCCTCTACAACCAGCGCGACGAGCCCGTGTTCTCCTACGAGAACACCGCCCTCATCCACTGCCGCCCCGTCGACGCCCACTGATCGTCCCGGGGCCGTCATCGGTCCACCGTCTGGCCGTTCATCGGGTTGGCGGTGGCGGCCCCACGTGGGGCGGGAGTCTTCGTTGGTTGCGGTCGGGGTTGGGGGGTGGGGGGTCGTGTTTGTGGTTGGTCTTCCAGATGTTGTGGCCGCCGTCGAGGCCTTGGCCGTTGGTGAGGTCGGTGGGGCCGCCGTCGGCGTGTTCGACGATGTGGTCGGATTGCAGGAACGGGTGGCTGCGGTCACAGCCGTAGGGGTGGGCGCACCTGCGGTATTTGGCCCGTAGGGCTCGGGCTTGGGCCCGGTTGAACAGCCGGCATTGCTTGCCCAGGCGGATGACCTCGCCGTCGGGGTCATAGAGGATCCCGCTCACCGTGCCGGTGAGCAGGGCCAGCACGATGGTGTTGATGGTGATGACGGTGCCGTCATCGAGCTCATGCAGGCTGTCGGCGCCCAGCTCGATCTCATCGAGGGCCTGGTCCAGGTCGTGGTCCTGGTCAGCCAGGGCTTGGCGCAGGCAGGGCGGCGATGATGCAGGCCACCAGCACGGCGTCGCCGTGCACCGTGACACAGAAGCTGGAGGGCCTGAGCTCGCCGGCGAAGGCGGCGGAGCGCTCGGCCATCAACACCATGGCGTCAGCGCGACGCTGCCGGGCGGTGCGCCGCAGCTCCGAGGCCACCGGGTCGCGGCCGAGGCCGTCGCGGGCTTCGGCCCGGTCGGCCTCCAGGAGGTGCTTGACGAGCCGTTCGAGCTCGGCTTGCCAGATGGTGAAGCCCACGGCCTCGATGCCGGCATCGACCTTGCCGGCGCCGCCAAAGGTCCGAGATGAGCTGGCGTACCGGTCCTCGAGCTGACGGGAAGCGCGTTCTTCGGCGTCCCAGGGCTTGGCCCGGGTCACGGCGTACTCGACGGTGTGCAGGAAGTCGCAGAACCGGGACTCGATCGCCGCGTCCAGCAGCGGCCCCTCGAGGAGACCGAAGATCTCCTCGCCCACCACCTGCTGGGCCCGAGCCAGCACCTCGACGTGCTCCACGCTGATCGATCCCGCCACCAGGGCTTCCTCGACGAGCGGGAGGGACTTGAGGTGCCGGGCCGTGCGGCGCCGCCGGGAGGCATCCGGGCCCTTGACCCGGCAGTGGTGCTTCTGCCACTCGATGGGCGAGGTGTGGCCCTCGGCCCGATGCTCCTGGGTGGCCTCGAACGCGGTCAGCACGTGGACCCCGAAGGCGTCGAGCTTGTTCTGCAGCCGGTTGTAGACGGCCAGCGCCTCGGCCTTGGTCGCGGACGGCGCGCCGGCGAAGGTGACCTTGTTGGCCAGGTCCAGGGCGTGCTCCAGATCGACCAACTCGCTGGTCATGTCGGGCACCTCCCTCAGGATCGGCGACAACTGATGTTCGCCATCAACCTACTGAGGGGGTGTGACAGCCAAGACCCAAATCGGCCGATCCGGGTGAAGGAATTCCGAGATTTCTCATTTGAGGGCGTGATCAGGTGTCAGCTGGGTTGAAGTGACTCCGTGGAGTCCGAATTGGCAATATCCGAACCCACAACAAAGGCTCAGTATGCACAGCAGTAATGAGTTCGACAACCGAGCAAAGCACCCCCTATGTGCGATCGGTTGCGGTCAGGAGCTCAGAGCACCGCGCGGGCCGCGCCGACGACGTACAAGCTCCCGGTGACCAGGATGCGGTCGTCGTCGCTGGCGATCGACCGGGCTCGCGCCAGGGCCTCGCCCACCTCCGGGACCGCCTCGGCCTCGAGACCCATCGCCTGCACGACGGCAGCAACGGACGCCGCGGGTAGCGCACGAGGCGAGTCCGGCGCCACACACAGCACGACGTCGCGCGGCCCGAGCTCCAGCGCCGCGACCATGGCCTCCGGATCGCGGCCGCTGAGCATCCCCAGGACGACGACGGTCGTCGGGACCGGCGGGAAGTCGTCCTGCAGGGTGGTGGTCAGGGCGGCGACGCCGTCGGGGTTGTGGGCGCCGTCGAGCACGACGATCGGTTCCCGGCCGACGATCTCGAAGCGACCCGGCAGCGACAACGACGCCAGCGCCTCCCCCACCACGCCGGCGTCGACGGCCCGGTCGAAGAAGGCCTCGGCCGCCACGACCGCCAGCGCGAGGTTCTCCCCTTGGTGGGCGCCGTGGACCGGCACGTACAGCTCGTCCAGCCGCCCGAAGGGCGTGCGCACGTCGACCACCCGGCCGCCGACCGCGGCCTGGTTGCGCTCGGTCGCGAAGTCCCGGCCCCGCACCCAGGTCCGGTCCGCACCAGCAGAGTCGAACACGGACCGCAGCTCGGGATCGGCCTCACCCAGGACCAGCGTCGAACCCGACTTCACGATCCCCGCCTTCTCCTCGGCGATCGCCCGTCGCCAGCCCTCTCGGCCGTCGGTGTGGTCACGACCGACGTTCGTGACGACCGCGACCAGCCCGTCGGCCACGTTGGTGGCGTCGTAGCGGCCGAGCAGGCCGACCTCCACCACGGCGACGTCGACGGCCACCTGCGCGAACCAGGTGAAGGCGGCGGCGGTGACCAGCTCGAACCAGGTGGGGGTGCCGTCGACCAGCTCCTCCAGCGTCGCCAGGTCGGTCAGCAGCTCAGCCAGCTGGTCGTCCTCGACCGGCCGGCCGTCCCAGACCAGGCGCTCGTTGATCGACTCCAGGTGGGGGCTCGTGTAGAGGCCGGCCGCGAGGCCGTGGCCCCGCAGGATCACCTCCACCATCCGGCCGGTCGAGCCCTTCCCGTTGGTGCCGGTCAGGTGGATGACCGGGTACGCCGTCTGCGGGTCACCCAGGACGGCGACGAGCGACCGCATCCGGTCCAGCGACAGGTCGTCGACCACGCCGGCGGTGGGCGTGGCGCCGGTCTCCAGGTCGAGGTGGGAGTCCAGCCAGGCACGCGCCTGGCGGGCGTTCACGCCGCTCGGCGCCGAGCCGCCTCGGCCAGGTCGATGGCCAGCTCGGCGGCCTGCTCGACCACGGGGAGGGCCGCCTCCACCGCGGTCTCGATCCGCGGCCGGGCCGCCTCGTAGGCCTGCTCGGCGGTCTCCCTCGCCCCGGTCAGCGCGTCGCGGGCGGCCTCGCCGTACGCCGCCAACCCGGAGGTGTCACGCTCGGCGGTCAGGTCGAGGACCCAACCCACCAGGGCACCGACGACGGCGCCCTGGGCGGCGCCGCGCAGGGCGTGCAGGACCACGACCTGCGGCGGGTCGTCCTCGGCCCGCACGGTCTGGGCGACGGCGACGAGCGCGCCGACTGCGCCGCCGATGAGGGCACCCCGCGTGGGGCGGTTCACGCGATCCTCACGAGGCGGCGCGACGGGGCCGAGCCGGGCGGCTCGATTCGGAGCGCGGCACCAGCGTCGGGTTGACCCGCTCCTCGACGACCTCGCGGTCGATGACGCACTTGGACACGTCACCCCGACTGGGGACGTCGTACATGGGCGAGAGCAGGACCTCTTCGAGGATGGCCCGCAGGCCACGGGCCCCGGTGCCACGGAGCAGGGCGAGGTCGGCGACGGCCTCGAGGGCGTCGTCGGTGAACTCCAGCTCGACGTCCTCGAACTCGAACAGCTTCTGATACTGGCGGGTGAGCGCGTTCTTGGGCTCGACCAGGATCTCGATCAGCGCTTCGGCGTCGAGGTTCGACACCGCGCCGACCACCGGGAGCCGGCCCACGAACTCGGGGATGAGGCCGAACTTCAAGAAGTCCTCGGGCAGGACGTCGGCGTAGATCGAACCGAGGTCCTTCTCGTCCACCCCGCGGATGTCGGCGCCGAAGCCGACGCCCTTGCGGCCCACCCGGGACTCGATGATCCGCTCGAGGCCGGCGAAGGCGCCGCCGCACACGAACAGGATGTTGGTGGTGTCGATCTGGATGAACTCCTGGTGGGGGTGCTTGCGGCCCCCCTGCGGCGGCACCGACGCGGTCGTGCCCTCCAGGATCTTGAGCAGTGCCTGCTGGACGCCCTCGCCCGACACGTCGCGGGTGATCGACGGGTTCTCGCTCTTGCGGGCGATCTTGTCGATCTCGTCGATGTAGATGATCCCCGTCTCGGCCTTCTTGACGTCGTAGTCCGCGGCCTGGATCAGCTTGAGCAGGATGTTCTCGACGTCCTCGCCCACGTAGCCGGCCTCGGTCAGGGCGGTGGCGTCGGCGATGGCGAACGGCACGTTGAGCATCCGGGCCAGCGTCTGGGCCAGCAGCGTCTTGCCGCAGCCCGTCGGCCCGATGAGCAGGATGTTCGACTTGGCCAGCTCGACCTCGCCGTCGGTGCCGCCCATCTGCATCCGCTTGTAGTGGTTGTAGACGGCGACCGAGAGGATCTTCTTGGCGTGGGTCTGGCCGACGATGTAGTCGTTCAGGAACTCGAAGATCTCCCGGGGCTTGGGGAGCTCGTCGAAGCTGACGTCAGAGGTCTCGGCCAGCTCCTCCTCGATGATCTCGTTGCAGAGGTCGATGCACTCGTCGCAGATGTAGACCCCGGGCCCGGCGATGAGCTTCTTGACCTGCTTCTGGGACTTCCCACAGAAGGAGCACTTCAGGAGCTCTCCCCCATCTCCGAACTTGGCCACCTCGAGATCCCCCTGTCGGTGTCAGGAACTGACGGCTGCGATCGGCGTACTGGCGTCTTCCAGAGACCGGTTCGAGATCACCTCGTCGATGATGCCGTATTCGCGCGCCTCGGCGGCGGTCATAACGAAGTCCCGGTCGGTGTCGGTGTGGATGCGGTCGATGGGCTGGCCGGTGTGGGTGGCCAGGATCTCCTCGAGCAGCTCACGGAGCCGGAGGATCTCCTTGGCCGCCAATTCGATGTCAGTGGCCTGGCCCTGAGCGCCGGCGTAGGGCTGGTGCAGCAGGATCCGCGAGTGCGGGAGGGCGAGGCGCTTGCCCGGTGTGCCCGCGGCCAGCAGCACGGCGGCGGCCGAGGCGGCCTGGCCGTAGCAGATGGTGGCGAGGTCGGGCTTGATGTAGGACATCGTGTCGTAGATCGCGAACAGCGCCGTGATGTCACCGCCCGGGCTGTTGATGTAGATGTTGATGTCCTTGTCCGGGTTCTCGGACTCGAGGTGCAGCAGCTGGGCGCACACCAGGTTGGCGATCGTGTCGTCGATCGGCGTGCCCAGGAAGATGATGTTCTCCTTGAGCAGGCGGGAGTAGAGGTCGTAGGCCCGCTCGCCTCGGTTGGACTGCTCGACCACCGTCGGCACCAGATAGTTCCGCACCGGTTCCATCACCCCTGCTCCTCCTCGTCGCTCTCGTCGTGCTGTTCGGTGTCGTCGTTCTCGTCGTCGGGTTCGTCGGCCGGGTTCTCGTCGTCGGGCTCGGGGATCTCGAGGTCCGCCCGGTCGACCTCCGTGCCGTCCTCGTCGACGACCCGCACGTGCTCGACCAGCCAGTCGAGGGCCTTGCGCTTGAGCAGGTCCGAGCGTACCGCCGGGAGCTGGGCGCCCTCCTCCAGCGCGCTGCGGACCTCGTCGACGCTCTGTTCGACCCGCTCGGCCACCTTCTCGAGCTCCTCGGTGAGGTCGTCCTCGGTGACCTCGAGGCCCTCCGCCTCGGCCACGGCGCGCAGCGCGAGGTCGGCCCGGGTGGCGGACACCGCCGCCTCCCGCAGCTCGGCCACGGCCGTCTCCTGCTCCTGGCCGGTGGCGGCGAGGTAGGCGTCGAAGTCCATGCCCTGGGCCTGCAGCCGCAGGAGCAGGTCCTGGAGGCGGTGCTCGAACTCGGCGGCCACCATCGGCTCGGGCACGTCCTCGACGGCGATGAGCTCGCCCGCCTGCTGGGCCGCGCCGTTGCGCAGGCCCATCTGAGCCATCACGGCGCGGGTGGTCGCAGACCGCTTGCGCAGGTCGTCGCGCAGCTCCCCGACGGTGTCGAACTCGGAGGCCTCGTTGGCCCACTCGTCGTCGACCTCGGGCAGCACCTTCTCCTTGATCTCCTTGACCAGGATCCGCAGGCGCAGCTCGGCGTCGCCGTCGGGATCGGGGTGGTCGGCGTCGAACTCGAGGATGTCGCCGACCTTGGCCCCGACCAGCTGGGCGTCGATCTCGGCCACCACCGCGCCGGCGCCCACCTCGTAGAGGTAGTCATCGGCGGTCAGGCCCGAGACGGGCTCGCCGTCCTCCCACCCCGCGATGTCGATCGTCACGTTGTCGCCGTCCCTGGCGGCCCGCTCGACCGTCTGCAGCTCGGCGAAGTTGTTCCGCAGCCGCTCGATCTGGGCGTCGACCTCCTCGTCGGGAACCAGGGGGGAGGTGATCGTGACCGTGAGGTCGCGATGGCCGGTGACGGTCAGCTCCGGACGGATCTCCACGACGGCGTCGAACACGACGGGACCCGTCTCCTCGCCCGCGGTGATGTCGATCTCCGGTGCGGCGATGACGTCGACCTCGTTGTCCAGGACGGCCTGTGCGTAGTACTCGGGCAGGGCGTGGCGGAGGGCCTCCTCTCGGGCGAACCCGGAGCCCAACTGGGCCTCGAGGACCTTGCGGGGGGCCTTGCCGGGGCGGAACCCGGGGATGCGCACCTCGCGGGCGATGCGCCGGAACGCGTCGTTCACCGCGGACTCGAACTCGGTCTCGTCGACCTCGACCGAGACCTTGACCTTGTTGCCCTCGAGGGTCTCGACCGTGGCCTTCATGGACGGCGGAGTGTACCGACGGCCCCTGTCACCACACGGTGACCCCGCTCCCGGTGGTGCTCCTAGGCTCGCCCCCCGGCCATGGTCTTCAACTCCCTGCAGTACCTCGTCTTCTTCCCGGTCGTCTTCGTCCTGTACTGGCAGCTGCGCCGGCGGGCTCAGAACGTGTTGCTGCTGGCTGCGTCATGGTTCTTCTACGCCATGTGGGACTGGCGGTTCCTCGGTCTCATGCTGCTGACGACCCTCGTGGACTTCGGGGTCGGGCGCTACCTCGCCGCCCACGAGGACGAGCGCAAGCGCAAGCTCGCCTTCGGTCTCAGCCTCGGGCTGAACCTGACCGTCCTCGGGTTCTTCAAGTACTTCGACTTCTTCATCGGCTCGGCCGCCGACCTGCTCCGGACCTTCGGCCTCGACGCCAGCGAGCCCACCCTGCGGATCCTGCTCCCGGTCGGCATCAGCTTCTACACGTTCCACGGGATCAGCTACACGTTCGACGTCTTCCGCCGCGACATCAAGCCCGCGAAGGACCTGCTCGACTTCGCCGTGTTCGTCGCCTTCTTCCCCCAGCTGGTGGCCGGGCCGATCGGCCGGGCCCACATCCAGCTCCCGCAGTTCGAGAACGAACGGCCGCCGCTGCGGTGGGAGGAGGCCCGCTCAGGGCTGTGCCTCATCCTGCTCGGCCTGTTCAAGAAGGTGGCCATCGCCGACGCGCTCGCGCCGTTCGTGGACGAGGTCTTCACCGAACCCGGTTCGGCCTCCTGGGTCGCGCTCCTCGGCGGGGCGTACGCCTTCGCGCTCCAGATCTACGGCGACTTCGCCGGGTACTCCGACGTGGCCCGGGGCTCGTCGCGCCTGCTCGGCATCGAGCTGCCCCTGAACTTCGAGCAGCCCTACCTGTCGCGGAACATCACCGTGTTCTGGCGCACCTGGCACATCTCGCTGTCGAACTGGCTGCGCGACTACCTGTACATCCCGCTCGGCGGCAACCGCGGCGGCCCGACCCGCACCTACCGCAACCTCATGCTGACCATGGTCCTCGGCGGCCTCTGGCACGGGGCGGCCTGGACGTTCGTGGCCTGGGGGACCCTGCACGGCCTCTACCTGTGCTCGCACCGCGCCTTCACCGAACGTCCCGGCGGCAAGGGGCCGATCCACAACCGGGTGACCCGGTTCCGGTGGGGCGACGTGCTGCCGGCGATCGGGACCTTCCAGCTGGTGGTCTTCGCCTGGATCTTCTTCCGGGCCGCGTCCTTCACCCAGGCCTTCGACGTCATCACGGGCATCGTGACCCTGCAGGGCGGCGTGACCGACTGGGGCGCGTTGGCCCTCGTCGGGCTGCTCGGCGCGGTCTCCCTCGCCATCGACGTGACCCAGCGCAATACCGAGACCCACACGCCGATGCTGTCGCTGACCCCGGTGCTGCAGGGCGCCGTCTACGGACTGTTCGTGCTGGGGATCATCCTGTTCTCCGGCGGCGAGACCGTGCCCTTCATCTACTTCCAGTTCTGATCACGCGCGGTGCGTGACGCGCCGCGCTCCGTGGCCGTAGGCTGGCACCGTGCGGACGCCCCTCCGCCTCGGCTTCGTCGCGGCCATGGTCGTCGGCGCGGTGGCCACCACCGTCGTCGTCGTGCCCCAGCTCACGGACGACGCCCCGGCCGACCCCCTCGACGACCTCCGGTCGCGCTCGACCGGCGCCGTCCAGGTGGTGGAGGACCCCGCCGGCGGCGCCCGGTTCCTCGGGACCGACCCGGGCCACCCGATCGTCCTGGCGACCGACGACCCGGCGACCGCCGCCGACGAGTTCACCGACCGCTACGGCTCGGTCCTGGGCGCAGGCCGCACCGACCTCGTCCCGGCGAGCACCACCCCGTCCCTGACCGGCGGGACCGCCGTGCGCTACCAGCAGGAGGTCGGCGGCATCCCGGTGTTCGGCGCGCTGGCCTCGGTCCAGGTCGATGCCGGCGGCGGAGTGCTCTCCAGCTTCGCCGACCTCTCGCACCGGGCGACCGAGGCCCCGACCGAGGTCACCGTCGACGCCGGTGCGGCGCGGCAGGCGGCCCTCGACGCCACGGCGAGGGAGACCGGCGCCCCCCGCTCGGCGCTGGCCGCCTCGACGCCCGTCGCCCGCATCTACGACCCCCTGGTCCTGGGCAACGACCCCACCTTCGGCGTCCGGCGCACGTGGCTGGTCGAGGTGACCGCGGCGGATCCCCCCGTGCGCCAACTGGTCCTCGTGGACGCGGGCACCGGCGGCATCGCCCTCACCTTCAGCCAACTCGCGGAGGCCAGCTCCCTGAACCGCAAGGTCTGCGACTTCCAGAACGTCCCCGCCGCGGACGAGACATGCACGTCGCCCGTGCGGGTCGAAGGCGGCCCCGCCCATCCCGTCGCCGACGTCAACTCGGCGTACAAGCACTCCGGCACCGCCTACCAGTGGTTCTTCAACACGTTCGGGCGGGACGGGCCGGCGGACGACGGTGCCCCGATGAAGTCCAGCGTGCGCTACTGCAAGCCGAGCGAGGCGTGCCCCTACGCCAACGCCTTCTGGAACGGCGAGCAGCTCACGTTCGGGGCCGGCTACCCGACCGACGACGTCGTGGCCCACGAGCTGACCCACGGGGTCACCGAGTTCACCGCCAACCTCTTCTTCTGGTACCAGTCGGGCGCCATCAACGAGTCGATGTCGGACGTGTTCGGCGAGCTCATCGACCTCAGCCACGGGACCGACGACACGCCGGCCAACCGCTGGCTCATCGGCGAGAACCTGCCCGGAGGCGCGCTCCGGGACATGGAGAACCCGCCGGCGTTCGCCCATCCGGACTCCACGACGCACGCCAACTACGTGGCCGGCCCCGGCGACGAAGGTGGAGTGCACTCGAACAGCGGCGTGGGCAACAAGGCCGCCGCCCTCATGACCGACGGCGGCACCTTCGGCGGCCAGACGGTCACGGCGCTCGGGACCACCAAGGTGGCGGCCATCTACTACGAGGCCCTGACCACGATGCTGACCTCGGCCAGCGACTTCCAGGACCTCCACGCCGCCCTCACGCAGGCCTGCGCCAACCTGGTCACGGCCGGCGCCGCCGGGCTGACCGCGGCGGACTGCCTCGAGGTCCGCGACGCCGTGGACGGCGTGGGCATGAACACCGTGCCGCCCGCCGCTCCGGCCACCGACGCCACCGTCTGCGCCGACGCTGAGCCCGTGGGCGACCTGTTCTTCGACGACCTCGAGGACACCAACGACGGGACCTGGAGCTATCAGACCCCGGCCGGTCCCTTCCGCTGGGCCTACGGGTCCGAGTCGGGGGTGGAGTACGCGACGAGTGGCCACCAGGGGTTCTGGGGGGCGGACGTCGGGGCCACCTCGGATCGCAGCGTGGCCCTGACCGCGCCCGTCGTCCTGCCTCCGGGCTCGCACCCGGTGCTGCACTTCCGCCACGCCTACGGGTTCGACACCAGCGCCGGCAACCACTGGGACGGCGGGGTGGTGGAGTACTCGACCGACGGGCTGAGCGGGCCCTGGCACGACCTCGGGCCGATGTTCGAGGTCAACGGCTACAGCGGGACCTTGGTCGCGAGCGGCGCCAACCCCATCAAGGGCCGGCCGGCCTTCGTGGACGAGAGCAGGGGCTACCTGTCCAGCCGGGTCGACCTGTCGTCGCTCACCGGCGAGTCCGTCCGCCTCCGGTTCCGGATCGGTGAGGACAACCAAGTCGGAGACCGAGGCTGGTTCGTCGACGACATCCGGGTGGCCGACTGCCCCAACCCGTCGCTCGAGGTCACCCAGGCCGCCGACGACGAGACCGTCGTCGCCGGCGACGACATCGACTTCCACGTGACGCTGCACAACGACGGCAACCTGGCGTTGACCGGCCTCGCCCTGGCCAACAGCACAGCGACCGACTGCGATCAGACCGTCGCCGACCTCGCCCCCGACGACACGGTCGTCATCGACTGCAGCCACCCCACGGTCGACCCCGATGACGTCGGCGACTGGTCGAACATCGCCACCGTGACGGCCGCCCAGCTCCCCGTCGAGGGCATCGCTTCGGACCCGCTCGAGGTCGTCGTCGAGGCGCCCACGCCTTCGGTCGCCGTCGAGCTCGTGGCCAGCCCCACCACGGTCACGGCTGGTGACGCCATCGACCTCGACATCACGGTGACCAACGACGGCAACGTCGATCTCACCGGCCTGGCCCTCGAGGTCGCGGCCGCCCCCGACTGCTCCGGTCCGGTGGCCGACCTCGCAGTCGACGCGAATGCGTTCGTCGAGTGCACGTACACCACGGTCGATCCCGACGACGTCGGGACGTGGACCGGCACCGCCGAGGTGACCGCCGACCAGGTGGTCACGCCAGTGGCGTCGGCGCCGGCCGAGGTGACGGTGCTCGCCCCGGGCACGCCCGCCCTGACCGTCGGACACCGGGCGGTGGAGGCCAGCGTCCCGTTCGGTGATCCCGTGTCCCTCGACGTGTCGGTCGTCAACACCGGCAACGTGCCCTTGACCGGCGTCACGATCGTCGCCCCGGATGCGCCCGACTGCGCCGGACCGATCACCGACCCCATCCCCGTCGGCGGGCAGCAGGTGGTCGAGTGCAGCCACACCCCCACCGCCGTGGGCACCTGGACCAGCACGGTGTCGGTGACGACGGACGAGCTCCCTGACCCGGAGAGCTCCCCCACCGTGTCGGTGGACGTCCTCGACGTGGTGGACCCGAGCATCGCCCTCACCACGCCGGCGGACGGGGCGCTGGTGAACCAGGGCCAGATCGTCCTCGCCAATTACGCCTGCACCGACGACCAACCCGGCCCCGTGGGCTGTGTGGGCACGGTGGCCGACGGCCAGCCGATCGACACCAGCACACCGGGCGAGCACACGTTCACCGTGACCGCGACCGATGCCTCCGGCAACGACGCCGTGGTGGAGCACACCTACACCGTCGCCTTCCGCCGACCGGACGGTCGCATCCGCCTGGGTGTCAGCGGCACCGTCGTCGGTGACGACCGGTACAACGCCACCGGCACCGGCCAGAACCGCGTCGCCCGCGTGCCGCGGGGCGGCCAGGTCACGTTCTTCGTGACGGTCCAAAACGACGGCAGCCACCCCGAGGCGCTCAAGGTGCGCGGCCAACGCTCCACGGCGCACTACGCCGTCCGGTACTTCACCGGCGGCGTCGACATCACGACCAAGCTCAACAACGGGACCTACACGACACCCGTGCTCGCCCCGGGTGTGGCGCGCTCGATCAAGGTCGTGGTGACCGTCAGCTCGGTGGCGCCTGCCGGCGGCCAGGTCGACCGCCTCGTCACCGCGACGTCGTCGAGCGACTCGAAGCAGAAGGACGTCGTCCGCTTCATCGTCAAGCGCCGCTGAGCGAAACCCCTACCGTCTTGTCGCGGTCCTGCAGTGGGCGGGGCCCAAGAGGAAGGGAGCGCCTCCGTGCGCCTGCATCGTCCCAGCCCGGCCATGGTCGTGGCCGTCATCGCCCTGGTCATCTCGCTCGGGGGCAACGCCCTCGCCGCGGTACTCATCACCAACACCAACCAGGTCGCCAACGGCGCCCTCACCGGCGCCGACCTCCAGAACAGCACGGTCCGCGGGATCGACGTCGGCAACGGCTCGCTGCGCCTGGCCGATCTGTCGCCGGCCGAGGTGGCCACGTTGCTCAGGACGACGTCGGCAGCCGGCGGTGATCTCACGGGAACGCTGGCCGCTCTCCAGCTCGGGTCGAACACCGTGGGCTTCGACGAAATGCTCAACGACTCTGTCGGCCACAACGAGCTCCGCAGCCTCTCCGTCGGAGCCTCAGAGATGACCACCGATGCCGTCGGTCACACCGCGCTCGCAAACGACGCCGTGGGTTTCGACGAGATGCTCAACGACTCTGTCGGCCACAACGAGCTCCGCAGCCTCTCCGTCGGCAGGAGCGAGATCGTCCCCAACGAGGTCGGTAGCTCCGAGCTCGACATCAGCCTGCAGAGCCTCCACGTGGTCGATGCGGCGGGCTCGGTGAACAACGGTGAGTGCTCCAGCCCCTTCAACGATGCGGCCTCCTCCGTGTTCGTCGGGAGTCTGGTGATCGTCTTCGGCAACCGCAGCGCGGACACCGGCTGGGTGGTCGAGGGCGACACGACCACCGACTTCGGCTTCGGCCGCCTCCGGGTGTGCAACTTCACCGGCGCCGCCGCCGATCCTCCCCCGCTCACCGTCAGCTACCTCACCATCGCGCCGTAGTCGGCGACCGGCGACACCCGGGCGGCGAAGCGGGCCACGGCCTCGGCGTCGAGGACGATCCAGACCGACCGGGCCACGGCGAGCGGAACTCCGTCGGGGTCGAGCACCGCCGTGGTCGCCATCGCCTTGCGGCCCTCACGGCCGTCGGCCCGCCCGGTGACGACCAGCCGCGCGCCCGCGGGCACGGGAGCGAGCAGCTCGGCGGTCAGGCGACCGAGGACCATGGCGAAATCGGGGGCGCCCAGATAGACCCAGGCGCCCGGACAGTCGAGCGCCGCCCAGACGGCACGCGGGTCGACGGCGCCGTCCGCGCCGACCAGATCGGTCGGCGTGTCCCAGGGCGCGGCCACGACGCCGTCCTGACCCGCCACTGGACCCGACAGGAGCCGGAGACCGTCGCCCGGGTCGCGGTCGGGACCACAGGTGAAGCAGCCCGGGAACGCGTGGTGCTCGAAGCCGAAGAACCGCTCACTCGCGGCGACGGCGTCGTCCAGCGAGACGACCGCGGGGTGGGCGTCGAGGCCGTCCGCCACGTGCCCCTCCGCCACCACCTCGACCTCGTGCTCGAGCCGCGCGACCCGGCCGTCGGTGACGACCTCCATCGGCGTCTCGAGCGGCGGGGGCATCCGGAGCGTGACCTCGGCGGCGGGGCCGTCGAGGTGGCGAGCCAGCGTGCCGCAGGTCCACCCGCCGTTGCCCGACCCCGGCGGTCCCCGGAAACGCGCGGGGATCGCCTCGCTGGTCAAGGCCCCAGCCCAGCACATCTCCGGCCGGAGCGACGACCGTGGGGCCTAGCCTGTGGCGAACTGTCGGGGAGTGGCGCAGCTAGGCAGCGCGCCTGCTTTGGGAGCAGGAGGTCGGGAGTTCAAATCTCCCCTCCCCGACCACGCGGGTGTAGCTCAATGGCAGAGCTCCAGGCTTCCATCCTGGTGACGGGGGTTCGATTCCCCTCACCCGCTCCGATCGACGGCGACGCCCTGGGTACCGTGGGCCGGTGACCCAGCCGGGAGACGTCGTCGGCGCAGCCGACGCCGCGGTCGTCGGCGATCAACGGGAGCCGGGCGCGAGCCGGCGACTCGGCCTGGCGGGCGTCGTCTGGGCCTACCTCGTGGCGATCCTCGTCTCGCGGCAGTCGTTCCGCTACCTGTTCGAGGACCAGGTGCTGCGCAACTGGTCGACGATCTTCGTGTCGGTCACCCTGCAGGCCCTTCCGTTCCTCGTGCTCGGGGTGGTCGTGAGCGCCACGATCTCGGCGCTGGTCCCCACCAGCTGGATCACCCGGGCCGTCCCTCGTCGAACGGCACTGGCCGTGCCCGCAGCCGGCGCCGCGGGGGCGTTGCTGCCCGGCTGCGAGTGCAGCTCCGTGCCCGTCGCCGGACGTCTGGTCAGCCGAGGCGTTCCGGTGGGCGCCGCCCTCACGTTCCTCCTCGCCTCGCCGGCCATCAACCCGGTCGTCCTGATCTCGACATCGGTCGCCTTCCCCGGACAGCCGGAAGTGGTCCTGGCCCGCTTCGTCGCCTCGCTCCTGGCCGCGGTCGTGATCGGCGGACTCTGGTCGGTGTTCGCCCGAGAGTCTTGGCTCTCGCCGAGGCAGGACGACCACGACCACGGCTCTGCGGTCGAAGACTTCGTCGGGACGGCCACCTCCGACTTCTTGCAGGCCGGTGGGTACCTCGTGGCCGGGGCCGCGATGGTGGCCACCCTGCAGACCCTGGTGCCGCCGTCCGTGTTCGAGCGCCTCGGTGGCTCCGGCGCGCTCGCCGTCCTCACGATGGCGGCGCTGGCCGTGCTCCTCTCGGTCTGCTCGGAGGCGGATGCCTTCGTCGCCGCCGGCCTGACCCAGTTCTCGATGACGTCCCGCTTGGTCTTCCTCGTCGTGGGCCCGATGGTCGACCTCAAGTTGGTCGCGCTGCAGGTCGGCACGTTCGGTCGGCGGTTCGCCCTCCGCTTCGCCCCCCTCACCTTCGTCGTGGCCGTGATCACGGCGACCCTGGTCGGCGGCGTGCTGCTGTGAAGCGAATCGACGCCGGTGCCCTGATGGCGCTCACGGGTGGGTTCGCCCTCTGGATGGGTGCCACCGACACCGCACTGCTCTACGTGCGTCCGGTCACGCGGCTCTGGCTCGTCGCGGCCGGAAGCCTGCTCATCGTGATCGGCCTCGTCTACGTCGGGATGGCGGTGTTCGCCCGGTCCGACGACGGGCCCGAAGATCCTCCACCCCACCGGGTTGGTCGCGTCGGCTGGCTGTTGGCGCTCCCGCTGGCCATCTCCATCGGCGTCGGCACGAACCCTCTGGGGTCGTACGCCGCCGGGCGGCAGACCGCCGACCGCACGCTGCCCGCGGGCGAGTTCGATCTCGCTCAGTACCTGACCGCTGGTTCGTTCGGCGGCCAGGCGCCCCCGCTGCGCATGATGGACTTCCTCCGGGCGGCCGGCGACCCGACCGAGCGCCGACTGCTCGCTCGCACCCGGGTACGGCTCACCGGGTTCGTGACCGAGGACGAGCAGGTGTCGGATCCCCACCACTTCTTCCTCACCCGCTTCACGATCGGTTGTTGCGCAGCCGATGCCATCGCCATGCAAGTCCGGGTCGATCTCGATGATCACGACGTCCCACCCGAGGACTCCTGGGTCGAGGTCTCCGGCACCCTTGACCTCCACCGTGGCCCCAGCTCCGAGGACCGACCGGCGCCCCCGACCCTGGTCACCACCGAGGTCCACGAGGCCGAGCGCCCGGATGAGGTCTACGAGTACCCCCCGTGACCTAGAAGTCCCGGGCCTCCGGGGCGAAGTCCCCCCAGTTCGCCGGCTCGGGCGCAGGCGGCGGCGCCTTCGGCTCGGGCGCGGGCGCAGGCTCGGGCTCGGGCGCCGGATCTTCGTCGCCCTCCCCTCCCCGCCGGGCGCCGACGACCGCAACGGCGAGCGCCGTGGTGACGGGCACCGAGGCGACCAGGCCGATCGAGCCGACCAGCGCCCGCACGATCTCGGTGGCGATGGCCTCCCCCGTGAGCACCCTCGTGAGCGGCTGGTTTCCCTGCTCGAACAGGAGGAGCAGCGGGAGCGACGCTCCGACGTAAGCCAGCACCAACGTGTTCACCGTCGAGGAGATGTGATCCCGGCCGATCGTGATGGCCGACCGGTAGATCTGGCGTGCCGACGCCGTGGGGTCGGTGGCGTGGAGCTCCCACACCGCGGAGACCTGGGTGACCGTGACGTCGTCGAGGACCCCCAGCGCGCCGATGACGATTCCCGCCAAGAGGAGGCCCGTGACGTCGATGGGCGTGCCGCCGAGCTGCAGGTAGGAGACCTCCTCGTTGACCAAACCCGTGAGGTTGGTGCCGGCGACGAAGGCGGACGCGAGCAGCGCGGTGAGCCCGAGGCTCGCCATCGTGCCCAGAAAGGCCACATTCGTCCGGTGGTTGATCCCGTGGGTCACGTAGAGGGCCAGGACGGCGATCACGCTGGCGGCCGCCAAGGCCACCGCAATCGGGCTGGTGCCCTCGACCAGGGCCGGGATGAGGAAGGAGACGATCACCATCAGGCTGACCCCCGCACCGATCAGCGCCCGGAGCCCACTCAGGCGCCCGAGCAGCAGGACGGAGGCGACGAAGATGATGAGGAGCACGAGCAGCGGCGACTCGCGCTGGAAGTCGGCGAAGTAGTAGCGGAACTCCGGCGGAGCCTGCGGCGAGAGGCCGACGACGATGGCGTCGCCCTCCGACAGGTCGGCGGCTCCAGGGGTCTCCACGTAGTTGAGCGTCGTCGTCTCGCCGGCGTCGGGGCCCTCGTCCAGCTCGAGCTCGAGCACCTGGCAGCGGACCTCGACCTCGGGCTGGTCTTCGGCTGGCACCCCCTGGCAGGGCGCGACCGTGGCCCCGACGACGCGGGCATCGAAGAGCTCGGTGGCAAAGGGCTGGTAGTCGGGGCGCTCCTCCGGCTCACCGGGCCACAGCACGACGAGCAGGGCGACCGCCAAGGCGGCGACCGTGCCCGACACGAGGGCGATGATCCTCCGCAGGCGCGCCGGCGAGGCGTCCGGCACATCATGAGAATGAGAGCCAGTCACATCTCCATGATGGCCGACGCAGCGAGCCCCTGGCAGGATTCGAACCCGCGGCCTCGGAGGTAGAAACTCCTCGCTCTGTCCGGACTGAGCTACAGGGGCAGGATGTCGAGCAGGACGCTATCCCTGGGGTGATCCCGGAGGGCGCCCCTATGCTGGGCGACCCTTGGTGGCCGTAGCTCAGCCCGGTTAGAGCGCCAGGTTGTGGCCCTGGAGGTCGGGGGTTCAAGTCCCCTCGGTCACCCCATACCGACACCGGGAGGGTGGCGGGCGGCGTCAGTCCGACCGCTAGCCTCCCGGGCGCCGGGCCTCTAGCTCAACGGCAGAGCAACGGCCTCTTAAGCCGCAGGTTCTGGGTTCGAATCCCAGGGGGCCCACAACGCCTAGCCTCAAGGGGTGGCCAGGCCGATCTCGATCGTTCCCTCCGTTCTCCCGGCGGACTTCTCGCGCCTCGGCGAGGAGTGCCTCGCCTTGGAGAAGGCGGGGGTCGACCGGATCCAGTGGGACGTCATGGACGGCCAGTTCGTGCCCAACCTCACCTTCGGGCCCGACGTCATCGCCTCGGTGCGGGACCTCGTGAACGTGCCCTTCGAAGCCCACCTGATGGTGAACACGCCGGAGCTGATGCTCGACCGTTACGTCGAGGCCGGCTGCGAGATGCTCATCGTCCACGTCGAGTCGACCACCCACCTGCACCGCACCCTCGGGGCGGTGGCCGACCTCGGCGCCCAAGCCGCCGTGGCCCTCAACCCGGCGACGCCGATCGACACCGTGGCCCACGTGCTGGACCTGGTCGAGATGGTCCTGGTGATGACCGTGAACCCGGGCTTCGGCGGGCAGGCGTACCTGGCCACCATGGAACCGAAGATCACCGCCCTCGGCGCCCTCATCGAGGAGAGCGGCCACGAGGTCGACATCGAGGTGGACGGCGGCATCGGCCCCCTCACCATCGCCGGCGCGGCGGCCGCGGGGGCCAACGTGCTGGTGGCGGGCAGCTCGCTCTTCGCCGATGCCCACGGCCTCGAGCACGCGGTGAGCGACCTCCGGGCCCGAGCCCTAGCCGCGCAGTAGCGCCTCCACCTCGGCCACGGCGACCGGGAGGTCGTCGATGCGCTTCTCGGTGGCGTGCTCAGGGCTGGCGAACACCAGCCAGCCCTCTGCCACCTCTCGTCCGGTGGCCCGAGCCAACGCGAGGGCGTACCCCGCGACCTGCAGTCGGTACCCCGCCGCCGCGGCCTCGAGCTCGGCGGGCGACCGGGCCGCATCGGTCTTGTAGTCGACGACCACGAGGTTGCCGTCGTCGGCCTCGAAGGCGAGGTCGACGAAGCCCTCGACCAACCGCCCCTCCACCGGAGCGACCACCGCCAGCTCGCGCCAGAACCGCGGGGCGGCGAGAGCGCGTCGCACCACCGGCGCGGCCAGCGCCGCACGGGCGACCGCGGCCACCTCGTCGGACCGGTCGGCCAGCCCCTCCAGGGCCGCCTCGCGGCGGGCCAGGTCGTCGAGGTCGCCCGCCCCCGGCAGCGACACGGCCTGGAGCACGGCGTGCACAGCGCGGCCCCGGGCCGTTCCGCCCTCGCCCCGACCCGGCACCCGGCGGTCGTCTTCCGCGATGGGTGTGACGTCGACGTGGGCCAGCCGGCTCGGCGAGGTCACGCCCGCGGCGTCGGCCCGGTGGAGCAGGTCGGTCCGGGCCTCGGCCCAACGAACTGCGGCGTCGGCGGGCTCGACCGGCTCGCCGGGCGCCGGGGGGTCGACCACCAGGGCCAGCTGCGCCGGTTCGGGTCGCGTGTGCAGGCCGGCGCACTCGACACAGATGGCGTGCAGGACCTGGGCATGGCTGGGCTGGTTCGACGGCTTGTGATGGAGGCTCACCACGAGGTGGTCCTGCGCCCGAGTCGCGGCGACGTAGAGCAGGCGACGCTGCTCGGCCTCGTCGAAGCGGGCGTTGGACTGGCGCACCGCGGCGTAGCCCGACGTCTCGAAGTACCCGTTCTGCTGGCTGCCGAAGCGGATCTCCGCCCGCGACTCGCCCCAGGTGACCAGCGGTGCCCGCACGTCGCGATCGGCGTTGAGGCCGGCCAGCACCACGACCGGGAACTCGAGCCCCTTGGAACCGTGGACGGTCATGATCCGCACGGCGTCGTCGTCACCCTCCCGGGTCACGGTCTCGATGCGGTCGGCCCCGCCTTCGGCCTGCGCCGTCACCCAGGCGACGAACTCGGCCAGCGAGGTGCCGCCGGCCTCCACGAACGCCCGAGCCGCGTCGTTCAGGAACCGGTACCGGCGCCAGTGGTCGCGGGGGCGGCGCCGGGCCAGCGTCAGCTCGACCAGTCGGCGCTCCCGGATGACCCGAGCCACCAGCTCGTCGACCGGGAGCCAGTCGCGACGGGCGTGGAGCACCGCCAGGTCCGCCAGCGCAAGGGCCACCGGATGGCCCTCCCGCCCCTCGGGCACCGGCCCGTCGAGCCGCCAGGTGCCGCCGGTCAGGCGCCAGTCGGCCAGCTCGGCGTCGGAACAGGCGAGGCCCGGCGATCGGAGGGCGGCGACGACCGCCACCTCGTCGGCCGGATCGTCGACCGCGGCCAGGATGGCCAGGAGCTCGCGCACCTCGTCGGTCTGGAAGACGAGCGACCGGCTCTCGATCCGGTACGGCACGCCCTCGGACTCGAGCGCCCGCTCGATCTGGCCCAACGGCGTCCGGGTGGGCACGAGGAGGGCGACGTCGTCGAAGCGCAGCGGACGGCGCTCGTCCCGGCCGACCTCCCAGCCCTCGGACCGCATCCGGTGCACCAGCTCGGCCAGCTCGCGGGCCTCGGCCTCCCGGATGTCACCGATCGACTGACCCTCCACGGGCCCGCCCACCACGAAGACCGCGGGCCGGCTCCCCGGTGCCATCCGGTGGGGCGCCAGGTCGACATAGGGCGGTTGGGCCTCGCCGTCGTCCACGATGAGCTCGCCGAAGACCCGGTTCACCCAGGTCAGGACGTCGGGAACCGAGCGGAAGTTGGCCGTCAGCCGGACGGGATCGGCGGTGAAGGCGGCCTGGGCCCGGGCGTACAGGGCGATGTCGGCTCGGCGGAAGCGGTAGATCGACTGCTTCGGATCGCCGACGAAGAACAGCTTCCCCGGCACGACCGAGATCTCGCTCCACGCGCCCGGCTCCTGGGACGGTTCGGCCGCGGCCAGCAGCGCGGCGATCTCGATCTGGAGGGGGTCGGTGTCCTGGAACTCGTCGATCAGCAGGTAGGTGAAGCGCTGGGCGAGCGCCGTGCGCACCGCGGCGTCGCGGCGGAGCAGGTCGCGGGCGTGCACCAGGAGGTCGTGGTACGAGACCTGGCCGAGACGCCGACGGTCCTCAGCCCCGTCGAGGGCGAACCTGCGGAGCCGGTCGGCGAGCACGGTCAGCACCTCGCTGCGGTGGTCGTGGACGAGCCGGGTGCGCTCCTCCTCGGCCGCGGCCAAGGCGGCCACCACCTCCGGCTTGGCGCCCCGCCACGCGTCCTGCCGGCCGTTGGCGCAGCTCAGCCGCTCGGACCGGACGAGGGCGGTCAGCAGGGTGTCGGCGTCGCCGAGCGCGGCCAGAGCGGCCAGCTCACGGGCCATGGGCGCGGCGACGTCGTCGAGGTGGGTGAGGAGGCGGTCCTCGGGGTCGATGCAGGACCCGGCCAGCGCCACCGCCGCCTGCAGCGGGTCGACGACACCGGCGACGTCGACGGGCGAGAGCGAGCGGTCGACCCCGCCGGGACCGAGGCGGTCCCAGTTGTCGTCGAACACGTCGGCCACCTCCGCCAGGCGGCTGAGCGGCAGGCGCAGGGCGAGGGCCCGGGCCAGCACGGGCCGCAGCTCGGGATCGAGGTGCAGGTCGTCGAGCAGGTCGCGCCAGCGCCGATCGAAGCGCACCGACGCCTCGATCTCGTCCTCCACCTCGAAGCCCGGCGGGAGACCGGCCTCGAGCGGGAACTCCCCCAGCAGCCGGCTGGCGAAGCCGTGCAGGGTCGTGAGGGTGATCTCGTCGACGTCGTCGAGCACCGACGCCACCCGGGCCCGCTGCTCGTCGTCGAGGTCCAGGCGGCCGACCTCGGCCTCCAGTTGCTCGCGGACGCGGTCGCGCAGCTCCGCCGCCGCGGCCTCGGTGAAGGTGATGGCGGCCAGCTGGCGGGCGTTGGTCACCCGTCCGGTCACCACCAGCTCGGCCACCCGGCGCACGAGGGCGGTCGTCTTGCCCGTGCCCGCGCCGGCCTCCACGAAGAGGGTGTGGTCGTGGTCGGTGCGGATCCGCTCGCGCGCCGCCTGATCCGTCGGCTCGGCCAGGAGGCTCACGGCAGGTCGCCTTCGGCGAGTTCGACGTAGTCGGCGAGCGCCGGGGCGTCGCGCACGCCCTCCCAGAGGTCGACGCGGCTGGTGGGGCACACCCGCTGGTAGTCGCAGAAGCCGCAGTGGGTGGGCCCGAAGTAGCCCTCCTCGCCGGGGTTGGCCGGGAACTCCCCCGCCTCGATCCCGTCCACGACGGTGCCCACGACCGATTCGAACCGGTCCTGCACCTCATCGTCGACCGCGCCGCCCCGCCACGCCTTGCGGCCGGATTCCTCGACGAACCAGTAGTAGGCGTCGACGGCCGGCACCTCGCCACCCTCGCCCGGGAACGCCCGGCGAGCGGCGTCGGCGTAGATCGGGAGCTGGAGGCGCCGACCCCGGTCGAGGCGGTCCTCGTCCACGGGGCGGTACGAGGTCCCCTTGCCGGTCTTGTAGTCGATCACGAGGAGCGAGCCGTCCGCGGCCCGGTCGATCCGGTCGACCATGCCGCGGAAGCGGAGCCGCCGACCGTCGGGCAGGCCGACCTCCGCCGGCGGGTGGGTGCCCTCGTCGTCGCCGAACAGGAGCTCGACCGCAGCGGGAGCGACGGCGCGGCTCGCCCGCTCGTCGTCGTCCCGGTCGAGGGCGGCACCCAGCCACCGGCGGATGGCCGCCGACTCCAGCTCCCAGCCCAGGTCCCGACCGGTCATGCCCCGGGCCCGGTACTGCTCGCCGACCTCGTCGAGGATCGCCTCCAGCCGTTGGTGGTCAGCTTCGGTCCACGGGGCGTCGGGGGCCCGGCCGAGCTGCTCGGCGACGAAGGTCTCCAGCACCTGGTGCACCAGCGAGCCCCGGTCACGGGGGGTGATGCCCTCGACGTCGACCGGGTCCTCGTGGGCGTGGACCCGCAGCACCGAGTCGAGCAGGTACTGGAAGGGGCACAGGGCGAACCGTTCGAGTCGGGTGGCCGAAGGCGACGCTTCGTCGTGGAAGCGCAGCTCGTCGCGGGGGCCGACCTGCCCCGTCCACTCGCCGTACCGGCGGTCACGCCGGGCCGTGACCGCGTCCAGACCCCGAGCCAGGCGGGCGTCGGCCAGGACCGCCGGATGATGGGCCAGCGCGGGTGACCCCACCGGGGTCGAGCGCAGGAGCGCGGTGAGGTCACGCTCACCGGGGTCGATGGCCGTGGTGGCGGTGCGGGTCGCGTCCTCGAAGGACGGGGATCGCCGCAACCACGGCGCGTCGAGGGTGGCCACGTCCGCGACGTCGATCCGTCGTCCGGCTCTTTCAGCGAGCTCCTCGATCAGCCAGCGGGCCGGCTGCAGCTCCCGCTGGCCGCGGGGGTCGCTCCGGGGGGCGGTGAGGACGACGTCGGCGCCGGCGGCACGGGCCACGAGGTGGTCGCGCCGGTCGTCGCTGCGGTCGGGCCGGCCGAGCGCCTCGGCCAGCCCGGCCTCGGCCAGCTCCTGCTCGGGGAGCAGGGGATCATCCCGCCGGCGGGGCGGGTGCCAGCCCTCGGCCATGCCCACGATGACGACGAGGTCGAGGTCGAGGCCGTAGACGGCTTCGAGGTCGCCGACCTGCACACCCCGGCCCAGCCGGCCGACCCGCCGGCGCTGCCGGCCCAGCTCATCGGCCAGGACCCGCCGGAGGCGGGCGGCGTCGGGGGGACCCTCGACGTCGTCCAGCTCGCCGACCGCGGCGAGGGCGGCGTGCACGGCCCGCAGGTCGGCTTCGTCGTCCTCCGGCCAGCCGACGGGCAAGCCGTCGACCAGGAGGAGGCCGTCGAGGGCCTCCCGGGCCCAGGTGGCCCACGCCGCCCAGCGCTGACGGCGACCGTCGGGGAGCTGCTCGCCGAGCTCGCCCACGAAGGCCTGCACCTCGTCGACCTCGGCCTGACGGCGTTCCCAGTTCTCGGCCTCGTCCGGGTACGAGGCAGCCCGCTCGGCCAGCTCTTCTCGCCGGCGGTCGAGGCGGTCCCGCCACTGGTCGAGGCCCTGGACGACCCCGGCCCGCCGCGCGACCCGGTCCCACCGCGAGGCCGGGACGGGACGATCACGCCATCGCAGCGGGCCCGACCGCAACCACCGGGCGACGTCGACCCTCCGGAAGCCGTGATCGGGCAGGTCGAGCAGGCCGAGCAGCACCCGGCCCGGGAGGCTCTGGGCCACGGACCAGGGCAGGTCGACGTGGTGCTCGAGGCCGGCCGCGCGCAGGTGCTCGTGGAGCAGCAGGCGATAGGGCGACTCGACCCGGGAGACCACGGCGATGCGATCGAGGTCGACGGCGCCGGCCTCCAGGTGGGCGAGCACCGCCCGGACCGCCTCGCGGGCTTCCTCGTCGGGATCGGGCGCCAGGACCACACGGGCCGGCGCCGGGGGCGGGACCGGCGGGAGTCCGGCCGCCGGCGGCTCGACGACGGTGGCCAGCTGGGTGAGGAGGCGCTGCAGCGGTCGATCGCCGTCGACGTCGCCGGTCACGCCGAGGACGACGGTGAGCGGCACCCGGGCGTCGAGGGCCTCGATCAGCGCCAGGTCCGAGCGCCCCAAGCGGCGGGGCAGGTGGACCAGCACCGGGCCCAGGCCGTGGACCGCGGGCTCGCCCGCCCGGACGGCGGCCGCGGCCTGGACGAGGACGTCGTGGCGGTCGATCAGCCCGGCGACCCGCTCGCGATGGTCGCGGTACCGGTCGACCACGGCCCGGGCCCGCTCGCTCCCCCGCTCGAGCGTGCGCAGCTCGGCGTCGGAGGTCTCCCGCAGACGGGCGAAGGTCTGCCACACGGCCTCCTCGACCGCGGCGGACGGGGGTACCCGGGAGAGCGGGGGCAGGGCATCGGCGAAGCCGGCCCGGATGGCGGCCGCCGCCCGGGTGCGGGTCAGCGGACCGTGGTCGCCGTCGGCCGAGGCGGACGAGGCGAGCAGGTCGGCCAGCTGCGGGAGGGCGAGGGTGCGCACGTTGGCGAGGCCCGTCCCGGAGCGGCGGCCGAGGGCCCGGCGCACCGCCACCCCGGCCGGCGCCGACGGCACCACCACCGTGACCGGCGCCAGCGGATCGTCGCCCTGGGCGTCGGCGACCACCGCCGCCAGCGCCTCGACCGCCGGCCGACCGAACGGGGTCACCACCAGCCGCGCCATGCCTCGGACGTTACCGATCCCTAGTGACACTGCCGGGAGACGTCGATCGGGGATACTCGGACCGGTGTGGTGCCGGCGGCTCGCCCTCCTCGTGGTCGGCCTCGGCGTCGTGGCCGGCTGCTCGGACGACGGCGACCCGGCCGACGCCACGGGGAGCCGGGACGCCTTCTGCGCGGAGCTGCGGGCCGCGGTCGAGGCGGACCTGACGGTCTTCGACCCGCTCCAGCCGGTGAGCCCGGAGGACACTCAGGCCGCCATGGACCGCCTGTCCGACGCCGCCCCCGCGGCCATCGCGGCCGAGGTCCGGCTGCTCGACGAGTCCTTCAGGGCGGTCACCGAGGTCCTCGACGAGGTCGACCTCGCCGACCCCGAGGCCGCCGCCCAGATCGAGGCCCTGGAGCTGGACCCGGAGGAGATCGCCGCGGCCCAGGAGGCGGTGGCCGGCTACGCCCTCGACGAGTGCGGCATCGACCTGGCGGCCATCAACGCCGCCTCGGTGCCCACGACGACCGTCCCGGCCACGACCGTGCCGCCCACCACGGTGCCTCCCACCACGGTGGCCCCCACCACCGCGCCCCCGACGACCCTGCCGCCGGAGTGAGGGTCAGGTCAGCTCGCGCCGGCTGGCCACCACGTTGTCGATGATCCCGTAGTCCTTGGCCTCGTCGGCGGTGAACCAGCGGTCCCGCTCGGAGTCCTGCTGGATCTGCTCGACCGACTGGCCGGTGTGCTCGGCGATCCGCTCGGCCATGAGGCGCTTCGTGTACACCATCTGCTCGGCCTGGATGGCGATGTCGGAGGCCTGGCCCTGGATGCCGCCGGACGGCTGGTGCATGAGGATGCGGGCGTGGGGCAGGGCGAAGCGCTTGCCCTGGGTCCCGGCGCAGAGCAGGAACTGGCCCATGGAGGCGCCGAGCCCCATGCAGATGGTGCCCACGTCGGGGGCGACGAACTGCATGGTGTCGTAGATGGCCATGCCCGAGGTGACCGAACCACCCGGCGAGTTGATGTACAGCCAGATGTCCTTCTCGCTGTCCTGGCCCTCGAGGTAGAGGAGCTGCGCGGTGATCAGGTTGGCGACCTGGTCGGTGACCTCCTGCCCGAGGAAGACGATGCGCTCGCGGAGCAGGCGGTTGTAGATCTCCTGGGCGGACTCGCCCGGGCCGGACTGGGCCACCGGGTGGTCGGCGAAGTCGAAGGGCTGCGACATGGAGGGCGAGGGTACCGTTGGTCCCTCGGTTGCCACGCGGGTGTGGCGGAACTGGCAGACGCGCCGGGTTTAGGTCCCGGTGGGCCCCTGGCCCTTGGAGGTTCGAGTCCTCTCGCCCGCACCCGATGGAGGTCGCGGCGTTGCCCACGCCGGCGCTGCTGCTCGACGTGGACGCGCTGGCCCACAACCTCACCACGATGGGCGGGGCGTGGCCGGGCGACCGGCTGCGACCGCACGCCAAGCTCTTCAAGTCGACGGCGTTCGCCCGGCACCTGGCCGACGCCGGGCACCGGGGCTTCACCTGCGCCACGGTGCGGGAGGTCGAGGGACTGGCCGCAGCCGGACTCGGCGACGACCTGCTGCTGGCCAACGAAGTGGTGGACGCGACACGGCTCGGCGCAGTCGCCCGCGCGGGAGCACGGGTCACGGTGGCGGTGGACTCGGACGAGACCGTGGACGCGGCCGCGGCCGGCGGCGTGCCCGAGGTGCTGATCGACGTGAACGTGGGCTTCCGCTGCGGGTGCGAACCCGAGGACGCCGGGAGGCTGGCAGACCGGGCCCGGGCCGGCGGCCTGGAGGTCCGCGGCGTCATGGCGTACGAGGCCCACGCCGTGCTCGTCCCCGACCGGGCCGAGCGGTCCCGGCTGACCGAAGGCGCCATGGCTCGCGCCCGGCAGGCCCATGAGCTCGTCGGGGGGGCGGTGATCTCCGGTGGCGGGACCGGCACCTGGGACCTGAACGCCACGGTGACCGAGCTGCAGGCGGGCAGTTTCCTCGTCATGGACTCGGCCTACGCCGCCCTCGACCTGCCGTTTCGCCAGGCCCTGTTCGTCGAGGCCACGGTCATCTCCGCCTCTCCGGGTGCGGCGGTCGCCGACGCCGGGCTCAAGGCGCTCTCGGTCGACCATGGCAACCCGAAGCTCGACGGGGCCGAGGTGCTCTACCTCTCCGACGAGCACCTCACGTTCCTCCCGCAGGACGGTCGGCAGCCGAAGGTGGGCGACCGCATCCGCGTGACCCCGTCCCACTGCGACCCCACCATCGCCCTCCACGAGCGCTACCACCTCTTCCGGGGGGACGAAGTCGTCGACGAGTGGCCCGTCGACCTCCGCTACTGGTGAGTGGCCAGGAGCGCGGCGAGGGCGCGGAAGGCGCGGCCGCGGTGGGAGACGGCGTGCTTCTCCTCGGGGGTCATCTCGGCGAAGGTCCGGCCGTCACCCTCCGCCGGGATGAAGACCGGGTCGTAGCCGAAGCCGCCCGCACCGCGGGCCTCGGTGCTGATGGCCCCGTCGACCACGCCCTCGGCCACCACCTCGGTGCCGTCGGGGAACCAGGCCAGCGCCACGGTGCGGAAGCGGGCCCCCCGCAGCTCGGCCGATACGCCGTCGAGCTCGGCCAGCAGCTTGGCCACGTTGTCGGCGTAGGTCGCTCCCTCCCCGGCGAAGCGAGCCGTGTACACGCCGGGAGCACCGTCGAGGGCGTCGACCTCGAGCCCGGTGTCGTCGGCGACGGCGGGCTCGCCCACGGCCTGCCCCACCGCGACCGCTTTGAGCCGGGCGTTGCCCTCGAGGGTGTCGGCGTCCTCGACCACGTCGGGGAGCTCGGCGGGGCGCGGCCGGAGCACGATGCGCGTCGCCGAGGATGGCCGCGATCTCGGCGACCTTGTCGGGGTTGGCGGAGGCCAGGACGAAGGTGGGCGTCACCGCCGGGGGCCGGGCGGCTCGGCCAAGGCCTCATCCTGTAGCTCGATGATCCGCCCGATGCCCGCCGCCCCCAGGTCCAGGAGCTCGTCGAGCTCGCCCCGGGTGAAGGCCAGGCCCTCGGCGGTCCCCTGCACCTCGACGAAGCGCCCGCTGGCGGTCATCACCACGTTCATGTCCACTTCGGCCGTCGAGTCCTCGACGTAGGGCAGGTCGAGCACCGGCAGGCCCCCCACGATGCCGACCGAGACCGCGGCGCAGTTCTCCTGCAGCGGGTGCGCGGCCAGCTCGCCCTTGGCGACGAGGCGGGTGAGGGCGTCGTGGAGGGCGACGTAGCCCCCCGAGATCGACGCCGTCCGGGTCCCGCCGTCGGCCTGCAGGACGTCGCAGTCGACGGTGACCGATCGCTCGCCCAGCACGACCATGTCGCAGACCGAGCGCAGCGAGCGGCCGATGAGCCGCTGGATCTCCTGGGTCCGTCCGGAAGGCTTGCCGTCCTTCACCTCGCGGCGGATGCGCTCCGGCGAGGAACCGGGGAGCATCGAGTACTCGGCGGTCACCCACCCCTTGCCGCTCCCCCGCATCCAGCGGGGCACGTCGTCGTCCACCGAGGCCGTGCAGAGCACCCGGGTCCGCCCGAAGGAGATCAGGACCGAGCCGTCGGCCATGTCGGTGAAGTCCCGCTCGAAGCGGACGGGGCGCAGCTCGTCAGGCCCGCGGCCGTCGGGGCGGGGCGAGGAGGTCGTCATGGAGGCCGTGTCTAGCCCGCCTCGCTCCCCAGGGTGAAGGTGACCCCGGGCTGGGCGACCTCGACCGGCCCGCCGTACGTCGCCTCGGCCGCGACCCGCTGGCCCTCCGGGTCGGTGCCGGGCAGGAGGTGGGTCAGCACCAGGCGCCGGGCGCCCACCGCGCCTGCTCGCTCCCCCGCCTGTGCCGCGGTGAGGTGGAGATGGAGGTCGTGCTCGTGCTCGAACGTGGCCTCGATGAGGGCGAGGTCGGGCCGGCCCTCGAAGACCGCCGGCGACCAGCCGGGACCGGTGTCGGCCGAGTACAGGAGCGCGTGGCCGTCGGCCTCGACCCACACCGCCAAGGTCTCGACGGGGTGGTCGGTACGGCTGAAGCGGAAGCCGAGGTCACCGATCGTCACCTCGGCCCCGTCCGAGATCGTCGTCCACGCGAAGGTGGCGTCGCGGCAGAACGGCGACGCCAGGGCGATGGTGCCGGCGGTGGCGTACACCGGGAGCCCCTGCCGGTCGAGCACGTAGCGGTAGACGTTGCGCCCGACCGGGAGGTCGGTCCAGTGGTCCGGGTGCTCGTGGGTCAGCACGATCGCATCGACGTCCGCGAGGTCGATGTGGCGCTGGGCGTTGGCCAGCGACCCCGGACCGAGGTCCAGCAGCACGGTGGTGGACGCGGTCCGCAGCAGGTAGCCGCTGCAGGCGTTGTCCGGCGCGGCGTAGGTGCCGCTGCTGCCGAGGACCGTGAGGCTCAGCCCCACGTCACGGCCTCGGCGTCGACCAGCTCAGGACCCAGCAGGCGCTGCCCGATGCGGGCGAAGCTCCCCACGTCGCCCGACGACACGAAGCGGGCCGCACCCCGACGGGCCTCCTCGTCGCGGGCGAGGCCGACCTCGGCCAGCACCCGGCGGAGGGCGAAGGCGGTCTCGTCGGCCGAGGACACCAGCACCACCTCCCGGCCCATGACGTCGGCGATCGTGCGGGCCAGGTAGGGGTAGTGCGTGCACCCGAGCAGGAGGGTGTCGACCCCGTGCTCCCGGACCGGGGCCAGGAGGCGCTCGGCCAGCACGTGGACCTGGTCGCTGTCGGCCTCGCCCCGCTCGACGAACTCGACGAAGCCGGGACAGGCGGCGCACGTCAGCTCGACGGCTGCGCCGGTGTCGGCGACGGCGCGCTGGTAGGCGCCGGAGCCGATGGTGCCGACGGTGCCGACGACCCCCACCCGGCCGTTGCGGGTCGCCGCCACCAGGGACTGCACACCGGGCTCGATCACGCCGAGCACGGGGACCGGTGTGTCGCGCTGGAGGTCCTCGAGCGCGGCCGCCGCCGCGGTGTTGCAGGCCACGACCACGACCTTCACGTCGTGCTCGGCCACGAGGTACTTGGTGATCTGCTCGGCGAAGCCCGCGACCTCGTCCTGGGCCCGGGGGCCGTACGGGTAACGACCGGTGTCGCCGACGTAGACGAGGTCCTCGGCCGGCAGGAGGTCGATGGTGGCCCGGGCGACCGTCAGCCCGCCGAAGCCGCTGTCGAACATCCCGATCGGCCGCTCGTCCACCGGGACCGAGCCTACGGACCGCGGTCGGTCAGGCGGGGACAGCCGTCGGCCGGGCGACCGGCCTCAGTCGTCCACGGCGACGGCCGGGGCGGCACCGTAGGACTCGTAGGGCCGGCCCTCGGCCTCGGCCATGTCGCGGCCCCACTGGACCTGGGCTGCGGTCATGCCCCCGGCCTGGAACGGCCCGGTCGATCCGGCGACCTTCGCCTCGAGCGACTTGGCCCCCGGGCCCACGAAGCCGAACTCGGCGCGGAGGTCATCGAGGTCCTCGGACGCCCGGGCGAACCAGTCGACCCCCAAGAGGTCGATGCCGTCCTGCTCGTGGAACCGCCAGGCCACCTCGCCACCCCGGGCGATGGCGTTGCCCAGCCGCACCCCCATCTCGAGCGGATCCTTGCTCAGGTGGTCGGCGTCGGCCCGGAAGGCCCCGAGCCCCTGCTCGAGGTAACCCCCCTCGAACAGGGCGAGGACGGCGACCAGGAGGCTGAACGACCGCGGGTCCTCGTCCGCCCGGGCGATGAGGGCGAAGACCTCGATCTCGGACTCGACCCGGGTCCCGTAGTCGGCCAGGACGTGGACGAAGTCGTGCTGGGCCAGCCGAGGCGGGACGCTGTTCGGGGCCCCCGGGAAGTTGAACCCTCGGCCCTTGTAGAACTCCCAGACCTTGCGCCCGAGCGAGCTCGCCGGGCACTGCTCGAGGGCGGCCCACTCGGCCACCAGCGCGGCGTCGTCGTGCACGGGCACCCAGTACTCGCCGGCGTCGCCGTCGGTCACACCTTGGCGCTCGAGCTGCATGGTCTCGTAGCCGTTGCGCATGAAGTCGCTCAGGGCCAGCTCGGTGGCACCGCCGGCGAGGTGGCGGGTGGCGGAGAGCATGTCCCGCGAGTCCTCGGCCAGGCCGAGCGCCTCGGCGAAGGCTTCGACCCGGGCGACCACGTCATCCGGCAGCGGATCGAGCAGGAGCTCGAGCAGGACCATGGTCTGCACCCGACGCAGGCGGTACAGCCGGCCCCGGTGCGCGATCGCCTCGGCGAACGCATCGGGCTCGATCGGCTCCAGCAGGGCGAGGTCACCGAGCTCGACGAGGTCGGCGGTCAGGGCCTGGGTGAGGCCCCGCACCACCATGTCCTGCAGCGTCGTCAGGCCCGCGGCCGGAGCGCTGGCGCTGGCGAACGCGCGAGCGGTGAGGCACGCCTCCTCCTTCGACGGCCGCGGCTCGACCTCAGGATCTTCAGCGGGAAAAGCGACCGTCATCGCTCAGAAGTAGATCACTCGCTCGACCCGCTCGGCGACCACGTCGAGGTCGTCGGTCCAGGCCCCGGTCGACAGGTACTTCCAGCCCCCGTCGCAGACGATGAACACCACGACGCCCGCGTCGATGCGCTCGGCCACCCGGGCCGCCCCGGCGAGGGCGGCACCCGAGGAGATGCCCGCGAACACCCCCGCCTCGTGGGCCAGGCGCCGGGTCCACTGCAGGGACTCGAGCGGCCGCACGATGCGCTTGCCGTCCAGCAGTTCGGGGCCACCCCACTTCTCGTAGACCGGCGGGATGTAGCCCTCGTCGAGGCTGCGCAGTCCCTGAACGGTCTCGCCGATCGGGGGCTCGACCGCCAGCACCTGGATGGCCGGGTTCTGCTCCTTCAGGAACGTCCCGACCCCGAGCAGGGTCCCGCTCGTGCCGAGCCCGGCCACGAAGTGGGTGATCTCGGGGCAGTCGGCCCAGATCTCGGGGCCGGTCCCCTCGTAGTGGGCCCGGGGGTTGGCCTCGTTGCCGTACTGGTAGAGGAACGCCCATTCGGGATGGTCGGCGGCGAGGGCCTCGGCCCGGCGCACGGCGCCGTTGGACCCCTCTTCGGCCGGCGAGTCGATGATGTCGGCGCCGAAGGCCAGGAGGAGGTCGCGCCGCTCCGGCGAGACGTTGCCCGGGAGCACGATCTTCACCGGGTAGCCCTTGAGGCGGCCGATCATGGCCAGCGCGATGCCGGTGTTGCCCGACGAGGGCTCCAGGATCGTCTTGCCAGGTGTGAGGCTGCCGTCGGCCTCCGCCTCTTCGATCATCTTCTTGGCGATCCGGTCCTTCACCGACCCGCCGGGGTTCTGACCCTCCAGCTTGCCGAGGATGCGCACGCCCGGGTTCGGGCTGAGCGCGGAGACGTCGACCATCGGGGTGTTGCCGATGAGGTCGAGGATCGAGGCGTGGACGGCCATGGGCACCCATTCGAATGTTGACCGGACGGGTAGGGATTCTACCGATCGAGGAGGGCCACGGGCTCCTCGGTGATGTTTCCGTCCTCGATGCGGTACGAGCGCACGACCGGGGCGGGCGGGCGCAACGACACGATCACGTAGTGCCACGCCGGGTCGGCGATCTGCACGTCGGTGGGCGAGGGGTAGGCCTCGGTGTGGGTGTGGCTGTGCATCACCCCCACGATGGCCAGGCCGTCGGCGTCGGCCTGCGCCTCGACCGCGAGGTACTCCCGGTCATCGATCCGGTAGATGCGGCTGGAGGCCTCGGCGTTGGTGCAGGGCACGAAGCGGGTGACGTGCTGTTGACCCCACCCGCCGAGCATCAGGCCGCAGGCCTCGTCGGGCAGCCCGTCGTAGGCATGGGCCACCATCTGCGCCCACGGGCCACGGTCGAGGTTCAGGGCGGGGTGCACGGCGGCGCGGAGCGTACCGGTACTGTCCGCGGCGATGACAGGACCCCTCACCCCCGTAGACCTCGTCGAGATCGAGGCCATCAAGCAGCTCAAGTACCGCTACGCCCGGTGCCTCGACCAGAAGCTCTGGGACCAGATGGGCGACCTCCTGACCGAGGACGCCGTGGCCGAGTACTCCGCCGGCAAGTACCGCCACGAGGGCCGTGACGCCATCGTGGGCTGGGTCAGCGAGGCCATGAAGGCCGAGTCCTTCCTGTCGTCGCACCGCATGCACCACCCCGAGATCCGCCTGACCGGACCCGACACGGCCGAGGGGACCTGGGCCCTCGAGGACACGGTCGTGGAGACCGCCTTCGGCATCACCATCCAGGGGGCCGCCTTCTACGAGGACCGCTACCGCAAGGAGGACGACGGCCAGTGGCGCATCGCCCACACCGGCTACAAGCGGACCTACGAGGAGCTCTTCCCGCGGGCATCGATCGAAGGCCTCCGCCTGACCGCCTCGTGGTGGGCCACCGGCGGCGCCTCGGACCTGGAGGCCTGAGATCCACGATTGACTGGGGCCATGGCCCGCTCTGACGGCGTGAAGGTGGTGGCGACCAACCGCCGGGCCCGCCGCAACTACGAGATCCTCGACACGTTCGAGGCCGGCCTCGTGCTCAGGGGCAGCGAGGTGAAGTCGCTGCGCGAGGCCAAGGTGACCGTCGGCGACGCCTACGCCCGCATCATCGACCACGAGGCCTGGGTCATCGGCCTGCACATCAGCCCCTACAGCCACGCCGGCGGGGCCTTCGGCGACCTCGATCCGGACCGCGACCGCAAGCTCCTGCTCCAGCGCCTCGAGATCGACCGCATCAAGGCCCGCCTCGACCAGGAGCGCCTGACCCTCGTGCCCCTGTCGCTCTACTTCAAGGACGGGCGGGCCAAGCTCGAGCTGGGTCTCGGCAAGGGCCGCACGGGCGTCGACAAGCGCCACCAACTGGCCGCCCGGGACGCCGAGCGCGAGGCCCAGCGGGCCATGGCCCGCGGCCGCCGCGGCGAGGATTGAGTAGCGGCTACTCAGGACTCCGAGACTGACCCTGTCGTACCTTCGGGCCCATCGGGTATCGCAAAGGGAGCGCACATGATCTACATGGGTGGGTTCATGAAGGGGAAGTCCGTGATCTTCGGGATCCTGGGCATCGTCTTCATCGTCTTGAGCTTCACGATGTCCTCGTTCACCCAGACCACCTTCCTCATCATCGGGATCGCCTGGCTGGCCGCCGCCGCCATGGGCTTCTGGATGGCAAAGGCCGCCGAAGGCCCGAAGCAGGACCCCAACCAGCCCCCCGGTACGGGCAACTGGGTCGGCTGAGCCGTCCCCCGGCTCCGTAGACTGGTTCCTCCCGGGTGCTCCGGCACTCGGGAGTTCCTTGACAGCGTTCTCACATGCACACACGGGGCTGATCGGTTTCGACGTGGAGACCGTCAGGCGCTGACGTGCGACCGGAGTTGCTCAGACTCCTAAAACGGGGCACCAAAAGAAGCGCCGATGGCGACTTCGCTCTCGCCGCCTGACCTAGTCAGTAGGTAGAGAGTCCCAGCGATCCGTGAGGACACGCGGGGCCGGTCCACCGCAGCCCGGCAACAGAAGCGGTGGAGGACAGCAGGGAGAGACCGCTGGCGGCGGGAAAGACCGCTGACACCGGGGAAAGACCCGGCGGTCATGAGGACCCGACCTCTCGGCAGCCGCAAGCCGTAGCTCGGGAATGGTCGTAGCGCGTTCGCCAGGCACTTCGCGGACGAGGGTTCGATTCCCTCCAGCTCCAAGAGCGCTCGAGTTCAGGTTCGAGCGCTGTTGGAGCTGTCCGTGACCCCTTCGTACCGGGCGAGGATTTCTCGCGCCCATGCGATGGCGTCCGACGCTCGTATGCCGCTCGGCTGTGGTCGCACCCACAGCTCGAGGTTCTCCGGACGATTGTCGTCCTTCACGCCGTTGAGGTGGTGAACCGACTCGTCGGCCAACAAGTACCGGCCCATTCTCTCCTCCATGACGAGGATGTGCTCGAACACGTAGGGGCTGCTCGGACGTGCTCGAGGATGGCCAGGGGCGCGACGCATCAGGTACCCCGACTTGTGAAAGGTCGTTCCACCGCGCCAGCTGCCGTTGGCTTCACCGGCGGTCGGCTGGCACGCACGACAGGTGGATGACGTCGGCTGTTTCGGGTTTCCGCACGAGCAGAGATCGTGGGACGCCCGGCGTCGGCATGCCGGGCACAGCCGGTGCCGACTCGAAGGTTCGAACTTCCGATCGCAGTGGCGACATCGCCTCATGGGCATCGAGTCTAGCGAACGCCTGTTCGATGCGGCGGACCCCTTACCATGTTGAAGGCGAAGCACATCTCGCTGCGTCCGGTTAGGCCGAACCCGTCCTCAGCCCCGGAACTCCGGGCTTCTCGGTCACCCGCTCTGCCAGCCTGAGCCGGTGAGCCCGCACCGCCGTCCCTTCCTGCTGCTCGAGGCGGCGACGCTCGTCTCCTCGACGGGCAACGGGGTGGCGATGGTCGCCCTCCCCTGGCTCGCCCTCGAGCTCACGGGCAGCGCCACCTCCGCCGGTCTCGTCGCCGCGGCCGCCGCGCTGCCCCTCATCGTGTCGAGCCTGGTCGCGGGGACCGTGGTCGACCTGTTCGGCCGCCGGCGCACGGCCATGATCGCCGACCTGCTCTCGCTGGGCTCGGTGGCCGCCATCCCGATCGTGGACGGCGCCGGCGGGCTGTCGATCGGCGTGCTCGTCGCCCTGGCCGCGCTCGGCGCGGCATTCGACCCCGCAGGGGTCACCGCGCGGGAGACGCTCCTGCCCGCTGCGGCGCACGCCGCCGGTTGGCGCCTGGAGCGGGCCAACAGCCTGCACGAGGCGGTCTGGAACTCGGCCTTCCTGATCGGCCCCGGGATCGGCGGCCTCCTGATCGCCACCGTCGGGGCCGCCGACACGCTGTGGATCACGGCCGGGGCCTTCGCCACGTCGTTCGCCCTCACCGCGGGGATCCGCGTGGCCGGCGCCGGACGGCCCGAGGAGCACGAGCGCCCCGAGGGCTTCTGGCAGGGGACCGTCGAGGGCCTGCGGTTCGTCCGTCACGAGCCCCTGCTGCGCACCTCCGCCCTCTTCACCATGGCGATCGTCGGCCTCTACCTACCGGTCGAGGCCGTCATCCTGCCCACCTACTTCACCGAGCAGGATCAGCCCGCCCGGCTCGGGACCGTGCTCATGGCCCTCAGCGTCGGGGGGCTGATCGGCGCCCTCGCCTACGGCCGCTGGGGGGTGAACCGGTCGCGCCGCAAGGTGTACGTGACCGCGATCGTGAGCGTCGGCATCCCCATCTTCGGGATGTCGCTCCTCCCCCCCTTCGGCGTCCTCGTGCTCCTGGCCGCGCTGACCGGACTGATCTACGGACCCATCCCCCCGCTCACCAACTACGCCATGCAGACCCGCACCCCCGAGGCGCTGCGCGGCCGGGTGTTCGGCGTGCTCACCTCGGTCGAGTTCGCCGCCGGACCGCTCGGCTACCTCCTGGTCGGCCCGTTCGTCGAGCTGGTGGGCCTGCAGACCGCGTTCGTCATCCTGAGCGTGGCCCTCGTCCTCGTGACCCTCAGCGCCGTCCGGGTCCGCGCCTTCCGGTTGCTCGACGAAGCCCCCCGGTTCGCGGCCTCGCCCGAGGAGGCCGGGCCGGCGCACTCGGTCGTCCCGCTCGGTGAGCAGTCCGTGCCTCCGGTGGCCCGCGGGGCCGCCTGATCGTCAGCGACGGCGCAGCGACCGGCGGTGGCGGTGCTCGGTGGGCGCCGACCACATCCCGAAGCCGGCCGCCAAAGGCTCGGCGAAGTCGTCGAGGCCCCGGGCCAGGCCGGCCGCCTCACCGTCGGCCAGCGTGCGGATCACCTTGGCGGGCACCCCCGCCACGACCGAGTGGTCGGGGACCTCGCCCCGCACGACCGAGCCGGCCGCCACGACGCACTGCCGGCCGATGCGGGCGCCGGGCAGGATCACCGCCCCGTGGCCGAGCCACGAGCCCCGGGCGACCGACACGGGTTCGTGGTCGCCGAGCTGCTTGCCGATGGGGACGTCGAGCGCCTCGAACCCGTGGTTGGCGTCGGTGATGTACACCCCCTGGCCGAACCAGACGTCGTCACCGATCTCGATCGACTCGTGGGCCACGATCCCGCAACGCTGGTTGACCAGGCAGCGGTCACCGATGACCAGCGCCCGAGCCGGGATGTCGACCTGTTCGGGGCCGTACCCCGCGGCGAGGGTCACGTAGCTGGCGATGAGCGTGCCGGATCCGATGTGGATCGACGACTCGCCGTAGAGCGTGGCCACGGGGAACCCGAGCAGGCTCCCCGCGCCGAACGACCCGAAGCGGGCGGCCCGGCGCGTACCCGGATAGGTGGCGCCCTTCGACTGGATCCAGCGCCACGAGGCGTTGAGGCCGTCGCTCAGCGCGGCCTGGAACCGCTGAGAGGTCCGGTGCTCGCCCACCCGGCGAGGCTAGACCCCCGTCAGTCCCGGTCGGCCACCTCGTCGAAGTCGAGCTCGACGTCCCCTACGGCGATGCTGCCTTCGGCGCAGCCCTCGCCCGCCGACCACGCCCACTCGCCGTCCTCGGACTCGTCCGAGGACACCTCCGAGGCGTAGTTGGCGCTGTCGTGGTCGATCTCGAACTCGTCACCCTCGCACTCGAGGGTCGGGTTGGGCGTCGGGACGGCGTCGCCGTCGGTCTCGAAGATGACGTCCATGCGGACCACCTCCGGGCTGAACCCGTACCGGTAGGGCTCGCCCACCGTGACGGTCAGGTCGTCGACCTCGATGGGCTCGCCGAAGGCCCCTTCGCTCGACTCGTCCTCTTCCTCCGCCGTGGAGGCATCGTCGTCCGACTCCTCGTCACCATTGTCGTCACCACAGCCCACCAGGACCACCAGGGCGAGCCCCGCCACCGCCGCCTTCTGCCATTGCCTCATGGCGCCGACCCTACGATGCGCCCGATGTCGGGGATCACGTTCGACAACCGGGTCACGCGACTACTCGGCATCGAGGTCCCGGTCATCCAGGCCCCGATGGGCTGGATCGCCCGCTCGCAGCTCGCGTCGTCGGTGTCGCGGGCGGGTGGCCTCGGGGTCATCGAGACGTCCTCGGGCGAGCTGGATGCCTTCGTCCGCGAGGTCGCGGCCATGCGGGACCTGACCGAGCGGCCCTTCGGCGTGAACATCGCCCAGAACCTGGTCCGGGACGACTCGGTGATCGACGTGGTCGTCGATGCCGGCATCCGGTTCGTGACCACGTCGGCCGGCGACCCCAACCGCTTCACCGGCCAGCTGAAGGCCGCGGGGCTCACCGTCTTCCATGTGGTCCCCACCCTGCGGGGGGCGCTGAAGGCGGTCGACGCCGGCGTGGATGGCCTCGTCGTCGAAGGCATCGAGGGCGGTGGGTTCAAGACCCCCGAGGGCGCCTCGACCATGGTCCTGCTCCCGCTCATCCGCGCCCACGTCGACGTCCCCCTCATCGCCGCCGGCGGGATCGTGGACGGGCCCACGATGGCCGCGGCCTTCGTCCTCGGCGCCGAGGGGGTGCAGCTCGGCACCCGCTTCGTCGCGTCGACCGAGTCGCCCGTGCACGAGAACTGGAAGGCGGCGATCGTGGCGTCGGCCGAGACGGGCACCGTGCTGTTGAACCGCTTCGCCAAGCCGGGGATGCGGGCGCTGCGGACCGAGCGCACGCTGCGCCTCGAGCAGGAGCCGGGCAACGTCTGGGCCCAGTTCGGCTCCCCCGCCGACCTCTACTTCGGCGGCGACATGGAGGCCGCCATCCCCATGTCGGGCCAGGTCGCCGGCCGCATCGACTCCGTGGTGCCGGTCGCCGAGATCCTGGCCGACCTCGTCGAGGGGTTCGAACGGGCGCTGGGCGACGCCGCCAAGGAGTACCTGCACCGGTGATCCACCACGTGATGACCCCCGAGGGTTGGGAGCGCTTCCAGGCCGACCGCCAGTCCCGGCAGTCGACCCGTGACCTCACGCTCGAGGAGGAGGGGTTCATCCACTGCTCCTACGCCGACCAGCTCGAGGGCACACTCGGTCGGTACTTCGCCGATCTGCCGGAGGTGGTCGTGCTCACCCTCGATCCGGAACGCCTCGATGCCGAGATGCGGGAGGAGGGGGGCTTCCCCCACGTCTACGGCCCGCTGCCCCTCGACGCCGTGGTGGACGTGGTCCGCCGGGCGCCGGGGTAGGTCCAGGCGATGGCAGCCGAACGGCTCGAGCTGGAGGTCGACGGTCGGGAGCTGTCGATCTCCAACCCCCAGAAGGTGCTGTACCCCGCCGACGGCATCACCAAGGCCGAGATCATCCGGTACCACGAGCGGGTGGCGCCGCTGATCGTCCGGCATTCGAAGGGACGGCCCGTCGCCCTGCACCGCTTCCCCGACGGGATCGAGAAGGGCGGCTTCTTCCAGAAGCAGAAGGGCAAGCACTTCCCCGAGTGGATCCCCACCGTCGAGCTCGAGACCCGCGACGGCAGCACCGAGTTCGTCGTCATCGAGGACGCCGCCACCGTCGTCTACCTCGCCGGCCAGGGCGTGCTCGTCCTCCACTCGCTGTTCAGCCTGGCCGACGCACCGCACAAGCCCGTCGAGGTGATGGTCGACCTCGATCCCTCGACGCCCGACCGGGGACCGGTGCGGGCCGCGGCCGGCCGGCTGCGGGAGCTCTTCGCCGAGCGGGGCTACGAGCCCCGGGTGAAGTCGAGCGGCTCACGGGGGCTGCACGTCGTGGTCGACGTCGACCTGCCCGACTTCCCGGCCGCCCGCGGCCTCGCCCTCGAGGTGAGCGAGCAGCTCGTGGCCGAGGAGCCGGACGAGTTCACCCTCGAGTTCTACAAGAACAAGCGCGGCGACCGGCTGCTGCTCGACATCAACCGCAACGCCTACCAGCAGCACGCGGTGGCGCCGTACTCCCTGCGGGCCCTCCCCGGCGCCCCGGTGGCCGCGCCGCTGGAGTGGGGCGAGGCCCTGGACCCCAAGTGGGACCCACAGCGCTGGACGATCAAGAACCTCTTCCGTCGCCTGTCCCAGCGCGACGACCCCTGGAGCCGGTCGGGCTAGATCGGCAGGTCTCCCGTCGCCGCCTTGGTGGTGCCGTTGTCCTTGTAGGCCGCGATGGTGCGCTGGGCGATGCGCATCTGGTGGATCTCGTCGGCGCCGTCGGCGAACCGGGCCCAGCGGGCGTGCTGGAACATGTGGGCCAGCGGCGTGTCGGTCGAGTAGCCGAGCGCGCCGTGGACCTGGATCGACCGGTCGATGATCCGGTTGAGCGCGTTGGCGACGAAGTGCTTGGCCATCGACACCTCGGACTTGAAGTCCTGGCCGTTGTCGATCTTGTAGGCCGCGTGCAGGACCATCAGCTTGCACTGGTACAGCTCCATCGCCGAGTCGGCGATCATCCACTGGACGCCCTGCTTCTCGGCCAGGATCGAGCCGTGGGAGAACCGGTTCAGCGACCGGTCGACCATCATGTCCAGCGCCGTCTCGGCCTGGGCGATCCACCGCATGCAGTGGGCCAGGCGAGCCGGCCCCAGCCGGGCCTGGCCGAGCAGGTGACCCTCACCCCGGCCGCCGAGCATCTGGTCGTCGTGGACGCGCAGGTCCTCGATGAGGATCTCGGAGTGCCCGGTGGAGCCGTGCATGGTCTCCACCTCGCGCACCTCGGTCCAGCCGTCGCTGGGGATGTCGACGATGAAGGCGCTGTTGGCCGCCTGCGGGAGCTCGGGATCGTCCTCGGTCCGGGCGATGAGGATGGCGAAGTTGGCCCGGTGGGCGTTGGAGATGAACCACTTGTGGCCGTTGATGACCCACTCGTCGCCGTCCTGGTAGGCCCGGGTCTGGATGAGCGTGGGGTCGGAGCCGGCCACCTCGGGCTCGGTCATCGCGAAGCAGGACCACATGCGGCCGTCGCACAGTGGCTTCAGGTACTTCTCCTTCTGGTCATCGGTCGCCCAGTGCAGGAGGGTGTGCATGTTGCCCTCGTCGGGGGCCTGGCAGTTGAGCACCCACGGGCCGTAGTAGGTCTTGGCCGCCTCGGCCTGCACCATCGCCATCTCGACGTGGCTGAGGCCCATGCCGCCGAACTCCTCGGGCATGTGCGGGCACCAGAGGCCGGCCTCGTACGCCGCCTTGCGCATGCTCAGCAGCGCGGCGACGTAGGTCTCGCGGTCGTCCTGGTCGAGGGTCTTCTCGGTGGGAACGACCACCTCGTCGAGGAAGTCCCGGACGCGCACCCGCAGATCCTCGAGCTCGGGGGTCAGGGTGAAGTCGATCGCCATGGGCTCAGCTTGGCACGCCTTGGCAGAATCGCTCCCATGGCCCACCCCCTCCTCGACACCGCCGTCAACTCGGCAACCGACTTCCTCGACTCGCTCCCGGACCGACCCGTCGGCCCACCCGTCGACGTCGACGCGCTCCGGGCCGCACTCGGCCGGCCCTTGAGCGACGACGGCGACGGCGACGCCGCCGCGCTCGACGCGTTGGTGGGCGCGACCGCCGACGGCCTGGTCGCCACGGCCGGACCCCGCTACTTCGGCTTCGTGATCGGCGGCTCCCAGCCCGTGGCGCTGGCCGCCGACTGGCTGGTGTCGGCCTGGGACCAGAACGCCGGCATGCACGTCATGACCCCCGCGGCCGCGATCATCGAGGAGGTCGTGCTCGACTGGCTGCGCGAGCTGCTGCACCTGCCTCCGGCCGGTTCCGGGGCGTTCGTGACCGGTGGCCAGATGGCCAACGTGGTCGGTCTGCTGGCCGCCCGTCACCAGGTGCTGGCCCAGACGGGCTGGGATGTCGAGACCGAGGGGCTCATCGGGGCCCCACCGGTCACCGTGGTGGTCGGCGCCGAGAAGCACCCCGCCGTGACCCGGGCCCTGCGCTACCTCGGCTTCGGGACGACGTGCATGGTGGACCTGCCCGTCGACGGGAACGGGGCGATGGATCCGGGCGACCTGGCGCAGGTGCTGACCGACCACGGCGGTCCCGCCATCGTCTGCACCCAGGCCGGCAACGTGAACACCGGGGCGTTCGACCCCATCGGCGAGATCTGCACGGTGGCCCACGAGCACGCGGCGTGGGTCCACGTCGACGGGGCCTTCGGCCTCTGGGCCGCGGCCAGCGACCGGTTCCGGCCGCTCCTCGAGGGCTACGAGGCGGCGGACAGCTGGGCGGTCGACATGCACAAGTGGTTGAACGTCCCCTACGACTGCTCCGTGGCGCTCACCGCCCACCCCGACGACCACCGGGCGGCCATGGCCACCGCGGCCGCCTATCTGCCTCCCGGCGAGCACCGGGAGCCGATCGACTGGAACCCCGAGATGAGCCGCCGGGCTCGGGCCGTGCCGGTCTGGGCCGCGCTGCGGTCCCTCGGCCGCACCGGCGTGGCCGACCTGGTCGACCGCGGCTGCGACCTGGCCCGCCGTTTCGCCGACCAGCTCGGCGCCGCCGACGGCGTGGAGGTCCTCAACGACGTCGTGCTCAACCAGGTGCTGGTCCGCTTCGGCGACGACGACGGCGTGACGTCCGAGGTCATCGCGAAGGTCCAGGCGGACGGCACCTGTTGGGTGGGCGGCACGGTGTGGCAGGAACGGGCGGCGATGCGCATCTCGGTCTCGAACTGGTCGACCACCGAAGCCGACGTCGACCGGTCCGTGGCCGCGATGCTCCGCTGCTTCGCCGAGCTCTGACCGTCAGAGGTCGGGGATGCTGGGGGCGGATCCGGGCGGACGGCCGCCGGGGTCGGCGGGGTCGAGGCCGGCGAGCTGGCGCTGGACGTCCAGCGGGAGCTGGGCGGTCAGGCCGATGACCTGGCCCCGTCCGGAGAAGGACGCCGCCCCGTCGGCCATCACCGTGTTGCCGGCCAGCCAGCGGGCGGCGTCGGTGCACAGCAGGGCCACGACCTCGGCGATGGCGTCGGGCGTGGCGGTCTCGTGCAGGGGGTGGATCCGTTCGACGAGACCGGTGATGACCTCGTAGTAGTCACCCAGCATCAGCTGCAGGGAGTCGCCGAAGAAGGCGTCGGGGTTGACGCCCACCGCCGTGATGTTGCGCTCGCCGAGCTCGATCGTCAGGTAGCGCACCATCGCCTCCATGGCGGCCTTGGCCGCGGCCAGGAGGCCGTGGGCCGGGGCCCAGGAGACGGTGTCGATCCCCGACACGGCCACGATGCGACCGCCGCCCCGGGCCTCCATGAGCGGGACGGCGCGCTGGACGGCGTGGAGGAAGCCGGTCACCGAGATGGCAAACGTCCGCTCCACGTTGTGCGGCGCCTGCTCGAGCAGCGGCTTCAGGCTGGTGGCGGCCGCATTGGCCACGAGGATGTCGAGCCCACCTGGGCCCTCGACGATCCGATCGAAGAGGGCGTCGATCGACTCGATCGAGCCCGCGTCGAGGTGGTGCACGTGGGCGACGCCGCCGCGGTCCCGGATCGACTCGGCCACGGCGCCGGCCTCCGCCTCCTGCTTGCGCCAGGTGATGACGACTTCGGCACCCATGGCCGCCAGGCGACGGACCGTGGCGGCGCCGAGCCCTCGGGAGGACCCCGTGACGAGGGCGACCCGCCCCGTCAGGTCCACCCGCGGGACGAGGTCCTCGGTCATCAGTCGGTGAACAGCTCCGGGTGCGTGGCCTCCACCATGCGGCGCAAGCCGTCCCGCCACCGGACCTGGGCGGGGCCGATCAGCTCGTCCATCCTGGTGGTGTCGACCCGGACGCTCTCGATGGTCGCCGTGGTTGCCGCGAACGTGGGCATGATCCCGACCAGCTCGCCGAGGTAGAGGCACCAGTCCTCGATGCTCACGGCGTCCGGGCCGGCCCAGTTCACGACGGTGGCGGGCACCGTGGCGGCGGCCAGCAGCCGCGGGACCTGCCGGACGATGTCGTCCTCGTGGATGGGGTTGAACTCGCTCGGGGCGTCCTCGTGGACGGGCACGGGCTGGCCCGCCAGCATCATGGCGAAGTGGAAGGCGGGCCACCCGCCGTTGTCGCCGTAGGGCACCGAGAGGCGGGCGATCGTGGTGGGCAGGTCCCACTGGCGGGCGCCGTAGCGGGCCATGGCCTCCGCCGCGATCTTGCTGATGGAGTAGGTGGGCAGGAAGCCGAACGGCCGGTGGTTGTCCCCGAGCGGGTCGGTCTCGGCGAAGTCGTGGTGGCCGTCGGGCTCGTAGACCGCGGTCGACGAGCAGTGCAGGAACGACGTCGCTTCCCGGCAGTGGTGCATGAGCATCCCGAGCGACTCGACGTTGGCCGCCAGGTCCCGGTCCCAGTCGCCGGTCTTGGCCACGGCGAAGTGGCACACGTGGTCGACGTCGGCCGGTACGGCGGACAGGTCCCCCGACGCCAGATCGGCGGTGATGCAGGTGACGCCGGCCGCCTCGAGCCGCTCCCGAACCGCCCCGTCACCGAAGCGGGCGATGCCGACGACGTCGTTGCGCTGCGCCAGCGCCAGGGCGACGGGGAGACCGACCTGGCCGGTCGGCCCGGTGACCAGGATCCGGGCTCCGTCGAGGTCGCTCACGCCTCGGTTTCTACTCGCTCGGCAGCAGGGCCTCGATCCGGCCGTCGACCTCGCGGCACGGGAAGACGGCGATGTCGGCCTTCGGGTCGCGACGCCCCGTCATCCCGACCTTGGAGCCCGTGCCGTCGGTCGTGAACCGCCAGAAGTGGGCCGCGCACACGATCTCGGGGCCGTCCACGACCCCCTCGGCGCCGAGGTGGCTCCACTCGTGCGGGCAGCGGGCCTCCATGACGCACGCCTCGCCCTCGAAGGTGCGCCAGACGACGAGGTCGAGGTCACCGTGGGTGGCGTCGACGACGGCACCCGGTGCGACCCCCTCGGTCGCCGCCAGCTCGACCCAGTCACTCACCGACGGTGGGCCACAGCAAGGAGGTGGGCGCTGAGCACTGCCAGTTCGGGGTGCGCGTCCGCCAGCGCCGCGGCCTCGAGGGAGCCCTCGGGCTCGCCCACGATCCAGCCCGGACCCTCCACCCCCAGCAGCTCGTCGACGGCGAAGCCCGCGTCCACCACCTCGGCGCGCAGTTGCTCGGGCCGGTGGAAGAACGTCGTCGTGAACCAACGAGGGTCATCGGTGGGGTTCCGGTGCTGGCCGCTCGCCAGATCGGCCCGCACGATGGCGTGAAAGGTGGGATCGGTGATCCAGCCCTGGCCGATCCCGTCGAGCAGCGAGGCCGCGTAGCTCACGGCCCCCGCCACGAGCGTCCCGCCCGGGCGGAGCACGCGGTGGGCCTCGGTCAACGCCCGGGCTCGGTCGGTGGGTTCGACGAGGTGGTAGAGCGGGCCCAGCAACAGCACGGCATCCGCAACGCCGTCGGGCTGGTGGAGGGATCGAGCATCGCCCACCACGGCGATGACGCCGGACAGGTCGGCCGCCTGGTCGACGTGTTCGGGCATGGCGTCGACCAGGGTCACGGCGTACCCGTGCTCCGCCAGCCACTCGCTGTGGATCCCGGTCCCACCCCCGATGTCCAGCACCACGGCCGGCGGCGGGGGGAGCACACGGGCGAGGATCGACTGCGTGCGGACCCGTTCGACCCAGTGTCGTTCGAGCCGGTCGTCCTCGTCGTAGACGCGGTAGTGGGCCTCCGCCTCAGGGGGTAGACCTGGGGTCACGCCGGAACGGTACGTGAGCCGTACCGGGCCGCCACCGACCATTTCGCCACAGGAGGAACCATGGTCCAGACCCCGTCCACCATGCTCCCGCTCGGCTCGGACCTGCCCACCTTCTCGCTGTCGGACCCCGACGGCGTGACCTGGTCGACCGAGGACGTCGTCGGGGCGCCGGCGCTCGTCGTCGCCTTCCTGTGCCCCCACTGCCCGTTCGTCAAGCACGTCGAGCGCCGGTTCGCCGAGGTGTCCGCCGTCCTCATCGGCAAGGGCGCGGCCGTCGTCGCCGTCCAGTCCAACGCGGTCGAGGACTACCCCCAGGACGGCCCCGAGGGCATGGCCAAGCAGGCGGCGGACAACGGCTTCCGGTTCCCCTACCTCCTCGACGACAGTCAGGAGGTGGCCAAGGCCTTCCGGGCGGCCTGCACCCCCGACTTCTTCGTCTTCGACCAGGACCGGCGCCTGGCCTACCGGGGCCAGTTCGACGCCTCCCGGCCGAGCAACGACGTCCCGGTCACCGGAACCGACCTGGTGGCGGCAGTCGAGGCCCTCCTCGACGGCGGCCCGGTGCCGGAGGATCAGCGCCCCAGCATCGGCTGCAACATCAAGTGGCGGGCCGGCAACGAGCCCGACGCCGCCGGCTGACTGTCACACCCTCTCGGTAGGTTGGGTGGCGAACATCAGTTCGTGCCTGATCCGAGGGAGGTGACCGGTGTGACCGCTGAGTTGGTCGATCTGGAGCACGCCCTGGACCTGGCCAACAAGGTCACCTTCGCCGGCGCGCCGCCGGCGGCCAAGGCCGAGGCGCTGGCGGTCTACAACCGGGTGCAGAACAAGCTGGACGCGTTCGGGGCGCACGTGATGACGGCGTTCGAGGCCACCCAGGAGCACCGGGCCGAGGGCCACACGTCGCCCATCGAGTGGCAGAAGCACCACTGCCGGGCCAAGGGCCCCGACGCCTCCCGGCGGCGGCGCACCTCCCGGCAGCTGCGGACCCTGCCGCTGGCCGACGAGGCGCTGACCGCCGGCACGATCACCGTGGAGCACGTGGAGGTCCTGGCCCGGGCGCAGGTGCTGTTGGGCGAGGAGATCTTCGCCCAGCTCGAAGCGCCGCTGGTGGAGGCGGCGGTGGACATGCGGTTCTCGGACTTCCTGCGCATCGTGGAGTACGCGGTGACCCGGGCCGATGCCGTGGGATGCGGAGGAGCGGGCCTCGCGCCAGTTGGAGGACCGTTACGCCAGCTCGTCCCGCACCTTCGGCGGGTCCGGGCAAGGTCGACGCGGGCATGGACCCGGTGGGGTTCATCATCTGGCAGGCCGAGCTCGACCGGCTCGTGGCCCACCTTCTCGAAGTCGACCGGGCCGAAGCGAGGGACCGCCTCGGCCGTGACCCTGTGGCCAGCGAGCTGGCCCGGACGGCGCGGCAGCGGCGGGTGGACGCCATGGTGTTGATGGCCGAACGCTCCGCCGCCTTCGCCGGCGACCCCGGGCCGTCCAGCTTCTGTGTGACCGTGCACGGCGACGCCGTGCTCGTCGCCTGCATCATCGCCGCCCTGCGCCAGGCCCTGGCCGACCAGGACTACGACCTCGACCAGGCCCTCGACGACATCGAGTTGGGCGCCGACAGCCTCCACGAGCTCGACGACGGCACCGTCATCACCATCAACACCATCGTCCTGGCCCTGCTCACCGGCACGGTCAGCGGGATCCTCTATGACCCCGACGGCGACATCATCCGCCTCGGCAAAGAACAGCGCCTGTTCAACCGGGCCCAAGCCCGAGCGCTACGGGCCAAATACCGCAGGTGCGCCCACCCCTACGGCTGTGACCGCACCCACCCCTTCCTGCAATCCGACCACATCGTCGAACACCACGACGGCGGCCCCACCGAGCTCACCAACGGCCAAGGCCTCGACGGCGGCCACAACATCTGGAAGACCAACCACAAACACGACCCGCCACCGGAGAACCCCGACCGCAGCCAACGAAGACTCCCGCCCGACATCGGGCCCCCACCGCCAACCTGACGAGGCCTACTTCGGCTGATCAGCTCCAGCGACCGACCGGTCAAGGAACGCCGTCACTCGGTCGGTCCAGGTGAAGACCTCCTTCAGGGAACCGGCGACGACGACCTCGGCCTGCGGGAGGAGCTCGGCCAGGCGCTCAGCGGTGGCTTCCGGGTGGACGGGGTCGTCCTTCCAGGCCAGCACGAGCACCGGCATCGCCAGTCCGGCAACCGCCTCGGGGGCGGGCAGGTCCGAACCCCCGATGCCGGTCAGGAGCGGGGCGAGTACCTCGGGGTCATAGCTCTCGTAGCGGGAACGGATGCCGGCACGGACCTGCTCGGCGAAGGGGGCGAAGATCGGCGCCAGCGGCTCGGCCAGGGCCTGTTCGACGAAGGCTTCCAGGCCGTTCTCGCGGAGGAAGCGGCCACGATCCTGGTAGACGGCGCCGCGGGCGATTCGCCCCTCCCAGGCCGTGGGCGGGATCCCCAGGACCAGCGCGAGGACGCGGTCGGGAGCGGCCACGGCCGTGTGCAAGGCCGTCCCCGAACCCATCGACAGCCCACCGGTCACGAAGCGGTCGAGCCCGAGCGCGTCGGCCAGGCCGAGTTGATCAGCCGCCAAGGCCGGATAGGCGTAGTCGTCGGGGTCCGTGGTCGCTTCCGACTCGCCGTGGCCCCGGGCGTCGTAACGGACGACGCGGTAACGATCGGCAGGGAGGTCGGCGACGCCCATCCCCATCGCCTCTTCGGCGGCCGTCGAACTGGTCAGACCGTGCCCCCACACGACGGGGATGCCGCCACCGGTGTCCCGGACGGCGAGGTCGACGCCCCGGGCGGCGACCCTGCTCACGAACCCTTGGCCAGCCATTCGTCGAGGTGGGGTGCCTCGGCGCCGATGGTCGTGCTGTCGCCGTGACCGGTGTGGACGACCGTGGCCGGGTCGAGCACGAACAGCCGGTCGCGGATGCTGGCCAGGATCGTGTCGTAGTCGGAAAAGCTCCGGCCGGTCGCGCCCGGGCCCCCGTTGAAGAGCGTGTCGCCCGAGAAGACGACCCCGTCGGCGCCGTCGTGCAGGCAGCAACCGCCGGGCGAGTGGCCGGGCGTGTGGAGCACCTCGAGGCGGGTGGGGCCGACCCCGATGAGCTGACCGTCGGCCAGATCGGCGTCGGGGGCGCGATCGGGCCACACGACGTCCCACAGCATCCGGTCGTCCGGATGGAGCCAGATCGCCGCCCCGACGGTGTCCGCCAGCGGGACGGCGGCGTTGATGTGGTCGTTGTGGCCGTGGGTGCACACCACGGCCTTCACCCGGCGGCCCGGCGACCCCGGCGACGATCGGCTCGTGGTCGTGGGCGGCGTCGATCACGATCACCTCGTCGTCGTCGCCGACCAGCCAGATGTTGTTGTCGACCTCGAAGTCCTCCCCGTCCAGGGAGAAGATGCCGGAGGTGACCACGTTGTCGATGCGCAGCCCCGTCACAGGACGACGACCGAGCGCAGCACCTCGCCGCGCTCCATCTTGTGGAACGCCTCCTCGACCCCGTCCAGCGGGATGGTCTCGCTCACGAACCTCGACAGGTCGATCTTCCCGCTCAGGTGCATGTCGATGAGCAGCGGGAAGTCCCGGGTGGGCAGGCAGTCGCCGTACCAGCTCGACTTGGTGGAACCGCCCCGGCCGAAGATCTCGATCATGGGCAGCTCGACCTTGGCGTCGGGTGAGGGCACGCCCACCAGCACGAGGCGCCCGGCCAGGTCCCGGGCGTTGAAGGCCTGGACGAAGGTCTGCGGCAGGCCGATGGCCTCGATGGCCACGTCGACGCCGAGCCCGCCGGTGAGGTCCTGGATGGCCGCGACCGGGTCGCCCGCCGAGGCGTTGACCGTGTCGGTGGCGCCGAAGCCCTTGGCCCACTCCAGCTTCCGGTCGTCGAGGTCGACGGCGATGATCTGGCGGGCGCCGGCAACCGCGGCGCCCATGATGGCGGCGTCGCCCACGCCGCCGCAGCCGAACACGGCGACGGTCTCGCCCCGGCGCACCTCACCGGTGTTCACCGCGGCGCCGAAGCCGGCCATGACTCCGCACCCGATGAGGCCGGCGGCCTCCGGCGGGGCCGCGGCGTCGATCTTCACCGCCTGCTTGGCGTGGACCAGGGTCTTCTCGGCGAACGCCCCGATGCCGAGCGCCGGGCTGAGGGCCTCGCCGTCCAGGGTCATGGGCTGCGCCGCGTTCTTCGACTCGAAGCAGTACCAGGGCTTGCCGCGCACGCAGGACCGGCACGTCCCACACGGGGCCCGCCAGGCCAGGATCACGTAGTCGCCGGGGGCCACGTCCTCCACGCCGTCGCCGACGGACTCCACCACACCGGAGGCCTCGTGACCGAGCAGGAACGGGAACTCGTCGTTGATGGCGCCCTCGCGATAGTGGAGGTCGGTGTGGCACACGCCGCACGCCTTCACGGCGACGACCGCTTCCCCCGGTCCGGGATCGGGGACGTCGATGGTCTCGATGGTGACCGGTTCGCGCTTGGCGCGGGAGACGACCCCCCGGACCTGCTGTGCCATGACGTCCTCCTGTGCTGGTAGCGATCGGATCGTAGGCTGCCTGCCCATGGCCGATCACCGGATCCACACCGTCGAGGAGTTGCGGGAGGTCGTCACCGAGCCGGGTACGGCCATCGCTGTCAAGGTCGGCGACGTGCTCGACGAGCACGCCCGGGACTTCATCGCCGAGTGCCCGTTCGTCGTGGTCGCCACCGCCGACGACCAGGGCCGCCTCGACTCGTCGCCGAAGGGCGATGAGCCCGGGTTCGTCCTCGTCGAGGACGACCACACGCTGGTCATCCCCGACCGTCCCGGCAATCACCTGGCCATGGGCCTCACCAACATCGTGGCCAACCCGCACGTCGGCATCCTCTTCATCATTCCCGGGACCACCGAGACCCTCCGGGTCAACGGTCGCGCCGAGCTGACCCGAGACCCGGAGCTCCTCGGGCAACTGGCAGCCCGCGGCAAGCCCGCGGTGCTGGGCATCCGGGTCGCCGTCGAGGAGGTGTTCTTCCACTGCGCGAAGGCGTTCATCCGCTCGAAGCTGTGGAAGCACGAGCAGTGGCCGCCGAAGAAGAAGGTCAGCTTCGGTGCCATGCTCGCGCCCAAGATCGACCCTGATGCGGGCCGGGAGCTGGCCGCGATCATCGACGACATGGTCGAAGAGGACTACAAGGCGAACCTCTGATGCTGCTGGCCTTCCTCCTCATCGGCGTCCTCGCCGTCCTCGCCGCCGGGGCGGCCTACGAGTGGCACATCCGGCGCCATCTCCCCCACGACCTGCGGGAGGTCAACCCCGAAGGGCTGCCGTCGGACGCGTCCATCCGCTCCGGCGAGCTCGGCCGGGCCGCCGCCAGCGACGTCTTCCGCAACCTGCCGCCCGGCGGGTACTGACCGCTGGGACGCCGGGTAGGCGGCGGAGGTTGAGCTCGACGCTCCGCGCCCGGGGGATCACGCAGCGCTTCGGCGACCGGACCGTTCTCGACGGTGTCGACCTCGATGTCCCGTCGGGTCGGGTCGTCGGCCTCCTCGGCCCGAACGGCGCCGGGAAGACCACCCTCATGCGGGTCCTCTTCGGGGTCCTGACCCCCGACGCCGGCCGCGTCGAGTGGCGCGACCGGCCCGCGACCGATGACGACCGTCGCTCGTGGGGCTACATGCCCCAGGAACGCGGCCTGTACCGCGACATGCGGGTGCTCGACCACCTGAGCTGGATCGCCCGCCTCCACGGCCTCGACAAGCGCACCGGCGAGGCCCGGGCCCGCGAGCTGCTCGCCGACCTGGGCATGGCCGACCGTGAGGGCGACAAGATCCTGGATCTCTCCGGCGGGATGGCCCAGCGGGTCCAGCTGGCCGCGGCCATGGTGCACGACCCGGACCTCCTCGTCCTCGACGAGCCCTTCGCCGGCCTCGATCCGGCTGCCGTGGAGTTCCTGTCGGCGGTCATCACCCGACACACCCGCGACGGCCGCAACCTGCTCTTCTCCAGCCACCAGCTCGACCTGGTCGAGGACCTGTGCGAGTCGATCATGCTCATCCACCACGGGCAGGTCGTGCTCGACGGCGACCTGCGGGACATCAAGGCCGCCAGCCCCGAGCGCTTCCTGCGGGTCGACATCGGCCTGGAAGCCGGCTGGCTCGACGCGCAGTGGGCGGAGATCACCACAGCGGATGCCTCGGGCACGCGGCTGCGGCTCGCCCCCGGGGCCGATCCCCTCACCGTGCTCGACAGCATCCGGCGCCACGCGCACCCCACCGCCTTCGCGGTCGAGGCCCCGACCCTGTCGGAGCTGTTCCTGGCCGCCGCCGGCGAACCCCCGGACGACGAAGAGGACGCCGCGGCGTGACCGACCTCCGAGGGCTCCGGCTCGTGGCGGGGCGGGAGATCCGCGAGTCGCTTCGGCGGCGGACCTTCTGGATCGTCGTCGCCGTCCTCCTGGTGGGGTCGATCGCCCTGATGGTGCTGCCCGAGGTCATCGGCGGCGACGAGGACCAGTACGACGTCGTCGTCGTGGGCGACACCCCGTCGGTGACCGAGGCTTTGCAGGCGGCCGCGGCCGGCCAAGACGTCGAACTGGACCTGCAGTCGGCGGCGACCCGCGCCGAAGCCGAACGTGCGGTCGAGGACGAGCAGGCCGACGCCGGGGCCCTGGTCGGCCCGCCCGCCGAGGTGATCGTCCGGGGTGACGGATCGGATCGCCTGATCGCCCTCCTCCAGCAGGGACTGGCCACCGACGCCCTCGCCTCCGAGCTCAGCGCGGCCGGCCTGGACGACGCCGAGGTGCGTGAGGTGCTGACCGCGCCGACACCGGAGGTCGTCCGCCTCGAAGCCGACAGCTCGGGCCGCCAGGCTGCGGCGGTGCTCATGTCGATCGTCCTCTACCTCGTCCTGTTCACGCTCATGCTCCAGGTCGCCAACGGGACCGCGATCGAGAAGGCCAACCGGATCAGCGAGGTCCTCCTGGCGATCGTGCGCCCGGGCGCGCTGCTGTTCGGCAAGGTGCTCGGCGTCGGCACGATCGGGCTGCTCACCCTGCTCGTCGCCGCCCTCCCCGTCGTGGTGAAGCTCGTGGTGGGTGGGGACCTACCCGAGGGCACCGCGGCCGCCGTCAGTGTCGGGGCCGCCTGGTTCCTGCTCGGCATGGCGCTCTACCTCACGCTGGCGGGGGTGCTGGCCAGCCTCGTCGAGCGCCAGGAGGAGGCCGGCTCCGTCGTGACCCCCCTGATCATGATCCTGGTCGGCGGCTACCTCGTCGCCCAGAGCGCGGCTGACAGCCCACTCGGCACGGTGCTCGCCTACCTCCCGCTGACCTCGTCGCTGATCATGCCCTCCCGGCTCGCGCTCGGGGTCTCCTCACCCGCGGAGATGGTGCTCTCGCTGCTCATCGGCCTCGCCGCGCTGGCCGCCATCCTGCGCTGGGGATCGGTCGTCTACCGGCGGGCCATCGTGCGGACGGGCCGGCGGCTGCGCCTCCGCGAGGTCCTGCGCCCGGCGTAGGGCCTCAGCGGAACTTGGGCGATCGCCAGTCGGGGAACACGTCGGGCAGGTCCTCGCTGACCGTGCCCGTGAAGTGCGGTGGGCGCTTCTCCAGGAACGAGGTCACCCCCTCCAGCGCATCGGCGGAGCGACCGGTGGCGTTGACGGCTCGGGAGTCCGCCCGGTGGGCCAGCATCGGGTGCTTGGCCCCGAGCATCCGCCAGAGGAGCTGGCGGGTCAGGGCCACCGACACGGCTGAGGTGTTCGCCGCGATGCCGGTGGCCAGCTCTCGGGCCGCGGGCAGGAGCTCGTCGGCCGGGTGCAGGCTGCGGACCAGACCACCGGCCAGCGCTTCGGTGGCCGGGAACACATCACCGCGGTAGCACCACTCCAGGGCCCGGTCGATGCCGACGAGGCGGGGCAGGAACCAGCTCGAGCAGGCTTCGGGCACGATCCCCCGTCGGGCGAACACGAAGCCCATGCGGGCGTCCTTGGCCGCCAGGCGGATGTCCATCGCCAGGGTCATGGTGATGCCCACACCGACCGCCGGACCGTTGATGGCGGCGATGATCGGCTTCCGGAGGTCGAAGATGCGCAGGGTGAGCATCCCGCCCCCGTCGCGCCGCTCGCTCGGCGCCGGCCCTTCCGGGTCCTGGCTGTCGTAGTCGAAGGTCTGGGCCCCGAGGGAGAGGTCCGCACCGGCGCAGAAGGCCCGGCCCCGACCGGTCACGATGACGGCCCTCACGTCGTCGTCGGCATCGACCCGGTCGAAGGCGTCGAGCAGCTCGACGGCCATCGTCACCGTGAGGGCGTTCAGCTTCTCGGGCCGGTCGAGGGTGAGGGTGGCGACGCCGTCCTCGACCCGATAGTCGATCTCGTCGTAGCTCATGATCGACCATGATGACCGCCCGGCCATGAGCGAGACCGCCCCCACCCCCGCCCGGCCGCGACGGGACGCGTTCTTCGTCGCGTTCGCCGTCGGCGTGTTCGGGGTGGCGTTCGGGGTGTTCGCCGTCGCCACCGGTCTGAGCCCCGCCCAGGCCCAGGTCATGTCGCTGCTCGTGTTCACCGGCGGCTCGCAGTTCGCCGCGGTGGGCGTGATCGACGCCGGTGGAACCGCGGCGGCGGCAGTCGGTTCGGCCGCCCTGCTGGCGGCCCGCAACGGCCTCTACGGGCTGACGTTGAACGACATCATCCGGGGACCCCGGCGCCGCAAGCTGGTCGCGGCCCACCTCGTCATCGACGAGTCCACGGCGATGGCCACCGCCCAGCCCGACCGCGAGTCCGCGGAGCGACTGTTCTGGTTCACCGGCCTGGCCGTCCTCCTGCTCTGGAACGTGGGGACGGCGTTGGGTGCGCTCGGCGGTGACGCCATCGGCGACCCCGAGACCCTCGGCCTCGACGCCGCCTTCCCCGCAGCCTTCGTCGCCCTCATGGCGCCCCACCTCCGACGGCGCGACGGCCTGGTCGCCGCCCTGTCCGGTGGCGCCATCGCCCTGGTCACCATCCCGCTGGTGCCGGCCGGCGTCCCCATCCTTCTCGCCGCCCTCGGTGTCGTCCCCGCCTTCCTGATGTCGCGCGAGCCATCATGAGCTGGACGGCGATCCTGGTGCTGAGCGCGACGTCGTACGCGCTCAAGGCGTCGGGGCTGCTGGTGCTCGACCACGTGCGCCTCCCCGAGCGCCTGACCCGGGCCACCGGGCTCCTCCCCCCGGCCCTCCTCGCCGCCCTGGTCGTCGTGCAGACCTTCGCCGACGGCACCAGCCTCACCCTCGACGCCCGGGCGGCCGGTGTCGCCGCCGGCTGCGTGGCCGTCGCCCTACGGGCGCCGTTCCTGGTCGTGGTCGTCACTGCAGCAACGGTGACCGCCCTCATACGCGCGATCAGCTGAGCGCGGCGCCGAGCGAGTGCGGGCTGCCGGTGGCGTTACGAGGTCAGACCTTCAGGAAGCGGCTGACCGCGATGCCGGAGCCGATGAGGCTCACCGCGGCGCCCACGACGATGATCCAGAGCGACGCCTGGGTCAGCTGGTCGCTGCTCACCGAGAAGGCGGACAGGAGGCCGGCGCCCTGGGCCTGGGTCTCGAGGTCGTTCACGAACCACGTCACGACGGGAATGGCCACCAGCGCGCCGAGCAGGCCCTGGATGAGGCCCTCGAGCATGAACGGGATGCGGATGAACCAGTTGGTGGCCCCCACCAGCTTCATGACCTCGATGTCGCGGCGGCGGTTCAGGATGGCCATCTGGATGGTGTTGAGGACCAGCAGCCCGGCCGCGAACACGAGGGCGATGGCGGCCAGGGCCGAGCGCTCGGACAGGAAGGAGTAGAAGCGCTCGATGCGCTCGATGGCCTCGCTCGAGAAGGCCACCTCCCGCACCCCGGGCTGGGTCTCGAAGACGGCGCCTAGTGCTTCGACCGAGTCGGTGTCGGCGTCGACGGGCTTGACCTTGAACGACGGCGGCAGGATCTCGGGTTCGACGTTGTCGATGAGCGGCTGGTCGTCGGCGAACAGCTCCACGAACTCGTCGTAGGCGCACTGCTTGTTGCAGTACTCGGCCTCGCGGACCTGCGGGTTCGCGTCCAGCTCCGCCCCGACGGCCTCGATCTGCGCGTCGGTGGCGTTCGGGTTCATGAAGACGATGAACTCGACGCCGCCCTCGAACTGCTGCTGGGCGTCCTGCACGCCCTGGCCGATCAGGTAGGCGGTGCCGACCAGGGTGAGCGACACGGCCACGGTGGCGATGGTCGCCAGCGTGAGGGTGATGTTGCGGGCGAGGTTGGTCCCGACCTCACGCGCGACGTAGCTGACCTTGAGCGCCACGGCGACCTACTCGTAGACGCCGCGGGCCTGGTCGCGGACGATGCTCCCGCGGTCCAGCTGCAGCACGCGGCGGCGCATGCTGTCGACGATCGAACGGTCGTGGGTGCACATCACCACGGTGGTGCCCGTGCGGTTGATGCGGTCGAGCAGGCGCATGATGCCCACCGACGTGTTGGGGTCCAGGTTCCCCGTGGGCTCGTCGGCCAGCAGGATCAGCGGCCGGTTCACGAACGCCCGGGCGATGGAGACCCGCTGCTGCTCCCCACCGGAGAGCTCATGGGGCATGTTGCGGTCCTTGTCGGCCAGGCCGACCAGCTCGAGGATCGCCGGTACCTGGCTGCGGATCACGTTGTTGGGCCGCCCGATGACCTCGAGGGCGAAGGCCACGTTCTCGTACACGGTCTTGTTGGGCAGGAGCTTGAAGTCCTGGAAGACGCACCCGATGTTGCGGCGCAGGTACGGCACCTTCCAGGGCGTGAGCTTCACGATGTCCTTGCCGGCCACGAAGATGCGGCCCTCATCGGGCACCTCTTCGTGGTTGAGCAGGCGGATGAAGGTCGACTTGCCCGAACCGGAAGGGCCGACGAGGAAGACGAACTCGCCCTTCTGGATCTCGGCGTTGGCCTCTCTGAGCGCGACCACGTCGCCGCCCATGTAGTGCTTGGTGACGTTCTCGAGCTTGATCATGGAGGGGGAAGGCGCATTTCGGGAGTCGGGTCGGCGCAGTCCCGCCCGAGGCCGCGCGCTCGGGGCGTGAGGGTACCAGCGGCCTCCCTCGGTCCGGTGGGATGCTCCCCCTCGCTCAAGCGCTGTCACCCTCGGCCCGGGACCACCGCAGATAGGCCTCCATGAAGGCGTCCAGGTCCCCGTCGAGCACGGCGCTGATGTTGCCCACCTCGGCGTTGGTGCGGTGGTCCTTGACCCGCTGCTCGGGGTGCATGAAGTAGGAGCGGATCTGGTTGGCCCACTCGGCGCTGCGCTGGTCGCCCGCCAGCTCGTCGAGGTGGTCCTGGTGCTCCTTGCGCCGGAGGTCGGCCAACCGGGCCTTGAGGATCTCCATGGCCTTGTCCCGGTTCTGGTGCTGGCTGCGCTGGTTCTGGCAGGAGGTCACGATCCCGGTGGGCAGGTGGGTGATGCGCACCGCGGAGTCGGTCACGTTGACGTGCTGGCCGCCGGCTCCCGAGGAGCGGTAGGTGTCGATGCGGAGGTCCTTCTCGTCGATCTCGATGTCGTCGTCGGCCTCATCCAGCGCGGGCACGACCATGACCGAGGCGAAGGCCGTGTGCCGGCGGGCCTGGCTGTCGAACGGTGAGATGCGGATCAGGCGGTGGACCCCGCCCTCGCCCTGGAGCCAGCCGTAGGCGTGCCGGCCCTGGACCATGAAGGTGGCCGAGCTGATGCCCGCCTCCTGGCCGGCCTGGGCCTCCTCCATCTCGACCTTGAACCCCTTGGTCTCGGCCCAACGCTGGTACATGCGGGCCAGCATCTCGGCCCAGTCCTGGGAGTCCGTGCCGCCCGCACCCGAATGGACCTCGACCACGGCGTCGCGCTCGTCGTACTCGCCCTGGAAGAGGGCTCGCAGCTCCAGCTCGGCGAAGGTGGCGACCAGGTCGGCCACCGCCTCGTCGATCTCCGGCTCGAGCGACTCCTCCCGCTCCTCCCGGGCCAGCTCGGCCAGCGTGGCCACGTCGTCGACCTGCCCGTCGAGGCGGTCGTAGAGCTCGAGGTCGTCGACCACGGCCGCCAGCTCACCCGTGACCTTCCGGGCGGTGTCCTGGTCGTCCCAGAGGTCGGGGCGCGAGGCCTCGGTCTCGAGCTGGGGGCGGCGGGCCCGCAGCTCGTCCACCCGCAGGTACTGCCGGGCCGCAGCCAGGCGCCCGCGGAGCGCGGTCACGTCGTCTGAGTAGTCCTTCACGGGCCTAGCGCCCGTGGCAGAGCTTGTACTTCTTGCCGGAACCGCACGGGCAGGGCTCGTTGCGGCCGGTCTTGTCCCAGTCGCTCTTGGTCACGGGCACGTTCGCCGGCTCCTCGTCGGGGCGGGCCGCACCCGTCTCGCCCGCGCCGTTGGTCGGCGCGGCGGGGACGGAGCGGGCCATCCCCTTGGCCCCCTCGACCGGGTCTTCGGGCGCTGAGTACTGCACGTCGCGCAGCGCCGGCGCCTCCTTCTCGGCGGGACGCTCGATCCTGATCTCGATGTGCATCAGGTAGCGGACGAAGTCGCGGGCGATGGCGGCCATCATCCCCGAGAACATCTCGAAGCCTTCGCGCTGCCACTCGTTGAGCGGATCCTTCTGACCCATCGCCCGCAGGTTGATCCCGTCCCGCAGGTAGTCCATGTCCGCCAGGTGCTCGCGCCAGCGCTGGTCGATGATGCGCAGCATCACCTCGCGCTCGAGGCGGCGCATCAGGTCCTCGCCCGCCTCGGCCTCGCGGGCCTCGTAGTGGGCCACCGCCTCGGCCATGAGCCGGTCGTAGAGCTCGTCGGTGCCTTCGCACTCGGCCAGGGCGGCCACGTCGAGGCGGCTCGGCCACAGCGTCCGCACCTCGGCCGCCAGGCCTTCGAGGTCCCACTCCTCCACGAAGTCGGACACGCAGAAGGTGGCGATGGCGCTGTCCACGGCCTCGGCCAGGTACTCCATGGCCTCGGTGCGGAGGTCGGAGCCGGCGAGGATCTGCTCGCGACGGGCGTAGATGACCCGCCGCTGCTCGCTCATGACCTCGTCGTACTTGAGGACGTTCTTGCGGATCTCGGCGTTGCGCTGCTCGACGGTCGTCTGGGCCCGCTCGATCGCCTTGGAGACCATCTTCGACTCGATGGGCACGTCGTCGGGCAGCGACTTGCCCATGACCCAGTCCATGGCCCCGGTGGCGAACAGCCGCATGAGCTCGTCCTCGAGCGACAGGTAGAAACGGCTCTCGCCCGGGTCGCCTTGGCGGCCGGAGCGACCCCGGAGCTGGTTGTCGATCCGGCGGCTCTCGTGGCGCTCGGTGCCGAGGACGTAGAGCCCGCCCAGCTCGCGCACCCGGTCGCCCTCGGCGGTGGTCTCGGCCTTGTGCTTGTCGAACAGCTCCTGGAAGCGGGAGGTGCCGTCCGCCTCGTCGTCGGGATCGAGGTCCTCGGCCCGCACCTCGCGCTTGGCCGCCGCCTCCGCGTTGCCACCGAGGATGATGTCGACCCCTCGACCGGCCATGTTGGTCGCCACGGTGATCGAGTGCAGGCGCCCGGCCTGGGCCACGATCTCGGCCTCCCGGGTGTGCTGCTTGGCGTTCAGGACCTCGTGGCGCACGCCCCGCTTCTCGAGCAGGCGCGAGAGCTTCTCGGACTTCTCGACCGAGACGGTGCCGACCAGCACGGGCTGGCCGGACTCGTAGCGCTCCGCCAGGTCGTCCACCACGGCGTCGAACTTGGCGTCCTCGGACTTGTAGATGAGATCGGCCCGGTCGTCGCGGGCCAGGTCCATGTTGGTGGGGATGGGCACCACGTCGAGCCCGTAGGTGGCGGCCAGCTCGGCGGCCTCGGTGGTGGCCGTACCGGTCATGCCGGCCAGCTTCTCGTAGAGGCGGAAGTAGTTCTGGAGGGTGATCGTGGCGAGGGTCTGGTTCTCCTCCTTGATCTTCACCCCCTCCTTGGCCTCCACCGCCTGGTGCAGGCCCTCGGACCAGCGCCGGCCCTCGAGGATGCGACCGGTGAACTCGTCGACGATCTTCACCTCGCCGTGCTGGATGATGTAGTCCTTGTCCCGCTTGAACAGCTCTTTGGCCCGCAGCGCGGCCTGGAGCTGGTGGACGAGGTTGGCCGACACCTCGTCGTAGAGGTTCTCGATGCCGAGCTGGGCCTCGACCTTCTCGATGCCGGCTTCGAGGGGGGCGACCGTGCGCTTCTCCTCGTCGACCTCGTAGTCGTCCTCGCGACGGAGGGACTTCGCGATCTGGGCGAACTGGTAGTAGAGCTTGGCTGCGTCGGCCATGCGCCCGCTGATGATCAAAGGGGTGCGGGCCTCGTCCACCAGGATCGAGTCGACCTCGTCGACGATGGCGTACGAGTGGCCCCGCTGCACCTGCCGCTCCGTGGACAGGGCCATGTTGTCCCGGAGGTAGTCGAAGCCGAACTCGTTGTTGGTCCCGTAGGTGACGTCGCTGGCGTACTGCGCTCGCTTGTGCTCGGCGTCGCCGAATCCGGGCACCACCAACCCGACCGTGAGCCCCAGCCAATTGTGGACCTGGCCCATCCACTCCGAGTCGCGGGTGGCCAGGTAGTCGTTCACCGTGATCAGGTGCACGCCCTTGCCGGCCACTGCGTTGAGGTAGACGGGCAGCGTCGAGACGAGGGTCTTGCCCTCGCCGGTCTTCATCTCGGCCACCCAGCCGAAGTGCAGGGCGGCACCACCCATGAGCTGGACGTCGTAGTGGCGCTGTCCGATCACCCGGCGGGCGGCCTCACGGGTCACGGCGAAGGCCTCGATGAGGAGCTCGTCGATGTCTTCGCCCCGCTCCAGACGACCCTTGAACTCGCCCGTCTTCGCCTGCAGCACTTCGTCGCTCAGCGCCTCGAACTCGGGCTCGTAGGCGCCGATGTCGGGCACGAGGGACGCGAGGGCGCGGAGCTTGCGACCTTCACCGGTCCGGAGGAGTCGATCGAGTGCACCCACGGTTGATGGAGGCTACCGGCGGCAGGCGCCGGCGGATCGACCCTAGGCGGGGACGAAGAGGCCGGCGTTGACCGCGGCGGCTGATGCTTCGGGATACCCCGCCGCCCGGCACCGGGCCAGCAGGTTGCGCACCTGGTTCCGCGCGGCCTCGGCCCGCAGGCCGGATGCCGCGGCCGCTTCGGACCAGGACCCGCCCGAGGCCAGGGCGGCGAGCACCACCGCCTCGAGCTCGCCGACGGCGTCGCCCGGGCCGACCCACTGCGGGATGTCCTGGGCCACCCCCGACCAGGTCGCGGCGCCGAACACCGGCCAGCCGCCGTGCAGGCCGCGGATCACCCGGGCGGCCTCTGCCAGGGCCACGACCTTGTCGATCTCGCCCAGCGCGCCGGCCCGCACGGCGGCCTGGACCTTCGTCAGCGGGTCCTGATCGGTGGTGAGCACGGCGATCCGCACGAGGGGCATGACCTCGCTCACGGCGTAGGTGGTCTCGACGCCGCCGGCGAGGCCCATGCTGAGCGAGCACACGAGGACGTCGGGGGCCAAGGCCCGCACCGCGGCGATCAGGTCGGCGCCGGGACCCACCTCGGCCACGACCTCGAGATCGTGCTCGTCCTCGAGGGCGGTGAGCAGCCCGCGCCGGTACAACCCGTTGTCGTCACCGAGGACGACCCGGACGGGATCGTCGGGTAGGTCGTCGTCGCCGAAGAAGAAGTCGACCTCGGACAGGAGGGAGTCCACATCGGCCCATCGGCAGCTGACCCCGCCGACTCAAACCCTCCGGCCCGTCACGGGGTGGCGGCGAGGACGAGGCCGAGGACCCGCCCGGCGCCGGCGGCCCGCAGGGCCCGGGCCGCCGCGGCCAGCGATCCCCCGGTGGTGACCACGTCGTCCACCACGAGCACCGAGACGGGGACGGGGCCGAGCGCCCGCAGGTCGGGGCCGCCGAGCCGCTCCTCCCGGTCCAACCCGGTCTGGGGCCGGCCCGGGGCTCGCCGGAGGAGCCGGCGGGCGGGTCGCCTGATCGATCGAGCCACTCGCCGGGCGAGCAACGCACCCTGGTCGTAGCCCCGTTGCCGGCGGTGGGCCGGGTCCGCGGGGACCCAGGTGACCACGCCCACGGGTTCGGTGACCAGATCGGCGGCCGCCCCGGCCAGCAGGCCGACGGCGGCGCGCCGGTTGCGGTACTTCAGCCCGTGGACCAGGTCGCGGGCCGCTCCCTCGTAGGCCATCAAGGCCCAGGCGCGGTCGACGTCGGCGAGGGCCAGCTCCCCCACGGGCCGCAGCTCCGCGGCGCAGGCCGGGCACACCGGGCCGTCGTCGGCGGCACACGCGACACATGCCGATGCCAGGAGCACGCCGTCGAAACTACGGACGAGGGGTGACAGCGACGCCGGTACGGTCGGCCGGTCGTGCGCTTCATCCAGACGCCGCCCGCGGCTGAGATCCGCCGCCGCCTCCCCCGGCTGCTGCTCGGGCTCGAGCTGTGCGGGGTCGGGCTGGCCCTGATCATCCTGGCCGACCTCGGTCTGGACTCCTGGGACGTCCTCCACCAAGGCGTGAGCGAGCAGACCGGCGTCCCGATCGGGACGGTCTCCATCCTCGTGGGTTTCGCGATGTTCGGGATCTCGCTGCCCCTGGGCGAGCGGATCGGCCTGGGCACGCTGCTCAACGTCCTCCTCATCGGGGCCACGATCGACCTGGTGCTCTGGGCCGCGGACGAGCCGTCGTCGCTGGCCCTCCGCTGGCCGTTCCTGATCGGCGGGATCCTGCTCTTCGGCGTGGGCTCGGGCTTCTACATCGGCGCCGGGCTCGGCCCCGGGCCCCGGGACAGCGTGATGACCGCCATCGCCGCCCGGGGCTTCCGGCTCGGGCTGGTCCGCACGGGCATCGAGATCACCGTCCTGGTCCTCGGCTGGTTCCTCGGCGGCTCGGTCGGCATCGGCACCCTGCTGTTCGCCCTCTCGATCGGGCCCCTCGTCGCCTTCTTCCTCCCCCGCCTCCGCCTCGCCCCCGTCCCCGTCACCACCCTCGAGGGCTACTGACGCGGCTCTCGACGCCGTCCTCGGTGATGTAGGCGGTGACCAGGTCGGCCGGGGTGACGTCGAAGGCGCGGTTCTCGACCGCGACGCCCTCGGGCGCGACACGAGCCCCACCCACGACGGCGACCTCGTCCGCGTCCCGGAGCTCCACCTGGATGGCCGCGCCGTCGGGGCAGTCCGGGTCGAAGGTCGAACGGGGGGCGGCCACGTAGAACGGCACCCCGTGGTGGTGAGCGAGGACCGCAAGCGGATAGGTGCCGATCTTGTTGGCGACGTCGCCGTTGGCCGCGATCCGGTCGGCCCCGACCACCACGAGGTCGACCACGCCGTCGGCCATGAGCGATCCAGCCACGGCGTCCACGACGAGCGTGTGCTCGATGCCCAGCCGACCCAGCTCCCAGGCCGTAAGGCGGGCGCCCTGCAGGACCGGGCGGGTCTCGCCGACCCACACCCGCGGCCGGCGCCCCGCTTCGTGGGCCGCCCGGATGACCCCGACGGCCGTTCCGTAGCCCACGCAGGCCAGGCCACCGGCGTTGCAATGGGTCAGCACCCGCCCGTCCTCGGGCACCAGCGCAACGCCGTGGCGGCCGATGGCCCGGCAGCGCTCGACGTCGTCGGCGGCGATCGCCAGGGCTTCGGCGACGGGATCGTCGGCCGCCAGCACGCGCCGGGCGCCCCAGGCCAGGTTGACCGCGGTGGGCCGGGTGGCGATCAGAGCCTCGGCTGCCGCGGCCGGGTCCTCCCCCCGCACGTGGGCGAGGGCGACCCCCATCGCCCCCGCCGCCCCGAGCGCGGGCGCGCCCCGGACCGCCAGCGTCGTGATGAGCTCGCACAGCTCGTCGATCGTGGTCGCCTCCACGATCTCGAGCCGTCCTGGCAACACGCGCTGGTCGATCAGGCGGACCCGATCCCCCGCCCACTCGATCGTCGGCGGCAGCGGATCGGTCAGGAGTCCCCCGGGAGCTCGGTGAGCACGGTCTCCATGCGGCCCCGGGCGAGACCGATCCACTCGTCGCCGGTGAAGATGTGCGTGGTCCCTTCGCGCACCGCGGCGGCCACGAGGTGCGCGACCTCGGCAGGCGGCTTGCCCCCGGCTAGGACCTGACGCATGACCTCCCGCCCCTCGCTCATGAGGCCGGTGTCATAGCGACCGCCCGGGCGGTTCCGGTCGGAGTCCATGATCCGGGTGTTGACCCAACCCGGGCACAGCACGCTCACCCCGACCGCCGACCCCTGCATCGCCAGCTCGGCCTTGAGAGTCTCGGAGATGGCCACCACCGCCGCCTTGGACGCGTTGTAGGGCCCCATCATCGGGGCATAGGCGAACCCGGCGATCGACGCGGTGTTCACGACGTGGCCCTCGTCCTGGGCCACGAGGTGCGGCACGAAGGCCCGGATGCCGTGGACGACCCCCCAGAGGTTGACGCCGAGGACCCAGTCCCAGTCCTCGCGAGTGGCCTCCCACGACAGCCCGCCCCCGCCCACGCCGGCGTTGTTGCACACCAGGTGCACCGCACCGAAGTGCTCGAGCGTGGCCGTGGCCAACGCGTCGACCTGGCCGCCGTCGGACACATCGGTCCGCACCGCGAGGACGTCCGCCCCCGAGGCGTCCAGCTCGTCCCGGGCCGCGTCGAGGGGTCCCTCCTCGACGTCGGCCAGGACGACCTTCATGCCTTCTGTGGCCCAGCGTTCGGCCAGCGCCCGCCCGATGCCGCTGGCCGCGCCGGTGACGACCGCGACCTTCCCCTCGAGATCGTCCACCGGGCTGCTCTAGTACCGGTAGTGCGAGGGCTTGTAGGGACCGCCCTGCTTGACCCCGATGTACGCGGCTTGGTCCTCGGTGAGCTGGGTGAGCTTCACGCCCAGCGCGTCGAGGTGGAGCCGGGCCACCTTCTCGTCCAGGTGCTTGGGCAGCACGTGCACGCCGAGCTCGTAGGCGTCGGTGTGGGCGTACAGCTCGATCTGGGCGATGACCTGGTTCGTGAAGCTGCTCGACATCACGAAGCTCGGGTGGCCGGTGGCGCACCCGAGGTTCAGGAGCCGGCCCTCGGCCAGCACGATCACCGAGTGGCCGTCAGGGAAGACGTACTCGTGGACCTGCGGCTTGATCTCGACCTTCTGGACGTCGGACATCTTGTTCAGGCCGGCAATGTCGATCTCGTTGTCGAAGTGGCCGATGTTGCCGACGATCGCCTGGTGCTTCATCCGGGCCATGTGCTCGGCCGAGATGATGTCCTTGTTGCCGGTGGCCGAGATGAAGATGTCGGCGGTGTCGATCACGTCCTCGAGGGTCGTGACCTGGAAGCCCTCCATCGCCGCCTGCAGCGCGCAGATCGGGTCGACCTCGGTGATGATCACCCGGGCCCCCTGACCCCGCAGGGACTGGGCGCAGCCCTTGCCCACGTCGCCGTAGCCACAGACCACGGCGACCTTGCCGCCGATCATGACGTCGGTGGCCCGGTTGATGCCGTCGATCAGGCTGTGCCGGCAGCCGTAGAGGTTGTCGAACTTCGACTTGGTCACCGAGTCGTTGACGTTGATGGCGGGGAAGAGCAGCGAGCCGGCCGCGTGCCGCTCGTAGAGGCGGTGCACGCCGGTGGTGGTCTCCTCGGTGACCCCCTTGATGGCCTCACCTATCCGGTGCCAGAGCTTGGGGTCCTCGCCCAGGGTGCGGGTGAGGGTCTGCAGGACGACCTCGAACTCCTCGCTCTCGGCCGTCGACGGGTCGGGGACCTCGCCCGCCCGCTCGTACTCGGTGCCGAGGTGGACGAGCATCGTGGCGTCGCCCCCGTCGTCCAGGATCATGTTCGGGCCTTCACCGTCATCCGGCCAGCGCAGGGCCTGCTCGGTACACCACCAGTACTCCTCGAGGGACTCGCCCTTCCAGGCGTAGACGGGCACGCCCTTGGGGTTGTCGACCGTGCCCTCGGGGCCGACGACGACCGCGGCGGCGGCGTGGTCCTGGGTGGAGAAGATGTTGCACGACACCCACCGGACCTTCGCCCCCAGGGCGACGAGGGTCTCGATCAGAACGGCGGTCTGGATGGTCATGTGCAGCGAGCCCATGATCCGGGCGCCGGCGAGCGGCTGGCTGTCGTAGTACTCGGCCCGCAGCGCCATCAGGCCGGGCATCTCGTGCTCGGCCAGCTGGATCTCCTTGCGGCCGAAGCCGGCCAGCGAGAGGTCGGCGACCTTGTAGTCGCCCTCGGCGACGGTCGTGGGACGCGCGTCAGTGTTCGTGGACATTCCTGTGCCTTTCGTCGAGCTTCCGGTTCGTGTGCTCGGGCTGGGGTCCACTGACGCCTCTCGTTCAGCCCACGGTCAGGCTACGCCGTCGTGATCTGATCCGCGGAGCCGTCCGGCAGCGAAACGGGGCCATGGAGCTCGACGGGAAGACCGTGGTCGTGACCGGGGGGACGGGTGGGATCGGGACGGCGCTGGTCCAGGCGTTCCGGGACCGCGATGCCAAGGCGCTGGCGGTCGACCTGCCGGGGACGATGGCCGACCTCGAGGTCGACGTGACCGATGCCGGGGCCATGGCGACCGCGCTGGGGACGCTGGAGCGGCTCGACGTGATCGTGGCCAACGCCGGCATCGGCATCGGCGGGCTGGTCGAGGACATCGACCCCGCGGACTGGGACCGCAGCATCGACGTGAACATCCGGGGCGTCGTGAACACCGTGCTCCCGGCCTACGCCCGCATGCGGGAGCAGGGCTCGGGAACGATCGTGCTCATGGCGTCGCTCTCCGGCTTGGTGGGCACGCCGCTGCTCACCCCCTACGCCATGACGAAGGCGGCCGTCGTCGGCCTCGGTACCAGCCTCCGACCCGAGGCCGCCCGCCACGGCATCGCGCTGACCACCGTCTGCCCCGGCCCGATCGAGACCCCCCTGCTCGACGCCCCGGCGGCCACGAAGGGCATGAGCGTGCGCCGGCACCTCACCAACGCCGCCGGTCCGGCCTTGACGCCCGGCGACCTCGCCGACGCGGCGGTCCGAGCCGTCGAGGAGGACAAGCCGCTCGTCGCCCCTGGCCGGGCCGGCCTCATCGCCCGGCTCGGCCGGTGGGCGCCGGGGGTCACCGCCAAGCAGCTGGCCAAGGCCATGCACCAGGAGCTGGACGCCGCCACTCGCTGAAGCCCGGTCAGTCGGCCAGGGCCGCCTTCAGCTCGTCGAGCACGGGGACGGGGCCGGGGTCGATGCCCTCGCGGTACGCCAGGTGGAGGCTGGTGAAGGTGCCGAAGAGGCACAGGTCGAGGAGCTGGGCCAAGGGGCCCTCGCCCTCGGCCCGGACCGAGAAGATGTCCCCCACCACCTCGTCCAGCCAGGCGTCCATCAGGTCGAAGCGGCGCATGACCTGCGGGTGCTCGAAGTCGTGGCGCAGGTTGATCAGGGCGAACACCTGACGGGTCAGGTCCCCGTTCTGCCCCCAGCCGGCGATCTCGTTGTGGCAGAGCTCGGGGACGGCGTTGGCCCAGGCCGGGGACCGGCTGTTCTCGTTGAACTCCGTCTTCCAGCGGCTGGCCGCCAGCGCCCCCACCCCACCGCCGCCGTAGATGATCGGCACCCGGCGGGCCAGGTCGTCGGCCAGCTGCTCGGCGGGGCTGCCGTCGACGACGAGCTTGTCGCGGCGCCGTTCGAGCTGGTCGACCGCCTGGTCCAGCCAGCCCTCGGCGCCCGGGTAGAGGCCGACCTTGTCGAGGACCACGAGCATGGGGGCGACGAGCGCGCCGAGGCCGGCGCGGGGCTGGGGGATGTCGTCGCTGATGCCGATGATCGGCGTGCCCCACGAGCGGCAGGCCTCGGCCAGCGCGCCTCCCTGGGTGACGGCGACCACGCGGCCGCCGGCGTTGGCGGCGGTGGTCACCGCCTCCACCGTCTCCTCGGTGTCGCCGGAGAAGGACATGGCGAAGACCAGGGTCCGCTCGTTCACGTACGAGGGGGGCTCGTAGCCCTTGACCACGACCACCGGTACCGGCATGAACGGCCCCGCGGCGTGGGTGAGCAGGTCACCGGCGACCCCGCTGCCGCCCATGCCGAGGACGAGCACGTTGTCGATCTGGCTGCCGTCGGGCAGGCCCTCGACCGCCTTGGCCGTGGCCACCGCCTCGCGGATCTGGTCGGGCAGGCCCGCCGCGGCCTCCCACATCCCCAGGGAGTCGACGCGATCAGCCATCGGAGAACGTGGGCTCGATCCCGTCGGCCTCGGCCTTGTCCAGCAGCCGCTGGTGCTCGGCGTCGTCGGCGGCGGTCGCCTCGTCCACGAGCATCACCGGGATGTCGTCGTCGATGCGGTACTTCCGCTGCAGCCGGGGGTTGTAGAGCAGGTCCTCGTCCTCGAAGTACAGGAGCGGGCCCTTGTCGTCGGGGCAGGCCAGGATCTCGAGGAGCTGCGGGTCCAGGGTCATGCGCCCATGATGGCCTGAACCTCTGCGACCCGCCGAGCGCACGCCTCAGTGTCGGCCGCCTCGAGGTTGAGCCGGAGGAGGGGTTCGGTGTTCGACGGCCGCAGGTTGAACCACCAGTCGCCCAGGTCGACGGTCAGGCCGTCGAGGCGATCCTGGTCGGCGTCGGGGAAGGCGGCGGCGACCACCTCGATGACCGCGTGCGGGTCGGCCACCTCGGTGTTGATCTCGCCCGAGTCCACGTAGCGCTCGTACGGGCGGCGCAGCTCGGAGAGCGGCTGCCCCGACCGGGAGAGCACCTCGAGCACGACCAGCGCGGCGATGAGCCCGGAGTCCGCTCGGTAGTTGTCGCGGAAGTAGTAGTGCCCGGAGTGCTCGCCGCCGAAGATCGCCCCGGTCTCGGCCATGACCGCCTTGATGAACGAGTGCCCCACCCGGGTCCGCACCGGCGTGCCGCCACCCTCCCGGACGATCTCGGGCACCGCCTTCGAGCAGATCAGGTTGTGGATGATCGTGGCGCCCGCTTCACGGCCGAGCATCTCGTCGGCGACGATCGCGGTGGTCAACGAGCCGGACAGCAGCTCGGCCCGCTCGTCGACGAGGAAGACCCGGTCGGCATCGCCGTCGAAGGCGAGACCGATGTCGGCTCCGGTCTCGAGCACCCGGGCCTGGAGGTCGCGCTGGTTCTCGGGCTGGATGGGGTCGGCGGGGTGGTTGGGGAACGTGCCGTCGAGCTCGGGATAGAGGATGTCGAGGTCGAACGGCAGCCCGTCGAACACCGCCGGGACGACGAGCCCACCCATGCCGTTGGCGGTGTCGGCCACCACCTTCAGGGGGCGGAGGGCGCTGACGTCGACGAAGGAGCGCACGTGGTCGGCGAAGCGCGGGAGCACCTCCTCCTCGCCGCGGTCACCGGTCGTCCCGGCGGGGGGACGCCGTGTTCCGCGAGGCGTCGGATGTCGGCCAGCCCGGTGTCCTCACCCACCGGCCGGGCGCCCGACCGGCAGAGCTTGATGCCGTTGTAGGCGGCCGGGTTGTGGGAGGCGGTGAACATGGCGCCGGGTGCGTCGAGGGCGCCGGCGGCGAAGTAGAGCATGTCGGTCGAACCGAGCCCGACGTCGACGACGTCGAGCCCCTGGCTCGTGACCCCGCCGGCGAACGCGTCGACCAGCGCCGGTCCGGTCGGGCGCATGTCGCGGGCGACGAGGACGCGGTCGGCGCCGTCCTCGGCGGCCACGAACGCCCCGAAGGCCGCGCCGATCGCGGCACACAGGTCGGCATCGAGCTGCTCGGGCGCGAGGCCTCGCACGTCGTACGCCTTGAAGACCGCGGCGAGGCGATCGGGGTCCGCAGGAGCCAGACGGTCACCCTACTGAACCGGGTCGTACCGACCTTCGGCCTCGTTGGCCCGGATGCGGAACAGGTCGCGCACGAGGCGCAGGCCGTCCCGCCCGATGCGGACGCTCGACACCTCGGAGTGGCTCACGTGCACCGGGACCTCGATGAGGGTCAGCTGGTTGCGCTCGGCCAGATGGAACATCTCGATGTCGAAGGCGAAGCCGTCGACCAGCCCCTGGCCCAGGAGGAGTGGCGCGACCGACGCCTTGAAGGCCTTGAGGCCGCACTGCGTGTCCCGGTAGTGGCCGGCGAGGACGACCCGGCTGAGCCGGTTGATCACCCGCCCCCCCACCTCCCGCAGCCGCCGCGCCCGGACGAGGGTGACCGCGTCGGCGTGGCGGCGACTGCCCACGGCCACGTCCCAGCCGGACTCGACCTCGCGGAGCAGCACCAGGAGCTGCACCGGGTCGTAGGCCAGGTCGACGTCGGTGAAGGCGATCGTGCGCCCCGAGGCCACTGCCGCGCCCGAGCGCACCGCCGCCCCCTTGCCCCGGTTGACCTCGTGGACGACGACGCGATCGGCGCCGGCGGCCTCCGCCCGCGCCGCGGTGTCGTCGCCCGAGCCGTCGTCGACCACGATCACCTCGAGGTCGGCACCGGCCAGCTCCTCCGCCAGCGCGCCGCGGACGCGCGCCACCGCGGCGGCCACCTGGTCGGGAGACCTGTACGCCGGCAGGACCACGCTCAGCCGGGGCTCGGGCATCAGTCGGCGGCGCCCACCGGGACGAGGGGCACGGGATCGTCCTCGTCGCCGACGTCCGATCGGTCAGGGGGATCCTCCACCGGTTCGGCGACGGCGCGCCGCGGCGCTTCGGGGACCTCGATCGGCGGCCGCCGGGCGAGGACGACGAGGCCCACGATCCCGCCGAGGGTGAGCAGCCACGCCAGTTGGTCGACCGGCGTCCAGCCGTAGTGGAGCTCGACGTGGGTGTCGGTCGGGACCACCACCATGAGGTTTGGGGTCACCCGCCAGGGTCCCTCGGCGCCGGAGACATCCCAGTTGGGGAAGTAGGAGGCCCGCACGAGCACCGGTTGTCCGATCTCCGACACGTCGAAGCTGATGCGGTCGTCGCCGGCGTCGATGGCCGACACCTCGACCGGATCGACCGGGATGGCCGGTGGGGCCTCCCCCGCCTCGATGCGGGGCCACTCCGATGGTCCGTCGGCCGCGAGGAACACGTCGTGCGCGGACGCATCGAGGTACCAGTCGACGGCCACGTCGAGCCACTCGCTCTGGCCGTCACCGACGTCTGTGAGGACCGCGGGCTGGTTGGTCAACGGCGCCACCAACTCGCTGTCGGCCACCTCGAAGACCGTCCACGGGCCCGAGGTGGCCACCTCGGTGAGGTCGTCGACCTCCTCGGCCTGCACCCGGGCCGCGTCGGAGGTCGTCAGGTAGTACCGGACGCCCATGAGCTGCAGGTGCTCGACGCCGCGCGACACGTCGAGTTGGCCGTACGGCAGATCCCGCTGGGCCGACGAGGGTGCGGCCGACAGCTCCGCCTGGTTGAGGAAGTGGTAGGGCGTCGTCGCCGACGACTCGAAGTAGAGGCCTTCCATCGAGCCGATGCAGCCGTTGGTCCAGTGCGGCAGCAGCATCAGGGCCATCGGGGTGCCGTACCGGACCAGCTCGGACTCGTACTCCCACATGGCCCGGCCACAGCCGTGCTCCGCCCCGACCTCCTGCATCGTCTCGACCAGGGCGCGGTACTCGTGGTAGCCCCCGCCGTCGGCCGTCGGCCGGCGGGCCTCGTAGCCCGAGAAGTTCCAGCGGGCCCACCCGTCGGCGACGTTGTCCTCGTGCCCCGTCAGCCCCAGCCAGTGGTAGGCGTTCTGGGCGTCGGTGTCACCGAAGGGCAGGGTGCGCAGGCCCATCCCGACCCACACCAGGGTGACGAGCAGTCCGGCGACGGGGGCGATCCGCAGGGCGAGGAGGCCCCCGCCCTCGCGCCGGTCGGCGAACCGGGCCACCAGGGCGCGGACGATCTCGACCACGCCGAGGGCGGCCAGCAGGTAGATGCACAGGTTGTAGAAGGGCAGCAGGCGGGCGTTCCAGAGCCGGCCCTGGGGGAGGACGACGAAGGCCACCCCGAGCAGCACGGTCATCGTGGCGAGGAAGAGGTGCGGGCGCTTGCGGCCCGCCACTCCACCCGCCAGCGCGACCAGCGCGAGGAGCCAGGCCAGCCGGTTGTCCCACGGCCAGAGCGAGTCGCCGACCCGGGCCCACCAGTCCCACGACCACTGCGGGTAGGCGGTCCAGGGCTCGAGCTTCTCCCAGCCCATGTCGTTCATGTAGTCCCGACGCCAGGCGAAGGGCAGGGCCCAGAACGCGCCCAGCAACCCGGCCACCGCCACGACCGGAGCGGCCCAGCGCAACGAGGCCCGGCGCGGGTACAGGGCCATGAGCACGACGGTCCCGGCGAGGGCGAAGAAGGCGGGGATGAGGTGGCACAGCCCGACGAGGGCGAGCAGCACGGCGGCCGTGGCCCGGAGGCGACCCGTGGCCAGCCCGCGGGCGACGACTCCGAGGTACACCAGGGCGAGCGACAGGCTGATGGCGAACGCGAACTCGCCCGCCATCGTCGAGGCCACGTTGCCGCCGTAGATCGTCCAGCTGGAGTCGAAGAGGAAGAACACGGTCACCGCGGCGAGCATCGGCGGGCCCGGGAAGCGCAGCCCGCTGAGCCGGCCGAAGGCCCAGGCCGCGGCCGGCATGGCGCATACCCCGAGCACGGCGATCAGCTTGAACGCGACCGCGTAGGGCAGGACCACGTCGAGCAGCAGGATCGCGAGGAACGGCACGACCATGTAGAAGTGGAACGCCGGGGCGCCGGCGTACCAGTCGGGGGTCCAGCCCGTCAGGCGACCGTGGGTGAGGAGGTGGTCCCGGAGGTAGGTGCCCGACCACACGTGGGCGCCCATGTCGCCGCCGGTCGGCGTCGTGTTCCGGAAGATCAGGGAGGGGTGGAGCTGGACGAAGGTGAACACCACCGCGCCCAGGACGACGGCGACGGTGATCCAGCTCTCGAGGGAGGCACCCTGAACGCGGGCGGGGAGAGCAGCGAGCCGGCGGCGCATGGTGGTCCCCATCCTCGCAGGGGCGGACCGGAGTCCGACGTCAACGCCGTCCACTGGTCGCGGTGATGTCGGCCAGGACGCCGTCGAGGGCCCGCTCGCCGTCGGGATCGAACCACTGGCGAGTGTCGCAGTACGAACAGGACCGCATGGTCATGGTCCGCCCGCCGACTTCGAGACCGATCTCGACGAACTCGCGCCCGCACCCCGGGCACCGCTGCTGACCCATCTCACGCTCCGTGGTCGCCTCGACCACCCATCGGTCGGCGCCGTCGGGAAGTGAGTGCACCCGCCACCCTCCGCGCCCGTCCTCAACGGGGGTCAGGTGGCGTCGGCGAGGAGAAAGGCCGTGGCGACGCCGTTGAAGGCCACGTGGGCCCAGATGGCCGGGCCCAGGCGGCCGGTGCGCTGGGTCAGCCAACCGAGGACGAGGCCGATCACGGTGAGGGCGAAGAACTGCAGGGCCTGCAGGTGGACGGCCCCGAACACGACCGAGCTGAGCACGAGCGCCCAGCCACTCCCCACCCGGTGCTCGAGCGCCCGCAGGAGCAGGCCGCGGAAGAACAGCTCCTCGATGACGGGGGCGAGGACCACGACGACGAGCACGAGGAGGACGATCCCGGCGGCGTCGGTGGCCTTGTCGGTGAGCTCCCGGGCCTCGCCCGAGAGGTCGCGGTCGCCGTCCCAGCCGAGCGCCTCCAGCAGCGGGAAGAACAGCCCGTAGTAGACGGCCGGGATGACCGCGATCTGGGTGACCAGGCCCGCCCCGAGCCCCAGGGGGATGTCCACCGCCTTCATCCGGAGGCCGAAGTCGGTCACCAGGCCATGGCCCTTCACCCGGGCCGCGTAGAGGGGCACCCCGAGGTAGCCGGCCCACAGCGGGATCTGCAGCACCGCGATCATCCCCAGCGAGAGGTCGCCGTCGGCGCCCTCCTCGATGTTGCCGGTGGCCGCCAGGATGACGGCCCCGATGATCAGGGCCGCGCCGTTGGCGATGAGCAGGCCGACGGCGGCGTCGCCCAGCCCCCAGCGGGGCGGTGCGACCGGCGCGGGCGGAGGCGGGGCCGCGTCGCTCAGGAGGCGCGGGCCTGCCAGATCGGCGCGGCCGGAGCCCGCCGGTCGTGCAGGGCCCACCCCAACGGCGCGGTCAACCGGTCGGCGTGGCGCTCGCAGAGGTCGTGGTTCGCGGGGTCGTCCACCGGGGTGAGGCGGTCGAGCCACACGTGACGTTCGGCATAGCCGTAGGAGAGCGTGACCGTGGCCTCGGCCGAGCAGGTGGGTCGGGCGCATCGTCGAGCCATCGGGAAAACGCTACTTCCGACCGACCCACAAATCGGGCATTTCGACCTCTACGCTGGTCGGATGGCGCAGCCGCCTCCGCCCCCTCCCCCGCCCCCTCCGCCGAGCGGCAAGGGCACCGACGGTGGACGATCCGCGGGCACCCAGTGGCCGCGCTGGTCGCTCTGGATCCTGGTCGGCGTGATCCTCGCCTCGTTCCTGTTGACCACCCTCGTCGGTGGTGAGGAGGGCGACGAGATCTCGTACGAGGCCTTCATCCAGCAGGCCGGCGAGGGCCAGGTCGCCTCGATCACCTTCAACAACACCAACGCCAAGATCACCGGCGAGCTGGACGACGGCACCGAGTTCACGACCACCGGCCCGCTCGAGGGCGGCATCCCCGAAGAGGACCTGGCCACGCTGCGGGCCAACGACGTGGAGATCGAATACGACACCCCGTCGGCCAACCCCCTCTGGGGCTTCCTCTCGATCTTCGGCCCGATCCTGCTCCTGGTCGGCCTGTTCTGGTGGCTGAACCGCCGGGCCCAGGGCCAGATGAGCGGGATCATGTCCATCGGTCGGTCGCGGGCCAAGACCTACTCGACCGAGCGCCCGGGCACGACCTTCGCCGACGTCGCCGGCTACGAGGGGGTCAAGCAGGAGGTCACCGAGGTGGTCGACTTCCTGAAGCACCCCGAGCGCTTCCGTGAGATCGGCGCCCGCATCCCCAAGGGCATCCTCCTGGTCGGTCCGCCCGGGACGGGCAAGACCCTCATCGCCCGCGCCGTCGCCGGCGAGGCGGGCGTGCCCTTCCTGTCGGTCACCGGCTCGGACTTCATGGAGATGTTCGTCGGCGTCGGCGCCAGCCGGGTCCGCGACCTGTTCCAGTCGGCCCGCAAGATGGGACGGGCCATCATCTTCGTCGACGAGATCGACAGCATCGGCCGCAAGCGGGGCGCCGGCCTCGGCGGCGGTCACGACGAGCGGGAGCAGACGCTCAACCAGATGCTCTCCGAGATGGACGGCTTCGAGGCGACCGAGGGCATCGTCATGATCGGCGCGACCAACCGCCCCGACATCCTCGACCCCGCCCTCCTCCGCCCCGGCCGCTTCGACCGCCAGGTCACCGTGCCCCTGCCCGAGCTGGAGGACCGCAAGCAGATCGTCCGGGTCCACGCCCAGCACAAGCGCCTGGCCGACGACGTCGACCTCGATGTCGTGGCCCGGGGCACGCCGGGCATGAGCGGTGCCGACCTGGCCAACCTGGTCAACGAGGCGGCGCTGTTCGCCGTGCGCGACGGCCACGACGCCATCGCCATGACGCACTTCGAGATGGCCCGCGACCGCGTGCTCATGGGCCAGCGTCGCGACTCCATGGCCCTCTCGGACAACGAGAAGGAAGCGATCGCCTACCACGAGGCCGGCCACGCCGTCTGCGCCGCCGTGCTCGAGCACGCCGACCCGGTGCACAAGGTCACGATCCTGCCCACCGGCCTGGCCCTCGGCGTCACCCAGCAGCTCCCCGTGGAGGAGCGCCACATCCACCGCCAGGACTACATCGAGGACACCCTCGTCGTCCGCATGGGCGGCCGCATCGCCGAGGACCTCGTCTTCGGCGTGATCTCGACCGGCGCCAACAACGACCTCGTGGGCAGCACCGAGCTGGCCCGCAAGATGGTCCGCGAGTGGGGCATGAGCGAACGCATCGGGCCGATGGCCTGGGGCTCGCAGGGCCAGGTGTTCCTGGGTGAGGACCTCATGCACACCCGGGACTACAGCGACGACACCGCCCGGATCATCGACGAGGAGGTCGAGCAGATCCTGCGCGACCAGGAGGAGCGCTGCCGGGAGACGCTGACCGAGCACCGCAAGGCCCTCGACCTCGTCGCCCGGGCCCTGCTCGAGCACGAGACCATCGACGGCAAGGAGGTCGTGCGCCTGATCGGCGTCGCCTCCAACGGGCATGTCCCTGACGCCGGGCACGGCAACGGCGCCGGTGACGCCGGCAGCGAGCCGGTGACGGTCCCCGAAGACCGCCTCGAACCGCCGAACTAGGCGGTGGAGATCCGGGCGTACGAGGCCGCCGACCTCGACGCCTGCCGCTCGCTGTACGCCCAGCTCGTCGAGCACCACCGCGAGATCTACGACGACCCGTCCATCGGCGGCGACGACCCCGGGGCGGGGTTCGACGAGTACCTGGCCCTTCCCACCCGGGTGATCACCTGGGTCGCCGTCCACGGCGACGACCTCGTCGGCCTCACCGGCCTGCTCTGGGAGGGCGACGAGTCGACCGTCGAGCCCGTCATCGTCTCGCACCATCGTCGTGGCACTGGCGTGGGTCGGGCCCTGATCGAGACTGCGATCGAGGAGTCGCGCCAGCGGGGCGCCACCTACGTGAACATCAAGCCCGTGGCCCGCAATGCGTCGGCCATCAAGGCGTTCCACGAGCTCGGCTTCCGGACCCTCGGGCACGTGCAGCTCTTCCTGTCCCTGGACGACGACGACTCGGGCTGGCAGTCGGGCATCGACGTCCACGGTCGGACGTTCGACTTCTGAGCGATGAGTCCGCGACCGGGTTGAGGTCGAACTGGTCATGGAACCTCGCACCCAGATCGACGAACGGTTCAGCGACCCGGAGGCGTCGGCGACGACATGGGACCAAGCCCGGCAGGTGCTGGAGGACGCGCAGCTCGCCTGGCTCACGACCGTGCGGGCTGACGGCCGGCCCCACGTCACGCCGCTCGTGTCGGTGTGGCTGGACGATGCGTTGTGCTTCTGCACCGGCGCCGAAGAGCAGAAGGCGGTCAACCTCCGCAGCAACCCGCAGGTCGTCCTGACGACCGGTTGCAACACCCATGACCGTGGCCTCGACGTGATGGTGGAGGGTGAAGCCGTCCGCGTGACCGAGCCCTCGCACCTGCAGCAGCCTGGCTGACGAGTGGGCGAAGAAGTGGTCCGGTGAGTGGCGCTTCGACGTGGTCGACGGTGGCCTCCACAGCGACGACGGCGGCGACGCGCTCGTCTTCGCCGTCCGGCCCACCAAGGTGCTCGCCTTCGGCAAGGGCCCCTACACCCACACCCGTCACCAGTTCTGAGCCGCGGACTGCCGCACCGGGGCATTCATCGGGTTGGCGGTGGGGGCCCGATGTCGGGCGGGAGTCTTCGTTGGCCGCGGTCGGGGTTGTCTGGCGGCGGGTCGTGTTTGTGGTTGGTCTTCCAGATGTTGTGGCCGCCGTCGAGGCCTTGGCCGTTGGTGAGGTCGGTGGGGCCGCCGTCGGTGTGTTCGACGATGTGGTCGGATTGCAGGAAGGGGTGGGTGCGGTCACAGCCGTAGGGGTGGGCGCAGCGCCGGTACTTGGCCCGCAGGGCTCGGGCTTGGGCCCGGTTGAACAGGCGTTGTTCCGTGCCGAGGCGGATGATGTCGCCGTCGGGGTCATAGAGGATCCCGCTGACCGTGCCGGTGAGCAGGGCCAGGACGATGGTGTTGATGGTGATGACGGTGCCGTCGTCGAGCTCGTGGAGGCTGTCGGCGCCGAGTTCGATGTCATCGAGGGCCTGGTCCAGGTCGTAGCCCTCGTCGGCCAGGGCCTGGCGGAGGGCGGCGATGATGCAGGCCACCAGCACGGCGTCGCCGTGCACGGTCACACAGAAGCTGGACGGCCCGAGGGCTCGGTCGCCAAAGGCGGCGGACCGTTCGGCCATCAGCACCATGGCGTCCACCCGCCGCTGCCGCGCCGTCCGGGCGAGCTCGGAGGCGAGGGGGTCGCGGCCGAGGCGGTCCCGGGCCTCGGCCCGATCCACCTCCAACAGGTGCTTCACCAAGCGGTCGAGTTCGGCCTGCCAGATGGTGAACCCGACCGGGTCCATGCCGGCGTCGACCTTGCCCGCACCCGCCGAAGGTGCGAGACGAGCTGGCGTAGCGGTCCTCGAGCTGGCGTGAGGCCCGCTCCTCCGCATCCCACGGCATCGGGCCCGGGTCACCGCGTAGTCGACGGTGCGCAAGAAGTCCGAGAACCGCATGTCCACCGCCGCCTCGACCAACGGGGCTTCGAGCTGGGCGAAGATCTCCTCCCCCAACAGCGTCTGCGCCCGGGCCAGCACCTCCACGTGCTCCACGCTGATCAACCCCGCCGTCAGCGCCTCGTCCACCAGCGGCAGGGTCCGCAGCTGCCGGGAGGTGCGCCGCCGGCGGGAAGCGTCGGGGCCCTTGGCCCGGCAGTGGTGCTTCTGCCACTCGATGGGCGACGTGTGGCCCTCGGCCCGATGCTCCTGGGTCGCCTCGAACGCCGTCATCACGTGCGCGCTCAAGGCGTCGAGCTTGTTCTGCACCCGATTGCACCGTGGCCAACGCCTCGGCCTTGGCCGCCGACGGCGCCCCCGCGAACGTGACCTTGTTGGCCAGGTCCAGGGCGTGCTCCAGATCGACCAACTCAGCGGTCATCGCCGGGCACCTCCCTCGGATCAGGTCACGAACCGATGTTCGCCACCAACCTACCGAGGGGGTGTGACAGCCGTTCCGGCGACAGGTATTCAACCAAACGGTTGACAGAATCGCCCCGCCGTCGTACGGTCTGTCCTCAACCAAACGGTTGAATAGGAGGAGCGAGCTGATGGCGGCTGATGCGCTGTCCCGGGTGTTCTCGGCCCTGGCCGACCCCACCCGGCGGGACATGGTGGCGAGGCTCGCGGTGGCCGACGCAACCGTGACCGAGCTCGCCGAGCCCTACGCCGTGACCGTCCAGGCCGTGTCCAAGCACCTCAGGGTGCTCGAGGACGCGGGCCTGGTGAGCCGCACGCGGGAGGCCCAGCGCCGCCCCGTGCACTTGGAAGCGGAGGTCTTCGACCTCATGACCAAGTGGATCGAGCGCTACCGCCGCGAGGCGGAGGAGCGCTACCGCCGACTGGACGCCGTACTGGCCGAGATGCCGGCCGACGTCGAGCCCACCCCACCCCAGACAGGAGCAGCACCATGACCACAACCACCCACGAGACCGAGATCACCGTCGACCCCGACGTCCCGCTCGTGCGCATCGTGCGGGAGTTCGACGCCCCGCCGGAGAAGGTCTTCCGGGCCCATGTCGACCCCGACCTGTTCGTCCAGTGGATCGGACCGGACAGCATCACCACGCGAATCGACCACTACGACTGCCGGACCGGCGGCTCGTACCGGTACGTCGCGGTGCGCGACGACTTCGAGGGCGGCTTCTTCGGCGCCTTCCACGAGGTGCGGGAGAACGAGCTCATCGTGCAGACCTTCACCTTCGAAGGTGTCCCCGACGGCGTCGCCCTGGAGAAGCTCCGGCTCGAGGACCTCGGTGACGGCCGGACCCGTCTGGTGGCGACCTCGCTCTGCGACTCGTTCGAGGATCGGGACGCGATGGTCGCCAGCGGCATGGACACGGGCATCAACGAGGGCTACCGCAAGCTCGACGCGCTCCTCGCCCGCTGAGCCCGACGGTCACCAGGGGTACGCTCCGCGCCCTTCGACGAGAGGCGTGACGTGACGGCCGACGTGGTGATCGTGGGAGGCGGGATCGGTGGCGCCTCGCTCGCCGGGGCCCTCGCCCGGGGCGGCCTGGAGGTGACCCTGCTCGAGACCACCACCGCCTACGCCGACCGGGTCCGGGGCGAGAGCATGCAGGCCTGGGGCGTGGCCGAGGCCATCGAGATCGGAGTCGAGCCCGTGCTGGTCGGAGCCGGCGCGCACTACGCGGCGAGTTGGAAGACCTTCGACGCCGACGGCCGCGAGCGCCTGGAGATCCCCATGTCGCTCATGATCCCGGGCGTGGCGGGCAGCCTGAACCTGCACCACCCCGTCGCCTGCCAGGCACTCGTCGACGACGCGGCCGAAGCGGGAGCGACCGTGGTGCGGGGCGTGGCCGACGTCCACGTCGAGGGCGGGTCGGCCCCGCGTGTCAGCTACGCGGTCGACGGCGCCCCGTCGGAGGTGGCGACCACGCTGGTGATCGGCGCCGACGGCCGTACCTCCACGGTCCGGCGCCAGACGGGGATCGAGCTCGAGCGCCAGGAGCCGATCACCTACATCGCCGGGCTGCTCGTCGACGGCCTCGACGGCGTCCCGGACGACCACGACCTCACCGTGAGCGACGAGGGCCAGTTCTCGCTCCTCTTCCACCAGGGTGGCGGCCGCGCCCGGACCTACCTGTGCGTCGGCCTCTCCGGGCAGCACCGCTTCGCCGGGCGGAGCGGCACCGAGAGCTTTCTGGCCTCGTGCGCGACCTCGGTCCACCCGTCGATCGCCGCCATAGCCGAGGCGACGGTCGCCGGCCCGTGCGCCGCCTACGCCGGCGACGACACCTGGACCGACCAGCCCTTTGCCGAGGGGGTCGTCCTCATCGGGGACGCGGCCGGTCACAACGACCCGATCATCGGCCAGGGCCTCTCCATCGCCCTGCGGGACGCCCGCCTGGTGCGCGACCTGGTGCTCGACGGCGCCCGAACGCCCGAGGCCTTCGCCCCCTACGGCCAGGAGCGGAATCGCCGCATGGAACGGCTCCGGCTGATCGCCGACATCATCGGCGTCATCGAGGCCGAAGACAGCGACAACCAGCCGGCCCGACGGGAGCGCGCCAACGCCGCCAACCAGGACCCGGAGTCCGGCCTCCTGCAGCTCCTCCTCGGCGCCTTCGCCGGTCCTGACTCCGTGCCCGACGAGCTGGTCGACCACGGATGGCCGGACCGCATCCGCGCCGCCTGAACGGGACGGTCACGAGCTCCGACCTACCCGTCCAAGTCCTCAGCTGAGTCGTCGCCACCCGCGCAGGAGGGTGGCACCGAGCCGGGCTCGCGGGCCTCGGCCACCGCGGCCCACAGATGGGTGGCACTGACCGGGCCGAGGGAGCTGCTGACGACGGCGCCATCCGCGTTGCACACGATCGTGGTCGGCACAGCGTCGATGCCGTAGCGAGCGTGCAGCTCCGGCGCCGCGCCCACCTCGACCTCCTGGGTGGCGACCGCCGACGACGTGAGCTGGCGGGCCACCTCCCAGGTCGCGGCGCAGCTGTCGCAGGTGGCCGAGGTGAAGACCACGACCAGCCAGGCGGCCTCGGGTGAGGTGAAGTCGGTCCGCGCCACCGAGGTGGGCACGTGATGGCGGTCCCGGACCGGCGCGGTGCCGACCGACGGCCGGCGGCGCTGGATCCACAGGGCGACCAGCGCGACCCCACCCGCAAGGGCGACGGCCACGATGAGCCGGCTCATCAGCCGAAGCGTTCGGGCTCGGAGACCGTGCCCGCCAGGGGCACCGCGATCGCTCCGGACATGTCCTCGGGGTCGCCGATCACGTTCTGGCGCTCGACCACCACCGGGCCGTCCGCTTCGATGATCAGGGCGGTGTCGCCCGCCAGGCCGACTTCGGTCGGGTCGATCACCAGACGACCTGCCGGCGGAACCGCCAGGTTGGTGGCCGCGACGTCCTCGCCGAGCGTGCCCGCGTCGAGGCTCCGGAGCGTGATCCGCACCGGCGTGCTGCCCGACGGGTTGCTCACCACCACCGACTCGTTCGTCGAGGACGCGGCCAGGATGACCTGCTCCATCAGCAGCGGCGCCCCGAACATGAGGTCGTAGCCGGGACGGAGGCCGGAGTCGCCCCCGTCGAAGACCCGCTCGACGACAACGGGGACGTCGTTCTCCGAGGCCACCAACGCGCTGTGGCGCAGGATGGGCTCGCCCTCGGCGGCCGCGATGGCCGTGGCGATCCGCTCCTCGTCCTGGACGGCGACCTCCTGGTAGGCCTGCGGGGGGATGGACAGCACGAACGGCTCGATGGCCCCGAACCGGTCGAGCTCGTCGGGCAGGATCTCGAGCACCACCTCGGCCACGGTGTCGCCGGGGTTGTAGACCACATAGGACTCGGCCACACCCAGGTCCTGGCCCACGATCCCGTCGGGGAAGTACCACGAGTTGGCCGGGCGCGCCGCCCCGGCCGACACCTCGAGGCCACGGGCGCCGTCGGTGCCCGTGCCGTCGAGATCGAGCACCCGGTTGACCACCAGCCGTCCGGATCGGCCCACCACCGAGACCGACACGTGCTCGCGGCGGGTGACGAGGTCGCCGATGTCCTCCACCACGAGGGACTGGGCGGGGACGGCGTAGGCCTCGAACTCGATCGGGGTCCGCAGGTCCTCCTCGGTCCGGAAGGTGACGTCGACCACCGCCGGGTCGGGGAACGGGTTGAAGAAGGCCAGGGTCTCGACGGCGTCGGCCGTGGTGCGACCGTCGGCGAAGTACCAGGAGTCCGCGGCCTGGGTCGTGCAGGGGCTCACGTCGGCCCCGTTGGGCCCGTCGACCCGTTGCTCGACCGAGACCGCGCCTCCGGGCACCTCGACGAGGGCCGCGGCATACTCCGCGTCGACGTGGTCGCCGAGACGGACCTCGATCCGGTCGTAGGCCGGCACGGTCACATCGATCGTGACCGGGAGCTGGGTGAGCTCCGGCGCCGTCGTCGTCGTGGTCTCGGTCGTGGTGGTCGTGTCGCCGTCGCTCTGGACCACGATCTGCGACGGGATCGACGGGAAGATCGTCGCCGTGCCGTCCATCTCGGTGTCGGTCCCGTTGGCCACGACGATCGACGTGTCCGCCCGGCTGTCCTCCCCCGCCGTCCCGCCCGCGCAGTACCAGGTGCTGCTGAGGGCGTCGGCGGGCGGGGCGACCGGCAGGAAACCCATGGCCTCGAGCGGGGTGTCGGCGTCGACGGACCGGGTGGTCTCCCGCTCGTGGTCCTCGTCCACAACCCACGCGGCGACGATGAGGGCGGCGAGGATGATCACGGCCGGCCAGCGGGAGAACTTCATGGGCTCGCCTCCGGGCGGAGGCGGGCGCTCGAAGGCCGGCGGACCCGCGTGATCACGAAGATCCAGAGCGCGGCCTGGATCGCGATGGCGAGGTACCGGGTCACGGGGGTCTCGAAGCTCAGGGTCGCCGTCCCCCCTCGGGGCAGGTCGAAGGCGTTGGCCCAGCCGAAGACGGTGCGGCGCTCGGCCTCCTCGCCCTCGATCTCCAGGGACCAGCCCGAGGTCGGACCGGAGGCGAGGTAGAGCTCCCCCTGGCCGTCGACCGGACCGCGGAAGGTCGTCGGGCCCCGTTCGTCGCCCAAGGCGGCGGTGGCCTCACCGAAGTCGGTGGCGTTCGCCGCGGCCAGGGCCTCCTCGGGGGTCACCTCCCCCGATCCCAGGTCACCGGCGTCGGAGTCGGGCAGCAAGGCCCGGGTCGGGATCCATGCCGCGTTCTCGTAGAGCGTCACTGCGGGGTTCACGTTGATCTGGACGAGGTCGAGCTGGCTGGAGAGCGCGTCGCGCACGGACGGGTCGAGCGGGTGCTCCTCGGTGGCGAAGGGCTGGGGGGCCAGGCGTTCGGGCACGACGATGTAGCGGATGCCCATGGGGCCGAGGAGGTCACCGAGGCGGTTGGTCTCGCGCCGGGTCGCGGTCTCGAGCGCTTCGGCCAGGATCTCGGTCCCGCCGTCGGTGCTGCCCGGAAAGAGCTCGGTGACGTCGGGCAGGCCGTTGTCGGAGGTGGCGTACGCCGTGCCTTCGCTGAGCTTCCACCCCGACAGCGGCAGGACCTCGGGATCCCCCAGCCAGAGCACCCGGAACGGTGCGTCCTCCTCCTCGGCCTGGAGGAAGCTCAGGGCCACGTCGAAGTCGTTGCGAGGCAGGTACCAACGCCCGTCGCCGGTGGCGACGAGGAAGGGGCCGAGGCCGACGACCAACGCCACGACCGCGACCACGGGACCGAGGTGGCGCCAGGTGAACCCTCGGCCCAGGACGTCACGCTCGATGGCGAGCGCGGCCATCCCTGCGGCCAGGGCGATGCCGGCCGCCGCCGGCGCCAGCATCACCTCGGGCGCCGGCAGGGGCACGGGTGACCATCCGGCCTCTCCGATCCAGACCACCGCCCAGCCGGCGATGGCGACGGCCCAGCCCCGCAGGGCCCAGGCCGCCCGCCACTCGCGGCCGACCACGACCGGGACGGCAGCCAGCACGAGGAACGCGAAGCCCGCCAGCGCCCCGCCGACGGGGCCGGTGTCGAAGCGGAGGATCTCGGGGACGGTCAGCGCTCCCGGCCCGTCGAAGTAGGCGCCCACCGAGGTCGGGTCGTTGCCGGTGCCGAAGAACTGCACGCTCCAGGGGAACTGGAGCACGACGGCCACGACGGCGGCAACGGCGCCGATCCCCAGCACCCGACCCGCCGGTCCCGCCTGGCCGGTCAGCACGATGCCGGCCGCCAGGGCGATCGCCATGGCGATCACCACCACGACGATGAGCTGGAGGAAGAGGGCGGCGATCGCGGTGGTCAAGCCGACCGTGAGGGCCAACCGCCACCACCCGAGCTCGTCGCGGTCATACGGCGCCAAGCGGCTGGCTCGGACCAGGCCGCTGAGCAGGAACGGGGAGGCGGCGAAGGCGACGAGGCCGCGGAGGCTCCCGGCGGCGATGGCGTTGTAGGCGACGGGGCAGGTCAGGTACACGATCAGCGCCGTGACCCGCCCGTAGACGGACCCGGTCTCCCGCATGAGGCGCCAGGCCCCGAAGCCACCCAGCGGGATGAGGCCGAGGATGAACACCGTGCGGGCCATGCCCATGACGGTGAGGAACAGGCTGCCCCACCCGGTCAGCGCCGCGAAGGCCGTGGGCGCCGGCGCCCCGGAGCCGAGCCCTGACGACCGCCAGCCGGAGAGGAACTCGTTCCACAGCACGCTGGGCCCGCCGGGGAACGGCGCCAGCTCGCCCACCGCAGGGATCTGCTGGGTGATCAGGTGGCGACAGCCCACGAGGAACACGAACCCCAGCAGGATCCAGACCGCGGTCGCCACCCCGCTCGGCCCCGAGCGGATGAAGTCGATGACCCCCTGGCGGAGGGTGGTCACCGCCCCGCGCCGCTCGCCGGACCGGTCGCGGGTCTGGAACGCCTGGACCCGCACGAGGCCCTTCGCCTGCAGCGACCGGAGCTCCCGGTCGGACACCCGCCGCGATGCCCCGATCCGGCGACGGCGCCCGAGGAGCTGGGTGGTCCGGGCCAGGTTCCAGGTCCAGGCCCCGACGGCCGCCCGGGCCCGACCGGCCCGAGCCGTGAACACCCCGCCGACGAAGTCGACCAGCGACAGGACCGCGAGCAGGGGCACGAGCCAGAGCAGCGAGGCGAAGCTGGAGCAGCTGAGGACGGTCCGCAGCCGATGGCGCTCGGCCATCCGGTAGGGGTCGATGTCCGGGCGCCGGGCGGGGAGGTCGGCGACGTGGCGGGCCACCGCTTCCGGGGCCACGATGACCCGGGCCCCGGCGAGCCGGGCGCGCCAACAGAGATCCAGGTCCTCGCCGTAGAACCGCATCGCGGGGTCGAAGCCCCCGAGCGTGGCGAACAGGTCGGCCCGGACGAGCTGGCAGCCGCCGGGGAGGTAGAAGACGTCGCGGACGCCGTCGTGCTGGCTCTGGTCGTACTCGCCGGGCTCGACGTAAGGCGAGGGATGACCGGTCCGGTCGACCGACATGCCGACCGCCAGCAGCTGGCGGGCGTCGGACCACTCGGCGACCTTCGGCCCCACGAGGCCGGCATTGGACCGCCCGGCCTCGTCGACGAGGGCCCGGACCGCTCCGGGCTCGAGCGCGACATCGTCGTGGCAGAGGATCAGGTAGCTGGCGCCCTCGACGGTGTCGAGCACCTCGTTGGCCGCCGCCCCGAACCCCGGATTGGCCTCGAGGCGACGGACGAAGCCGGCCGGGCAGGCGGCCGCGACCCGATCAGTCGGGTCGACGGCACTGCCCGCGTCGATGACGAGGACCGTGAGGTCCGGGTAGTCCTGGGCCGCGAGGGCGCGCAGGGCCTCGTCGAACCACGGACCGGGTTCGTGGGTGACCACGACCGCGACGACCGCGGGCGTGGTCGGGCCGGGTGCGGGCGCGACGGAGTCGGCGCCGGTTTCGTCCACGATGAGCGCAGGGTAGCGGTGGCACCCCGGCCGCTGGGGGACGCTCGCAACGCGATTGTCATGTGATCGCGGTCACACCGGAGGGCCCGATCCGGCCCCGGAGGCGCCGGTAGGGTGGCCCGAATGGTCCCCCTGCTCCGCCCTGCGCTCCGCGCCGCGCGTGAGTCGATCTACCTCGGTGTCGGCGCCGGTGTGCTCGCCCTCCAGCGCGTCCAGGTGCAGCGCCGGGAGTGGGAGCAACGCCTCCGGGGGACGCCGGCGACCAGGGTCGAGCCCGCCGACTCCGAGCCGTGACCCTCCGGGTCGCACTGGACGCGACCCCGCTGCTCGACCCTCTGACCGGCGTGGGGGACTTCACCCGGGCGCTCCTCCAACGCCTCGCCCGACGCACCGACCTCGAACCGCTGGCGTTCGCCGTCACATGGCGCGGTCGGCGAGGGCTCCCCGACCTCCTGCCCCGCGGGGTGCCCGCCGTGTCCCGAGCGATGCCGGCGCGGCCGTTGCGGAAGCTGTGGCGGGCCTTCGACGCGCCGGCGATCGAGTCGTGGACCGGGTCGGTCGACGTCGTGCACGGGACCAACTTCGTCGTCCCGCCGAGCCGATCGGCCGCCCGCCTCGTGACCGTGCACGACCTGACCGCGGTCCGGTTCCCCGACCTGTGCACGACCGACGTGCTCGCCTGGCCGCCGCTCGTGCGTCGAGCCGTGGCCGCTGGGGCATGGATCCAGACGCCCTCGCAGGCTGTGGCCGACGAGGTGCTCGAGCACTTCGCCGTCACGGCCGATCGGGTCGTGGTCGTGCCCAACGGCGTGGACGTCGTTCCCGACGCCCCGGCCGGGGTCGGCCGGGCGCTGGCGGGCTGCGACCACTACATCCTGGCCATCGGCACGCTCGAGCCCCGCAAGGACCTGGTCGGCCTCGTGCAGGCCTTCGCGCCCCTGGCCGCCGACGACCCCGACCTCGGGCTGGTGCTGGCCGGAGCCGACGGCTGGGGCGCCGACGCGGTGCACGCCGCGGTCGACGCCTCGCCCTTCCGCGACCGCATCCGGCTGACGGGGTGGGTGGACGAGACCACTCGCGCCGCGCTCCTCCGCGGCGCGTCCGTCCTGGCCTTCCCGTCCCGCTACGAGGGGTTCGGGTTGCCGCCCCTCGAAGCCATGAGCGTCGGGGTCCCGGTGGTGGCCACGGCCACGGGCGCCATCCCCGAGGTCGTGGGGGACGCGGCCCTGCTCGTCGCCCCGCTGGACGAGGAGGCCCTGACCGATGCCCTGGACTCCGTCCTCGGCGACGAGGCTCGCCGGGCGGCCTTGATCGAGCGGGGCCATGCCCGGGCTGCGGCCTACAACTGGGATGCGACCGCCGAGGGCATCATCGCCCTGTACCACCGGATGGCCGACGGGGCCTCGAGCACCGCTCCGTAGACTCCGGCCGGTGCGAGCCCTCGTCACCGGCGCCGACGGCTTCGTCGGCCGCCACCTCGTCGCCTTCCTGCAGCACGAAGGCGACGACGTCGTCGAGACCGATCGCCACCTCGGGCTCGACATCCTCGACCCGGCCGGGCTGGTGACGCTCCTCACCGACGTCCGCCCGGACGTCGTGTTCCACCTCGCGGGCCAAGCCGACGTCGGCGGCTCGTGGGCCAGCCCGATCGAGACCTTCCGGGTCAACGCCGAGGGCACCATGAACGTCCTGCTGGCCTCGGTCGGGGCCGGCGTCGGCCGGGTGGTCGCCGTGAGCAGCGCCGACGTGTACGGCCGGGTGCCGGCCGAAGCGCTGCCCATCGCCGAGGACCGGCCGCTGCGCCCGGTGAGCCCGTACGGCGCCAGCAAGGCCGCCGCGGACCTGGTCGCGCTGCAGGCGCACCTCGGCCATGACCTGGCCGTGGTCCGGGCCCGGCCGTTCAACCACCTCGGTCCGGGCCAGAGCGACCGGTTCGTCGCCGCCGCGCTGGCGTCCCGGATCGCCCGCAACGAGCTGGAGGGCGAGAGCGAGGTGCCGGTCGGCAACCTGAGCCCTCGCCGGGACTTCACCGACGTCCGGGACGTCGTGCGGGCCTACCGCCTCCTCGCCGAGCGGGGCGTGCCCGGCGAGGCCTACAACGTCTGCTCGGGCCGCGACGTCGCCGTGCAGGAGGTGGCCGACCGGCTCGTCGCCCTGGCCGAGCGCCCGATGGCACTGGTGCCCGACCCCGACCTCGTGCGACCCGTCGACACCCCGGTCCTGCGCGGCGACCCGACCAAGGCCCAGGAGGCCACCGGCTGGGTCCCGGCCATCAGCCTCGGCCAGACCCTGGCCGACGTCCTCGACGACTGGCGCAAGCGCCTCCGCTGATCAGCCCGATCGGGCGTCGAGCAGGGCGCGCACCGTGGCCCGGCAGCTCTCGACCAGGTCCCGGTCGTGGCGATCGCAGTCCTCGGCCAGCCGGTTGAGGGCGACGTCCCACTGGGCCAGGCGTTGATCGCCGTAGAGCGACGAGCCCCGGCTGATCCACGCCAGGTCCGCCTCGCACAGGGCGACCTGCTGTTCCGCCTCGGTGTAGCGGTTGGCCACCACCGGCAGGCGATCCGCCTTCGCCGGGGGGTAGTCCGTGCCCGCAACCAGCTCGTGGGGCTCGAGCTTGAACAGCCCGGCGAGCAGCGCCACGGTGCGCTCGCCCGGGGTCGACATCCCCGCTTCGAGGTGGGAGAGCGCCACCCGCGAGATGCCGAGCCGCTCGGCCAGGTCGGCCTGGGTCCAGCCCCGCTTGCCCCGGTGGTCGGCGATGCGCCGTCCCAGGAGCTCGTGCTCGGGGCCCTTGACCACGGCGCGAGGCTACGGCGCCGAGCCGGCGGCGGCTGCCAACCCAGTTGGCTGACAACGTCCGTCCCCCTCGGTAGACAGGGGCCATGCCCCGACGTGCGCTCATCACCGGCATCACCGGCCAGGACGGCTCCTACCTGGCCGAGCTGCTCCTGGACCGTGGCTACGAGGTCGTCGGCATGGTGCGGCGCTCCAGCACCGTCAACTTCGAGCGGATCGCCCACCTGCAGGACCGCATCACGTTCGTGCCGGGCGACGTGCTGGACGAGATCAGCCTCATCGAGATCTTGTCGACCCACCGGCCCGACGAGGTCTACAACCTGGCCGCCCAGTCCTTCGTCCAGACCTCGTTCCGCCAGCCGGTGCTCACCGGGGAGACCACCGCCCTCGGGGTGACCCGGATGCTCGACGCCGTCCGGATCGTGGATCCCGACATCCGCTTCTACCAGGCGTCCAGCAGCGAGATGTTCGGCAAGGTGCAGGAGGTCCCGCAGACCGAGCGCACCCCGTTCCACCCCCGCAGCCCCTACGGCGTGGCCAAGGTCTACGGCCACTGGATCACGATCAACTACCGCGAATCGTATGATCTCCATGCTTCCAGTGGCATTCTGTTCAACCACGAGTCGCCCCGGCGGGGGCTGGAGTTCGTGACCCGGAAGATCAGCCACACGGCGGCGCGCATCAAGTTGGGACAGGCGGAGGAGCTGCGGCTGGGGAACCTCGACGCCCAGCGGGACTGGGGCTACGCCGGCGACTACGTCGAGGCCATGTGGCTGATGCTCCAAGAGGACGTGCCCGACAACTACGTCGTGAGCACGGACGAGACCCACTCCGTGCGCGAGTTCTGCCAGATCGCCTTCGGCCACGTCGACCTCGACTGGGAGCAGTACGTCGTGGTCGACGAGGCGTTCATGCGCCCGGCCGAGGTCGACCTGCTCGTCGGCGACTCGGCGAAGGCCCGCGACGAACTGGGTTGGAAGCCGACCGTCGGCTTCGAGGACCTGGTCACGATGATGGTGGACGCCGACCTGGACCTCCTGAACGGCAAGCTCCGCGGCATCTCATGAGCCTCCGGTGAGCATCGCGGTCCTGGCCGGTGGGGTGGGGGCCGCCCGGCTGCTGGCCGGGCTGGTGCAGATCGTTCCGCCCGCGGCCATCACCGCCGTCGTCAACACCGGTGACGACGTCGAGCTCCACGGCCTCCACATCAGCCCCGACCTGGACACGATCACCTACACGCTCGCCGGCGCGATCAACCCCGAGGCCGGCTGGGGCCTGGTGGGCGAGACCTGGCAGGCCATGGAGGCCCTCGAGCGCTACGGCGGGGTGACCTGGTTCAAGCTGGGCGACAAGGACATCGGCACCCACCTCTACCGGACCCACCGCCTCCGGGAGGGCGCCACCCTGACCGAGGTGACGGCCGAGATCGCCGCCGCCTGGGACCTCGGCCTCCGGCTCGTCCCGATGAGCGACGACCCGGTCCGGACGATGATCACCGTCGTGGACGAGGGCGAGATCGGCTTCCAGGACTACTTCGTGCGGCGCCGGCACTCGGTGGTGGCCACCGCCATCCGCTTCGCCGGGGTCGACGCAGCCACCCCCTCCCCCGTCGCCCTCGCCGCCCTGGAGGCGGCTGACCGGGTCGTGATCGCCCCCTCCAACCCCCTGGTCTCCATCGCCCCGGTCCTGGCGGTGCCCGGCCTCCGGGAGGCGGTCGAGGCCCGCCGGGCCGATGCCGTCGCCGTGTCACCGATCATCGCCGGGACCACCGTCAAGGGCCCCGCCGACCGGCTCCTGACCGAACTGGGCCACGACGCCTCGGTGGTGGGTGTGGCCCGGCTCTACGCGCCGCTCGTCGCCCGCCTGGTCATCGACGAGGCCGATGCCGACCTCGCCGACCAGGTCGCCGCGGCGGGCGTCGAGCCGGTGGTGGCGCCCACGCTGATGTCCGGCCCCGCGGAGGCCGCGGCCCTCGCGAAGGTGGTGCTGGCGTGAGCGTCGAGCTCATCCCGGTCCGGGGCATCGGCGAGGTGCGACCGGGCGACGACATCGCCGCGCTGATCGCCGCCGCCGCCGAGCTCAGCGCCGGGGACGTCCTCGTCGTCACCCAGAAGATCGTCTCCAAGGCCGAGAACCGGCTCGTCGCCGTCGACCCCGACGACCCGCTGGCCCACAAGGCCCTGGTCGAGGAGGAATCGGTCCGGGTCCTGCGCCGGCGCGGTGACCTGGTCATCAGCGAGACCACCCATGGGTTCGTCTGCGCCAACGCCGGCGTGGACCGGTCGAACCTGGACGACGGCGTGGCCGCCCTCCTCCCCCGCGACGCCGATCGGTCCGCCCGCCGGATCCGCGACCGCCTGCGGGACGCGACCGGGAAGGAGGTCGGCGTGATCATCTCCGACACGTTCGGTCGGCCCTGGCGGCGGGGCCTCGTCGACGTGGCCATCGGCTGCGCGGGGGTGGCCGCGGTCGTCGACCTCCGGGGCTCCCAGGACGCCGGCGGCCACGAGCTCCAGGTGACCGAGGTGGCGGTGGCCGACGAGCTGGCCGCCGCGGCCGAGCTGGTGATGGGCAAGGCCGACGGCGTCCCCGTCGCCATCGTCCGCGGGGTCGACGCGACCTGGTTGCGAGAAGCCAGCGTCAGCGCCGAGATCGTCCGCCCCTCGGCCGAGGACCTGTTCCGCTAGCTAGCGGGTGCGGAACCAGTCGAGGACGGACCTCACGCCGTCCTCGAGCGCCCACTGGGGCCACCATCCCAGGTGCTCAGCCGCCGCGCTGGGGTCCACGGCCGAGCGTTCGAGCTCCCCTGGTCGAGCCGGAGCCGTGCGGGCAGGGGCGTCGATCCCCGCGGCCCGGGCCATGGCCCCGTACAAGGTGTTCACGCTCGTCTCCGCACCGGTGCCGATGTTGAACAGACCCTCGCTCCCCCGCTCGGCGCCTCGCGCGAACGCATCGACGACGTCGTCCACGTAGACGAAGTCGCGGGTCTGCTCGCCGTCGCCGAAGACCGTGCAGGGCTCGTCAGCCAGGAGCAGTCCGGCGAAGATGGCCACCACCCCCGCCTCACCGTGGGGGTCCTGGCGCGGGCCGTAGACGTTGGCCAGGGCCAGCGAGGTGTAGTCGATGCCGTGGACGGCCCGGTAGGCCCGCAGGTAGTCCGTGCCCACCTTCTTGGCCACGCCGTAGGGCGCCAGCGGCAGCTGTGGATGGTCTTCGCGCACCGGCAGGTCGGCCGGTGCCGGCTCGCCGTAGATGGTCCCGCCGCTCGAGGCGAAGACCACCTTGCGGGTCCCGCCTTGGCGGGCGCCCTCGAGGACGTTGATGAGCCCGATGATGTTGACCGACGCGTCGAAGGCGGGCCGGGCCACCGAGACCCGCACGTCCGCCTGCGCAGCCAGGTGGAACACGACCTCCGGTTCGGCTCCGGCGACCAGGTCGGTGACGACCTCGTCACGGATGTCGACCCGGTGGACGGTGACCCGGTCACCGGCCTGCTCGAGGTTCGCCTCGGTGCCGCTCGAGAAGTCGTCGACGACGACCACCTCGTGACCGTCGGCCAGCAGGCGGTCGACGAGGGTCGAGCCGATGAAGCCCGCCCCGCCGGTGACCAGCGCCCTCACGTCTCGGCCTCCGGGCGCCGGGCGGCGGTCAGTACCTCGCCGGGCGCGACCACTGCGCGGTCGCCGACGACCGAGCCCGCTTCGACCACGGCGTCGGCCCCGACCACCGCCTGCGGGCCGATGATCGAGTCGCGCACGGTGGCCCCGGCCTCGATGCGGGCGCCGGGGAGGACGGCGCTGTCGAGCACCGCGGCCCCGTCGGCCACCGCCGCCCCGGCCATGACCACGGCGTGTTCGACCTTGGCGTCGGCCCCGACCTCGGCGTGGGCGGCGACGGCGATGACGGACGGCTGCCCGGCCCGGTGGCCGTCGATCAGGTCCAGCTGCGCCTGGAGGTAGGTCTCGGGCGTTCCCGCGTCGACCCAGTACGTCTCGACCTCGTAGCCGTACAGGCGCCCTTCGGCGGCCAGGGCCGGGAAGGTCTCCCGTTCGATCGAGACCCGGCCCTCGGGCGCGATCAGCTCGAGCACCTCCGGCTCGAGGACGTAGGTGCCGGCGTTGATCCACCGCGAGGGAGCGTCCTCCGCGGCCGGCTTCTCGACGAAGTCCAGCACCCGGCCGGCCCCGTCGGTGGGGACGACGCCGTACCGGGACGGGTCCTCGACGGGGATCAGGTGGATCGTCCCCGCACCACCGTGGCCGTCGTGGAAGTCGATCAGCCCGCCGATGTCGAGATCGGTGAGCACGTCGCCGTTGACCACGAGGAAGCGCTCGTCGATGCCCGCCTCGGTGGCCGCGAAGCGAACGGCGCCGGCCGTGTCCAACGGCGTGTCCTCGACCGCGTAGCTGAGGTGCACCCCGGCACACCGGTCGTCGGGGTAGGCGGCCGTGAAGTCGTCCGGACGGTAGCCCAGGGCCAGTACGGCCTCGTCGACGCCGTGGGCGGCCAGGTGGCCGACGACCCACTCGATCATCGGGCGGTCGACCACGGGCAGCATCTGCTTGGGCGTGCCCAGGGTCAGCGGCCGGAGGCGGGTCCCGAAGCCTCCGACCAGGACGACGGCCTTCATTCCTCGGGCGGCGCCGTGGTGCTCGGAGCGACGGTGGTCGGGCCGGCGCCGCCCGGGGCCGTGGTCGTCGAACCGGTCGGCGCCGAGGTGCTCGGGGCGGTGACCGTGTCGCCACCGTCGATGCCCGCCAGCTCGTCGAGCTGGCCGATGGTCTCCGGCGGCGGGATGTCGTCGCCCTCGGGCAGGAAGGCGATGGTGTACGCCTCCCGGTCGTTCTTGAAGTTGATGTCGGCGAGGTCGTCGGTGAAGACCTGCGGATCGGTGTCGGCGGCCTCGGAGGCGTTGGCCCAGTAGCCGACCTGGACGATGGCGTCCTCGCCGTCGCACTGGTCCTCGCCCTCGGTGTAGGTGACCTCGCCCTCGGCGGTCGGGATGGTGATCGAGTCGTCGGTCAGCGTGGCGCCGGCCGCGGTCATGAACACGCCCAGGGTCGCCTCGTCACCGGCCCGGGCGACCTGCTGGGCGGCGCCGGGGTGGATGTGGATGGCGCCGTCGCCGTGGGTGTGGATGCCGTTGGGGTCGGCGTCGTTCGTGAAGGGCGGCTCGAAGGTGCCGCAGATGTTGATCCCGTAGGCCGCATGCCAGTGGTCGGTGAGGCCGGGCTCCAGGGCCTCGGCCTCGTCCTGGGACCGGGCGTAGAGGATCAGCGAGACCCCGAGGATGCAAATGACCGTGATGCTGGCGGGGAACAGGAGGCTGCGGCGCTGGCCGCCGCGGGCCCCACGGCCCCCCGCGCGCGCCGCCCGCGCGACTTTCTTGGAGGAAGAGGCCTTACCCATGGCCCGGAGAGGGTATCGCCCGAGGTCTCCGGGGCATCAGCGCCCGACGAGCAGCTCCGCGAAGAGCGTTTCGTAGCGCTCGGCGATGTCCGCGGGCGAGGGCCAGCCCTCCACGAACCGGCGCCCGGCCCGGCCGAGATCGGCGCAACGGTCGGGATCGTCGACCAGGTCGAGGACGGCTTCGAGCAGCGCATCGGGGTCGTCGGGGCCCACGGCCGTGCCCGCCCCGGCGGCCTCCACGACCCGGGCCACCTCGGTCCCGGCGTCGACGCTGGCCACCAGGGGCCGGGCTGCGGCCAGGATCGAGTAGAGCTTCGACGGCACGCTGGAGCGGGCGAAGCCCCGCCGGAGCAGCACGAGGTGGATGTCCGCCGCGGCCAGCACCTCCCCGAGGCGCTCCCGGGGCTGCAGGTCGACGAAGCACACGTTGGGCAGGTCGGCCGCCTCCTCCTCGAGCGCCGGCCGGGCCGAGCCCGCGCCGTTGACGACGAAGACCACGTCCTCCCGCCCGGCGAGGCGGCGGGCGGCCTCGAGCACCAGGCCGACCGGCTGTGAGTACCCGAGGTTCCCGGCGTACATCACCACCCGGCGCTCCCCAAGCCCGAACTCGCGCCGGTAGTCGTTGTGGGGGTCACCCGGCGCAATGCGGCCGGTGTCGATGAAGTTGGGGATGACCCGGATCCGGTCCCGCTCGGCGGGCCGGAGCTTGGCCCGGAGGTTGTCGGCCAGGTCGTCGGAGAGCACGGTGACCGCATCCGCTCGCCGGTAGGTGAAGCGCTCGAGGGCGCGCGCGGCGGCGATGGCCCGCCGGCCGGTGAGCACCCCGGCCTCGATGGCGACGTCGGGGAACACGTCCTGGATGTTGAAGACGAAGGGCACCCGCCGGGCCCGGGCCACCAACCAGCCGGCCAGGCCGAGGGTGAGTGGCGGCGACATGGCCAGGACCGCGTCCGGGCGCTGGCGGCGCAGCAGGCCGACCAGGGTGGCCAGAACGGTGAACCCTCCGAACGCCACCGCCCGGGCCGGGATGTTCGTCTTGTCGGTGGGAAACGGGTGGACCCGGCTGATCCGACCCCACTCGGTGTCCTCGTGGCGGACCAGCCTCCCGTGCCAGCCGTGCTCGATCCGGTGGTGCCGGTACCACGGCAGCGCGGTGACGACGTGGACCCGGTGGCCGCGGGCCACCAGGTGCTCGACGATGCTCGTCATGACCTCGCCGGTCGGGGCGACGTCGGGGGCGAAGTGGGGGGCGATGACCGTGAGGTTCACGTTCCGTCGAGGACCTCGCGATAGGCCTTCAGGAGCGCCTCGGCGGAGGCGACGGCGCTGAACTGGGCCGCCCGGGCCCGCCCCGCGGCGACCAGTGCGGCGTGGTGGGCGTCGTCGTCGAGCAGGCGGAGGAGCTCGACCGTCCAGGCGTCCACGTCGTCGGGGTCCACGAGCACGCCGGCGTCGGCGACCACCTCGGGCAGCGCCGTCGTGTCGGCGGCGACGACCGGACAGCCCCGGGCCATCGCCTCGATCACCGGAGCACCGAACCCCTCGAAGCGCGAGGGGAAGCCGAGGCCGTGGGCCTGGCGGAGGAGGGCGGCGAGATCGCCCCACGGGATGCGCCCGGTCCGGTGGACCCGTTCCTGCAGGCCGAGCTCGGCGACGGTCTCGCGGATCTCGGTCTCGGTCTGCGCCTCGCTACCGGTGAGGACGAGCGAGGCCTCGGGGTGGGCCTCGACCACCCCGGCGAACGCCCGGACCAGCGTCAGGTGGTTCTTGTGGGGGTAGGTGATCGCCGGGTACAGGAAGAACGGCGGGCGGACGCCGAACGCCGCGATCTGGGCCAGGTCCACCTCCCGTCCGGGTCCGATGGACGGCTCCGGGATGCCATGGGGGACGATCCGCACCCGCTCCGGCGGCAGGTCCACCACCGACAGCAGTGCGTCACGGCTGAACTCGCTCGGGGTGACGACCAGCCGGGCGGCCTTCGCCGAACGGGGCAGGACGGCGCGGCTGAACGCTCGCTTCGCCGGGCTGAAGTTCTCCGGGTGCAGCAGGGGCTGGACGTCGTGGACGGTCAACAGGCCCGGGACCGCCCGCACCGCAGGCATGATCCCGCCGGCGTGGTGGACCATGGCCACGTCCTGGCGTCGGCACTGGTAGGCCAGCCAGGAGCTCTCGGCCGCGACCCGCACCGACTTGTCCCGCCCGCTCAGCGACAGGGTCACCGTCTCGATGCGGTCGGTCACCTCCGGGTGGGCCTCGATGAACGGGCGCAGGGCGAAGAGGACGAGCTCGATGTCGTCGGGGGCCACGTCGAGCACGCCGGCCAGCGTCCGGGTCGTGTACTCCTCACTGCCCCCCACCACGCCGGGCACCAGCCAGAGGAGGTTGACGCCGACGCGCTCCGCGACGCTCACGACCCAGCCACCTCCTGCACGGCGTCCATCATCGCCGTCGCGGTCGCCGACCAGGTCCGCTCGGCCGCCCGGGCCCGCCCGGCCACGCGCTGGCGCTCGGCTTCGGCCTCGTCGTCGAGGACGACGGCCAGCGCCGCCGCCACCGCCCCCGGATCGCGGGGATCGACCGCCGCCCCGACCCCGTCCTCGACCAGCTCCTCGGTCGCCGTGCCCGCCGAGGTGACCACCGGCGTCCCGTGGGCGAGGGCCTCCAGCACGGGGAGCCCGAAGCCCTCCAGCAGGCTCGGGTAGCAGAACACGGCCGCGCCGGCGTAGAGCGCCGGCAGGTCGTCGTCGGCCACGAACCCCAGCGGCTTGACATCGGTCCGGCCGCCGATCAGCGCCCGCAGGTCCTCGCTCCACCCGTCGGGGCCGGCCAGGGCCAGGGTGAGGCCGGGTCGAGCCACCTGGGCGAAGGCCTCGAGCAGCACCGGCAGGTTCTTGCGGGGCTCCACGGTGCCCACCCAGAGGACGTAGGGGCCTTCCAGCCCGAGCCGGGCCCGGACGGCCGCGACCTGCTCGGGCGAGACGTCCGAGACGTCGACCCCCCACGGCACGAGGCGCAACCGGGCCCGGTCGAAGCCATGGGCGGCACAGTCCTCGAGCGTCGTGCGGGACGGGCAGCAGACGACGTCGGCTCGGGTCCGGGCCAGGTCGAACGCCCGGCGGAAGAAGCTGCGGGCGTGGCGGGGATGGTGCTCCGGGTGGTGCAGGGGGGCGAGGTCGTGGACGGTGACGGCGAGGGGGACCGAGCGGGGCGGGACGGCGACCGCACTGGCCCACAGCGCGTCGACGGGTCCGGTGGCTCGCTCCACCCTCGGCCAGCCCAGGCGTTGCCAGGTCTCGTAGAGGGCCCGCCGAGGGAGGCCGTGCTCCCACACCGGCACGGACGGCCAGTACGGGCTCGGCGGCGGGTGCCCGTGATGGGCGGCCACGCCCACCACGTCGACGTCGGGCCGGGCGTCGAGGGCGTCGACCGTGCGCAGCACCGAGGTCGCGGTCCCCCCGGGCACCCGGTGCCAGCACTGTTCGAGGGTGACCGCCAAGCGCACGGCCGGAAGTCTGGCAGGGGCTTCACTTGTAGCCTCCGTGTCGGTGAGCTTCCTGGCCGACCAGCGCGTCCTCGTCACCGGTGCCTCGGGCTTCCTGGGCCGGGCCGTGCTGGAGCGGGTGCGGGACCAGGAGCCGGCGCTCGTGGCCGCGCCCCGGAGCGAGGAGTACGACCTCCGGCGCTCCGAGCACGCCGTCCGCCTCTACGACGACGTGGACCCCGATCTGGTCATCCACCTGGCCGCCCGGGTCGGCGGCATCGGCGCGAACCGCGAGCGGCCGGCCGACCTCTACCTCGACAACCTCCTGATGGGCACCTACGTGCTCGACGAAGCCCGGCGCCGCGGCACCCGCAAGACCGTGATGATCGGGACGATCTGCTCGTACCCGAAGCTGGCGCAGGTCCCCTTCTCGGAGGACCAGCTCTGGACCGGGTACCCCGAGGAGACCAACGCCCCCTACGGCATCGCCAAGCTGGCCCAGCTCGCCCAGGCCCAGGCCAACCGGGAGCAGTACGGCCAGGACGTGATCTACCTGATGCCGACGAACCTCTACGGCCCCGGCGACAAGTTCAACCCGGCCGTCTCCCACGTGATCCCCGCCCTCGTCAAGAAGTGCGTCGACGCCAAGGAAGCGGGCGACGACCACATCGTCGTGTGGGGCACCGGGGCCGCCAGCCGGGAGTTCCTCTACGTGGACGACGCCGCGGACGGCATCATGCAGGCCGCCGAGCACTACGACGGCGGCGACCCGGTCAACCTCGGGGCGAACGAGGAGACCTACATCTCCGACCTGGTCCCGCTCATCGCCGGGACCGTCGGCTTCGAGGGCGAGATCCGGTGGGACGCCAGCTACCCCGACGGCCAGCCCCGACGCCGCGTCGACCCCGCCCGGGCCCACAAGGAGTTCGGCTTCGAGGCCACCACGCCCTTGGCCGAGGGCCTCCGGGCCACCGTCGACTGGTACCTCGCCAACCGCGAGGACGCCGAAGCCCGCGCCCTCTAACCGAGCGCCTGGTCCTGGCGGAACCAGGCCACCGTGCGCTCGATGCCCTCCCGGAGGGGGATCTCGGGCTTCCAGCCCAGCTCGGTGGTCGCCCGGGTGATGTCGGGGCGGCGCTTGCCCGGGTCGTCGACCGGCAGCTCCTCGTGGACGATCGCCGAGCGGCTCCCGGTGATCTCCAGCACCAGGTCGGCCAGCTCGCGGACGGTGAACTCGTCGGGGTTGCCGATGTTCACCGGCCCCTCGAGGTCGCTGTCGAGCAGGTCCAGGAAGCCCCGGACCTCGTCGTCCACGTAGCAGAAGCTGCGGGTCTGCCGACCGTCGCCGTAGATGGTGAGCGGCTCCCCCCGGAGGGCCTGGTCGATGAAGTTCGACACCACCCGACCGTCGCGGGCCCGCAGGCGGGGGCCGTAGGTGTTGAAGATCCGCACGATGCGCACCTCCATGTCGTGGCTGCGGGAGTAGGCCATGGTGAGGGCCTCGGCGAACCGCTTGGCCTCGTCGTACACCCCGCGTGGGCCCACCGGGTTCACATGGCCCCAGTAGTCCTCGGTCTGGGGGTGGACCTGGGGATCGCCGTACACCTCGCTGGTGGACGCCAGCAGGAAGCGGGCCCCCTTGTCCTTCGCCAGGCCGAGGCCGTTGTGGGTGCCGAGGCTGCCCACCTTCAGGGTCTGGATGGGCATCTCGAGGTAGTCGCGGGGCGAGGCGGGGCTGGCGAAGTGCAGGACGGCGTGGACCTCACCGGGGACCCACAGGTACTCCGACACGTCCTGGCGGACGAACCGGAAGCCGTCCCGCCCGAAGAGCCCTTCGATGTTCTCGACCCGGCCGGTGACGAGGTTGTCGACGGCGACGACCTCGTCACCACGGTCGAGCAGGGCGGTGCAGAGGTGGGAGCCGAGGAAGCCGGCCCCACCGGTGACGACGATGCGGGCCACAGGTCAGCGCCCGAGGCCTTCGTAGTGGAACCCCCGGCGCACCAGCGCGTTGCGCTCCAGCAGGTGTCGGGTGTCGAGCACCCGGGGCGCCGTCATGACCGAGGCGACCTTGTCGAAGTCCAGCCACCGGAACTCGTCCCACTCGGTGAGCACGACCAGCACGTCCGCTCCGTCACAGGCGGCGTAGGCGTCGGCGGTGACCGCGATCTCGGGCAGCTCCTCGAGCGGGCCCTCCTGCACCGTCGGGTCGTGGGCGCGGACCGTGGCACCCCCGGCGAGCAGGCGGCGGGCCACGTGGAGGGCCGGCGACTCCCGGCGATCGTCGGTCCGGGCCTTGAAGGTGAGCCCCCACACCGCCACGGTCGCCCCGGCGAGGTCACCACCGACCAGCGTGCGCACCTTGGCCGCGACCCGGTCGAACTGCTCTTCGTTCACCGCCATCGCGCTGCGCAGGAGGCCGAAGTCGTAACCCACGTCCTCGGCGATGCGGACCAGGGCAGAGGTGTCCTTCGGGAAGCACGAGCCGCCGTAGCCCGGGCCCGGGCGCAGGAAGTCGTGCCCGATGCGCTTGTCGTAGCCCATGCCGAGCACGACGTCGTTCACGTCGGCTCCGACGGCGTCGCAGATGGTGGCCACCGCGTTGATGAACGAGAGCTTGGTGGCCAAGAAGGCGTTGCTGGCGTACTTGATGGTCTCGGCCGAGGCCGGGTCGGTGACCATGAGCGGGGCGGGCACGCCGACGTAGAGGGAGGCGACCCGGATGGCGGCCGACTGGTCGTCGGCGCCGATGACCACCCGGTCGGGGTGGAGGAAGTCCTGGACGGCCGAGCCCTCGCGGAGGAACTCGGGGTTGGACACGACGTAGACGTCCGAACGCCCGAGCGCCCGCTCGACGACCCCGGTGGAGCCCACCGGCACCGTCGACTTGTTGATCACGACGGACTCGGGAGCGAGGATCGGCCCGATCTCCCGGGCGACGCCCTCGATGTAGCTCAGGTCGGCGCTGCCGTCCGGGCCCTGCGGGGTGGGCACGGCGAGGTAGACGAACTCCGCCTGCCGCGCCGCTTCGGCGGCGCCCACGACGAAGGCCAGGCGACCGCTGTCCAAGCCCTCCCGGACGACGGCCTCGAGGCCCTGCTCGACGATGGGAACCTCGCCGCGGCTCAGGCGCTCGACCCGGTCGACGTCGATGTCCGCGCAGACGACCCGGTGCCCGAGGTGGGCGAAGCAGGCCGCCGTGGTCAGCCCGACGTAGCCCGCCCCGACGACCGCGATCTCACTCATCTTCGTCCAAGCATGTCAGCCACACGCCTGGCTCGGGTCCTCGGCCGGGACCTCGCCGTAGGCGTAGGTGGTCGACGTGGCCGGGTCGTCGTCGGGGGTGGTCCCCCCTGCCGGCGGCGCCCCACCCGCGGCCGCGTCGAGGGGCACCGGCGGGGGCTGCAGCGTGTCCTTCAGGCCCGCGTAGTCGGCCCCCGTCACCACGATCACGTCGGCGATGTAGGTCGCGCCCACCTCCTGGAGGTCGGCCCCGTTGACCAGCTGGGCCGCGACGAACTGGGCCAGGGCCTCGCTGCCGGGCTGGTAGCGCACCAGCGTGCGTTCGAAGTCGAAGCGCTCGGCGTCGCCCGTGCCCGGGGAGGTGTCGAAGCCCAGCCCGGCGTAGGCCTCGGCCGCCTCGGTCGCCTGGCCCGAGGTCCCCGTGCCGTTGTTCATCGCCACTCGCACGTTGCCGGCCTCGGTCCCAGAGGCGCCGCCGAGGCCCTTGAAGACGTCGATGCGCTCCTGGTTGGCCTCGGTGTCCTGGAGGCGGAGGATGTTCTGGCCGTTGACGAAGTCGTCGTAGACGTCGAGCGACATGGTCTGCAGCTCGTCGGCCTCGAAGCTCCGGAACGCCCGGCCGAGGGTGATGAGGTCCTCGCCCGTGAGCTCGCTGTCGAGCGCGGTCACGGTGTCGAGGCCCGCGTTGACGAGGGAGTTCAGGGTGATCGGGCTGCGGATGCCCCGGTCGATGGCCCGCTGGATCGCCCGGCGGATGAAGGCCTGCTGGCGGGAGATCCGGCCCAGGTCCCCCGACCCGTCGACCGCCCAGACGCCGTCCTCCTGGTACTGGAGGCTGCGGGACCGGGCGAAGGCGAGGGCCTGGTCGGCGTCGAGCGTGACACAGCCGGCGTTGGGGATGTTCAGCCCCGTGGTCGAGTCCCGCAGCGGCTTGTCGAAGTACATGGGCACCCCGTCCACCGCCCTCACCAGGCCCTGGAACCCGGCCCAGTCGACCTCCACGTAGTGGTGGACGGGCACGCCGAAGTTCTCGGTGATGGTGCTGATCAGCACCTCGGGCCCGCCTGCCGCCAGGGCGGCGTTGATCTTCTGCTCCCCGACGCCCGGGATGTTCACCCAGAGGTCCCGGGGGAACGACAGGAGCTGGGCGTCGGAGCTGCCGGGATCGACGCGGAGCAGCATGATCGTGTCCGACAGGATCCCGAAGTTCTCCCGGCCCTCGGTGATGGAGTCGTCCTCGCTGATCCCCTCGGCGCTGTCCGTGCCGACCAACAGGTAGTTCTGGGGCTCGCCCGGGTCCTCGGGCTCGGGATCGCCGATGCCGGGGGGGAGGACGATGCGCGGGACCTGGTCCAGCTGGTAGTTCAGGTACCCCAGGGCCCCGGCCGTGACCAGGCTGGCGGCGATGACGCCGAGGTTGAGCGTGATCAGCAGGCGCTGGGGCCAGGTGCGGCGCGCCCGCCGCCGTCGTCCGGCCATCGGGTCGAGGCTAACGGCTGAGCCGGATTCTCCGGAGGCACGGCCGCGTCGGTCCTCGTAGCCTCCGCCGGGTGACGCGGGTGCGAGGCGACGGGGCGTTGGCGGTGGTCGGTGACCGGCTGGCCACCGACCTCGTCGACCTGACCGACGACCTCACGGCGCTCGACAGCCGCGGGTTCTGGGCCGTGGTCGTGCCCTTCGACGGCTCGCCGGTGTGTGCCCGCTTCGCCACGGTCCGACCGGCGGTGCCGTGGCCCGGTGCGGCCTGGCAGGGACCGCATCGGGGCGCGTGGACCACCTCGCTCGACCAGGACGGCTTCGAGGCGGGCGTCCGGGACATCCGGGCGGCGATCGGGCGCGGCGACGTGTACCAGGTCAACCTGACCCGGCGGCTGTCCGCGCCGCACGATCCCACCGCGGGGCCCGGCCATGACATCGCCGCCCTGGGCGCGGCGCTGGCCACCGGCAACCCCGCGCCCTACGCCGCGGTCGTCCGGGTGCCGTCCGCCGGGCTGGCGGTGGCGTCGGCCTCGCCCGAGCAGTTCCTCCGCCGGGAGGGCCGACAGGTGTGGTCCTCGCCGATCAAGGGCACCGCCGCCACGGCCGATCGGCTCACGCCCAAGGACCGGGCCGAGAACGTGATGATCGTCGACCTGGTGCGCAACGACCTCGGCCGGGTCTGTGAGTACGGCAGCGTTCAGGTGCCCTCGCTCTGCCGGGTGGAACCCCACCCCGGCCTGGTCCACCTGGTGAGCACGGTCGAGGGCCGGCTGCGCCCGGGGCTCGGCTGGCCCGACCTGCTCGCGGCCACCTTCCCTCCCGGCTCGGTCACCGGCGCCCCCAAGCTGGCCGCGGTGGACCACCTGCGGCGGCTCGAGACCGAGCCCCGAGGGGTCTACTGCGGCGCCGTCGGTTGGGTGGACGCCGATCTGGGCCTGGGTGAGCTGAACGTGGCCATCCGCACGTTCTGGCTCGAGGACGGGCACCTCCACTTCGGCACCGGCGGCGGCATCACCTGGGACTCCGATCCCCGCGCCGAGTGGCAGGAGACCGAGCTCAAGGCCCGCCGCCTCCTCGCGGTGGCCTCCGGTGAGCTCGTCGGCGGGCCAGCCCGGTGACCGTGGTCTGGGTCGACGGCCACCTGCGCGCGGCCGAGGATCCGGTGATCCGCGCGTCCGACCACGGCGTCCTGGTCGGCGATGGCGTCTTCGAGACCGCCAAGGTGGTCGACGGCGAGGCCGTGGCCCTGACCCGCCACCTCCGGCGCCTCCGCCGCTCCGCCGACGGCCTCGGGTTGGTGGTCCCGCCGTCCGACGCCGAACTGGCCGCGGCCGTGGCCGCGGTCATCGGGGCGAACCAGCCCGACGTCGGCCGCCTCCGCCTCACCGTGACCGGCGGCCCGGGGCCGTTGGGCTCACAGCGGGGTGACGCCGGGCCGACGATCGTGATCGCCACCGGCCCAGCCGGGAACTGGCCTCCCACGGCCGATGTCGTCGTGGTGCCGTGGCCCCGCAACGAGCGCGGCGCCGTGGCCGGCCTGAAGACGATCTCCTACGCCGAGAACGTGGTCGCCCTGGCCCACGCCCACGAGCGCGGGCGCCGGCGAGGCCCTGTTCGCCAACACCACGGGCCACCTCTGCGAGGGCACCGGCACCAACATCTTCCTCGAGGTCGGCGGCCGGCTCGTCACCCCGCCACTCAGCTCCGGCTGCCTCGCCGGCATCACCCGCGAGCTGCTCCTCGAGGTGGCCGACGCGACCGAGGCCGACGTGACCATGGACGAGCTCGCCGCCACCGAGGAGGCCTTCCTGACCTCGTCCACCCGAGACGTCCAACCCATCGCCCAGGTGGATGGTCGGGCGTTGCCCCACGCTCCCGGCCCGCTCACCGAGGCGGCGTCCAAGGCGTTCGCCGCGTTGCTCGAGCGCGGCCTCGATCCCTAAAGCCAAGAGAAACCGCCGCACGCAGGGAGCGCGGCGGTCCGCTCCCGATCCCCACGATCCGTGGTCGTCCGAGCGACCTCGAGGCAATAACTAGCGGTTTCCGCACGCTATTGCCTCGGGGTCGCCGGATCGGGGGCCTCGCCCGGGGGTTCCGCCACGGAGGGTGGTGATCCGCCGACCGACGAGCCGCTCGACCTCCCTCCGAGACCTCGGTTGGCCCTTAGGGTCGGCGGGGTGGACGGGGTCGAGCTGCGGGGCGACCGGGCCGCGCCGGCCGAGGCCGTCGCCGAGTTCGCCGCCCACGGGCACACCGTCGTGCGGGGCCTGGCCACCGCGGACGAGGTGGCCGCCTTCCGCCCCGCCATCGTCCGCGCCGCGGCCGACCGGGCGTGGAACCGCCACATCCCACCCGCGGAGCGGGACGCCTATTCGAAGGCGTTCCTCCAGGCCACGAACCTCTGGCGGGCGGACGAGACCGTTCGCCGCTTCGTGCACGCCCCTCGCTTCGCCCGCGTCGCCGCCGAGCTGTTGGGAGTCGACGGCGTCCGGCTCTACCACGACCAGGCCCTGGTCAAGGAGGCCCACGGGGGACCCACGCCGTGGCACCAGGACCAGGGCTACTGGCCCCTCGACTCCGACCGGACGATCACGCTGTGGATGCCACTGGTCGACCTGCCGGCCGAGGTCGGCTCGATGACCTTCGCCCGCGGTTCACACCGGCTGGGTGACCTCCGGGGCCCGGCCATCTCCGACGAGTCCCAGGCCGCGTTCGACGAGCTCATCGCCGAGCGGGGGTTGACCCTGCACAGCCACGGCGCACTCGATGCCGGCGACGCCACGTTCCACGCCGGGTGGACGCTGCACTCGGCCGGTCCCAACCCGACCCCCGAGGACCGACCGGTGATGACGGTGATCTACGTCGCGGACGGCACCCGGTTGGTGGAACCGAGCGACCAGCAGGTGCTCGACCTGCGCCTGTGGGCACCCGGCGCGGCGCCAGGCGACCGGCTCGCGACCGAGCTCAACCCGCTCCTGTGGCCCTAAGTGCCGGTCACGCCGGCCGGAGGTGGTGGACGTCACCGGCCAGGACCTCCTGCGGGCCGTCTTCGGTGACCACCACGAGGTGGCCGGCCTCGGTGAGGTCGGTGGCCCGGCCGACGACCAGCGTCCCGGTGGCCAGCTCGACCCGGACGTCGCGCCCGAGCGTGGTGCTCAGGTGCCGCCACCGCTCGAGGAGCCTCGCCCCCTCGGGCCGGTCCAGAATGGCCTCCAACCGCAGGAGCAGGGCGACCAGCAGATCGCCCCGGTCCAGCGCCTCGTCGGTGAGGTGGTTCAGGGCCACGGCGATGCCCCGGAGGTCATCGGGCACCTCCTCGGGCCAGGTCACGTTGAGCCCCAGCCCGACGACGACGGCGTCGAGGCGGTCCCCGGACCAGCTGGCCTCGGCCAGGATCCCCCCCAGCTTCCGCTCCCCCGCCGGCGTGGGGGCGACGAGGTCGTTCGGCCACTTGAGCCCCACCGGCACCGCCACCTCCTCGTCGATCGCCTCGGCTGCGGCCACCCCGACCGCGGTGGTCAGGAGATGGAGGCGGTCGGGGTCCAGCTCTGGCCGCAGGAGGATCGAGACGAGCAGGGACGATCCCGGCGGGGCCTGCCAAGGCCGGCCCCGCCGCCCGTGACCCGACACCTGGTGATCGGCCACGAGCACGCGACCCTCGGGGGCGCCACCCGCGGCGGCGACGAGCAGATCGTTGTTCGTGGAGCCCGTCTCGGACACCCAGTCGACCCGGAACCGGGTGCGCTGCAGGGCCGCCTGCTGCGAAGGCGACAGGCCGGTGTTGGCGCCGCCGCCCTGCATTCCGATAACCCTATGGGGTGCTCAACAAGGTCCTGATCGCCAACCGCGGCGAGATCGCTGTCCGCGTCATCCGTGCCTGCCGCGAGCTCGGCGTCGGGACCGTGGCCGTGTACTCGGAGCTCGACCGGGACGCCCTGCACGTCCGTCTGGCCGACGAGGCCTACGCCCTCGGCGGGGAGACGGCGGCGGAGAGCTACCTCAACACCGAGGCGATCCTCGACGCCATCGCCCGCAGCGGAGCCGACGGGGTCCACCCCGGCTACGGGTTCTTCTCGGAGAACGCCGACTTCGCCCGGGCGATCACCCAACGGGACGGGGTGGCCTGGATCGGCCCCCCTCCCGAGGCCATCGAGGTCATGGGCGACAAGATCTCGTCCCGCCACGCCGCCACCGCGGCGCAGGTCGAGGGGGTGCCGGGCACCGACGAGCCCATCACCACCGCCGCCGAGGTTCATGCCTTCGGCGAGGAGCACGGCTACCCGGTGGCCATCAAGGCGGCCTACGGCGGCGGCGGCCGCGGCATGAAGGTCGTGGCCGACGCCGAGAGCGCGCAGGAGGCCATCGAGTCGGCCCAGCGGGAGGCGCTGGCCTACTTCGGCCGGGACGAGATCTACCTCGAGCGCTACCTGGCCTGGCCCCGCCACGTCGAGATGCAGATCATCGCCGACACCCACGGCCACTGTGTCTGGGTCGGTGAGCGGGACTGCTCCGCCCAGCGCCGGCACCAGAAGCTGGTCGAGGAGAGTCCCGCCCCCGCCTTCCCGGACGAGGTCCGCCGGGCCATGGGTGAGGCCTCCGTCCGGGTGGCGCAGTCGTGCGGCTACGTGAACGCCGGCACGGTCGAGTTCCTCTTCCAGGACGGCGAGTTCTACTTCCTCGAGATGAACACCCGCCTCCAGGTGGAGCACCCGGTCACCGAGATGGTCAGCGGCCTCGACCTGGCCGCCGAGCAGTTGCGCGTGGCCTCCGGCGAGCCCCTGTCCTTCACCCAGGACGACATCGACCCGCGGGGCCACGCCATCGAGGTGCGCATCAACGCCGAAGACCCGGCGGGCGGGGCGTTCCTGCCCTCCCCCGGCCGGATCACCGCGCTGACCGTCCCCCAGGGCTACGGCGTGCGCTGGGACGGTGGCTACGAGGCGGGCGACGAGGTCAGCCAGTTCTACGACAACCTCGTCGGCAAGCTGATCGTCTGGGGCGCCGACCGGGAGGTGGCCCGCAGGCGGATGCTGCGGGCCCTGGCCGAGCTGGAGGTCGAGGGCATCGCCACCACCGCGCCCGCCCACGTCGCCATCCTCTCCCACCCGGACTTCGCCAACGCCGAGCACTCCACCAAGTGGGTCGAGGAGCGCCTCGACCTCAGCCAGGTGGATCGCTCGAGCCCGGCGCCGATCGCCGACGAGGGGGAGGAGCCCAAGGTCCGCCGCGACGTCGACGTGGAGGTCAACGGCAAGCGCTTCGCCGTGAGGCTCTGGGTGCCCGAATCCGCCGCGGTGCCGGTGGCCGCGGCCGGACCGCGGACCGCCCGCCCCCGGCGGGCTGCCGCCGGCGACCGCGGCTCCGCCGGCGCCGGGGCCGGCACGGTCACCGTGCCCATGCAGGGGACGATCGTGAAGGTGCTGGTGGACGTAGGCGATGAGGTCGAGGCCGGTCAGCCGGTCTGCGTCCTCGAAGCCATGAAGATGGAGAACAACATCAACGCCGAGACCTCCGGCACCGTGTCCGAGGTCCGCGTCGCGCCCGGTGACTCCGTCGGCTCCGGCGACGTCGTCGTCGTCATCGAGCCGGCGGGCTGAGCACCTCGGCGACCTCGGCCTCCCAGCCGGCGAACTCCTGCTCGAGGCGATCGAGCACCGGGGGCGGCTCGTAGTCGCCCCGGTTGCGCTCGGGGAGGACGACGTCCGGGTCGAGCGGGGCGAGGCCGAGAAAGGCGTGGACCTCGGCCAGCGTCGACCCCGGGTCGGCGACCAGGTCCTCGAAGCGCAGGACGGACACCTGCTGGCGGGGGTAGGCGGCGAGCAGCCGGCGCAGCTGCCCGGCGTAGTGCCCCCGGGCGAGGTAGGAGAAGTGCTGGTGGGCGAACCCGCGGTAGCCGGGGTCCGAGCGGATCCGGCTCTCCTCGCCGGCCAGCCGTTCGCCCTCCGCGGCCAGCGCATCCTCGAGGTCGAGGGGCTCGAAGCCGAGCCGGACCTCGTGCCAGTAGTGCGACACCGCCCGGGCCCTCGGGTCGCGCAGCAGCACGATCACCTTCGCCTCGGGGAGCGCGGCCCGCATGCGCTCGATGGCCAAGGGGTGGAAGAGGTAGTACGGCGTCGCCTCACCCCGGAGGAGGTGGTCGCCCGCCGGGAACCGGCTGGCGTACCAGTCGAGCCCCTCGTCGTGGCGACGATCGAAGAAGTGGACCTCCTTGCGCTCGGGCGCGCCGATCTCGGCCAGTCCGGCGAGGTGGGCGAAGAGGCTCGAGGTCCCCGCCTTCTGCGCACCGACGATGACGAAGTCGGGAAGCGGCAGGGGCGCGGATCCTCCTCGTGCGGCGAGATTCGGTGCCCGAGGCGACCCCGATAGCCTGCCCGGCGGCAGCGCCCTCGCGAGGGCGACGATCCCCTGGAGCACGGCAATCGTACCCGCACCCTTCATCGTCGGTGTCGCACGCTCCGGGACCACCCTGCTCCGGCTGATGCTCGACGCCCACCCGACCCTCGCCATTCCCGCCGAGACCCACTTCGTCCCGGTGCTCCTCGCCCTCCCCCGGCCCACGAGCTTCGACGACTGCGCGAGCGTCATCGACGAGGCCGGGTCCCGGGACGACTTCGGGTTCCGGCCCGATGCGCTCCGCGCCGAGCTCGGGACGGCGGACGAGGTGGACCCGGTCGACTTCCTGCGGTCGTTCTACGCCACCTACGCCCGGCGTCACGGCAAGTCACGTTGGGGCGACAAGACGCCGACCTACCTGCAGTCGATGGACCAGATCGCCGGCGCCCTGCCCGAGGCGTGCTTCGTCCACCTCATCCGCGATGCCCGGGCCGTGGCCGCGTCCCGGCGCGGCCTGCACTTCGGTCCGGGCGCCTCGCTGCGGGCCCAGGCCGAGGACTGGCGTGACCAGATCCACCACGGCCGCGAAGCCGGCCGGCGGCTCGGCCCCCGCTACCTGGAGCTCCGCTACGAGGATCTCGTCCGCGACCCCCGGACGACCCTCGAGTCCCTGGTCCCGAGCCTCGACCTCCCGTTCGACCCGGCCATGCTCGAGTACCACCGCTCGGCCCATGAACGCCTGGGCGAGATGGACGATCGGCGGGACCAGGACGGACGCGTCGAGGTCACCCGCGACGCCCGGTTGCAGATCCACGAGCGCACCGCCGAGGCCCCCGACGCCGATCGGATCGACGAGTGGCGCGACCTCCTCACGGGCGACGAGGTCGACGAGATCGACGCGGTGGCCGGCGACCTGCTGGCCGAGCTCGGCTACCGATGAGCGCGGCCGCCCCGGGGATCGTCGTCGGCGGCTTCTACCGCTCGGGCACCTCGGTGGTCCGCCGGGTGCTCGACGGCCACTCCCGCATCGCCTGCGGGCCGGAGGCGAAGCTGTGGATGGACCTCTACGGGACCTATCGGGAGGACCCGCTGGCCCACCTCCGCCTGTTCACCACGCTGCGGACCCTCGGGGCCGACGACGACCTCCTGGTGACCGAGTTCGGCGGGGCCTACGTCCGCGTGCTCGAGCGCCTGGCCGGGGCCCAGGGCAAGGCCCGGTGGGCGGACAAGGCGCCGGAGAACGTGCTCCACCTCGACCAGTGGGCCCAGCTCCTGGACGGTCCGTTCCCGTTCGTGCACTGCGTCCGCGACCCCCGCGACGTGCTGGCCTCGGCCCTCGAGGCCGGCTTCCGGTACACCCTGCCGAGCGACCTCGACGAGCTGATCGCGGTCCACGCCGCGTTCCTCGACGCCGGCCTCCGCCGCGAGGCCGACGCGCCCGACCACACCTTCCGCGTGCGCTACGAGGACCTCGTCGAGGACCCTCCTGCCGTCGTCGCCGCCCTGATGGCCTTCCTCGGCGAGACCTTCGAGCCCGAGGCGCTCGACCTCTCCCGGGCCCCCGGCAACGGGCTCGAGGACCCGAAGATCTCCGGCCGAGGGGCGATCGACGAGGACAGCGTCGGTCGCCACCGGGCAAGCCTCACCGACGAACAGCGGGCGAAGGTCGAAGCCGCCTGTGCGCCGTTCGCCGCCGAGCTCGGCTACCACTGGTGACCTGGACGGCCGGCCCGTGCTGGTGATGACCCTGCTCGTCCGCGACGAGGAGGACGTCCTGGCGGCCAACCTGGACCACCACTTCTCGCAGGGTGTCAACTTCGTCATCGCCACCGACAACGGCTCGGTCGACGGCACCGTCGCCATCCTGGAGGCCGAGGAGCGGGCCGGTCGCCTCCGGCTCATCCACGAGCCCGAGGACACCTACGACCAACACCGCTGGGTCACCCGGATGGCTCGGCTGGCCGCCACGGACCACGGGGCCGACTGGGTGATCAACAACGACGCCGACGAGTTCTGGTTCCCCCGTGACGGCGATCTGGCCTCCACCCTCGACGCCGTACCCGACCGGGTCGACGTCGTCGTCGCCCCGCGGTTCAACCTGGTCGTGCGCCCCCCGGGCCAACCGATGACCATCCGTCAGGCCGAGCCCCGCCAGCACCCCGGCCTCGGGGACGGGCCCCTGCCCCCCAAGGTGGCCCACCGGGCTGATCCCGAGGTGACCGTGCTCCAGGGCAACCACGAGGTGCATGGCCCAGGCCTCACCGGCGCCGTGCTGGCGGACAGCCGCATCGACATCCTCCACGTCCCCATCCGGAGCTACGGCCAGTTCGCCAACAAGATCGCCAAGGGTGGGGCGGCCTACGCCCGCAACACCGAGCTCCCCCCCGAGGTCGGCCACCAGTGGCGCCGCCTCCACGGCCACCAGCAGGCCGGCACCTTCGACGACGAGTGGGCCGGGCTCCTCCTCACCGACGACGAGGTCGCCGCCGGCCTCACCGACGGCTCGCTCGTAAAGGACCCTCGCCTGGCCGACCGGCTGGCCTAACGGCCGAGGAGGCCCTTGGCCTTCGAGTACGCCCGGATTGGCAGCCGGTCCCGCAGCTCGGTGAGCTGGCGCAGGTAGTCGTCGGCCTCGGCCCGGATGGCCATGACCTGTTCGGCCAGTTCGGAGGCCTCGGCCGAACGGGCCTCCGCGTCGGCCACGAGGGTGGCGACCTGACCGCGATGGGTCTCGACCAGCTCGTCGATCCCGTCGCGGAGGCGCTCGTTCTCCTCGAGGAACCACGACAGCCGCTTCGCCTCGGCGAAGGCGAGCTGGAGGTTGGCGGTCTCGGGCGGGAGGTCGGGCGCCACGAAGTCGTGGACCGGCCCGGACAGCCCGAGCAGGGCCTCGTCGAGCACGCCCTGGGCGTCGGAGAGCAGGTCGCCGTCGCCGCCGGACTGGTGCCGGTGGCCCCGGTCGAGGTAGTCGCTCACCGCCGCCAGCCGCTCGGGTTCGTCGCTCAGCGGCTCGTCGGCGCAGAAGGCCACCAGCTCCCGGGCCACGCCCTCGGGCTCGGCCAACAGCCGCTCGTAGTGGACGAAGCAGGGATCGTGGCCGTCGAGGGCGGCGAGGAGGGCCCGGGTGTAGCGCTCCCACAGGGCCAGCCCGAAGCCGACCGCCATCCCGTCCCGGACCGCCAGCGACCGAGCGATCTCCTGCGGGTCGCGGAGGGCGACGACCTCGTGGGGCGGCGGGGCGCCGTCGCGGCGCAACACGGTCCGCCAGAACGGCAGCAGCAGGCACAACCGGGGGTCCTTCCACACCCAGGAGGGGCCGGCGAAGGCCTCGGCGTGCAGACCCGCGGCCTCGTCGCCCCAGGCGCCGCCCGCGAGGGCGGTGAGCGCCTTGCCGTCGACCAGCGGCGGCGGCGCCGACCAGCGGCCCCCCAGCTCGTCGAGCACGCGGTCGTTGAAGCTGGTGAGCCGCTCGACCTCCCAGTGCCCGGTCGGGTTCGACTCGCTCGGGCCCATGAGCACGTCCCGCCCCGCGTCGAGGCCGAGCAGGTTCAGCACCCGGGTCAGCGCGGAGGTCCCGCTGCGATGCATGCCCAGCACGAGCACGCCCATGGCTCTCTCGCCCTTCTAGTCGGCGGCTTCGGCCAGCGACTCGGACAACGTCGGGTGCACGAAGAGGCTGTCGTCGAGGTCGGTGACGGTGAGCCCGGCGCTCACGGCCAGGGCCACGACCGAGATCAGCTCGGCCGCGTGGCGGCCCACGATCGATCCGCCCAGCACCTGGCCCGTCGCCGGGTCGGACACGAGCTTGACGAACCCCGGTGTGGCGTCGTTGATCATGGCCTTGGCGTTGGCCGAGAAGGGCACCTTCGTCACCCGCACCTTGCGGCCGATGGCGAACGCGTCGGCCTCCGCCAGGCCCACGTCGGCGATCTCGGGCTCGGTGAAGATGGCCGAGGCGGCCTTGTCGTAGTCGAGGTGGCGGTGCTCCCGGGTGTGCAGTCCCATCACGTGGTCGGCGATCTTCCGGCCCTGCATGGCGCCCACGGAGGAGAGCGGCAGCTTCCCCGAGAGGTCACCGGCGGCGTAGATGTGGGCCACGTTGGAGCGCAGGTGGCGGTCGACGGGCACGTACCCACCGTTGGTCTCCACCCCCGCCGTCTCGAGGCCGAGGTCCTCGACGTTGGGCAGCGAGCCGATGGCCAGCAGGGCGTGCGAGCAATCCACGCGGCGGCCGTCGTCGCAGTGCACGGTGACGCCTTCGGTGGTGCGCTCGAGGCTGGTCGCCCGGGCGCCCTTGAGCAGGGTGACGCCCCGCTCGAGGAAGTTCGCCTCGAGGGCGGCCGCGACCTCGGGGTCCTTCAGGGGCAGGACCTGCTGGCGGCTGACCACGAGCGTCACCTTGCTGCCGAGCGAGGTGAACAGGTGGACGAACTCCACCCCGGTCACGCCGGAGCCGATCACGGCCACGTGCTCGGGCAGGACCTTCGGCGGATAGGCCTGGCGCGTGGTGAGGACCCGGTCGCCGTCGGGCTCGGCCCAGTCGGGGACGCGGGGCCGGCTGCCCGTGCTGAGCAGGATGGCGTCGGCCTCGACCGTGAACTCACCGTCGGCGGTGTCGGCCACGACCGTGTTCGGGCCGGTGAGGCGACCCGTCCCCCGCAGGATGCGGACCTTCTGGCGATCGAGGAGGTCGGTGACCGAGGCCTCCAACCGGTCCTCGATCGACTCCAGGCGCTCCCGCAGGGCGTCGAGGTCGACCTCGGCCCCCACCTCCCGCAGGCCCATCTGCTCGACCTTGCTCAGGTACGACATGGCCCCGCCGGTGGCGATCATGCCCTTGGAGGGCACGCAGTCCCAGAGATGGGCGGCCCCGCCGACGATGTCCCGCTCGACGAGCGTGACCTCGGCCCCGAGGGTCGCGGCCCGGGTGGCGGCGGCGTTGCCCGCCGGTCCCCCACCGATGATGACGAAGCGGACAGCCACGGCTTCAGGCTACGGCGGGCGGCTCACGTAGCCTGAGATCACCATGGACGCACCCGATCCCGACGCCTGGCGGGCCCTGGCCGAGAAGGAACTGCGCGGGACCAGTCCCGACGAGCTCACCTGGCACACGCCCGAGGGGATCCCCGTCCCGCCGCTCTACACCGAGGCCGACCTGGCCGGCGTCGAACACCTGGGTGGCCTGCCCGGGTTCGCCCCCTTCGTCCGCGGGGTGCGGGCCACGATGTACGCCAACCGGCCGTGGACCATCCGGCAGTACGGCGGCTTCTCCACGGCCGAGGAGTCCAACGCCTTCTACAAGCGGAACCTGGCCGCCGGCCAGACCGGCCTATCGGTGGCCTTCGACCTGGCGACCCACCGGGGCTACGACTCCGACCACCCCCGGGTCGTGGGCGACGTCGGGATGGCCGGAGTGGCCATCGACTCGGTCGAGGACACGAACATCCTCTTCGACGACATCCCCCTCGACCAGGTCAGCGTGTCGATGACGATGAACGGCGCCGTGCTCCCGGTGCTGGCCTGCTACGTCGTCTCGGCCGAGGAGCAGGGTGTCAGCCAGGAGCAGCTCAACGGGACCATCCAGAACGACATCCTCAAGGAGTTCATGGTCCGCAACACCTACATCTACCCGCCCGGGCCGAGCATGCGGATCGTGGCCGACATCATCGAGCACACCGCCACCCACATGCCGCGGTTCAACTCGATCTCGATCTCCGGCTACCACATGCAGGAGGCGGGGGCGACGGCCGAGCAGGAGCTGGCCTTCACCATCGCCGACGGCCTCGAGTACGTCCGGGCGGCCACCGACCGGGGCCTCGACGTCGACCGCTTCGCCCCCCGGCTCTCGTTCTTCTTCGCCATCGGGATGAACCTGTTCATGGAGGTGGCCAAGCTCCGGGCCGCCCGCCTCCTGTGGTCCCGGGTGATGGCCCAGTTCGACCCGCAGGACGAGCGGTCCCTGATGCTGCGGACCCACTGCCAGACCTCGGGCGTGTCGCTCACCGAGCAGGACCCCTACAACAACGTGGTCCGCACCGCCTACGAGGCCTTGGCGGCGGTGCTGGGCGGGACCCAGAGCCTGCACACCAACGCCTTCGACGAGGCCCTGGGCCTTCCCACCGACTTCTCGGCCAAGATCGCCCGCAGCACGCAGCTGATCCTGGCCGAGGAGACGGGCGTGCCGAAGGTGGTCGACCCCCTCGCCGGCAGCTACTACGTCGAGAAGCTGACCCACGACCTCGCCGGCCGGGCCTGGGCGCTGATCGAGGAGGTCGAGGAGCTCGGCGGGATGACCGAGGCCGTCGTCTCCGGCATGCCCAAGCTCCGCATCGAGGAGAGCGCGGCCCGGCGCCAGGCCCGGGTGGACCGGGGCGAGGAGGTGGTCGTCGGCGTCAACAAGTACGTGGCCGAGCACCCCGACCACGTCGACGTGCTCGACATCGACAACTCCGACGTGCGCCGCCAGCAGGTCGAGCGGCTCGAGCGGCTGCGGGCCGACCGCGACGAGGCCGCGACCAGAGCCGCACTCGACGCGCTGACCGAGGGCGCCCGGGGCGACGGCGACCTCCTCGCGCTGTGCATCGTCGCCGCCCGGGCCCGGGCCACCGTGGGAGAGATGTCCGACGCCATGGAGGAGGTCTTCGGCCGGCACAAGGCCGAGACGCGGTCCATCTCGGGCGTCTACGGCGCCGCCAGCGAGGGCAACGAGGAGTTCGCCGCCACCCAGGCCGCGGTGGAGGACTTCGCCGAGCGCCACGGCCGCCGGCCCCGCATGCTCGTCGTGAAGATGGGCCAGGACGGCCACGACCGCGGCGCGAAGGTCATCGCCACGGCCTTCGCCGACCTGGGCTTCGACGTCGACGTGGGGCCGCTCTTCCAGACGCCGGACGAGGCCGCCCGGGACGCCGTGGAGAACGACGTCCACGTCGTCGGCGTCTCGTCCCAGGCCGCCGGGCACAAGACCCTGGTGCCCCAGCTGGTCGACGAGCTGGCCGCCGCCGGGGCGGGTGAGGTGATCGTCGTCTGCGGCGGGGTCATCCCGCCGGGGGACCACGCCAAGCTGCACGAGGCCGGCGTGGCCGCGGTCTTCGGCCCGGGGACCAACATCCCCAAGGCCGCGATCCAGGTGCTCGAGCTCCTCGAACAGCGCATTGACGACGACGGCTGAGGCGGTCCGCGCCGGCGACCGCCGGGCGCTGGCCCGGGCGATCACCCTGGTCGAGTCGGCCCGGGACGACCACCGCGCCGAAGCCGTGGCCCTCCTCGAGGAGCTCCTTCCCGCCACGGGTGGGGCGGTCCGCGTCGGCATCACGGGCCAGCCCGGCGCCGGCAAGTCGACCTTCATCGAGGCCCTGGGCCTCCACCTCGTCGAAGCGGGCCACAAGGTGGCGGTGCTCGCCGTGGACCCGTCGAGCACCCGCTCCGGCGGATCGATCCTGGGGGACAAGACCCGCATGGGAGACCTGTCCCGTCACGACCGGGCCTTCATCCGACCGTCACCCTCGGGGCGATCGGTCGGTGGCGTCGCCCGCCGGACCCGTGAGGCCCTCCTGCTCTGCGAAGCCGCCGGTCACGACGTCGTGCTGGTCGAGACCGTCGGCTCGGGGCAGTCCGACGTCGCCGTGGCCGAGATGGTCGACGTGTTCGTGCTCCTCGTGCCGCCGGCCGGCGGCGACGAGCTCCAGGGCATCAAGCGGGGGATCATGGAGCTGGCCGACGTGGTCGTCGTCACCAAGGCCGACGGCGACCTGGCCGGGCCGGCCAACCGGACCGCGGCCGACCATCGTCACGCCGTTCACCTCCTCCACGGCAACGACCCGCCGCCCGTCGTCACCTCCTCGGCCATCGCCGGCGACGGCATCGACGAGGCCTGGACCGCCATCGTCGAGGTCCACGACCGGCTGGCCGCCTCGGGCGAGCGCGACGAACGCCGGTCGGCCCAGGCCCGGAGCTGGTTGTGGGACGAGGTCCGCGAGACCCTGCTCGACGAGCTCCGCACCGACCCCGCCCTCGCCGAGCTGGCCCCCAAGCTGGAAGCCGAGGTCATCGCGGGGACGATCAGCCCCGCGGCCGCCGCCGCCCAGCTGCTCGACCGCTTCCGGGCTCAGTCATAGCCGAAGTACTCGAGGCCTTCGGCGGCGAGCCCGCTGATCCTCGTCAACGTCGGTTCGTCGAAGGCGTCCCGGTGGGCGCCGATCCTGGCGTCGGTGATGGGCTCGAAGGTGCGGGCGTGCTGGCCGATCTCCTGGTGCGCGGCGAACTGCTGGTAGCGCCGCTCGTCGTCGATCATCGCCGGATCCCAGTCGACGCCCAGCAGCCCGCACATGCCTCGCACCACGGTCTCCGGGTCGGCGACGAGGTCCTCGTAGCGAACCCGCAGGTAGGGGCTGCCCCGGCTGGGGACCGATGTGGCGACCAGCAGGTTGTTCGCGGTCCACAGGCGGGCCAGGCTTTCGGGGATCCCCTGCGACCAGCCCAGCTCGCGGAACGAGGCCATCACGTCGCGGACGTCACGGACGACGTGGATGACCGGCAGGTTCTCGCCGAAGAGCTCGGCGGTCAGCAGGATGCGGATGAACTTCAGGTCGTTGGGCGACTTGTCGCCCGCCAGGCGCCCCCCGCCCGCGTCCGCCAGCGCGGCGTAGAGCGCGGTCAACATGCCGTTCAGCGTCCACGGCGCCGAGCGCACGACGGCCGCCGCCTGCTCGACGCTCAGGTACTCGCCGAGGCTCCCCGCGAACCGACGACTGCTCGTGATCAACGTGGCCGCCAGCTCACGACCGACCTCGGGATCCTCGATGCGATCGACGAGGAAGGCCAGCGGCACGACGATGTCGGTCTCGTCGGGCAGGACCAGGTCCGGGTGGCCGTTGAGGCACTGCGCCACCAGGGTGGTGCCGGAGCGGGGCTGGCCGAGCACGAGGAACATCGGGGGCGGTCAGCCTTGCACGATCCGACGCACGGTGTCGCGCTCCGTCGGCAGGTAGAGGTCGATGTCATGGGGACCGACCGTGAGGCGACGCTCGTCCAGCAGGGCGGCGAAGTGCCCGTCGCCGCGGTCGAGGTCGCCGATGCCGGCCAGGATGCCGTCGATCGCGACGAGCACCTGGTTGGGCAGCTCCTCGTCGCTGTCGTCCAGCTCCAGGCGGCCGGACACGGCCACGGGCCGGTAGGCGGTGTCCGGGACGTCCACCAGCTCGTCCTGGTCGATCGACCACTCGCCGGCCACCGGCCGTGAGCGGGCCACGGACTCGACCCGGCGGTTGACGAAGTGGCCCGCCGGCCCCACCCGGAGCAGGTCGATCCAGCCCCCGTCCCCGACGTAGGCCGCGTTGCGCAGCACCGGGAGGAGGACGTCGCCGAAGTCGCCGGGTACCTCCTGGGGCCCGGTGCCGTAGAACACCGGGCGATCGTCGCCGTCCCGATGGAAGGTGGGGTCGACGAGCGACTGTCCGTCGAACTCGGCGTTGGCCGGGGGCTCGATGTCGAGCAGGTCGAGCACCGTCGGCAGCACGTCCACCAGCAGGGCTCCCTGGTCGCTGATGTCGCCCTCCCCCGGTTCCTGACCCGGCGCCTTGATGAAGAGGGGGACGCGGTAGATCTCCTGGACCGTGCGCGCGATGGGCTCGCGGGCCGGACCGCCGAGCTCGAAGGCCATGCCGTGGTCGGCGACGACCACGATCGTCGCCTCCTCCAGCGTCCCGGCCTTCTGGAAGCGGTCGAGCAACCGACCGATCAGGGTGTCGGCGTAGCCCACCTGCAGGAGGTGGCGCTGCAGGACGCGCCGCAGGAACGCGGGCGACTCGGGCCAGGTCTCCTGGCCCGCCTCGACCCCGCCCACACCGGGGCTGTACGCCGCACCGGTCGGGGTGATGTGCCACGGCCGGTGCGGCAGGAACGGATCGTGGCCGACGAGCAGCGACCCCCGCCTCGCGTCGAAGCCCTGGATGAGGGGAACGAGGTCCCGGCCCTGGCCGCCCCGGCTACGGGCCTCGGACGCCCGCCCCGACAGGAAGTCGGTGATCTCGTCGCGATCGTCGATCGGCTCGTTCGCCACCAGGGCCTCGGGCGACGGGGGCTCGTCCACGACTTCGGGTTGGTCGAGGAAGCCGGCCCAGGCCTGGCCCAGCGTCGGGAGGTCGTCGCGCAGGGGCTGCGGGAGGGTCAGGTGGCCGTACACGACCGACGCGTCACCGAGGGCGCCGAAGAGGTCGTCGGAGAAGTCGTCAACGCTGTCGTCCTGCGGGATCGGGGCACACACCGCGTCCGGGCAGAGGTCGGTGACCCCCTCGAACGCGTCGACCCGGTACGACCCGCCCAGCAGCGTGAAGATGTTGATGGGCCGGTCGGCGGACGTGGGCAGGCGGCCCTCTTCGGGGAACTGCCCGGTGAGGACGGTGGGGACCGACTCTGGAGTCGACGGGCTCACGGCGGTCACGTTCCGGTACCAGGTGGACATGTCGCCCAGCCGGGCGAGGTTCGGGAACCGTTCCTCGTTGACGTCGCCCTCGATGGTGAGCAACGACGCCAGGGGCAGCTCGTCGAGGACGACCACCGCCACGGGGCCCCCCGACCCCGCGTCGAGGTCCACGACCTCGGCGTCGTCGCCGAAGATCAGCGAGTTGGCGTCGGACGCGAACACGAAGAGCAGGAAGAAGGCGAGGGGCGCGACGGCGAGGTAGTGGAGCGCGGTGCGGCCCGTGCGCGTGCTGCGCACCCACAGGGCCAACGCCGCGAACCCCGCGGCCACGGCGACGGCGAGGACGAGGGCGTCGAAGCCCAGCTGACGGGCCACGTTGAGGCCGAGGAGCCCACCGAGCAGGGCCAGGACGACCTTGTGGACCGGGGCCACCCACGACCGGCGCACGAGCCACACGAGACCCTCGACCGCGATGAGCGCCAGGGGCACGGCGAGGGCGACGATCGCGGCGAAGGCGACGATCTCGCCCGGCCCCGTCCCCGAGGCCAGGAAGAACTCGGCGTTCTTGCCGAACAGCTCCAACGCGGGTTGGGCCCCCGCCAGTGCCCACAAGGCCAGGATCTCGAGAGCGGGGCCGACACCCGTCCGTGCGGCGGGCTCGGCACCGCCCGCGTCGGTCACCGGGGTGCGGCGTGGTAGCAGATCCGCGTGCCGGAGGGCAGCTCCTCGCGACGGCGGACCTCGTACCGCTGGGCCAGCGCAGCCTCGAAGGCCTCGACCGTGTAGTCGTCGTGGATGCCCTCGCGCTTGTTGCGGAGGAGGCGCTGGACCATGGGGTCGTCCCGAGTGGGGAACTCGACCACGAGCTGTCCGCCACTGTCGTGGAGGAAGTCCACGAACTCCTGCATCGGCACGTTGCGGGAGATCACCAAGTGGTGGATCAGGGCGAGGGCCAGCACCAGACCGGGCTCGCTGCGGCGGGTGAAGGCCAATCGCTCCCTGCTGCGCCAGCCCCGGTCGGGCGAGGGATCGGCGAGATCGAGGACGACCGGCAGGATCCGGGTGTCCCCCTCGGCCCGCAGGGCCCGATAGAGGTGGTCGATCGCTTCGTGGTCGCCGTCAGCCGCCACCACGTAGGCGCCGTGCTCGGCCACCAACCGCGAGAAGTGGCCGTCGTTGGCCCCGAGGTCCCAGGCCATGGCCGGTCGCTCGGCCGCCGCGACCGACGAGACGAACGCCTCCTTGGCCCGGAGGTCCGCATCGGTGTAGTGGCTCCGGTCGCTGTACCCGGCCCACTCCGTGCCCGTCTCCTTGATCCGCAGCCGGCCGACGAGCTTGGACAGGTTGCGGATCTGGGCGACGAGGAGCTCCTTCTTCATGCCCGCGCGCTTGAGCTCCGACTTCACGTCCCGGTCCGACGTCGCCCGATCGGCCCGAGCCTGGGCCGCGACGTGGATCAGCGTGCCCTTCTTCCGCGGGCTCAGGATGTTCGAGAACGACATCATCCGGCGGGCGTCGGCCGGATCGACGCCCTCCACATCGGCCCGCAACAGGGGCTGGAAGGCGATGCCCCGGTACGCCTGCAGCATGAGGGGCAGCAGGAAGTGCATGTGGAACTGGCGGTAGCCGTACCACGGCTCACCTTCGCGGAGCCGCTCGAAGGAGCCGACGTCGATGAAGGTGGGGCGGGACCCGACGAACTGCACGTTGTAGGCCGATGCGTCCTTGGTCACCAGGTCGACCTCGAGGGCGCCGGCGACGAGGTCGAGCTGGAGACGGGCGGCATCCCGCAGCATCTCGAAGGACCACTCGTAGGGATAGGTCACCACAGGGATGCGCTCGTGGCGCAGCACCCCGGCCCAGGCGCCGCTCAGCTCCTCGGGCGGGGCCGCGGCGAGCTCGGTGCCGACGATCTGGCCCGCGGCGACGGCGGCCCGGAAGAAGTCCGTGGCCGCCAGCGCCTCGAAGTCACCGAGGGCCTCGGCGTCGAGGCCACGCCAGACGGCGTCGTCGGCGAGGAAGACGCGGCTCGAGGGGTCCCGGAAGGATCCCGGGTCAGGCTGAACTGAAGGGCACATGTGGGGGGCAGGGTGGCACCGGCAGGCGGTGCCGCGGGATCAGGAAGCGGCCGCGCCGGCCTGGTTCGCGTCCTCGTCCTCGACCGGTGCCGTCGGCTCGGCGACGACCGCGTCGTCCTTCTTCCAGAAGAACAGGGTGCTCTTGATGCGGTGGCCGAAGGTCTTGAAGACGACGACGATGCCGGCCATGCCGCTGGCGACCAGACCGAGGAGCATGCTCCCGCTACCGGGATCGAGATAGGCGTGCATGAGCGAGAACGGTTCCTTCACGAGTGGGAGGTGGCACCACCCCGGACGGGGTCGAGCCTGAGGCGAACAGGATAGGCCGTCCATTCGCCTCGCGGCGGTCAGCTGCGGTTCACCCGGCGTTCACCCGCTCTGCCTCGCTCGTCGTCGTCGCCGTTGCCGTGACCCGAGTTGTCGTCGTCGCGTTGCCGTGACCCGAGTTGTCCTCGTCATTGCCGTTGACCCGCAGTGACCGTTCGTCGCCGTACCCAGTTGTCCTCGTTATTGCCGTTGCCGTTGCGGTGACCGTTGCCGTTGCCGTGACCCGGGTTGTCGTCGTCGTCACGGTCCGCGTCGTTGCCGTGACCCGAGTTGTCGTCCTCGTCACCGTCCTCGTCAGGGACCTCGTCGCCACCGTCATCCGGAACCGGTCTGGCCTGATCGTCGTCGTCGTTCGTCGGTGCCGGGTCGGGACCGGTCGCGTCGGACGATCGTCGGCGAGCAGCGTCATCGGGGGTGTCGTCCGCCGGACGACCCGGGTGCCGTCGACCGGGCTCGGTGGGTCGGTCCCGGCCGGTGCTCTCGGCCCCGCGATCCACACGCTCGGACGGCTCACCCTCGGCCCGGTCGACCTCCGGCGACGGCGTCGGGGACGGAACGGACGCGTCGAGCGTCTCGCCGATCGGTGCAGCGGCGAGCTCGGCGACCGCCGGGGGGCGCGCCGGATCGGGGGCGGAAGCATCGGCCGCGCCGCCGACGACGAGGGCGCCACCCACGATCGCGGCGGTGCCGGCGACCTGGCCGGCCGTCAGCAGCGCGCCCTGTGCCATTCCCGCGCCCGGGGAGCTCGCTCCTTGGAGAACAGCACCGAGGAGAGGGACCTGGGCCAGCACGGCCACCGGACCGGCCACCCGCCAGAGGCGGGGCACCGACACGCCGACGAAGGCGCGCACGACCGCGGGATCGAACTGGCCGCCGGCGCACGCCGCCACCTCGGTGCGAGCGGCTTCGACCGTCATGGGCGGCTTGTAGGACCGTGCCGCGGTCATCGTCTCGAAGGCGTCGGCCACGGCGACGATGCGGGTCGAGACCGGCAGCTCCGCCGAGCGTCGGCCGCGCGGATAGCCCTGACCGTCCCACCGCTCGTGGTGACCGTCGACAGCATGAACGGCATCACCCAGCAGCTCTCGCAGCGGCGCGACGAGGGCGCTGCCCTCGGTCGGATGGCTCGACATCACCGCCCACTCCCGGTCGGTCAGTCGACTGGGCTTGTTCAGGATCTCGGGTGGGACAGCCACCTTGCCGACGTCATGGAGCAGCCCCGCCCACCGCACCTCGAGCTTGGCGGCGTCGTCGAGACCGAGCTCGTCGGCGATCAGCAGGGCGTACGCCGCGACCCGCTCCGAGTGCCCACGCGTTCGCCGATCGTGGGTGAGCAGCGCCGCGAGCAGGGCCAAGGCGCCCGCCGGGCCGTCATCGGCGTCTCCGCCGCGCCGCGCCAGGTGGAGAGACCGGAGCGCGATGCCGAAGCGCCGCGGCGCTTCGTCGGGGAAGGCCAGGCCGACCTGCAGCAGCCAGCTGACGGGCAGGAGACGGCGGGCCAGGCGGCCGACGAGCAGGAGCCCGCAGGTGGAGGCCGAGAGGACCGTGGTCGCCCAGGCCAGGCGGGCGAGAACCGACGCCGGAGGGGGCAGCAGCTCGGCCGCGGCGAGGCCGATGACCACGGCCACGAGGATCGGGACGATGAAGATGACGGCGCGCAGCAACACACTGAGCAGCGGTCGGCGCCGCCATCGATGATGCCTGGTCCGCATGTCACCTTCCCGCCAGGATAATACCACTCTCCGTGAGAGTATGGCCGCATTCCGCGCGTGACCATGGGTCATTCGACCCATGTCCTGCGGGAACCCCGCCGCCGCTAGCCTCCCGGCCGCATGCGAGGTGAGCGCTACCTGGCCGCCATCCGTCGGCGCCTGCGCAGGTTGACCGCCCGGGAGGAGCAGGCATCGCCCGCGCCACCGGATCCCACGACCTGGGTCGACACCGCACCGTCGCCTTGGGACGCCGGCACCCGAGCCGAGGCCCGCGCCGTGGCGTGGTGCAACATCTGTCGCTGGACCGGTGCGGGCTTCGAGGGGCCACAGCACTGCGAGTTCGCGACCTGTCCGCAGTGCGGCAGCATCGCCCGCGACCGCTTCCTCTTCTGGTGCTTCGTCGCCCGCACGCCGCCGAGCCTCCGGGCGCGCCTCCTCGAGACCAGCCCTCGCCTCGGTGAGGACTACCGGCGGGCCATGGACCGGTGGTTCACCTACACCTGTTCCGACTTCGACGAGCGGGCCCACGCCGGCGTCCGTCCGTCTCGACCTCCAGGCCATCGACCTACCCGACGCGTCCCTGGACGTCATCCTGACCCCCCACGTGCTGGAGCACGTGCCCGAGACGGACCGGGCCCTCGACGAGATCGCCCGGGTGCTGGCCCCCGGAGGCCGCATGTACCTGCAGGTCCCGGTGCTGCAAGGGGCGACCGCACCACCCACCGAGCCCGAGTTCCACGGTGACGACACCCCCGTCTTCTGGCGCTTCGGCCCCGACCTCACCGACCGCCTCCGCCAGCACGGGTTCACCACCACCCTGCTCGGCACCGAGGACTGGGTGCGGCGGGTCGGCACGGGCGCCGTCGAGTGGGACGGGCCCACCTCCCGCGAGTTCGACGTCCCGTCGCTCCTGTCCGGCTCGGTCGGCGACGACCTCGTGCCCGTGGCCACCGACGCGGATGCCGCCCGTCTCGGCTTCGTGCCCAGCTACATGTTCCTCACGTGGGAGGCGATCCGGCCGGGCTGACGTTCAGCGCCGGACGATGGCCTCGAGGCGCTCGGCGAACGCGTCGAGCCCGAAGTAGCTCGCCCGCTCGATCGCCCCGGACGAGAGCCGGGTCCGCTCGCCGTCGTCGCCGATCAAGGTGACCGTCTGCTCCACGAGGTCGTCCAGATCGGTGAAGTGGCGGCCGCTGCGGCCCGGCTCGACGATCTCGGCCGGTCCCGCCCGGCCCAGGACGACGGGCACCGCGCCGGCCGACATGGCCTCCACGATCGCGATGCCGAAGTGCTCCATGCGGTCCGGGTCCACGTCGGGGTCCTCCCCGAGCCCGGTGGCGTGCCAGAAGATCGACGCCCGCGCGTACAGGTCGGCCAGCTCGGCGCCGGGGGCGTCCACGTGCAGCGTCACCGGCAGGCCTTCGGCCGCCTCCCGCACCGTGTCCAGGTACGGCTGGTCGGCCTCGCTGCACCCGCCGACGAGGTGCAGCGACCAGCCCTCGGCCGCGCCCGGTCGCCACCAGCCGACGGAACGCCTCCACCATCTCCAGCTGCTTCTTGGAGTGGCCGGCCTTGGGGGCGAAGAACCGGCCGACCCCGAGGATGATCTCGTCCTTCGTCCCCCCTTGGTGGAGCCGCACGGGCGGGTAGAGGACGGTGGCGTCGCGGTCCCACCAGCGCCGGATCCAGCCCCGGGTGAACTCGGAGTTGGCGATCAGCGTGTCGTAGGTGTCGAGGAAGTTCTTGTTCGGCAGCGGGCGGTACAGCAGCGGGAACCACGCCCCGAGCGAGGCCCCCACCCGTTCGCGCAGGCGACCGCCCGTGTACAGGTTGGAGAGGGCGACGCCCAGCCGCCGGTCGTCGTCGCCCAGCCCGTGCTCCGCGGGGACGAACGTCGACGACACGATGCGGACCTCCACCTCCTCGGCACCCGGACGGGCCGGGACCGACACCATCACGGGCAAGCCCCGTCTCCGGTCGAGGGCCGAGCCGCCGCTCGCCACCTCCAGCTCGGTCACCGGCTCCCCGTCGACCAGCACCTCGACCCGCGCCGGCTCGATCCCCGCCGGGCGCTGGCGGCGGAACACGAGCCGGACGGGCACGGGCCGATCCGGCCGGGCCTCCACGAAGAACGAGGCTTCGGGTCCGGTCCAGAAGTGGCGGGGCTGGCGGCCCTCCCGCGGGTAGAAGCCTCCGCCCCACGCGGTGTCGACGGCCTGTGCCCGGACAAGCGGGCCCAGGACCCGGATGGCCAGCCGCTGCGCCCCGTTGAGGTCTCGCGCCGAGGGCGCCGGGAAGTGGGTGATGTAGAGGTTCTGCGGCGCCCCGGCGTCCTCGTGGCTCATGAACGACACGTTGACGAAGAGGTCGTAGCCCCGGCTGGCGCGGAGCACCGCACCGGGCCGGTCGCGAAGCACGACCATGCGGACGCCGCTGAGGTCGAGGCGGAGCCGCTCGGCCAGGACGGCCAGGTCCACGTCGTCCGGACCCAGCAGGTCGACGTCGTGGTGGCGGGCCAGCACCTGGGCCACGGCGGCGCCATAGGTCTCGGCGCCACCGCCCGTGCGCCAGTAGCGGTTGTAGACCCCCACCCTCACGGTTGTCCCACCATCCACGAGACGAGGTCGGCGTCGTCCACGACCTGCTGCCGACGGTTGCGCGCCCGGGCCACCAGCATGGCGGGGAGCAGGCGCAGGAAGGCGAGGAAGGACCGGCTCCGCCGGCGGAGGAGGACGAGGTTCGGCCGGTGCCCTCGCAGCACGGGGGCGACCACGTCCCGCCGGGCGTAGCTCGCCGTGATCAGCACGTAGCGCAGGACGGCGGAGGCGGCGAGGCCGGCGGGGGCGTTCTTCACGAGCATCAGCAGGCGGTTGCGCTCGACGTAGTGCTGGAACAGCGCAGAGCCCTCGCCGCTGCTGGCCGCGTGGATGTGCCGGAGCCGGGAGCCGGGGACGTAGTCGTACCGCCAGCCTCGGCTCCGGCCCCGCCAGGCCACGTCGGTGTCCTCGTAGTAGAGGAAGAACCGCTCGTCGAACAGCCCGACCGCTTCCAGGTACGAGCGACGCAGCAGAACCCCTCCGCCGCACCAGGCGAAGACCTCGGCCGGCTCGTCGAACTGGCCGTCGTCGCGCTGGAGGAACCCACGGTCCGCGCCGTAACCGCCGTCGACCAGCACCGAGCCGACGTTGTTCACCACGTCGTAGGCCGTTCCCTCGAGCGGGACCTCGATCCAGGTGGGCTCGGGGCCGACTTCGACCGCGAGCGGTCCGCCGCCCCCGTCGACGGTCACCACCTTGGCCGCCTCCGCGGCCAGCCGCAGCCGGACCACGGCGCCGGTCGCCCCTTCGGCGACGGCGACCCGCACGACCGCCCGGTCGCGGGTCCACTCGAAGTGGGCCTCCTCGCCGTCGCCGTGCTCGAGGCCCCAGAAGCCCTCGACCCGCTGGCTGTCCCGCCAGGCGTCGTCGCCGTCGACCTCGACCCCCGACAGGCGCACCCCGAGGTCGCGCCCGTCGCCCGAGCCGGGCCGGAAGGTCGGCGCGGCGATGGACAGGTCGAGGAACCGGGAGGCGAACACGATCCGGGGACAGGCCGCGCCCCGGGCCGGATCATCCTCGAGGGCCTCCACGAGCGGGCGCAGCCAGCCCGGATCGACGAAGGCGTCGTTGTTCACGAGGGCGACGTGGTCGATGCCGTCCAGGTCCCGCATGGCCACGTTGTTCGCCGGGAAGCCGAGGTTCGCGCCGGTCGGGCGGATCTCCACGTCGGGGAACCGCCGTCGGAGCTCGCCGTCGCTGCCGTCGGAGGAGGCGTTGTCCACCACCACGACCTCGAAGTCGTCCGCCGGCCAGTCGGTGTGGGTGAGGGCCTCGACGCATTCGACGACGTGGCGGCCGCCGTTGAAGTTCAGGACGACGGCACGGACGCGGGGCACGGGGCCGTGAGGATAGAGCTTGAGGACCTTCACCAAGATCCTCGGCTCGGCTCCATCTCCTGATACAACGGCGGCCGTGAAGGGCCTGATCCTGTCCGGTGGCGCGGGTACCCGCCTGCGCCCGATCACCCACACCAGCGCCAAGCAGCTGGTGCCGGTGGCCAACAAGCCCATCCTCTTCTACGGCCTCGAGGACATGGCCGAGTCGGGCATCACCGAGGTCGGGATCGTGATCGGCGAGACGGGCGACGAGATCCGGGCGGCCGTGGGCGACGGCTCGCGCTGGGGCCTCCAGGTGACCTACCTCCCGCAGGACGAGCCGCTCGGCCTCGCCCACTGCGTCCTCATCGCCCGGGAGTTCCTGGGCGACGACGACTTCGTGATGTACCTCGGCGACAACCTCCTGCGTCAGGGCATCGCCGAGTTCGTCGACAGCTTCGAGGCCGACCGGGCCGCGTCGGCCACCCCCTCCCTCGACCAGGCCATGACACCGCCCTCGGCCCAGATCCTGCTCGCCCGGGTCCCCGACCCCCAGCGCTTCGGCGTGGCCGAGATCGGCGCCGACGGCGAGGTCCTCCAGCTCCTCGAGAAGCCCGACGAGCCCCCGTCCGACCTGGCGTTGGTGGGCGTGTACCTGTTCGACGTGACGATCCACGAGGCCGTCGCGGCCATCGAGCCCTCCCCTCGGGGCGAGCTGGAGATCACCGATGCCATCCAGTGGCTGATCGACCAGGGCCACCGGGTCCGCCACGAGATCCTCGACGGTTGGTGGAAGGACACCGGCAAGCTCGACCCACTCCTCGAGGGCAACCGCCTGATCCTCGAGACCCTCGACCCCGAGATCCTCGGCGAGGTCGACGAGGCCTCCAACGTCGAAGGACGGGTCGTGGTCGAAGCGGGCGCCGAGATCAAGGGCAGCACCGTCCGCGGGCCGGCCATCATCGGGCCGGGTACCCGGGTCGTGAACAGCTACATCGGGCCCTACACGTCGGTCGCCGGAGGGTGCGAGATCCTCGACTCCGAGATCGAGCACTCGGTCGTCCTCGAGGACAGCCGGATCGTGAACATCCCGCACGTGCAGGACTCGCTCATCGGCCGGGAGGTCGAGGTCGTCCGCTCCGGGCGCCTGCCCCGAGCCACCCGGCTCATGCTCGGCGACCACTCCCGCGTCGACCTCGAATAGGTGCCCACGATGGCCGAAGTCAACGAGTCGCCCACCATCGGTGGCGTCTTCATCGTCGAGCCGAAGGTGTTCGGCGACGAGCGCGGCGTGTTCGTGGAGACCTACCGCCGGCAGTGGTTCCCCGACGGCGGGCGCGAGATGCTCCAGGCCAACCGCAGCGACCGCCGAGCCGGCTCCGTCGTCGGTCTGCACTACCACCTGCACCAGGCCGACTACTGGTACGTCCCTTCGGGCCGGGCCCGGGTCGTGCTGCACGACCTGCGGGAGGGCTCGCCGACCGACGGCAACACGCTCCTGCTGGAGCTCGGCGAGGACCCCGACGGTCAGCACCCGCACCGCGGGGTGTTCATCCCGCCGGGCGTGGCCCACGGCTTCGCCGCGTTGACCGACATGACCATGACCTACCTCGTCGACGGCTACTACAACCCCGCCGACGAGCTCGGGGTGGCCTGGGACGACCCCGACATCGCGGCCGACTGGGGTGTCACCGATCCCGTGCTCTCGGACCGCGACCAGGCCAACCCGCGCCGGGCCGACCTCGACCCGGTCCGCCGCCCCCACGCCGACCTGCGCACCTGAAGGAAGACCATGTCCAAGCTCTTCGTGACCGGTGGGGCCGGCTTCATCGGCTCCAACTACGTCCGCTGGGTGCTCGACCACCATGACGACGAGATCACGGTGTTCGACGCGCTCACCTATGCGGGCAACCCCGACAACTTCCGCGGCTTCGAGGACGACCCCCGCTTCCGGTTCGTGAAGGGCGACATCTGCGACCGTGACGCCGTGACCGAGGCCATGGCCGACCACGACCACGTCGTCCACTTCGCGGCCGAGAGCCACGTCGACCGGTCCATCGTGAGCCCCGACGAGTTCGTGCGGACCAACTGCGGCGGGACCAACGTGCTCTGCGACGTGGCCCGGGTCATCGGCGTCCAGCGCTTCCTCCACATCTCGACCGACGAGGTCTACGGCTCCATCGACGTCGGTTCGTTCACCGAGGAGGACGTGCTCACCCCACGCTCGCCCTACTCGGCGGCCAAGGCCGGCTCCGACCTCATCGCCCTGGCCCACCACGAGACCCACGGGCTGCCCGTCGTGGTGACCCGCAGCAGCAACAACTTCGGACCGCAGCAGTTCCCCGAGAAGGTCATCCCCCTCTTCGTGACCAACCTGCTCGAGGACCGGAAGGTCCCGCTCTACGGCGACGGCCTCAACGTGCGCGACTGGTGCTTCGTCGAGGACAACTGCGAGGCGGTCGACGTCGTGCTGCGCACCGGCGAGACCGGCGCGATCTACAACATCGGGGCCGGGAACGAGATCACCAACCTCGAGCTGACCCACCGGCTGCTGGCCCGCCTCGGCCGCGACGAGTCGATGATCGAGCCCGTGGCCGATCGGCTCGGTCACGACCGCCGCTACTCGATCGACACCTCCCGGGTGCAGGCGCTGGGCTGGCAGCCCCGCCATGACCTCGACGACGCGCTCGACCTGACCGTGGCCTGGTACCGCGACAACCGCTGGTGGTGGGAACCGCTGCTCGGCCGGTGAATGTCCTCGTCACCGGGGCCGGCGGGCAGCTGGGCCGGGAGCTCGTCGAACAGCTCGGTACCGGAGCGGTCGGGCTCGATCACGCGGCGCTGGACATCACGGACGGTCCAGCCGTTCGCGCCGCGGTGCGTCAGCACCGGCCGGACGCCGTCGTCCACGCCGCGGCCTGGACCGCGGTCGACGCGTGCGAGAGCGATCCCGATCGCGCCCACCTCGTCAACGAGACGGGTACGGCGCATGTCGCCGAGGCCACCGCCGCCATCGGCGCGCACCTGACCTACCTCTCCACCGACTACATCTTCGACGGCACCAAGGCCACGCCGTACGTCGAGAGCGACCCAGCCAACCCGCAGTCGGTCTACGGGAGATCGAAGTACGCCGGTGAGCTGGCCGCCGGCCCCGAGGCCCTGATCGTGCGGACGTCGTGGGTCTGCGGGCGTTACGGCCCGAACATGGTGGCGACGATCCTGCGGCTCGCGGCCCGGCCCGGCGAGCTCACCTTCGTGGACGACCAGCGGGGCCATCCCACCTTCGCCCGGGACCTGGCCCGCAAGGTCCTGGAGCTCGTGCGCGGCGGCCACCGCGGCCCGTTCCACGTCACGAACCAGGGCCCGGCGGTGTCCTGGTACGAGTTCGCCCGGTCGGTGCTCGAACACAGCGGCCACGACCCGGAACGGGTGCGGCCGGTCGCCACGGCCGACCTCCTGCCCCCCCGGCCGGCGCCTCGGCCCGCCAACTCCGTGCTCGAGAACGCCGAGCTGGCCCGGCGGGGCGTCCCCCGGCTCCAGCCGGCGACCAAGGGGCTCCAGCGCCTGCTCGCGGACTACGGCGAGCGAGGGCACACCAACTAACGTTCGCCTCCGTTCCGGCGGAAGATGAGAAGAGGCAACCCCCGATGAAGACGTATGTCCCCCGATCGATCTGGCTCCTGCTGGTCGCGGTCCTCGCGTTGGTCGCGGTCGGCTGCGGCGGCGGTGAGGAGCGCCTGTCCGAGGACGACTTCGTCGACGAGTTCGACGACGTGTGCACCGAGGTGAGCCAGGAGCTCGACGATCTCGGCACGCCCGAGGACAACGAGGAGCTGGCCGAGCAGGCCGGTGAGGCCATCGACATCGCCACCCAGGGCGTCGAGGACCTCCGGGACATCAACCCGCCGGAGGACCTGCAGGACGAGGTGGACGACCTGCTCGGGGTCATCGAGGACCGGGTCGCCATCTTCGAGGAGCTCGAGGCCGCAGCCGAAGACGATGACGACGACGAGATCGTCGAGCTGGCCGAGGAGAACGCCGAGCTCGAGGAAGAGGTGGACGAGCTCGGGGAGGAGATCGGCATCGAGTGCTTCGTCGACGAGGACGCCTCCGACGACCTCAGCGACGACCTGAGCGACTCGTCGGACGACTTCACCGACGACTTCTCGGATGACCTCTCCGACGACGTCACCGATGACTTCTCCGACGACTTCTCGGACGACCTGTCGGACGACCTGTCGGACGACCTCTCCGACGATGTCGGTGACCTCGGCGAGGGCGTCCCCCCGGAGGACTTCATCGCCGAGTACGGGTCCAACGTGGAGTTCGACTCGCTGGCCAACGACTGCTACTTCGACGCCAACTTCCAGGCCTGTGACGACCTGTACCGCCAGACGCCGGTGTCGGACTCGACCAACTCGTACGAGGGCTACGGCGCCACGTGCGGGGGCCGGCTGCCCGAAGAGCGGCCCGGTCAGTGCGTGATCCTGGGCGGCGGCTGATCTGAGCCGGGGGCCGGCGCCCGCAAGGGCGCCGGCCCTCAGAGCACCGTGAGCGGCTCGCCCCGGTGCCAGGTGAGGCTGGTGCGGGCATTGGCGCCGAGCGGTCGCTGCGCCCAGACGGCGCGGCGGTGGCCCGTGTCCACCCGCAGCCAGTGGCGGTACTCGAACCTGCCGGCGGCGTACACGTAGAACGGGGCGCTCACAGGGGCAGGACCGAAGCCCGGGGCGGTGAAGCCGGCGTAGCCCTGCGCCCGCGCCGGATCGATGCGCCAGCAGGTGAAGGGACCCGTTCGGCCCGGGCCCGTGCAGGTGTGCCGGGTCATGCCCCCTCGACGCAACACGTCCGGGTCGCGGCCCACCCCGACGAGGCGGTCACCGGTCCGCCGGTAGGTGGCGCGGAACGTGGTCTTGCAGCTGCCGTCCGCACACCCGTGCCAGGGCGCCCAGGCGTTGGCCAGGTTCGGCTTGGCGCACCACCGGTCGACGATGGTGGCCGCGGTGCGAGCGGCCACGAAGTTCGTGTCGACGAGCTGCGCGGCGGTGAACCGCGCCCCGAGGCCGGCCGAGTCGAACTGCCACATGCCCACCCCCGGGTGCCAGAAGGCCCGGGGCTGTCCGGCGACGGTCCCGAAGGAGTGCAGGCCCGGCTGGTCGTCCCACCGGGACAAGGTCATCGGCGACGGCGCCTGATCCCGCGGAGCGCCCGTCTCGGGATAGGTCGGGGCCAGCATCATCGCCGCCAGCTCGTTGGTGGTCAGGCCGCACCGGCGCTCCTGGGCCGCCCGGTGCAGGACGTCGTCGAGCGGGGCGCCCCCGAAGGTCCGGGCCGCGGTCCCGGGTGCCGCGGCCGCCGGGCCGGCGACGAGCACGAGTGCGGCCACGGAGGCGGCCACGGCGAAGGTTCGGAGGCGCATGGGTCAAGACCCATCGGTCGCCGCCGTCGGCTTCGTGAGGCGGGGGTCAAGGCTCGATCGTCGTCGTGGTGTCGATCGTGGTGAGGGTGTGGGGGTGCGTGCGGAGCTTGCCGTGGAGGCGGTGGCGGGCCAGGACCCCGATGACGACGGCGGCCAGGGCGGACCCGGCGGCCATGCCGGCCTCGACGCGGAGGAACAGGTCGTTGCCCAGTGCGGTCACCACCAGGAACCCGATGACGCCCACCAGCCAGCCGAACGCGACCCGGGACTGGCCTTCGAGCGCGATCAGGGCCTGGCCGAGGGCCACGGCGAGCATGAACGCCGCGCTGGACAGGGCGAGCAGCCCGAGGTCCACCCGTTCCAGCGCGAACTCGTCGCCGAAGAGGATGTCGATGAGCAGCGGCCCGAAGGCCACCGCCCCGACGACACCGGCGAGGCCGATCACCGTCACCGCGGCCAGGAGCCGGCCGAGGCGCTCCCGGAACTCATGGAAGCGACCGGCACCGGCCAGCGCCGACAGCTTCGGCAACAGGGCGGCCTGGACGGCCTGGAAGAGGAAGACCGGGACGCGGGACACGGCCAGTCCGGCCAGGAACACGCTGGCCTCGCCGGACTCGGACTCGTCGGCCAGCAGCTCGACCGCGATGACGCCGGCGTAGAGGAGGAAGGCGGTGAGGACCGAAGCCGCCAGCAGGCTGCCCAGCGCGGCGCTGAGCTCACCCCAGGGGGCTTCCGGCCCCTCGGACGCGAGGTCGTGCTCGTTGCGGAGGGCCAGGACGAGGGCGATGCCGGGCGCCAGCCCGACCGCCAGCGCGTAGGGGCCGGCCGTGGCGGCCGCGAGCACGGCGAGGACCACGCACGCCGCCACCCGCAGCGTGTTCTCGTACACGTAGTAGGCGGCGTAGCCCCGGAAGCGGCCGAGGCCGGCCAAGGTCCCCCGGGCGAGGTGGACGGCGGCATAGCCGACGATGGCCAGGATCAGCGAGACGACGATCAGTTCCTGGCCGTCGAAGAAGTGGTCGAGCATCCACGGCGCGGCGACGATGGTGGCCACCACGAGCAGGGCGGTGAGCCCGGCACCCAGGAGGCCGGCCTGGCGCACGAGCGGCCCCACACCCAGGCCGCGGGCCCAACGGTTGGCCAGGGCGCGGCTGACCTCCTGCTCGAGGGGGAGGAAGAAGCCCGCCCCGATCAGGTAGATCAGGGCCCACAGCACCGAGAGCGGCTCGAACGCCTCCTTGCCCAGGGTCCGCCCCGCCAGGCCGAGGAAGGCGTACGACATGACGCCGTTGACCACCAGGCCGGCCCCGACGACGAGGGTGCCGTCGGGCAGCGGGTTGCGCTCGGCCAGGCGCTCGGCCAGGCCGGCGAGGCGCTCCCGCACTCAGGCCGCGCCGTTTTGCTCGGCCACGTCCTGCTCGGCCGGGTCCTCCTCAGTGATCGAGGGGATCGCCCACTCACCGCCGAGGTCGAGGTACCCCTCGCCGTCGTTCGCGCTACCGGGCTGCACCCGCAGCTCGAACTCGCGGTCGCGCTGGTCGTAGATGTGCAGGTTGTTCTCGTCGTACACGCCCGCGGTCAGGTGGTAGGTCCCGGGGGTGAGGTGCATGCGGGGGATCTTGTAGACCACGGTGCCCTCGCCCTCCATGAGCCCGGTGTGCAGGCGACCCCGGCGGCTGTTGGGCGCGGTGACCATGGTGCCGCCGTCGGTGTGGAAGCGCAGGGCGAAGCTGGGGTTCTTCACCGGCTCGTGGGCCTTGTAGTTGATGCGGACCACCAGGGGTCGCCCCGAGTTGGCGAACGGGGTGACCGCCCGGTGGGCGTTCAGGAAGCTGACCCCTTCGATGGTGATCTCGCCCGTGCCCTTCCGTTCGCCCCGGCCCTCCACCATGAGGTCGGCGTCACCGAGGCCGCCGTCGAAGCCGGCCTCGGCCTCGGCGAGGTTCACCTGCTGCAGGTAGCTGCGGGCGACGTCGATCGCCTCGCCCTCCTCCCGCACGACGCCCCGCTCCATCCAGAGCGCACGGTCGCACAGGGACTGGACCTGGCCGAGGCTGTGGGTGACGAGGACGATGGTCACGCCCTGACGGCGCAGCTCGTAGATGTGCTCGAAGCAGCGGCGCTTGAAGCGCTCGTCGCCGACCGCCACGACCTCGTCGAGGAGCAGGATCTCCGGCTCGACGTGCACCGCCACCGAGAAGCCGAGGCGCACCTTCATGCCGCTCGAGTAGATCTTCACCGGCGAGTCGATGAACTCGCCGATGTCGGCGAACCCGATGATGTCGTCGATCCGGCGCTCGATGACCTTGGCCGGGATGCCGAGGATCGAGGCGTTGAGGTAGATGTTCTCCCGGCCGGACAGCTGGGGGTGGAACCCGGTGCCGAGCTCGAGCAGCGCGCTGATCCGGCCCTTGGTGTGGATCGTGCCGCTCGTGGGCCGGTAGATGTTCGACAGGAGGCGGAGCAGGGTCGACTTGCCCGAGCCGTTGTGCCCGATGATCCCGAACATCGAGCCCTCGGCCACCTCGAAGGAGACCTCCTTGAGGGCCCAGAAGTCGGTGAACTCGGTGCGCTCCCGCCGGCCGACGGCTTCCTTCAGGAAGTCGGCCCGGTTGTGGGCCAGCCGGAACCGCTTGGAGACGTCTTCGACCGCGATGGCCGCTTCAGTCATGGGTCAGACCACCTCGCTCACGTCTTTGGAGTAGCGCACGAACACGGCCCACCCGACGAGCATGCTCGCGATCCCGGACACCCAGACCGCCGCCCACCGGGTGAGGCTCGGCGCCACCCCGAGGTACAGCATCTCGCGGGAGGCGTCGACGAAGTGGGTCAGGGGGTTCAGCTCGAGCAGCGTCGTGGCCTTGACGCCGAGGATCTCGGTGTCGCCGACTCGGTCGAGCGAGTAAAGGATCGGCGTGCAGTAGAAGAGGAGCATCGTGAGGATGTTCATCAGGTACGACACGTCCTTGTAGTACGCGTTGGCCAGCGTGAGGATGAGCCCGAGGCCGAGGGCGAACAGCAGCATCGGCGGGATCAACAGCGGCCAGAGGACGAAGCTCCAGGAGAAGTAGCCGAGGGCCGCGAAGACCACCATGGCGATGAGGCCCTCGAGCATCGTCTGCTTCAGCTGGGCGAAGCCGTGGGCCACGATCGGGGCGGACGGCGGGAAGTACACCTTCCGCAGGAGCGAGCCCGTCTGGGTGAACGACGCCATGGCGCCGATGGCGACCCGGTTGAAGGTGGACCACAGGATGATGGCGCAGAACAGGTAGAGCGGGAAGCTCTGCAGGTCCCCGTACTGGACGCCGGGGATGTTGCGGCCGAACTGGAGGAAGACGCCGAAGACCAGCGAGTAGACGCCGATGGTGGCCGCCGGGTTGATCAGCGACCAGAGGTTCCCGAACAGGCTCTGCTTGTACTGGGACTTGAGCTGGCGGTTGGTCAGGTTGAGCACGAGGGCGCGGTAGCCCCAGAGCTCGTTGGTCGCGGTGATCATGCGGCGTTCCTCATTGGTAGCCGAAGGTGGCGAGGGCGTCGCCGGCCAGGGCGTCGACCTCGTCCAGCGTGGTGCGGTCGAACACGTCGGCGTAGCGACCGACGCTCTCGCCGCCGATCGGGCGGAAGGTGCTGGCGTGTTGGGTCATCCCCTTGTGCTCGGGGAACTGCGAGAAGCGGGCCTCCTCGCTGACCATGCCCGGCTCGAAGTCGACCCCGAGGAACCGTGCCACCTCCTCGAAGGCCTCGCCGGGACGGGCCACGACGTCCTCGTAGCGCAGCTGCAGGTAGCGGTCGGGGTGGCCGGCGAGGCGCCGGTGCAGGTTCAGGTTGGCGTTGCGCCACAGGCGGGCGTAGCTCACATCGATTCCGTTCAGCCATCCCAGTCGGGCCATCGAGACCATGACGTCGCGCGGGTCCCGGACCAGGTGGATGGCTCGGATGCGCTCTGTGAAGAACCCGGCCTGTCCGAGGATCTCGCTCTGGGGCAGGTCGTTCGGGGACTTGTCGCCGGCCAGGGTGACACCAGCCACCCCGGCGAGGGCGTCGTAGAGGCTAGCGACCATGGCGTCGAACCGGTACGGGGCCCCGAGGACCAGTTCCCGCACCTGGTCGGCGTCCAGCCAGCGCCCGAGCGTGGCGTCGAAGCGGTCGGTGGCCACGATCAGGTCGGCGAGCAGGCGCCGGCCCGCCTCCGCGTCGTCGACCAGGCGGAAGGCGTGGGCGGCGGGGATCATGAAGTCGGTCTCGTCGGGCACGAGCAGCCCGGAGTGGGCGTTGAGGCACTGGGCGACGAGGGTCGTGCCCGACCGCGGCATGCCGTAGACGACGAACACCGGCCTACGCCCTCCGCGCCCGGATGGTCCAGAAGAGCACAGGCGGCAGCCAGCCCCGGCGCCGGGCCGTGGGCTTGTCGGCCACGGCCGTGAGCGTGATCTTCGCCGCGCCGGCGAGGACGCCGTCGAGATCGACCTCGCCACTGCCCGCCGCCTTGGCCCAGGCGTCGGGACCACCGGCCACGACCTCGGCCAGCTCGTCGGAGACGAGCACGTCGGCGTCGAAGCCGGCCTGCTCGAAGCGCTCGAGCACGTCGACGCCGAACGCCCACCGGGCGGTCCCCGCCGCCGCGGTGTCGGCCGCCTCGAGCGCGGTCGTCGCCGCATCCAGCACGGGTACCTGGGCCAGCAGGATCCCGCCGGGACGCAGCACCCGGTGCGCCTGGGCCAGGACGGCGTCGGGATCGGGCACCGCTTGGAGGTCGTGGGCCGTGAGGATGCGGTCGATCGATCCGTCGGCGATCGAGGACAGCCCGTCGAGGTGGCCGAGCGGCGACCCGGAAGCGACCGCGTCGAGGACCGAGTAGTCGAACCACCGCCGCATCGCGCGGCCGTAGGGGCCGGTCAGGCGGGGCGCCGTCTCGAGCAGCGCCAGGCGACCGGAGCCGGCGTCGGGACCGAGGCCGTGGAGGTGGAACCGCTCGCGGGCGATCGTGCCGCAGCGGGGGCAATCGGCGCTCTCGGCGTGCTGATGACCACTGAAGGCCTTGCCCGACCAACGGCACACGTTGCACGCGACCGGCGCCAGGGCCTCCCGCTCGCCGGCGGGGGCCCAGGGCACGGGGGCCCGCAGGGCCCACACGCGGCCGCGGGCCGACTCGGCCGCCCGGCGCAGGCGCCGGCCGACGCCCGAGGTGCGCCGCTGGGCCACCAGGAGGGCGCGGCGTAGTGACCGGCGGGGCGGGTCGTAGCCGAAGTCGAACAACCCCTCGCGGGCGGTCGCCGTGACCAGAGCACGGGTGGCCTGGTCGAGGGCAGGGGGTGGGGCGACGGTGCTCGAGGGCAGGTCGACGTGGGACTCGTCGAGCCCCAGGAGCGGCACCAGCTCGGCCAGGCCCGCGGCCGGGTCGCGGGCGAAGTCCTCGTAGCGGACCAGCCGGTAGGTCCGCGCGTCGCCGCCCCGCCGGTCGCGGAACAGGCGGTTGGCCTGGTCCCACTGCCGGGCGATGTCGGCCGGGGCCTGGTGGCCCTCCGACGCGGCGACCACGGTGCGCACGTCGCGGACCACGTGCACCAGCCGGAGGTCACCCTCGTACAGGCCGGTGCGGTTGAGGACGGGGTTGCCCAGCACGGTGAGCAGGGTGCCCGCCCGCCGCGCCCCGCGGCCTCGGCCACCGCCGTGTAGAGCGTGGACAGGAGCGGTCCGAGTCGGAGCGGCGCCTCGGCCAGCACCGCATGGACCGCATCCGGAGGGAGGTGGCGACCGATCCCGTCGGCGTACCCGCGGTCCGCCACCACCAGGTCGGCGGCCAGGCGGCGGGCGGTGCCGGGATCCGACACCCGCTGCAGCAGGAAGGCCAACGGCAGCAGGAGCTCACCCGTACCCGCGACGACCAGGTCGGGATGGGCGTCGAGGGCGTCGGCGACGAGGCGCGCCTCGGAACCGCGTTGGCCGACGACGAGGAACATCTCAGGTGAAGGTGTAGCCGTGGCGTTCGAGGATGAACGCGTCCCGTCGGGCCACGAGGTCGCGCGTGGCGTCGTCGTAGTACCACGCGGTGGGGCGGTGCTTGGAGCGGTTCTCGCCGCGGGCGTCGGTCTGGCCGTGGAGAAGGGCCCGCTGGTCGGCGCTGAGGTCGTGGCCGGCGTCGAGCAGGGCGGCCTCGAGGTCGTCGGCCAGGTGCTCCACCCGCACCATCCCCTGGCACAGGTGGTTGGCCTCGACGTAGGCCCGGAAGGACTCCGGCGTGGCCAGCTCCTCGTGGGGCTCGCCGGGGACCACGCCGAGGACGAACAGCACGGCGTAGCGGTAGGTCAGGAGTCCGGCGTGACCGGCGATGGCGCTCTTGCCATAACCCTCCCCCACGTCGCCTCGGTACTTGGGGTGGTTGAGCAGCTCGATCCAGGTCCGGAAGGCGTCGGCGTCGTCGGCGTGGGTGTAGGTCTCGAGCCACCGGGCGGCGCGCTTGCGGGCTTTGCGGTCCCGGTCGGCCAGGGGGACCGTCTTGTGCCCGAAGCTCCCGAGGAGGGCGGCCGGCTGGTCGGCGCGGGAGATGCCGGTCGTGCGCTCGAAGATGCCGCCGGCCTTGTGACAGCCGAACGCCCAGAGGGACACGTAGTACGACCACGGGCTGCGGACCGAGCCCAGCCGGTACTTGGCCCCGAGCTCCGGATCGGCCAGGTCCACCCGCCGGATCCGATCGTGCTTCGAGCGCTCCTCCGCCCCGACGGTGGCCTGGATCAGATCGGTGATCCGGGTGCTCCCCGTCTTCTGGAGCTGCAGGTAGATGACACGGTCGCCGACCAACATGGCCGGGTCAGGCTAGGTCCGTCAGGCGCTGGTGGGGTGGGGCATGCAGAGGTCGTCGTACTCGGCGATGACGATGGCGTCGGGGTCGATGGAGCAAGCGGGGCACTCGGGGTCGCGGTTGACCTTGAAGGTGCGGAAGGACTGCTCGAGCGAGTCGTAGGCCAGCAGCCGGCCGGAGAGGTCATCGCCGATGCCGAGGATGAGCTTGATGGCCTCGAGGGCCTGGATCGAGCCGATGATGCCGGGCAGCACGCCGAGGACACCGGCTTCGGCGCACGACGGCGCCAGCTCGGCGGGGGGCGGCTCGGGGATCATGCAGCGGTAGCACGGCCCGTCGAAGGGCTTGAAGACGGTGGCCTGGCCCTCGAAGCGGAAGATCGAGCCGTGGACCACCGGGGTGTTCGTCTTCAGCGACGCGTCGTTCAGCAGGTACCGACTGGGGAAGTTGTCGGCCCCGTCGACGACCACGTCGAACTGGGACAGCAGCTCCACCACGTTGTCGGCCCCGAGGCGGGTGTCGTAGGTGACCACGTCCACGTCGGGGTTGATGGCGGTCAGCGTCTTCTTGGCCGAGTCCACCTTGCGCTCGCCGATGCGGTCCATGTTGTGGAGGATCTGGCGTTGGAGGTTCGACTCGTCCACCACGTCCATGTCGATGATGCCGATCGTGCCCACGCCGGCGGCCGCCAGGTAGAGCGCGGCGGGTGAGCCCAGACCGCCGGCGCCGAGGAGGAGAACCCTGGCGTCGAGGAGCTTCTGCTGGCCCTCGACCCCGACCTCGGGGAGGAGCAGGTGGCGCTGGTACCGGTTGCGTTGCTCGGCGGAGAGGACCTGGGGGACCTTCCAGTCCCGACCCTCGTCCTTCCACCGGTTGAAGCCACCGGCGACCGACGCCACGTCGGTGTAGCCCAACTGGCCCAGGGTCTCGGCGGCGAACGCGGACCGCGTCCCGCCGGCACAGAAGACGACCACGGGTGCGTCCTTGTCGAGGAGCCGCCCCTCGACCTGGCTCTCGAGGTTGCCCCGGGCGATGTGCACCGACCCGGGGATGGCCCCCTGCTCGTACTCGTCGGGCTCGCGGACGTCGAGGACGACGGCGTGGTCGGCCTCCCGGGCGGCCGCGGCCTCCTCGGTCGAGATCTCCTTGATGCGGGCTTTGGTCTGGCTCAGCAGCTCGCGGAAGTTGGGCATGGATCGTGGTCCTCCGAAGGAAAAGCCTAGCGATCAGGTCAACAATCGGGCCGGGTGGGCGATTCCCTAGGTCCGGACGAGGTCGGGGAGGACCGCGCTGATGGAGTCGCGGACCACCGCGTCGGCGAGGTGGTCGAACTGGGTGGGCTCGGCGTTGACGATGACCACGGTGGCGCCGGCCTGCTTGGCGATGGGGACGACGTCGCAGATGGGGTACACGGCGAGGGTCGAACCGATGGCCAGCAGGAGGTCACAGGCCAGCGCCGCGCGTTCGGCCCGCACCAGGTCGTCGGCCACCAGGGACTGGCCGAAGGAGATCGTGGCCGACTTGAGGATCCCCCCGCAGGTGCGGCACTCCGGGTCGTCCTCCCCCGCCCGCACCCGCTCGAGGGCCCGCTCCATCGGCGCCCGCTCACCGCAGTTCAGGCAGCCGACCTCGCGGATGGTGCCGTGGACCTCCACGACCAGCGCGGGGTCGCTGCCCGCGGCCTGGTGCAGCCCGTCGATGTTCTGGGTGATGAGCGTGTGCAGCTTGCCCTGACGCTCGAGCTCGACGAGGGCCCGGTGGCCGTCGTTGGGCTCGGCGGTCCACGCCGCGGAATCCAGCCGGTTGCGCCACGTCTGCTTCCGGGCCTCCGGATCGGCCAGGTAGTGCTGCAGCGTCGCCTTCTTCTCGGCCCCCGGGTTCTTGGTCCAGACCCCGTTGGGCCCGCGGAAGTCGGGGATCCCGCTGTCGGTCGAGATGCCGGCGCCGGTCAGCACGGTGATCGCCGTCGCCTCCTGCACCAGTTCGCGAGCCGTGTCCACCGAAGTCATGTCGACACGAGCCTACGGACGGGGCGCAACCCGAGGACGGCCTCCACGAAGCGTTCGCACCGGAAGAAGGGGGCGAAGGCCACCAAGCTCAACGGGTACGGGAAGGCGATCCACATGAGGCCCAGGATCCCGACGTGGAAGAGCCAGGCTGCGCCGGACCACCACGCCGCCCAGCGCCGACCGAGCAGGGCGACGGGCGCGCCCAGCTCCACGACCAGGGTGAGCGCGCCCATGGGCCGGAACAGGCCGGGGTGGCCTGCGAACGCACTGGCCACGGGCGAGTAGGTGTCGCCCAGCACCTTCTTGCGGGCGTTGTCGAAGGCGATCTGGTGCAGGAGCGTGTCGCCCCCGAGCCAGTCGAGGCCGGCGTAGCGGAGCTTGGCGATGCCCGTGACGACGTAGGTCAGCACGGTCGCCAGAGCCGCCAGCCGGACCGGCCAGCCGAAGCGGACGTCGTCGGCCGGCTCGGCCCGGCCCCGGGCATCCAGGCTCCACGCCGCGGCCGCAGGGGCCAGACCGACGACGAGCACGTGCAGCACGAGCAGGTTGTCGGTGTGGAACAGGTGGCCCCAGGCGTTGCGGTAGCTCATGACGCCCAGGAGGAGCACGGCGAAGGCCGGCCCCGTCACCCGGTAGCGCCAGCCGGCGACGTAGCCCGCACCGGCGACGAGCGCGAGCCCGAACACGAGGTGGACGAGCGCGGTCGACGGTGGGGCGCCCAGGGGGGCGAGCACGCCCGGCGGTTCCCAACGGTCGGCGGGCAGGCGGGTCAGGTCGAGGAAGTACGGCAGGCGGACCACCAGGTAGGTGACCGCGAAGGCCCCGGTGAGCAGGCGCAGTGCCGCCAGTCGCCGTGCGGGGGCCTCGACGATCACGGGATCTCGCACCGCTCGTGCACGGTCACCGCCTCGGGCTCGGCCCCGTCGCGGAGCAGGGCGATGGCGTCGTGGCGTTCGGTGACCACCTCGATCGCACCCGGACCGTCGACCCGTCCGGCGACGGTGGCACAGAACCGCTCGAGCGCGTCGGGGCCGGCCGCGATGGCCCGGTCGACGGCCACCGCGGCGCTGACGATCTCGTCGGTTCCCCCCACCGCCTCGGGTGACAGCCGGTGCCGGCCGTCGGCGTCGACCAGCACGGCCGTGTCGAGGTCGACCACCGCGCCCCGTTCGTAGGTGAACATCGGGAAGGTCGAGAGCGGAAAGTCGTCCTCGGCGCCGGGAAGCAGTGCCGGGGCGAGGATGACGAGGCCGACCACGACCGTCACGACCCAACGCCCCCGGTTCGTCACCGGGACCGATCGTAGGGACGGTTAGCTTCCGGGTCGGTGGGGACGAGCGTGAGGGGCCGGGTGGGCGCCGGGCTGCTGGCCTGGCTGGGCGGTCTCGTGGTGGTGGCGGTGGCCGCCCACCCCGAGTCGTGCCCCGAGGCCACGCCGGAGCAGGCCACCGCCGCCGCCCAGGCCGCGGTGACCTGGATCGCGGTCAACCAGGAGGCCGACGGCGCCTTCCTCTACCGCTACGACCGTGATGCGGGCGCGGACCTCGGGGGCTACAACGTCGTCCGCCACGCCGGCACCCTCGTGGCCCTGGAGCAGTCCGCGGCGCTCGGCTTGGACGACGCCGCGGAGGCCGCCGAGCGGGGCCGGGCGTGGGCGATCGACCAGCTCACCCAGCTCCCCGGCGGCCGGGCCGCCCTCACCGCCGACACGGGTGCGTCCGCCCTGCTGGTGGCCGCGCTGGTGGAGCACCGCCGGGCGACCGGCTCCACCGCCGTGGACGACCAGCTCCGCGCCCTGGGGCGGTTCCTCGCGTCGACGGTCACCGAGGACGGCGCCATCGTCGCCACCTGGGACCTCGATGCCGACGAGCCCGTCGCCGGCAGCCGGTCGCCGTTCTTCACCGGCGAGGTCCACTGGGCGCTCGCCCGCCTCCACGCCGAGTTCCCCGACGAGGGTTGGGACGATCCCGCCCGCCGGGTCAGCCACTACCTGGCCGCCGAGCGCGACGACGCCGAGCGCCGGATGCCTCCCGTCTCGGACCACTGGGCGGCCTACGGCTGGGACGAGATCTCCGCCTGGCCCGCCGACCTCACCGACGACGAGTTGCAGGCGGCGGCCCGCCACGCCGAGCTGTTCGGGGTCCAGGTCCGCTACGAGTCACAGCGGCGGGGCGAGGGCATCACCCGCCTCACCCGCGGCCGTCTCGCGCTCACGTCCGGCCTCGGCACCCTGGGCGAGGGCCTCGGCGGGATCCAGCGCCTCGCCGCCCGGGACGACCGCTTCGACATCGACCGCGACGCGGTCGACGACCGTCTGGCCTGCGTGGCGGGGATGCTCGTCGAGCGCCAGGTCGACGACGACGACCCCCGGGTCGACGGCGCGTGGTTCCGGGAGGGCGTCACCCAGGTCGACGGCCAGCAACACGCGATCTCGGCCCTGCTCGCTTCCCTGCCGGTCCTGGAGGAACGGTCGTGACCCTGTCCCTGTTCGTGCTCGCCGCCGTCTGCGTGGTCAACGCCCCCCGGGCCCGCCACGCCCTCGGGCCCGACCCCGTGCGGACCGGGGTGCTCGGGGCTGGCCTGGCGTGGGCCGGCACGCTCCCTGGCGTCGTCCTCGCCGATCCGCTGGCCGACGCGATCGACATCAGCGCGCCCACCATCCGCATCGCCGTCGGCCTGCTCCTCGTGGTCACCGGGGTCCTGACCGTCGCCCTTCCGTCCCCGCCCCCCACTCCGGCGTCCCGCCATCCGGCCGTGGTGCCCGTCGCGTTCCCGGTCCTCTTCACCCCGGGACTCGCCTTCCTCGGCGTCAGCGGCTCGCTCGACCGCTCGGCTCTGGTCGCGGCGTTGGTCCTGCTCGTCGCGCTGGCCACGGTGCCGCTGCTCGCGCTCGTGGCGATCCCCGAACGTGTGCGGCGCGGGCTGGCCCGGTTCGTGGCCGGCGCCCTCGTTGTCGCCGGTGTGGCCGTCCTGGTCGACGGCGTCTTCGACATCTGAGCACCCAGTCGAGATCGGATATTGACTGAAACTACATGAAATGACATACTGAGGGGCCATGGAGACCGTGCCGGTGCTGCACCTCCGCCCCTGGGCCGACGTGGTCATCGACCGGGTCGGCCACGACGCCCGCTCGGCCTACGTCGAGCAGTTCTGGCTGGGGCTGCTGGGGCCGTCGACGACCTGGCTGCTGCGCCTGGTGGCCAACCGCCTCGACCACGAGCCCGAGGGCTTCGACCTCGACCTCGCCCGGACCGCTCGGGCCCTCGGCCTCGGGCCCCCCGAGGGCCGCCACTCCCCCATCCAGCGGGCCGTCGACCGCACGATCCGCTTCGGGCTCGCTCGCGGCGTGGGCCGTGACGGCCTCGACGTGCGCCGGCGGCTCCCGCCCCTGACCCGCCACCAGGTGGACCGGCTGCCCCGGCCGGTCCAACGGGACCATGCCGAGTGGCAGGAGCACCTCCTCAGCAGCGGCCGGTTCGAGGAGGTCCAACGGCGGGCCCGGCGCCTCGCGCTCAGCCTGTTCGAGGCGGGCGAGGGCCCGGAGCGGGTCGAACGCGAGCTCCACCGCTGGCAGGTCCACCCCGCGCTGGCCAGTGCGGCCACGACCTGGGCCCTCGATCGCCATCGGGCCGCCGCCGCGGCCGCCGCCGCTCAGGCGTAGGAGGCCAGCAGCTCGAGCAGGGTGCGCACGCCGAAGCCGGTGGCGTGCTCGGGGTTCTCGCCGTCGGCGTCGTCCAGCCAGGCCGGGCCGGCGATGTCGAGGTGGACCCAGGGCAGGCCGTCACCGACGAAGCGCTGCAGGAAGAGGCCGGCGGTGAGCGCCCCGCCATAGCGCTTGCCGATGTTCTTGACGTCGGCCACCTTCGACTTCAGGTCCTTGTTCAGGTCGTCCGGCAGCGGCAGCCGCCACACCGGCTCCCCCGCCGTCGCCGCCGCGGCCGCCACCCGATCGGCGAGGGCGTCGTCGTTGCTCATCAGGCCGGCGATGCGGGGACCGAGGGCGACCATGCACGCCCCGGTGAGCGTGGCCAGGTCGATGATCGCGTCGGGCTCCTCCCGCGAGGCCAGGGCCAGGCCGTCGGCCAGGATCAACCGGCCCTCGGCGTCGGTGTTCAGCACCTCGACGGTGGTCCCGTCGGCGATGGTGAGCACGTCGCCGGGTCGGGTGGCATCGGGGCCGAGCATGTTGTCGGTGGCGGGCACCAGACCGGTGACCTTCACCCCCGGCACGAGGTCGGCGACCGCCGACAACGTGGCGATGACGGCGGCCCCGCCGCCCATGTCGCCGTTCATGCCGACCATGCCGTCGGCGGTCTTGATCGACAGGCCGCCGGCGTCGAAGGTGATGCCCTTGCCCACGAGGACCACGTGGGCCGTGGCCCCTTCGGGCGCATGGGTCATGCGGATGAAGCGCGGCTCCTGGAACGAGCCCCGGTTGACGCCGAGCAGGCCACCCAGACCGGCGTCCTCGATGCCGGCCTTGTCGAGCACGTCGACCGTCACCCCTCCGGCCTCCCCGAGGGCGACGGCCCGCTCGGCCAGCCGCGCCGGCGTGAGCGAGCCTCCGGGCTCGTTGACGAGGTCCCGGGCGGCGTTCACCGCGGCCGCGACCCGAGCTCCCCGCTCCAGGCCGTCGGCCACATCGGCGCCGTCGTCGGCGACCACGACGGACTCGAGCAGGTGGGGCTCGAAGTCGGACTTGTACTCGCCGAAGCGGTAGGCGCCCAGGGCGAAGCCCTCGACCAGGGCCTGGGCCCCCACGGCATCCACCCGGCCGGCATCGGCCAGCAGCGTCGTGGCGGCCGTGCGGTGGTGACCGAGCGCGCGGGACGCGCCGGCCGCGGCCCGGCGAACGGCGCGGGCATCCACGGTCTCCGCCTCGCCGAGGCCGACCACCAGCCGGGACCCACCGTCGGTCCGGGGCACCAGCACGGTGCTCCCCAGCTCGGCCTCGAAGCCCCGGCCGGCGAGGTGCTCACCGAGGCCGTCCGGGGCGTCGGCGACGCCTTCGGCGGTGAGCCCGGACACCAGCACGTCGGCGGTGTCGGCCCCGCCGACGGAGAACTCGATCTGACTCATGTCTCGTCCACCGATCTCGTCGTCCGGGACTCGCCTTCCTGCCAGCGAGCCAGCGTCCACAGCAGATCACTCAGGCGGTTGAGGTACGGCACGACCTGCGACGGCTGGCCGTCGAGGGCCCCCAGCGCCGCCCGCTCGGCCCGCCGGACGACCGTGCGAGCCACGTCGAGCGCGGCCGCGACCGGCTCCTCGCCCGGCACCACGAACTCCGTCGGGGCCTCGAACCGCCCCTCCCAGTCGTCGAGGTGATCGGTGAGGGCGTCGACCATCGCCACGGTCGTCCGGGTCTGCCCGTCGACCAGCTTCGTCGCGTTCTCGGGGGCCGTGGCCAGCTCGGCCATGAGCACCCAGAGGTCGCGCTGCACCCCGAGCAGGACCTCGGCCAGCTCACCGCCCGCCTGGACCCGGGCCATCCCCAGGGCGGCCTGGGCCTCGTCCACGTCGCCGTAGGCCGCGGGCCGCGGGCTGTCCTTGGCCACGCGGCCACCGAAGAAGAGCCCGGTCGTCCCGTCGTCGCCCTTCTTGGTGGAGATGCTCACGCCCGGTTGAGGCTAAACGTCGACCGGCCCGGGCAGGACCTCGAGGTGCTCGGCGCTGATCGTGCGCACCAGCGCGGCGGCGAACATGGCAAGCAGCGTGGCCACGATCAGCCCGCCGATGCCGTACGCCTCCAGGCCGAGGGCGGCGGCCACGAAGGTGCCGAACGAGCCGAGGTGCAACGACCACCGATCGATGCGGGACTCGAGCACGACGGCGTCGAAGACCTGGTAGCCGACGAAGAGGACGAGCAGCCATCCCGCCAACGAGAACGACTGGGTGACGGCGACGAGGCAGACGGCGAGGGCACCGACGACGACCCCGACCGCGGGGACGATGCTCCAGGCGCCGACCCACACCGCCAGCATCACCGGCGCGGGGACGTCGGCCACGCGGACCACCACGTAGGTGAACACCCCGGCCAGCACGGCCCGCCCGAGCGTGGCCCCGACGTAGCGCCAGAACCGGCCGTAGGTCGCGAGGACGACCTCCCGGGTGCGATCGCGCCGGCCCGGATCCGAGATCTGGCCGAGCCCGCCCTCGAAGAACCGGGGGCCCCACGCCAGGAGGAAGAGCGTGAGGACGAAGGTGATGAGGAAGGACACCCCGCGGGAGGCCGCCGACTGGATCGCCGCGGCGTCGCTCCCCCCGCGCAGGCGATCGGGCAGGTCGTCGACGAAGCGGTCGACCCGGTCACGGAGCTCGACCTCTCGGGCGAACTCGCCGAAGCGCTCCGAGCGCTCGACCTCACCCGCGGCCCGGGGGGCGAGGCGTTGCACCCGCTCGAGCTGGTTGCTGAGGTCCTCGACCACGACATAGGCGACGCCACCGACGAGCGCGGCCGAGATGAGCACGGTCACCAGGACGGCCAGGCCGCGACGCATGAACCGCTGGAAGAAGATGACCACGGGCCCGAGCAGGGCCGCGCCGACAGCGGCCACGACCAGCCAGCCCAGGGGACGCGTCGCGGCCCGGAAGATCGTGAGGGCGAGGATGGTGGCCGCGACCATGGCCACCGCCCGGAACACCGACGCGGGCGTGAACCGGAGGAGGCTCGGTGCGTCCGCGGCCGGGCCTTCCACCCGATCTACCGTAACCACGTGGCCGAAGCCGACCGGGGAGGGGCAGTCGCACCGCGAACAGGTCCTCAGGCCGTCCTGCGGGTCGAGCTCGACTGGCGCTCCGCCGGCCTCGCCTGCGCCGGCGTCGTCGCCCTCGTCGCCGTCTTCGCGGTGGCCAGCGCCTCCAGCCGCACGCTCACCTACCTGGTCATCGGCACCCTCCTGGCCCTGGCCCTGGACCCCTTGGTCGACCGGATCCAGGAGGCCATGGCGGTCCGTCGGGGAGTTGCGGTCGGGGCGGTGCTGATCGGGTTCTTCGTCGCCATCGGGCTGGTCGCCCTCCTCCTCGGCCCGGAGACCTCACGGCAGGCCCGCAGCCTCGGCGACGACCTCCCCGAGGTGGTCGCCCAGCTCAACGACCTCCCCCTCGTCGGCGACACCTTCGAGCGCAACGACGTGCCCCAGAAGGTCGAGAACTGGATCAACGACCTCCCCGAGACCGTGGCCGGCCCCGACGCCAACCTGGGCGACCGGGCCGAATCCATCCTCTCGGGCCTGCTGGCGGCGATGGCCACCGGCCTCGTGGTGATCTCCCTGCTGCTCGACGGCGACCGTCTGGTCGGAGCGTTCCAGCGCCTGACCCCGCCCCAACACCGCGAGCGCGTCGACCGGGCCGGCCGCCAGTTCTACGACATCGTCGGCAAGTACTTCGCCGGCTCCCTGTTCGTGGCCGTGCTGCACGGGTTCTACGTGCTGACCGTGGGCCTGATCCTCGGCGTGCCCCTCGCCCCGCTCCTCGGGCTCTGGGCGGCGGTGGCCAGCCTCATCCCGCAGATCGGCGGCTTCCTGGCCGGCGCCCCGTTCGTCCTCCTCGGGTTCACCGAGGGGGCGACGACGGGCGTGATCTGCCTCATCGCCTTCGTCCTCTACCTGAACTTCGAGAACCACATCCTCAGCCCGATCATCGTGGGTGATGCGGTCGACCTGTCAGCCCCGACGACCATGGTCGGCGCCATCGTCGGGGCCTCGGTGGCCGGGGTGCCCGGCGCGCTCGTCGCCGTCCCCCTGCTCGGGGCGGGAAAGGCCATCTACCTGGAGGCCACCGGCCGCTCCCGGGCGAAGAAGCCGTCGCGGTCCATCATCCACCGGGTGCGGGATCTGGTCGGGCGCAGGAAAGCGAAGCGGGAAACGTCCGCGGGAGGCGACGACCCCCCTCGGTAACCTCTGGGGATGGCCCGGTTCCTCGATCTGGTGGACGAGCGCGTCGTCGTGTACGACGGCGCCACCGGCACCTTCCTCCAGGGCCTCGACCTGAACGCCGACGACTTCGGCGGCCCCGAGCTGGAGGGCTGCAACGAGATCCTCGTCGTGACCCGGCCCGATGCGATCCGCCAGTTCCACGCCGCCTACCTCGAGGTCGGTTGCGACGTCGTGGAGACCGACACCTTCGGCGCCTTCGCGGTGCCCCTGGCCGAGTACGACCTCGCCGACCGGGCCCACGAGCTCAACGTCGCCGCGGCCCGGCTGGCCCGCGAGGTGGTCGACGACTTCTCGACCCCCGACCACCCGCGCTTCGTCGCCGGTTCGATCGGCCCGGGCACCAAGATGCCGTCGCTCGGCCACATCGGGTTCGTGGACCTGCGCGACGCCTACGAGGTGCAGGCCCGCGGCCTGCTCGAGGGCGGGGTCGACCTGCTCGTCATCGAGACCCAGTACGACCTGCTCGGCCTGAAGGCCGCCGTCGTCGCCGCCCGCCGCGCCATGGCCGCCGAGGGCCGCGAGGTGCCCGTCCAGGTCCAGGTCACCATCGAGCTGACCGGGCGGATGCTGCCCGGCACCGAGATCGGTGCCGCCCTGGCCGCGGTCGACCCCCTGCGCCCCGACATCATCGGCCTCAACTGCGCCACCGGCCCGGCCGAGATGGGCGAGCACCTCCGCCACCTGTCCCAGCACGCCCGCATGCCCATCTCGTGCCTGCCCAACGCCGGCCTCCCGCAGGTGATCGACGGGAAGATGGCCTACGACCTGACCCCGGACCAGTTGGCCGAGCACCAGAAGCGCTTCATCACCGAGCTCGGCGTCCAGGTCGTGGGGGGCTGCTGTGGCACCGGGCCCGAGCACATCCGCCGCGTCGTCGAGACGCTGCCGCGACCTGACCCCCGCGCCCCGCACGCCGGTCCACGAGCCGGGCGCCACTTCCATCTACAGCGCGGTGCCGTTCGAGCAGGACACCTCGTTCCTGATCATCGGCGAGCGCACCAACGCCAACGGCTCCAGGAAGTTCCGGGAGGCCATGCTCGAGGAGGACTGGGACACCTGCGTCCTGATGGGGCGCGAGCAGCTCGGCGAGGGGGCCCACGTCCTCGACGTCTGCGTGGACTACGTGGGCCGCGACGGCACCGTCGACATGGACGAGATCGCCTCCCGGTTCGGGACCCAGGTGGCGGCGCCACTCGTGCTCGACTCCACCGAGCCCCAGGTGATGGAGGCCGGGCTCCAGCACGTCGGTGGCCGGGCCATCCTGAACTCGGCCAACCTCGAGGACGGCGAGGAACCCGGCTCTCGCCTCGACCGGGTGTTCGCCCTCTGCAAGGAGTACGGCGCGGCCGCCATCTGCCTGCTCATCGACGAGGAGGGCCAGGCCCGCGACGTCGAGTGGAAGCTGCGGGTCGCCCACCGCATCCACGACATCGCCACCGAGCGCTACGGCCTCGAGCCCTCCGACCTGATCTTCGACGCCCTCACCTTCCCGCTCTCCACCGGCGACGAGGACCTCCGCAAGGACGGCCTGGCCACGATGGAGGCGATCCGGCGGATCAAGGCCGAGCTGCCCGGCGTGCACACCACCCTCGGCGTGTCCAACGTCAGCTTCGGCCTCAAGCCCGCCGCCCGCCACGTCCTCAACTCGGTGTTCCTCCACGAGTGCGTCGAGGCGGGGCTCGACTCCGCCATCGTCCACGCGGCGCGGATCATGCCCCTCAACCGCATCCCCGACGAGCAGCGCCAGGTGGCGCTCGACCTGGTGTTCGACCGGCGGGGCACGGCCGGCGGTGACGGCACCAACGCCGACTACGACCCGCTCCACGCCCTCCTGGCCATGTTCGAGGACGTCGAGGCCACCGAGGTCGAGAAGGAGGACCGGTCGGGGTGGCCGGTCGAGCAGCGGCTCTCACAGCGGATCATCGACGGCGACCGCGACGGGCTCGAAGTCGACCTCGACCAGGCGCTCGCCGGCGGCACGCCGGCGCTGAACATCATCAACGACACGCTGCTGGCGGGCATGAAGGTCGTGGGCGAGCTCTTCGCCTCCGGGGAGATGCAGCTCCCGTTCGTGCTCCAGTCGGCGGAGACGATGAAGGCGGCGGTGCGCCACCTCGAGCCGCACATGGAGAAGGCCGACGACGCCGGCAAGGGCCGTCTGGTGCTGGCCACGGTGAAGGGCGACGTCCACGACATCGGCAAGAACCTGGTGGACATCATCCTCACCAACAACGGCTACGAGGTCCACAACCTCGGCATCAAGATCTCGATCACCGAGATGATCGAGAAGGCCAAGGCCGTGCGCGCGGACGCCATCGGGATGAGCGGCCTGCTGGTCAAGAGCACGCTCATCATGCGGGACAACCTCGAGGAGCTGAACGCCCAGGGCCTGGCCGACATCCCGGTCATGCTCGGCGGCGCCGCGCTGACCCGGTCCTACGTCGAGCGTGACCTGCGCGAGGTGTACGCGGGCCGCCTGTTCTACGGGAAGGACGCATTCGAGGGCCTCCACGTGATGGACCGCCTGGGCGAGTCCCGGCGTCGGGGGGACGACCTGGGCGACTGGGGCATGGTTCCGTCGGAGTCGCGGGTGCCCTCGCGGATCAAGGAGCGCTTCGCCCGCGACGACGAGCCACCCGCGGCGCGGCCCGACCGCTCACCCGAGGTCGCCACCGACAACCCGGTCTTCGAGCCGCCGTTCCTCGGCAGCCGCCTCGTCAAGGGTGTGGCCCTCGACGAGGTCGCGGCCTACCTCAACGAGACCGCGCTCTTCCGCAACCAGTGGCAGTTCCGGCCCGAGGGCGGCGAGGACGACGCCGCCTTCAAGGAGCGCATCCGTCCGGTGCTGCGCGAGCAGATGGCCATCGCCAAGGCCGACGACCTCCTCGTGCCCCAGGTGGCCTACGGCTTCTTCGCGGCCAACCAGGACGGCGACGACCTCGTCATCTGGAAGGACGAGACCCGCACCGGCGAGCTGGCCCGGTTCTCGTTCCCCCGCCAGAGCGCCGAGCCGTTCCTGTGCATCGCCGACTTCTTCCGCCCGATCGACTCGGGCGACGCCGACTACGCCGCGTTCCACCTCGTCACGATGGGCGCGGCCGTGAGCGAGCGGGCCGCCGAGCTGTTCGCCGCCGACCGGTACCAGGACTACCTCCTGCTGCACGGGCTCGGGGTGGAGATGGCCGAGGCGCTGGCCGAGCTGTGGCACCGCCGCATCCGCGAGGAGTGGGGCTTCGCCGACGAGGACGGTCCCGACCTGAACGGGCTGTTCCGCCAGAAGTACCGGGGCGGCCGTTACTCGTTCGGCTACCCCGCCTGCCCGGAGCTGGCCGACAACGAAAAGGCGTGGGAGCTGCTCGACGGTGGCCGTCTCGGCATCGAGGTCAGCGAGGAGACCGGATACCAGTTCCAGCCCGAGCAGACGACCTGCGCGCTCGTCTGTCACCACCCCCGCGCCAAGTACTTCGTCGCCCGATAGGCCCCCTTGACAGAGTGCTCTCGGCGGGTAGAGGGTGAGGCGAGATAACCCGCCTCACACCCAGGAGGTCCGGTCATGGTCAGGTCGTCGGACGAGAGCGATCCACCCGGCCGCTGAGCCGCCGGGGTTCGCCCCGGCGGTGCCGCAAGTCGACCGGGGATCGGGTGCGCCCGACCCTCCGCGAGCCTTCGGCAGCGCAGTGGTTGCACGGTCGCCTGCTGACCGTTGAGCCGCCCGTCCCGCCCCGCCCACCGGCCGGCCGGCTCCGGTCCCGGCCCGGCACCTCCGCCTCCGGGTTCGCTCGAACGCACGGCGCGTGCATCCGAAACCCGTGTCGACGACCAGACCATCGGCCCGCCCTCCGGGGCGGGCCGATGCCGTTCACGGCCGTCAGTAACCCAGGACGGGGTCGACCAGGCCCAGCAGCGGCTCGCCGGCGGCGAAGCGCCGGGTGTTCTCGGCGATGCGGGCGGCCAGCAAGGGCTGCCCCATCTCGGGGGTGTTGCCGACGTGCGGCGTGAGCAGGCACCGGGGCGACGACCAGAGGGGATGACCGTCGGGCAGCGGCTCGGGGTGGGTGACGTCGAGCGCCGCGCCACCGATCGTCCCGGCCGCCAGTGCGGCCACGAGGTCGTCGGTGATCACGTGGGCGCCTCGGGCGACGTTCACCAGCCACGCGTCGTCGTCCATGGCGGCGAGCGCGTCGGCGCCGATCAGCCCCCGTGTCTCGGGGGTGAGGGCCAGGGCCAGCACGACCAGGCGCCGGCCGGGGAGCACCTCGAGCAGGCGGGACGGGTCGACGACCTCCCGGGCGCCCGCCATCGGCCCCGGGCGGCGCCGGACCACCGTGACGCCGGCCCCGAAGGGCTCGAGCAGCCGCAGCAGCTCCTCGGTGATGCCCCCGCCGCCCACCACGGTGACCTCGGCGCCGACGAGGTTCGCCCCCTGTGGTGCCGCCCAGGTCGACGCCCGGGCGTAGACCGAGAGGCCCCGCAGGCCGGCGAGGCCGAGGGCCAGGGCGTGCTCGGCCACGGGGACCGCGTACACCCCCTTGCCACACGTCCAGGTGTGGACCTCGTCGAGGACCTCGACGAACGGCTCGATGCCGGCCCAGGGGAGCTGGACCCACTCGATGCCCGGGTGCTCGGCCAGGAGCGACGCCAGCGCCGCCGCGCCCCCCGTGCTCGCCCAGACGAGCCCCCGGGCCGTCTCGGGCGGGACGAGCACCCCGCCTCCGGCCGCGACCGCCTCGCCCAACCAGGCCCGTTCCCCGGCTGGGGCCAACGCCACCCGGGGACCGTCCTCCATCGGCGGCAAGGTAACCCCCGAGGTGCAAAGGTGGGGCAATGGCATTGGTGGTCGGTGTCCCGCGAGAGATCAAGAACAACGAGAACCGGGTGGCCTTGACCCCCGACGGGGTCCGCGAGCTCGCCCACCACGGGGTCAGCGTGCTCATCGAGGCGGGCGCGGGCGTGAACTCGGAGCTCCCGGACGCCGGCTACGTGGCCGCGGGGGCCGAGGTCGTCCCCACCCCGGAGGTGCTCATCGAGCGGGCGGACCTCATCTGCAAGGTCAAGGAGCCCCAACCCGAGGAGATCGCCGCCTACCGGCCCGGCCAGATCCTCTTCACGTACCTGCACCTCGCCGCGTACCCGGAGGTGGCCGACGGGCTGCTCGCCGGCGAGGTGACCGGTGTGGCCTACGAGACGGTGCAGCTCGAGAACGGCGCACTCCCGCTCCTGGCCCCGATGAGCGAGGTCGCCGGCCGCATGGCCACCCAGATCGGGGCCCACTACCTCGAGCGCGAGAACGGCGGCCGAGGCGTCCTGCTGGGCGGGGCCCCGGGCGTGCACCCGGGCCGGGTCGTGGTCATCGGCGCCGGGAACGTCGGTTGGAACGCGGCCTGGATCGCCGCCGGCATGGAGGCCGAGGTCCTGCTGCTCGACCAGAACCTCGACCGGCTCCGCTTCGTGGACCAGATCCACCAGGGCCGGATCTCGACCCTGGCCTCGAACCGCGGCACGGTCGAACGGGCCGTCGCCCAGGCCGACCTCGTGATCGGCGCCGTGCTCGTGCCCGGCGGCCGGGCCCCCGTGCTGATCAGCGAGGACCTGGTGGCGGGCATGAAGCCGCGCTCGGTCATCGTCGACGTGGCTGTCGACCAGGGCGGTTGTGTGGCGACGACCCACGAGACCACCCATGAGGCGCCGATCTACGAGACCCACGGCGTGGTCCACTACGCCGTCGGCAACATGCCCGGGGCGGTCCCCAACACGTCGACCTTCGCCCTGACCAACGCCACGTTGCCGTACCTGCTCCAGCTGGCCACCGGCGGCCTGGCCGCCGCCGCCGAGGACCCGGTGCTGTCCCTCGGCATCAACACCCTCGGCGGCGCCGTGACCCACGCCGTCGTGGCCGAGGCCCTCGGTCGCGAACACCGGCCCCTCGTCGAGGCACTCGCCGCGTAATCCACGTCGGGGCCGTGAGGGTCCGATCGCGGGGTCACGGAGCGTGACTTGCAGTTCGCTCTACGCGCCTGATATCACTCTGCGTGAGGAGTGCGACCACAAAGTGGCACCCAGCGTGGCGGGAGAGCGGGCGATGACGGCGATTTCCGAACCGGAGGTCTTGACGGCGGCGGGCCTGGGCCCGTGGCTGCTCGACACGCCCCCCCTGCGGATCAGCGGCTACCGGTTCCTCTCCGCCAACTCCAAGCTCGTGCTCCGGGTCGTCGATGGGACGGCCGCCACGATGGCGGTGCTGATCGTGAACTGGCTCCTCCCCCACCAAGGGCCCGAGCCCGTGTTGTCCTGGGCCGTCGTCCTCGGCGCGGGCTTCGTCGCGGCCGGAACCATCGCCCACCTCTACCAGGCCCGCTTCACCGAGCTGCAGGGTGAGGAGATCCGGCGGATCGGGGCGGCCACCGCCCTGACGGGCACCACGGCCGTGACCTGCGGCTGGGCCCTGGCCATCGCCATCGACCGGTCCTGGCTCGTGGTCGCCCTGCTCGGCGCGGGGCTGGCCGTGACCCTCGAGCGCCAGCTCGCCCGGGCGGCGTTCCGAGCCGCCCGCCGCCGGGGCCTGCTGCTGCGCGAGGTGGCGATCATCGGCCGCAATGGCGAGGCGGCGGCCCTGCGGCGCGTCCTCGACGACGACCCCACGGCCGGCTACCGGGTCGTGACCGTGGTCGATCCCGGACCCGGGGGTGACCCCGTCGTCGTGGCCGAGCAGCTGGTGGCGGAGACCGTGGCGTCGGGCTCGACCACCGCCCTCGTCGCCGCCTCGGCCATGGACACCGAGCTCTCGACCCGGCTCCTGCGCCGGCTCGTGGAGGCGGGGATCCACGTCGAGATGACCTCGACCCTCCGCGACGTCGACCACCGCCGGCTCCGGGTCCGACCCATCGGGCCGTTCCCGGTGATGTACGTGGAGCCCGTCGTGCGCAACGGCTGGCGGGCGACGGCGAAGCGGAGCTTCGACGTCGTCGGCGCCGGCCTCGGCCTGCTGCTCACCGCCCCGGTGCTCGTCGTGGCCGCCCTCGCCCTGAAGCTCGACTCACCCGGCCCGGTGCTCTACGGCCAGACGCGGGTGGGCCGGGGCAACCGGCCCTTCCGGATCTGGAAGCTGCGCACGATGGTCGAGGACGCCGAGGCCCGTCAGGCCGACCTGCTCGAGCGCAACGAGGCGGACGGGCCCCTGTTCAAGATCGACGACGACCCCCGGATCACCCGCGTCGGCCGCCTCCTCCGCAAGGCCTCGATCGACGAGCTGCCGCAGCTGTGGAACGTGCTCCGCAACGAGATGAGCCTGGTCGGGCCCCGGCCCGGGCTGCCGTCCGAGGCCATCCAATGGGACGCCGAGCTCCGCGAGCGGCTCCGGGTCACGCCCGGCATCACCGGGATGTGGCAGGTCCACGGTCGAAGCGACGCCTCCTTCGACGAGTACGCCCGCCTGGACCTGTACTACGTCCACAACTGGTCGCTGCTCGTCGACGTCGGGATCCTGGCCAGGACGGTGCCGACCGTCCTCCGTTCGAAGGGTGCGTACTGAGCCGATGAGCCAGGAGAACCTGGTCGAGTTCGAGGACTACCTCGCCGCGATCAAGCGCCGGCGGATGCTGATCGTCGTGGTCGTGGCGGTCTTCATGCTGCTCGGTGCCCTCGTCAGCGTCCTGTCCACCAAGGAGTACACCGCAGAGTCGCGGGTGTCGGTGGCGCCCACGTCCGAGTCGGGCGAGGGCGCCTCCGAAGAGGTCAACATCGACACGGAACGGGGCATCGCCCAGTCGTCGGCCGTGGCCACCATCGCCCAGGACATCCTGGGCACCGACGCCAGCCCGTCGGACCTCCTGGCCCGCGTCAACGTGAATCCCGTGGGTGAGTCGACCATCCTCGCCATCCGTTACACGCACGTCGACCCCGAGGAGGCCGACCGCGGGGCCGACGCCTTCGCCCAGGCCTACCTGGACTTCCGGGCCTCCGAGGCCGACGCCGCCGCCCGCCAGACCCGCCAGCAGCTCAAGGCCGAGCAGGCGGCCCATGCCGGCGAGATCACCGGGCTCGAGGCGGAGCTGGAGAAGCTCACCCCCTGGTTCGTCGAGTACGCCGACCTGCGCGCCCGCATCCGCGCGCTCGAAGGGGCGCAGGCCACGATCGAGCGCCAGCTGCAGGACCTCTCGTCCGACGCCGTCGACCCCGGCACGATCATCGACGAGGCCGAGATCCCCATCAGCCCGTCCAGCCCGGGCCTGGTGCTGAACCTCGCCGGCGGCGCCCTCATCGGCCTCGTCCTGGCGCTGACCGCGACCTTCGTGCTGGAGCGCAGGAACCTCGGCGCCCGGCACGACGACCGACCCGCGGACGGGGCGGCCGACCGTCGCGTGCCGCCGGACCGGCACCGGACCTCGCGGGCGCCGTTCCCGGCCGCAGCCGCGCACCCGCCGGCGTCCGCCGATCGCCGGCACCGGCGTGACCCCTCGACGGTTTTGACCGGGCTGGGGGTCGAGGTCCTCGGCAGCGTCCCGCGCCTCTCCAACCACGCCGGCGAAGCGGCCTTCGACGCCGTGACCCTCGCCGGTCCGGCGGGCGAGGCCCTCCGGCGACTGCACGCCGCCCTCCGGCGCCCGCTCGAGCAGCGACGGGCCACGGTCGTCCTCGTCACGTCGGCCGTCGAGCGGGGCGTGACCGTCGGCCTGGCCGGCGGCCTGGCTGTAACGGCGGCGATGGCCGGTCAGGAGGCGCTCTTGATCGCCGGCGACCTGCACCATCCGCGGCTCCACGACCTCCTGGGCCTGGCCAACGATCAAGGCCTCGCCGAGGTGCTCAAGCGCAGCCGTCCCCTGGCCCAGGTCCTCCAGGGGTGGAGCGGCATCGAGACCCTCTGCGTGGTCACGGCCGGTCAGCCGAGCCCGGATCCTTCGGCGCTGGTGTCCGCCGACCGGCTGGCGTCCCAGCTCGCCACGGTCCGGAGCGAGTTCCAGCTCATCGTCATCGAGGGCCCGCCGGTGGGCGCGGCCTCCGACGCCCTCGTCATGGCATCGGTCAGCGACACCGTCGTGCTCGCCGTCGACCCCCGCCACAGCGCCGAGCAGGAGCTCGGCGGCGCGGTCAGCCGCCTGCGGCTGGCCGGGGCGGAGCTGCTCGGGGCTGTGGTGGTCGAGGCCCGCACGCCCCGTGGCGCGCTGCCGGCCGTGTCCGTCGCGTCGACCTGGAGCTGAGCCTTGGTCGCCGTGGCCACGGCGCCACGCCGGGTGCCGGCCGTCGAAGCCCCCATCCGTCGCTTCCTGCCCGCCGGTTGGGCCGTGTGGGCGATGATCGTGGGGTACCCGGCTTGGTGGCTCCTGGGCCTCGGCGGGTTCTTCTGGCTCGTCGTGGCCGCGCCGATGGCCGCCTGGCTCGTGGCCCAGCGTCGGCTCCAGCTGCCGCGGGGGTTCCCCCTCTACGCCGTGTTCCTCTGCTTCGTGCTGGCCTCGGTGGTCCAGATCGACAGCGCCGAGCGGCTGGCGGGCTACGCGCTGCGCACGTCCTGGTACCTCGCGGCCGGGATCCTCTGGCTCTACCTGGCCAACACCGAGGCCAAGATCAGCTCGCGGCGGCTGGCGGGGATGGTGGTCGTCCTCTGGCTGGCGACCGTCGTGGGCGGCTGGCTCGGCATCCTGCTCCCGAACGCCTCCTGGACCTCCCCCACCGCCGCCCTCCTCCCTCCCTCGGTGGTCCAGAACGAGCTGGTGCACTCGATGGTGACGCCGGGCTTCGCCGAGGTCCAGGACACCTACGCCGGCCACTTCGAGCGCCCGAAGGCGCCGTACTTCTACACGAACGGCTGGGGCTCGGCGATGGCGCTGCTCACCCCGTTCGCCATCGGCGCCCTGTCGGTGCCGGGCATCCGTCCGTCCCGCCGGGTCATCAAGCTGGGCCTGCTGGCGTCGATCGTCCCGATCCTGCTCTCGCTCAACCGCGGGCTGTGGGTGCTGCTCACGCTCGGCCTCCTCTACACCGTCCTCCGTCGCACCCGTCACGGACGGTCGCGGGGGCTGGTGATGATCGTCCTGGGCCTCGTCGTGGTCACCGTGCTGATGGTGGCCACGCCGCTCGGCGACCCCGTCCGGGAGGCGCTCGGGAGCCGCAGCGGGGACAGCAACGAGCGCCGGACGGTGCTCTACGAGGAGACCATCTCGCGCACCGCCGAGTCGCCCCTGCTGGGCCACGGGGCCCCGCGGCCCAGTGAGGAGACCGCACAGTCGGTGGGCACCCACGGCCAGCTCTGGACCGTCATGTTCTCCCACGGCTTCATCGCCGCGGGGCTCTGGCTCACCATGTTCGGGGTCGTCGTCTGGCGCACCCGCAACCCGACCACCGACCTCGGCATGGCGATGCACGTCGTCCTGCTCCTGGGGCTGGCCGAGATGCTCTTCTACGGCCAGATCCCCCACCAGCTCTTCATCGTGGTGATCGCCGTCTCGATCGCCTACCGGGAGGCCCGTCCCGAACCGTCGACCGCCCTGGAGGCGACGTGGACCTGAAGTCCCAGCTCAAGCGCAGCCCCCGGATGGCCGCCGCCGCCCTCGCGGGATGGCAGGCGGTCGGTCGCGCCAGGCGACCGGCGCAGGTCCGGCGCTTCCTCGCCGGCCCCGGCCCCCACCGGATGATCCTCGGGGCGTCGCGCCACCACCTGGACGGGTGGTTGGCCACCGACCTGATCCCCAAGGACCGACAGGGCCTCCTGCTCGACGCCACCGAGCCGTTCCCGTTCCCCGACCGGTCGATCGACCGCATCCTGTGCGAGCACATGATCGAGCACGTCGACGCCGAGCACGGCACCGCCCTCCTCGCGGAGTGCCGCCGCGTCCTCGTCCCCGGCGGCCGGCTGCGCCTGGCCACGCCCGACCTCACCAACGTGCTCAGCCTCGGCGATGTCGATCTCGACGAGCGCCGGCGGGCCTACATCGCCTGGTCCAACGCCGAGTTCGGCTTGGGCGACGAGGGCGCGGTCACGGTGATCAACCGCTTGTTCCACGAGTGGGGGCACCGCTTCCTCTACGACGAGGCGACCCTCCGCGAGGCGCTGGTGGGCGCCGGGTTCACGAACGTCCAGCGGGTGGCAGTGGGACACAGCGACGACCCCGACTTCGCCGGCATCGACTTCCATGGCGAGTCCATCCCCGCCGAGTGGAACGACTTCGAGACCATGGTCCTGGAGGCCACCGCCCCTGAGTGACCGAGGTCAGGAGACGCTCGCCAGCCCGGTCCAGGTGCCCGGCGGCCAGCCGAGGAGCGACTCCAGGGCCTCCACCGACGGCGCCAGGCGGACGCCCAGCTCCCGAGCCAGGCCCGGGTCCAGGTCGTGGGTCCCGGTCCGGTTCCAGGCCCGGGTCTCGACCGGACGCTGGGCCTCGAGGCCGAGGAACCCCCGGACCTGGGCCAGCACCGCGGCGTCGTCCGCGTAGAGGTCCTCGGAGCGGACCACCAGGACCTGCTCGGCCGGGTAGGCGGCCCGCCAGCGGGCCAGGCCGGCTGCGTAGTCGCTCTGGGCCAGGTACCCGAAGTTCAGGTGGTTCCAGCTCACGTAGCCGGGCTCCTCGAGCATGCGCTCGACCTCGCCCTCCAGGCGGTCGGCCTCCGCGTCGACCGCCGCGGCGAAGGTGGGCAGGTCCTCGATGCCCTGCCGCACCCGCTCCTGGTAGTGGGAGTGGGCCCGGGCGACGGGGTCCCGCAGCACCGCGATGATCCGGGCGCCGGGCACCAGCGCCGCCGCCCGGGACGCGGCGTGCGGGTGGGCGAGGTAGTAGGGCGAGGCCTCGCCCGTGACCACCGGGCCCCGCACGGCGACCTGGTCGCGGTACGCGGTGGAGGCGAAGTGGGAGCGATACCAGCGTTGCCCCCTCGCGAACTCGATGTCGAAGTAGTAGGTGCCCTTGAGGTCGGCCGCCCGCGGGAACAGCGGCAGGACGCGGGGCGTGCGGACCAGGTTGCGGTACAGCGACGTCGAGCCGCCGCGCTTGGCCCCGATGACCAGGAAGTCGGGCAGCACCCGGCCGCGCGCCGTGGCCCGGCCGTAGCGGCGCAGGCCCCACTTCGCGACGGGCACGACGGGCTGGCGCAGGCGCCAGGCCACGCCTCGGTCCCGGCCCCGGTCGGGGTCGACGCCCCGGTGATCGGGACGGGTGCCCACGCTCAGATCCCCCGGCCGAACCAGTTGGCCAGCTTCATCGCTCGTTCGCCGCTGACCAGCCCGGAGCTGACGAGCAGGGCGAGGTAGCCCCGCTTCTCCGTGGCCCGGAGCCGGAGCGCGGCTCGGGCCATCCGCCGGGCTGCCCGGGCGTCGCCGAGGGCGGCGAGGGCGAAGGCCTGCTGACCGCGGATGCGGGCCAGTGCGGCGGGGTGCGCCGCGAACTCCGGGTACTTGTCGAGGAGGTGGTCGAGGGCGTCATGGGTCATCTGCCAGCGCCGGCTGAAGAACGATGCCTCACCCCAGTGAATGGTGGCGTAGGGCGCCGGAGCCACGGCGATCGGGCCGAGCCGGGCCATCCGGAGGAGGAGGTCGTAGTCCTCGCCGAGGCTGCCCGGCAGCTCTTCGTCGACGAAGCCCACCTCGTCGAGGACGAACCGCCGGTCGAGCAGGAAGGTGCTGGGGTGCGCCTCGGTCTGGCGATCGTGCAGCAAGCCCTCGAAGGTCATGCGGCTCGTCTCCGGCACCCGCACCCGGCGGCGCTCGCCGTAGTGGATCTCGATGCCCGCCGTGGCCGCCCGGGACCCGGGCAGGGCATCGAGCGCGGCGACCTGCGCGGTGAGCTTGCCCGGTCGCCACTCGTCGTCGTCGTCGCAGAAGGCCACGAGGTCGCCGGTGGCGGCCAGCAGGCCGGTGTTGCGGGCCCCGGCCAGGCCCGCCGTGCGCTGGTTGGTCAGGACGCGGACCTGCCGGGCGCCGCCGGCGTCGCTCCGGACCAGCCCGACATCGGGCTCGCAGTGGTCGAAGACGACGACCACGTCGAGGGGGCCCCCGTAGTCGTGACCCACGATGGCCGCCAGCGCCCGCCCCAGCTCGGGCCGCCCCCGGGTGGCGATGACCGCGGTCACCGACGGGGCGAGCGCCGTGGCCCGACCGAGCGGCGGCGCGACGAGGTCGGTCATCACGCCACCCTGCGGCGGGACGGCCGACGGGCGAGCAGGTCGTCGACCAGGCCGGCAACCTCGTCGACCGCGGCCGACACGTCGTGGGCGGCCGCCGGCCCCAGGCGGACGGTCGCGGGGGCGGCGAGCGCCCCGTCGAGCGCGGCGTGCAGCTCCGCTTCGGTGGCGAGCAGGCGGATGCGGCCCCGTTCTGCCTGGTGGGCGGTGAAGGCCTGCTGGTGGCCGTCGACGTGCTCACCCTGCTCCGGATCGCGGGCGAGCACGAGGGGCAGGAGCCCGGCCGCCCGCGCCTCCATGATCGAGGACAGGCCCCCATGGGTGATGACGACCGTCGCCGTCGCCACCCGGGCGGCCAGGGCGCTCGGCGTGACCAGCCGGGCGCCGGCGGCGTGCTGCGGCGCCGCGGCGGTGCCGTGCTGGACGAAGACCTCCACGTCGGGATGGGCGGCCGCCCAGGCGTCGACCCAGGCGACCAGGCGGTCGAACGGGTGGTGATCGGTGCCGACCATGGCCATGACGGACGGCCGGCTCACGGGTACAGCGCCCCGATCACGGCGCCGCTGCCGTACAGCTCGCGCTGGCGCTCCCACTGGAGCAGGAACAGGTCCGAGAACGGCCGGCACAGCCGACCGGAGAGGCTGCGGCTGTCGATGCGGTCGTACACCTCGACGAACACCGTCCGGATGCCGAGCACCTTCGCCAGCACGAAGAAGGGCACGGCCACGCCGGCCCCGGTGGACACCACGGCGTCGGGTCGTTCCCGACGCAGCACCCGCCAGGCCAGGACCAGGTTGCGCAGGAGGTTGCCCACGTTGCGCGTCGTCGGGTGGTGGGCGAAGACGACGGGATCGCCGTCGAGCGCGCCGGCGTTGGCGGTGGCGAAGGTCACCCAGACCCGGTCGTGGCGCGACCACCACGGCTCCAGGGTCAGGAGCTGGCCGAGGTGGCCACCCCCCGAGGCCACGAGCAGCAGCCGGTACCGATCCGCCCGGTCGTCCTCGCTCATCGTGTCCGCCCTCGTCGCCGCCACGCCCTCATCGCCACCGTCGATCACCGACGGTGGTCACACCGCCGTCTCGAACTCACTCTCAGTGGTACCAGACCCGCGCTTCGTGCTCAAGCCGGGGACCACGCCGCGGAGCTCGGCGAGGTGGAGCGGTCCCGCGTACTGGCGGACGGCGACGAGGTAGACCAGGGCCGCGGCGGCGAACGTCAGGCCGGTCGCCGGCCAGGAGTCCCCGAGGATCACCCGACCCAGCGACGCCGCGACCAGGACGCCGATGGCCGGGGGCAGGACGTACAGGGCGTCGCCGCCGAGCCCCCGGATGCCGAGCGCTCGCCGCACGTAGGGCCAGGGGCCGAGGTTGTAGGCCAGCAACCCCAGCGCCCACGACCACGCCGCCCCCATCAGGCCGAAGCGGGGCGTGAGCACGGCGTAGAGCGCCAGCATGAGCGCCAGCGACGCGCCGACGTTCAGGAGCGAGAGCCGGGCCCGACCGCCCATGAGCAGCACGTTGTCCAGGTGGCCGAACGCCGTGCAGATCATCATGGCGACGGCGAGCAGCTCGAGGGCGCTGGACCCGACGACGAACTCGGGGCCGAAGAGCGACAGCACCACGTCGCCGTGGGTCAGCAGCAGGATGGCCGCCGGCCAGACGAGCAGCATCGTCCACGCCGTGAGGCGCTGGACCATCCGCTCGGCCCCGGCGCGGTCCCCACCGGCGAGCATCGAGGCGATCTCGGGGTTCATGGCCTGGCCGATCGCGTAGACGACCAGGTTGAGGGCGCCGATCAGGCGGGCGACCACGACGAACACACCGGCGACAGCCGGCCCGGCCACCGCCCCGACGATCACCACCCCGATGCGGTCCTGGGTCGTCTGCAGGGTCTGCGCGAAGCCGCGGATCGAGGCGTAGCCCCAGAACTCGTGGGCCAGGTCGGGCGATGGCCGCCCGCCCCGAGGGTCGCGCTGGACGAGCCGGAGCAGGCTGAAGGCGGCCGTGACGCTGGTGAGCACCAACGGCAGTCCCCAGGCCGCCGCCAGCACGACGAGCCCGTCGCCCCGAGCCACGACGGCGCCCATGAGCACCACCTGCAGGCCCGGGCGCAGGATGCTGACATCCCGCACCGTCGGCCCCATGGTTCCGTAGCCCCGCGTGGCGCCGGTCAGGACCTGCACGGCGACGAACGCCGGCAGGAACGGCACCAGGCCTCGCAGCACGCCGGAGACGTCGCCGTCCGGGGTGCCTTGGCCGCCGGGCAGCAGGTCGGCGCCGGCCACCAGCAGGAGGGCCGCGCCCACGGCGAGCCAGAGGACGGGCCAGAGCGCGAGGTGGATGGTCGGCACGATGTCGGCCCACCGCTCCCGGGCCCGGAACCGCGCGATCGAGAACACCAGACCGGTCTCGGACCCGAGCTTCACCGTCGTGCCGACGATCGTGAACAGGGCCACCGCGGCGAAGAACACGCCGGATCCGGCAGCGCCGTACTCGCGTGCCACCAGGACGACCAGGAGCAGGTTCAGGCCCATGCTGGCGATCGACCCGGCCACGTTGAGCGCACCGCCCCTCGCCGCGGCCTCGGTCCCGCCCTGCCGCTCGCTCATCTGGACAAGCCCCGGCGGAGGCGACGGGCGGCGGCCTCACCGAGCCCATGGTGGACGTCGACGCGGCCGGATCGACGCACCAGGGCGTCGCGGCGGGCCATCTCGAGGAGGTACACGGCGGCCGCGGGCTCGCCGGGGTCCAACAGCCCCAGCGCGGCGTCGGCGCTCCACCCGAGGAGGTGGGTCGCCACCATCACCCGCTCGTGACGGCGGTCCGAGCCGACCGGGAGGCCCTCACCAGCCAGCTCCCAGTCCCACAGCAGCACCTGGTGGCCGCGGGTGACCCGGTTCCACGGGCTGAGGTCGCCGTGCCAGGGACCGACCTCGACGACGGCCCCGTCATGGCGACCGACCACCAACCGGCGCAGGTCGGCCAGGTCGCCATCCGCCTGACGGACCGGCGTGGTCTCGCCCACGGCGACCTCGCCCACCGGTCCGAGGGTGAGCACGGCGGCGTCCAGCGCCTCTCGGAGGCCCGGGGCGCCGGGCGCCGGGCGGCGGGGCAGTTCCAGTGGCTCGAGCACCGCCACGGTCCGCCCCCGCCAGTCGACCTCGGCCAGGACGCCGGGGACCCGCAGGGGGGCCGGGGCGCCGCCCGCCCGGGCGAGCCACTCGAGCTCGTTGCGGACGTAGCCCTCGGTGAGCTCGTCGACCGCGACCTTGGCGAACGCCAGCGGATCGCCACCGGTCGAGAAGAGCTGGAGGACGGGCTTGCCGTTGTAGTGGCCGGGCCGAGCGGTGACGGCGGCCAGCAGCCGCGCCTGATCCAGGACGACGGCGAGTCGAGCGAGCAGCGACCGGTCCGGATCCTCCAGATCCGTGTCGGCGCCGACGAGGGCCACGCGACCGGGCCACACGCGCTGGGCCACACCCGTGTGCAGGCCGGCCTCGCCCAGCCACTGGCGGGCCCGCCGACTCGCCGGCATGCCGTCCCAGAAGCGGCGGCTGACGGCGGCTGAGGCCCGCCGCGGCCCCACGGGGACCAGGAGCTCGGGTGCGGTGCCGGTGGGTCGCGCCAACCAGGTCGCCCGGGGATCCTCGCGGCCGACGGCGAGGAGCTCGACGTCCGCCTCCGGGGCCCAGAGGGCATCTCGCAGCCACCGAAGCGCGTCGTCGCCGTCACCGCGGCGCTCGTGGCGCACCTCTGAGATCGTCACCCGTCCTCCAGCTCGCACCCGCGTCCGGCTGCGGGCGCGGGCTCTCCCTACTGCCGTCGGCCGGAAGCGCCGTAGGACAAGGGCTCCGGCTGCCGGATCCGACGTGACGGGCGTCGCACCGGCCCTGCCTAGCCTCGCCCCGATGCCGGACCCGCGCCTCACCGCCGAGGATGCCGAAGACGCCCTGGTCGACGCCGACCGGGTCTTCGCTCCGGGCACGGCGAGGGCGGCGCTGCGCTACCCGACGTTCCGCCGCCTCTACTGGGGCGCCTTCGGCTCGAACATCGGCTCGTGGATGCAGAACGCCGTCCTCGGGGCCTTTGCGCTCGAGCTCACCGACTCGGCCAGCTTCGTCGGCCTCATCGTGTTCGCCCAGCTCGGGCCGCTCCTGCTCCTCGCCCCCGTCGGCGGCGCGCTGGCCGACGTGCTCGACCGCCGCCTGATCCTCATCGTGGTGGCCGTCGAGCAGCTCCTGTTGTCGGTCGCGTTGGCGGTGCTGACCACGGCGGACGACCCGAGCAAGGTGGCGCTCGTCGCCCTCGTCTTCGCCATCGGGGTCGGCCAGGCGATCCACGCCCCGACCTACTCCGCGGCCCTGCCGGCCCTGGTCGAGCGGGAGGACCTGGCCGGCGCCATTTCGCTCAACTCCGCCCAGATGAACGCCTCCCGGGTCATCGGGCCGGCCATCGGGGGCGTGCTCTACGCCGTCGTGGGGGTGTCCTGGGTGTTCGCGGTCAACGCCGCGACCTACCTGATCGTGATCGGCGTGCTCGTCGTCATCCGCCTCCCTCGGGTCGAGCAGGACCCGGACGAGCCCAAGGGCCTCCGGCGCCTGCTGGGGGGCATCGTGGTCGCCCGGCAGAACCGGACGATCCGGCGCACGCTGCTCACGATGGCGTTGTTCTCGCTCCTCTGCCTTCCGTTCGTGACCCAGATGCCGGTGATCGCCGAGCGCAACCTGGGCATCGACGCCCGCAGCGCGGCCTTCGGGCTGTTCTACGCCTGCCTCGGTGCAGGCGCGGTGATCGGCTCGCTGTCCATCGGCACGGTGTTCGCCGACCACTCGAAGCGACGGCTCGTCCGCCAGGGCCTGGCCGTCTACGCCGTCTCGCTCGGCGTCCTGGCCTTCATCCGGGCGCCACTCGCGGCCTATCCGGTCACGATCATCGTCGGCAGCGCGTACTTCGGGACGGTCACCTCGCTGTCGACCGTGCTCCAGGAGGAGCTGGACGACCGGGTCCGCGGCCGGGTCATGGCCCTCTGGGTCATGTGCTTCGGTGGCACGGTCCCCATCGGCGGCCTCATCGCCGGCCCGGTGATCGAGGCGACGTCGGTCACCGCGGTCATGGTCTTCGGGGCGGTGATGGCCGCGGTGCTCGGCGGCTACGCCTACCTGTTCACCACCGAGCCGACCGGCCGCCGGGCCCGGCGCATCGGCTTATGAGCCGAGCCGATAGGCGAGGCGACCAGGCAAGCACAGCCCTGATCGCCAAGCGCAGCTTGGCGATGTCCCAGGTCGAGCGCAGCAGGCCTCAGCCTTTCCGCGTACGTCCTCAGCCCAGTAGCGCCTCGGCCAGGACCTCGAGCCCGGCCACCCGGCTGGCCTTGACCAGCACCGCGTCGTCGGGGCCGAGCGGTCCGAGCGCGGCCAACGCGGCCTCGCGGTCGTCGACGACCTCGCTCCCGTAGGCGTCGGTCCCGACCGCGATCACCCGGATCCCGAGCTCGGCCGCCCGCGCCCCGATGCGGCGGTGCTCGGCGTCGGCCTGCTCGCCCAGTTCGGCCATCGGCCCGAGCACGGCGACCTTCCGGACCGCATCGAGGTCGGCGAGCGCGTCGATCGCCGCCGCCATCGACGAGGGGTTGGCGTTGTAGGCGTCGTTCAGGACGCGGGCGCCGGACGGGGCCACCGCCAGGGCCATGCGCCAGGGCGAGAGGGAGGCACCGGCCAGGCCCACGAGCACACCGTCCCACTCGGCTCCGGCCGCGAGGGCGGCGGCCGCGGCGCCGGCCGCGTTCTGGGCGTTGTGCCGGCCCCGGGCCTCGAGGGTCAGCTCGGCGTCGCCCCAGGGTGTGACCAACCGGAAGCGCGGCCGGAGCTCGGCGTCGAGCACGACCCGCTCGGCCCGGACGTCGCCGCGATCGACCCCGTAGGTCAGCACGGTCGCCGTGGTCCGCGACGCCATCGCCGCCACCCGCTCGTCACCGACGTTGAGCACCGCGGTCCCGGTCGCAGGAAGCGCCTCCACCAGCTCACCCTTCGCCCGGGCGACGTCCTCGATCGTGCCGAACCCCGCGGTGTGGGCGAGGGCCACCGCGGTCACCACCCCGATCGTGGGCCGAGCCAGGGCACACAGCTCCGCGACCTGGCCGACCGCGGCCGCCCCCATCTCGATGATGGCCACCTCGGTGCCCTCGGGCACCTCGAGCAGCGTGAGGGGCACGCCCAGCTCGTTGTTGAACGAGCGCAGGCTGGCCGCCGTCCGCCGCGATTGCCGGCACGCGGCCGCGGTGAGGTCCTTCACCGACGTCTTGCCGACCGAACCCGTCACCCCGATCACGGTGGCGTCCAGACGGTCGCGGGCGGCGACGCCCAGAGCCCGTAACGCCACGGTCGTGTCGCCCACGACCACCGCCGGGCCGTCGTCCACCTCGTGGTCGACCAGCACGGCTCCCGCACCGGCCGCGCGGGCCGCGGGCACGAAGGCGTGGCCGTCGCGGACGTCGCGCACGGCGACGAAGAGCTGCCCGGGCCGCAGGGCCCGGCTGTCGTGGGTGGCTCCCTCCACGACGACGCCGTCGGGCCCGATCGCCCGCCCGCGGGTGACCGCGGCGATGTCCTCCAGGGCCAGGCGCACCCCCCAGTTGTACCGTGAGGCCCATGGCCGACGAGCGACCCGACCGGGGGCGGGTGCGGCTCGTGGTGCTGTTCGGGGGCCAGTCCGCCGAACACGACGTCTCGTGCGTCACGGCCAAGCACGTCGTCGCGGCGGCCGACCCGGCCCGCTACGACATCGACCCGATCGGCATCACCCGGGAGGGGACGTGGGTGCAGGCCGAGGACGCCCGGGCCGCGATCGAACAGGGCGCGGCCGCCTTGCCCGAGTCGCTCGCCGCCGATGGCACGGTCATCGACCACGAAGCCGCCATCGTCCCCACCACCTCCGGGGAGACCGTCGTGGTCTTCCCGCTCCTGCACGGCCCCATGGGCGAGGACGGGACCGTGCAGGGGCTGCTCGAACAGGCGGGGGTGCCCTACGTCGGCGCGGGCGTCCTCGGTTCGGCCGTCGCCATGGACAAGCCGACGGCCAAGAAGGTCCTGGCCTTCGAGGGCATCCCGCAGGCCAGGTGGCTGGCCTACCGCAACAGCGACCTCGACGCGCTGCCCCTGGACGAGATCGAGGCCGAGCTGGGTCTCCCCTGCTTCGTGAAGCCGGCCAACCTCGGCTCGTCGATCGGGGTGACGAAGGCCCACGACCGCAACGAGCTGGTCGCGGCGCTGGAGCTGGCCTTCAGCTACGACGAGTGGGTGCTCGCGGAGGAAGCCGTCGACGGGCGGGAGATCGAGCTCGCGGTCCTCGGCAACACCGACCTCCGGGTGTCGGTGCCGGGTGAGGTCGCCTCCGCGGCCGAGTTCTACGACTACGAGGACAAGTACGTCGACGGTCGGGCGGACCTGATCATCCCCGCCGACCTGCCCGTCGACGTGGTCGCCCGGTTCCAGGACCTCGCCCGCCGGGCGTACCGGGCGCTGCGGGCCGAGGGCATGGCCCGGGTCGACTTCTTCTACGAGGAGGGCGGCCGCGGCCCGCTGCTCAACGAGATCAACACCATCCCCGGCTTCACGCCGATCTCCATGTACCCGAAGCTCTGGGCGGCCTCCGGCATCGCCTACGACCAGCTCATCGACGAACTGGTCACGCTGGCGCTGGAGCGCCACGAACGCCGGACGAAGACCCGCCGCACCACCCGCAACCCCCGGTCGGGCGAGGCGTGACGGACCAGGTCGTCGACGTGATCTAGGAGGGCGCGACCGGCTCGGGGAAGCGGATGTGCTCGCGGATCAGCAGGGTGGCGAACTCCCGGGGCGGCGGCCGGGCGCCGTCCAGGCGCCCCCGATCGCGCAGGTCCTCCTCGAGGCGGTCGAGGATCGCCTCCAGGGTGAGGTCGTCGCCGTGGTCCGCCCAGGCCCGGCGCTCGGCCTCGTCGGCGAAGCAGTACGCCTTCCACGACACCGAGAACCGGAGATCGTCCCAGCCGAGCACGACCGGGCCCTCCGGCCCGCCGTGCGCCTCCCACCGGCCGTCGCCGGCGAAGCGGAGCTCGGGGCTCGGCCCCAGCTCGGGGGCCGGGGTGTCGGGCCGGCCCACCCGGTCGACGCCGTGGAACACGGTGTCGGTGTCGAGGAGAACGGCCGTGTCGTGGCGCACCGGCACCGTCGCCGGCGGCCCGTCGACGCCCTCCGGGTAGTAGGCGAAGTCGCCACCCCCGCACGGCCCGAAGTAGGCCACGCCCGTGGCGATGGGCATGCGCCAGGCGTCGAAGCAGCCGGAGTGGTGCATCACGACCATGAGCCACTGCGGCAGGGTCAAGCGGTTGGCCCCCCGGAACTCGGGCACGTCGGTGTGCACGGCCAGCTCCTGGCCGGAGAGGAGGAGGTTGGCGTAGACGATCGCGGGGACGACGACCGGCCGGCCGTGGAGCCGACGAGCGGCCTCGACGAACCCCTCGTGGTGCAGGAACGGCTCGATGCCGGGCGCCCTCACCTCGTCGCCGTAGGCGTAGGTCTCCCGGAAGTAGTTGGTGCGGGCGGCGAGGGCCGATCGGGCCTCGTCGCGCTGACCGAAGCGACCACCCGTGCGCACGTGGTTGGCGGCGGCGTCGATGCGCTGGGGCAGGTCGCCGTAGTTCTGCTCGGTCTGCTCTTCGCTGTAGGTGCGGTAGGTGCCGTAGGCCTCGGCCAGGCGCAGCATCGCGTCAGCGTCCACGGGACCGAGGAGCGGGTCGAACACGGTGACCTCGGCGGGCATCAGGGCAACGCTACATAGCGACGGATGCGCACCGGCCGGCCCACCGGACGGGGCTCGTCACTCGGCCACGGTTGCTCGGCGGCCCACGCCCGCGCCGCTTCTGCGCCCCGCTCGCGCTCCTCGTCGGTGGCCGACCACGTCCACCCGAACTGGCCCGCCGCCAACACGGCGATGAGATCGTCGGTCGACATCAGCCGGTCGTCCTCCACCTCCTCCAGCCAGTCACCGACGAACCCCCGGCTGCGGAGATAGGCGTCGAGGCCCTCGACCTCGTTGAGGCCGACCGGCGTCTGGTCGATGGCGGCGGCCTTGGCGAAGACCTCCGCGACCTCCAGGCCGGGTGCGCCGAAGCCGCCCCTGGCCCAGAGCACGATCCCGCCCGGCTGCAGGACCCGAAGGACCTCCAGCGCCGCGTCGCGCCACTCGGGCACGAGGTGGAACACGTGGATGGCGAGGATGGCCCCGAACGAGTCCTCGGCGAAGGGGAGCTGGGTGCCGTCGGCGCGGGCGATCGGAACGCCTCCGGCCTTCGCCTGCAGCTGCGCCAGCATCGGCTGCGACAGGTCGATGCCCACCACGTCGATCCCCGCGCCGACCAGGGGGACGGCGATGCGACCCGTCCCGACGCCGACCTCGAGCACCGGCCCGTGGCCGATGAGTGCTTCGGCCAGGACGGCGGTCACCTGCGCGGCGGCCTCCGGGCTGAGCGAGCGGGTGGCGTCGTAGTAGCCGGCGGCGCGGTCGAAGCTGACCGAAGGCCGCTTCGACCAGCTCACGCCGGGACCGGTACGACGAGCGCGGACTGGAGGAAGTCGAGGAGCTCCCGGCGGCGGCGGGCGAGCGAGCGCAGGGTCGGCTCCTCGCCTAGAGCCCGCAGGACCTCGACCTCGGTGGCCATGCCGATCACCGTCGAGTAGGCGGACAGCAGCAGGAGCCGGGAGTCGGTGGCCCGCATGCGGCCCTCGGCCATCTCGACCTCGAGGAACCCGCGGGCCCGCTGCACGAGCGGGTCGAGGGCGGCCATCAGCCGGGGCGCCGCCGGGGGCCCCAGGCGGCTGACCTCCCGGAGCAGGCCCAGCAGCTCGGGGCGGCGGAGGGCGAGCCGGAACACGGACCGGACGACGGCCTCGACCCGGGCCCAGCCCCGGCCGGCGCGCTCCAGGGCTGCTTCCAGGGCGGCGGTGAGCTCCTCGGCACTGCGGTCCACCACCGCGTCGAGCAGGGCCGCCTTCGAGGGGAAGTAGTAGAGGATCGCCTGCTTGGAGACGCCGACCTCCCGGGCCACGTCGTCGAGCGAGGTGGCCCCGTACCCCCGGCCCGCGAAGGAGACCAAGGCGGCGTCCAGGGCCCGGTCAGGGGTGGATGAGGTCACTTACCAAATGGTAGAACAAGCGGGGTGAGCATCGCCGGAGGTCTCGACGGCAAGCGCATCGCCGTCACCGGGAGCACGGGGTTCCTGGGCACGGCGCTCGTCGAGCGCCTGCTGCGAGCGGCTCCCGGCTGCGAGCTGGTGCTGCTCATCCGCCCCGGGCGACGCTCGGACGCCACCCGCCGGGCCCAGCGGGAGATCTTCCGCAACGACGCCTTCGACCGCCTCCGGGGCGAGCTGGGCGACGGGTTCGACGCCATGGTCGAGCAGCGGGTCACCGCCGTCGCCGGCGACGTCGGCCGGGACGGCCTCGGCCTCGACGACGAGGGCCGCGCCGCACTGGCCGGGTGCGACATCGTCGTGCACTCGGCCGCCACCGTCTCGTTCGACTCCCCGCTCGACGCCGCGGTCGAGGTCAACCTGCTCGGGCCCACCCGCGTCGCCGCCATGCTCAACGAGCTCGGGGTCACGCCCCACCTCGTCGCCGTGTCCACGTGCTACGTGGCCGGCAGCCGGCGCGGCGCCGCCCCCGAGGAGCTGGTCGAGGAGAGCGACTTCTTCACCGACGTCGAGTGGCGCGGCGAGGTCGACGCCGCCCGGCGCATGCGGGCCGACACCGAGGCGGCCAGCCGCATCCCGGAGAAGCTGGCCGAGTTCCGCAAGCGGGCCCGGGGCGAGCTGGGCGCCGCCGGGGTGCCCCTGCTGGCCGAGAAGACCGAGCAGCTCCGCACCCGCTGGGTGACCGACCGCATGGCCGAAGCCGGCCGGGCCCGCGCCGGGTCGCTGGGATGGCCCGACGCCTACGCGTTCACCAAGGCCCTCGGCGAACGGGCGCTGTGCGAGACCCGGGGTCCCATTCCGGTGAGCATCGTCCGGCCGTCGATCATCGAGTCGGCGCTGGCCGAGCCGAAGCCGGGCTGGATCCGCGGCTTCCGGATGGCCGAGCCGGTGATCATCTCCTACGCCCGTGGCCTGCTGAAGCAGTTCCCCGGGGTGCCCGAGGGCATCGTCGACGTCATCCCGGTGGACCAGGTGGCCGCCACCATCTGCGCCGTCGCCGCCGGCGGCCCCCGCCCCGACGGGACCGTGGACGTCACCCAGGTGGCCTCCGGCTCGGTCAACCCGCTTCGGTACGGCCAGCTCGTCGACCTTGTCAGCGGCTGGTTCAAGGAGCACCCGCTCTACGACCGCGAGGGCCAGCCGATCGTGGCCGCGGACTGGGCCTTCCCGGGCCGCGGCAAGGTCGAGTCGCAGCTGCGGCGGGCCCGCACCAGCATCGAGCGCGCCGAACGGGTCCTGGCCACGCTGCCCTTGCGCGGGAAGCAGGCCGAGCTCTCGGCCACGCTCGAGGAGCGCCGGGAGGAGGTCGACCGAGCCATCGGCTACGTCGACCTCTACGGCGCGTACGCCGAGTGTGAGGCCGTCTACGGGGTCGACCACCTGCTGGCCCGCTGGGAGGCGCTCGACGACGAGGACCGGGCCGCCTTCGGCTTCGACCCCCGGACCATCGACTGGTCCCACTACGTCCGGGACGTCCACCTGCCCTCGATCGTCGCCCAGGCCCGGGTCCGCACCGAGGGCGGGGGGCGCACGACCGTCGACCGCATGGCCCGCCTGCGCAGGCAGGTGCTCTCCCCCGACCGTCACCTGGCCGCCTTCGACCTCGAGAACACCCTGATCGCCTCCAACGTCGTGGCCTCGTACTCCTGGCTGGCCACCCGCCGCCTGCCGCAGGGGGACCGGGCCCGGTTCGTGGCCGGGATGCTGCGGGACGCCCCCGGTCTGCTCGCCCTCGACCGCAAGGACCGCAGCGACTTCCTGCGCCACTTCTACCGGCGCTACGAGCACGCCCCGGTCGAGCAGATCGACGAGGACAGCTGGCACCTCTTCAGCGATCTGATCCTGACCAAGTCGTTCCCCGCCGGCATCCGGCGGGTGCGCGAACACCGGGCTCTCGGCCACCGCACGGTCCTGATCACCGGTGCCCTCGACTTCGTCGTCGAGCCCCTCCGGCCGCTGTTCGACGACATCGTCTGTGCCTCGCTGCGTCAGGAGCGCGGCCGGTACACCGGAGGCATGGAGGAGGTGCCGCCCACCGGCGAGGCCCGGGCCCAGGCCATGTCCGACTACGCGGCGGCGGAGGGCCTCTCGCTCGCCGAGTCGGTGGCCTACGCGGACTCGGCCAGCGACCTCCCGATGCTGGAGGCCGTCGGCTACCCGGTGGCCGTCAACCCCGAGACCCGGCTCTCCGCCCTGGCCCGCAAGCGGGGGTGGCTGGTGGAGCACTTCGACAAGGCCCCCGGCGGGCCGCGGCCACCCCTGCCGCTGGCCGCCCGCCCCGGCGGCCGCGAGGGCTGGCTCTCCCGGACCCTCGAGCGCCTGAGCCCCACCAGCGGGGTGCCCTCGTGAAAGCCGCGGGTACCGCCTCATGAAAGCACTGCAGTTCGAGCGGAACCTGCCCCGGTACGCCGCAGCGAGGGTTGCGGGCTCGGTGATCCCCGGACGCGGGGCGGCCTGGGGGCCGCTGCGACTCCGGGACGTCGACGTGCCCGATCTCCCCGGGCCGGAGTGGGTCCGCGTCCGGCCCCGCCTGGCCGGCATCTGCGGCTCCGACCTGGCCACGGTCGACGGCCGCACCTCGCGGTACTTCGAGCCGATCGTGTCGTTCCCGTTCGTCCCCGGCCACGAGGTCGTCGGCGACCTCGACGACGGCTCCCGCGTCGTGCTCGAGGCGGTCCTGGGCTGCGGGCCGCGGGACATCGTCCCGCCCTGCCCGGCCTGCGCCGCCGGCGACGTCGGGCGCTGCGAGCGGGTGGCCTTCGGCGACCTGGAGCCCGGACTCCAGACCGGTTTCTGCTGCGACACCGGCGGCGGCTGGTCGACGCTCCTGGTCGCCCACCCCGACCAGTTGCACGCCGTGCCCGACGACCTGAGCGACGAGGCCGCGGTGATGGTCGAGCCCGCGGCCTGCGCCACCCGGGCGGCGCTGGCCGCGGGGGAGGGCGGCGTCCAAGTCGTGCTCGGAACCGGGACGCTCGGCCTGCTCACCGTCGCCGCGCTGCGCCGGTTCGGAACCCCGGGCACGCTCATCGCCACGGCCCGCTACCCGCACCAGGCCGAGCTGGCCCGGGAGCTGGGCGCCGACGAGGTCGTCGATCCCGACGAGGTCCACCGGGCCGTGCGCCGCGCCACCGGCGCCATGGTCATCGGCGACACCCTCACCTCAGGGGCCGACGCGGTCGTCGACTGCGTCGGCCACGCCGACACCATCGCCACCGGGATCGACGTCGCCAAGGCCCGGGGCCGGGTGGTCCTGTGCGGGATGCCGGCCACCGTCTCGCTCGACCTCACCCCGCTGTGGCACAAGGAGGTTGCCCTGGTGGGCGCCTACGCGTACGGCACCGAGACCGGTGGGCGGCGCACCTTCGACCTGGCGTTCGAGCTGGCCCGCGAGGTGGACCTCGGTCGCCTGGTGTCGGCCACCTATCCGCTGGCCCGGTACGAGGAGGCCCTCGAGCACGCGGCCGCGGCCGGGCCCCGAGGAGCGGTCAAGATCGCCTTCGACCTCCGCAACGAACGGGAGCGTGAGTCACTGTGAGCAGACCTGGGTTCGTGCTCGAGGTCGATCGGTCGACCCCACCGGTCGTCTTCCACCACGGCGAGTCGTTCCGGCTCGAGAAGCTGCCGGCCGGGCGGTCCCGCATCATCTACCCGGCGGAGCCCCTGAAGGGCCTGCGGGACCCCGACGAGGCCATCCGGGAGGCGCTGCTCAACCCGCTGGGCGACAGCGAGCCGCTCCCCGCCCTGCTCCGGCCGGGCATGAAGCTGACGATCGCCTTCGACGACATCTCGCTCCCGCTGCCTCCGATGCGCCGGCCCGACATCCGCCAGCGCGTCATCGAGGCCGTCCTCGACCTGGCCGCCGCCGCGGGGGTGGACGACGTCCACCTCATCGCCGCCCTCGCCCTGCACCGGCGGATGACCGAGGCCGAGCTGCGCCATGCCGTCGGTGACCGGGTCTACGACGCCTTCGCCCCGGACGGGCTGCTCTACAACTTCGACGCCGAGGACCCCGACGCCCTCGCCTTCCTGGGCAGCACCGACGAGGGCGAAGAGGTCGAGATCAGCAAGCGGGCGGCCGAGAGCGACCTGCTCGTCTACGTGAACATCAACCTCGTCGCCATGGACGGCGGCCACAAGAGCACGGCAACCGGCCTGGCCAGCTACCGGAGCCTGCGCCACCACCACAACGTCCACACCCTCCAGCACTCCCGCTCACTGATGGACCGGCACAACTCGGCCCTGCACCAGTCGAACTGGCGCATGGGCGAGGTCATCAAGAACGCGGGCGTGAAGGTGTTCCAGATCGAGACCACGCTCAACAACGACACCTTCGGCGGCGACCTGCCCATGTCGGTGCTCCAGAAGCGGGAGTGGGAGTGGTCCCTGGCCGACCGGGCGGCCTTCCTCGGCCTCAAGGCCGGCGTCGACCGGATGCCGACCGCCGCCCGACGCAAGGTCTTCAACTCGTGGAAGGCCCCCTACGCGCTCACCTCGGTGCAGGCCGGCGAGATCGGCGCCGTCCACGACGTCACCGTGCAGAACGTGCACGCCCAGCAACTCGTGGCGGTGGAGGGCCAGACCGACGTCCTGACCATGGGGCTGCCCTACATCTGCCCCTACAACGTCAACTCGGTGATGAACCCGATCCTGGTCATGTGCCTCGGGCTCGGGTACTTCTTCAACCTCTACCGCGGGAAGCCCCTCGTCCGGGAGGGCGGGGTGCTGATCATGACCCACCCCACGCCGTGGGAGTTCCACCCCGTCCACCACCCGAGCTACATCGACTTCTTCGAGCAGGTGCTGGCCGAGACCACCGACCCGGCGGAGATCGAGGCCAAGTACGAGAAGGGCTTCGCCGAGGACGAGTGGTACAAGCACCTCTACCGGACCTCGTACGCCTACCACGGCGTCCACCCCTTCTACATGTGGTACTGGGGCTGTCACGCCCTCCAGCACCTCGGTGCGGTCATCGTCGTCGGCGGCGACGTGAAGGCGGTGCGCCGCCTCGGGTTCCGACCGGCGTCGACGCTGCCGGACGCCTTCGAGATGGCCAGCGACGTGGTCGGCACCCAGCCCACGGTCACCCACTTCCACAACCCGCCGATCCTGCTGGCGGACGTGACATGAGGCCGAGGTGAGGATCCGCCTCGCGCCGACCCGCCTGGTGCGGACGCTGCCGTTCCCCTACCGGGCGCCGGCGATCCCGCGGGGCGTCGAGCCGCCCAAGCGCAAGCCCCGGAAGGGCGGCGGCTACGAGACCGAGTGGGCCCGGCGCTGGCCGGCCCGGGCGACCCGACTCGCCCTCCTCGAGGGGGTGATGACCCCCGCGGCCAAGGCGCTGGCCGATCCCCAACTGCGGGGCGAGGACCGGCTGAGCACGCTGGAAGGTCCCGCGGTCTTCGTGGCCAACCACCACAGCCACCTCGACACCCCGCTGATGCTCAGCTCCATCCCCGAGCCCTGGCGCCACCGGATCGCGGTCGGGGCGGCCGCCGACTACTTCTTCCGCACCCCGGTCACCTCGGCCCTGGCCGCGCTGGCCATCGGTGCCATCCCCATCGAGCGCTCCCGGGTGGGCCGCCGCAGCGCCGACCAGGCGGCGGGGCTGATCGACCAGGGCTGGAGCTTCCTGGTCTTCCCGGAGGGTGGGCGCAGCCCCGATGGCTGGGGCCAGGAGTTCCGCGGCGGGGCCGCCTACCTCAGCCTGCGCTGCAACGTGCCCGTCGTCCCCGTGCACCTCGCCGGCACCGGCAAGATCCTCGGCAAGGGCATGAAGGTCCCGAAGCCGGCCCGCACCCGGGTCACCTTCGGCCACCCGGTCATCCCCCACGACGGCGAGACCAGCACCCACCTCAACGAGCGGATCGAGGCGGCGGTGGCGGCCCTGGCCGACGAGTCCACCACCGACTGGTGGACCGCCCGCCAGCGGGTCCACGCCGGCACCACCCCGGCCCTCACCGGCCCCGACGCCCCGACGTGGCGCCGCTCCTGGGCCCTCGGCGACACCAAGACGAGGCGTCGACAACGGCGGAGGTGGCCGAAGGTTTGACATCGGACCGGGTCGGCGGCGCCACCGTCGTGGACCACGACCGACTCGCGCCTTGGCATCGCCTGCTGCGGTCCCGCCACGCGGACCTCGTGATCGGTGGGTGCTGTTGCCTGGTGGCGCTCGGGGTCTTCCTCCTCCAGGGGTTCAACGGCGCGTTGTCACGTGACGCCGCGGTCTACGTGTACGCCGGGCAACGCGTCGCCGACGGGTCACTTCCGTACGTCGACCTCGTGAACCGGGTCGGGCCGCTGGCGCACGCGATCCCGGGGATCGGGGTCGGCGCCGCCCGCGTCATCGGCCGGGACGAGGTCGTGGGCGTCCGGGCGCTGTTCATGCTGATCTCCGTCGCCTGCGTCGGCGCCACCTACCTCCTCGGCCGCACCCTCTTTCGCTCCCGCATCGCCGGGCTCATCTCGGCCGCCTGCCTGCTGAGCTTCCAGGGGTTCATCCACTACGCGACCTCGGGGCCCCGCGAGAAGACGGCGATGATGCTCTTCCTCATCCTGGCCCTGCTCGCCATCGTCCACCAGCGGTGGTTCACGACCGGGCTGCTGATCAGCCTCGCCACCCTCGTGTGGCAGCCCGTCCTGCCCGCCGGTCTGGTGGCGGCCACGGTCGCGCTGCTCCTGGGCGTCCCGCGCGCGTCGTGGGGCCGGGCCGCGCTCCGGGTGGTCGGCGGCGGCGCGGCCCCGGTTGTCGTCGCGGTCGGGCTGTACGCGCTGGCCGGTGAGCTCCGGACCTTCCTCGACGGCTTCCTGCTCATCAACGCCGAGTACACCCAGCAGTCCAGCCCGCTCGGCGAGCTCGGGGACACCTGGAGCCGGCTCGCGGACGGGTACGGCCTGAGTGTGGGCCTCCTCGTCGCCGGGCTCGTCGGGCTAGCGGTCCTCGGCGTCATGGCGCTGGCCCGGCCCACCCGGGCCGAACCGGCTCAGGCGGCCTTGATCGGCACCGCCGCCTGCGCCTTGGTCGGGATCGCCTGGACCCTGCGGGCTTTCGACAACTGGCCGGACACGATGGTGCTGATGCCGACCGCGGCGATCGGCGTCGGTGGCGTCGCCCTGCAGCTCCTGCACCGCCTGCCGCGGCCCGCCGTCGTCGCCACCACTGCGCTGCTCTGCGCCGGCGCGGTCGTGATGGCGGCCACCTTCGCGGTCGACAATCGAAACGACGGCCTCCTGGACCAGCGGGAGAGCGTGAACGCGGTCCTCGGCGCGCATCCCGACGCCACGATCTTCTCGGTCGAGGCCCCGACCGCGATGGTGCTGTCGGAGCAGCAGAACGCGTCCCGCTTCCAGCTCTACGGAAACGGGCTCGAGGACTACATCGACGACACCTGGCCGGGCGGCCTCGAGGGCTACGCCGCGTGGATCGAGGACGAGGCACCCCCGTTGATCGCGGTGAGCCGGATCCGGCCCTGGTTGGCCCCCGTCCTCGAACAGGGCTACGAGCGGATCGGCGCCGCGCCAGGATGGTCCTGGTACCTCCGGCGCGAAGACGAACGGGATCCCTGAGCGACGATCCGATTTGGTTGCGGACCTACAGGTAGGCGACAGGTACACTTTCCCGACGCCCTCCCGGGCCAGGCAACGGCGCCGCGCTCCTGTCACCGCCGACTTCGCGCCCCGGGACCTCGGGCCCGGTCCGGATGTCCGGCAGCCGACGCTGCCCACCCAACAGGAGGTCACGGATTGCGGGAGTTCGACGCGTGCGGCATCGGTTTCGTGGCCGATGCGCAGGGTCGGGCTTCGCGCGCCATCGTGGCCGCCGCCCTCCACGGCCTGGCCTGCGTGAAGCACCGGGGTGCGGCGGCGGCGGACGGGCTCACCTCCGACGGTTGCGGCGTGCTCACGCCGATCCCCCCCGCCATCTTCGGCGAGGACACCGGCGTCATCTCCCTCTTCGTGCGGGGCGCCGACGCCCACGCCCTGGTGGAGGACGCCGCGGCCGCCGAAGGGGTCGCGGTCCTCGACTGGCGCAAGCCGGAGACCGACGACTCGGTGCTCGGCCACATGGCGACCGAGACCCGGCCCGACATCGTCCAGGCACTGATCGCCCGCCCCACCGAGCGCGAGTACAGCGACGAGGTCACGGCCTACCGCATCCGCCGCCACCTGACCGGGATCGACGGGCTCTACGTGTCGTCCTGCTCGTACCGGACGGTCGTGTACAAGAGCCTGGCCGCCGCCGACCACCTGGCCGACTTCTACCTCGACCTGGCGGACGACGCGTACGCGGCGGCGTTCACGATCTTCCACCAGCGGTTCTCGACCAACACCCTCCCGACCTGGGAGCGGGCGCAGCCGTTCCGGGCCCTCTGCCACAACGGCGAGATCAACGCCATCCAGGGCAACCGCAACCGCATGTCCGCCCGGTCGCTGCTCGGCACCGAGGAGGCCGGCCTCGGCGCCGAGGAGCTCTTCCGCCCCGTGCTCGACGACCACACGTCGGACTCGGGCAGGCTGGACGAAGCACTCGAGCTGCTGACCCGGGGGGACGCGACGTCCGTCACGCCCTCGCCATGCTCGTCCCGGAGGCCTGGGAGCACGCCGTCGACCTCGACCCCGAGGTCCGGGGCTTCTACCGCTACCACTCGGCGCTCATGGAGCCGTGGGACGGCCCGGCCGGCCTGGTGTTCACCGATGGCGTCGGGGTGGGGGCCGCCCTCGACCGCAACGGCCTGCGCCCCCTGCGCTACGCGATCTGCGAGGACGGCCTGGTCGTCTGTTGCTTCCGAGGTGGGGGCGGTCGACGTGAGCGGTCATGGCACGGTCGAGCGGGGCCGGCTCGGCCCCGGCCACATGCTCTTCGTCGACCCCACCCGGGGGGTCCAGCGCAACGAGGAGGTCAAGACCCGGCTCGCCGCCGCCAACACCTACTCCCACTGGGCCCACGACGGGTTCCTCACCTTCGGTCCCGGCGAGCCCCTGCAGCAGGTCCCCGAGGACATCGGGGCCCGCCAGGCGGTCCACGGGTACACCCAGGAGGAGCTGCAGATGGTCCTGCGGCCCATGGGCGCCGAGGGCAAGGAGCCCACGTTCTCGATGGGCGACGACTCGCCGCTGCCGCCGATGGCCGGCCGTCCCCGCCCGATCCACCACTACCTGAAGCAGCGCTTCGCCCAGGTCACCAACCCGCCCATCGACCCGCTGCGCGAGCACCGGGTGATGTCGTTGCGCACCCTGCTCGGCCCCCGGGCGCCGATCCTCACCGAGCACGAGGACGCCACCCGGCTGCTGCGGCTGGAGTCCTTCCTGCTCTACCCCGACGCCGTCGCCGACCTCCTCGAGGACCAGACTCCGTTCGCGGCCGTCACGGTCGACGCCACCTTTGCCGTGGCCGACGGGCCCGAGGGCCTGCGGGCCGGCGTGGAGCGCCTGGTCGACGACGTGGAGCGGCTCACCGGCGACGGGGCCCAGCTCCTGGTGATCAGCCACGACGGCGTCGGGCCTGAGCGGGCACCGATCCCCTCGGTGCTCGCCGTGGGTGCGGCCCACCACCGCCTCATCGCCCTCGAGCGCCGCAGCGACGTCAGCCTGGTGGTGCTGGCCGACGACGCCCGCGACGTCCACTTCTTCGCCGTCCTGCTCGGCTACGGCGCCGACGCCGTCTGCCCGCGCCTGGCCCTCCAGACCCTGGCCGACTGGGCGGACAACAGCGACGACGACACCACGGGCCCGGTCGCCCAGGGCCAATTCCTCGACGCCGTCGAGGCCGGCGTGCTCAAGATCCTCTCGAAGATGGGGATCTCGACCGTCGACTCCTACCGGGGCGCGCAGGTCTTCGAGGTCATCGGGCTGGCCGACGAGGTGGTCGACCTCTGCCTGCGGGAGACCCCGTCGGTGGTCGGGGGCGTCGGCTGGGCCCACCTGGGCCAGGACGCCCTCGACCTCCACGCCGCCGCCGACCTGGCCAGCCCGGGCTACTACCGGGTCCGCACCCGGGGCGAGTACCACGCCCACAGCAAGGACGTGGTCCAGGCGCTGAACGACCTCACGCTGGTCAAGGAGACCGAGGACCCGGCCCTCGCCGACATGACCACCGCCCACGTGCTCCAGCGGGCCATCAACGGCGAGTCCTGGGAGCTCTACGAAAAGTTCAAGGCCCTGGTGGACGAACGGCCGCCCACCGAGCTGCACGACCTGTTGGCCCTGGTCGAGGTGGCCGAGCCCGTCCCCCTCGAGGAGGTGGAGCCGGCATCGGTCATCGTCCAGCGCTTCTCGACCGGGGCCATGTCCCACGGGGCACTGTCGAAGGAGGCCCACGAGACCCTGGCCCAGGCCATGAACCTCCTCGGCGGGCTCTCGAACTGCGGCGAGGGCGGCGAGGACCCGTACCGCTACTACACCCGGGGCCAGGGCCGGGACGACAAGAACTCCCGGATCAAGCAGATCGCCTCGGGTCGCTTCGGCGTGACGCCCGAGTACCTGGTCCACGCCGACGAGCTCCAGATCAAGATGGCCCAGGGCTCCAAGCCGGGCGAGGGCGGGCAGCTGCCCGGCCACAAGGTCTCCGACGAGATCGCCCGGCTGCGCCACACCCAGCCCGGCGTGGGCCTCATCTCGCCCCCGCCCCACCACGACATCTACTCCATCGAGGACCTGGCCCAGCTCATCTACGACCTGAAGCAGGTCAACGCCGCCCAGGTCTCGGTGAAGCTGGTGGCCGAGGACGGCGTCGGCACCGTCGCCGCCGGCTGCGTCAAGGCGCTGGCCGACGTCATCCACATCTCGGGGGCCAACGGCGGCACCGGCGCCAGCCCGCTCTCCTCGATCAAGCACGCCGGCATGGCCTGGGAGCTCGGTCTGGCCGACACCCAGCGCTCGCTGGTGGACAACGGGCTGCGGGGCCGGGTGCGGGTCCGGGTCGACGGCGGCTTCAAGACCGGGCGCCAGGTGATCGTCGCCGCGCTGCTCGGGGCCGACGAGTACTCGTTCGGCACCTCGGCCATGATCGCCGAGGGCTGCATCATGCTGCGGTCCTGCCACAAGGACACCTGCAAGCCGGGTGTGGCCACCCAGCGACCCCACCTGCGGGCCAACTTCACCGGCACGCCCGAGGGCGTCGCCGCCTACCTGCTGTTCGTGGCCGAGGACGTGCGCCAGCACCTCGCCCGCCTGGGCGCTCGGACGGTCGAGGAGGTCATCGGCCGGGTCGATCTGCTCCACCAGGCCGAGACGGGCGACGCCAGGGCCGACGCCTTCGACCTCGCCTACGTGATCGCGCCGCCCGAGCACACCGACGAGCCCCGCCACTTCGTCGAACGGATCCCGATGCTCGATCCTCGCTCGCCCTTGGGCGACCGGGTCCGCGAGGACGCCTTCCGGCTGGTCTGGGACGGCGACGAGGTGGATCTCGAGTACCCGATCTCCAACGCCGACCGGTCCGTCGGGGCCGCCCTGGCCGGGGCCGTGGCCCTCGAGTACGGCGCCCTGCCACCGCGGGGCACCGCCCGGGTCCGCTTCGAGGGCTCCGCCGGCCAGAGCTTCGGCGCCTTCTTGAGCCACGGCGCCGAGTTCACCCTGATCGGCGAGGCCAACGACTACGTGGGCAAGGGCATGGGCGGCGGTCGCATCGTGATCGTCCCGCCCGAAGGTGACGCCGGCGACCCCGTTCTGGCCGGTAACACCTGCCTGTACGGCGCCACCGCCGGCGAGCTGTTCGTCGGCGGCTCCGTCGGCGAGCGCTTCGCCGTGCGCAACTCCGGCGCCCTCGCCGTGGTCGAGGGCACGGGCGACCACTGCAGCGAGTACATGACCGGCGGCACGGTCGTCGTGCTCGGCCCCGTCGGCCACAACCTCGGTGCCGGCATGACGGGCGGCCAGGTCTTCGTGTTCGATCCCGACACCGAGCGGGTGCTGGCCCGCGTCAACACCGACCTGGTCGAGGCCCTCCGACCTGAGCCGGACGACGTCGACGAGGTGAAGTGGCTGGTCGAGCGCCACCTGGAGCTCACGGGGTCCCTGCGAGCCGCCGAGCTGCTGAAGGTCTGGGGCCAGGCCGCCGAGATGCTCTGGCACGTGCTCCCCTGGGACCGGCCGGAGCGCCACCAGCGGGTCGAAGCCCACCGGGTCTCCGCGGCCTAGCACCGATGCGCTGGGTCGCCCCGGTGGCCCTCGCGGTCGTGTTCGCCTGGGCCGGTGGGGCCAAGTTCGCCGATCGGGAGGCCACCGTCGAGGGGTTCCGGGCGCTGGGCCTGAGCTCGGCCGAGCAGCGTTCCATCCAGGTCCCGGCCGTCGAGATCGCCACGGCGGTGCTGCTCGTCGTCGCCCCCGTGGGCGGGGCGATCGTGGCCCTCGTGTTCCTCCTGGTGTTCACGGTGATCCTGGCCAACCGCCTCGTCGCCGGCTCCCGGGTCCCCTGCCGCTGCTTCGGCAACCTGCGGACGCGACCGATCAGCTGGCTCGACGTGCTCCGCAACATCGGCCTGGCCGCGCTGGCGGTCGTGACCGCGGTGCTCCCGCCGGTCTGATCACCACCCCACCTCCCCGTCGACGAGCTCCCGGATGAGGTCGGCATGGCCGTTGTGGCGGGCGTACTCCTCGATCATGTGGACGTAGATCCACCGCAGAGAGCAGGGCTCGCCCCGGCGGATGCCCGTGTCCTCCAAGTCGAAGTCGGCCGCTGCCGCTCGGCTCGCCGCACACTCGTCCTGCCAGACGGCCACGTCGGCGTCCCACTCGGCGTCGTCCAGCGGCACCATCTCACTGTCCTCGACCTCGGGGTCGAACCAGATCGGGCCCTGCGAGGGGTCCTGGCGGAGGACGCGCTGGAACCAGTTCCGCTCGACCTCGGCCATGTGCCGCACCAGCCCGTGCAGCGAGAGCAGCGAGGTCGGCACAGGACGGGCCTTGCGGACCTCGTCGTCGAGCCCCTCGCACTTGAGCAGAAGCGTGGCCCGGTGGAACTCCAGCCAGCGCTCCAACATGGTCCGGTCCGGCAGCACCTTGGCCGGCTCCACACGTCGGGGATCCACGATCTCATCGACCATCGACGGAGTCTTGTCGCTAGGGCAGCCCAAGGTCGGGGGGTGCTCGGCGTTGGTCGTGGTCTCGGCGGCCCGGGGGTGGGGGTTGGCCGCGCTGGTTGGTCTTCCAGCGGTTGTGATGCGGGCACTTGGGCATGCCGTTGTCGATGTCGGTGCGCCCGCCGTCCTGGTGTTCGACGTGGTGGTCGCTCTGCAAGCGCGACCCGGTGAGGTCGCAGCCGTACGGGTGGGTGCAACGCCGGTACTTGGCCCGCAACGCCGCGGCCTGGGCGGGGGTGAACAGCCGGCGAGATCGTCCCCAGTGCAGGATGGTGCCGTCGGTGTCGAAGATGATCCCCCGCACCCGGCCCAACAGTGCGGCGTGCACGGCGGCAAGAGGGGAGATGACAGCTCCGTCTTGGGTCTCGCAGAACCCGTCTGGCGGGTACTCGACCGTGTCGTCGCCGAGGAAGCGGGCCAGGGCGGCTTCGAAGGACCCCTCGTCGCAGTGGATCACCACTGAAGCCGCGGCGGCGACCGTCCCGCCGGCGAGAGTCTTGGAGCGTTCGGCCATGCGCACCAGGGCGTCATGCATTCGTTGTTCGTGGGTGCGGGTCAGGTCCCGCAGCTCGACCCCGTCGGGGTCCCGGCCCAGCACCTCCCTGGCCGCGACCCAGTCCTCCTCGAACAATTCCTGGTAGCGGCGGTCGAGCTCATCCTTGAAGATCGCGTAGCTGAGGGGGTCCATCCAGGCCTGCACGAACCCGAACCCGTCGATCGAGGTCGACGTGGTCACATGCCGATCCGCCAGCTGGTCCTCGAATCGATCATCCGCGTCCTGAGGGCAGAGCCGGTCCGCGAAACGGCGCACCTCGCGGGCGAAGTCCTCGAACCGCGCCTCGGCCGCAAAGGCCAACAGCAGCGGCGCCGCCTCCACCCAGGCCTCATGGGTGCGCTCGGTGTGCGCATCTGCCAGGACCTCGAGGTGCTCGAGGCCCAGGTCCCCGGCCCGCAGCACCTCCTCAGCCTGCGGGAGCCGGGCCAGGAACCGAGCGAGGCGGGCCAGGCGCCGGGCCATCCGCTTGGGCATCCGGCAGTGGTGCTGCAACCACCCCACCACCGACGCGTGCCCCTCGCCCCGATGCTCGGCCCGCGCGTCAAACGAGCGCACGGCCAACAACAGGCTCACGTCGTCCTGGGCCCGGCCCGCCCAGATCCCCACGATCGACTCCCCGACCACCACCGCCGGCTCATCACCCCAGGCAACCTTGGCCAACACCTCAGCGGCGTGAACCCGATCCTGGACCTCGGCGATGGACACGAACGCTCCTCCCGGTTGTCATGGGGAAGCTGCCTTCGGTGGCCATCACGGTCCGGAACGGACCCTAGTCGGCTACGAACTGGTGTACGTCAACCTAGCACCCGGGTGTGACAGCCACGCGGATCAGCGGCGGGCGAGGCGCACGTGGGTGGCGGCGTCGGAGGAGACCTGCTCGACCACCTCGTAGCGGTCCACGGCGTCGCCCAGGTCGTCGAAGAGCCGCTCCCCCGCCCCCAGGAGCACGGGTGCGATCGGGACGTGGAGCTCGTCGACGAGCCCGAGCCGCAGGTACTGCTGGATCGTGGCCGCGCCGCCGCCCAGGCGGACGTCGGCACCGTCGGCCGCGGCGAAGGCCTGCTCCAGGGCCGCCTCGGGGCCATCCGTGACGAAGTGGAACGTCGTGCCGCCGGTCATCTCGACGGGGTCGCGAGCGTAATGAGTGAGCACGAACACGGCGTGGTGGTACGGCGGTTCGTCACCCCACCACCCCGTCCACGATTCGTCGGGCCAGTCGCCCCGGATTGGCCCGAACATGTTCCGGCCCATGATCGTGGCCCCGATGTTCTCGTCGCCCCGCTGCATGAAGGCGTCGTCGATGCCGGACTCGACCCCGGCGTCGTCCTGACCGGTCCTGCGCAGCCAGTACGGGGTGGTGAAGACCCACTCGTGGAGCTGCTCGCCGCCCACCCCCAACGGGTCATCGACCGTCTGGTCGCGCCCGGCGGCGTACCCGTCGAGCGACATCGAGACGTTGTGCACTCGCAGCTTGGCCATCAGCTCGGACCTCCTTGGTCGGCGTTCAATGGCTCTGACCGCTCCCGCCCCGGGGAATCATCGCTCACCTCCGCCTCAGCTCGGACCCTAGGCTGCCGCGCCGTGCAGTTGAACCTGAGCGCCGACGAGGTCCTGACCACCACCCGGGCCGTGCGCAAGCGCCTCGACTTCGACCGTCCGGTGGAGCGCGAGGTCATCGAGGAGTGCATCGACATCGCCATCCAGGCACCCACCGCCTCGAACAGCCAGACCTACCACTGGCTCGTCATCACCGACCCCGAGGTCAAGAAGCCGATCGCGGAGCACTACAAGAACAACTTCGACGCGTTCTACGGCACCCCGAGGGACTCGCCCTACCCGGAGGGCGACCCGCGGACCGCGCGCCTGGGCGCCGTGACCGACTCGGCGGCCTACCTGGCCGACCGGCTGCACGAGGTCCCCGTCTGGGTGATCCCCTGCATGGAGGGCCGCATGGGCGAGGGCCTGCCCTCGTTCCTGCAGGCGTCGCTCTGGGGCTCGATCATGCCCGCGGTCTGGAGCTTCATGCTGGCCGCCCGGGAGCGCGGCCTGGGCACGGCGTGGACCACGCTGCACCTGCCCCAGGAGCAGGAGGCGGCCGAGCTGCTGGGCATCCCGTTCGAGAACGTGACCCAGGTCGGACTCATCCCGGTGGCCCACAGCAAGGGCACGGACTTCAAGCCGGCCGGCCGCGTATCCGACGGAAGAACCCACTGGGACCGCTGGTGAGCGAACGAGACGACGAGGCACTCGTCCCCGACGAGGTGACCGGGCCCGGCGACGCCACCGTGCCCGCCGACGGCCCGCCCAGGAGGCGGGACCGCAAGCCGCTCTTCGCCATCGTGGCCGGCCTGACGGCGTGCTGGTTCACGCTGTTCGGCCCGCTGCTCGCGATCATCCTGGCACCCATCGCCGTGCTCCTCGGCCGCAGCGTGCTCAACCGGATCAAGCGTGACGGGGGCACGCCCACCGAGCGCAAGCAGGCCCGGATCGGCTTCGTCGCCGGCATCATCGCTGTGGTCCTGCTCGTCGTGCAGGTCGCGCTCTTCCAGCTCTTCTTCGAGTGGGAGAAGGATGTGCCCGAGGTCGAGCCCAAGGGGGCCGAGTCGTCGGCGTCCACGACGACCACCACCGCACCGCCCGGCTAGGCCTCTTCGACGAGGCGCAGGCCGCTGGGGGCGATCGACCGCTCGGCCGTCGACAGCTCGACCACGAACTCGGTGCGGTGCGCCGGGAACGTGTGCTCGCTGACCAACACCGGGGTGCCGTCGACGGTGCGGGTGACCCGCTCGCACGCCAGGACGGGGCCACCCGGCAGCACCCCGAGGAGCCGGGCGTCGTCGGCTGACGCCACCCCCGCGCGGATCCGCTGGCGGGCGGAGCCGAGCTCCACGTCGAGCAGCTCGTAGAACGGTCGGGCCTCGACGTCGTCGCGCGACAGGCCCGAGGCCAGCTCGGCCGGGCACCAGACCGTCACCAAAGCAAAGGGCTCGCCGTCGGCCAGGTTGAGCCGGCGGGTCATGAGGACGTCGTCGGCGCCCAGGAGCTCGGCCACGTGGGCCGGGGCGGCCACGAAGGCGAAGTCGAGGATGCGGCGCTCGCTGGCCCGACCGGAGTCGAGGAGCTGGTCCTCGATCGTGCCAAGGCGGCCGAGGTTCTGCGGCAGCGGGTCGGTGGCCACGAACCAGCCGGACCCCTGGCGGGAGTCGACCAGGCCCTCGTCCCGGAGGTCCTCGAGGGCGCGGCGGACCGTCACCCGACTGGCCTTGTAGCGTGCGACCAGATCGGCCTCGCTGGGGAGGAGACCGCCCGCAGTGAACTCCCCCGCCTCGACCCGGCGGCGCAGCGAGTCGGCGATCTGCTGGTAGCGGTGACTCCGCACTTGTCTTATACTTGTATCATTCGCATCGAGACGCAAGCCCCAGCGAGGACCCCCCATGGCTGACGACACCACCGCCCGCACGCCGATCGAGCTGATCCGAGGGGTCTACGACCGCCTCCCCGAGCGGGTGGCGGTCGGTCGAGAGCGGCTCGGCCGCCCCTTGACCGCGGCCGAGAAGGTCCTCGTCAACCACCTCGTCGATCCCGAGAACCAGGCGCTCGAGCGGGCGAAGAGCTACGCCGACCTCCGCCCCGACCGCGTCGCCATGCAGGACGCCACGGCCCAGATGGCCCTGCTCCAGTTCATGACCGCGGGCCTCGACGAGGCCGAGGTCCCCGCCACCGTCCACTGCGATCACCTGATCCAGGCGCGGGTGGACGCCAAGACCGACCTCCTGGCCGCCCTCGAGGGCAACGAGGAGGTCTACGACTTCCTCGAGTCCGTGTCGGCCCGCTACGGGATCGGCTTCTGGAAGCCGGGCTCGGGGATCATCCACCAGGTCGTGCTCGAGCAGTACGCCTTCCCCGGCGGGATGATGATCGGCACCGACAGCCACACGCCGAACGCCGGCGGCCTGGGCATGGTGGCCATCGGGGTGGGCGGCGCCGACGCCGTCGACGTGCTCACCGGCTTCCCGTTCAACGTCCGGTGGCCGCGGCTGATCGGCGTCCACCTGACCGGCGAGCTCAACGGCTGGACCGCCTCCAAGGACGTCATCCTCCGGGTGGCCGACATCCTCACCGTCAAGGGCGGCACCGGCGCCATCGTCGAGTACTTCGGCCCCGGCGCCGACTCCATCTCGGCCACCGGCAAGGGGACGATCTGCAACATGGGGGCCGAGATCGGGGCGACCACCTCGCTCTTCGGCTACGACGCGGCCATGGCTCGGTACCTGAAGTCCACGGGGCGGGAGGACTACGTCGACGCCGCCGAGGCGGCGGTCGACGACCTGCGGGCCGACCCCGAGGTCCTGGCCGATCCCGGGCGGTTCTTCGACCAGGTGATCGAGATCGACCTCGACGAGCTCCGCCCGCTGATCAACGGACCGCACACGCCCGACCGGGCCCGGTCGGTCGCCGACCTGGGCGCCGAGGCCGAGACCGAGGGCTGGCCCAAGGAGATCAGCTACGCGTTGGTCGGCTCCTGCACCAACTCCTCCTACGAGGACATCACCCGGGCGGCCAGCATCGCCCGCCACGCCGCCGAGAACGGCCTGCGGACCAAGACCGACCTGATGATCACCCCCGGGTCCGAACAGGTCCGGGCCACGATCGAGCGCGACGGCCTCCTGGCCGACTTCGACACGATCGGCGCCACCGTCCTGGCCAACGCCTGTGGCCCCTGCATCGGCCAGTGGGCCCGCAGCGACGTGCAGGAGGGTGACACGAACACCATCGTCACCTCCTACAACCGCAACTTCCCCAAGCGCAACGACGGCCTGGCCAGCACGCTGGCCTTCGTCACCTCGCCCGAGACCGTCGTGGCGCTGGCCCTCGCCGGCACCGTCGACTTCGACCCGGTGACCGACACGCTGACCAACGATGCCGGCGAGGAGGTTCGCCTGGTCGTGCCGGTCGGCGAGGAGCTGCCCAGCCAGGGCTTCGACCCGGGCGAGAGCGGCTTCGTGGAGCCCCCCGCGGACGGCTCCGGCATCGAGGTCGTGGTCGATCCCGGCTCCGAGCGGCTCCAGCGCCTCGAGCCGTTCCCGCCGTGGGACGGCCAGGACTACGTCGAGCTCCCGGTGCTGGTGAAGGCCCAGGGCAAGTGCACGACCGACCACATCTCCGCCGCCGGCCCGTGGCTCCGGTTCCGGGGCCACCTCGAGAACATCAGCGGCAACCTCTTCCTCGGCGCGGTGAACGCCTTCTCGGGGGTCGCCGGCGAGGGCAAGGACCAGCTCGACGGCCAGACCAAGCCCTATCCCGAGATCGCCAAGCACTACCACGAGCAGGGCGTGGGCTGGGTGGCGGTCGGCGACGAGAACTACGGCGAGGGCTCGTCCCGCGAGCACGCGGCCATGGAGCCCCGGTTCCGGAACGCCAAGGCGGTCTTCGCCCGTTCGTTCGCCCGCATCGCCGAGACCAACCTGAAGAAGCAGGGCGTCCTGCCCCTGACCTTCGCCGACCCGGCCACCTACGACGAGATCGGCGAGGACGACCGCATCTCGGTCCTGGGCCTGGCCGACCTCGAGCCCGAGAGCACCGTGCAGTGCCGGATCACCCGACCCGACGGGTCGACGCTCGACTTCGAGGCCACCCAGACCCTCTCGCCCGAGCAGATCGACTGGTTCCGGGCGGGCTCGGCCCTCAACCTCATCCGCCAGCGGGTGTCGGGCGGCTGAAGCCGTGGACATCGGCCTGGTCAGCCCGGGCGCCATGGGCGCGGCGGTCGGCCAGTCCCTGGTCGGGCGCGGTCACCGTGTGGTCGTGGCGCTCGACGCCCTCAGCCGGGCCTCGGTCGAGCGGTCGTCGGCCGCGGGGCTGACCAACACCGGGTCGCTGCCGAGCCTGGTCGAGGAGACCGACCTCGTGCTGTCGATCGTCCCGCCCGACCGCGCCCTCGAGGTGGCCGAGGCAGTGGTGGCCGCCGGGCCGGTCAAGCGGTACGTCGACGCCAACGCCGTCTCGCCGGCCCGGGCCGCGGCGGTCCATGCCGTGGTGGGCGACGGCTTCACCGACGGCGACATCATCGGCGGACCGCCCCGCCCCGGCGGTGGCACTCGGCTCTACCTCTCCGGCGACGGCGCCGCCGACCTCGCTCCCGACCTGTCGGGCGACGGCCTCGAGGTCGTCGTCCTCACCGGTCGGCCGTACGCGGCATCGGCGATGAAGATGGCCTACGCGGCCTGGTCCAAGGGCTCCGCGGCCCTGCTCCTGGCCATCCAGGCGTACGCCGACGCCGAGGGGGTGGACGGGGCCCTGCACGAGGAGTGGGTCCGGTCCCAGCCCGACCTTGCCGACCGAGCCGAGTTCGCCCGGGCCATTGCTCCACGAGGCTGGCGCTTCGCCGGTGAGATGGAGGAGATCGCCGCGGCGTTCGCCGCTCAGGACCTCCCCGACGGGTTCGGCCAGGCCGGGGCCGAGACGTACCGCCGGTTGGTCGGCTTCAAGGACGCCGACCCGGCCCCCGGCTGGCCTGCGGTCATTGCCGCCCTCCGCGACTAGTCCGTTCCGGGGCGGCGATCGGGCTCGGCCTCGGGGTCGCCGGACCAACCGGCCGGGTACGTCCGGGCCAGCTCCTCGCCCGTGGGCTCGTGGTGCTCGCGGGCTTCCGGCGGCAACAGGGTGACGATGGCGGTCATGATCGCCCGGGTGTCCTCGTCGGGGTCCTCGTAGCCGAGCTGGACCTCGGGCCCGACCTGGACCGTGATGTCGGGCGGGTCGGTGATGTTGAGCACGTCGGGGACCCGGGCGTTGCGGGGCCAGACCTTCTCGGTGCCCCACAGCCCGACCGGGATCACCGGCACCCGGGTCTGGGCGGCCAGGCGGGCGGCACCCCAGCGACCCTTCAGCTCGGGGTCGAAGAAGGCCGGGCCCCTGGGGATGGTGCCCTGGGGCATGAGGGCGACGAGCTGGCCGGCGCTCAGCGCGGTCGCCGCGGCCTCGAGCGGCTCGTCCGAGCCCGTCCCCCGGTCGACGCGGATGCCGCCCATGGCGGTGGCCAGGCTGCCGAGCACCGGAGCGTCGAAGACCTCCTTCTTGCCGAGGAACCGCACCGGGCGACCCCGCTTGCTGAGGGTCATGCCCATCACCAGGGGGTCGAAGTAGCTGCGGTGGTTGCCGCAGATGAGGCCGCCGCCGCTCGCGGGGATGTGCTCGACGCCCTCGATGTGGAAGCGGGCGAACGGGAACAGCTCCGGGCGGGCGAAGGCCTGCAGGACCTGCTGGGGCTCGATGCCCCCCAGCTTCGGGACGCCCGGCGGGACGTCGAGGTGCAGCACCGGCCAGCGCCGGACCGCGGCGACACCGACCAGCCGGAGGTCCGGGTTCACGGCGGTCGGGTGACCGACCGCCGAGAGCAACGGCGTGTCGTAGAAGCTGTCCGAGTAGGCGTAGGAGTCTCGCAGGCGGACGCCGTGGGCTTCGGCCCAGGCCCGCACGGCGGCCAGCTTGCCGGGTCCCCACACGAACTCGCCGTCGATGGTCCCGTCGTAGGCACCGGCGCCGTCGAGGCCGTACCGGGTGGCGATCACGTCGTCCAGCTCGAGCAACTCGGCCAGCGGGGTCACCAGGTCGACGGGGGTGGTCGTGGCCATGACCACGGGGCGACCCTCGTCGCGGTGCTGGGCGATCAGGAGGCGGGCGTACGGGAGCACCCGGTCGACCAGGGTCGTGGCCGCTTCCTTGGCCGCGGCCTGCACGGCGGCCGGGTCCCACCCCTTGGCCATCCGCGCCGCCTGCCGCGTGAGCAGCATCGCCGGGATCGTCTCGCCGATGACGTCGAAGACCTTGAAGAGCAGGCCTTCTCCAGGGACGTTCGGGGCCGTGACCACGCCCGCGTCCCGCAGCGCCCGCGAGTACGCGGGGCCGCTCGCCCCGGCCAGCAGGGTCCGATCCAGGTCGAAGAACGCCGCGCCGGCCATCACGGCGGACGCTAATCCCGAAAAGCAAGAAGACCGGCTCCGGGGGGCAGAGCCGATCTTCTCGGTTCGGATCCTGGGAGCTATGGGGGGGACCCACTCCCAGGTCCTGCGCCGAGGGTTCGTTGGGGGAACGAATCATCCTCGGCTATGGGGTATGCGTGCATTGTGAACGCTTTCACGAGATCGGTCAAGCAGTTGTTACAGATGGGTAACATCACTGATCGCGATGGACCTGCGCCAGCTCAACGCCCTCCTGGCCGTGGCCGAGCACGGCGGCTTCTCGGCCGCGGCCCGCGCCCTCCACACGGTCCAGTCCAACGTCTCGACCCACGTGGCCCGGCTGGAGCGGGAGCTGGGCGCCACCCTCATCGACCGCTCGACCGGCCAGCCCACCAACGAGGGCGCCGCGGTCCTCACCCGCGCCACCCGCATCCGCGCCGAGCTGGAGGCCGTGGCCGCCGACGTGGCCTCGTTGGGGGCGCGGGTCGCCGGCACCGCCCGGCTGGGGATGATCGGCACCACGGCCCGATGGCTGGCGCCACCGCTCTTCGAGGCCCTGGAGGAGCACCACCCCGAGGTCCGCATGGTGCTCGTCGACGCCACCACGACCTCGCTCCTGCCCCGCGTCGACCGTGGCGACCTCGACCTGGCGATCGTGAACCTGCCGGTCGAGAGCCCCGACAGCCAGGCCGAGCCCCTGTTCGAAGAGGACCGCATCCTGCTGGCGCCCCTCGACCATCCACTGGCCGCCCACGACCGCGTCGGGCTGGCCGACCTGGCCCAGCACGACCTGCTGCTCGAGCCGGTCGGGACCTCCTTCCGCGACGAGGTGGACGTCCAGGCCGCCGCCGGCGGCGTCCGGCTCCGGGCCCGGGCCGAGATCGACGGCATGCGCCTCCTCGTCTCCCTCGTCATCGCCGGCTTCGGCGCCGCCGTGCTGCCCGCCTCAGCGGTCCCCGCGCTGCCCGACACGACGACCGCGCCCTGGCGGGTGATCCCCATCGACGGCTTCGAGCCCCGGCGCGTGGGCCTGGCCCAGCGGCGCCGGGGACTGCTCTCCTCCCCCGCCGCCGCCGTGCGGGAGCTCCTGCTGGAGGTGGTGGCCGCCCACCTGTCCGACGAGCCCGGCCTCCGGCCGGTGCCCTCTTCCGGAGGCACCTGAGGGCGACGTAACCTCGGTGCATGGCCGAGTCCGTGACCATCACCGACAACCGCACCGGCGAGTCGATCGAGGTCCCGATCACCAACGGCGGCGTCGACGCCCAGGCGTGGGCGAAGCTGCTCCCGAACATCTGGTTCCTCGACCCGGCGTTCAGCACCACGGCCGCCACCGAGAGCGCCATCTGCGAGCTCGATGGTGAGGCCGGCATCCTCCGCTACCGGGGCTACCCGATCGAGCAGCTGGCCGAACGGGCCACCTACCTCGAGGTCGCCTACCTCCTCGTCCACGGCGAGCTGCCGAACCGGGAGGAGCTGGACTCCTGGATCCACGAGATCACGACGCACACGTTCATCCACGAGAACATCCGCAAGCGCTTCCTCGAGGGCTTCCACCACGACGCCCATCCCATGGGGATCCTCACGTCGACCGTCGCCGGGCTCTCGACCTTCTACCCCGAGGCCAAGGCCATCGACGACCCCGCCACCCGCCTGCTCCAGATCACCCGCCTCATCGCCAAGATGCCCACGCTGGCGGCCGGCGCCTACCGCTTCAGCCAGGGCATGCCGTTCGTGTACCCCGACAACTCGCTCAGCTTCACCGAGAACTTCCAGTCGATGATGTGGAAGATCGCCGAGCCGCGGTACCAGCCCGACCCCGTCCTCAGCCGGGCCCTCGACGTGCTCTTCATCCTGCACGCCGACCACGAGCAGAACTGCTCCACCACGGCCATGCGGGTGGTGGGCAGCGCCCACGCCGACCCCTACATCGCCACGGCCGCGGCGGCCGCCGCCCTCTACGGCCCCCGTCACGGAGGGGCCAACGAGGCCGTGATCCACATGCTCACCGAGATCGGCGACTACGAGAACGTGGAGCCCTTCATCGCCCGGGTGAAGGCGGGCGAGACCCGACTCCAGGGCTTCGGCCACCGGGTGTACAAGAACTACGACCCCCGGGCGAAGATCATCAAGCGCACCGCCGACGAGGTCTTCCGCGTGACCGGCCAGAACCCGCTGCTCGACATCGCCCTCAAGCTGGAGGAGGTCGCCCTCCAAGACGAGTACTTCATCAGCCGGAAGCTCTACCCGAACGTCGACTTCTACTCCGGCCTGATCTACCAGGCCATGGGCTTCCCCCAGGAGATGTTCCCGGTGCTCTTCGCCATCCCCCGCGTCTCGGGGTGGCTGGCCCACTGGCAGGAGCTGCTCCAGCAGAACCAGCGCATCGCCCGCCCCCGCCAGGTCTACGTGGGCACCCCCCAGCGCGACTTCGTCCCCCTCCACCAGCGGTAGCCGACCGGCGTCAGCCGATGTCGAGCACCAGCTTCCCGACGTTGGCGTTGGCCTCCATCCGCCGGTGGGCCTCGGCTACGGCGTCGAGGCGGTAGCGGGAGTCGATCACCGGCCGGAGCGAGCCGTCGCCGAAGCGGGGGACGACTTCGGCCCCGAAGCGCTGGGTGACGGCGATCTTCTCCTCGATCGGGCGGGCCCGCAGGACCGTGCCGACGTAGCGGATGCGCTTCGAGAGCAGGAGGCCGAGCGACAGCTCGGCCGCCCCCGAGCCCATCAGACCCACCTGGATGACCGTGCCGGTCGGGCGCACGCAGCGCAGGTTGCGGTCCACGTAGTCCCCGCCGATCACATCGAGGACCACGTCGACTCCGGCACCACCGGTGAAGCGCTCGACGGCCTCGACGAAGTCGTCCCGCGTGTAGTCGACCACGAGGTCCGCACCGAGGTCACGGCAGGCGTCGACCTTGCCCGTCGACGTGGTCACCACGATCCGGGCGCCGACGGCCTTGGCCAGCTGGATCGCCGCGGTGCCCACCCCCGAGGCGCCGGCGTGGACGAGGGCGACCCGCCCCGACGTGAGCCCGCCCTGAAGCACGAGCGCGTCGTAGGCGGTGAAGAAGACCTCGGGGACCGCGGCGGCATCGGCCAGGCCGAGCTCGGCCGGAACGGCCAGCGCCTGGCGCTCGTGGACGCAGAGCCGCTCGGCGTACGCCCCGCCCCCGACGATGCCCATGACCTCGTCGCCGGGTGACCAGGCCGTGACCCGCTCCCCCACCTCGGCCACCCGGCCGGCGAACTCCATGCCGGGGATCTCGTGCTCAGCCGGCGGGCCGGGGTAGAGACCCAAGCGCTGGAGCACGTCGGCCCGGTTGACCGCCGAACCGGTCACGGCGACGAGCACCTCCTCGGGCCCCGGCTCGGGCTCGGGCACGTCCCGCACGGTCAGCACCTCGGGACTGCCGTAGGTCTCCAACACCACTGCTCGCATCGTCACAGCCTCCGCAGCCGGGGGTCGGGCCCGGGGGTCCAGGGTCGCACCTGCGCCGACACCGCCGTGACCCAGGCCACCTCCGGCCCGACGATGACCGGGTTGAGCGCCAGCGTGGACACCTCCGGCAGGGCGTCGGCCAGCGCCGACACCCGCAGCAGCAGCTCCTCCAGGGGCGCCCGGTCCGCGGCGTCGCCACAGTCCTCGATGAGTCGCAGGGCGGGCGAGGCGGCGACGAGGCGCACGGCGTCGAGGTCGGTCAGCGGTACGACCCGCTGGACCCGGTCGCCCAAGGCGCGGGCGACGGCGCCGCCGACCCCCGCGCTGATCGTGGAGCCCCACCGCGGGTGCTGGTGGAGGACGACGAGGATGTCAGCCCCGGGCTCGACCATCTCCTGCAGGAGCGCCGGCCGCATGGCGTCGCCCAGCCGGTCGGCCATCCGGTCGAAGGCCGCCCGGACCTCGTCGCCCTCGTGCAGGTCGAGGGCCACGCCCTGGGCCTCGACCTTGCCGAGGCGCTCGAGCCCCAGGGCCTTGAGGGCCACGGGCGGCGACAGCTCGTCCAGCGCGGCCGCCGCCGCGGGACCGTCGGCGACGACCCGGCAGGGCGGGGCCTGCACCCCGAAGGCGGCAAGCAGGAGCCCGAGCTCGTCGACGGTCAGGCGCCGGCCCGCGGGGCTCTCGGCCAGTGCGGCGTCGACGACGGCCCGACCGGCGTCGGCGTCGATGCCGGCGAGGTCGGGGACCGTGCCCGCCGGCCGCCCCCGCCACGCGCCGTAGGCGGCGACGCGACCGAGGCTGCGCGCCGCCCGCTCCGGGAAGGCGAAGGAAGGCAGCGCACCGTCCCGCCGCTCCTGTCCGACCGTGGTGGCCACCACCGGACGGCCGGCGGCGGCCGCCGAGTGGTGCACGGCGGCGAGGATGGCGTCGACCTCGGCGCCCGCAGGCTCAGCACACAGCACGAGCGCGGCGTCGGCCGATCCGGTCAGCACCCGCTCGACCACGTCCGCCCACTGGGCCGGCGGGGCGCCCGACTCCAGCACCGTCGTCCCCGCTACGACCAGGCCCGCGCCGACACATGCGTCCGTCGCCACGGTCGCCGGCCCGATCCGGTTGCTGACCACGAACGTGCGGGGCCCCGCCGGGATGGGCTGCGAGGCAAGGACCCGGGCAACGTCGAGCAGCTCCTCGGTGGTGTCGACCCGGATGACGCCCGTCTGCACCAGCAGGGCGTCGACCATGTCGTCGGGCCACTCGTCGCCATCGGCGTTGACCGGGGCCCGCCCGCTCTTCACCGCCACGATCGGCTTGCGCCGAGACACCCGGCGGGCGATCCGGGCGAACTTGCGGGGATTGCCGAAGGACTGCAGGTAGAGCGCGATGACCTGCGTGGCGTCGTCGGTCTCCCAGTACTGGAGGAGGTCGTTGGCGGAGACGTCGGCCTTGTCGCCGACGGCGACGACGCCGGAGAAGCCGAGCCCGACCGACGCCGCCCGGTCGACGAGCGCGGCGGCGAGCGAGCCCGACTGGCTGAGGAAGCCGATCGGCCCGCGGCCGACCGGGATGCCCAACGGCGAGGCGTGGAGGCAGACCGCGGGGTCGGGGTTGATCACGCCCAGCGAGCCCGGACCCACCAGGCGCAGTCCGAAGCCGCGAGCCAGCTCGACCAGGCCGGCCGGGGCGTGGGCGGTCGGGGTGAGCACGACCGCCCCCCGCACGCCCTTGCGGCCACAGGCCTCGAGGGTGGCGACGAGGTCGGCCGGGTCGACGCCCACCACGGCGAGGTCGACGGCGTCGGCGACGTCTTCGATCCGCTCGTGGGCGGGGCCGTCCCAGGCCGCCGCCGAGCCCACCCGCCGCACCGGGCCGGCGAAGTCGTGGGCCACGAGCTGGGTGTACGCGGCCCGGGCGCTGTCCCCGGTCGGCCCGGGCGCGGCGATCACCGCCACCGCCGCCGGGGCGAGGAGCCGGCCGACCGCCCGGGCCTCCGCCCGCTGCTCGCGGCCCTCGATGGCGGCCTGGGCCTCTTCGGTGACGTCGAGTCCGAGCTCGACCTCGATCACGCCGTCGGCGAACTGGCGGTGGGCGTCGAAGCCCGCCCGCTCGAAGACGGCCAGCATCCGGCGGTTGTCGGGCAGGACCTCCGCGACCAGGCCGTCGAACCCGGCCTCCCGGGCCGCGGTGATGAGGTACTCGAGGAAGATCGTGGCCAGCCCGCGACCCCGATGGGCGTCGTCCACCATGAAGGCCACCTCGGCCTCGTTGCGGCCGCGGTACTCGTCGTAGCGGCCGACGCCGATGAGCAGGTCGTCGGCGATGCCCACGAAGGCCATGTGCCGGTCGTGGTCCACGGTGACCAGGCGCTCGACCTCGTCGGGGGTGAGGGTCGGCTTGGGCGAGAAGTACCGGTAGTACAGGCTTTCCGGCGACTGCCGGTGGTGGAAGGCGACCAGGGCCTCGGCGTCGTCCGGGCGGATCGGTCGCACGTGGGCGACGCCGCCGTCAGCCAGCACCACATCGGCCTCCCACCGGTCGGACACGGTGCCGACGGTACTGACGTGGGAGGTAAGGGTGTTCGTTCCCCGCAGGTGGGAGACTGCACCCATGACCGACACCGGGGACACGCGCGTCGCGTACCGGACCTGCCCGCTGTGCGAGGCCACCTGCGGGCTCGAGATCACCCTGGAGGGCGATCGGATCAAGCGCATCCGGGGCGATCGTGAGGACGTCTTCAGCCACGGCTTCATCTGCCCCAAGGGCTCGACCCTGAAGCAGCTGCACGAGGACCCCGACTGGCTGCGAGCACCCCGCGTCAGGGACGGCGACGGATGGAAGGAGGTCACCTGGGACGAGGCCTTCGCCGCCGTCGAGGAGGGCCTCGGCAAGGTGTGGGAAGCCCACGGCCGCAACGCCGTCGCCCTGTACCTCGGCAACCCGAGCGTGCACCACATGAGCGGCGCGCTGTACCTGCGCCCGCTGATCCAGAGCCTGAACACCCGCAACCTGTGCTCGGCCAGCACCGTCGACCAGATGCCCAAGCACGTGTCCTGCGGGCTGCTGTTCGGTGACCCCGGCGCCATGCCGGTGCCGGACCTCGACCGCACCGACTTCCTGCTCATGCTCGGGGCCAACCCCTGGGAGTCGAACGGCAGCCTCTGCACCGCCCCGGACTTCCCCGGCCGCGTCAAGGCCATACAGGCCCGGGGTGGGCGGGTGGTCGTGGTCGACCCCCGTCGCACCCGGACCGTCGAGGAAGCCGACGAGCACGTCGCCATCCGGCCCGGGGCCGACGCCCACCTGCTCCTCGCCATGGTCCAGGTGGTCCTGGCCGAGGGGCTCGACGACCCCGGCGCCGCCGGCGAGCACACGGCCGGGCTGGACGAGCTGGCGGACGCCCTCGAGGGGTTCACGCCCGAGGCGGTCGCGCCGGTGACCGGGCTGGCCGCCGACGACATCCGTCGGCTGGCCCGGGAGTTCGCCACCGCCCCGACCGCGGTGGCCTATGGCCGCATCGGGACCCACACGGTCAGCTTCGGGACCCTTGCGGCCTGGGCCGTCGACGCGCTCAACCTCGTGACCGGGAACCTCGACCGCCCGGGCGGGGCCATGTTCCCGCTCGCCGCCCACTCCCGTCGTCGAGGCCCGGACGGAGGGGGCCGGGGCTTCACCACCGGCCGGTGGCGCAGTCGGGTGCGCGACCACCCCGAGGTCCGGGGCGAGATCCCCGTCGCCACACTCGTCGACGAGATCGAGACGGCGGGCGAGGACCAGGTCCGGGCCCTGATCACGGTCGCCGGCAACCCGGTGCTGTCGACCCCCGACGGTGGCCGGTTGGACGCCGCCCTCGACGGCCTCGAGTTCATGGTGGCGGTCGATCCCTACGTGAACGAGACCTCACGGCACGCGGACGTGATCCTCCCGCCGCCCTCGGCCCTCGCCCGCGGCCACTACGACCTCGCCTTCTACGGGCTCGCCGTGCGCAACGTGGCCAACTACTCGCCGCCGGTCCTGCCCGACGACGACGCTGTCCAGGAGTACGAGATCCTCGCCCGCCTGGCGCTGATCGCGGCCGGGCAGGGTGCGGCGGCCGACCCGGCCGTGGTCGACGATCTCCTCTTCGACGGGTTGCTGGCCTCGCTCCAGTCGGCGCCGGGCTCGCCCATCGCCGACCGGGACCCGGAGGAGATCCGGACGGCCGTCGACCACCACCCGCCCGAGGAGCGCCTGGTCGACCTCATGCTGCGGGCCGGCCCCTACGGCGACGGCTTCGGCACCGAGCCCGACGGGCTGAGCCTCGCCCGGCTGGAGGAGAACCCCCATGGGATCGACCTCGGTCCGCTCGAGCCACGGTTGCCCGGCATCCTCAAGACCGAGTCGGCCAAGGTCGAGTTGCTGGCCGAACCCATCCGGGCCGACCTCGGGCGCCTGGCCGCCGGCCTCACCCCGCCCGAGGACGGCGCCATGGTGCTCATCGGGCGCCGCCACCTCCGGTCGAACAACTCGTGGATGCACAACGTCGAGGTCCTGACCAAGGGCAAGGACCGGTGCACGCTCCAGGTCCACCCGGACGACGCCGGCCGCCTCGGCCTGTCCGACGGCGGGTCGGCCCGGGTGCAGAGCCGGGTCGGCCACCTCGTGGCTCCGGTCGAGGTCACCGATGCCATCCGTCCCGGGGTGGTCTCGCTCCCTCACGGGTGGGGCCACGACCTCCCGGGCATCGAGATGGCCGTCGCCGGCAAGCGTCCTGGCGTCAACGTGAACCTGCTGACCGACGGGACCCAACTCGATCCCCTCTCGGGCAATGCGGTCCTGAACGGCGTCCCCGTCGAGGTCGCTCCCGCCTAGCGGCTCCTCAACCGTCTCCGCCCGCGCTCCCTGGACCAGCGCTCACGGGTCGACGGGGCGGTTGGTCCACCCGGTCGGGTTCCGGTCGGTGCGGAACCAGCCGCCGGCGACCTCGGTCCCTCCGGAGGTGTTCAGGACCTGGCCGGTGAGGAAGGCCGACTGGTCGGAGGCGAGGAACAGGATCACCTTCGCCTGATCCTCGGGCACCCCCATCCGCCCGACCGGGACCCAACGGGGCCAGAGGTCGCGCTGCTCGTCGGGGACCATCCGGTCATAGGGCACCTGGAGCGAGTCGGTCACGTCCGGGGCGATGGCGTTGACCCGCACCCCCCGGTCACCCACCTGCACCGCGAGGGACCGCGTGAAGTGGTTCGCGGCCGCCTTGTACGCCGCGTAGACGGGGTCGGGCGGGTAGCCCCGCACGCCCTCGATGGAGGTGACGTTCACGATCGAGCCCGTACCGGCCTCGATCATCGCCGGCAGGAACGCACGGGTCGTGCGCAGCACGTGCGCCAGGTTGAGCGCGTGCAGCTCGTCCCAGTGCTCCGGCTCGGACGAGGCGAAGTCCACGATCCGCACCCAGTGCCCGACGTTGTTGACCAAGACGTCGACTCGGCCCACCGACTCGGCCAGCGCGGTGACGGCGGCCGGATCGCGCACGTCGACCACGTGCCCCGTGCCCGACGCCAACGCGGCGACGGTCGTGGCGGTCCGGTCGGCGTCGACGTCGACCACGTGGACGTGGGCCCCCTCGGCGGCGAGCAGCGACGAGGCGGCCCGCCCGATGCCACCCGCACCTCCGGTGACCACGGCCACCCGTCCGTCGAGGAGTCCCGGCACCGTCCGGACCGTAGGCGACGAGGTGCCCGGGCCCCGGACCGCTCATGCTATTTCCGGTCTTTCCGTCAATTCCCTTGACAGTCGTTGTCCGACCTGATGAAGCTTTCATGTAGTTTCATTCATTCTCCAGCCGGGAGGCCGACCGCATGCCCGCCACCTCGCTCCGCACCGCCCTGGTCCGCGCCGCCCTCTCCCGCCGGGGACTGCTGGGCCTGGCCGCCGTGCTGGTCACCGCGGTGACGATCGCCGTCGCCGCCGCGGAGCCCGCCGGGGGCCAGGCCCCCCTCGAGTGCGACGGCGGCCTGTACCTCACCACCGGCCGCCCGGGCCACATGACGCTCAACCGGGTCGACCAGGTGACCGGAGCCCTGCGCGCCGTCGGCGACGGCGGTCTGACCGCCAACGGCCTCGCGCACAATCCCTCCGACGACTTCCTGTACGGCATCGGCACCCTCGATCCGCACCACGTCGTCCGGGTCTCGGCCGACGGCGAGGAGATCGACCTCGGTGCGCCGGAACCGATGCCGGCCGCGTGGACCCGGACCTATGCCGGCACGTTCCTCCCCAACGGGCACTACCTGGTCCTCGGTGATGACGTCCCCGCGCCCACGCCTCGAGGTACCGCGCCCGCCACCTGGGCCGAGATCGACGTGTCGGTCGCCCCGCCCCGTGTCGTGCGGACCTTCTCGCACCCGTCGCTCGGCAACAACGACATCGGCGATGTCGCGTTCAACCCGATCGACGGCCGGCTCTACGCCTTCAGCACCGTCCACGAGCGGATCGTGCAGCTCGACCTGAGGACGGGTGCGGCCCGGCCCATCGGCCCGAGGTTCGCGGCTCCGATCTTCGCCGGCTCGTCGTTCTTCGACAGCTTCGGCCGCCTCTGGCTCTACGGCCTGCGGCGGACCGGGGGACACCAGGACACGCTCTACCGAATCAACGACGTCGGCACCGGCCGCCCGGTGGCGGTGGCCCAGGGACCCGACGTGATCCACTCCGACGGCGCGTCCTGCCCGTTCACGATCGGCATGGAGAAGCGGGTGAACCCGGTCATCGCCTGCGCGGGGAGCACCGTCACCTACCGCGCCACGATCACGAACCGGGCCATCACCGTCGAGGACCAGCGGGAGGCCGGCGAGGCGGTCACCGCCGACTTCCTCGACCAGCTCCCTGCGGACGGTCGCACCTTCGTCGCCGGGAGCCTCGTGAACCCCTTCGGCGGCGAGGCCAACGACTACGGGGGGACCCGCCGGCTACGGATCGACGGGCTCCGCATCCCCCACGACAGCACCGCGACCATCGAGGTCGACGTAGCCCTGCCGCCCGACCTGGACGTCGGCACGGTGATGAACCAGGCCCGGCTCCTCGCCCTCTCGGGCAATCAGGGCGCGGAGGTGCGGTCGGAGTACCCGGGCACGCCGCAGTCGCCCGATGCCACGCCGCTCGCGGTGCACGCCTGCGCCGACCTCGAGGTGACGAAGTCGGTCTCGCCGACCTCGGCCAGCCCCGGTGACGGGCTCACCTACACGCTGCGGGTCACCAACCACGGTCCGAGTGCCGCCACCGGGATCAGCTCGATCGCCGACACCCTGCCGGACGGCCTCACGTTCGTGGCGGCCAGCGCGGGGGGTGTCTCGGACGCCGACGGCACGGTGCGGTGGCCGGCCATGGGGCTCGACGCCGGTGCCCACCGCGACCTGACGGTGACCGCCACCGCCGCCGCCGACGTCCGCGCCGCCGCGGGCGGCGACGGCACCATCGTCAACACCGCGTCGGTCCGGCACCCGGGCGACCCGGACCCCGACAACGACCGGGACACTGCCCGCGTCGCCGTCGCCCGGCCCGACCTGGTGGTCGACAAGGACGATGGGCGGCGGGTGGTCGCCCCTGGCGACGAGGTCACCTACGCGATCGTCGTCCGCAACACCGGCGGCGGCACGGCGCACGGCGTGGTCGTGACCGACGAGCTGCCGGGCGAGCTGGGGTTCGTGCGCGGCTCCCACTCGCCCACCCGGGCCGAGACCGGCAGGGTCGCCTGGCCCGCCTTCGACCTGGCCGCCGGCGCCGCCCGGGAGCTGAGCGTCACGGCCCGCGTGCGCCAGGACGTCCCCGCCGGCACCGTGGTCCGCAACGTGGCCGCCGCCCCACACCCCGACGACCGCGCCCCGGGCGACAACGCCGACGACGACCGCGACGAGGTCCAGCGTGACGAGGACCGGCCCGAACCGCCCGACCCGGTGGAGGTCCCCGAGCCGCCCGACGACCCACCGATGACCTGGCTGCCCCGCACCGGGCTGGCTGCCGCGTCGTGGACGGCCCTCGGCGCGGGGCTCGTCGCCCTCGGCATCGCCGCCCGCTGGTGGGGCCGCCCGAAGCCCGGCTGAGCTCGGCGCGGTTCAGGGGTCGGGTCAGGCCAACAGCTCCTCGGACCCCAGGTCGAGGATCTGGCGGCCGTGGCGGCCGGCCATGGCCAGGAACATCTCGTCGCCCCGGTCGGTGCGGGCCACGACCATCGACGCCAGCACGGCCATGTGGAACCCGGAGAAGGCGAACGCCCGGTAGTCGGCCCAGCACCGGTCCCAGCGGTAGCCGTCGACGCCGGCCGCGGCCAAGGCCTCGTGGTAGCCGCGCACGAGGGCCTCCTCGTGGGCTCGCCGGTCGTCGACGGACAGGCCGGCGCCCAAGAAGTAGCTGACGTCGGCCATGGCGGGGCCCACGCCGACGGTCTGCCAGTCGACGACGGCGACCGGTGGGCCACCCGCCGGGGTGCCGAACAACAGGTTGTCCAGCCGGAAGTCGTTGTGGATGACCGTGTGGGGTTCGGGCCGGTGGTCGTAGTACGAGGCCACCCCGGCCACGAACCGCTCACCCATCTCGACGACGTCGCCCTCCAGCCGGGTGCCGTAGCGCTCGACGAAGTTGGGCCAGAGCACGGTGATCATCGCCTGCAACCCGTCACGGGTCTCGGGTGAGTAGCGGACGGCCCAGGCGAGCTGGTCGAGGCGCGGGTCGCCCCACCGGGGGGCATGCAGGCGGACGGCCTCCTCGAGCACGAGGGCGGCCTGGTCGACGGTGCAGCCGGCCACCTGGTCACCCTGCTCCGCCGGCGCCAGGTCCTCCAGGAGGAGGACGAAGTCGCCGGTGGCCAGGTCGATCTCGGCGTGATGACAGCGGGGCGCCCGCACGGGCAGGTGCGGAGCCAGCTCCTGGTAGAAGCGGACCTCGACCTCGTAGGTCCGCATGGCCATGCCGGTGGCGCGGCTGGTCTCGTCGGAGGACGGCAGCTTGGCCACCACCGTCGCCGGCGCGTCGACCTCGGCGTCGTAGGAGAGCGCGAGGCGCCGGCAGTCACCCATCTGGCCCGTGCCGACCGGCCGGGCGTCGACCGCGGTGACCCGGGCGCCGGGGTCGAGGGCCCCGGAGGTGTGGAGGGCCGTGGTGAGGCCGTCGGCGTCGAGGGCGAGCATGAGCCGACCATGATGGCCGGGATGGCCACGCCCCCGGAGCAACCGGTCGACCTCGACGCGCTCGCCGCCTGGATGGACGGTGAAGGCCTGGGCCATGGCCCGATCACGGACCCCGAGCTCCTGGGGGGCGGGACCCAGAACATCCTCCTCCGCTTCGACCGCACCGGTCGCACCTACGTGCTGCGCCGCCCGCCCCTCCACAAGCGGGACAACAGCGACGAGACCATGCGCCGGGAGGCCCGGGTCCTCACGGCGCTGGCCGGCACCCCGGTCCCCCACCCCGCGGTCATCGCCGCCTGCCCGACCACCGACGAGCTCGGTGCGGCCTTCTACCTGACCGAGCTGGTCGACGGCTTCAACCCGACCACGGGGCTGCCGGAGCTCCACGCCGGTGACCGCGCCGTTCGCCACCGGATGGGCCTGGCGATGGTCGAGGCCATCGCCGCGCTGGGATCGCTGGACCACGATGCCCTGGGCCTCGCCGACCTCGGCCGGCCGGAGGGCTACCTCGAGCGCCAGGTCGGCCGCTGGCGACGACAGCTCGACTCGTATTCGGACCTCGACGGCTACCCCGGGCCCGACATCGCCGGGGTCGACGCCGTGGCCGACTGGCTCGACGCCCACCGTCCGGCGTCGTTCCATCCGGGGATCATCCACGGGGACTTCCACCTGGCCAATGTGCTGTTCCGGTACGACGGCCCCGAGCTGGCCGCGGTCGTCGACTGGGAGCTGACCACGATCGGCGACCCGCTGATCGACCTCGGCTGGCTGCTGGCCACCTGGCCCGACCCTGACGCCCCCGGCCCGCCGCCCCAGGTCGCCCAGGACGGCTTCCCGCGCCCCGCCGAGCTGGTCGACCACTACGGACGTCACAGCGACCGCGACCTGTCGGCGATCGACTGGTACGCCGTCCTGGCCTGCTACAAGCTCGGCATCATCCTCGAGGGGACCCACGCCCGCGCCTTCGCCGGTCTGGCCCCCGTGGCCACCGGCGACCTGCTCCACGCCATGACGGTCGGCCTGTTCGAACGGGCGCTCGCCCGCATCGGCTGATACGGCGTCATCAGACCAGCCAGCTCGCCTCGGCCGACGGATCGGTGAGGGCGGCCCGGTCCAGCCGGAACGGCTCGAGATCGGCGGCGGTGCGGCCGTCCACCGCCAGGTCGACGAGCGTGCGGCCGAACCAGGCGGCGAACTTGAAGCCGTGGGCCGCCCCGAGCCCCACGACGACCTCGGGGACGCCGGGCACCCGGTCGAGGACGAAGTCGCGGTCGGGGGTGAGCGTGTAGAGGCAGGTCTTGGACGAACGGACGGCGCCCACGCCGGGCAGGTGATGACGGAGGAAGCCGCCGAGGCGCTCCTCGTTGTCGGGATCCGGGTCGAACGTCCGGGTGTCCGGGTCGACCGGCGAGCCCCCGCAGTCCTGCGCCGCCTTGATCGCCCCGTCCATGGCAGGGAAGCCGTACCACGACGGGTCGTCCATCCAGATCCAGACCGGGAGGCGGTCGGCGGTGAAGCGACCGGCGTCGTCGACCTCGAACCAGGTGACCTGCTCCCGGAGCACCTTCAGGGGGAGCTCGAGGCCCACGCCGGCCAGGACCCGGTTGGTCCACGCGTCGGCGGTGACCACGGCGTGGCCGGCCCGGATCGTCTCGCCCTCGGTGCGGACCAGGACCTCGCCGCCGTCGACGACCAGGTCGAGGACCGGCGTGCGGTCACGGAGCTCTGCCCCGTGGTCGACCGCCCCCCGCTGGAGGGCGCCCACGGCCCGGCTGGCCGCGACGAAGCCGGTCTCGGCCTGGTACAGCGCCGTGACGTCGTCGGCCAGACCTGACCAGACGGGCCACCGGTCGCGGACGTCGGTGCCGCTCAGCACCTCGTAGGGCACGCCGCAGGCGTCCATGGCCGAGGTGTAGTCCGAGGGGTCGATGGCGGCACCGGCCGGGAACAGGTCCAGACCCCCGGTGCGCTCGACCACGGCCTCACCGGTGTCGTCCGCCACCTCCGCCCAGGCCCCGTAGGCCTGCTCGGCCAGTCGTACGTAGCCCGCGGTGTGGTAGCTGAGCCGGATGATCCGGGAGTGGTCCTGGCTGGCGCCCCGGTCGTGGCCCAGCTCGAACTGCTCGAGCCCGATCACCCGGGCCCCGCGCCGGGCTCCGGCCCACGCCGCCGCGCTGCCCAGCGCCCCCAGCCCGATCACCACCAGATCGACGTCGGCGGGGCTCACCCCTCCTCGCCCATGACGGCGCCGTACCACTTCCGGATGTCGAGGCTCTCGTCCTCCATGGGGGCGAACCAGCCGTGGGTGTAGGCCCGTGAGCTCATGCCGCGCTGCACCCGCTCGCAGGCCGTCCAGTCCTGGCGGTTGATCCGGTCCCAGAAGTCGACGGCGTCGGAGGGATCGAAGTCGTCGCGCCCGACCTCGTCGGCCGCGAACAGGAACTCGCCGGTGACCCGCGTCCGGTCCGGCCCTCGCGGCGCCAGCACGAGCGCGGCGGCGTGGTCGGCGGACAGCGAGAGCAGGACGTTCGGGTAGATCAGCTCGCCCTTGTGCCGGACCCGCTCGTCGGCGTCGAGGTCGGGGAAGGGCGCCCGGTTCGACGTGCCCGACTCGGTGAACGTCCAGGCCCCCTCCCGGTGCGGCACCCCGCCCTCCCAGTCGAGGCCGCGGCCGCCCCGGAACGCGGGCACCAGCTCGCACAGCTCGGGGTGGACGGGGCCGCAGTGGTAGCACTCGTTGAAGTTCTCGGCGAGGACCTTCCAGTTGGCCGCCACGTCGTAGACGAGCGTGACGCCGCGGCGGAGCTCGGCCAGCGGGTAGCGCGTCAGCCGGGCCGGGATGGGGCCGAGCTGATCGGCCAGAGGTGGGGCCTCGGCGGGGGTGAGGTGCACGAAGATCCAACCCCCCCAGGTCTCGACGCCGACGGGGTGCAGGCCGAGCCCGCTGGTGTCCAGGTCGTCCACGAACGGCGCCCGGCGGAGGGCCCCGTCGAGGCCGTAGGTCCACGAGTGGTACGGGCACCGGATGCCGCCGACGAACCGACCGGCGCAGGGGGCGCCCTCCGGGTCGGGGTCGACCAGCGTGGAACCCCGGTGGCGGCAGAGGTTGTAGAAGCCGCGCAGGGCCTCGCCGTCGCGGACCACGAGGATCGACTCCCCGGCCACGTCGACGACGAGGCGGTCGCCGGGCTCGGGCAGGTCCTCGATGCGGGCCACGCAGAACCACTGGCGGGCGAACAGGCGGTCACGCTCCCGTTGCCACACCGCATCGTCCACGTAGGCCGCCCGGGGAAGCGCCCGCTCCAGGGTCACGCCCCGGATGCTAGATATCGGCCGGCATGCGCAGCGAGGAAGCGTGGATCGAGATGGCCGACGGGGTCCGCCTCGCCGCGTCCCTGGTGCTGCCCGACGGCGACGGGCCCTGGCCGGCCATCCTCGAGGCGCTCCCCTACCGGAAGGACGACCTGACCGTCTCCTATCGCGGCGAGTACGAGCGTCTGGCCGACGAGGGCGGGTTCGCCGTGGCCCGGGTCGACGTCCGCGGCACCGGCTCGTCGGAGGGCCTCGCCGCCGACGAGTACCCGCCCGAGGAGCAACAGGACCTGGCCGAGGTCATCGCCTGGCTGGCCGCCCAGCCGTGGTCGACCGGCGCGGTGGGCATGTACGGGACGTCGTACTCGGGCTTCAACTCGCTGCAACTGGCCGCCCGACGTCCACCGGCGCTGAAGGCGATCTGCGCCATCTACGCCACCGACGACTGCTTCACCGACGACGTGCACTACGTGGGCGGCACGCTCCGCGCCCTCGACCTCGTCGACTACCCGACCTACATGATCGCCATCAACGCCCTGCCCCCCGTGCCCGCGCTCTACGGCGACGGTTGGCGGGACGAGTGGCGCCGCCGGGTCGACGGCACCGAGCCCTGGGTGCTGCGCTGGCTCACCGAACAGGTCGACTCGCCCTACTGGCGCAAGGGCTCCCTGCGGTCCGGGACCCGTCCCCCCGCGTCCGACGACGGCTACGAGCGCATCGAGGCCGCCACCATGCTCGTGGCGGGGTGGGCCGACGGTTACCGCAACAACACGTTCCGGACCTTCGAGCGGCTGACGAGCCCGAAGCGACTGCTGGCCGGTCCGTGGAGCCACATGTCGACGGCGAGCTCGCTGCCCGGCCCGCACCTCGACCTCGTCCCCGAGCTCATCACGTGGTTCGGGCACCACCTGCGGGGCGACGACAACGGCGCGGATTCGGCGCCGCCGATCCAGGTGTACGTCCGGGACGCCGTCGAGCCGGAGCCCGACCTGGCCGAGCACCCCGGTGAGTGGTGGGCGCTGCCGTCCTGGCCACCACCCGAGCACGCCACGGCGTCCTTCCGCTTGGAGGCCGAGGGCTACCTGCTGATCCCCGACGCCCACGACGTCGGCGAGTCGGCGTGGAACTCGTGCGCCGCCTCGCTGCCCTGGGGCCAGCCCAGCGACCAGCGGGCGGACGAGGCCCGCTCGCTCCTCCTGCGCTGGCCCGCGCCCGAGGAGGGCATCGACGTGCTCGGCCACCCCCGCCTGCACCTCCGCCTGCGCTGCGACCGGCCCGTCGCCACGCTGTCGGCCAAGCTCGCCGATGGGCTCCCGGGGGGCTCGAGCGCCCTGGTCACCCGCGGCTTCCTCAACCTCACCCACCGGCACTCCTCGACCGAGCCGGAGGCGGTGCCGTTCGGCGAGTGGATGGACCTCACCCTGGACCTCGAGGCCACCACCTGGCACTTCGACCCCGGTCACGAGGTGCGGCTGGCGCTGGCCCGGGCCGACTGGCCCAACGCCTGGCCGGCGCCCGAGCCGGTGACCATCGAGGTCGACGCGGCGTCGCTCAGCCTCGACCTGCCGATCGCCGAACGGCCCGAGCTGCCCCCGCCGAGCTTCACCGCGCCGCGTCCGGGCCAGGACGACCACGGACCGCCGGTGGACGACGACGTCGAGCAACCGCCGGTCCGGTGGTGGATCGAGCACGACGTCCTCGGCCGGCGCCGCACCGCCCGCGACGACCACGGCGCCCGGTACCGGGGCCGCTACGGCGCCGAGATCGTCGACGCCTACACCGGCACCGTCGACGTGAGCACCGTCGATCCCGCCGATGCCGGCGCCGTCGGCACGGCGAGATCGGAGATCACCTGGCCCGAGGTCGCCGTGACCTCCGAGGCCCGTCTCTCCGTGCGCTCGACCGCCGACACCTACGAGGTCGAGATGGACCTCGACGTCACCGAGAACGGCGAACCGTTCGCCCGCCGCCGCTGGCACGAGGTCATCCCCCGCCACCTCCAGTGGCCCCGAGGTGGCAGGCGGTCTCGTGGTCGGGCTTGACCGTTTCGAGGGCGGGGTCGTCGGTCTCGCACCGCTCCTTGATGCCGGCGGCCTCGGCTGCGCCCGACTGGTAGGCAGGGCAGCGGGGGCGGAAGCGGCAGCCGGCGGGGATGTTGCGGGGGTCGGGCGGTTCGCCGGTGAGGATCTGCTGACGCATGCGCTTGGTCTCGGGGACGACCGAGAGCAACGCCTTCGTGTAGGGGTGCTGGGGGTCCTCGAGGACGGCCTCGGTGGGGCCGAGCTCGACGATGCGCCCGAGGTACATGACCGCCACCCGGTCGGCGATGTTCCACGCCAGCCCGAGGTCGTGGGTGATCGCCAGGATCGAGACCCCGGTGTCCTGCACGAGGCGCAGCATCAGGGCCAGGATCTCGCCCCGCACCGAGGCGTCGAGGGCCGACACGGGCTCGTCGGCCACGATCAGGCGGGGCGCCAGGGCCATGGCCCCGGCGATGACGACGCGCTGGCGCTGACCGCCTGACACCTCGTGCGGGTACCGGAGGAAGAAGTCCTCGGGCGGCCGCAGCCCGCACTGGGCCAGCGCCGCGGCCACCTGCTCCTCCTCGACCCCGACGACCCCCTGGATGCGGATGCCCTCGGCCACGGCCTCATAGATCGTCTGGCGGGGGTTGAGGGCGCCGGTCGGGTCCTGGAAGACCATCTGCACGGCGCGGCGGTAGGCCTTCGAACGGCGGGATCCGACCGGGATGGGCTCGCCCTCGAAGTGGACCGCACCTCCCGATGGCGGTTCGAGTCCCACGATCGCGCGAGCCAGGGTCGTCTTCCCGCAGCCCGACTCGCCCACCAGGGCCACGACCTCACCGGCCGAGATGGCGAGGTCGACGCCGTCGCAGGCCCGGGTCTCGCCGAACCGGACCGACAGGTCCTGCAGCTCGAGCAGCGGCGCGACTGCGGTGGTCATGGCACCCTCGCCGGCGCCCCGGGGGCCAAGACGCAGGCGGCCTCCCGGCCATCACCGGCCGGCCAGAGCTCGACCTCGGTCGACGAGCACTCGGGCAGGGCGTCCGGGCAGCGGGGATGGAAAGCGCACCCCGAGGGAAGCGCCGTGGGCCGGGGTGGATCGCCACCGAGGCCCGTCGGCGCGTGGCGGTCGGCCGGGTCGCCGATGGTCGGGAACGCACTGGCCAGCGCCCGGGTGTACGGGTGCTGGGGATCGGCGAACACCGCCTCGCTCGGGCCCTGCTCCACCACCTGGCCGGCGTACATGACCGCGAGCTGGCGGCAGGCGTAGGCCAACACGGAGAGGTCATGGGTGATGAAGATCATCGTGAGCTGACGCTCGCGCTGCAGCTCCTCGAGCAGATCGAGGACCTGGGCCTGGACCATCACGTCGAGCGCCGTGACCGGCTCGTCGGCGATCAGCACCCGCGGGTCACAGGCCAGGGCCATGGCGATCATCACCCGCTGGCGCTGGCCGCCCGACATCTGATGGGGGTAGTCACGGGCCCGCCGGCTCGTCAGCCCGACCTGCTCGAGGAGCGCGCCCACCCGGCGCTTGACCTCGGCCGAGGTGACCTTCTCGTGGGTCTCGATGGCCTCGCCGATCTGGTCGCCGACCCGCTGCACCGGGTTGAGGGCGTGCAACGCCCCCTGGAAGACGATGGCCATCTCCGTCCAGCGCACGGCCCGCACCCGCCCCGGCTTCATGGCGAGGATGTCCTTGCCGTCGAGCAGGATCCGGCCCGTGACCTCGGTGGACTTGGGCAGCACGCGGAGCGAGCGCGCCGCCGAGGCTCGACTTGCCACACCCGGACTCCCCCGCCAGCCCCAGCGTGTCGCCCTCCTCCAGGGTGAGGTCGACCCCGCGCACGGCCGGGACCGGCCCCGTTGACGGCTGGTAGGTGACCCGGAGGTCCTCGACCTGGAGGATGGGGGCCATCAGCTGGTCTTGTCCCGCAGTCGGGGGTTCACGATGGCCTCCAACGCATGGCCGCAGAGGGTGAAGCCCAGGACGACGGCCACGATGCCCAAGCCGGCCGGCAGGTAGTACCACCACGCGTTCTGCCCCAGCACCGCGCCGTTGCTGAAGGCCTCGTCGAGGGTCCGGCCCCAGGACGCCCGATCGGGGTCGCCGAGACCGAGGAAGGCGAGCGTGGTCTCGGTGAGGATCACCACCGGCACCGTCAGCGTGGTGTTGGCCAGGATGAGGGGGGCGACGTTGGGCAGGATGTGCTTCGAGGTGAGGTGCCAGTTGCTGGCGCCGAGGGCTCGCGAACGGTCGACGTAGAGGCGCTCCTTCACGCTGAGCACCTGGGCCCGGATGATGCGCGCCGTCGCCGGCCACGACGTGATGGCGATGACCAGGATGATGTTGCGCACCGACGGCCCGAGGATCGCCGCCAGCACCACGGCGAGCGGCAGGAACGGGATCACGAGGAACCACTCGGTGAGGCGCATCAGCACCGACTCGACGATGCCGCCGAAGAACCCCGCCGCCACCCCGATGACCGAGCCGATGATCATCGTCAGCACCGTGGCCACCAGGCCGACGAACAGGCTGATGCGGGCGCCCCAGACGAACTGCGCCGCCACGCTGCGACCGAGGTGGTCGGTCCCCAGCGGGCCGAACTCCCCCGGGCTGGCCCAGGCCGGGTTCTGGACCGTGTTGCTGGCGACCAGGCCCTCGGCGTCCGAGATGAGGGGCGCGGCCAGAGCCAGGCCGACGATGACCACCAGGATCCCGAGGCCGATCATGCCCGCCGTGCTCGTCCGGTACTGCGCCCACATGCGCCCCCACGCCTTGCGGCGCCGGAGCCACGCCACCCGGCGGGGCGAGAGGGTCTTGGTCGTCGTCTCGCTCACGTCCGGCCTCCGACCCGGGGATCGAGGTGGGCGTACAGCAGGTCGGCGACGAGGTTGGCGAAGATCACTGCGGCACTGAACACCAGGAACAGGCCCTGCAGCATCGGCAGGTCGGGCGCCCGGATCGCGTTCGCCGTGGCCAGGCCGAGGCCGGGCCAGGAGAAGATGGCTTCGACCGCGATGGCGCCGCTCAGCACGAAGCCGAAGTTGATGGCGAGCAGCGTGATGAGCGGCAGGAGGGCGTTGGGCACCGCGTGGTGCCGGCGCACGAGGGCGTCCCGCAGCCCCTTCGCCCGGGCCAGCACGAGGTAGTCCTCGCCCATCGTCTCCAGCACCGACGAGCGCATGATGATGGCGTACTCGCCGAGGTAGGCCAGCATCAGGGTGAGCCCGGGCAGGAACATGTGGTGGGCCTGGTCGACGAACTTGGCCACGCCGGTGGCGTCGCCGCCCGGATCGGTGAACCCGCTCGTCGGGAACCAGCCGAGCAGGTCGGCGAACACCACCAGGAGCAGCAAGCCGAGCCAGAAGTCCGGCATCGAGTACAGCAGCATCGTCGAGTTGGTCGACACGTGGTCGAACCCGCTCCCCCGCCGCCACGCGGCGAAGATGCCGATGATGGTCCCGATGACGGCGGAGAACAGGGCGGAGACCCCCACCAGGAAGATCGTGGGCCAGACCTTGCCCTTGATGGTGTCCCAGACCGGCTCGCGGGTCTCGAACGACAGGCCCAGGTTGAGCTGGGCCGTCTCCACCAGGTAGCGCCGGAACTGCTCCGGCAGCGGCTGGTCGACGCCGAAGTCCTCCGCCAGCCGGTCCTGCTGCGCTTCGGTCAGGTTGCGCCCGCGGACGAGCGTCCCCACCGGGTCGTTCTCGACCACCCGGAAGAGGAAGAAGTTGAAGACGATGACGAAGAGCAGCGTGGCCAGCGCGCCCAGCACCTTCAGGGTGACGAAGCGCAGCGTCACGTCGCCCCCGGCCCCCGGCCTCCCCCGGCCCGTCTACTCCCGGTCCTCCGCCGATCCTCGGCGCCCGAGGGCGAACGCCCCGCCACCGATCACCAGCAGGCCGACGACGGCCAGGGCGACGATCAGGCCCGTGTTCGAGCTGCCCCCGCCGTCGCCGCCGCTCCCGGAGGCGTCCTCGCTCACGGGCTCCAACAGGACGTAGCTCGGCGAGGTGTTGGAGAAGATCACCGGACCGGTGTCGGACGGCTGGCGGACCCAACCCTCGAAGCGGTCCGTGCGATACGCCTGGAGGTCGGGCGAGTAGTCGATCACCACGTACGCCGCGTCCTCGTAGAAGAGGGTCAGCATCTCGTGGACGATCTCCTCTCGGCGCTCGCGGTCGAGCTCCTGGTTCTGCTCCTCGTAGAGGGCGTCGTACTCCTCGCTGCACCAGTTGGCGTCGTTGTAGTAGTCGAGCGGCTCGTCCGGGTTCGTGGAGACCTGGCTGCACTGGAAGTACGACAGCTGCGGGTCCGGGTCCACGAACGGCGTCCAGCCCCAGGTGAACATGTCCCAGTTCCCACGGCCGATCACCGGCCCGAGCTGGGTGTCGTTGAAGCTCTCGACCTCGGTCTCGATGCCGATCTCGGCCAGCGAGCCGCTCACCAGCTCGTAGATGGGCTGGGAGATCTCGGACTCGGTCCGTATCGCCCATCGGAAGCGCAGCTCGTCGCCCCCGCCGGGCATCTCCCGGACCCCGTTGCCATCCGTGTCCTCGTAGCCGGCGTCGTCGAGGATCTGATTGGCCTGGTCGAGGTCGAACTCGAACGGCTCCTCGATCTCCGGCGTCCAGGCCGGGTCGGGCGAAGGCGACATGGCCTCGGCGGGCTCGCCGAGGCCGTTCAACACGCGGGAGACGATGGTCTCCTTGTCGACCGCGTGGGCGATGGCCTGGCGCACGGCGACGTCCTGGAGCGCCGGGTGCCCGTCACCGATGCCGCCCGCGCCGGCGTTCAGCGCCAGCTCGTCGAACCCACCCTGCTGGCCCTGGACGGCCACGATGCCCTCCATGCCCTCGAGGCGCTCGAACGAGGAGGACGGAACGGTGTGGGCGGCGTCGATCTCGCCCTGCTCGAGCGCGGTCACCATCGCGTCCGGGTTGGTGAAGAGCCGGAAGATGATCCGGTCGACGGCCGGGTCCCGACCCTCCCACCCCCAGTAGTTGGGGTTGACCTCCATGGTCCAGTCCTGACCCCGGTTCAGTTCGGTCAGCGAGTACGGGCCTGAGGCCACGCCGTCGTCGGCCTCGTAGGTCCCGAGGTCGTCGGCGGGGATCTCCTCGTAGATGTGCTGGGGGACGATGTAGACGTCCATCGTCGGCAGCTTGGGATCGGGCACCGGAGCTCACGATCTCGAGGGTCACGTCGTCGATCGCCGTCGCCTCGAGGTTGGCCGTCGTGGCGTAGTGGTTGAACCACTCCTCGTCGCGCGACCGGTTGATCGTGTAGGCCACGTCCTCGGCCGTCAGCGGCTCACCGTCGGACCACTCGAGGCCCTCGCGGAGCGTGTAGGTCCAGGTCAGCCCGTCCTCGGACCCCTCCCAGGACTCCGCCAGCCCGGGGATGGTCTCGAAGTCGTCCGCCGCCTTGTCGGTGAGGGTGGCGAACTGGAGGTTCCAGACCTCGTACGCCGCCACCGTGTACCCGACCGTGACGTTGGGCGAATCGATCTCCTGGGGGATCCCGACGGTGAGCGTGACCTGCTCGTCGTCGGCCCCCGCCGTGGTCGTCGTCCCCTCCTGCCCGCCCGCGACCCCCGCCGCCAGCCCGAGCAGCGCGGCCGCCAACAGCACCACGACACCGATCCGAGTGCACCTTCTCCCCATGGCGAGACCATACGCGTTCATCTCGTGCTCCGTTTCCTCGGCGTTCACATCAGGACCCAGTCCAGGAACCGCTCGACCCGGCGGTAGTAGTCGACCTGCGGACCGGCGGACAGGAAGCCGTGGCCCTCGGTCGGATAGGTCACGTACTCGTAGGTCTTGCCCAGCCGCCGCAGGGCGTCGACCAGCTCCTCGGACTGCGCCGGGTGGACCCGTTCGTCCTTCAGGCCGTGGGCCACGAGGATGGGGACGTCCAGCTGGTCGATCCGGTGGATGGGCGAACCGGCGAGGTACGCGTCCCGGACGAGGCTCGGGTGCGGCATCTGGCGCTCCATGTCCTGGACCCCGGCCCGGTCACCCTGGGCCCAGGAGGTGAGGATGTCGCAGTCGCCGTACTTCGTGAGCGCGGCCCGATAGCGGTGCTGGGGGTCGTCGACCACCGAGCACAGCGCCATGTACGACCCGTACGAGCCGCCGAAGATGGCGATGCGGTCGCCGTCGACCCAGTCGAGCGAGGACAGGAAGTCGTGGGCCGCGAGGCAGTCCTTGGTGTCCCCGCCGCCCCAGTCGCCGTGGTTGGCGTACTCGTGCTCCCGGCCCCACGACGTGCTGCCGCGGAAGTTGGGCAGGAACCAGGCGTAGCCCCGGTCGGCGAAGTACTGGGCCACGCCGTACCACTCGTCGCCGTCGCGATCGGTGGGACCGCCGTGGGGGTTCACCACCGCGGCGACCGGGGCGGCGGCCGAGGCGTCGGTGGGCCGGTAGAGCCAGCCGGGGATCTCCCGCCCGTCGAAGGTCGTGTAGGTCACGGGCTCCGGCGTCACGTGCGGGGCGTTGGCCACCGCCGCGGGCACCGGGGCCAGGATCGTCGTCGGGTCACCGCCGCGCTCGACGACCCGGATCTCCGGGGCCCGGGTGAACGACTCGTGGGTGGCCACCAGACGGCCGTCGCCCAGCCACTGTGGCCAGCCCCACGCTCCCCCTTCGGCCACGACCTCGACCTCGCCGGAGGCGATCGCCACCACGACGAGGGCCGTCACGCCATGGCGGTCGCGCACGGCGACCACCTCATTGCCGTCGGGGTGCCAGGCCAGCTCCGAGTAGTTGTGGCCGCCATCGGTGACCTGGCACTCGCCGGCGCCGTCGCCGCCGATCACGAAGATCTCGTGCCACCCCGGCTTCTCGGAGGTGAACGCCAGCCGCGTGCCGTCCGGTGACCACGCCGGGTTGCGATCGTGGTGCTCCGGCGTCCCGGTGAGGGCGAGGTCCTCGCCGGTGTCGAGGTCGACGACGTGGAGCTCGGACCGGTTGCGGTCGTCGTGGGGGGAGAACACGTAGGCCACCCGCCGGCCGTCCGGTGACGGCGCCGCGGACCAGCAGTCCCCGTCGCCCGACGCGACCGGCACGGGCCACGGGTCGTCGGGATCGACCTGGACGAGGACGTCGCTGCGGTCGCGCTCGACGGTGGCGAAGAGGAGGCCGTCGGGCGACCACACCGGCTCGGCTCCGTCCAGCACCTCCAGCGGGGGTCCGCCCGCCGTGGCCACGACCCAGACCTTCCCGTCCTGGCCGTAGGCGACCCGGGCACCGTCGGCTGACACCGCGGGGTGCGTGTCCTCCCAGTAGGGCGCCAGCGGGCGGCCGGTCGTCAGCCGAGTGGTCGCCCCCGTGGAGGGATCGATGGCCCAGATGTCGGAGGTGTCGCGGTCCCAGATGAACGCCACGGTCCGGCCATCGGTCGACAGGGCGAGGTCGCGGGGCCGCTCGGTGGCCGCCACGGCCTCCAGGCGCCAGTGGGGTGCCATGACGACGTCGGCCCGGGGTGGGATCGGGAAGCCGCCGGTCTCCACCGTCCCCACGAACGGAGGGTGCTCAGCCATCCTTGGCCTCCTCGAAGCCGTCGAGCACGGCGAGCACCAGGTCGCCGAGCGTGTCCAGGTCGTAGCCGCCCTCCTGGACGAACACCGTCGGGAGGTCGGGGGCGGCGAGACTACGGCCCGCGGCGGCGAAGCCGCCGGCGGTCACCTCGAGCGGGCTCTCGGGATCGCCGGCCGCGGCGTCGACCCCCAGGCTGACGACCAACGCCTCGGCGCCGTGGGCCATGGCCCCGTCGACCAGCTCGTCGACCGCGGCGACCCAGGCGGCGTCGCCAGTGCCCGGCGGCAGCGGCAGGTTCGTGTTGGCGCCCGCGCCCGGGCCGCCACCGACCTCGTCGGCGAAGCCCGCCGTGTGGGGGAACCACCCGGCGCCGGGGTCCACGTGGACGGACCCGAACCAGACGTCGCCCCGGGCCCAGAAGACCTCCTGGGTGCCGTTGCCGTGGTGGGCGTCGATGTCGAGGATCGCCACCCGGGCCCCGCCACGGTCGACGAGGTGCTGGGCCGTGCAGGCCGCGTTGTTCAGGTGGCACGAGCCGCCGTAGAACGCGGGACCCACGTGGTGACCGGGTGGGCGGACGGCGGCGTAGGCCGCTGAGGCGCCGGCCAGCACGAGGTCGGCGGCCGTGAGCGCGGCGTCGACCGCGGTCCGGGCCGCCTCGTGGGTCCCCGGGCCGATCGGGGTCATGGTGTCCACCGCGTACTGGCCGACCTCGGCCCGAATGGCCGTCGGTCGATGAGGCGGCCGGCCCGACGTGGCCTGTGGGAGCGCGAACACGTAGGGGACGACGTCGGGCTGACCCGGCTCCACGTCGTGGCCCGCGGCCAGCCAGTCGTCATGGGCCCGGGCCAGGAAGGCGAGGTACTCCGGGGCATGGACGGCGAGCACGGGCTCGTCGCCGTGGTCCGTGGCCGGGTGCACCGTGGCCCCCGCCGCGGTGACGGCCGCGAGGAGGGCGTCGCCCCGCTCCGGGGTCTCGTCGGACGGGAGCTCGACGCCCAGCCAGACGCCGCCGCCGACGTCGTGGCGACGATGGCGCTCGTCCCACACCACCGGCAGCCCCAGCGGGGTGTCACGATCTCGGGGCATGAGCCCTCCTGCCCCCCGCCCCCGGGCGCGTGCCCTCGGCATCGAGATCGGCGCCCGGCCCACCGGGCCGACGAACACGATCGTCGACGTGGCGGGCGTGCGCGTCGGCCACGTGACCCGCTGGGAGGGTGAGACCACCCGGACCGGCGTGACGGCCGTGCTGCCGGGCGGCCTGGCCGACGTGTGGTGGTCGCCGATGGCCTACGGCACGGCGGTGCTCAACGGCACCGGGGAGCTGACCGGGTCCCTGAAGGCCGCCGAGTGGGGCCAGGTGGAGACGCCGATCCTGCTCACGAGCACCGGCGCCGTCGGCCGGGGCTACGACGCGGTGGTGGACGCCCTCTTCGCCGCGGTGCCCGAAGCGGGTTCCGACCACCTCCTCATCCCGGCCGTAGGCGAGTGCGACGACTCGTGGCTGGACGAGGCCCGACTCCGGGCGGTCACGGTCGCTGATGCCCGCGCCGCCATCGACCAGGCGACCGCCGCCGCACCGGAGCTGGGCACCGTGGGGGCGGGGACGGGCATGGTCAGCTTCGGGGTCAAGGGCGGCATCGGCTCCGCCTCGCGATGGGTCGACGAGCTCGACGCCACCGTCGGCGTCCTCCTCCTCTCGAACCACGGCGACCTGCCCGAGCTCACCGTGGCCGGCGAGCCGCTCGGCCGCCGGCTGATCGCGGAGGGGTTCCGGGGCGCCGGGGCGGAGCCCGACGGCTCCTGCGTGGTCATCGTCGCCACCGATGCCCCGCTCGACGCCCACGGCTGCACCCGCCTGGCCCGCCGGGCGGGCCTGGGACTGGCCCGGGGTGGCTCGGTGGCCCACCACGGCTCGGGAGAGATCTTCTGCGCCTTCTCGACGACCGTGCGGGGCGAGCGACGACCCTCGGCCCCCACCACGACCCGGACGGTGGTCGCCCACCGTCACATCGACCCGCTGTTCGTCGCCGTGGTCGAAGCCGTGGAGGAAGCGGCGCTCGACGCCCTGTGCACGTCGGTGACGGTCACCGGCTTCCGTGGCCACACTGCCGAAGCCCTGCCGCTCGGCTGACTAGTCCGGAAAGGCACTGCGGGGCAGGCCGACCTCGCGGGCCGCGCCCGTGCGGGCGTGGTCGAGCATCTCCCGGCGGGTGATCGTGCGGCGGGGCAGGACGACCTGTACGGCCAAGCCGTCGAGCAGGGCCGAGAGCCGCCAGGCCGCCCCTCGGGTGTCCTTGCAGTCGAAGACCCCGTGCTCGACGCCGTCGGTGATGAGCTCCTCGAGGATCGCCACCCACGCCGTGTCGAACTCCGAGGAGATGGTGGCCAGCGGCTCACTGCGCAGGGCCTCGTCCCACCAGTCGATCCAGAGGGCCCAGGACTCGTCGCGGCGGGCGGCCGGCAAGTACTCCCGCAACACGCCGTCGAGGCGATCCACGGGGTCGGTCGGCGCGGTCATGGTCTCGCGCAACCGGGCGACGTCGCTCCGGGCCATGGCGCCGAGCATCGCCACGAGGAGCTCGTCCTTCGACGAGAAGTGGTAGTGGATCAACCCCGAGCTGATGCCGAGGTGGTTGGCCACGTCGGCCACCCGGAGGTTCGCCAGCCCTCGCACGAGCGCGACCTCACGCGTCGCCTCGAGGATCTGGGCCCGGCGCTCGTCGACGTCCTTGCGGGTGCGGACCGCCATCAGGCCAGGGCCTCGAACAGCAGCTGGTGGACGTGGTGGACGCCCCGCTCGTGCTGGGTGGAGAGCACCCCGTCGGCCGACAGCCCGCCGTCGTAGGTGCGCTGCACCGCCTCACAGATCTCGATGTCCTGCTCGACGACCTGCTTCGTCGCCTCGTAGTCGGCGGCCCGCCGCTCCTCGGTCACCGACGGGTGCCAGAGGTAGTCACGTTCGATGACGGTCGTGTTCGGTCCCGTCGGCGTCAGCCGGAAGGTGGCGGCGAAGCCGGCGAAGACCGACACCATCGTGTTCGGGAAGACCGTCAGGTAGCTCCCGTTGTTGAACGACTCGGGCGAGAGCTCGCCGGCGACGCCGTCCCAGCCGGCCTCCCCCGGCGCCGAGGTGGCCAGCGCCTCCTCGGAGGCGTCCCGGGGCGAGAGCGGCCGGTCCCAGGCGTAGACCACGTCGCCGACCGTGGCCATGGGGTACTCGTAGCCGGCGCCGATCAGCTGCGAGTGCACGAAGGGGGTGTGGTAGTTCTCCGAGTAGTTCTCGACCAGCACCTTCCAGTTGAACCCCGCCTCGTAGCGATCGGTCCGACCGAGCTCCAGGTCCTCCAACCGGTAGGGGGCCAGGCCGTCTACCAGCGGGCCGGGGTCGAAGGTCAACGGCCTGGGGGTCGAGGTTGACCATGACCGAGCGGGCGAACGTCGTGACCGCCACCGGGGCCAGGCCGAAGTCGGCCTCGTCGAAGCCATCGGGCGAGCCCACACCGCCGGCCTTGGCCAGCGAACCGTCGAGGCGGTAGACCCAGGCGTGGTAGGGGCAGGAGAGCACTCGGGCCGTGCCACAGCCCTCGGCGACGGGGGCGCCGCGGTGCCGGCAGACGTTGAGAAAGGCCCGCAGCGTCCCGTCGTCGCCCCGCACCACGAGCACCGGCACCTTGCCCGCCACCGTGGCGGTCAGGTAGCTCCCCGGCTTCTCGACCGCGTCGGTGCCGGCGACGCCGATCCAGCGACGCCCGAACACCCGGTCCATCTCCAGGGCATGGTGTGCGGCGTCGGAGTACCAGTGGCCCGGCAGGGTCCGAGCCACCTCGACCGGCTGTCCTCGACGGGCCGCCAGCTCTTCGTCGAGGCGGCGGGGAACGGGTCGGACGGACATCAGGGCCTCTCGATCACAAGATCGCTACTGACTGACGGCTCAGTCACTCTAGTATCGGCCCGTGCACGGGGGGGCCATACAACTGGTCGGTCTGGTCAAACGCTTCGGCGACTTCACCGCCGTTGACGGCATCGACCTCGAAGTCGGCTCGGGCGAGTTCTTCTCGGTCCTCGGGCCCTCCGGCTGCGGCAAGACGACGACCTTGCGCCTCATCGCCGGTTTCGAGGCGGCCACCAGCGGCCAGATCCTCCTCGACGGCGAGGACCTCGCCGCCACCCCGCCCCACCGTCGACCGGTCAACACGGTCTTCCAGAGCTATGCCCTCTTCCCCCACCTCAGTGTCGAGCGCAACGTGGCCTACGGCCTCCGGTGGCGCCGCGATGTCGACAAGGCCGACCGGGCCCGTCGGGTGGCCGAGGCCATCCGGCTGGTCCAGCTCGAGGGGTTCGAAGACCGCCGACCGACCCAGCTGTCCGGCGGCCAGCAGCAGCGGGTCGCGTTGGCCCGGGCCCTCGTCCTCCAGCCGAAGGTGCTCCTCCTCGACGAGCCCCTGGGTGCCCTCGACGCCAAGCTGCGCAAGGCCCTGCAGACCGAGCTGACATCCCTCCAGCACGAGGTCGGGGTCACCTTCATCTACGTCACCCATGACCAGGAGGAGGCGCTGACGATGTCGGACCGCCTGGCCGTCATGGACCAAGGCCGCGTGGAGCAGGTGGGCACGCCGGACGAGGTCTACGAGGAGCCCCGCACCGCGTACGTGGCCGACTTCCTCGGCGTGGCCAACCTCCTCGATGCTGACTGCACGCGAGAGCAGGGCCAGGGCACGGTCCAGCTCGGCGCCTTCCGCCTCGCGGCCACGGCAGGTGATCAGTCCTGCACCGGTCCGGTCAAGGTGGTCATCCGCCCCGAGCGGGTCCGGGTGGCCGAGGGCGATCCGGTGGGCGACAACGCCATGCCCGCCATGGTGGAGCGGCTCGTGTACGTGGGTCCGACCACCCAGGTGCACCTCCGCCTCCCGCACGGCGCCCCCCTGCAGGCCATGATCGCCAACCACGACGGTCGGCCCGACTGGGAGGCCGGGACGCCCGTCTCCGCCACCCTGCCCCCCGACGCCCTTCGGGTCCTGGCTCCCTCGGGAGCCCGGACCCCCACCGACGACGACGACGAAGGAGTGCACCAAGATGGCTGATGCCCGCCAGATGTTCATCGACGGCCAGTGGGTCGACGCCGCCGACGGCGCCCGCTTCGACACCATCGACCCCGCCACCGGCGAGGTCCTGGCCACCCTCCCAGCCGGTGCCGCCGTGGACGCCGACCGGGCTGCCCTCGCCGCCCGGCGGGCGTTCGACGACGGGACCTGGGGCATCGCGGTCGCTGAGCGGGACCGCGCCGACCTCCTCTTCAAGATCGCCGCGATCCTGCGCAGGGACACCGCCGAGCTGGCGAAGCTCGAGACCCACGACACCGGCAAGCCCTACGAGGACGCCGTGTGGGACATCGAGGAGTCGGCGTTCATGTTCGAGTACTACGCCGGCTGGGCCACCAAGATCAGCGGCGACATCCCACCCATCGGCCCCGACGCCATGAGCTTCGTGGTCAAGGAGCCGGTCGGGGTCTGCGGGCTCATCGTGCCGTGGAACTACCCGTTGCTCATGGCCTCGCAGAAGGTCGCCCCGGCCCTGGCCGCGGGCTGCACAGTGATCCTGAAGCCCGCCGAGCAGACGCCGCTGACCGCGCTCGGCCTGGCCCGGGCGGCCGAGGAGGCCGGGGTGCCCGCCGGCGTGTTCAACGTGCTCACCGGCTTCGGCCCCGACGCCGGCCAGCCGCTGCTGACCCACCCGGCGGTGGACAAGATCAGCTTCACCGGCTCCAAGGAGATCGGCCAGCACATCATGCGGACCTGCGCCGACTCGCTGAAGCGGGTGACCCTCGAGCTCGGCGGCAAGAGCCCGAACATCGTCTTCGCCGACGCCGACCTGGCCGAAGCCGTGCCCGGCAGCGCCTGGGGCATCTTCGGCAACCAGGGTGAGGTGTGCTCGGCGGGCAGCCGGATCTTCGTCGAGCGGGCCGTCTACGACGACGTGCTCTCCGGGCTGGTCGACGCGGCCAAGGACATCCGCATCGGGTCGGGCTTCGATCCCGAGGTGACCATGGGCCCACTGGTCAGCGCCGAGCAGCGCGACCGGGTCCAGGGCTACATCGACTCGGGCACGGCCGACGGCGCCCGCCTGGCCTATGCCGGCGAGCGGCCGGCCGACCCCGCGCTCGAGGGCGGCTACTTCGTGCCACCGACCATCTTCGAGAGCGACACGCTCGACCTGCGCATCGCCCGGGAGGAGATCTTCGGGCCGGTGGCCACCGTGCTGCCCTTCGACGACGTGGTCGAGGTGACCCGCATGGCCAACGACACCGAGTACGGCCTGGCCGCGGCCGTCTGGACCCGGGACGTGGGCAAGGCCTTCCGGGCCGCCCGGGCCATCCGGGCCGGAACGGTGTGGATCAACGCCTCGCAGCCCGCCCCCACCGAGTCGTCATGGGGCGGGTTCAAGGCGTCCGGCCTCGGACGGGAGCTCGGTCCCTACGGCCTCGAATCCTTCCTCGAGCAGAAGCAGATCTACGTGAAGCTGAGCTAGCCGCCGGTCAGAGGTCGAGGGTGGCGAAGTCCTCGACCGCGCTGCCCTTCTCGCCCCGCCGGAACATGCGGAGGGCGAACACGGCCAGGGCGACCGCGAGCAGGGTAGCCACGAGCATCACGGTGGCCAGGGCGTTGAGCGCCGGCGTCGGAGCGACGCGGACCGTCGAGTAGATCTTGATCGGCATGGTCTCGCTCGAGGCGTCCGCCGACAAGAAGGCCGAGATCACGAAGTCGTCGATCGACGTGGCGAAGACGATCATCAGGCTGGCGAAGATGGCCGGGCCGAGCAGCGGCAGGAGCACGGTGCGCACGGCACCGAGCGGCGAGGCGCCCAGGTCCTGGGCGGCCTCCTCCAGATCCGGGCCGATGGTCAGGAGCCGACCTCGCACGAGGATCACCACGTAGGACACGGAGAAGGTGATGTGCCCGAGGAGCATGGCGGGGCGGCCGAGGGGGATCGACGTGTACAGGTTGTCGAAGACCAGGAACAGCATCGTGCCGATCACGATCTCCGGGGTGGCCAGCGGCACGAGCATCAGCAGGTTGGAGGCGCGTGCGGTCCGACCCCGCCAGCGAGCCAGGCCGAGGGCGAGCGCCACACCTAGCGGGGTGGCGATGAGCATGGTGAACAGCGCCAGCCAGAGGCTGTTGACCAGCGCGTCCCGCAGCGAGGGATCGTGCCAGAGCGACCGGTCCGGATCGTCGAACCACCACCGGAGCGAGAAGCCCTGCCAGCTGCTGCGGGAGCGGCCATCGTTGAAGGCGAACTGCACGGCGATGAGCACGGGGACGATCGACCACACGACGTACATCCAGTAGCCCGCAGCGAGGAAGGTCGGTCGTCGCCAGGGGTTCGACCACCAGCGGCGCACGGCGCGGATCACCGCTGCAGCTCCCGCGTGGCCCGGTCGGTCTGGACGAGGTAGTAGGCCATGCCCGCCATGAGCAGGATCGACAAGATGAGCACCAGCGCGGCGCCGGCGTTCTTCTGCGAGCCTTCGAAGAGGAAGAACTCGATCTGGTTTCCGATCATGCTCGTGCGAGGTGAGCCCGACAGCAGATCGGCGGTGTAGTAGTCGCCCATCATCGGCAGCGCGGTGATGACGGCGGCGGCGAGGAGGCCGTGCTTGGAGAGTGGGAGGGTCACGCGGATGAAGGTCCGCAGCGGGCCCATGCCGAGATCCCGGGAGGCCTCCAGGACGGAGCGGTCGATGCGGTCGAGGGCGGCGAACAGGGGGAGGACGAAGAACGGGATGTACCCGTACACGAGGCCGAGCACCACCGTGACGGATCGCCCCTCGAGCCAGTTGACGGGCTCGGCCGTGAGGTGCAGGGCGGTGAGGACGTCGTTCACATAACCGTCCTCCTGCAGCAGGTTGATCCACGCCAGCATCCGCATCAGGTAGTTGATCCAGAACGGGGCGAGGATGAGCCCGAGGTAGAGGCCCCGGCGCCGACCGCCGAACCGAGCCACGTAGTACGCGACCGGGTAGCCGATCAGGAAGCAGAGCACCAGCGCCGAGCCCACGTAGGCGAAGGTGCGCAGGTACACCTCACCCAGCTCGCCGGCGACCACGCGGTCGAGGACCTCGGCGAACACCGTCGTGTCCCACTCGAGCGGGTTCCAGACGGGCACGGCGTTGCCGAAGATCGGGTCGAGGCGCCCGAACGCCACCGCCAGGACGGCGTAGAAGGGGACGAGAAAGAAGACGATCAGCCACCCGACGCCGGGCACGGCGAGACTGGGCCACAGGACCCGGTTCCGCGTCCGGTCGCGCCGGGGCCGATCGCTCATCGGCGGCTCGGCCGGCCGCTCAGCCTGCGCTGAAGGTGGACCACGCGTTGTCCCACAGCCGCTCGCCCTCGAGCGAGAGCTGGAGGAGCTGATAGCCGGTGTCGAAGTCCTCCGGCCGGATCACCGTCGTGTCGAGGTGGGGGGGCACCAGCTCGTCGGCCACCACCGACTCCGGGTCTATGGCGCTCTGCGGTGGCTGGTAGCCGAGCCACTCGAAGTTGGTGTGGGCGTGGGCCTCGTCGAGCAGGTAGTCGATGAAGAGGTGGGCCAGGACCGGGTTGGCCGCGCCGGCCAGGACGGTCATCTGGTCGGACCCGATGATCCCGCCGTCGTCGTCCGGGAACCAGAACCCAACGTTCTCGATCGACTCGCCCTCCGGGAGGTAGTACTGGGCGTTCACGACGTCGCCGGACCAGGCCTGGTGGAGCGTCGCCCGGCCCTCGGGCAGGATCGTGTAGGCCTCGGCCCCGGTGCGGACGTTGACGGCGTCGGCCAACTCGAGGACGTCCTGAAGGGCGACGTCGACCTGGGCCGGGTCCTCGGTGTTCACGTCGGTCTGGCCGGCCCGGAGCATGGCCATGCCGAACACCTCGCGGTCGTCCTCCAACAGGTACACGTCGCCCCGGTAGGCCTCGTCCCAGAGGATGTCGTACGGGTTGTCGTAGTCGCCAGGAGCCTGGCTGACCCGGTCGATCCGGTAGCCGATGCCCGTGGTGAAGAGGGTGTAGGGGCGGCTGTACTGCGCCCCGACGTCGTAGAAGGGGTCCTGGAGGGATTCCCAGATGTTGGTCGTGTTGCCCAGGTAACTGGCGTTCAGGGGCTGCAGCAGCCGTCCGGTGGCCACCTTGCCGATGACGTCGGTGGTGGCGAAGAAGAGGTCGAAGTCGGCCTGGCCGCCGGAGAGGCGGGCAACGGCTTCGTCCATGCTGGTGAACGTTGTGACCTCGACGTCCGCGCCGTACTCGCGTCGGAACCCGCGCAGGGTCTGGGGGGCGATGTACTCGGCGTAGTTGTAGATCTTGAGCGGCCCCACCTCGGGCGAGAGGCCGTCGCCGATCGTCGGGATGTCGTCGAAGGTCGGCAGCGTCACGGGGTTGTCCGGCCGCGACAGCTGGACCGCCTCACCACCGCCCCCGCCGGCGTCATCGCCACCGCAGGCGGACAAGAGGGTCGGGCCCGCCGCCAGCGCGGCAGCCGTCCAGGCGGAGCGCTGCAGGAACGTGCGGCGATCGATGCCCTCTCGACGTGGGCGCTCTCGAGGATGGAACGTCACGGGTGCCTCCCGGTCAGTCGTCTATACTGACTGAACGATCAGTTAGTAGTGCAGGCCGATATTACGACAGAAGGGGATCCGGCTGTGAGCAGGTACGACGCGATCATCGTCGGCGGTGGGCACAACGGTCTGGTCGCGGCCGCCTACCTGGCCCGGGCGGGGATGAAGCCCGTCGTCCTCGAGGCCCGCGACAACGTCGGTGGTGCGGCCACGACGGAGACCCCGTGGGGCCCCGAGTTCAAGATGACCGCGCTCTCCTATGTGATGAGCCTGATGCCGCCCACGATCCTCAACGACCTGCGGCTGGCCGACCACGGGTACCACGTGATCCCCATGGGGCCGACCTTCATCGCCCTCCCCGACGGCCGCTACCTGCTGGCCGAGGACGACCCCGAGCTCGACTACGCCGAGGTGGCCAAGTTCTCCAGCAAGGACGCCGATCGGCTCGCCGACTACCACGCCTGGATCGGCGGCGTGGCCGACGTGCTGGCTCCGCTCCTGCTCTCCACCCCGCCGGCCGTCGGCTCCCGGCGCCCGAGCCACCTGATCGACCAGCTCCGCCTCGCCTGGGGTCTCCGCGGACTCGACGTGCGGGGCACCGCCGACGCCACCCGCCTCTTCACCATGTCGATCCGCGACGTCCTCGACGAGTGGTTCGAGTCGCCCGAGGTCCAGGGCCTCATGGCCATCAACGCCGTGATCGGGACCTGGGCCGGCCCCGACGAGGCCGGCACCGCCTACGTGATGATGCACCACACCATCGGCGACGTCGGCGACGGTCACCTCGGCAAGTGGGGCTACCCCATCGGCGGCATGGGTGCGGTCTCCGACGCCATCCGCTCGTCGGCGGAGTCCTTCGGCGCCGAGATCCGCACGGGGGCCTCGGTCGAGCGCATCCGGACGCGCGACGGCAAGGTCGTCGGCGTCGCCCTGCAGGACGGCACCGAGCTGGATGCCGACGTGGTCGTGGCCGCCACCCACCCCCAGATCACGTTCCTGCGCCACCTCGACCGCAACGAGCTCCCGGACGACTTCGTGGCCGATCTCGAGCACTGGCGCAGCCGGTCCGGCACGGTGAAGGTGAACGTGGCCCTGTCCGAGCTGCCCGACTTCGACGCCTGGTCCGGCCCGCCCGACCAGCAGGTGCTGAGCGGATCGGTCGAGCTCTGCCACTCGATCGACCACCTCCAGCACGCCTTCGAGGAGGCCCGGTGGGGCAACGCCTCGACCCTGCCCTTCTCCGACGGCGTCATCCCCTCGACCGTCGACTCGACCCTGTGCCCGGACGGGACCCACGTGATGTCGCTCTTCACCCAGTGGGTGCCGCAGGAGTGGTCCTCTGAGCCCGATCACGCCGAGCTGGAGGCCTACGCCGACCGGGTCATCGACGGCTACGACGCCCTCGCCCCCAACTTCAAGGAGTCGGTCATCCACCGCCAGGTCATCGGGCCCTACGAGATGGAGACCGAGTACGGCCTGATCGGCGGGAACATCTTCCACGGCGAGCTGTCGCCCGACCAGCTCTTCCACATGCGCCCCGCCCCCGGCTACGCCGACTTCACCACGCCCATCCAGGGCCTGTACCAGTGCTCGTCGGCCACCCACGGCGGGGGTGGCGTGACCGGCATCCCCGCCCTGCTCTGCACCCGTCGCATCCTCAAGGACCAGAAGCGCCGCCGGCTGACCCGCCGGGGCTGAAGGAGGACCCTCTTGCACGTCCGCGCCGCCGCCCCCGTCGACGACGGTGTCCTCGCCGCCATCCTGGAACCCGGCGCGCCGGGCCGCATGCTGCCGGCTGAGGCCTACACCTCCGAGGAGGTGCTGGCCTGGGAGCGCCGGCACCTGTTCGCCGGCAGCTGGGTCTGCGCCGGACGCTCCGCCGACCTGGCCGACGCCGGTGACCGCCGGGCGCTGCGGGTCGGCGACGACAGCGTCGTCCTGGTGCGCGGCGACGACGGCGTGCTGCGCGGCTTCTACAACGTGTGCCGCCACCGCGGCCACCAGCTCCAGCCCGAGGACACCACGGTCAGGCGCAACGCCATCCACTGCCCGTACCACGCCTGGACCTACGCCCTCGACGGGACGCTCAAGTTCACCCCCCGCTACGACGCCCCACCCGGCTTCGACACCGCCGAGCACCCGCTCGTCGCGGTCCGCACCGAGGAGTGGTGCGGCTGGGTCTTCGTCAACGCCTCCGGCGACGCCCGGCCCCTGGCCGAGCACCTGGGCGACCTCGATGCCGAGCTCGCCCGCTGGGAGCCCGGCCGGCTCGTGGTGGCAGCCAGCCACACCTACGAGCTGGCCGCCAACTGGAAGCTGCCGCTCGAGAACTACCACGAGTGCTTCCACTGCCCGGCCATCCACCCCGAGTTCTGCGTGGTCAGCCCGCCCAACAGCGGGGACAACGCCCTCGACCACGAGGGGCTCTGGATCGCGGGCTGGATGGGGATGGCCGACGGGGCCGAGACCATGTCCTTCGACGGACGCTCCGACGGCGTGATGCTGCCGGGGGTCGACGAGACCTGGCGCCACCGGGTCCACTACATGGGGCTCTTGCCCAACCTGCTCATCAGCCCCCACCCCGACTACGTCATGACCCACCGCTTCGAGCCGCTGGCCCCCGGCCGGACCCAGATCGAGTGCCAGTGGCTGTTCGACCCCGAGGCGGTCGCCCGGCCCGACTTCGACCCGGCCTATGCCGTCGACTTCTGGGACCTGACCAACCGCCAGGACTGGGCGGCCTGCGAGGGGGTCCAACGGGGCGTCTCGTCCCGGGGCTACCGTCCGGGTCCGTTCGCCGAGGACGAGGACGCCGTGACCCAGTTCGTCCGTCTCATGGCCCAGACCTACCGCGACGGGGGCTTCCCCGCCCGCGTGCCCTTCGCCCCTGCGTCCGAGAGGAGCTGAGCCGATGGCGCTCACCACCGACCACGAGGCCGAGCTGGCCGTCATCGACGGCCTGATCGCCGAGCAGGAGGCGGCGCTGCTCGACCGCACGCCGGCCTCCGCGGCGATCATGGAGGAGGCCCGAACGGCCCTGGCCGGCGGCGTGGCCTCGTCCTGGCAGGACGCCCCGCCCCGGGCCATCTGGATCAGCCACGGCAAGGGCTCCCAGATCACCGACGTCGACGGCACCACCTACGTCGACCTCCACAACGGCTTCGGCGCCATGCTCGTCGGCCACGCCCACCCCGCGGTGGTCAAGGCGGTGCAGGAGCGGGTCGCGCTGGGCACCCACTTCGCCCAGCCCGTGGAGGACCTCGTACCGGTCAGCCAGGACCTGGCCCGGCGCTTCGACCAGCCCAAGTGGCGGTTCGCCAACTCCGGTACCGAGTCCACCTTGGCCGCCTTCAACCTCATGCGGGTGGTGAAGGGCCGCAAGAAGATGATCAAGATCGAGGGCAGCTACCACGGCCACCACGACAGCGTGCAGATCTCGGTGTACCCCGACTTCGAGGACGCGGGCCCGCCGGAGCACCCGGCCTCGGTCCCCGTGCACGGCGGCGTGCTCCCCGAGGTGGCGGCCCAGACCCTGGTCGTCCCCTTCGGCGACGTCGCCGCCGTCCGTGAGGTGCTGGAGGCCCACCCGGGTGAGATCGCCGGGATGATCATCGAGCCGATGATGATGAACATCGGCGTCGTGCCCCCGCCGCCCGACTACCTGGCCGACCTCAAGGAGCTGCTCGAGCAACACGACGTGCTGCTGACCTTCGACGAGGTCAAGACGGGCCTCACGGTGCACGAGGGTGGGGCCACCCGGCGCTTCGGCGTGACCCCCGACATCGTCTGCCTCGCCAAGTCGATGGGCGGGGGGCTGCCCTGCGGCGCCATCGGGGCCTCCGAGGAGGTCATGGCCGTGGTCGAGGACGACACCTACGAGGTCGTCGGCACCTTCAACGGGAACCCGCTCACGATGGCGGCGGCCAAGGCCACGCTGCTCGAGGTCCTCACCCCCGAGGCCCATGCCCACATCGATCACCTCTGCGAGCGCATGACGGCCGGCTCCGAGGAGGTGCTCGCCCGCCGCGGCATCGAGGGCTACGTCAGCGCCTTCGGCGCCAAGGGGGCGGTGGTGTTCTCCGGGCAGCGCATCAACAACTACCGGGACTTCATGGGCTACGACGGCCGCTACGGCCACGTCCACTGGCTGTTCCAGCACAACGGTGGGGTGTTCCTGCCGCCCTGGGGCAAGTGCGAGCAGTGGACGTTGTCGGTCCAGCACACCGACGACGACGTCGACCGCTTCCTCGCCAACCTCGACATCTTCGCCGCCGCGCTCAAGGCGTGAAGGGCGACATCCATGCGGCCCTGGGGCGGGTCGGGCTGCCGATGCCCGTCGCCGACCTGGCCGCCCGCGACTGGGACGCCGTCGTCGTCGGCGGGGGCCACAACGGCCTGACCACCGCCGCCTACCTGGCCAAGGCGGGCCAGTCGGTCCTCGTGCTCGAGGCACGCGAGCGGCTCGGCGGCGCCTGCACCCTCGAGACCCCGTTCAGCGACGACCGCTACCGCGTCAGCCCGTGCGCGTACGTCGTCGGGCTCCTCGACGAGCGGGTGATCACCGAGCTGAGGCTGCGGGACTACGGCTACAAGGTGTTCGTCGCCGAACCGTTCATCTGGTGCCCCTTCGAGGACGGCACCAGCTATGCCCAGTTCCAGGACCCCGACCGGACGCGGGCCGACATGGTCGCCAACGGCTTCGACGACGCCGACATCGAGGGCCAGTTCGCCTACGAGGACTTCTTCGACCGCATGCGCATCGCCCTGCGCAAGGGCGAACGGGACACCTGGGTGGGCGAGGCGCCCGACCGGGCCGAGCTCGAGGAGCTGCTGGGCCACGACCCCGAGATGATCGAGGCGCTCTACGACACGCCCATCTCGGAGGTCATCGACCGGCACGTGAAGGACGATCGCCTGAAGCGGGCCCTCTACGGCCAGGGCATCATCGGGGCCTGGGCCGGCCCGCACGACCCCGGCACCGCCTTCGTGAAGCTCATGCACTTCCTCGGCGAGCTCGAGGGGGTGCCCATGGCCTGGGGCTACGTCGAGGGCGGCATGGGGGCCATCTCCTTCGCCATCGCCGAGGCCGCCCGGGATCTGGGCGCCGTGCTCGCCGCCGGCGTCCCCGTCGCCGAGATCGTGCCCGGTGAGGGCGTCCGCCTCGAGGGCGGCGAGCTGATCCGGGCCCGGGCGGTCGTCTCCAACGCCGACCCCAAAGCCACCCTCGCCCTGCTCGACGCGTCGGCCCCCGACGACTTCCGGGCCCGGGTCGACGGCTGGCGCATCACCAGCCCGGTGCTCAAGGTCAACTGCGCCCTCTCCCGGCTCCCCGACTGGCACGCGGTGCCCGGCGAGGTGTGGCCCAACCAGGCCCCGGTCACCATCGCGGCACCCATGGACGACGCCCAGGCGGCGTTCGAGGCCTGCACCCGAGGTGAGGTCGTCCCGGGCTTCGCCGAGCTCTACTTCCACTCCGCCTACGACCCCACGGTCGCCCCCGCCGGCAAGCACACGCTCAGTGCCTTCGTGCAGTACGGCCCCTACGACCTGGCCGAGGGCACCTGGGACAGCCGCCGGGACGGGATCGGCAAGCAGGTCCTCGCCATGATCGGCGAGTACTGCGACATCGAGGACTGCATCGACGAGGTCCAGGTCCTGGGCCCGCCCGACATCGAGAAGAAGGTCGGCCTGACCGCCGGCCACATCTTCCACGGCGAGTGCACCCCCGACCAGATGTGGACCAACCGGTTCCCCACCCGCACCGCGCTCCCCGGCGTCTACCTCTGCGGCGCGGCCATCCACCCCGCCGGCGGCGTCTGCGGCCTCAACGGCAGAAACGCCGCCCAAGCCCTCCTCAACGACGAAGGCAAGGATCTCCCGTAGACCAGAGCGGCGTCACGTAGCCGTCCTCCGACGGTCCTGACGGGCGTGACCCGTCGCGTGGCTCTCACGATCACCACGATCCTTGCCATCGTCGCGAGCCTCACCCCCCTCACGTTGGCGCTCGAGGACGCCGCGGCCGCCACCCTGGTCGCCGGCGGGTCGGTGAACCAGGTGTACGCCACCGGTGCCACTCCCGGTGCCACCCTCGAGCTGCAGCGCGACGGCGCGACCGTCGCCTCCGGCACCGCCGATCCCGCCGGCACGTTCGTCTTCGGGATCCAGTACGGCACGACCGACGACCTGCCCGCCGGTTCGGGCTACACGGTCCGGGAGGTCGGCGGCGCCACGTCCGGCGCGGTCACCGTGACCGACCCCGACGACGTGCCCGACCAGGCCTTCTACGACGGCCAGGACCTCCCCTACGGCGTCGACGACGGCCAGACGGCCAACTGGCTCTACCGCACCGTCGTGGCGGAGGCCCACTGGGCCTGACGCGAGCTCGTTCTGGGCCCAGCGGGCGATCGCTCCGGGCGAGGGGCTGGGCCCAGGACCCCTACGGAGGGCGGCCGAGCCGGGTCAGCCGGCGAGGACGGTGGCGGAACCCGCCAGCTTGACCTCGCCGTCCTGGTTGGCCAGCGAGGCGTCGACGTCGACCAGATTGCGGCCGTCGTCTTCGCGCTTGGCCGTCACGACGACCTTCGTGGTGAGCGTCTCGCCCGGCCAGGTCTGCTTGGTGAACCGCACCTTGTAGTGGGTGAGGTTGCCGGGGCCGGCCCAGTCGGTCAGCGCCCGGCCGAGCAGACCCATCGAGAACATGCCGTGGCCGAACACACTCGGCAGGCCCGCGGCCTGGGCCGCCACCTCGTCGGTGTGCATCGGGTTGTAGTCGCCGGAGGCCCCGGCGTAGCGGACCAGGTCGGTGCGGCCGAGCTCGTGGCTGACGGCCGGGGCCTGGTCGCCGACGTCGACGGCGTCGAAGGCCAGCTTGGGGGTGGGTGTGGCGCTCATCGGTTGCTCCCCTACGACCGGTGGATCAGGTTGAATCGCTCGGTGACCACGGGGGCGCCGTCGTCGTCGGTGAACCGGTTCTCGATGACGAGGAAGGTCATCGTCCGCTCACCGGACTCCTTGGTGTAGAGGTCCACGACCTCGCCCTCGTGATGGAGGGTGTCGCCCACGACCACCGGACGGTGGTAGGTGAACTCCTGCTCGCCGTGGAGGATCAAGCCCCCGTTCGCCATGAGCCGGCCCATGATCTCGCCCATCGGGTTGCTCCCACCCGTCGGGTCGTCAGGCTGGTCCTCGGGGAACGCGCCCCAGGCCGCCGCCGCGAACGTGAACGTCGGGGGGGCGGGGATGGCGTCGAACCCGGCGGCGTCGGCCGCGGTCGGGTCGGCGTAGACCGGGTTGCCGTCGGTGACCGCCCGGGCGAAGGCCGTCACCGGTCCCCGCTCCACGTGGATGGTTGCGGCCCCCGTGGGCCGTCCCACCACATCGTCCCGCTCCACTGCCATGGCTGCCCCTCTCCGAGTCGGACACAGAGAAGCCCCAGGTCGCCGATCCCCCCTGACCGGACGATGACCTGGGGCTTCTCTGGAGTGGGCCGTGAGGGACTCGAACCCCCGACCCCCTGCCGCGTCATGCAGGTGCGCTAGCCAACTGCGCCAACGGCCCCGGAGCAACGACGATACCAGCCCGTCGCCGCCGCCCCGACGGGAGGGCTACCGGTCCCGCACCACCACCGACGAGACCATCTTGTCCTGCCAGCACTGGCTCTTGTCGTCCCACAGCATCCAGAAGTAGCCGAGGTAGCACGGGATGGCCGACAGCAGGGAGGCGAAGTAGCGCCCGACCCCCCGGCCGGTGCCGATGGGCTGACCGGTGTTGATGTCCGCCACCCGGATGCCGAGCGATCGCTTCCCGATCGTGGCTCCTCGGCCGTTCAGCACCGAGTAGTAGACGAGGCCGGCGATGATCGCGACGCCGAAGAGCACGAACGCGATCGCGGTCGTGGTGTCGGTGGGCACCTCGCAGAGGGAGGTCTCGTCGCCGGGACAGACGTCGATCTCCTTCGGCCCGGTGAACAGCACGATCCAGCCCGGGATGTTGAAGGCGGCGACGATCAGGCCGTCGATGATGAACGCACCGAGGCGGACACCGAAGCTCGCGTACGGCGCACCCACCGTCGCTTGGCCATACGGCTGCTGGTAGCCCGCGGCCGGGGGTGGCGCGAAGGCACCGCCTGGCGGCGGCGGTGGGGGCGGGAAATCGCCACCACCGGGGGGCGGGGGTGGTGGGGCACCGCCGGGCGGCGGGGGCAGGTTGCTCACGTTGCTACTCCTTTGCTCACGATCCGTAGAGGCCGAGCAGGCGCCCGCCCCAGACCAACACGAGGGCGGCGGCTATGGCCGCCGGACGATGGCGAAGCCCTTCGACCATGGCCGGCCCGACGGGCGTCCACGCCGTGACCAGGACGGCCAGGGCCACCAGGGCCAGAGGATGGGCGGCCAGTGCTCCGCCGACGTCGCCCCGGGCCGCCGCGGCCACGCCCCGGGTCAGTCCGCACAGCGGGCAGGGCACGCCGGTCGCCCGGCGCAGTGGGCACAGGGTGCCGAGCTCGAGAGCCGGGCCGATCAGCACCAGGCCGGCGGCGACGGCTCCGGCGACGCGGATCCCTCGGACCTGCGCGTCGACCGAAGTGGGTGACGCCAGCGTCGGGACGGTCACGACGCCGGGGCCGGCGCCGTCCGCTTGAGCATGAGGCTGCCGAGCAGAGCCGCCATGGCCCCGAGTACGACGACGACCGTCCCGATGCCCAGCGTCGTCGGGATGCCCTCCGTGGTGCCCTCGATGGAGATGAAGTCGTCGGTGAGGACGAGGAAGAGGATGAGGAGGGCAAGGAGGGCATTCAGCGTCAGCAGGACGATGGCGATGACCTTGAGGACCAGCTTCACCACCCCGCGGAGGGCGAACAGGCCCGTCACGCCGGCGACGATCCCGAGGGCGATGAAGAGGATCGCGGTGGCGTCGACCTCCCCGCCGATGTCGTCCACGCCGGAGGGCTCGAGGTTCTGGATCACCCCGGCCGAGACGAAGAGGTCGTCGGCCTCGAGGTCGACCTTGGCCCACGGCAGGAAGCACCCGACCACGAGCAGCATCCCGCCGACGACGAGCAGCAGCCCGCTGAGCCGGTTGGCCGCGGCGAGCGACGCCCTGTCGGTGGCGCCGCCGCCGACGGCGAACGGGAGTGGCGTGGCGGCGCCCGGAGGCGGCGGGATCGGCGCCGCGGCGAACGGTGGTTGCGCCGTGGCCGCGGGTGGCGCGCCCGGAGGGGGCGGCGTGCCGGGAGGCGGCGCGGCGGGAGACGGCGCGGCGGGCGGCGGCGTCGGGGGTGGCGGCGTCGGGGGTGGCGGGGCACCCGGGGGCGGTGCGCCCGGAGGCGGCGGTGGTTCCTGGCCCTGTTGTGACACGACTCGCTCCCTCGCCGCCGGTGGTCCCGGCCGACTCTACGCGAGCGGTCGACCCCGACGAGCGACGAGCCGAACCGGGACGATCTCCTGATCCGACGGCCCCGGGCACCCGCTGCAGTGCCCGAGACCGCCGGATCGAGGTCAGAGGCTGGGGTCGAGCAGGCCCCAGCGGCGCCGGATGGCGCGGTCGAGGGTGCCGAAGACCGCGCTGTCCACGATGATGCCGATCACGAGGATGGCGATCATCGTGGCGAGCAGGCCGTCGGCGTTCTGCAGGTTCCGGTTGGTCTGCAGCAGGACGCCGACCGACTCCCGGCCGGCGATCACCACGAGCAGCTCACCGGCCATCAGCGAGCGCCAGGCGAAGGCCCAGCCCTGCTTCAGGCCGCCCACGAAGTACGGCAACGACGCCGGCAGCACGACGTGGCGGTACGACGAGAAGCCCCGGGCGCCGAGCGCTCGGCCCGCCCGCAGCAGGATCGGGGGGATGTTGTCGCTTCCCGCGATCAGGCCGTTGGCGATGGCCGGCGCCGCCCCGAGGACGACGACGAACATGATCGCGGTCTCGGACAGCTGGAAGAGCAGGATGGCCAGCGGGAACCAGGCGATGGACGGCATGGTCTGGATCCCGGTGATGAGCGAACCGAAGGCGACCCGGAGCACCTTGTTCCGGGCCACCAGGCTGCCGAGCACCACCCCGATCACCAGCGCGAGGAGGTAGCCCTTGACCGCCCGGCCCATCGTGATGACGAGGGCCTCCTGCATGCGGCCGGACTCGATGTACTCCCACAGCGTCCCCAAGACCTCGCGGGGCCCAGGCAGGAGGTACTCCGGCTTCCAACCCGACCACACCACGCACTGCCACAGGAAGAGGCCGATGGTGACGGCCGCCAGCTTCGGCCACGTGAGGCTCCAGAGGTGCCGGGCCCGCGACGGGCGGGGTCCCTCGGCCACATCGAGGGCGTCGAGGCCGGCGAAGGCCCGGCCGGAGCCGTCGTCGGCGCCGACCGCCGCGGCGTAGGCACCGGCTTCAGTCGTCGGCATGACGGCGCACCTCCTCTCGCAGGCGCTCGGTGATGCGCACCGAGAGCGCCGAGGTCGCCGGGTCGTCCATCCGTCGGGGCCGGTCGGCCTGGACGAGGAACTCTTCGGCCACCCGACCCGGCCGGCTGGTCAGCAGCACGATCCGGGTGCCGAGGCGAACAGCCTCGCGGACGTTGTGGGTCACGAAGATGACCGTGAACCCGCGGGTCAGGTAGAGCCGTTCGAGCTCGTCGTGGAGCAGGTCCCGGGTGATGGCGTCCAGCGCGCCGAAGGGCTCGTCCATGAGCAGGACGTCGGCGTCCTGAGCCAGGGTCCGGGCCAGGGCCACTCGCTGGCGCATGCCGCCGGACAGCTCGTGAGGCCGCTTCTTGGCGAAGCCGTCGAGGTGGACCACCTCGAGCAGCTCCTGGGTCCGTCGCTTGCGCTCGGCCCGGTTCGCACCGGCGAGCTGTGGGGCCAGTTGGACGTTCCCGGCGACGGTGAGCCACGGGAACAGAGCCGCCTCCTGGAACATCACGCCGGTCTTCCCGGTGACCTCGCGAGCGCCCGACGTGGGCTGATCGAGGTCGGCGACGAGGTTGAGGAGGGTGGACTTTCCGCACCCGGACGCCCCGACGAGACAGACGAACTCGCCGGGTCGGACGTCCAGGTCGATGCCGTCGAGAGCGAGCACTGAGCCGGCGCCCCGGCCGTACCGCTTGGTCACCGCGTCGAGGCGGACATGTCCGCCGGTGACGCGGGAGGGGTGCCCGGCGGTGCCGGACACCCCTTTCCCGTTCAGCGATTCGGGAGCCAGCTCGCCCGTGAGGGGAGTCACGTCGGCAGCTCCTCCTCGCCCCGCTCCGTCAGGACCTCGTTGAGGAGCGACAGGTCATAGATGCCCTCGAGGTCGACGTCCTCGAGCAGGCCGACGGTGACGGCGTCGTTCTTCGACTCCTCGAGCGAGGAGGCGATCGGATCGAGGGTGAAGGTCAGGTTCTCCCACGAGGCGGTGATGACCTCCTCGGGCAGGGCCTGTCCGGTCACGGCCTCGATGCCGGCGTTGACCGATGCCTGCGCCGCCGCGGCGTCGTCGTTCACGAAGTCCTCGGCGTCAGCCAGGCCCTCGAGCAGGCCACGGATGACGTCGGGGTGCTCCTCGAGGTAGGCGGTCCGCACCAGCAGGTGGGTCGTCACGAACTCACCGTCCGGCCAGAGGTCGGCCTCGTCGACGAGCACGTGGCCGCCGCCCTCCTGCACGAGCCGGGTCGCCCAGGGCTCGGGGACCCAACCACCGTCGACGGTGCCGTCCTGGAAGGCCGCCAGGGTGTCGGAGTTGTCGAGGTTGACGATGGGGACGTCACCGCCGCCCGCGTCGTCGAAGCTGTACCCCTGCTCGTCGAGCCAGGCCCGCAGCGCCACGTCCTGGGTGTTGCCCAGGGAGGGGGTGGCCAGGGTGCGGCCGACGAGGTCCTCAGGGGTCTCGATGTCCTCGGCCACGACCAGCGACGCCCCACCCGAGGTGGTGCCGGCGACGATGCGCACCGCCTCGCCCTCGGTCTGGGCGAAGGCGTTGATGGCGGGGTTGGGACCGATGAAGGTGGCGTCGATGCCCTCGGCCAGGAGGGCCTCGCCCGCCTCGGTCCCGGTGTCGAAGGTCGAGTACTCGATGTTGGCCACGCCGTCGAGCGAGGAGTCGAAGATGCCCTCCTGCACCGCCGCCACCGCCGGGGCGTGGGTCACGTTCGGGAAGTACCCGAGGCGCAGCTGGGCGGTCTCGGTGGTGCCGTCGCCGCCGCCGGCGGACTCGCCACCACTGCCACCGTCGTCACCGCAACCGGCCGCCAAGAGGAAGCCGGCCAGGACCACGGCGAGGGCGAGGCGCCACCGTCGGGATCCAGGGGGGGTCTGCTTGCTCACGCCGTCTCCTTCGTCTGTTCGACGCGGGTTGTTCCGCGTATTCCGGTCGTGTTGTCGTATTTATAGCCCGCGCTCCACGTGGACGGCAACCACCCCTGAATTTTCGGCGCGTTCGCGCTCAGCGACCCCCGCTGACGTCGAGCGCCGCACCCGTCGTGTACGACGACTCGTCGCTGCAGAGCCAGGCGATGGCGGCCGCGATCTCCTCCGGCTCCCCCGGACGCTGCATGGGGATGCTCGGGGCCAGGCGCTCGGCCCGGTCCGGCTGCCCCCCGCTGGCGTGGATGTCGGTGCGGACGATCCCGGGTCGGACCGTGTTGACCCGGATCCCCTCCCCGACCACCTCCTGGGCGAGGCCCATGGTCAGCAGGTCGATCCCCGCCTTCGACGCCGCGTAGTCCACGTACTGGCCGCCCGACCCGATGCGGGAGGCGACCGACGAGACGTTCACGATGACCCCACCCGCGCCGCCGTGACGGGTGGACATGCGCCGTACGGCCTCGCCCGCGCACAGGAACGGCCCGACCAGGTTGACCGTGAACATCCGCTGCAGGCGGGCCTCGTCGATCTCGTCCACCCGAGCCGCCCGGTCGACGATGCCGGCGTTGTTCACCAGTGCGCCGATCGGGCCGAGCTCGGCCGCGGCGTCGAAGAGGGCGGCCACCGGGTCGGTGGTCGACAGGTCACCCGCGACCGCGGTGGCCGGCACGCCGTGGGCTCCGCAGTCGCGGACCACGGTCTCGGCATCGTCGTGGGCCGAGCGATAGCCGATGGCCACGCCCCACCCGTCGGCCGCGAGGCGACGAGCCGTCGCCGCTCCGATCCCCCGACTCCCCCCGGTGACGACGGCGATCCTCACACCGTCATCGTGGCAGCCCGGTCAGGGGCGACGACCCAGGAAGGCGATCAGCTTGTCCTGGTCGCTGGCGTCGTCGGCCACCTCGACCTCGGGACCGAACGCACCGGGGCTGCGCATGGCCTCCTCGGGGAAGTCCCCCAGCGATGCGTGCAGCGCCGTCACGTCCTCGGTCGGAATGGTGTCGTCCTGACCGGTGGCTCGCGCCAGATCCCAGCCGTGGACGACGAGGTCTGCGGAGAGGAACCGGTCGACGGAGGCCTCGAAGGCCTGGGTCCCCATGAACCCCTCGAACGTCTCGGCGGCCAGGTCGGGGTCCTTCAGGTCCTGGAGGATCCGTCCCGTCGCGGCGCGGACGGCGCCTTCAGGGTCGTCGTCGAGCGAGGGCAGGTCGACCTGTTCCCTGCCGACGAAGCCGAGGAACATGCCCTGGCTGTTGACCACGTGCTCCACCACGTCGCGCGCCGTCCACTCCTCGCAGGGGCTCGGGGCGGACCACTGGTCATCCGGGACCGCGGCCACCTTGTCGGTGAAGGCGTTGGCCCGGCGTTCGTAGCGTTCGGCGATCTCGCTCATCTCCCTTGCCTACCCCAAGGCCGCGGAAGTCGCCACCGTCCGGGCCGCGGACCGGCGCTGGAGCCGAGCAGCGACCAGGACCAGGGCGAAAACGGGGACGTAGAAGAGCCCGATCGACATCATCCCCACGAAGCAGCACACGAACCCCAGGCCGCCGACGACCAGGGACGCCCTGCGAGTACCGAGCCCGAGGGCGACACCGGTCAGCACCACGGGCACCGCCAGCACGACGAGGATCGACGGTCCCTCGGATTCGAGGCCGCTCGTGGTCTCGTGAGTGGTCACGACCTCCTCGTTCGGCTCGCCGCCGACCGTGACCGACTCCCCCGCGGTGACGACCGATTCCCCCGTCGGGGCGAACGCCAAACCGACGCCCACGCCGATCGAGAGGATGAAGGCCAGGAGAAGCAACCAACGAGGGTTCATGCTGCCTATGATACATACGTATGATTGAAACCCGCCAGCGGCTGCTCGACGCGACCCGGCAGTGCGTCCGGCGACGGGGGCTGGCCCGCACGACCTCCCGGGACATCACCGCCGAAGCAGAGGCGAACCTGGCCGCGATCACGTACCACTTCGGGTCGAAGGACGAGCTGGTGGCCGAAGCGCTGCTCGCCGGGCTCCGGGAGTGGCTCGACCCGGCGCTGGCTGCGCTCACCGACGCCGACGACCCTGCTGCGGGGATGCTCACGGCGGTCCAGGCGCTGACCACCACCTACGAGGAGCACCGCGACGAAGCACCGGCCCACCTGGAGGCCCTGGTCCAGGCGCCGCACCTCCCCCACCTGCACCAGGGCGTGCTGCAGCTCTGGTCCGAGCTCCGGGGTCGGCTGGCCCGCCAGCTGACGGAGATGCGGGAGGCGGGAGCGCTCCCCCCGTGGGTCGAGCCGGAACCGATGGCCGCGCTGCTCGTCGCCGTCGCCGGCGGGGTCGTGCTCCAGGCCACCGTGGATCCCGGCGGCGTCGACGTCGGGGCCATGGCGGGCCAGTTCGCCGGCCTGTTGCTGGCCGCCCAGCCCTAGGGGCGGCCGAGGCCGGGCACGAAGCGGCCGACCCGGCCCCGGTAGTCGAGGTAGGGCTGGCCGTGGACGGCGCCCAGGTACGGCTCCTCCACCCGCCGCACCTGCAGCTCGACCGCAATGGCCATCGTCACGAGGCCGATGACGGCGATCACGTTCGGCACCATCGCCGCCAGGCCGACCGCGGTGAAGCCCATGGCCGAGAAGATCGGGTTGCGCACGATGGTGAAGGCCCCTTCGGTCACGAGCTCCGTGCGCTCGGTCTCGTCGACGCCGATGCGCCAGGAGTTGCCCATGGACAGCTGCGCGGCAAGGGTCAGCACGACCCCGACCGAAGCGACGACGAGCCCCGCCCAGGCGATCCAGGACTGGTCGAGGAAGCCGATCTCATCGAGGCCGGCGAGCGCGGCGACGGGCGCCGCCACGCCGATGGCCAACGAGACGGTGAACAGGACGCCGGCGACCCACTCCAGCGAGCCGGGTCGTCCTCCGAGGCCCTTGAACCCGCTGTCGCCGGTCCGCCGGAGCTGGATCAGCGAGCGCAGCCCGAAGGCGAGCAGGAACCAGACGACGTAGAGGACCAACGCCGCAACCGCCATCGTTCACCTCCGACCTGGAGGCGGCGGGGGGAATCGAACCCCCGTAAAGGGCTTTGCAGGCCCCTGCCTGAACCACTCGGCCACGCCGCCAGGATCGGCCACCCTACCGGCGCGCCTCCGTTCGACCCGTGTCGATCAGGCGTGGAGGGGGGCGCGGTGGTCGGCCCAGCGGACCTCGGCCTCCAGCTGGGCGGCGAGACCCAGGAGCAGGTCCTCGCGGCCGTAGGCGGCCACGAACTGGGTGCCGACAGGGAGCCCGTCGGCGGTCCGCTGCAGCGGCAACGAGATCGCGGGCTGGCCGCTCTGGTTGAACACCGCCGTGAAGGTGGCGTAGGGCGTGGAGCCGTACAGGCCGCGCAGCGGCTCCTCGTTGGTGCCCACGAGCTGGCCCAGCGGGGGCGGCGGCGCGGCGGTGGTCGGCGTGATCAGGACGTCGAAGTCCTCCCACCAAGCCGCCAGGTCGCGGCGAATGGTCGCCATGGCCCCTTGGGCTGCGGCCAGGTCGACCGCACTGAAGCTGTCGCCCCACTCGGCCAGCGCCCAGGTGCCGGGCTCGACGTCGTCCTCGGTCAGCTCGCGGCCGAGCAGTGGGGCCAGGGAGCGCAGGCTGGCCTTCGCCCCCACCGCCCACAGCGTGGTGACGAGCGGGCCGTGGTCGCCCATCCGCTCGAGCTCGTCGGGGTGGGCGTCCTCGACGTGGTGACCGAGCGCGGCGGCCAGCTCTGCGCCCCGTCGCGCCGCCACGGTGCAGTCGGGATGGGTGGGCACCCCGCCGAGGGCGTGGTCCAGCACGCCGATGCGCAGCGGCTCCGACCCGCCGAGCTCCTCGACCCAAGGTCGCGCGGGCGCGGGGGCGATGACGCCGTCGCCCGGGAACGGTCGCCACACCGCGTCGAGCACCGCCGCGGTGTCGCGCACGGAGTGCGACACGACGTGCTGCACGGAGACACCCCACTCGTCGCGCAGCGGGCCCATCGAGCCCCGCCCCCGGGACGGCTTGAGGCCGACCAGGCCGCACATCGCTGCGGGGATGCGGATCGATCCGCCGCCGTCGGAGGCGTTGGCGCACGGCACCATGCCGGAGGCGACGGCGGCCGCAGAACCGCCGCTCGACCCGCCGGGACCGTGGTCAGGGTTCCAGGGGTTGCGGGTCGGGCCGTAGGCCAACGGCTCCGTGGTGGCGACGAGGCCGAGCTCGGGCGTGTTGGTCCGCCCGAGGATGACGAAGCCCGCCTCGCGGTAGCGGGTCGTGAGGTTGGCGTCCGTGGGGTGGACGTAGCCCGCCTCCTTGAAGGCCTTGATGCCCAGGTGAAGGGGATCGCCCGCCGACGTGGGCCACAGGTCCTTCAGCAGGAAGGGCACGCCCCGGAACGGCCCGTCGGGGAGCTCCGGCGACCTGGCCTCCTCCCTCGCCCGGTCGAAGCGTTGGTGGATGACGGCGTTGAGCTTGGGATCCAGCGCCTCGATCCGGTCGATGGCGGCGTCGACCAGCTCGATCGGTGACGCGTGGCCCGAGCGCACCAGCTCGGCCTGGGCGACGGCGTCGAGGTGGGCGAGGTCGGCGGTCATGTGGGCAAGTCTCGCGCCCGGACGAGCATCAGGCCCCCGGATGGCTCTCCGGTCTGGCATGCGCGGTTGGTTGGATGTGACACGCGGGGTGCTATAAGGTGCATCCACCTGGTGGCAGGCGGACCGTCAGTAGGTAGATCGCGTGGGCAGAAGCGGTAGGGGCCATGTTCACCTTCAAGGTTCACGGTGAGGCGGACGACCTGATCGACGTCATCCTCGACTTCCTGATCAAGCACCGGCAAGCGGTCGAGATCCAGCTGGCCGAGGGCCCGGCGATCGCGGCCCGCATCGACACGGCCAACGGCGGAGGCCTCGAGCTGGCGCCGGCCGAGGGGTTCCAGCCGACGACTCACAACACCCGGATCGTCAAGCTGGAGTCGGTCGAGAGCATCGAGGTCTTCTGATGACGTCCACGCACCTGAGCTTCTAAGCAGTTGCAGGCCCGGATCCGGGCGACCGCAACCCTGAATCCGTGACTGTGGCGTGTCCCCAGTGCGATACCTCCGCACCCGCCGTCGCCTGGTGGGGGGTCGCACAGAACTGATCAGGGCCACACCCCAGCCGTGGAGTCCGGCTGACATGTGGCCCTGACCAGGCATCTGTTGGAGCGGTAGACCGGGCTCGAACCGGCGACCTCAACCTTGGCAAGGTTGCGCTCTACCAACTGAGCTACTACCGCAGGAAGCGACGAGTGTAGCGAGCAGCCCCCATCACCCCCCGGCGTTGCGCTGGCGGACCCGGTTGGCGAACTCGACCGCCAGCTCGGTGTCGCCGACCCCTTCGAAGCTGTCCTGTCCGTCAGCCGCCGTGAAGCTGAGGCTGGCGGAACGCCCGTCCTGGACACCCTGGACCGCCAGTCCGGCCGTCGACAGCCGGCGGACCTCGGGCTCCCACTCGCGACTGTTCACCAGCACGACCGCATCGGCGACCAGCGCCGCCGCCCCCTCGACACCGTGGTAGGTGCCCACGAGGATCTGCTCGACCCGCTCTCCCTCCTCGAGCACCACCCCGAGCACGGCGAGGGCGGCCCGACCGTGCTTGCGGGCACCGCCCGACAGGCGCGAGGCGGCGCCGCCGATGCCATGGGGGTCCGGGGCCGTCGGCACGGGAGCCGGGGCCGGCGCCGGAGCGGACGCGGGACCCGCCGGTGCGCCAGGGGGCGGCGGCGCGCCCGGAGCACCCGGCGGCGGAGGCGGCGCGCCCGGAGGAGCGGGCGGGGTGGCGGCGGGGGGCGCGCCAGGAGGAGGGGGCGGCACGGCGGCGGAGGGCGCGCCGGGCGGCGGCGGCGGAGCGACCGGAGCGCCCGGCGGCGGAGGCGGCGCGGCTTCGGGCACCGGCGACGGGGTGGTCGCGGCAGGCGCACCTGGAGGCGGAGGCGGCGCAGGATCGGGCACCGGCGACGGGGTGGCCGCGGGAGGCGCACCGGCGGCGGAGGGGGCGCCGCCTCGGGAGCCTCCGGCGGCGCGCCCGGCGCCTCCGGGGGCGGCATCGACACGATCTGCGTGGCCCCGGCGTCGGGGGGCGGAGGAGCGGGTTCGGAAGCGGGGGGCTCCGGGTCCGGCGGCGGGGGCGGTGCGCCAGGAGGGGGTGGGGGGGCTGACTGCTCGCTGGTGTGGTCGTCCTGGTCCGACATCTCGCTCCTCCCTACGGCGTCGGGCCCACGCTAGCCAGCGCCTGCTCGAGCGCTTGCCGGGCGTCGGGCTCGAGCTCCAGCTCCAAGGCCTCCGAGCGCCCGCGGGGGGTCATCTTGGCCACGGTCTTGGCCAGGACCTCGGCGCCCTTCTCCGGACCCACGTCGGCGGCCAGGTCGACCAGCTGCGTCTGGAGGAAGACGAGGCACAGGGCGTCCTCGTGGGCCTGGACCTCCGGGTCGACCTTGAGCCCCTCCTTGCGGATGATGGCCCGCACCCGGTCGATGGTGGTGTCGTCGTACCCGCACTCGGCGAGCAGGACCGCCACCTCCTCGGCTTGGCGCGCGGCCTGGTCACGGCGCCAGCGCAGGTAGCCGGCCCGGCCGTCGGGGTACGTCGATCGGGGTGACACCCAGCGGCGCAGGTGGTGGGCGCGGGCCGCCAGCCGCTGGGCATCCGTCGGGGATTCGACCAGCCGCTCGATCCAGGCCGTCATGAGCTCGGCGTGGGCCAGCTCCTTGGGGCGGGTGATCCCGCCGATGTCGATCGTGTGGGGGTCGTCGGCGTTGGCGGCGTCGATGGCGGCGAGCGCCCGCTCGAGCCTGAGGCTGTTCACGCTCCGTCGTCGGGTGGCCGGAGGTCCACGCGGAGCACGAGGTACCCCGCCTCGAGCGAGGCCTGGGCATCGGCGATCATCGCGAAGTCCTGGAAGTCGGCCTGAGCCTGCTTGATGAAGGCGGTGCGCTCCTCACCGGCGACCGGAGGCAGGTTGCGTTGCCGGACGGCGGCCGCCCGCTCCCGGAAGCGCTCGATCATGGCGTCGACGTCGAACTCGTCAGCCACTGGGGTCGGCTCCTGTCCTCGTCGTGCGGGAGATCAACCTAGCGGGGGGTCTCATCGGGGTCGCCGAACACGGAGCGGGAGGGGTCGGGCGCCCCGAGGAGCTCGTCGAGGTCGAGTGGCCCCTCCGGCTCGCTCGGCTTCTCGGGTTCCTCCGAGTCATCCTTCTCGACCCGAGCTTCCGGTGCGTCCTCGTCGGTGTCGTCGGTGTCGTCGGTGTCGTCGGTGTCGTCGTGCCGGTGTCGCTCGGTGTCCTCGGTGTCCTCGGTGTCCTCGGTGCCGACGGTGTCGACCGGGGCCATCGCTCGGGCTTCGGCCTTGTCCTGCCGCTTGAGCTCGCGGCGCCACGCTCGCGTGGTCTTTTCGACCCGTTCCGGTCGGGTGTGACGCCAGTAGACCACCGTGAGGATCGACAGGAGGATCGCCACCAGCACCAGGCCACCGACGATGATCCACACCTTCTCGTTGGCGTCGAAGTCGAAGTCGAGCAGGCCGCCGTCGTCTTCCTCGTCCGCCGTCGTGGTCGACGTGGTGGTGTCGGCCCCACCGGACGCGGCGGGCGCCACCGTGGTGGCCGTGGGGTCGCCGGGGACCAGCACACCCGAGGTCGTGCTGGGGGTCTCCTGGGCCATTGCCGGTGCGGCGAGGAGCAGCACGGTGGGCAGGACGAGGGCGGCGACGGCGCGGCGCGCCAGCGTCGGGGCAGCGGAGGGGGCCATCGCGGCAGCCGATGGTACTCCCGACCCTCAGGACTGATGAATTGGGCAGGAGTACGTCGTCCGGCCGCCGACGGTGCGGCGCAACAGGGGGGATCCGTCCTTCGGGCACACGCCGTCGCGGTGGCGTTCGGCCTGCAGGTCACCCGTGTGGGAGCCACCCCGGGCCCACATCCGGGAGAGCGAGGCCCGGAGGTGGCGGTGGAGGCGGCGGACCTCGTCGGGGTCGACGGCGGCCGCCTCGCGGGCTGGATCCAGGCCGGCCCGCCAGAGGATCTCGTCCGTCAGGAGGTTGCCCAGGCCGGCGATGCGGTGCTGGTCCATCAGCCGGGCCTTCAGCGGCGCCCGGCTGCCGGCCAGCGCCCGCCGGAGCTGGGGAAGGGAGAGCGAGAGGGCGTCGGGCCCCAAGGCCTCCTCGTCGGGGTCGAGCAGGACGCCGCCAAGGCGGCGCGGGTCCCGCATGCGGAGCGACCCGCCGTCGCCCAGGTCGAGGACGAAGCGGTCCCACGCCGAGTTCTCGCGGTTCGACCCGTAGGCCAGGTCCTTCAGCGCCGCCGCGTCGTCGACGACGAGTCGGCCGGTCATCCCGAACCGCAGGCCGAGCACCGGCCCCTCACCGCCGTCGGTGTCGACCAGCAGCAGCTTGCCCCGCCGCCGCGCCGCGGTCAGCGTGCGGCCGACGAGCGCCGCCTCCGCCTGCTCGCCGACCAGCCCTTCCTTCAGGTACCAGGCGTCCGGGGCGTCGACCCCGACCACCGTGCGCCCCAGGGCGGCTTCCGCGTGCAGGCGGTAGAACTCGATCTCGAGGATCTCGGGCACTGCGGGATGATGCCAGCGGTCGAGGCGCCGGACCTCGACCTCGCTCAGGTGGTGGTGCGGGCCGCCGCGTCCAGCGCCTGATCCAGGTCGGCGACGATGTCGTCGGGGTGCTCGAGCCCCACCGACATCCGGATCGTCCCGGGGCCGATGCCCGCCGCCTCCAGCTCCTCCGGCAACAGGTTCACGTGCGTCGTCGATGCGGGGTGGGTGACGAGGGTCTCCGGCCCGCCGAGCGACGTCGCCATGCGGACCAGCCCGAGCGAATCGACGAAGGTCCGACCGGCCTCGAGGCCGCCGGCCACGTCGAAGGCCACGACGGCGCCCGTGTGCGCGAGCTGGCGCTTGGCCAGGTCGCGCTGGGGATGGGAGTCGAGCCCCGGGTAGCGGACCGCGGCGACCCGGGGCGAAGCCTCGAGGCGCTCGGCCAGCACCTGAGCCGACTCGCTCTGCCGCCGGAGCCGCACCGCCAGCGTCCGCAGCCCTCGCAGACCGTTCATGGCGTCGAACGGCGACGCGTTGGCGCCCTGGAAGATGGCGAAGCCCCACAGCCAGTCGATCAGCTCCTGGCTGCCGCACACGATCCCGAGGCTGGCGTCGTTGTGGCCGGCGATGCCCTTGGTGGCCGAGTGCAGGACCAGGTCGACGCCGTGGGCGAGGGGTTGCTGCCCCAGCGGGGTGGCGAAGGTCGAGTCGACGCAGGTGACCGGGCCCTGGATGGCACCGATCTCGTCGAGGTCGACCAGGTCGAGGCGGGGGTTGGCCGGGGTCTCGGCCAGGACCAACGTGGTCTTGCCCGGCCGGACGGCGGCGGCGAAGGCACCCGGCTCGGTGCCGTCGACGAGGGTCACGTCGATCCCGAACCGGGGGCAGACCCCGAGGAGGATGGACGTGGTCTGGGAGTACAGCTGGCGCTGGGCGACGATGTGGTCGCCCGCCGAGCAGATGCCCAGGATCACGCCGGTGAGCGCGCCCATCCCCGAGGCGTAGGCCCGCCCGGCCTCGGCCCCCTCGAGGTCGGCGATGGCCTGCTCGAAGGCCCGCACGCCGGGGTTGCCGTACCGGCTGTAGAAGCGATCGGGGTCGACCGACTTCGCCAGTCGGGCGGCGTCGTCGACCGTCGCCGTCTCGAAGGTGGTGGACGGCCACAGGAGGGGCGCCAGGGCACCCCCCTGGTCGGCTCGGCCGCCCGTGATGGCCCGGGTCTCGGCGTCGAGCGGAGGGCGCTGGTCGTCAGGCATGGCGGGTCGCTCCGTTGCTCTTCTCGATCTCGTTCAGGAACTCGCCGAGCACGGCGCTGACCGCCTCGGTCTCGATGAGGAAGCCGTCGTGGCCGTGGGGGCTGTCGACGGTGACGTGGCGGCTCTCCGCCCCGCCGGCCAGGAGGGCGGCGTGGACCGCCTCCTGCTGGTGGCGGGGGTACAGCGTGTCGCTGGCGACGCTCACGTTGAGCGTGGGCACCCCGATGCGGGCCAGCGCCCGGGCCGGCCCACCCCGGGTCCGTCCGACGTCGTGGAGGTCCATGGCCTTGTTGAGGCGCAGGTAGCTGTTGGCGTCGAAGCGCCGGACGAACTTCTCGCCCTGGTAGTCGAGGTAGTCCTCGACCTCGAAGCGCTGCTCGAGCAGGAACTCGTCCAGCAGCTCGAGGCCGTCACGGCCGAAGCGGGCCTCGTACACGGCGTCGCTGCGGTACGTGATGTGGGCGATCATCCGGGCCAGGGCCAGTCCCGCGTGAGGGCCGTCGCCGGGCGCCGCGTCGTAGTAGTCGCCCGCCCGCCACTTGGGATCGAGCTGGACGGCGAGGCGGCCGACGCGGGAGAACGCGATCTGCCACGCGCTGGCGGCGGCGGCCGTGGCGATGGGGACGAGCGACCGGACCCGCAGCGGGTACATCACGCCCCACTCGAGGACCTGCATGCCGCCGAAGGAGCCGCCGACGACGGCCAGCCAACGGGGGATGCCCAGGTGGTCGGCCACCGCGGCCTGGGTGCGGACGATGTCCCGGACCGACACGACAGGGAAGCTCGAGCCGTAGGGCCGGCCCGTGGCCGGGTCGTCCGACGCCGGCCCGGTGGTCCCCTGACACCCGCCGAGGACGTTGACGCACACGACGAACAGCCGGTCGGTGTCGAGCGCCCGTCCCGGGCCGACCATGGCGTCCCACCAGCCCGGCGTCGGGTGGCCGGGCGCCGAACGACCGGTCACGTGGCTGTCGCCGGTGACCGCGTGGCAGACCAGCACCGCGTTGGCCCCGGCCGGGTCGAGCTCGCCCCAGGTCTCGTAGGCCACCGTGACGCCCCGGAGCTGGCCGCCCCCCTCGAGCACGAAGGGGCGCCCATCCGGGAGGTCCAGGAACTGGCGCCGCCCCGGGGGGTCGCCGGGACGCCACGCGCCGGAGACCGGCAGCTCGCGGGGCCCCTGTTCCGACACGTGCACCCACCTTGGTTCGGGGGCGGACACTCGGGGGACCGTCGATGCGGGACGACTTGGTTGCCTCGGCTGAGGCCACATCCCCGCCGCAGCGGGTGGCACCTTGGGTGTCCGCCCCAGGTTGCCGGACCCGGTCACCCGGGTCACTCCTGATGTAAGGCCGAGAGGTTAGCCCCGGCCCGTTCCTATCGGAAGCGCTTCTCCAGTTCGTAGTGGGCGTCGAGGTCCACGAGCTCGTTGAACTCGTCGAAGGACATCACCAGGTCGAGGTCGTCGCGCAGAGTCCCCTTGTCGGCCAGGGTGGCATAGGCGGTGCTCATGGCCTTGGCCGCGGCGTACAGGCCGCCGAGGGGGGCGACGATGAGGTCGAAGCCCAGGTCGTGAAGCTCGGCCGGCGTGAGGAGCGGGGTCATGCCCGTCTCGATCATGTTCGCCACCCGCACGCAGTCGGGCAAGCCCGCGGCGATCTGCTCCAGCTCCGCGAGCGACTCGGGGGCCTCGACGAAGACGGCGTCCACCCCGACGTCGAGGGCGGCCTTGGCCCGGTCGATGGCCTCGTCGAGGCCGACCGCGGCCCGGGCGTCCGTGCGGGCGGTGACGTGCAGGGCGGTGCGGTGGGCGACGGCGGCCTCCAGCTTGGCCAGCCAGTCCTGCCGGGGCACCACCTCCTTGCCCACCATGTGGCCGCACTTCTTGGGCCAGACCTGGTCCTCCAGGAAGAGTCCGGCGGCCCCGGCCGCCTCCCAGAGCTCGACCGTGCGGATGGTGTTGAGCGGGTTCCCGTAGCCGGTGTCGGCGTCCACGATCACCATGAGCTCCGGCGCGGCCCGGCAGACCCGTCGGGCCACTTCGGCCATCTCGCCCTGGGTCAGATAGCCGAAGTCGGGCAGCCCGAGCAGGGTGGCCGACGTGCTGTAGCCGGAGAGGAAGGCGACCTCGTGCCCGGCCCGGCGACACAGCCGGGCGGACATGGCGTCCCACACGCCGGGCATGAGCACCGGCTCACCCGTGGCGAGACGGGCCCGGAGATCGTCCCCGGTCATCATCTCGCCGACCCTAAAGGACGTCGCGGAAAGGCTGAAGCCTCCAGCGCTGACCCGGGATATTGCCAAGCTGCGCTTGGCGATCAACGCTGTGCTTGCCAGGTCGCCTCGCCTATCGGCTCGGCTCCTAGACCAGCCCGGGCCAGCCACCAGTCGGCCAAGGATGGGTCCGCGGCGTAGGCCCGGCAGGCGAGCGGGGCGTAGGCCGCCAGGTCACCGGCCCGAAGCACGTTGGTCGCCGCGGACCAGGCCCGATCGTCGGTCGGGAGGGGCACGTCGCGCAGCAAGGAGGCCGACAGCCGGAGCGCATCGGCCGACAGGCCGGTGCCGATGGCCCGCTGGAGGGCCCAGGCCGTCACCGGGGGTGACATGAGCGCCGCGGCCAGCGGCCAGAGCCGGCGGGCCGGCGCCGCGACCGAGATCACCGGCACGGATGGCAGCAGCACGCCCGCCTCGTCGATCACGACCTCCACGACCTTCGTCTGCGTGGCCACGAGCAGCTTGGGCACGAGCCGGTCCGAGAACCAGGCCTGCACGTCGTCGTCCAGCACCTGCAGATCGACCGTCGGCCGCAGCCACGGCTGCCCGCCGATGCGGGCCGTCCGCTCGCCCCAGGCGCAGTGCCCGGGCTCGATCAGCCCTGAGGTCACCAGCGGCGAACCCGCACCCCACTCGGTCACGTGGTCTCTGAGCCCGTAGTACTGCCGCCGGAAGCCGGCCGTCGTCGAGGCCTCGTCGCCCAGCGTCCGCTTCCCCGCCAGCCGCACGTCCGGCAGGCCCCGGGCTCGCGCCGCCAGGTGGGCCCACGATCCGGCGGCCCGGCCCCGAAAGTCGACGGCGCGCCCGGCATACAGATCGACGGGGCCCGGCTCGCCGTCGCGCTCGGCCACGACGGCGACCACGTGGGTCGAGGCGGAGAACACCTTCGCCTCCGCGATCCACAACGCCCGGAGGCCACTGACTGCCGCCCGCACCGGAGCTGCGTCGCGGGCGGCCAGGACCGACTGGGGCTGGATCAGGCCGACCCGGCCGCCGGGGCCGACGACGTCCAGCGCCTTCAGCAGGAACCGCCCCGAGATGTCGGTGTAGGCCCGCGGGCCAGGGGTGCCTCCCGCGCGCAGCGGTGAGCGGAACGGCGGGTTGCCGACGACCACGTCGGCGCCCGACGCGCCCTCGACGAGGAAGTCGGCGACGGTCACCTCAGCGGGGGTGCCACCGGACCAGAGCGCGGTGGCGGCCCGAGCCACGTCGGCGGCCAACGGGTCGATGTCGACGCCAAACAGGCGGCGGACCGACTCGCGAGGGGGAAGGTCCAGCGCCCGGCCCGCAGCCAGGAGGAATGCTCCGCCCCCGCAAGCCGGGTCGAGCACCCGATCGGGCGACCCGGAGAGGGTGATCGCCACCAACCGATCGGCGAGCGCCGGCGGCGTGTAGTCCGCGCCGCGGGCCCGGCGATCGACCGGGGCGAGGAGGGCCTCGTGGGCGAGGCCCAGCAGATCGGCACCCGCACTGTCAGGCATCGGCGGCGAACCATCGACACCCTCAGCGTCGAGCAACTCGACCTGGGTCCCGCTCCGGCCCTCCCGGAGGAAGAGGGAGCGGGTGAGCCCGGCCAGGATGGGCCGGGCGGGCGCCTCCTCGGCCCGGGCCCACGCCGCCAAGGCGGTGAGCCAGGCCCGAGTCGGGCGATCAAGCAGAGGCCGCGAGCTCCTCGGAGGGATCCCAGGCCAGCAGGTCGCCCAGGCGGGCATCGTTGGAGAAGACCTCCACGATGGGCTGGTCGACCACGCCGATGCGGGTCTGGAGGCGCTTGACCTCCAGCTCCTGGTTCCAGAGGACGAGGCTCACGACCACGCCGGACTCGCCGGCCCGGGCCGTGCGCCCGGAGCGGTGGAGGTAGGCCTTGTGGTCCGACGGCGGGTCGTAGTGGATGACCACGTCGATGTCGTCCACGTGGATGCCCCGGGCGGCGACGTCGGTCGCCACCAGCACGTGGAGCTTGCCCTCGTCGAAGTCCTTGAGCGCCCGCTCCCGCACCCGCTGGGGCAGGTCGCCGTGAATGGCGGCGGCGTCGACGCCCTCCTTCTCGAGGCTGCGCTCGAGGCGGTCGGCGCCCCGCTTGGTGTTGCAGAAGACCAGCGTGCGCTCGGTGCCCTTGGCGATCGCCGCGGCCACCCGGACCTTGTCCATGTCGTGCACGTGCAGGAACCGGTGGTGCATCTCGTCGACGGTGACCTGCCGGGACTCGACCTCGCAGATGACCGGGTCGGCGCAATGACGCTTCATCACGCCGTTGACCACACCGTCGAGGGTGGCCGAGAAGAGCATCGTCTGGTGCTCCCGCTCGATGCGGCGCAGGATCCACTCGACCTGGGGCAGGAACCCCATGTCGGCCATGCGGTCGGCCTCGTCGAGCACCACCGCCTCGACGTCGGCGACCGAGCACTCGTTGCGGTCGATGAGGTCGATGAGGCGCCCGGGCGTGGCGGCGATGACCTCGGCGCCCTTCTGCAAGTCGGCGACCTGCTTCTCCATCGGGGCCCCGCCGTAGACGGCGATGACCTTGACGTTGCGCTCGGCCGAGAGGGGCTTCAGCTCGTCACAGACCTGCAGCGCCAGCTCCCGGGTGGGCACGAGCACCAGGGCCCTCGGCCGACGGGGCTCGGCTCTTGCGACCCGGCCGAGGATGGGCAGGCCGAACGCCAGGGTCTTGCCGGAGCCGGTCTTCGCCTTGCCGCACACATCCCGGCCCTCGAGGGCAGGCGGGATGGACAGCTCCTGGATCGGGAACGGCTCGGTGATGCCGCGGGCGGCGAGGGCCTCGACGAAGTCGGGGGCCACGCCGAGCGACGCGAACGTGGGGGACATCGGGTTGTCACTTTCGTCAGTTGTCCGGTTGGGCCGCCCTCGGCGTTACCGGACAGAGGACAACCCGGTCGGGTCCATCCGGCGCCAGGAGGTGACAGGTGGCGGATGCAGACCCGAACTCTTGAACCATGTTATCGGCCCGAACACCCGTTGAGTGGAGGGTCGGGCCTCCGCACGGGGTGGCTCAGGCGGGGAGGTTGGCCTCGATGGCCTCGACCAGCTCCGGGGCTTCAGGTTCCACACCGGGCCGGAAGCGCGTGACCGACGCCCCACCCGGGGCCACGAGGAACTTCTCGAAGTTCCACTGGATGTCGCCGGCCTGGCCTTCGGCGTCCTCGACCTCCGTCAGCTCCGTGTAGAGCGAGTGGCGGTCGTCGCCGTTGACGTCGATCTTCTCGAACAGCGGGAAGGACACCCCGTAGTTCAGCGAGCAGAACTCGGCGATCTCCTCCGACGTCCCCGGCTCCTGGCCCATGAACTGGTTGCACGGGAAGCCGAGCACCGTGAAGCCCCGGTCGCCGTACGTGTCCTGCAGCTTCTGCAGCCCCTCGTACTGCGGGGTGAGCCCGCACTTCGAAGCCACGTTCACGAACAGGGCAGCCTTTCCTTCGTGGTCGTGCAGGTCGGCGTCGGAGCCGTCGAGCGCGTTGATCGAGTGGTCGTAGATCGCCATATCAACCAAGTATGACCCGCCCGTTGCGGACCGCGATCCCCTCGGCCCGCAACCTCCGGGCGTGCTCGGCTTCGTGGTCCGGCACCAACCGCCCCGTCCCGGTGACCACCCGCCACCACGGCTGGCCGTCATGGGTGGCCAGGAACCGTCCCACCGCCCGGGCCGCTCCCGGATACCCGGCTTCGGCCGCCACCTCCCCGTAGGTCACGACGTCGCCCTCCCCGAGCCCGGCCAAGCACCCGGGCCACCGCGTCCTCGAACGGGGTCACCCCAGGCAGATCCGATGAGCGGCGATCGGTCGCTGCTTTCCCTTGAGTGGGATGTCGACCGGCTCGGCGCCGGCGAGCTCGACGCCTTCGCCCGCCCTCGCCGACACGAGGATCTCGCCCCCGCGTGCGCTGCCCTGCAACCGCGACGCGGTGTTGACGACATCGCCGACGGCCGTGAAGTCGAACACATCGCGCTGGCCGATGTTGCCCACGAAGGCGTCGCCGACGTCGATCCCCACCCCGATCTCGACGAAGGGACCGTCCTCCGTGCCGTAACCGACGGCCGCCAAGAGCTCACGGGCATGGCGCACCATGAGCGGCCGAAGCGATCCGTCAGGGAGGATCGGCTCCAAGTACAGCGCCATCACCTCGTCCCCGATCAGCTTGTCGATGATTGCCTCGGGGAGAAGGGTCGCTTCAGCGCAGCCATAGAAGCGGCGGAGCTGCCGTGACACCGCCTCCGGATCGGTTCCTTCCGACAAAGCGGTGAAACCCCGGATGTCGGCGAAGAGGACGCCCGTGCACATCGTGGTCCCACCCGGCGGCGAGAGCTCGACGCAGGTGGCGCAGATCTGCGGGTTCTTGCGCGACGGCCGGCAACCGAAGCGGCGAGCGATGAACCGGCCCACCCCCCCGAACGGGGCCGTGCAGATCCGACAGCGCGGCGGCCCTGGTAGCACGTGCCACAGGCCGTGTAACGCTCGATTGGCCATCGTGTGATCGAGCCGCCACACCGCCTCCCAGTCCGCGGGTTGCAGCGGTTCGGCACCCGTACGGCCAGCCGCCCGCCGCAGCCTTCGCAGCGCGGCGCGCTGGAAGAGGTTCAACGGGGCCTCACCGACGTCGGTGGGACCCCGCTCCGGCACGGGTCAACCCTACGTTCGCCACGCGTCGTTGCTAAGAACGGGGCGTGGGACCGGTCGAGGAGATCGCGGCGCAGGGGTACACGGTCCTGCCCGGCGTGCTCGACGACGACCGGTGCGCGGCGCTGGTCGAGGACCTGGAGCGGCTGGAGCGGGAGCTCGGGACGACGCCGGCCACCAACTCGTTCGAGGGCACGAAGACGCTGCGGGTCTACAACCTGCTCGCCCACGGGCCCCTGTGGGCCGAGCTGGCGATCCACCCCACGGTGCTCCCGGTGGTCGAAGGGGTGCTCGACGAGGGCTGCCTGCTCTCGTCGCTCTCGTCCATCCGCATCCAGCCCGGCGAGACGGCCCAGCCGATCCACGCCGACGACCAGGTCATCCCTCTCGACAAGCCGCACGTCCCGACGGTCTGCAACACGATGTGGGCGCTGACCGACTTCACCGAGGTCAACGGCGCCACCCGGGTGATCCCCAGCACCCACCTCTACGACCACTCCCCCGACTACGGCGCGCCGTACGACTCGGAGCCCGCGGAGATGCCGCGCGGCAGCGTGCTCGTGTGGCACGGCAGCCTCTGGCACGGCGGCGGGGCGAACGCGACGGGCGACGACCGCATCGGCATCGCCTCCAACTACTGCGCCGGCTTCATCCGCCAGCAGGAGAACCAGCAGCTCGGCCTCGACCCCGGGTTGGTGAGGAACTTCCCGCCCCGCCTGCAGGAGCTGGTCGGGTACGGGATCTACCGCGGCCTGATCGGCCACATCGACAAGCACTCCCCCGCCGACGCCGTCCTGGGCGCCAGGCCCGGCCCGATGCTCTGGGACGGTGCCTGACCTCGAGGAGGTCGTCGCGGAGGACGTCGCCACGTGGGACGTCCCGAACGTCACCGTCGCCCTCCACGCCGGCGACGCGCCGGTGCTGATCGGCGATCCGGAGCGGGCCTACGCCCTGGCGTCGGTGACCAAGCTCTTCACCGCCGTCGTGACGCTGGTCGCCGTCGAGGAAGGGGTCCTCGCCCTCGACGACCCGGCCGGACCCGAGGGATCGACCGTCGAGCACCTGCTCGCCCACACCTCGGGCCTCGGCTTCGACACCACGGAGCCGATCGCGGCACCGGGCCGGCGACGGATCTACTCCAACACCGGCTTCGAGGTCTTGGCCCGCGCCGTCGCTGCCGCGTCGGGCATCGACTTCGCCACCTACGCGGCGGAGGCCGTGGTGGAGCCCCTCGGCCTCGGGGGCACCCGGGTCGCCGGGTCGCCCGCGGCCGGGTGGCACTCGACGGCACCCGACGTGCTCGCGCTGATCGAGCAGGTCCGCGATCCCACGCTGATCGCGCCGGAGACGATGACCCGGGCGACGACGACGGCCTTCCCGGGTCTGGCCGGTGTGCTGCCCGGCATCGGCCGCGCCGACCCGCTCGACTGGGGCCTCGGCTTCGAGGTCAGGAACGGGAAGTCCCCACACTGGACCGGGACGAGAAACAGCGCCGCGACGGTGGGGCACTTCGGTGGCGCCGGCACCTTCGCGTGGCACGACCCCGACGCCGAGGTGTCCTGTGTCGCCCTGACCGACCGGCCGTTCGGCGACTGGGCCCTCCAGGCCTGGCCCCGCTTGGCCGATCTGGTGTTGGGCACCCTCACGATCTCGCCCTGACGGCCGACCAGAAGAAAGTGTCCGCGGCCCGTCTGAGCTCCGAACGATGAGCGCCCTCGCCAAGGCCCGCGCCCGGCAGGCCCTCGCCGACGCCGGCCTGCCCTCCGAGGGCCACCTCGAGCCCCTGCGCTCGGTGACCAACGAGGTGTGGTTGTCCGAGGAGTACCTGGTCCGGCTGAACCGCCGCCAGGACGGCCGGCTCCAGAAGGAGATGGCCGTCGGCGGCCTCCTGCCCCCGGCGCTCGACTACCCCGAGCCGGTGGCCTACGGCGGCGAGCCCGGTGCCGACTGGCTGGTCCTGCGCCGGCCACGCGGGCGGGTGCTGAGCCAGGCCTGGCCCCACCTCGCCGCGCCGCAACGGCTCCTCGCCGTGCAGCACATCGCCTACCTCCTGCAGACGGTCCACGCCCTGCCGGCGCCGGCCGAGCTGCCGGAGATCGACGACCCGCCGCTGCTCGTGAGCGTCGACTACGAGTCGCCCACCGCCGAGCTGGTCAAGACGATCGACCAGCTCGAGAGCCAGCCCCACATCGACGCCGGCCTCATGACCGAGACCCGCGGCATGGTGCGCGACCTGACGCTGTCCCTCGAGCCGTTCCGGGCCACGACCTTGATCCACGGCGACGTCCACTTCGAGAACATGCTGTGGGACGGCAGCCGGGTGCACGCGCTGCTGGACTGGAAGTGGGCCCGCCCGGCGCCGCCCGACGTCGACCTCGACGTCCTCCTGCGCTTCTGCGCCCATCCGGAGGTGTACGTCGCCGACGCCCACCGCCACCACGCCTGGGCCGCGGAGTTCGCCGACGTGCCGTGGCAGTTGGCCGAGGCCTATCCCGACCTGTTCACGCACGCCCGCCAGTTCGACCGGATCCGCCTGTTCGCCATCGCCTACGACGCGCGCGAGCTGCTGCACTACCCGCCGCCGGTGCCCGTCGATCGACTGCCCTCGCACCACGCCTACCACCGCCTCGCGGCCCTCGTCGGGGGTCGGAGCTACCTCGACGAGCTGGCCAACGAACCCGTCGCCTGAACACGGAGCGTGGCCGTACCCGCCACGGGTAGGTCAGGCGACTCAGGTCCCCGGACCCATTTGCCCGGCGGGGGGCCGTGGAACCATCAAGAAGCCCGGAATACCGGCCGTTCTGAAGAACATGAGTGGGGATCGCAACGGCATGGCCATGGCCCGGGCCCGGGCTGCCCTGGCCAAGGCCGGGCTCGATCCCTCGATCGAGCTCCAGCCGCTCTCCAGCGTGACCAACGAGGTCTGGCTGGCCGGCAAGCACATCGTGCGGGTGAACCGCCATCCGGTCCCCCGCCTGTGGCGCGAGGCGACGCTGTCGACCCTCCTGCTGCCGGCGGGCGTGGGCTGCCCGGCCATCGTCGCCTACGGCGGGATCGTGGGCGCCGACTGGATGATCACCGAGCGCCTCCCCGGCCAGGTGCTCAGCCGCTGCTGGCCGGCGATGTCACTCACCGACCGCCGCAGCGCGGTCCGGCAGCTGTCCGACCGGCTCCGCCTCCTGCACGGCTACCGGCTCAACGAGCCGCTGCCCGAGATCGCGTCGCCCCACCTGCTGGCGTCCAGCGCCGGCCCGGGCTCGGTGGATCGGATCATGAGCGGCCTCGAGGTCGCCCAGGACCTCGACCACGTCGACCCCGTCCTCATCGTGCGGGCCAAGAACCTGGTGCGCGAGAGCCTCGCCGCTCTCGATCCGGTGCCGGCCACGACCCTCATCCACGGCGACATCCACTTCGAGAACGTCCTGTGGGACGGTGAGCACATCACCGGTCTGCTGGACTTCGAGTGGGCCCGGGCCGCGGCACCCGACCTCGAGCTGGACGTCTTCCTGCGCTTCTGCGCCTTCCCGTTCCTCCACGTGGCCGCGGACTACGAGACCGTGACCCTGGCGGAGGACTACTCGGACATCCCGACGTGGCTGGCCGAGGACTATCCGGAGCTGTTCGAGCACGAACAGCTCCGAGACCGGCTCCGGGTGTACTCACTCGGCTACGACGTCCGCGAGCTGCTCCTCGACCCGCCCGACCGGCCGGTGGACGAGCTCCACCACCTGCACCCGTACCACCGCCTCGCCGACACGGTCGAGGGTCGGGGTCACCTCGACCTACTCGACCTCGAGCCCGGTCGCGGCCGGGTCGTCACCGACGACCTCGTCAGCGTCTGATCCTCCGTCGGGCTCCGGGTCATCGGGCTCCTCCCCCGCCGGCCAGAGCAACCAGGCCAGCCCGCCGAGGACCATGGCGCCGCTGACCCAGAGGTTCACCCGGATCCCCAGCAGGAGGCTGGCTTCGTCGGCCCGGAGCGCTTCGATCCAGAACCGACCGACGCCGTAGCCGAGGACGTAGACCGCGAAGAGGCGGCCCCGCCGGACCAGTCGGCGCCGGTCCAGCCAGATGAGCAGCCCCGCCAGCGCGAGGTTCCACAGGCCCTCGTAGAGGAAGGTGGGGTGGAACGTCGGCTCGTCGGCGTACCGCGCGGGACGGTTCTGCGGGTCGATCTCGAGCGCCCAGGGCAGGTCGCTCGGCCGCCCGAACACCTCCTGGTTGAACCAGTTGCCCAGCCGCCCGATGGCCTGGGCGAGGGGAATGGCGGGGGCGACCGCGTCGGCCGCCAGCCCGAGGGGGAGCCGGTGCCGCTTGGCCACCCACACCCCCACGAGGGTGCCGGCCAGGATCCCACCCGGAACACCGAGCCCGCCCTCCCAGATCTCCACGACCGACCACCAGTCGCCCCGGAAGCGCTTCCAGTCGGTGATCACGTGGTAGAGGCGCGAGCCGATCAGGCCGGCGGGCACCGCCCAGAGGGCGATGGCCGACATGTGGTCCGGGTCGAGGCCCTTGGCCGCGAAGCGGCGCCGGGCCAGCTCGACCCCCGCCAGCACGCCCAGGGCGATCATCAGGCCGTAGGCCCGGAGTGAGACCGGCCCGATCTCGATCGCCTTCGAGCCCGGGCTGGGGATCGACGCCAGGAGCCAGGTCACGAGGGCGGGCTCAGCCGAAGAGCGACGGGTCGTACAGGGGCGCCGCCCCGCTCGTCACCGCCCGGAGCTGGCCCAGCTCCGGGGGGAGCAGGTTCTCGGCGTAGAACCGGGCCGTGACCACCTTGGCGTCGAGGAACGCGGGGCGCTCGGACGCCGAGCCACTGCGGGCGGCGAGCGCCCCGCGGCCCAACACCCAGGCGCCGGAGACCGCAGCCAGGAGGCGCAGGTAGGGGGTGGAGCCGGCCAGCGCGTCGTTCGGATCGGCCGCGCCGTGCTCGAGCAGCCAGGTGGTCGCCTCCCGGCAGGCGGCCACGCCCTCTGCCAGGCGCTCCCCGATCGCCATGAGGTCCTCGTCACCCGAGGCCGCCAGGTCGTCGGCGACGCCGGCCATGCGATCGAGGTGGTCGGTGACCACACCACCACCCCGCATCGGCAGCTTGCGACCGACCAGGTCCATGGCCTGGATCCCGTTCGTCCCTTCGTAGATGGGCGGGATGCGGGCGTCCCGGAAGTGCTGCGCCGCCCCGGTCTCTTCGATGTAGCCCATGCCGCCGTGGACCTGGATCCCCAAGGACGTCACGTCCAGGCCCATCTCGGTGCCCCACGCCTTGGACAGCGGCGTGAGGAGGTCGGCCATCTCCTGGTGCGCCCGGCGCACCTCGTCGTCTGGATGGTGGTTGGCCAGGTCGATGGCGGTCCCGTTCACGTACATCAGACCGCGCATCGCCTCGATCAGGGCCTTCTGGGTCAGCAGCATCCGGCGCACGTCGGCGTGCTCGATGATCTCGGCCTGCTCGCCCGGTGGGCCACCCACGGAGCGGCCCTGCTTGCGCTCCTTGGCGAAGGCCAGGGCCTGCTGGTACGACCGCTCGGCCAGCGCGAGGCCCTCGACGCCCACCGAGAGGCGGGCGGTGTTCATCATCGTGAACATGTAGCGCATGCCCTCGTTCTCCTCGCCGATGAGGTGGCCGACGGCGTCCTCGTAGACGAGGGTGCAGGTGGGGCTGGCGTGGATCCCCATCTTGTGCTCGATGGAGACGCAGCTCACCCCGTTGCGCCCGCCCAACGTGCCGTCCTCCGCCACGAGGAACTTCGGCACGATGAAGCAGGAGATGCCCTTGGTGCCGGGTGGGGCGCCCGGGGTGCGGGCGAGCACGAGGTGGACGATGTTCTCGGCCAGGTCGTGCTCGCCGAAGGTGATGAAGATCTTCTGGCCGGAGAGCCGGTAGGTGCCGTCGTCGGCCGGGACCGCCTTGGTGATCAGCGCCCCCACGTCGGAGCCGGCCTGGGGCTCGGTCAGGTTCATCGAGCCGGCCCACTCGCCGGTCAGCATCCGCGGCAGGTAGGTCGCCTTCTGCTCCGCCGAGGCGTGGTGCTGGAGCATGTCGATGGCGCCCTGGGTGAGCATCGGCGCCATCGAGAACGCCATGGAGGCCGTGGTCAGGAGCTCCTGCAGGGCGACGCCGACGACCCAGGGGAACCCGCCGCCGCCGTACTCGGGATCGAGCGACACCGCGCCCCAGCCCGCGTCGACGTACTGGGCGTACACCTCCTTGAACCCGTCCGGCGTGGTCACCACACCGTCCTCGAGGACCAGGCCCTGCTTGTCGGCCGGGTGGTTCAACGGGGCCACCGCGTCGGCGAAGAACCGCGCCGCCTCCTCGATCACGCCGAGCGAGGTGGCGGGGTCGGCATGGGTGAAGGGCTCGAGCTTGGCCACCTCCTCGAGGTCGCAGAGGTGGATCAGGACGAAGCCGATGTCCTCGAGCGGCGGGACGTAATCGGACACGTCCCGGAGGTTACGGCGGCCTCAGAGCGACAGGACCTCGAAGGCCACGGCGTGGGTCACGCCGATGCGCTCGCCCGTCGCCACCGCGGCCGGGGTGAGCACGTCCTCAGGCGTCGTGGAGCCGTCACCCAGCCCCTCCAGGTAGGCACGGTGCTCGGCCAGCGACGCGATGCCGCGATCGAGCCAGTCGGTCACGTCCACCGCATGGGTGGCCTCGGGTGAGCCGCTGAAGGCCGCCAGCCGGACCCCGTTCCACGGTTCCAGCCCCTCGGCGACGAGGTCGGTGAAGACCCAGCGGTTCGCCGCGTCACGGACGCCGTCGACGAGGGCCTCGCCCAGCACCCGGTGGTCGGCCATGTTCACGGAGGGACCGCCCCACGAGAAGCGGAAGTTGACCGAGAGGACGACGTCGGGTCGATGGCGCCGGATCGCCGCGGCCAGCTCCCGCCGCAGATCCAAGCCGTAGGTCAGCATCCCGTCGGGGAGCCCCAGGAACTCGACCGTGTCGACCCCCACGGCGGCGGCGGAGGCCATCTCCTCGCGCTCCCGCACCGGGCCCGCCTCGCGGGGCGGCAGACCGTCGATCCCGGCTTCGCCGCTCGTCGCCAGGACGTAGCCGACCCACTTGCCACCGGCCGTCCACTTGGCGATCGCGGCCGCGGCGCCGTACTCGAGGTCGTCGGGGTGGGCCACGACCGCGAGGGCCCGCTCCCAGTCCTCGGGGAACGGCTGGAGCTCCGGTTCTGGCATGGCCGCAAGGTACCCAGGGCGAAGGGCCTAAAGCCGTGGCCCATCCCCGACGACACACCTGCGATGGGGACGGTTCGCGCCTTCGAGTCGCACCTGATCTCGCGCGCCACCTTCGGCTGGACGCTCGAGGTCGAGCACGACGTCCTCGACGTCGGCTGGTCGGACTGGCTCGAGTCCCAGCTGCGCCCCGCGACACTTCCTGACCCGGAGGTGACCCGGCTCCTCTCTGGCTACGGGACGCTGAACAACACCAACTGGCAGAACCAGGTCTTCATCGACTCCGCCGACGACGCCTGGGACCGCCTGCTCGGGGAGCGATCGCACAGCACCCTCCTCCGGGCGCTCTACAGCCGCCGCCAGCTGTACGAGGTGATGGTCGAGTTCTGGACCAACCACTTCAACCTCAACCTGGACGAGAGCTTCGCGGACCACATGGTCACCGCCGACAACCGAACGGTGGCCCGGGCCCATGCCCTCGGCCGCTTCGCCGACCTCCTCCAGGCCAGCGCCCACAGCCCGGCCATGCTCATCTACCTCGACAACTACGTCAGCGACGCCAACAGCGACGAGGGGGTCAACGAGAACTACGGGCGGGAGCTGCTCGAGCTCCACACGTTCGGCATCATCGACGGCGTCCAGCAGTACACCGAGGCCGACATGCGGGGGGTGGCCCGTGTCGTTTCGGGCTGGTCGGTGAACACGAACGACGGCCAGCACGTGTTCCAGTACAAGAACTGGATGCACCACACCGGCCCGGTGTCGGTGCTCGGCGGGGCCTACTCCACGCCCGGACGCTTCGGTGCGGCCGGCCTGCAGGACGGCGTCGACCTCCTGAACGTGCTGGCCCGACACCCGGCCACCGCCCGCCACATCGCCTACAAGCTGTGCCGGCGGTTCGTCGCCGACACCCCGCCGCCGAGTCTGGTGACGAGCGCGGCGCAGGTGTACCGGAACAACGACACCGCCATCGTGCCGGTGCTGCGCCACATCTTCCGCTCCCCCGAGTTCGCGGCCGCTCGGGGCGCCAAGGTCCGTCGGGGCTTCGAGGTCATGGTGGCCTACGTCCGGGCCATGGGCGGCGAGGTCGACCCCGATCCGGTCGGCGACATCGCCGGGCGCGTGCACGGCCAGGGCTGGGGCTACCTCGAGCGCATGGGCCAGCGCCTCTGGGGCCACCACACGCCTGACGGCTACCCGGACACCGGGCCGGACTGGATCTCCGCCGACGGGCTGTTGCGGCGCTGGGAGACGGCCGGGGCCCTCACCGCCACGTGGCTGGACGGATGGAGCTACGACGCCGACGCCCTCCTCACCCCGACCGGCCCGACGGTCGGCACCTGGATCGAAGGGATGGCCCGGCGGATGCTGGGCGTCGTCACCGGCTACAAGGACCACGGGTTCCGCGACGTGCCGGCGTGGGCGGACGACCCCGTCCGGTGGCTCGTCGCCAAGGGCCATGTGGCCCGCCAGAACGGGGGCCGGTTCCGGCCGAACGCGGCCGCCACCCGGGGCGAGGTCGTGGCCATGCTCTGGAGGATCGCCGGCAAGCCGACCGGCCGTCCTCCCCACCGTCTCACCGACGTCCCGGCCTCGCTCGACGCCGCCGTGCGTTGGGCCCGGGCCACCGACACGATCACCGCCTATCCGAACCGGACCTTCCGGCCGAACGCCACCATGACCCGCGCCCAGGCCGGCACCGCGGCCTGGCGGATGGCCGGTCAGCCGACCGGCTTCGCGGCCCACGAGCTCTCCGACGTCCACTCGGGCGTCGACTCGGTGGTGCGCTGGCTGGTGGGCTGCGGCCACCTCCCCGGGTACGACGACGACACGTTCCGCCCCAACCCGTCGATCACCCGGGCCCACCTCGCCCGGATGCTCTACCGCATCCACGACCGGACGCCGGCGGTGCTGACCGAGGCGGAGCGCCAGGCCTGCCTGGCCCTGTTCACCGACGTGCCCGCCGACCTCGACGACGACGTGCCGGGGTGGCTCCTGAACTGGAAGGCCCACGACCTGATGACCCTGCTGCTGACCCTGCCGCGGTTCCAGCGGCGCTAGGGGGAACGTGATGACCGAGCAGCCTGTCGCCCTCTCCCGCCGCCGCTTCCTCGTCGGCGCCGGGGCCTCGGCCGCGGGCGCCCTGGTCGTCCCGTCGTTGTGGCCGCGCTACGCCTTCGCCACGCCCGGCCAGCCGGCCACCGGCGACGCCCTCGTCGTGGTGTTCCTGCGCGGTGGCGCCGACGGGCTCACCCTCGTGCCACCCTTCAGCGACGCGGCCGGGTACCAGGCGCGACGCGGTGCCGGCTCGGCCAACAGCGTCGCCGTCGCCGCGCCCAACCCATCCAACCCCAACGCTGCGCTCGACCTCCAGGCCACCGCGGGCGGGCACAGCTTCGGCCTCCATCCCGCGATGGCCGGGCTCAAGGCGGTCTGGGACGCCGGCGACCTGGCCATCGTCCACGCCGCAGGCCTGCCCTCCTCGGAGAGCGACACCCGCAGCCACTTCGAGGCCGAGGCCTACTGGGAACGGGCCTCGTCCTCCATGGCGGTGACCAACGGCTGGCTGGCCCGCCACATGACCTCCGCCGGGATCACCGGTGCACTCCCGGCGATCGCCTACGACAGCGCCATCCCCATGAGCCTCCGGGGCAACAAGGGCTCGATGGCGATGAACTCCATCGAGTCGTTCAACGTCGAGGGCTTCTGGGATGCCGAGCTCGGCAATGCGGCCCTCAGCCACGTCTACACGACGGGCACGATCGACCCGCTGGTGCAACAGGGTGCCGACACCCTGGCCGCTGTGGCGCTGGTGCAGGCGGAGAACCCGCTCCAGTACGACACCCACGGTGTGCTCTATCCCGACAGTGGCGAGGGTGAGTGGTTGGGCCGGGGCCTGCGCGAGGTGGCCTGCCTCCTCCGGGCCGACGTCGGCGTCCGGATCGCCTGCGTCGACATCGGGGGCTGGGACCACCACGACGCCATGGGCCCACCCGCGGGCGGCACGACCGCGGACTTCGCCCGCGGCCTGTCCGACGCCCTGCGTGCCTTCCACCAGGACCTCGGCCCGCTCATGAACGAGGTCACGGTCGTGACCATGAGCGAGTTCGGCCGCACGATCGACATCAACGGCAGCGGGGGGACCGACCACGGCCGTGGCAGCGCCCTGTTCGTCATGGGCGGTGCGGTCAACGGTGGCCTCTACGGGAACTACCCGAACGGCCCGCTGGCCGACGGTCCCGACGGTGACCTCGAGGTGCAGAACGACTTCCGTCGGCCGCTCGCCGAGATCCTGACCAAGCGCCTCGGCAACCCGGCCGTGGCCAGCGTCTTCCCCGGCTACACGCACCCCGGCGACCTGGGCCTCTGCTCGCCCTGAGGACCTGAGCGGACAAGCAGCACGTGGTCGCGCGGACCTCCTAGAGCTCGCCAAGCTGCGCTTGGCGACTAGCGCCGCTGTGCTCATTGGTCGCCTCGCCTATCGGCTCGGCTCCTGAGCCCGGGGGTAGGTTCGGCCCGGTGAGCGACCGGGACGAGATCGAGGCCCTGATCTTCGACTACGCCCGACGCATCGACGACGGGGACTTCGCCGGCGTCGGGGCGCTGTTCGACGAGGGCTCGGTGTGCGGTCCCGACGGCACGCCGCTGGCCACCGGGGCGGAGGCGGTGGAACGGCTCTACGCCGCCACGACCAGGCGCTTCGACGACGGCACCCCGCACTCCCACCACGTCACGACGAACGTCACCGTCCGGGTCGACGTCGACTCGGCGAGCGCCCAGTCGTACTTCACCGTGTTCCAGGCCACCGACGACCTGCCCCTGCAGGCGGTGGTGACCGGCCGCTACGAGGACACGTTCGTCCGCGGCGCAGGCGAATGGCGCTTTGCCGAGCGGCGGATGCACCTGCGCCTCGTCGGTGACGTGTCCCGCCACCTCCTCATCGACCTGCCCGCGCCGTGACCCTGACCGACCTCGGCGAGGGGACCTACGCCTGGCTCGCCGACGAGCCCGGCCCCGGCTCCCCCAACGCCGGGGCCGTGGTCGAAGACGACGGGGTCACCGTCATCGACTCGTTGATGGTCCCCACGCAGGCCCAACCCTTCGCCGCCGCCGTCGAGGCCCTCGGTGTGCCCGTCCGGCGCCTCGTGCTCACCAGCAGCCACCTGGAGTACGCCGGTGGCACGTCGTTCTTCCCCCGACCGGCCATCTACGGGACGGCGCAGGTCAGCGCCCACCTCGACCAGCCGCTCGACGTGGGCGTGCTGCGGCGCCTCTACCCGGGGCGGGCCGACGAGCTGGACGACGAGCTGCGCACCCGACCCGTGACCCACCTCGTCACCGAGCGCACCAAGCTGACCCACGCCGTCCACGTGGTCATCGTGAGCGGCGACCTGGACGAGAACCTCGTCGTCGCCGTGCCCCGGGCCGGCGTGGTCTTCGGCGGGGCGACCTGCTCGTTCGGCGTCACCCCGCTGGCGTTCCAGTCCGACCCCACCCGCTGGGCGGAGACGCTGGGCGACATTGCGGCGCTCGGCCCGCGGATCGTCCCGGGCCACGGCCCGATCGGCAGTGGCGACGACCTCCTCGCCCAGTCGGCCTACCTCTACGCCTGCGCCGATGCGGCCGGCGATCCCGCGGCGCTCCCCCCGGGGCCGTGGGACGACTGGTCGGCCCGGGAGAACGACGAGGTCAACGTGGAGCGGGCAGCCCTCCTCGCCGCCGCCGACACCCGCATCCCGCCGTCGATGCTCCGCCGCGCCGGCCTCGAGCCGTGAGCGGCGAGCGGGCGTTCCTGCGCCGACTGGTCGAGCGGCTGCCAGGGCCACCGCCCGGCCAGACCTGGGTGGGCGACGACGCCGCCGTGTTGGCCGACGGCCGCCTCGTCGCCAGCGACCTCCTCGTCGACGGGGTGCACTTCCGGTCGGCCTGGGCCAGCCCCGCGGACGTGGGCTTCAAGGCCCTGGCGGTGAACCTCAGCGACCTCGCCGCCATGGGCGGCATCCCGGAGTCGGCAGTGGCGGCGGTGGCCCTGCCGCCGGACCGACCGGGCCTGGCCGACGAGCTCCTGGACGGGCTGGTGGCGTGCGCCGAACGCTTCGGGTGCCCCCTCGTCGGCGGCGACACCTCGTCCGGGCCCCACCTCTTCGTCGCCGTGACCGTCACCGGCCACGCCGAGCGCCCGGTCCTGCGCTCGCGGGCCCGCCCGGGTCAGACCGTCTTCGTGACCGGCCCGCTCGGCGGTGCCGCCTCGGTCCTCGCCCGATTGGAGGCGGGCGAGGAGGTCGACGACCCGCAGCCGCTGCACCGCCCCGTCCCCCGCCTGGCCGAGGGTCAGGTCGCGGCGGGCGCCGGGGCCACCGCGATGCTCGACTTGTCGGACGGGCTGGCGGTGGACCTGCCCCGGATCGCCGAAGCATCGAAGGTCGGCATCCGCGTGAAGGGCGACGCCGTCCCCGTCGCCGAGGGTGCGACTCGGGTCGAGGCCCTGGGCGGGGGTGACGACTACGAGCTCTGCTTCGTCGCCACCGACCGGGACCGCGTGCGCGCCGCCTTCGCCGCGAAGGGACTGCGCGAACCGGTCGCCATCGGTTCCACGACGGCGTCGGGCGAGGTGCTGCTCGACGGTCAGCCGCTCACCGGCGGCTGGGAGCACGAGGTGAGCTGAGGACCCCTACGTGAGCTGAGGAGCCTTAGGTGAGCTGCTTGTTGACCTGCTCGAGGGCGTCGTCCTCGGACACGTCGAGGGCGAAGCTCAGCTCCGAGACGAGGACGCTGCGGGCCTTGGCCAGCATGGACTTCTCACCGGCGGAGAGGCCTCGGTCGGCCTCCCGCAGGGCGAGGTTCCGGACCACCTCGGCCACCTGGTACACGTCGCCCGACTTGAGCTTCTCCTGGTGGTTCTTGAACCGCCGGCTCCAGTTGGAGGGCTCGCGCACGTCCCGCTTGGCCAGCACCTGGTAGAGGTCGTCGACGTCCTCGCGGGCGATCGGCCGACGCATGCCGACGGTCTCGGCGTTGTCGGAGGGGACCGAGAGGGTCAGCTCGCCGTGGGCCATGCGCAGGACGAGGTACTCCTTCTCCTCGCCCTCGGCGCCCGGAGTCGTGCGCTTCTCCTTCTTCTCGATCACGGCCGCCCCGTGGTGGGGGTAGACGACTCGATCACCGACTTTGAACGACATGGGCGTCAGGGGGCTCCTGGAGAAAGCAGTACGACCGCGGCGGCGGCCATACAGGATGCCAGTTCTCGGCCCGAGTTCCGCCCTCGGCGCGGCTCAGTCGGCGGCGCGGATGAGGCCGTAGTGGCCGTCGTAGCGGAGATAGGCGACGGCGCCGCGACCGCTGTCGGCGGCGCAGAAGAAGACGAAGGGCTCGCCCCCCGCGTCGAGGCGCTCGAGGGCCTCGTCGACGGACTCACTGGGGGGATCGGTCACCGTGCGCACGGAGCCGCCGTCCTCGCGGGTCACCAGCTTGTCCCGACCGTCGTCCGCGTCCGTGAACAGGAAGAAGTCGTAGTCCATGACCTCCATGTCGAACGCGGCCTCCTCGATGGTGGCCCGGTCGATGGCGAAGGTCTTGTGGGCGACCACCTCCCGCTCTTCGAGGGGCACGGGCGCCCGGATGGGTCGTCCCGGAGCCTCGCCCGAGGACCGGCGACGCTTGGTGCGGGCCTTGTCGGCGGCCTGGTCGAGCTGGCGGATCATCCGGTCGACGAGCAGGTCGACCGCTTCCTCGACCCGGTGGGCCGCCACCTGGCCCCGCACCATTCGCCCCCCGACGTCGAGGGCCAGTTCGGCGATGGCCCGCCGCTCGTGGTCCTGGCCGTCGGCGACGGTGAGCTTGAACCGGGTGAGCAGGACCGGCCCGTGCGCGTGCTGATGGAGACGTCCCACCTTGGCCGCGGCGTAGGCTTTGGCCGCCTCCGTCACCTCCCCCTTGGTCGTCACGATCACCTGGTCGTCGTCCCGAGGGGCAGAGATCACACGCAGTGCCTTCCTGTCGGTCGGTGTCTCGCGACGTTAGGTGACCAGGAGGCCAAGGGCGACCGAACGGGCTCAGACGACCAGGCGGACGAGGATCGTCACGGCCGACACCATCAGCGTGGCCAGCACGACGAGGTCGAAGGCCCGGCCGCTGAGTCGGGAACGGACCCGGGCGCCCAGCGGCACGGCGGCCAGCGCCGCCGGCACCCCGACGACCGCCGCGAACCAGAGCCCGGCGAAGGCATCGCTCGCCAGCAGCGGGCCGAGCTGGCCGAGCCCCGCCATCAGGAAGAGGACGGTGACCGCGAACACGTGGGCGTCCCGCGGGAGCCGGTAGGCGTGGATCCAGGTCCCCGTGATCGGGCCGGAGATGCCGGTCGCGCCCTGCAGGACCCCGGCTCCGAGCCCGACGGCCGGCGCCCATCGGCGGCTCGTCGCGGGACCGAGCCGGAGCTCGGGCCGGGTCAAGGCGAGGACGATGTAGCTGAGCACGACGATGACGAGCACCACGAGCAGGGGCTCCTCGGGGAGCCGCACGAGGAGGAGGGTGCCGACGACGGCCCCCACCACCCCGGTCGCCGCCAGCACGGGGAGGTCCCGGGTGTCGCCCCGGTGGGCCCGCTCCCGCCAGCCGACGGCGCCGTTGATGGCCAGGCCGGGCAGGACGGCGACGACCACCGCCTCCTCGAGGGGAGCGACCAGGGAGATCAGCGGGACGGCGATGACCGGGAGGCCCATGCCCGACACGCTCTTGACCAGGGCACCGGCAGCGATGGCGACGATCACCACCGCCAGTTCGCCGCCGTCCACCCCGGCGACCCTAGGGAACGGTGGAGACGTCCTCGCGGCTCAGAGCGGGGCGTCCACCGGGACGGGAACGGGTTCGTCCTCGGCATCGCCCATCGTGGCCCGGGCCGTCTGGACCAGTCCGACGCCGAGCAGGACGAGCGCACCGCCGAGCAGCTGCACCCCGTTCAGGACCTGCTCCAGCCAGACCCAGGCGACGAGGGCGGCGATGACCGGTTCCAGCATGCCGACCACGCCGGTGGCGGTCGGGGTGAGGCGACGCAACCCGGCCAGCTCCAGGGCGTAGGGGGCGAGGGTGCCGAGGACCACGATCCAGGCCAGTGCGACCCAGACCGGCACCGAGTGGCCGCTCAGGCGACCGAGCAGCGAGGTCGACTCGGTGAGGATCGCGGCGTCGAAGTCCCACCAGGGCTGGACCACTGCCCAGAAGACGGAAGCGAACACGAACATCCAGAACGTCATCGTGAGCGGTTCGTGGCGCTCCACCGTGTGCTTGCCGAGTAGGTGGAAGACCGCCAGGCAGCCGGCGGCCCCGAGGGCGGCCGAGACGCCGATCGCGTCGAGTCCGACGTCCCGCCAGACCTGGGCCACCAGCGTGAGACCGGTCAGCGAGATGGCCAGGGCGAGCCACACCCGGCGGGGCACGTCGTGGCGCAGGACGATCGTCGAGAACAGGGCCACGAGCAGCGGGCTGGTGAACTCGAGCAGCAGCGCGACCCCCACCGGGATGCGGTCGATGGCGACGAAGTAGAGCCACTGGATGGCCGCTGCCGCGGTCAGCCCGAGCACGGCGAGGATCGGCAGATCCCGCCGGTCGACGCGGAGCAGCGAGGGCTTCACGACGACGAGCACGAGGCCGAGCCCGATGGCCGCGAAGGTCACCCGCAGCGCGGCGAGGCGGGCGGGTTCGAGCCCGGCCGACAGCACCACCTTCGAGACGCTGGCGTTGACCCCGAACAGGGTCGCGCCGCCGATGACGAGGAGGTAGCCGCGTCGGTGGTGATCGGCCCGTCGGGCCTCAGCCATCGGCGAGGAGGGCGTCGGCCGTGAGCTCCATCTGGCCGAGGTGCTGGTAGGTCTCCTCGACGTCGAGCTCCATCCCCCGGGTCTACCAAGCGCGCCGGCAGCCGCCATCCTGTTCGGGTGAACTTCGGGGCGCACGTGCTCGTGGCGGCCGAGGTCGTGGCCGATGCCCCCACCGGGGTGCTGGTCGGTGCGGCCGGGCCGGATCTCGTACGCATGGCCGGGCTCCGGTCCGCCGGCGACGGGTCGCCGGACGTCCTCGCCGGGATCGCCCTCCACCACCGCACCGATGCGGTCTTCCACGACCTCCCGTGGTTCCGGGAGCACAACCGGGCCACCGTGCTCGCCCTGCGAGACCGCGGCGTCCGCCGCGGCCCGGCCCGCGGGGCGGCCCACGTCCTGGTCGAGCTGCTGCTCGACGGTGCCCTTCTGGCCGACCGGCCCGAGGCCTTCGACCGGTTCTGGGCCGCACTGGGCGAGCCGACTGATGACGCGGTCGGGCTGGTCGGCGCCGACCACGGAGATCGGTGGCGGGAGATGCTCGATCAGCTCACCACCCGCCTCGAGCCCGAGCGCTACGCCGACCCGGCCTATGCCGCCGACCGCACCGCGGGAACCCTCGCTCGCCGGCCTCGCCTGGCACTGGAGGAGGACGAGTTGGCCGACCTGCGCCACGTCGCCCACGTCCTTGTCCCTGGCATCACCGGCGAGGCAGCCCGGGTTCGGCGGGACGTGGCTGCCCTGGTCCGGTCATGAGGTTTCCGCTATGAAGACAATCACCTTTCCGCTATGCTCAGCAGGTGAGAACACTGACCGTGCGGACATTGATCGACCTGGACACGGGGCCACTGATCCGGGATGCCCGATCGGCGGCGGGGATCAGCCAGGCTGAGCTGGCCCGGCGCCTCGGGACGACGCAGTCCGCGGTCTCGCGCTGGGAGCGAGGCCACGACGAGCCCCGGCTGAGCCGACTCGGCGGGATCCTCGGGGCCTGCGGGTTCCGCCCGCAGCTCCGTCTCGATCCCGTCGACGATGTCGACCGGGCCCAGATCCGCCAGCAACTGGCGCTGTCCCCTGCCGAGCGGCTCGCGTCGGTCACGAACGTGAGCCGGTTCGTCCAAGCGGCCCGCCGTGCCTGAGCCACTCGACCCCGAGTGCCTGTTCGCCGCGCTGGCGGACGCCGGGGTCGACTACGTCCTCATCGGCGGGCTCGCCGGGGTGCTGCACGGTTCGCCCGCCATGACCAACGACGCCGACATCGTCCCGTCACGGACCCCGGCGAACCTCGAGCGCCTGGCCGACGCCCTGCGTGCGCTCGACGCCCGCATCCGGGCCGTCGAAGAGCCTGAGGGCGTTCCCTTCGACCCGCACCCCCAGCTCCTGGCCGGCCTCAGCCTGCTGAACACGACCACCCGTTGCGGAGACCTGGACCTCAGCTTCACCCCGGCCGGCACCGAGGGCTACGACGACCTCGTCCGACGGGCCGTCGCCTTCGACGTCCGTGGCCTCGTGATCCCGGTGGCTGCCCTCGCCGATGTCATCCGGTCGAAGGAGGCCGCCAACCGCCCCAAGGACCACGCCACGCTGCCGGTGCTGTACGCGCTCCAGCAGGAGATCGCCGAGGCGGCAGACCGAAGCTGACCGCTAGTTGTCGGCCTCGGTCGTCGTGGTCGGTGACTCGCGGTCGTCCTCGTCCTGATCCTCGTCCTCGTCGGTGCCGCGATCGTCGTCACCATCGTCGTCGTCCTCGTCGCCGTCAGGACGCTCGTCCATCCATGGCGGGCGCTCGCCGTCGTCGTGCCATCCGTCGTCCTGCCAGCCGTCGTCGTGCCAGTCACCGCCCGGTCGACCGGGGAAGCCACCACCGGGGAAGCCCTGACCTCGGCCGTCCATCGGGCCGCCGCCCCAGCGGTGGAACCGGCCACCGCCCTCCTGGAAGGCACTGATGGGCACACCCTCGTCGTCGTCGCCGAACGCATCCGACGCGACCCAGCCGGCGAGGCCGCCGACCACGAGCGCCCCCGCGATGGCAACGGTGGCGCCCTTGCGGGTCACGGTCCGGACGGGGTCGTCAGCCGCGGGGGCCGGCTCCGCAGGCGCGGGCTCGGCCTCCGGCTCGGTCTCCTCGACCGCTTCGACCGGCTCGGTGGGTTCGTCAGAGGACTCGCTCATGCCCCCAGCATCGGCGCGCCGAGCGAAAGCCCTTCGAAAAAGTAGGTGAGAATCCGGCAAGAACCGCCGGAGCTCAGCCTTTGCTGCGGACCAGGCCGGCCCGCTCGCCGCGGCTGACGAGCTTGATGGCGACCTTCCGGGAGGCCTCGTCGATCATCTCGTCACCGAACATCACGGCACCCTTGCGGTCGCCGGTGGTCGTGGCCTCCTCGTAGGCGTCGAGGATGTCCTGGGCCCGGTCGAACTGCTCCTGGGTGGGCGAGAACATCTCGTTGAGGATCGTGACCTGATCGGGGTGCAGGGCCCACTTGCCGTCGAAGCCGAGGATCTGGGTGCGGGTGCAGAAGTCGCGGAACCCCTCGATGTCGCGCACCCTGACGTACGGACCGTCGATGACCTGCAGGCCGTTGGCCCGACCGGCCATGAGGATCTTCATGAACACGTAGTGGAAGTAGTCCCCGGGGTACTCCGGGATCTGCAGCCCGCCAGCGAGCGACGGCATCTCCATCGACGCCGAGAAGTCCACCGGGCCCAGGATCACCGTCTCCAGGCGGGGTGACGCGGCGCAGATCTCGTTGACCTTGATCAGGCCCTGCGCCGTCTCGATCTGGGCCTCGATCCCGATGTGGCCGGGGGGCAGGCCGGCGTTGCGCTCGACCTGGGTGAGCAGGAGGTCCATGGCCTCGACCTGGCCCGGCGTCTGGACCTTGGGGAGCATGACCTCGTCGAGGCGCTCACCCGCGTTGCCCACGACCTCGATCACGTCGCCGTAGGTCCACGGCGTGTCCCAGGCGTTGACCCGGACGCACAGCACCTTCTCGCCCCAGTCCTGGTTCTTGATGGCGTCCACGACCTTGGCCCGCGCCGCCTCCTTCTCGAGGGGGGCGACCGAGTCCTCGAGGTCGCAGAAGACCATGTCGGCACCCAAGGTCGGGCCCTTGCCGAGCATCTTCTCGCTGGAGCCGGGGATGGACAGGCAGGACCGGCGCGGCAGGTCACGGGTGCGTGCGGACATGGTCCCAGCCTACGGCGGGACCTCCGCGCGAGGCCAAGGTGGGAGGATGCGCCGATGGCGGTCACCCGTCGGCAGTTCTTGACCGGTCTGGGCGCCGCGGGCGGGGCCGGCGTCCTCTTCGGCGCCCTCCAGGTCATCGACCGGGGCGACGGTGGCTCGGCCCCGTTCCGCGCCCCCCAGGAGGCCGACTTCAGCCTCCAGGGTCGGGCCAACGACACCTCGGTGCTCGTCCTCGGCGCGGGGGTGGCGGGCCTGGCGGCGGCCTACGAGCTGGAGAAGGCGGGGTACGCCGTCACCGTCCTCGAGGCCCGGAACCGCATCGGTGGCCGCAACGTGACCGTGCGGGCCGGCACCGAGCTCACCGACACCCGGGGGACGACCCAGCGGGCCGAGCTGGCCGGCGACCGCTGGTTCAACGCCGGCCCGGCCCGCCTCGCCGCCCACCACACGACGATCCAGTACTGCCGGGAGCTGGGGGTGCCGATCGAGCCGTTCGTGAACGTGAACGTCGACGCCTTCGCCGTCCGCCACGGTGAGGTCCGCCGCCGGCGCAGCCTCGACGCCGATCTCGACGGCTACATCAGCGAGCTCCTGGCCAAGGCCATCACCGACGGCGACCTCGACCAGGAGATCCCGGCCGACGAGCGCGAGGCCCTGTACGCCTACCTCAACGCCATGCGGGCCCTGGCCCGGACCGAGCGGGGCTACGAGACACCCCCGGGGGCGGGCGAGGAGGACGGCGAGCTCGGCGATCCCGACACGCTGGCCGACGTCCTCGCCTTCGACCCGGCGGCCCGCCGCTTCTTCGAACGGGACTGGCACCTGAACACCCCGATGTTCCACCCCGTCGGCGGCATGGACGCCCTCCCCCGCGCCCTGGCCGACGCCCTCCGCACCGAGGTGCGGACGGGCACGGAGGTCGTCGAGGTCGGCGACGGCGACCGGGTGCTGGCCCGGCTGGCCGACGGTGAGGAGGTGACCGCCGACTTCGGCTTGAGCACCCTGCCCCCGCACCTGGCCGCGACCCTCGAGTCGTCGTGGCCGGACGAGATCGTCCGCTTCCTCGGGGAGCCCGCGCCGGTGACGACCGGGAAGATCGGCCTCGAGTACGACCACCGCTTCTGGGAGGTCGACGACGGGATCCTCGGCGGCATCACCGCCACCGACCGGGACGTGCGGGAGATCTGGTACCCGTCCACCGGCTACCTGGAGGAGGGCGGTGTCCTGATCGGGGGCTACCCGTTCGGCCCCTCCGCCGACCGCTTCAGCCAACTCAGCCACGACGCCCGGACCGAGCTGGCCCTCGTGGCCGGCGAGGAGGTGCACGGCGCCGTGTACCGGGACGGCCTGCGCTCGTCGTTCTCGGTGGACTGGCACACCCAGCCGCACAGCGAAGGCGGCTGGGCCGAGTGGCTTCGCTTCGGCGTCGGCTACCAGCGGCTGCTGGAACCGGTCGGGCGTTGGCGCTTCGCGGGCGACTGGCTCTCGCACACCACGGGCTGGCAGCACGGCGCCCTCGAGTCGGCCCGGCTGGCCGTCACCTCGCTCCACGAGCAGGTGCTGGCACAGGGCTAGAACGGCTTGAGCAGCTCCGGCGCCACCGGACAGTCGGTGCGGCGCAGGGCGTCGGTCGGGGACGACGGCCCCAGGGGCCCGACCACCTGGTCGACGAGGTCCAGCGGGACGAGCTCCAGCTCGTCCTCCCACGGGCTGTCCGCGGACACGGTCCGGTCGCAGAGGGCGGTGAACATGCGCTCGGGGAGCAGCCGGCCGACGCCGGCCACGAGCCACACCTCGGCGCCGCACAGGCGCGCCACCGAGGCCGCGGCCCGGGACCCGCTGGGAGCCACGAAGCCCGTGGGACCCATCGCCGGGGTCTCCAGCACCACCACGTCAGCCGTCGCCGCCGCGGCGCCGAGGCCCGGGCCGGGGACATCGGTGGCATCGACGTCGGCCCGCAGAAGGCGGACCACCAGGGAGGTCCCGTCGCCGTCGACGTCACACACCAGCACGTCCAGGTCGCCCCGGCGGGGCAGGGCGCCGGCGGCGAGCTCGGGCCAACCCAGGAGCAGGATGGTGGCGTCCTCCGGCAGGGCGTCGGCCAGCGCCCGTGGGGTGCGGTCCTCCTCGATCTCAGCCGCGGCGAGCTGGGCCTCGGTGATCGGGTCGGGCGCGGTCAAGGCCCGGGCGGCCAGCCACCAGAGCGGCCCGGAGCTGGGCTGGCGGTCGACGATGCGCCGGCAGGCCGTCACCAGCCCCTGCGGATCACGGCCGAACGAGCGCAGCGCGGCCGCCGTCTCCCCCACCATCACCGCCTGCGAGGCCCCGCGGGTCCGGGCCACGTAGCGGAGCCGCTCGATGGGGTGCACGGGGTCGACGGTAGCGACCGACAAGTTCGCGTTCCCCGAACCTCGGGCAGTACCTTCTGGCGCCGTGACGGCCGTGGCCCCTCCGGAGCTCGAGCTGGCCCCGCTCGGGGGCGAGGCCCGCGCCCTGTCGGCGTGGATCACCAACTTCCACCTCGTCCTCGTGGTGCTCGACCCCTACACGAGCGAGAGCGCCTGGTTGCTCGAGACCGCCGGCCGCATCCTCCGCACCTTCGCCCAGGCCGACTGCCGGGTGGCGTTCGCGGTCCTGGCCAAGCCCGACGACGCCCGCCGCTTCCTCGGCCCCTGGGCCCAGGAGGTGCTGACCTTCGCCGACCCGGACCGGGAGCTGGTCGCGGCCCTGGAGCTCGACGAGCTCCCCGCCTTCGTCCACATCCGCACCGACCTGAGCGTGGCGTCCAAAGCGCAGGGCTGGGACCCGCTGGAGTGGCGGGCGGCGGTCACCGACCTCGGCCGCGAGATGAGCTGGATCCCGCCCAACATCCCCGGCCCCGGCGACCCCGGGCCGTTCAAGGGCTCGCCCGCTACTTGACGATGCCGCCCCGGGTCATGGCCTCGATGTCGAGGGCCTTGGTCAGCTCCTCGTCGGTCATGAGGCCTTCTTCGAGGACCACCTCGCGGATCGTCTTGTTCTCCTTCGTGGCCCGCTTGATGACCTCGGCGGTCTTCTCGTAGCCGATGTAGGGGTTGAGGGAGGTGCCGATCGACGGCGAGGACTCGGCGTACACCCGGCACTGCTCCTCGTTGGCCTCGATGCCGTCGATGCAGGTGTCGGCGAAGACCCGGCTCACGTTGCTCAGGAGCCGGATGGCCTCGAGCAGGTTGTGGGCCATCATCGGCATGAAGACGTTGAGCTCGAGGTTCCCCTGGCTCCCGCCGAAGGCCACGGCGGCGTCGTTGCCCATGACGTGGGCCGCCACCTGGGTGACGGCCTCGCACATCACCGGGTTGACCTTGCCGGGCATGATCGACGACCCCGGCTGGAGGTCGGGGATGCGGATCTCGGCCAGGCCCGTGCGCGGTCCGGAGCCCATCCAGCGCAGGTCGTTGGCGATCTTGACCAGGGCGACGGCGATGACCCGCAGCAGGCCGGAAGCCTCGACCAGGCCGTCGCGCGAGGCCTGGGCGGCGAAGTGGTCCCGCGCCTCGGTGATGGGCAGGTCGGTGCGCTCGGCCAGTGCGGCGATGACGGCGGGGGCGAACGCGGGCGGCGCGTTGATGCCGGTGCCGACCGCCGTCCCGCCGAGCGGCACCTCGCCGACCCGGCCGAGGACGCCCTCGATGCGCTCCGCCCCCTGGCCGATCTGGGCGGCGTAGCCGCCGAACTCCTGGCCGAGGGTGACGGGCGTGGCGTCCATGAGGTGGGTGCGCCCCGACTTCACGACCGACGCGAGCTCGTCGGCCTTGCGGGCGAGGGCGTCCCGCAGGTGCACCAGCGCCGGCAGGAGGTCGTCGTGCAGCGCTTCGGCGACGGCGACGTGGATGGCGGTGGGGAACACGTCGTTGGACGACTGTGAAGCGTTGACGTGGTCGTTGGGGTGCACCGCGCCCGCTTCACCGAGCTTCTCGGAGGCCAGCCGGGCCAGCACCTCGTTGGCGTTCATGTTGGACGAGGTGCCCGAGCCGGTCTGGAACACGTCGATGGGGAACTCGCCGTCCCACTGGCCTTCGGCCACCTCGTCCGCCGCGGCCGCGATGGCGTCGGCGATGCGCTCGTCCACGTTCGGGACCTCGTCGAGGCCGGCGTTGACCTTGGCCGCCTCGCCCTTGACCATCGCCAGCGCGCGGATCAGGCGCCGGTCGATGGTGATCGCGGAGATCGGGAAGTTCTCCACCGCCCGCTGGGTCTGGGCGGCGTACTTGGCGCTGAACGGGACCTGGACCTCGCCCATCGAGTCGTGCTCGATCCGGAACCCACCGTCGGACTTCGTCATGTCGTTGACGGTATCCAGCGCTGCTATCTCGCTGTCCAACCTCCGTCGACCGCCACGGTCTGGCCGGTGACGTAGCTGCTGGCCCCGGAGGCCAGGAAGAGCAGCGCGCCGTCGAGCTCGTCCTCGGCGCCGACCCGGCGCATCGGGGTGTTGCGCTCGATCCACTTCCGGCCCGAGTCCGCGGCGATCATCTCGCTGGTCAGGTCGGTGGCGAAGTAGCCCGGGGCGAGGGCGTTGACCCGCACGCCGAGCGGTGCCCACTGGCAGGCCAGCTCCCGGGTCAGGCCGACCAGCGCGGACTTGCTGGCCACGTAGCCGGCCTGACGGTTCGGCGACGAGGCGACGAGCCCGTGGACCGAGGCGATGTTCACGATCGACCCGTGGCCCCGCTCGATCATGCCCGGGACGACCAACCGGCACAGGTGGAAGGCGGCGTTCAGGTTGACCTCGACGGCCCGGGCGAAGTCGGCCACGTCCTCGGTCTCGGCCCGCTGGGGGCCGTCGCTGATGCCGGCGTTGTTGACCAGCACGTCGACCCGCCCGAAGCGCTCGAGGGCGGCCTCGACCAACGCGGTCCGCTGGTCCGGGTCGGCCAGGTCGGCGGGCACCGCCAGCGCACCGTCCAGCTCGTCGGCCAGCTCGCTGAGGCGGTCGGCTCGGCGAGCGACCAGGACGACCTGCGCCCCGGCCTCGGACAGCACGCGCGCGAACCGGGCGCCGAGCCCCGCCGAGGCCCCCGTGACGAGGGCCACCCTCTCGTCGAGCCGGAACCGATCCACGGTGCGGGAGACTGTCACGTCAGGAGGTGAGGAACGTGAAGATCCGCGTCGGCTTCGGCCTCGGCACCCGCACGGTCACCAACGACCCCGAGCGGTTCGATCCGCTCGTCGACGGGCTGGAGAACCACGGCTTCGACTCGCTCTGGCTGAGCGAGCGGGTGAGTGGCGAGTGCCCCGACCCGGTGGTCGGCCTGGCCTACGCCGCCGGGCGGACCACGAAGATCAAGTTCGGCATGAGCGTGATGGTCCTGCCCGGCCGCAACCCCGTGCTCGTGGCCCAGGAGCTGGCCAGCCTCGACCGGCTGTCGGGTGGGCGTCTCCTCCCCGCCTTCGGCCTGGGCATCGCCGACCCGCGTGAGCAGCAGGCCTTCGGGCTCGCCCGGGAGGAACGGGCCCCCTGGTTCAACGAGGCCCTCCCCCTGCTCCGCCGGCTGTGGGCCGAGGACGACGTGGAGCACCACGGCGAGCGCTTCCACCTGGACGGCATCTCGGTCCGACCGAAGCCGGTCCAGCAGCCGATGGACGTCTGGCTCGGGGGACAGGCTCCCTCGGAGCTGCGCCGCGTCGGCCGGCTGGGCGACGGCTGGCTGCCCTCGTTCTGCGACGCCACCGACGTCGCCAACGGCATCCCGGCCATCGTGGCCGCCGCGGACGAGGCCGGACGCGAGATCGACCCGGAGCACTTCGGCGCCCTCGTCGCCTACGCCCACGGCGAGGTCCCCGACCTCTTCCTGGCCTTCGTGCAGAAGCGCCGGCCCGACATCACCGATCCGAGCCAGATCGTCCCGTCGGGCCACGAGGGCCTGCGCCGCCGGCTGGAGGAGATGGTCGAGGTGGGCGCCAGCAAGTTCGTCGTGCTGCCCATCACCGAGCCCGACGACTGGACCGAGGAGCTCGACGCGCTGGCGCAGATCGTCCTCCCCCTCCAGGCATGAGCGGGCCCGAGGTCGGCTGGTCCCTGGCCGTCGGCCATCGCGGCGAGGTCGTCCACACCGAGTGCACCGGGCCGCACACGCCGGAGACCAGCTTCGACATCGCCTCGACCTCGAAGCAGTTCACGGGCCTGGCCGCGCTGCTGACCCTGGAGCTCGACGATGAGGTGTGGCGTCTCCTCCGCCACCAGACCGGCCTGCCCGACTACATCGACCTGTTGAAGGCCGCCGGCCACGGCTACCGGGAAAGAACCACCACCGAAGACGCGTCTGGCGATCCTCGACGGCCAACCCCTGGAGTTCGAGCCCGGCAGCCAGTGGTGCTACTCCAACACCAACTACCTGCTGCTGGGCGTCCGCATCGCCGAGGCCTGCGGGAAGCCGCTCCCGGAGGTGCTGGACGAGCTGATCTTCGGCCCGCTCGGGCTGGACATGGTCATGGACCCGTTCGGTCAGGTGCCCCACCGGGCGACGTCGTTCGACGAAGCCGGCGAGCCGGCCGACTCCGCGTGGGAGCAGGTGGGCGACGGCGCGATGTGGTCCACCCCATCCGAGTTGGTGCGCTGGGCCGACACCTACAGCACCGCGCCCTTCGGCGAGGACGTGCTCGCCCTGCAGCTCCGAGGGGTTCCGGCGGAGAAGACCTACGCGTACGGCGCCGGCATCTGCATCGACCAGATCGACGGCCACCGGGTGCTGTACCACGGTGGCGACTGGGGCGGCTTCCGCACCTGGTTCGAGCTCGACCCCGACGCTCGGGTCGCAGTCGCCATCTGTGCCAACCAGTTCGGCCTCCTCCCCGACGACCACATCGACCACGTGCTGAGCGACTGGCGCACCCGCCTCAGCCGAGGGAAGCCGTGACGGCGGCGAGGAGGGCGCGGTTGCGGGGGTTCTGCCAGCGGGGGCCCATCTCGCCCATCACGTAGCCGAACGCGAGTCGGGCGTCGGGGTCGGCGAAGCCCAGCGATCCACCGGCTCCGAAGTGGCCGAAAGCCCGGGCCCCGGTGCCGAAGGGGCGTTCGGGCTGCGGCAGTTGGAAGCCCACGCCGAACCGCGACGGGCGACCGAGCACGAGGTCGGGGCCGTCGGCCTGGACCTCGCACTGCGCGGCCAGGGTCTCGGCCGACAGCACGCCATCGAGCAGCCCGGCGTAGAAGCGAGCCACACCCTTCGCGCTGGCGTGGCTGTTGGTCGAGGGGATCTCGGCCCGCCGCCACTCGGGGCTGTTGACCACCCCCATCCCCGACAGACCCGGCGGGTTCGCGTAGGCGTTCCGGAGCATCAGCTCGCGGTCGTCGGTCGGCACGATGTCGAAGAAGCCCTTCGGATCGGGGTCGCGGAACGGCACGACCCGCCCGTGCTCGACGTCGGGCAGGCCGATGAACACATCGGCCTCGAGCGGCTCGGCCATCGTGCGCAGCAACTGTCCGACGGTCCGTCCCGTGGCCCGCCGCACCACCTCGCCCACGAGGAACCCGAACGTGTTCGTGTGGTAGCCGTGCGCCGTCCCGGGCTCCCACCAGGGCGCCTGCGCGGCGAGCGCGGTGCAGACGGCGTCCCAGTCGTACATGACCAGCTCGGGCTGCGGCTCCCGCAGCGCGGGCAGGCCGGCCTGGTGCGACGCCAGTTGCGCAACGGTCAGGCCCAGGTCCAGCTCGGGCCACCACCGCACGACGGGGTCGTCCAGTTCGAGTGGCGTCGTCTCGACGGCATGGCCCAGGACCGCGGCGGTGAGGCCCTTGCCCACCGAGTAGGCGTTGACGAGCGAGTCCGGGTGCCAGCCCGGACCATCGGCCAGGTCGACAACGACCCGCCCGTCGACGATGACGCACACCGCGGCGCCCACCTCCCCCCGGGACGCGAAGTTCTCCCGAAAGGCGTCCTCGACCGCGGTGAACGCCGGGTCTACAGCCACGTCGGGTACAGGGCGGCCAGGCCGGCCGTGATCCGGCGCTCCAGCTCGTCGTCGCGCCGAGGGTCCCCGTGGTCGAGCCAGCCCAGGACGGCCTGCACGACGTAGTCCACGGACAGCACCGTCGCCCACCGGTGCAGGTCAGGGTCGGGCAGGAGGTCGCCGACCAGCCCCTCGACCGCGGCCACCGCCCGGTCGTGGAAGTCGTCGGCGAACGCGGCGAACTCGGGCTCTCGAGCGGCGTGGCGCCAGAGCAGGCGGAAGCCGTCGGGGTCCTCCCGGGCCACGGTGACCATGGCGTGCACGGCGAAGGACGGCTGCCCGTCCCGCCGCTCGAAGCCCGCGACGAACTCCTCCCGTAGCCGGTCCCGCACACCGGTGAGGACCGCCCGGTAGAGGTCGACCTTCGAGTCGAAGTTCCGGTAGACGATGAGCCGGCTGACCCCGGCTTCGGCCGCCACGTCGTCCATCGACGTGCCCGCGAAGCCGGTGCGGGCGAACGCGGTGGCCGCGGCCCGGCGGAGCTGGGCCTGGCGTTCCGGCCGGCTGAGGAGAATTCGGGCTTGCGGCTGTATACGCGGGAGTTTACACTTGCCGTCAACCGCCAGGAGGAGATCCGTGCAGCTCACCTACGACGAGGCCGAGCTCCTGGCCTCGCACGCCTACGAGGCCCCGCTGATCGCCGGTGGGGTCCGCTGCCACGGCGGCTTCGACGACGACGGCCGGTACGTGTCGCCCCGCACGAAGCACCGCACGCCGGCCATCGAGGCCTGGCAGGCCAACCACCGCGCCACCTTCGGCACCGACCTGCTCGACCTCCCGCTCGAGACCTGGCCGGGCCACTACCCCAACGTCGACCAGGCCCGCTTCCTCATCCAGGCCGGCCTGCCCGAGCCGATCATCGCCACCCTGACCCGCATCGGCACCGTCGAGGGGTTCGGCGGCATGATCCGGCTCTCCCCCATCCCCGACCGCCGCCGCACCTTCGACGAGGACACCGAGGGCACGGCCCTCGCCCACCTCGGCACGCGGCCTCTTCGAGGCCCACGCCCGCGACGAGGCCGGCTACGACCCCGCCGACGCCGAGCCCGAAGGGGGCCACAAGCAGATGTGGTTCGCGGCCCGCGACGTCGCCTTCGAGACCCGCCGACCGAGGACGAGACCAACGTCATGCTCGAGCGCATGGGCATCGGCCAGATGGCCCAGGCGGCGCCCGACCGCCTGCTGGCCCGACGACACCTCCGTCGACCTCGAGCTGCTCGTCGAGCGCATGACCCGCCTGCTGCTCATCGAGATCTCGGCGTTCCACACGTTCGCCTGGGCCGAGGAGCTGCTCGACGACGCCGACCTCGTGGCCGGCGACGGTGAGGCGGCTCGCCTCGTCGCCTACATCCGGGCCGACGAGACCCCGCACGTCGAGTACCTCAAGACCGTGCTCACCGAGATGCGCGACCGCACGATCGTGGGCCAGAAGGGCGAGCACGCCGGCGCCGATCTGGTGGGCCGCACCTGGGACCGGGCGCTGGCCCAGTCCCTCGGCGATCGGCGCCAGCAGGCCATCGCCACGTTCCGGGGCGAGGTCGCGCACGCCGCGGCGCCACCGTCGCGACGCCGCCGACCTGCTCGCCCAGTTCGACTCGTTGGGAACGCCCGAGGAGGCGGCCGCATGAAGTTCGGCATCTTCTACGAGCACCAGCTGCCCCGGCCGTGGACGAGGACAGCGAGCGCCAGCTCATCCAGGACGCCCTCGACCAGGTCGAGCTCGCCGACCAGCTCGGCATCGAGTACTGCTGGGAGGTCGAGCACCACTTCCTCGAGGAGTACTCCCACTCCTCCGCGCCCGAGGTCTTCCTCGCGGCCGCCAGCCAGCGGACCAAGGACATCCGGCTCGGCCACGGCATCATCCAGACCGCGCCGGGTTACAACCACCCGGCTCGCACGGCCGAGCGGGTGGCGATGCTCGACCTCGTGTCGAACGGGCGGGTCGACTTCGGCTCCGGCGAGTCGTCGTCGGAGGCCGAGCTGGGTGGGTTCCGCATCGACCCCATGGTCAAGCGGGAGCAGTGGCGGGAGGGCCTCGAGGTCGCCATCCGCTGCATGACCGAGGCGCCGTTCACCGGCCACGAGGGCGAGTACGTGACGATGCCGCCCCGCAACGTCGTGCCCAAGCCGGTGCAGAAGCCGCACCCGCCGCTCTGGGTGGCCTGCTCCCGCCGCGACACGATCCTGCTGGCGGCCGAGAAGGGCATCGGCGCCCTGACCTTCGCCTTCATCGACCCCGAGGAGGCGCGCCAGTGGATCGGCGACTACGACCAGCGCCTGGCCGAGAAGGGCGTGCCGGTGGGCAAGGCGGTCAACGCCGCCGTCGCCTGCGTGACCCCGATGATGTGCGCCCGCGACGAGCGCGAGGCCATCGCCATGGGCCTCGAGGGCGGCAACTTCTTCGGCTACTCCCTCGCCCACTACTACATCTTCGGCGAGCACCGGCCGGGCTCGACCAACGTGTGGGACGAGTTCATCGAGCGCCGCGACCAGATGGGCTACTCCCCCGAGGCGGCCATCGCCGCCGAGCAGGAGACCCTCGGCGCCAAGCTCGTCGCCGGTGAGCGAGAGGGCCTCCGGGGCGCGGTCGGGACCCCGGACCAGATCCGCGAGTTCCTCCGCCGCTACGAGGAGGCCGGCGTCGACCAGCTCATCTTCGTGATGCAGGCGGGCAAGAACCGCCACGAGCACATCATGGCGAGCCTCGAGCTCTTCGGGACCGAGGTCCTGCCCGAGTTCAAGGAGCGCGATGTCGAGGCCGGCGAGCGCAAGGCCCGGGAGCTGGAACCGGTCATCGAGGCCGTCATGGCCCGCAAGATCGACGACGTGCCACTGCTGCCGGAGGGGTACTCGATGAAGGCCTTCCCGAAGCAGATGATGGAGGCCGCCGGCGCCGACGAGGGCTTCCTGCAGACCATCGCCGACAAGACCGCGGTGGGCGACAGCGAGAGCCTCGGCCAGCTCGGCTGAGGCCGTGGACCGGGTCCGCTACGTCGCCGTCATCGGCGGGACCGACGCCGCCCCGGACGACCTCGCGGCTGCGGAAGCGGTCGGCCGCCTGGTGGCCGACGCGGGCGCCGTCCTCGTGACCGGTGGCCGGGAGGGGATCGCCACCGCGGCCTGTCGCGGGGCGGCGGAGGCAGGCGGCACGGCCATCGGCATCCTGCCGGGACGCTCACGGGCCGAAGCCAACCCGTGGGTGACCGTGCCCGTGCCCACCGGCCTGGGCGAGACCCGCAACGCCCTCGTGGTGATGGACGCCGACGCGGTCATCGCCTTCCCCGGCGCCTACGGGACCTTGAGCGAGGTCGCCCACGCTCTCCTGGGTGGCCGCCGCGTGGTCTCGCTGGGCGGCTGGACGATCGAAGGCGTGGTCGAGGCGAGCGACCCCGAAGAGGCGGTGCGCCTCGCCCTCAGCGACAGGACCTGACCCGGACCTCGTCGTCGGCCGCCGTCACGTCGGCCCCGACCTGCCCCGCCCAGTCGGCCAGGCCGGACTCGATGCCGGCCACGTCGCCCCGGATGACCATCCGGATGCAGTAGACGTCGTCGCCGCCCGCCCACACGACGGCGTTGTCGCCGTCCCACTCGGGGCGGACGGCCCCCTCGGGGTCGCTGACGTTGGTCAGGAGGTGCAGGAGGAACTGGCCGACGACGCCGTCCTCGATCGGCTCCTCGTCGGCCTCGGGGACCGGGACGACGGCCGCCGCCTCCCCCGGAGGCCAGGAGTCGGGCTCGAGGATGGTCTCGCTGGTGACGGGCGGGCGGCGCAGGGCCCGGTCGACGGCCGAGTTGCCACCCGCCTCGTGGACGGCTTCGACGAAGGCCGCGCCCTGGTCGTAAGCGAAGCCCTGCTGGAGCAGGAGGATCGGTGGGACGTCGTCCAGGTCGATCGACGCCCCGATGGCCTGTTCGGCGGTTTCGGCCTCGGCCAGCTCCTCGTCGGTCAGGGTCTCGCGATAGGCGGCCTCGACCCGCTCGGCACTGCCCTCCACGACGCTGTGGAACGCGAAACCGGCCTCGTCGGTGCGGTCGTCCAGCGCGGGGCGGTCGAGCTCGAAGTGCTGGTCGTCGAGGGCGTGGGTCAGCTCGTGGACCAGGGTGGAGCGCAGCAGCGGCGTGTCGCCGGTGCCCCGGATGACCATGGTCGAGGTCTCGGGGTCGTAGAAGCCACCGGAGGCCACGGCGGCGAACTCGCGGATTGTCTCGACCGGGTCGAGACCCTGGGGCCACAGGCCAAGGGCCTGGAGGGCGTGGGCGGAGTTGACGATGTCGTCGCGGTCTTCCTCGAGGTCGGCGTCGAAGTCGGCGTGGACGCGGTCGGCATAGGCCTCTTCGCCCAGGACCTCGAGCTGGACGTCCTCCTCGAACTCGAGGCCCCGCTCCTCGGCGACGAACGGCTGGAGCTCCTCGACCAGGGCCCGCAGCTCCGCCGGCCGCGCCGGCTCCTCCTCGGGCGGTGCGGTGATCGGCACCGTCGAGGCCGCCGGCGTCGCCGCTTCGGGGCCTCGGTCCTGGGTGACCAGGAACACGGTGATCATGACGGCCACGGCCACCAGGGCCAGCGCCCCGGTCGTGGCGACGACGCGGCGGTTCCGCTCCTCGTCGGTGAGCGGGGCGGCGTCGGGGAAGTCGGAAGGTGCCTCGACCGGAAGTGATTCGTCGGGAGGGGGCGGGGGCAGGGGCGGCCCGGAGCCGGGCGACGGCGGCCCGGGTGGCATCTCCATGGCAGAGCAAGGTACCGAGCCTCGACCCCCCTACCGTGGCGGGCCATGGCGACGTGCTTCGCCCCCGACGCCGTGATCCGCCGGGTGAGTGGCGAAGGCTCGATACTGCTCGGCGGGGGACGGGCTCTGCTCCTCCAGCTCGCCCACCCCTCGGTCGCCGCGGGCGTGGCGGACCACAGCGATTTCGAAGCCGATCCCCTCCGCCGCCTGCGCGGGACGCTCGAGGCCACCTACACGATCGTCTTCGGCACCGACGAGGCCGCCGACGAGGTCGCCGAGCGCATCCAGCGCATCCACGCCCGCGTGAACGGTCCCGGCTACCAGGCCAACGACCCCGAGCTGCTCTGCTGGGTCAACGCCACCCTGGTGGACACGGCGGTGGCCGTGTACACCGCGGTGATGGGACCGCTGCGTCCCGACGAGCTCGAGTCCTACTACCAGGACTCCTGTCGCGTGGCCGAGCTCCTGGGGTGCCCCCGAGAGGCGCAGCCGACCGACTGGCGCTCGTTCCGTCGCTACTGGCACGACACGATCGCCGGCCTCGAGGTGAGCGACACGGCTCGCCACCTGGCGCGGTCGATCTTCGCCCCCGACCTGCCGTGGATCGCCGGACCCCCGATCGCGCTCGCCCGGTTCCTGACCGTCGGGACGCTCCCGCCCCGCATCCGGGACCAGTACGGCTACCGGTGGCGGACCTCGGACCGCCTCGCCCTCGACGCCTCCACCGCGGTGGCCCGCCGCCTGATCCCGCTGGTGCCCGGACCGGTCCGGCGGCTCCCGAAGGCCGTGCTGACCGGCTGAACGGCTACCGCAGGTAGATCGGGAAGAGCCCGCCCCATCGATCGCCCCGCTCCCCGTCGGCGATGACCGCCGGGGTGTCGCCGTGGAAGGCCGCACTGGCGGCGGCGTAGGCCAGGACCAGGGTGCCGGCGTCGCGGGACCCCGCCACGTCCTCGCCCGGCACGCCGACCGCGAGATCCGCCTGACCGTCCGCGTCCAGGTCGCCGACGGCGACGGACGAGCCCAGCACGTCGCCGGTCTCGGCGGCGTCGGCCAACCCGGTGCTGCCCGTGCCGCTGTGGACCTGGCGGCTGCCCTCCCCGGTCACCCCGCCGGTGCGGCCCAGGAGCACCAGCACCGCCCCGGCCGCCGCGGCGGTGCCGACGTCCTGACCGGCGATGCCGGCGACGAGGTCGTCCTGCTCGTCGCCGTCGACGTCGCCGATCGCCAGCCCCGAGCCGAGGTGGTCCCCGGCTTGGGCGGCGCCCGCCACGTGGGGTTGGTCGGCGTGCAGGTGGCGGCTGTCGCCGGGCCGGAGCCCCGTGGCCGAGCCGTGGACGACGAGGAGCGAACCCGCACCCTCCGCGCCCCCCACGTCCTTGCCCACGGCACCGGCGGCGACATCGGCGAACTCGTCCTCGTCGAGCTGCCCGACCGCGACCGTCGTGCCCAGCTGATCGGCTCGGCGACCGTCGCCCGCCACGCCCGGTGCGTCGAGGTGAAGCTCCCGGCTGCCGTGGCCGCGCAGCCCCGGGCGGGTGACGGTTGCCGGTCGACCCAGCAGGACCAGGAGCGCGCCGGCGTCGGGCTCGGCCACCCCGTGGGTGTCCTGGGTGTCCTCGCCGGGCGCGCCGATCGCCAGGTCGTCCACCCCGTCGCCGTTCACGTCCCCGGCGGCCACGGCGACCCCCAGGCGGTCTCCCGGTTCCGCATCGCTCACGACCAGGGCCGTGCCGCCCTGCAGCTCCCGACCGCTCGTCCTCAAGCCCGAGGCGGAGCCCGCGAACACCGTGATCGCTCCGGCCGAGGACGCGCCGCCGATCGTCTCCCCTGGCGCACCGACGACGAGATCGTCGAAGCCGTCCCCGTCGAAGTCGCCGGTCGTGAGGGCGGCACCGAACTGGTCCGCCGGCTCGGCGGCGGTGCCGACGAGGCGCCGGGCCCGGGTCGCCGGCAGCAGGCCCGCCGCGCTCCCGTGGAGCACGATCACCTCGCCGGCCGCCCGCGCCTGGCCGACCATCGCCCCGGGAGCGCCGAGCGCGACGTCGGCGAAGCCGTCGCCGTCGAAGTCACCGGTGGTGACGGCCGCGCCGAGGACCTCGTCGGCCGCCATCGTCCCGGCGATCCCGTCGCGGCCGGCGAGGAGCTGCTCGGAGCCGGCCGCCACGACGCCGTTGTCCGAGCCGTAGAGGACCATCGCCCCGCCGGCGTCGACCACCCCCGCGGTGTCCTCGCCGGGCACCCCGACGACGACGTCGTCGAGCCCGTCGTCGTCGACGTCGCCGGTGGCCACCCCCGGTCCGCCCCAGAACAGCGTCGTGTTGTCGACGTTGAACGCATCGTTGCGGATGCGGGTCCCGTAGGGCGTCCGGTTCCAGTCGGTGTAACCGCGGAAGTGCGGGTAGGCGACGAGGCGGCCGGCGACGATGGCGTACATGACGCCGGGGTCCTTCTCCGCGCCGCCGGCGGTGCGCTCTTCGTAGTGCAGGTGGGGCGACGTCGCCCGGCCCGTCTGGCCCGAGCGGCCGATCAGCGTCCCGCGCTCGACGTGCTGGTCGTGGCGGACGACCTCGGCGGAGAGGTGGTAGTACCGGGAGCGGATGCCGTCCGGATGGCGGATCTCGACGAAGGTCCCCCGGGCGTCACCGGCCGAGCCGGCGAAGGTCACGGTGCCGGGACCGGAGGCGAAGACGCGGGTCCCGACCGGCATGCCGATGTCTATGGCCGGATAGCCGTGGTGGCCGGCACAGCCGCTGTACCCGGGGTTCCCGTTCGTACACCACAGCTCGTGGTTGCCGCGGAGGGGCACCCAGTTGGCGTCTTCCTGCCGGCCTCCGGCCTCCAGGGGCGCGGACTCGGTCCCGGACGGCGGATCGGGGTACCACCTGGTCGGGCCGGCGGCCACGGGGGCGGCGACGGCGAGCGCGACGGCGGCCAGAGCGAGGCCGAGGAGGCAGCGGGTGAGCGAGCGGAGCATCAGGAGGGTCAGATCGGCGCCCAGGGCGCGGGCTGGGCCCAGACGGCGTCGGCCTGAGCAGCCGTGGTGGGGCCGGGCAGGAGGTTACGGACTCCGGCCGCCGATCGGGCCATTGCCCGCTCCTGTCGATCCCCCCGGCACGGGTCCACCGCCGGCTCGACCCCGTAGAGCCGGGCCGAGTTCTGGCCGAGCACCTTGGCCTTGAGCTCAGGCGTCAACGCCGGGTACCCGAAGCGCTCCTGGTACTCCGGGCTGATCTCGAACGCCCGGAACGCCTCGATCTGGTCCTGGGGTGAGCCGTACCAGATGGAGTCGGTGCCCCAGACGACGTTGTCCTCGCCGACGGCGACCAGCACCTTGCCCAACACGTGGGCGGCTTGGTCGGGCGAGCCCATCACCGTGCGCCAGGTCGATCCCAGCTCGGCCACGACGTTCTGCCCGGGCCCGATGTCCGCCGCCCGCAACGAGCTGACGAGCCGGTCCACGCCCTGGTCGTTCTCGGGGTCGTAGGGCCCTTCCACGCCGTCCACGTCGAAGCCCGAGTGGTAGATCACGAGGGTGACATCCGGGTGCGCCGCGGCCGCCGGGCCGACGTCGACCGGTGACGAGTAGGGGCTGGACCGACCGAACCCCTTGTGGACGGCGACGACGGGCAGGCCCAGCGCCACCGCCTGCTCGAGGAACACGTCACCCACGGCCGGCGCCGCCGGGTCGTGGTCGTCGAGCCACCACCCTGGGCCGCCCGCATGGGTGTAGGCCTTCCAGGCCCGGATGGGGAACTGCTCGGCCACGGCCGCCATCGCGTCCGGCAGCCCGTCGGCGCCCATGACGCTCGGGGTGGCGTGGCCCTGCATCAGCACCCGCCCCTCCCCACAGAGCCGATCGGCCAGCGCGATGCCCTCGGCCATGGTCTCGCTGGAGAGCAGGTCGCCGGGGAACGGCACCGCCGACAGGACGACCATCGACGTGTCGCTCTGGGCGAAGATCAGGTCGAGGAAGGTCTCCGCCGAGTAGCACTCGGCTCCCTCGCCGCACGCGGCCTGGGGAAAGCCCGCGAGCTCGGAGGTCGGGGTGTCGGGCGGGTAGTCGAGGAAGTGGCCCTGGACGTCGAAGATGAACTCGTCGCCGCCGATCGCCTCGTCGGCGACCTCGGGGTCGACGGTGGCGTCGGGGGGCACGGAGAAGGTGCCCCCGCTGCCCTCGCCCGCCTCCTGGCTGCACGCCGTGAGGACGGCGAGCATCGTCGCCGCCCCGGCCGAGGAGAGCAGGAAGTCCCGGCGCCCCATGCCCGTCCGACGGGCGTTGGCCTCGAGCAGCAGGCGCGAACGGCGCAGGACCTCTCGACCGAGCGGGGTCAGCGGCGGGGGTCGGAACTCGCCGTTGGACGCCGGCGTCAGCTTGAGCGGCAGGCCGGGATCGGCGTCGCGCACGGCACCAGCGTGCCCCATCCGACGGGCGGGGTCACCTCGCCCGGCACCCCGCCGGGCGCCCTCCTACCATCCTGGGCATGACCCAGGAGTCGCCCCGCCCGTCACTCGCCCCCTATCCCGAGCGCGCGGTGAGCGACCTGCTGGCCCAGGCCGCCGAGACCTGGCCCGAGCGCGTCGCCCTCGTCGACGGGATCAGCGACGCGGAGTACACCTTCGCCCGGATCTGGGAGGCCTCCCGCGGCGTCGCTCGAGCGCTCCAGGACGAGGGCGTCGAGCCCGGAGACCGGGTGGGCATGGTGGCCCCCAACTCACCGGAGTGGGTCATCGCCTTCCACGGCGCCCTCCTCGCCGGGGCCACGGTCACCACGCTGAACCCGCTGTACAAGGAGCGGGAGATCGCCCACCAGTTCGGCGACTCCGAGCCCAAGGCCGTCTTCGTCGCCGACGTCACCGCCGAGACCACGCGCGGCGTGTGGGGCCACGACGAGCGCTTCCACCACACCGCCGACGTGTGGGACCTGGCCGCGGGGGCGACGGGCGAGCCCGCGCCCGTCGACATCGACCCGACCCGGGATCTCGCCGCCCTCCCGTACTCCTCCGGCACGACCGGCGCACCGAAGGGCGTGATGCTCACCCACCAGAGCATCACCGCCAACGTGGCCCAGACGCGAGGCACGGGCGTCGTGCCCGACGGCTCGGTGATGATCGACTTCCTGCCCTTCTTCCACATCTACGGCCTCACCGTCCTCATGCTCACGGGGCTGGCCAGCGGGTCGAAGCAGGTCGTGCTCCCCGGGTTCGACCCGCAGCGCTTCCTGGACCTCACCCAGCGCCACCAGGCCACCAACCTCTTCATGGTCCCGCCGGCTCTCCTCGCCCTGGCCAACCTCGGGGACCAGCTCGGCGCCGACCTGAGCAGCGTGCGCTACCTGATGTCCGGCGCCGCCCCGCTCCCGATCGACGTGGCCCGGCGGGTGGCCGAGAAGTACGACGTCGAGGTCATCCAGGGCTACGGCATGACCGAGGCCAGCCCGGTCACCCACATCAGCCTGCTCGGCCACGACAAGCCCGGGACCGTGGGCCCCCCCGTCGCCGACACCCGTCAGAAGGTGGTCGACCTCGCCACCGGCGAGGAGCTGGCGATCGGCGAGACGGGCGAGCTGCTGGTCCAGGGCCCGCAGGTGATGGCCGGCTACTTCAACCGGCCCGATGCCACCGCGGAGACCCTGCTCACCGACGACGACGGCGTCTGGCTGCGCACCGGCGACATCGTCACGGTCGACGAGGACGCGCTACGTCACCATCCGGGACCGGGCCAAGGAGATGATCAAGTACAAGGGCTACCAGATCGCCCCGGCGGAGCTGGAGGCCGTCCTCATCGAGCATCCCGACGTGGCCGACGCCGCCGTCATCCCCAAGGACGCCGGCAATGGCATGGATGAGATCCCCAAGGCGTTCGTCGTCACGCGCGAGGGCGTCGAGCTGTCGGCCGACGACGTGATGGCCTACGTCGACGAGCGGGTCGCGCCCTACAAGAAGGTGCGCGAGGTCGAGTTCATCGAGGCCATCCCCAAGAACCCCAGCGGCAAGATCCTCCGCCGCGAGCTGAAGGAGAAGGAGCGAGCGTCCACATGACCCAACTGCCTGCCCTGCTGCACCCGTTCGCCAAGCCGGCGGCGCCGGTCGAGCACTTCGTCACCATCGTCCGCGGGGAGGGGGCGCGGGTCTGGGACGCGGACGGCAACGAGTACATCGACGGGATGGCCAGCCTCTGGTTCGCCAACGTGGGCTACGGGCGGTCCGAGGTCGTCGACGCCGTCGCCGATCAAGCCCGGAGGTTGCACGCCTACCACTGCTTCGACCCGTTCACCAACGGCCCCGCCGACGCGCTGGCCGAGCGCCTGGTCGGCCTGGCCCCGGTCGACGACCCCCGGGTCTTCCTCGTCAGCTCCGGCTCCGAAGCGGTGGACTCGGCCATGAAGCTGGCTCGGGCCGCCCACGTGCACGCCGGCCATCCGGAGCGGGTCCTGGTGGTCAGCCGCTCGGCGGGCTACCACGGCGTCACCTACGGCGGCACCTCGGCCCAGGGCATCCCCGAAAACCGTGAAGGCTTCGGGCCGCTCCTCCCCGACGTGGTCCCCGTCCCGGGCGACGACATCGAAGCCATGGCCACGCTCTTCGCCGAGCGCGGCGACGAGGTCGCCGCCGTGATCAGCGAACCCGTGCAGGGCGCCGGCGGCGTGTTCCCGCCGCCCGAGGGCTACCTCCCGCAGCTCCGGCGCCTCTGCGACGACCATGGTGCCTACCTGATCCTCGACGAGGTCATCTGCGCGTTCGGGCGGCTGGGGCGGTGGTTCGGGGCCGAGCACTACGGCGTCCGGCCCGACCTCATCACCTTCGCCAAGGGCGTGACCTCGGGGTACGTCCCCCTCGGCGGCGTCATCCTGGGCGACCCTGTCCACCGCGCCCTCGAGGCCGACCCGGACTTCGTCCTCCGCCACGGCCACACCTACTCGGGACACGCCACGGCCGCGGCGGCCGCGCTGGCGAACCTGGACGTGATCGAGGCCGACGGGTTGCTCGACCGGTCCCGGGTGGTCGGCCAACGCCTGTCCGACGGGCTCCGCAGCCTCCACGCCGACGGCTTGGTCACCGAGGTCCGGGGTGAAGGCGCGGTCTGGGCGATCGAGCTGCCCGAGGGCAAGGAGGCGCCCGCCACCCGGGACGCCCTGCTCGGCGAAGGCGTCATCCTGCGGCCCCTGGGCCGGGCCCTCGCCATGTGCCCACCCCTGGTGATCACCGACGACGAGGTGGACCGCATCGTGGACGCCCTGGCCGGCGTCCTCGCCTGAACGGGTGGCACCTGCCTAGTACCTAGTGTTCGCTACGGTCGTGGGGTGGCCTCGAGGGAACGGCGCACGCGGCGGCAGCGCCGGTCGCCGGAGGACGGACGCCGGGTCCTCCTCGACGCCGGCCGGGACTACGTCTACGAGCACCCGCTGGGCGAGCCCCTCGACCACGTCCGGGTCACCGACATCGTGGGCCGGGTCGGGCTGAGCATCGGGGCCGTCTACCACTACTGGGAGACCCAGGACGACTACCGGGACGACCTCATCGACCTGCTGCTCTCGCCCGACCAGTTCCCCGCCGTGCGCCGCGCGGCCGACGCCGTGGCCGAGGCGGCGGGCCGCGACGCCAGCTTCGAGGACCTCGCTCGCCTGGTCGCCGGCCTCAGCTTCGAAGGTCTGGCCAGCTCCCCGGAGGGCGAGCGCCTCAACCTCGCCCTCATCGCCTACGACGATCCGGACATCGACCGCCGCCTCGGCGCGCAGGCGGCCGAGGTCGGGAGCCGGTGGGCCGACCTCCTGGCCGACTGGTTGCCCCGCTACGGGCTCGAACCCCGGCCACCGTTCACCTATGAATCGATCGCCGTCGTGCTCATGGCCCTGGTCGAGGGCATGCACCTCCGCCGCACGATCGAGCCCGATGCGGTGACGGGCGAGGTCGCGCCGGGGTGGGACCTCTTCGCCAGCGCCGCCCTCGCCTTCGTCCTCGCCGCCAGCCGCCCGGCCGCGGCGCGGCCGGATCCCGCCGGTGGCCACCGGACCCTCTGGGACCTGGCCACCCGGCTCATCCCGAGGCGCACGCCCGTTCGGTAGCCTGCCGCCGGTGCGGCGGCTCCTCCTCCTCGGCTCGCTCTTCGCGGGCACAACCATCGGCGTGCTCATCGGCCTCAGCGCCGGGGCCGGCGCCACCCCCGCCGATCCCGAGCCCCGGACGATCACCCAGCCCGACGGGTCGACCTTCGTCGGTCGGCTGTACGGCGACGAGTACCTCAACGGCGTCGAGACCGAGGCCGGCTTCACCCTCGTGCAGGGCCCCGACGGGACCTGGACCTTCGCCCGCCCGACCGAGCGCGGGCGCCTCGTGCCGTCCGGCCTGCTCCCCGACGCCGACGGGCGCCCCCCGGCGGGGGCCGAGCTGGTGCCCCACCTCCGCGACGAGGTGGCGCAGGCCGAGGCCGACGCCGAGCGGACAGAGGCCGCGGAGGGCGGGGGCCCGGGCACCCCGCCCGCAACCGGCACACAGCCCCTCCTCGTGATCCTCACCCAGTTCAGCAACCGTGCGCTCTCGACCACGGCCGCCGACTGGTCCGACCTCTTCTTCGGCGCCGATCAGAGCGTGGCCGACTTCTACGACGAGGCGTCCTACGGCACCTTCGACGTGGCGCCGGCGGCCGAGACGAACGGTGTCGCCGATGACGGTGTGATCGTGGTCAGCCTGCCCACGCCGCACCCCAACAGCGGGAACGACTTCTTCTCCTTCCAGGACACCGCGGCCGCGGCCGTCCAGGCGGCGGGGGCGAGTGTCGACTTCGCCGCCTTCGACGCGGTCGCGAACGGGGGCAACGGCGACGGCGCCCTCTCCCCCGACGAGCTCCACATCGGCATCGTCGTCGCCGGCACCGAAGCCGCCCAGTCCTGCAACGGACCATCGGTGTGGGGCCACCGCAGCGCGCTGGACTCGCCGGTCACCCTCGACGGGGTCGTGGTGGGCGACGACGACGAGAACAGCGGCTACTTCACCGGCGGCGAGCTGCAGTGCGACGGCCCGCCGGCCCAGGCCACGCTCGGCATCTGGGCCCACGAGTTCGGCCACGACCTCGGCTGGATCGACCTCTACGACTCCGACGGCAGCTCGGGAGGGGTCGACACGTGGAGCGTCATGGGCCTGCACTGGCTGGCCCTCGACAGCGAGCGCAGCGGCACCCGGCCGCCGCTCCCCGACCCGTTCAGCCGGACGCAGGTGGGTTGGCTGAGCCCGACGCAGATCACCACCGCCAGTGACGACGTGGCCCTCGACTCGTCGGCGACGACGGCCGACGTCATCCAGGTCCTCGACAACCCCGACGGCGTCGACGTCGGCTTCCTCACTGGCGGGGGCACCGGCGAGTACTTCCTGGTCGAGAACCGCGAGCAGGAGGGCTACGACATCGCGGTCCGGGGCTGCGGCGCCCTCGTGTGGCACATCGACGAGACCGCGTTCAACGCCGACGACGACGCCCGGCGGGTCGACGTCGAAGAAGCCGGCGACGGCGCCGGCCAAGGCGGCTTCGCGGACTCCGAGGACCCGTTCCCCTCCGAGCACCCGCCCAACGCGGTCTTCGGCCCGAACAGCAGCCCGGACTCCGGGCTCAACTCCGGCCTGCCGAGCGGCGTGGCCATGACCGACTTCAGCCCGGCCTGCGGGCCGTCCGTCACGCTCGACGTCGACCCCGCCGTGACGGTCGGGCGGGCGCACAACGACCGCTTCAGCAACGCCATCCCCCTCCGGCTGTTCGAGGGCGAGAGCACCGCCTTCCGCTCGGCCCGGAGCCACAACGTCGGGGCCACCCACCAGCCGAACGAGCCGGTGCACGACGGCGCGGCGGGCCGGTCGTCGGTCTGGTTCTCGTTCCGGGCGCCCAGGGCCGGCTTCGTCAACCTCACCACGATCAGCACCTTCCGCGAAGTCGCCGCCGTCTACACCGGCCCCTACGTCGGCAACCTCACCCGGGTCGAGTCGGTCCGGGGCGGCCCGCCCGGCGGCGGTGTCGGCAGCCCCCCCGCACCCGAGAACATCAACCGGGGGCTCGGCTTCCGGGTCGAGCGCCGTGTCCGGTACTTCGTCGCCGTCGACTCGCTGCAGGCGGGCCACACCGGCGGGGTCCGGCTCCTCCTCGACTACAGCTCGGCCCGCCCCGACGTCCGCCCGGTGCGCCGGGTCGTGGAGCCCGGCCAGCGGCCGGAGCTGCGGGTGCAGATCCGCAACACGTCCACCTTCGACCGGCTGCGCGTCTACAACCTCCTCGAGGGCGACCGTGGCCTCCAGGCCCTCGACTGCCCGGCCGCGTTCGTCATCCAGCCCGGTGAAGCCCGGACGTGCCGCGTGCGCACCCCGGTCACCGGTGCCTCCGGTGCAACCCTGCGGGGGAAGGTGTGGGCCTGGCTGGAGTGGATCGACAGCCAGCGGTTCTCGGCGGTCGCCGACACCTGGTTCGCCCGCGTCCGGTGATCATCCGCGCCGATCTGGCCGACGCGTCCGTGTCGCTCATGGACCCGACCGCCTTCACCGCCTTCCACGTGGCCGTGGCGGGGGGTCCGGTCGACGATCCTGGCCTCGGCGCGCTGCTCGCACCGTACGGGCGCCTGGACGGCGACCACGCCTGGATCACCACCGACGGGGTGAGTCGCCTCGCGGGCGATGCCGCCGACGCGGACTGGCACGCCGGCTTCTCGGCGATGGTCGATTTCGCCCGCAACAGCGGGTTTTTGAGCGACGACGGCACGGCCATCCGGGCCCACATCGAGCCCGCCTGAGCCCCCTGCCACTCCCAAACGTTCGTCTGGACCTGCCCCAAAGGGGGTAGTGCGCCGGCATGGCTCCCAAGCAGCGCGCCCTCGGGGTGTGGCTGCTCGACCCACAGCGGACCACGGCCTTCGCGGGCGTGGCCGCAGTAGCCACGCAGATCGGTTACTCGGTGGGCGAGTTGGGGACGGACCCAGAGGGGCCAGACAAAGACGACCTCGTCGTCTCCGATCCATCCCATGTCCCGGACGACGTCGTCCGGGACCTCGACGAATGCCGACACGTCGCCTTCACGTGCCGCCGCGACGAATCCTTCGTCCTGCGGACCTTGCGGGCGGGGTACCAGGGCTACCTCCTCCACGGCACGCCCGTGGGCGAAACGGCCAGTGCCCTCCAGCGCGTCGCCGCCGGTGAGGGTGTGGTGGCCAGCGAGCTGGCCAGCCGCATCGCCATCAGCGGCGCCCGGCTGGGCGACGCCGACTTCTGGCCCGGCATGAGCTGTGGCCTGACCCGGAGGGAGAGCGAGGTCCTCGAGGGGATCAGCCACGGCTCGTCGACCCGGGAGATCGCTGACGACCTCTACGTGGGTGAGGAGACGGTGCGCAGCCACCTCAAGTCGCTCTACCAGAAGCTGGGCGTCTCCGGCCGCAGCGCGGCCGTGGCCCACGCCTTCCGACGGGGGATCCTCTCCACCGACAGCGCCTGAGCCCTCAGTCGGCCGAGGGGCCGGTGATGAAGGCCATCTTGCCGTCGGGGTTGAGCACGGCGACGGTCACGTCGCGGAGGTCGGCGATGCCCTTCTCGCGGGCCGCTTCCTTGACCTCGTCGATGGACAGCGACTCTGCCTTCAGGGAGTCCGGCAACGGCTCGCCGTCGAGGACGAGCACGACCGGGACGCCGTCGATCACCCGGGCGGCCGGCTCGCTGCGGCGGGCGAGCTCGGAGCCGAAGACGGCCCAAGCGGTCATGGTGACGACCACGATCGCGGCTCCCGTGATCGACATGTCCTCTTGGGTGACCCCCTGCTGCACGATGTCGCCCATCACCACGACGAGGATGAGCTGTAGGGGCGAGATCTCGCTCAGGCTGCGCTTCCCGGTCCCGCGGACGACGAGCCAGAGCAGCCAGTAGACGGCGGTGGCGCGGAGCACGACCTCCATCAGGGCATCACCCAGGTGCGGTAGTCGAGCGTGGCGATGCGCTCCTGGTCGGCGTACACGGTCGTCGTCCCCGACCGGCCCCACTGGATGCCAGGGTCGATGCGACCGTCGAGCAGGACCCGGATCGACGTGGCGTCCGCCTTGGGCAGGATCACCCACACGGTGTCCTCGTCGTCGCCCCGGACGGCGTCCGGCGTGGGCTCCACGGCGTGGTCGTCCCAGAGGCGGAGGTAGTCCGTCGTCGACTCGAACGTGAGCTGCTCGGGGAGGGACTGCCCGTCCGTCCGGCGGACCTCGAACTCGAGCGAGGAGGAGAGCCCCGGCCGGGTCACCTGCGGGTAGTGCACGATGACCTCGTACTGGTCCGTCACCACCGTCGTGGCGCGCCCTCGCTCCCCGAACACCCCCACGACCGCCGCGAGCAGGAAGACGACTAGCACGGCGTAGAAAACCAGGCGCCCCCGCCGTCCCCGGAGCTGCGCGGCGTGGTCGTGCTCCCGAGGCGTCGTCGGGATGGCCGGACGATGCTCGGAGGCCACAGCCCGGTTTCTTCCCCCGATCGGGGGAGGGTCAGAACTCCCCGGCCGGGGGTAGAGGCCCCGCCATGTCACCCCGCTACGGACTCACGCTCTCGAGCGAGGAGCACGGGCCCCGGGACCTCGTCGACCTGGGTCGGCGAGCCGAGGACGCCGGCTTCGCGTTCTGCTCGATCTCGGACCACTACCACCCCTGGCTCGACGTCCAGGGCCACAGCCCGTTCGTGTGGAGCGTCCTCGGAGCGTTGGCTCAGGCGACCGACGAGATCGAGGTCGGCGTCGGCGTCACGTGCCCGACGGTGCGGATCCACCCGGCGGTGCTGGCGCAGGCCGCGGCCACGACGGCGCTGCTCTTCGATGGCCGCTTCCGCTTCGGCCTGGGCTCCGGTGAGGCCCTGAACGAGCACATCCTGGGCCACCGCTGGCCGCCGGCCGATGTCCGGCTGGCCATGCTGGACGAGGCGATCACCGTCGTCGAGCAGCTCTGGACCGGCGAGGAGACCAGTTACGACGGCCGGTTCTTCCGGGTCGAGAACGCCCGCATCTACGACCCGCCCGGCGGCGACCTGCCCGTCATCATCTCCGCCTTCGGACCCAAGGCGGCGGAGCTGGCTGCCGAGCGGGGTGACGGGCTGTGGAGCACCTCACCGGACCCCGAGGTCCCCTCGACCTACGAGTCGAGCGGCGGATCCGGCCCGCGCTACGCCCAGCTGACCGTCTGCTACGGCGACGACGACGCGGCCTGTCGCCGCTTGGTGGTCGAGCAGTGGCCGAACGCCGGCTTCCCGGGCCAGCTCGCCCAGGACATCGCCACGCCCGCGCTGTTCCAGGAGCTGGCCGACCAGCTCACCGAGGAACAGGCGGTCGGCTCGGTGCCGTGCGGCCCGGACCTGGACGCCATCTGCGAGTCGGTCCAGGAGTACCTGGACGCCGGCTTCGACCACCTCTACTTCCACCAGGTCGGCGACGACCAGGGCGCCTTCGTCGGCGTCTGGGAGAAGGAGCTGCGCGACCTCGTCGGGTCGTTGACCCCGGGGTGACCGGTTGAGCGACGATCCCGCCCGGGTCGCCGAGGCTGCGGGCCTGACCTACGTGTCCGACGAGGCCGATCCGGGCTGGACCCGGCGCCGCCGCGGGCGGGGGTTCAGCTACGTCGGACCGGACGGGGAGCTCGCCGGCGCCGGCGAACGGGCCCGGATCGAAGCCCTGGCGATCCCTCCGGCGTGGACCGAGGTGTGGATCGCCCTCGATCCCGACGCTCATCTCCAGGCCACCGGCCGCGACGACGCCGGCCGCAAGCAGTACCGGTACGACGACCGGTGGCGGGAGGTCCGCGACGCGGAGAAGTTCGAGCGTCTGGCGGCGTTCGGCGACCGGCTCCCGACGGTCCGCGAGCTGGTCGAGGGCCATCTGGGCGGCCGGGGCCTGACGCGGCACCGGGTGCTGGCCGCGGTCACCGCGTTGCTCGACCAGACGCTCATCCGGATCGGCAACGAGGAGTACGCCGAGGACAACGAGACGTTCGGGGCCACGACGCTCCGGCCCGAACACGTCGTCGACGGCCGACGTTCCCTCAGCCTGCGCTTCGAGGGCAAGGGTGGGCTCGAGTGGGACCTTCCCGTCGTCGACCGCCGCCTCGGAGCGCTCATCCGGCAGTGTCGGGACGGCAACCAGCCGGACCTCTTCTGGTACGAGCACGAGGGCAGCCGCCGGGACGTCACGTCGACCGACGTCAACGACTACCTCCGTGAGATCGCCGGCGAGGAGTTCTCGGCCAAGGACTTCCGGACCTGGGGCGGGACCCGCTTTGTCACCGGTCACCTCGGCCCGCTCGCCGTCGCCGACGACCCCACCCAGGTCGACGCCGACGAGCTGGCCGCCATCGACGGGGCGGCCGACCTGCTGGGCAACACCCGCACGGTGGCTCGGTCCAGCTACGTGGCCCCGCAAGTCCCGGTGTCGTGGCGCACGGGCGAGCTGATCGAGGTCTGGCAGTCCAGCCGCAAGGGCCGGCACCTCACCCGCCCCGAACGGGTGACCACGAGGGTCCTGGCCGAGGGGTCTGAGAGCGGTCCATGAGGGGAAGGGGTCAGGTATCCCCTGAAAGAAGGAGAGCCGCAATGGCTGGAGAGTTCGATGAAGCCAAGGGCCGGGCGAAGGAAGCGGCGGGCGCCCTTGCCGATGACGAGGATCTGAAGGCCGAAGGCAAGACCGACAGGGCTGCCGGCAAGGTCAAGGACGTCGTCGAGAAGGTGAAGGACAAGGTCGAGGGCGTCATCGACGACGCCCGGGACCGCAAGAACCGGAACTGACGACGGCGCGAACGGGCCGGGGTGCTCCCCACGGGGAGTGTCCCGGTCGTTTCGCGTCCGGGCTCAGTGACCGTCGCCCCAGGCCAGGAGCGTGAGGGCCACGACCTCGGCCGCGGCGAACACCTCGCCCAGGTCGACGTGCTCGTCGGTCGTGTGGGCGACCGCACCGTCCCCCGGGCCGTAGAGCACCGCCGGCATCCCGGCGTCGTTGGTGAAGAACCGGAGGTCGGAGCCGTAGCTCACCCCGTGACGAGGTGACGGCTGGCCCACGACCCGGTCGTGGGCCTCCCCGAGCAGCGCGACGATCGGACTGTCCAGCGGCGTCACCGCCGGGGCGAACTGCCCTTCGAACCACTCGACCACGGGTGGGCGCTCGTTCAGCCAGGCGTCCCCCTCGGCGGCGGCGTCGACGGCGGCCTCGAACGCCGAGCGAGCCGTGTCGAGGTCCTCGCCGGGCAGCACCCCGAAGCGGCCCTCGGCGACGAGTGACTCGGGGACGGTCGACGGCCAGTCCCCCGCGCTGACCTTGCCCACCGAGATCGGCGCCACCAGCATCCCGTCCTCGTACGCCGGATGGCTGAAGTCGTCGTGGCGAGCCGCTTCCAACGCCTGGAGCGCGGTGAGCAGGGGCACGAACTTCTCGATCGCGCTCACGCCCTCGGTCCGCATGGCGCCATGGGCCGCCCGTCCCGGGACGTGCAGGCGGAAGCTCGCCGCTCCGGCGCCCACCGGGCAGCGGTGGAGGCTGGTCGGCTCGAGCACGATCGCGGCATCGGCGGTGTGGCCCCGGAGCACGGCCGCCAGCGTCCCCACCCCGCCGGTCTCCTCGCCGATGACGCTCTGGACGACGACCCGGCCGGGTGGCTGGATCCCCTGCCGGCGCAGGGCAGACAGCGCGGCGATCCCGGCGACCAGGCCGCCCTTCATGTCGCAGGTGCCCCGCCCCCGCAGGAGGTCGCCGTCCAGCCGGTCGTTCCACGGCGACACCGGCCAGCCATCGGGATCCCCGACCGGGACCACGTCGATGTGGCCGTTCAGCACGAGCGAAGGCGCCTCGGGCTCGGTGCCCTCGAGCGTGCCCACCACGACCGGACGGTCCCCGAGGTCCAACCCGTCGTCGCTGAACGACGGGTGGTCGGCCAGCTCGGCCCGGGTCGGGCACCACTGATCGACCGCCAAGCCGAGGTCCTCGAGCGCTTCGCCCACGATGGCCTGCGCCGCGCCCTCGTCGCCGGTGATGCTCGGCGTGGCCACCAGCTGACGCAGCAGATCAGTGGCCTCATCGCGGACCAGGTCGATGCCCTCGTGCACCGCCCGCCGCACGTCGTCCATCACCCGGACGCTACGCCTCGTCGCCGACGGGCCTGCCTCTGAGCCGCGGACCGCTGTACCGGGGGCCTTCATCGGGTTGGCGGTGGGGGCCCCACGTGGGGCGGGAGTCTTCGTTGGTTGCGGTCGGGGTTGTCGGGTGGCGGGTCGTGTTTGTGGTTGGTCTTCCAGATGTTGTGGCCGCCGTCGAGGCCCTGGCCGTTGGTGAGCTCGGTCGGTCCGCCGTCGGCGTGCTCGACCACGTGATCGGACTGCAGGAAGGGGTGGCTGCGGTCACAGCCGTAGGGGTGCGCGCAACGCCGAAATTTGGCCCGCAGGGCCCGAGCCTGGGCCCGGTTGAACAACCGGCATTCCTTGCCCAGCCGGATGACCTCGCCGTCGGGGTCATAGAGGATCCCGCTCACCGTGCCGGTCAGCAGGGCCAGCACGATCGTGTTGACGGTGATGACGGTGCCGTCGTCGAGCTCATGCAGGCTGTCGGTCCCGAGCTCGATCTCATCCAAAGCCTGGTCGAGGTCGTAGTCCTCATCGGCCAGGGCCTGGCGCAGGGCGGCGATGATGCAGGCCACCAGCACGGCGTCGCCGTGCACGGTCACACAGAAGCTGGAGGGCCCGAGGTCGGTGTCGGCGTGGGCGGCGGAGCGTTCGGCCATCAGCACCATGGCGTCCACCCGCCGCTGCCGCGCCGTCCGGGCGAGCTCGGAGGCGAGGGGGTCGCGGCCGAGGCGGTCCCGGGCCTCGGCCCGATCCACCTCCAACAGGTGCTTCACCAAGCGGTCGAGTTCGGCCTGCCAGATCGTGAACCCCACCGGGTCCATGCCGGCGTCGACCTTGCCCGCACCCGCCGAAGGTGCGGGACGAACTGGCGTAGCGGTCCTCGAGCTGGCGTGAGGCCCGCTCCTCCGCATCCCACGGTCGGGCCCGGGTCACCGCGTAGTCGACGGTGCGCAGGAAGTCCGAGAACCGCATGTCCACCGCCGCCTCGACCAACGGCTCCTCCAGCTGGGCGAAGATCTCCTCGCCCAACAGCACCTGCGCCCGGGCCAGCACCTCCACGTGCTCCACCGTGATCGATCCTGCGGTCAACGCCTCATCGACCAGTGGGAGACCGCGAAGCTGCCGGGAGGTGCGCCGCCGCCGGGAGGCGTCGGGGCCTTTGGCCCGGCAGTGGTGCTTCTGCCACTCGATGGGCGAGGTGTGCCCCTCGGCCCGGTGCTCCTGGGTCGCCTCGAACGCCGTCATCACACGCGCGTTCAAGGCGTCGAGTTTGTTCTGCACCCGATTCACCGTGGCCAGCGCCTCGGCCTTCGCTGCCGACGGCGTCCCCGCGAAGGTGACCTTGTTGGCCAGGTCCAGGGCGTGCTCCAGATCGACCAACTCAGCGGTCACGCCGGGCACCTCCCTCGGATCAGGTCACGAACTGATGTTCGCCACCAACCTACCGAGGGGGTGTGACAGCCAAACGAGCTCGGCCCGCAATGCCCTCTCGCTCAGAAAGTCGCGTGGAGCTGCCGATGGTCGGGGGCACCAACTCACCACTCGGAGACGTGATGACCGCGAGTCGAGAATCGCCGCCGCAGGCTCGCGACGATCGCCATGGACACTGCGCCGCGGGGCAGGACCGAAGTCTGCGTCGCGCGGTAGTCGGCATCGTGACGGTGGTCGTGGCCGTACTCGTCGTCGTCGCTCTCGCCAATGCGGGCGAGCCAGACGGCCGAGTTCGTGCTCGGTGCGTGATGAGTGGGACCCCGGGGTCCATGTGTGATTGAGCCGCGGCCAGACCGCGGCGGTTGACCGCCCAGTCCGCCGTCGTTGCCGGTGCTCGGTGCCCGGGGTGGGATTCGAACCCACACGGTCCTTGCGGACCAGGGGGGTTTAAGCCCCCAGCGGCTGCCAGTTACGCCACCCGGGCCGGCGGCGCCACGGTATCTATGCGGCCTGGAGCCCACCGCCGTCGACTGCGCCCCAGAGCGCCGTACGTGCGCCATCGGCGTCGGCCCCGTGCAGCCCGTTGGTGACCACGACGCCCTCGACCATGTCGGCCAGCACCTGTACCCAGAGCCGCCCCTTGAGCCGGATGGCCACGGTGGCCCCACCGTCGGGCCGCCAGCGGATCGTCCGGGCGCAGCCGTCCATCCGGGGTGGGCTTCGGAAGGCCGGCACGGTCAGCCCGCGCTGCCGGGCCGCGTCGCTGAGGCTCTTGACCGCCCCCGCGAACCGCACCGACGTCGCCTCCATCGCCACGCATCATCCTCCCGGGGTGTGACATCCCGCAGTCTGGTCACGGCGCGGGCGTACCGTCGGCGTGAGATGGAGTCGGCCCTCAACCCCGCACAGCAGGACGTCGTCGAGCTGCTCGGCGCGCCGCGGTCCGAGTGGCCGGCCTTCGACGACCAGCTCCGGTTCCGGCTGCGGGACCAGCTGGAGTTCGGGATCGAGGAGGTCGTGGCCGACATCGACCCCGACGACCCGCTGTGGGTCAACAAGCAGCGCCTCAAGGAGGTGCACGGCTGCGAGGTGAAGTACCGGGCCGACGACGTCTTCATCCCCTCGGCCGCCACCGCCCGGGGGATCGTGACCCACAAGGCCATCGAGCTGAGCGTGAGCCTGGCCGGCGAGCGCGAGCCGCTCGTGCTGGTCGAGGAGGCCGTGGCCCGCCTCGAGCACAGCGAGCTCCGGGGCGAGCAGTGGGTGGCGGAGTGGCTGCGCACGTGCGACGAGGTGGAGCGGGCCGAGGTGACGGCGGCAGCCAACGACCTCCTCGTGAAGTTCCAGGACTGTTGGCCCCCGCTGAACCCCAGGTGGCGCCCGGCGCCGGAGAGCAAGCTCTACGTCGACCTGGTCGACAACCGGGTCGTGCTGGCGGGCAAGGTCGACCTGGCGCTCGGCCGCAGCGAGGGCGACCGCGCCGGCAAGGTCCTCATCGACCTCAAGACGGGCCGCTCCCATGCCTCCCACCACGAGGACCTGCGCTTCTACGCCCTCATCGAGACGCTCCGCCTCGGGGTGCCGCCCCGCCGGGTGGCCACGCACTACCTCGACTCCGGACGCCTCGAGGTCGAGGACATCACCCTCGACGTGCTCGACGCGGCTGTGGCCCGCACCGTCGACGGGGTCCGGGCGATGGCCGAGCTCGTCGATCCGATCCGACCGCTGAGCAAGAAGCCCGGGCCGCCGTGCGGCTGGTGCCCCGTGGCCGAGGACTGCGCCGAGGGCCGGGCCTGGCTGGAGGACCAGCGGGGCTTCTAGGTCGCGGACGCCGGCATCGCCGCTCACAGCGCGGACGGGGTACGGGGGCGAACCCGACCGGTAGCGTCCACCTCGGTGGAGCTCGCCGGATTCGAGGATCTCGTCGAGATCGGTCGCGGCGGCTTCGCCGTGGTCTACCGGGCCAACCAGCAGGCGCTCGGGCGCTCGGTGGCGCTCAAGGTCCTCACCACGCCCGGCCTCTCCGACGACGACCGGCGGCGCTTCGAGCGCGAGGGGATCGCCATGGGCCTGCTCTCGTGGCACCCCAACATCGTCCTCGTGCACCACACGGGCCTCACCGACGACGGCCGGCCGTTCCTGGTCATGGAGTACTTCGAGTCCGGTTCGCTCGGCCGGGTCCTGGACGAGCGGGGGCCGCTGCCCGCCGACGAGGTGCTCGACCACGGCGTCCGGCTCGCCGGCGCGCTCGAGACCGCCCACCGGGCCGGCCTCCTCCATCGCGACGTCAAGCCGGACAACGTCCTCGTCGACGCCTTCGGCCGGGTGAAGCTGGGTGACTTCGGGATCGCCGCGGTCACCGGCCACACCATCACCAGCACCGGCATGCTCACGGCCACGCTGGCCCACGCCGCCCCCGAGGTCCTCCAGGGCGAGCGGGCCTCGCCGGCCTCCGACGTCTACTCCCTCGGCTCGACCCTGTACGAGCTCCTCAGCGGCGCGCCGGCGTTCGTCCGGCCGACCGACGAGTCGATGGCCGCCCTCATCGTCCGGGCGACCAGCGAACCGCCACCCGACCTGCGGGAGCGAGGCGTCCCGGACCCCGTCGTGGAGGTCGTCGAGCGGGCGATGGCGAAGGCGCCCGGCGACCGACCCGCGACCGCGGCCGCGCTCGGCACGGCCCTGCAGGACGCCCAGCGCGCCCTGGGCTTGCCCGTGACCGAGCTCCCGGTGCGCAGCGAGGCACCGTCGGCGCCCGTGGGCGCCCCGGCGCCGGTCGGCCCTGAGCCCCCCGGGACGACGATCTCGCTCGGCTCGACCCCGGCACCCGCCGCGGTCCCGACTCCGGCGACGAAGCGGCACCGGCGGTGGGCGCTGGTCGGCGCCGTCGGCGTCCTGGCGGTGGTGGCCGTCGGGCTGGCGGTCTTCCTGCCCGATGACGACCCGGACCGGGACGACCCCGCGGCCGCCGGCGCGGCGGGCGACGATGACGGCGGTGCCGGCAGCGCCACGGGCGCGAATGACCCGCGCGACCATCACGGTGGGTGACCTGCCGCAGGAGCTGACCGCGACCGACGCCGGGGTCTGGGTCACCAACGGCGAGGGCGACAGCGTCAGCCGCATCGACCCGGCCACGAACGAGGTCGTCGAAACGACGCCGGTTCCCGGCTTCCCCGACGGCATCGACATCAGCGGAACCGATCTCTGGGTCACCGCTCGTCAGGAGGACGAGGTCCACCGGATCGACACGACCAGCAACCAGATCGTGGCCACCATCGCCGTCGGAGACCTGCCCCGCGGCCTCGTCGCCACCGACACGTCGGTGTGGGTGACCAACCGCCAGGACGCCACTGTCAGCCGCATCGATCCGGCCACCGACACCGTGGTCGAGGTCATCGCCGTCGGCACCGACCCGTTGGGGGTCGCGGTCAGCGACACCGCGGTGTGGGTCACCAACCGGAGCGACGGGACGGTCAGCCGCATCGACCCCGCCACCAACGAGGTCGTCGAGGTCATCACCGTGGGCGGCGCGCCCCGGGACGCAGCCGTCACGGAGTCCGCCCTGTGGATCACCGACCGCGACGGGGACACCGTGACCCGCATCGACCCGGCCACCAACGAGGTCGTGGCGACCGTCGACCTCGATGCCTCGACCTGGGGCGTGGTGGCCACCGACGCCGCCGTGTGGATCACCAACAAGGACGAGGGCACGATCACCCGCATCGACCCGGCCACCGACGAGGTGGTCGAGACCGTCGACGGCGGCCCGGGGCCGCTGGGGGTGACGATGACCGCAGAAGCCCTGTGGGTGACCAACCCCGACGAGGACACGGTGACCCGGGTTCCCTCGTCCTGACCGCGGGGGCGCCGAGCGACCGCCGGTAGTCTGCCCAGCCATATGGCTGGGGACGAGACCCGCGTCGACGCGCCCGCCGGACCCGCCACGGCCGCCGCGGCCGATACGGGTGGCACGCTCGTCCATCTCCCCCTCGACCGCCGCCCTGAAGGCCAGTCCGATCCCGCCCGGCGGGGCGACGTCGACGAGTGGGGCCGCTCGGAGCACATGCGAGAGCTGGCCCGCGCCCTCTACGACCCCATCTACCGCTCGTGGTTCCGGGCCGAGTGGGAAGGGCTGGAGAAGATCCCGCAGGACGGGGGCGCCCTGCTCGTGGCCAACCACGCCGGGGCCATCCCCTCCGACGCCCCCGTGATCATGCACGGCATCGAGACCGAGCTGCAGCGGCCCGTGTACGGCCTGGCCGACCACCTGTTCAAGTCCCTGCCCGTCGTCGGGACGCTCTGGTCCCGGGTCGGGGGCGTGGTCGCCCACCCCGACAACGCGTACCGGCTCCTGCGGGACAAGGAAGCCCTCGTGCTCGTGTTCCCCGAGGGCACCAAGGGCACCGGCAAGCACGTGTCGGAGCGCTACCGGCTCCGGCGGTTCGGGCGGGGCGGCTTCGTCGAGATCGCCATGCGGGCAGGGGCGCCGGTCGTCCCGATCGCGGTCGTGGGCTCCGAGGAGGCGATGCCGATCATCGCCAAGATCACGCCGCTGGCGAAGGCCCTGGGCGTGCCCTATGTCCCGATCACCCCACAGATGCTGGCCCTCGGCCCGCTCGGCATCGTGATGCCGCTGCCGGCCAAGTTCCGCCTCCGGGTGCTCGACCCGATCCACTTCGACGTCCCGCCCGACCAGGAGCGCTACAGCAAGAGCAAGGTCATGGACGCGGCCGACGAGATCCGTCAGCGCATCCAGGACGAGCTCTTCGAGATGATCCGCGTCCGGCGCTCGGTCTGGAAGGGCTGAACGTGGGACGGCGGGTGCTCGTCACCGGGCTGGGCACGTTCTGGGGCGGGCTGGTCGCCCAGGAGCTGGAGGCCGACCCCGGGGTCGAGGTCATCGTCGGCCTCGACACCTCCCCACCGGAGGTCGAGCTGGAGCGGACCGAGTTCGTCCGGGTCGACCAGAACTACTCGATCCTGAGCCGCATCGTGGCGGCCACCAAGGTCGACACGATCATCCACACGTTCCTGGTCATGAACTCCGACCAGATGTCGTCCCGGGCGATGAAGGAGATCAACGTCATCGGGACGATGAACCTGTTCGCGGCGGCGTCGGCCCCGGGCAGCACGGTCGAGCGGGTGGTGGTGAAGTCCTCGTCCCTCGTCTACGGCGCCGACCGCGAAGACCCGGCCTTCTTCCGCGAGGACATGCACCGCACCAAGCCCCCCAAGACCTCGATCGAGCGGAGCCTGCTCGCGGTCGAGGACTACGTGCGGGACTTCGCCGTCGACAACCCCCACGTGACGGTCTCCCTCCTCCGGTTCAGCAACGTGCTCGGCCCCGCCATCAGCACGCCTTTCAGCAAGATCCTGCAGCTCCCCCTGGTCCCCTCGATCTTCGGCTTCGACCCACGGTTCCAGTTCGTCCACGAGGACGACGTGGTCCGCTCGATCCTCTTCGTCCTCGAGAACGACCTCGCGGGCATCTACAACGTCGCCGGCGACGGGATGCTGCCCTGGAGCGAGGTGGCCACGATCTGTGGCAAGCGCACCATCCCGCTCCCGCCGGTGGCGTCGGGTGCCGCCGTGCTGCCGCTGCGGATCTTCGGCTACGACATCCCGCCCGAGAACCTCGAGCTGCTGCGCTACGGGCGGGGGGTCGACGGGTCGAAGCTGGTCGACGCCGGGTTCCACTACAGCTATACGTCGGCCGGGACGGTGGAGAACTACGCGCAGTCGCTCCGGCTGCGGTCGACGGTCGGCGGGGGCGAGCCCGAGTACACCTACCAGGCCGACGTCGAGCAGTTCTTCAAGCACTCCCCCGCGGTCCTGAGGGAAGGAAGCTGAGTTGTCCGACCCGATCCTGGTGGAGGTCGTCGACCGGGTGGCCACGGTCACCCTCAACGACCCCGAGAAGCGCAATGCGATCAGCCTGGAGATGGTCGAGGCCATCGGGCAGACCTTCGACTCCCTCGAGGCCGACGAGGGCATCGGTGCGGTCGTGGTCACCGGCGCACCACCGGCCTTCTGCGCGGGGGCCGACCTCTCCCACCTCAGCGACTCCAAGGAGGCGGGCCTGCGCCGGATCTACGAGGGGTTCCTCCGGCTGAGCCGGTGCCCGCTGCCCACCCTCGCCGCGGTCAACGGCGCGGCCGTGGGCGCGGGGCTCAACATGGCCTTGTCCTGTGACGTCCGCCTTGCCGCCGAGGGCGCCCGCTTCGACACCCGCTTCCTCCAGCTCGGGCTGCACCCCGGCGGCGGGTACACGTGGATGCTGCGCCGCATCGCCGGCGTGCAGGCCACCATGGCGCTCGGCGTCTTCGGCGACGTCCTCGACGGCCCCGAAGCCGAGCGGGTCGGCCTGGCCTGGCGCTGCGTGCCGGACGGCGAGCTGCTGACGGCGGCCCAGGCCATGGCCGCGACCGCGGCCGCCGCGCCCCGTGAGCTGGCCCAGCGGGTCAAGGCCACCATCGCCGACATGGCCACCATCGAGGACCATGCCTCGGCCGTGGACCGGGAGCTGACCGATCAGCTCTGGTCGCTCGACCAACCCGAGTTCGGCCAACGCCTCGGCGCCCTCCGCTCGAAGATCAGCGACCGCCAAGCTTGAGGCGAACTCAGCCGATCCATTCGGTCAAGAGGTCGTCGCGGCGCTGCTGCCACTCCTCGGTGGTCATGGCGTAGCGGACGTGGTCCTCCCAGACGCCGTTGATCTCCAGGTAGCGCTCGGCCACGCCCTCTTCGCGGATCTTGAGCTTCTCGACCACGCGCCGGCTCGGGGCGTTGCGGGGGATGATGGCGATCTGCATCCGGTGGAGCCGGAGGTCGTCGAAGGCGAAGCGGGCCAGCACCACGAGGGCCTCGGGGGTGTAGCCCTTTCCGGCGTGGCGCTCGTCGATCCAGTAGCCGACGTAGGCGCTCTGGAACGGCCCCCGCTGGATGGCCGAGAGGTTGATCTCGCCCGCGAACACCCCGTCGACGAAGAGGCCGAACCCGTAGCCGGTACCGAGCTGCCGCTCCCGTTCGCGTGCCGAGCACCGCACGGCGAACGCGTCCCGGTCGGTCGTCACGTCGGGCTGGCCCGGGAGGCGCTTGGGCTCCCAGCGCAGCAGCCAGCCGGCGTTGCGGTTCCGCACCTCGGTCCAGGAGGGGAAGTCGTTGACGCTCAGCGGTCGCAGCAGGACACGGCGTCCCAGCAGCGTGCTCATCGGCCGTCGACCTTAGGGGAGCTGATGGAGGCGGCCAGACCGTCGAGGATGTCCGCCTCCGAGACCAGGCAGGTGGCCCGCCCCCAGTGGCGCATGAGCTTCACCAGGACGCAGCACCCGCCCACGATCACGTCGGCTCGGGCCTCCTCCAGGCCGGGATTGGTCAGCCGCTGGGCCCGGGACTCGGTGGCCAGCGTGCGGAAGACGTCCTCGACGGCCTCGTGGCTGAGCTCGAGGTGGTGGATGGCGTCGCGGTCGTAGGTCTCGAGGCCGAGGTCGACCGCCGCCACGGTCGTGACGGTGCCGGCCAACCCGACGAACGTCTTCGCGCTCAGCACGGCCGGCAGGTCCCGGGCGACGTCGTCGAGGTGCACCTGCACCACCGACAGGCACGCCGACAGCTCCTCGGGCCGCGGCGGGTCGTGGTGGAGGAACTTCTCGGTCAGGCGCACGCACCCGATGTCGACCGAGACCGCGCCCTCGCACTCGTCCGTTCCCACCGCGAACTCGGTCGACCCGCCCCCGATGTCGACGACGAGAAACGGCCCGTCCGCGGGATCCAACTCGGCCGTGGCACCGGCAAACGAGAGCCGGCCTTCCTCCAAGCCGCTGAGCAGCTCCGGGGCCACGCCGACGATCGCCTCGGCCGCCGTGAAGAACTCCTCCCGGTTGGCGGCGTCGCGCGCCGCCGAGGTCGCGGTCATGCGCACCCGCTCGACCCCGTGCTCGTCCATCGCCTCCCGGAACTCCTGGAGCGCGGCCGTCGTTCGTTCGATGGCCTCGGGAGCCAGGCGCCCGGTGCGGTCGACGTCCTGGCCCAACCGGGTGATGATCATCCGGCGGTCGACGGTCCGGCCGTCTTCGGTGATCAGGAGCCGGGTGGAGTTGGTCCCGCAGTCGACGGCGGCGACGGTCGTCACCCGTCGTCCAGGTGCTCCGCCACCCAGCGTCCGACCGGGTCGTCACCGCCAGCGAGGTACCAGGCGTAGTGGGCGTGGAGGCACTTCACCCCGCGGCGGGTGCCGCCGACGCCGCCGAAGGGGCGGGCCCCGGTGTGGTCGAGCGGGAGAGCGGCATCGCGCTCCTCGGCGTAGTGGGCGTGGGCCGCGGCCAGCTCGTCGGGGTCGACCTCCGCTTCCGCCCGCCGCACGCCCTGGGCCGCCTCCAGTCGGCCGACAGCCACCCGCTCGGCCTCGCCCACGAGCCAGTACCGCGTAGGCATCGGCGTCCCGTCGTCGAGCAGGGGGGCGTTGCGGATGACGACCGGCCCACCGGCGGCGTCCCGGACCACCACCTCGTACGCACCCTGCGGAGCCCGCCCGAGCAGGGCGGCCACCACGTCGCTCATCAGAGCAGCAGCACCAAGAGGACGATCAGGACCACCAAGACCACGACCACCGGGATCGGCGTACTTGGCGATCGTTCCGCCGGCGACCTGCAGCAGGTCCACGGGCTCGGCCTCCGGGCTGTCGATCTTGCGCACCCCTGCGGGCACGGCGGGTGCGGGCTCCGCCACGACCACGGGCTCGACGGCGGGCTCGGCCTCGGCCTCGGCCTGGGTGGCCACCACGGGCTCCGGCTCCACCTCCGCCTCGGCCGTCACGACCGGCTCGGCCTCGACCTCGACCACCACGGGGGCGGCCTCGGCCGTTCCCGAGAGAAGGTCGTTCTCCAGGCAGGACACGAACTGGCCCATGAGCGCGCCGCTCACGTCCTGGATAGCGCCGCGCCCGAACTGCGCCACCTTGCCCGTGAGCTTGATGTCGGTGACGACAGTGACCCGGGTGCCGGCGCCCTGGGGCTCGAGCGCCGCGGTGATGGTGGCGTTCGCATTGCCCTGGCCCCGGGTGTCACGGCCCTGGGCGTCGATGACGGCCCAGTAGGCGGCGTCGTCCTTCTCCGCGAAGCGGGCCACGCCCTTGTACTGCGCGGTGATGGGCCCGACCTTGACCTTCACGATCCCGCGGTACTCGTCGCCCTCGATCTCGGTCAGCTGCGCACCCGGCATGCAGGGGGCGATGCGCTCGAGATCGGTGAGCACGGCCCAGGCCTGCTCGACCGGGACCTCCACGTCGAACTCATTGGTCAGCTCCATCGCTCCAGATCCCCCTGGGTGTCCACGTCGACCGGCACTCCCGCGCACGGTACCGCCGTGACCAGGTCCGGGCGTTGCCGGAGCAGGGGCCGCGCCCCTTCGTCGCCCTCGGTGGGCAGCAACGGCCACACGTCGCGGGCGAAGCGGACCGGCGGGCGCCGTTCGCCGTCGAACTCGGCGGTGACGATCGGCCCCTCGGTGGCCGCCACCGCCTGCCAAGCCTCGGTCGGCACGAACGGCGTGTCGGCGAGCCCGACCACCAGCGCGTCGTGCCCGACCGCGCCGGCGTGGGCGACCGCCACCTGGAGGGACCCGGCCTGCCCGCTCGCCCAGTCCGGGTTGGGGAGGCGGGTGACGGCCGGAGGCAGCAGGTCGGCGAGATCGTCGTCGCCCGTGACCACGGCCGTCTCGTCCAGGCCGGCGGCCAGCGCGGCCTCGACGGACCAGCTGACGAGCGGGCGGCCGCGGAGCTCGGCCCGCAGCTTGCCGCCCCCGAACCGGCGTCCCTCGCCCGCGGCGAGGACCACGGCCAGGGTGGTCACCGGCCCCCGCTGAACGGGCGGGTGCGCACGGTCACGCCACCGAAGATCGCCCGGCAGTCGACCCGCACGACGGGGCCGCCGGGGCGGTGGTGCGCCGCGGTCCGGTCGTCGCGACCCCCGAACACGGCGAAGCCGCCGAGGTCGACCATCACGCCCTCGGGCACGAGGACCTCGATGCCCCCGAAGGCGGTGAAGGCCACGATGCGGGTCTCGGGCTCGAGGTCGACGGCCGTGAGGTCCAGCTGGCAGCCGCCGAACACCGCCACCGCCCGGGTCGGGTCGTCGGGGCGCCAGGGCCCGCTGCGGCGGGCGCCGCTGAAGACGCCCACGACCCATCGGGTGGGGCGGACGGCCAGGGGGGCCGCCTCCGGCAGGGCGGGCAGGTCCTCGGTCAGCCGGGCCAGCTCGGTCGAGGTCCGGGCCTGGTAGGCGTCGGTCACCCGGTCGGAGAACTCCTCGAGGCTGAGCCGCCCCTCGCCGCAGGCCGACCGGAGCCGGTCGACCACGGCATCCCGCTCGGCGTCGGACACCCGCGGTTCAGGGACCTGGGCCACATCCGCCATTCTGCCAGAAACCCCTTGTCACCTAGCGTGTCTAGGTATAGCCTGTCTAGGTATGAAGGCCGACATCCTCCGAGGGCACCTCGACCTGCTGCTCCTGGCGATCGTCGAGGACGGCCCGTTTCACGGGTATGCCGTCATCGAGGAGCTCCGAGAGCGGACCGGTGGCGCCATCGACCTGCCCGAAGGCACCGTGTACCCGGCGCTGCACCGCCTGGAGCGGGCCGGGCTGCTCACGAGCACCTGGACCGTGGTCAATGGTCGCCGGCGCCGGACCTACGCCCTCACGCCCCGAGGCACGACCGCGGCCAAGGAGAAGCGGCAGGAGTGGAGCGCCTTCTCCCTGACCGTCCAGCGAGTGGTGGGAGCGCCGCCATGGCCGACGACGGCCTGATCGTCGCCTACCTGCGGGAGCTGCAGTTCTCGGTCGCCCGCCTGGCCGACGGCGAGGACCTGGTCGCTGAGGCCGAGGACCACCTGCTCGAAGCCGCCGACCGCCTGATGGCAGACGGCGCCACGCGGCCCGAGGCCGAAGCCCAGGCGATCGCCCGCTTCGGCTCGGCCGCGGTGATCGCCAAGGTCTCGGTCAGTGAATCGAAGAAGGGAGCCGCGGTGCCCACCATCCGCACCCGCTTCGCCGGGCTCGCGCTGCTGCTGTGCCCAGCCATGCTCATCGTCGGCCAACTGCTGAACACGAACATCGACAAGGACCAGAGCGTCGGCCACGGACTCGGCGTCCTGCTGCTCGGCCTGAGCTTGCCCGCCGGCCTGTTCGGACTGTGGGGGCTGCGGGCCCGCCACGGCGGCCTCGGCCGCCTGGGTCGCATCGCCCTCGGCCTGGCCGTGGCGTCGCCCTTCCTGTCGATGGCCGCGGGCTGGGGCGCGCTCGTCGCGCTCGCCCTGCTGCTGGCGGTCGCCATCCTCGTCTTCGGCATCGAGATGCTCCGGGCTTCGGTCCTGCCCGTTCCGCCCCTGGCGCTGGTCGTCGCCGGTCCCGTCATCACGCTCGTGCTGAGCGTCGTCGTGCTGGCCATCTCCCTCGGTGGCGACAATGCGGACGACGTCGCGGCCGTCGGTGCAGGCGGGTGTGCCGTGACCATCGCCGGCCTGGCCTGGCTGGGTTGGCACCTCTGGGGCGAGACCGCCGTCGACCGCTCCCGCACCGGACGGCTCAGCACGGCCTGATCTGTCTCCGCCGCCTGAACGGCGGCTGTTCAGTGGATCGGGCCGCTGGTGGCCGTCAGGGAGTTGGCGGCGTGGCCGGTGTGCAAGGCGATGATCTCGGCGCAGATGGAGATGGCCGTCTCCTCGGGGGTTCGAGAGCCGATGTCCAGCCCGATCGGGGCCATCACCCGGTCCAGCTCCGCGTCGGTGACGCCCTCCTCCCGCAGCCGCTCGATCCGCTTGTCGTGGGTCCGCCGGGAGCCCATGGCGCCGAGATAGCCCACGTCGGTCGCCAGGGCACCCACGATGGCCGGGACGTCGAACTTGGCGTCGTGGGTCAGCACGCACACGGCGTCGGCCGGACCGAGGTCGCCGCCGACCCGCTCGAGCAGGCGATGGGGCCAGTCCACGACCACCTCGTCGGCCATGGGGAAGCGCCGGGGGGTGGCGAAGACCTCCCGGGCGTCGCACACGGTGACGTGGAAGCCGAGGAACTTGGCCGCCGTGGCCAGGGCGGCGGTGAAGTCGACGGCGCCGAAGATGAGCATGCGGGGGGCCGGCGCGAAGGACTCGATGAAGACGTCGACGACCGCCTCCCTGGCCTCGCCGTGGGCGCCGTAGTGACGGCGGTCCGTCTTCCCCGCGGCCAGCTGCCCGAGGGCGTCCCGCGTCACCACGCGGTCGAGGTCGTCGTTGCCCAGTGTGCCCACCGGCTCGACATCGGGGCCGACCAGCAGCTTGGCCCCGATACCGGGGCCGTCGATGACCGTCGCCAGCGCCACCGGCCGGGTGGCCTCCAGCGCGTCACGGAGCGCCTCGTACACCGAGCCCATCGCTACCAGTCGAGCGGCTCGATGAAGAGGTGCACCGTGCCGCCGCAGGTGAGGCCGACCGCGAAGGCCTCGTCGTCGGAGTAGCCGAAGGTGACCATGCGTCGCTCGCCCGTGGCGAGGACCTCGAGCGCCTCGGTCACCACCGCGCCCTCGACGCAGCCGCCCGACACCGAGCCCGCCACCTCGCTGTCTTCGGTGACCGCCATGGCCGCGCCGGGCCCGCGGGGGCCGGAGCCCTTGACGTCGACCACTCGGGCCACGGCCACCTTCTTGCCCTCGGCCCGCCAGCGCTCGAGGTCGACCAACAGCTCCCTCATGTGCTCAACACCTCCGCGAGGTCCTCCAGCGAGGCCAGCGAGTGGCCTTCGAGGAACTCGTCGACGTTCGGCAGGGCGGCGGCCATGCCCCGGGCCAGCGGCTCGTAGCCCGGGCTGGCCTTGAGGGGGTTGACCCAGATCAGGCGGTGGGTCACCCGGTGCAGCCGGGCCACCTCCTCGCCCAGCAACTCGGGCTCGCCGCGGTCCCAGCCGTCGGAGAGCACCACGACGGTGGCGCCCCGGGCCAGGCCCCGCACGCCCCAGTCGTCGTTGAACTCCCGCAGGCAGGCGCCCAGGCGGGTGCCGCCCGACCAGTCGACGACGGCGGCGCCGGCCGCCCGCATGGCGGCGTCGGGGTCGCGGGACGAGAGCTCGCGGGTGACCCGGGTGAGGCGCGTCCCGATGGCGAAGGCCTCGACCCGGGTGCCGGAGGCGACCACGACCTGGGCGAAGCGCAGCAGCGCCCGGGCATGGGCCTCCATGGATCCGGACACGTCGATCAACAGGACGAGGCGCCGGGAGCGCTCGCCGGGATCCAGCCACCGGCGGTCGAGTGACTCCCCTCCCGTCCGGAGGGCCGACCGGGTCGTACGGCGCAGGTCGGGCCAGCGCCCCGGGCGGTGGGTCGGCAACCGGCGCCGCGACGGGCGCCGGGCCCGGCGCACCCGGATGCGGGCGAGCAGGCGCATGGCCTCGGCCCGCTCGGCTTCCGAGCAGGCGGCGAAGTCCTTGTGGCGCAGGACCTCGCCCGGCGACCACCGCACGACCTGGACGGGTCGCTCCTCGTCGTCGGGGTCGTCGGCGCCCCCGTCGTCACCCGAGTCGACCGCCGTGGGCAGGACGACGGGAGGCGGGGGCGGAGGACCTTCGGACAGCTCCCGGTGGCCACCGAAGAAGGCGGCGAAGGCGGCGTCGTAGGTGGCGATGTCCTCGGGGCTGCGCACGAGCGTCGCCCGGCCGGCCCAGTAGAGCGAACGGCGGTCGTCGGCCCCGACCGCCTCCCACGCCCGGACGAAGCTGATGACGCTGTCGACGGGCACGTCCAGCTCGGCCTCCCGCAGAATGCGGGCGAAGGCGACGGCGGCGCGCTCGGGCGCCGGCGCCTCGGCGACCGTCGGCTCAGGCACTGCGCAACACGGCCTGACGGATCAAGTCGCCGATGCCCTGGTCACGGACCCGCTGCTGGTCCTCGCGGTACTTCACGACGGTGCCGAGGGTGGCGGCCACCGTGGCCTCGTCGAGATCGGCCTGGCCGAGGGCAGCCAGCGCCTGGGCCCAGTCGATGGTCTCCGCCACGCCCGGCGGCTTGTACAGCCCGAGGTCCCGGAGCTGCTCGACCACGGCGGCGACCTGCCGGGCCAGTCCCTCGGCCACCTCCGGCGCCCGGACCCTGACGATGGCCACCTCCCGCTCGAAGTCGGGGTGCTCGACCCAGTGGTAGAGGCACCGGCGCTTGAGGGCGTCGTGGACGTCGCGGGTCCGGTTGGACGTGATGACCACGACCGGTGGCGACAGCGCCGAGAACGTGCCCAGCTCCGGCACCGTCACCTGGTAGTCGGACAGGATCTCGAGGAGGAAGGCCTCGAACTCGTCGTCGGCCCGGTCGACCTCGTCGATCAGCAGGACCGGCGGGGGCCCGTCCGCGTGGTCGATGGCCCGGAGCAGGGCCCGGCGGACGAGGAAACGCTCGGTGTAGAGCTCGTCCTCGAGCTGTTCGGCGGCACCCTCGGCCCGACCGGTGGCCTCGGCGGTGCGCAAGTGGAGCAGCTGACGGGCGTAGTCCCACTCGTAGACCGCCTGTGTGACATCGATGCCCTCGTAGCACTGGAGGCGGATCAGCTCACCGCCCGTCCAGCGGGCCAGGACCTTCGCCACCTCGGTCTTGCCGACACCGGCCTCACCTTCGAGCAGGAGCGGCCGCTGCAGCTCCAGGGCCAGGAAGATCGCCGTGGCCAGGCCGTCGTCGGCCAGGTAGTCGTGCGCGGCGAGCGCGTCGCCGACCTCGGCCGGACTGGTACCCACGGGCTCAGGTTACGAGGGTGGCCGCGCCGGGGGGCACGGGCCCGCCGTGGAGCACCTCGGCCAGCACCTCGACACCATCGACGAGACGGGGGCCGGGGCGGACGATGTGGGCGTCGCCGTCGAGGGCCCACACCGCCGCCCGCTCGGGCAGGCGGGGCCGGGCCTGCTCGGCGTGCTCGACCGCACCGGCCAGGCCGAACCCGCACGGCGCGACGAGCACGAGGTCGGGGTCGGCGGCGGCGACCGCGTCCCACGTGAGCGGGCCCGAGTGCGTCCCGGCGGCTGCCAGCACCGGGTCGCCGCCCGCGGTCCGGAGCATGTCGGGGATCCAGTGCCCGGCGCCGAACGGCGGATCGACCCACTCCAGCAGCACGACCGTGGGGCTTTGTCGGCCGTCGACCCGGGCGCGGACCGCATCCAGGCGGGCCCGCAGCGCCGCGGTCACCTCCGTGGCCCGGTCCTCGGCCCCGAGCACCTTGCCCACCCGGTCGATGTCGTCGATGACCTCGTCCAGCGTGTGGGGGTCGAGCGACACCACCTCGGCGGAGCACCCGAGGCGACCGAGGGCTTCGTCCACGTCACCCGAAGGCACCGCGCAGACGCGGCACAGGTCCTGGGTGAGGATCACGTCGGGGTCGATCTCGGCGATGGCGGCCTCGTCGAGGCGGTAGAGCGGCGTCCCGCCCTCGGTCGCGGCCCGGACGGCGGCGTCGATGGCGTCCGGATCGTCGGTGCTGGCCTCCAGGCCGGACGCCGACACGATCAGCTTCTCGCGAGCCTCCGGCGGGAAGTCGCACTCGAAGGTCACCCCGCGCAGGTCGTCCCCGCGCCCGAGGGCGAACACGATCTCCGTCGCCGACGGCAGCAACGAGACGATCCGCACCGGATCAGTGTGACCGGTACGGTCCCGAGTCGTGGATCTGGGGCTCTCGGGTAGGCGGGCGGCGGTCGCGGCGGCCTCCGCCGGGCTCGGGTTCGGCGCGGCCGAGGCGCTCGCCGCGGAGGGCGTGCAGGTCGCCATCTGCGGGCGAGATCGTGAGCGGGTCGAAGTCGCCGCGCAACAGATCGGCGCCGTCGCCCTGGAGGCTGACGTCGGCGACGCCGATCAGGCCACCGGCTTCGTCGAGCAGGCGGCGGAACGGCTGGGTGGGCCCGTCGACATCCTGGTGGCCAACGCCGGCGGGCCGCCCGGAGGCACGTTCGCCAGCACCGACCTCGACGCGTACCGGACCGCGCTCGACCTGAACCTGCTCTCCAGCATCGCCATGTGCCGCACCGCCGTCCCGGCGATGCAGGCCCAGGGCTGGGGCCGGGTCGTGGCCATCACCTCGATCGGCGTGCGCCAGCCCCCGGCCCACCTCATCGCATCGGCCACCGCGCGGGCCGGGCTCACGGCGTTCCTCAAGGTCCTCGCCACCGAGGTCGCCCCCGACGGCGTCACCGTGAACTCGGCCCAGCCGGGCCTGCACGCCACCGACCGGATGCGAGATCTGTACGGCGGCGACCCTCCGCCCGAGGCCGCAGCCGCCATCCCGGTCGGCCGGCTGGGCGATGCGGCCGACTTCGGCGCCGTGGTGACCTTCTTGTGCTCGGAGCAGGCCGGCTTCGTCACCGGCACGTCGCTCCTCGTCGACGGTGGTGCCTTCCCCGGGCTGCTCTGAACGCTCCGTGAGCAGGTCCCCGCCAGAAGCGCGAGGATGGCCGAGTCGACCAGAGCACCGGGGGGTGACGGCATGGAAGTGTCCGTGACGGTCAACGGGTCAGCGGCGACCCACGATGTGGAGCCCCGCCTGCTCCTCGTGCACTACCTGCGCGACACCCGGGGCCTCACCGGGACCAACATCGGCTGCGACACGTCGTCCTGCGGGGCGTGCACCGTCCTGGTCGACGGCGAGTCGGTGAAGTCCTGCACCATGCTCGCGGTGCAGGCCGACGGCCTCGACGTCACGACCATCGAGGGCCTGGCGAACGGGAGCGAGCTGCACCCCATGCAGGAGGCGTTCCGCCAGAACCACGCCCTGCAGTGCGGCTACTGCACCCCCGGCATGGTCATGGCCGCCGTCTCCCTCATCGAGGAGCAGCCCGGCCTCGACGAGGCTGCGGTGCGCGAGGGCCTCGAGGGCAACCTGTGCCGCTGCACCGGCTACCACAACATCGTCAAGGCCGTCCTGGCCGCAGCAGGGAGTGACTGACATGACCGACTGCAGCGAGCGACCGTTCGCCCACGCTCGAGCCGGCTGAGCGTGACCGGGACCCGACTCCTGCGCAAGGAAGACCCCGAGCTCCTCTCCGGTGAGGCCCGCTTCGTAAACGACCTCGTCATCCCGGGTGCCCTGTGGATGAGCGTCGTGCGCAGCCCCTACGCCCACGCCCGCATCACCTCGATCGACAGCGCCGCAGCCGCGGCGATGCCCGGCGTGGTCGCCGTCTACTCGGGCGCCGACCTCGTCGACCTGGGCATGGTGGCCCTGCCGTGTGCGTGGGCCGTGACCGATGACATGGTCACCCCCGAGCACCTTCCGGTGGCCGTGAGCGAGGCCTGCTACGTCGGTGACGCCGTCGCCATCGTCCTCGCCCGGAGCCAATACGAGGCCCGGGACGCCGCCGAGGTGGTCGAGGTCGACTACGAACCCCTGCCCGCGGTCGTCGACCTCGCGCAGGCCGCGGCCGACGACACACTGGCCCACAGCGACCTCGAGTCGAACCAGAGCTACGTCTGGGAGCTGACCCCCGATCCCGACGCCGTCGAGGCTGCCTTCGCGGCCGCCGCCCACACGGTGAGCGAGCGCTACATCCAGCAGCGGCTCATCCCCGCGGCCATGGAGACCCGGGGCGTGGCCGTCGTGCCCCAGCCCCACGGTGGGGAGATCACCATCTACTCGGCCACCCAGATCCCCCACATCCTGAAGTTCCTCGTGGCCGCGACCACCGGGACGCCCGAGCACAAGGTGCGGGTCATCGCCCCGTCGGTCGGCGGCGGGTTCGGCAGCAAGCTCAACATGTACGCCGAGGAGCAGCTGGCTGTCGTCCTGGCCAAGCACCACGCCCAGCCCGTCCGGTGGTCCGAGGACCGCTCGGAGGCGGCGCTGTCGACCATCCAGGGCCGGGGTCAGATCCAGGAGATCGAGCTGGCCGCCGACGCGGACGGCAAGGTCAGCCGCGGTGCGAGCGCGGCTCAAGGCCGACATGGGCGCCTACCTGCAGCTGGTGACCCCGGGGATCCCCCTGCTCGGGGCGTTCCTCTACCACGGCAACTACGACATCCCGAACTACTCGTTCACGTGCACGGGGCTGTTCACCAACCTGGTGCCGACCGACGCCTACCGAGGCGCGGGACGGCCGGAGGCCACGTACGCCATCGAGCGGGCCATGGACGCGCTGGCGCGGGAGCTCGGCCTGGCGCCCGAGGAGATCCGCCGCCGCAACTACATCCCCGCCGATGCCTTCCCGTACGACTCCGGGGCGGGCCTGGTGTTCGACAGCGGCAACTACGAGGGGTCGCTCGACAAGGCGCTCGATCTGGCCGGCGTCGAGGGCCTGCGGGCCGAGCAGCAGCGCCTCCGGGACGAGGGCTCGACCACCCACCTCGGCATCGGCATCTGCACCTACGTCGAGATGTGCGGCCTGGCTCCCAGCAGGGTGCTGGCGTCGCTGAACTACGGCGCCGGGGGCTGGGAGTCCGCCACGGTGCGGATCCTGCCGACCGGCAGCGTGCAGGTGGTCACCGGCTCGTCCCCCCATGGCCAGGGCCATGAGACGACCTGGTCGATGATCGTGGCCGACCAGCTGGGGATCGACCCCGACGCCGTCGAGGTCCTCCACTCCGACACCGCGGTGTCCGCCCTCGGCCTCGACACCTACGGCTCGCGCTCGGTGGCCGTCGGTGGCACTGCCGTGCACATGGCCACCAACCTCGTCATCGACAAGGCCCGGGACATCGCCGCCCACCAGCTGGAGGCGTCGGCCGACGACCTCGAGTTCGAAGGGGGAACGTTCCGGGTGCGGGGCTCACCCGAGAAGGAAGTGGCCCTCGGCGCCATCGCCGCCGCGGCCTTCACGGCCCACGACCTGCCCGACGGCATGGAGCCCAACCTCACCGCCCAGGTCACCTACGACCCGCCCAACTTCGTCTTCCCGTTCGGCACCCACGTGGCCGTCGTCGAGATCGACGAGGAGACGGGTTCGACCCACCTGCGGGACTACGTGGCCGTCGACGACTGCGGGGTCCAGATCAACCCGATGATCGTGGAGGGCCAGCTGCACGGCGGGATCCTCCAGGGCGCCGCCCAGGCCCTCTGGGAGGGCGCCGAGTACGACGAGGAGGGCAACCTGCGCAACGCCTCCCTCGCCGACTACCTGGTGCCCTCGTCCATGGAGGCCCCGTCGTTCCGGCTGGACCACACGGTCACCCCGAGCCCGACCAACCCCCTCGGGGTCAAGGGCATCGGCGAGGCGGGGACGATCGGCTCCGCCGCCACGGTGATGAACGCCGTGATGGACGCGTTGTCGCCCTTCGGCATCACCGACATCGACATGCCCGCTTCGCCCAACAAGGTGTGGGCCGCGATCCAGGAGGCCCGCTCGTGATCCCCGCTGCGTTCGACTACGTCCGGGCCGGCTCGGCCGACGAAGCCCTGTCCCTCCTCGCCGAGCACGGCGAGGACGCCAAGCTCCTCGCCGGCGGCCACTCGCTGCTGCCGCTGATGAAGCTGCGCCTGGCCGTGCCGTCGGTGCTGGTGGACATCGGTCGGATCGACGACCTGAGCTACATCCGCGAGGACGGCGACACCATCGCCATCGGGGCCCTGACCCGGCACTGCGAGGTCCAGTCCAGCGCCGTGCTGAAGGAGCACCTGCCGCTGCTGGCCCACGCCACCTCCAAGGTGGGCGATCCTCAGGTCCGTCACCGGGGGACCATCGGCGGCGCCCTGTCCCACGGGGATCCGGCCTCCGACCACCCGGCGATCCTCCTCGCCCTCGGTGGCGAGATGGTGATCCGCGGCCCCTCGGGTGAGCGCACGGTCGCGGCCGACGACTTCTTCACCGGCTTCCTCGAGACCACGCTGGCCCCCGACGAGCTGCTGACCGAGGTCCGCATCCCCAAGGCGACCGGCGCCGGGTGGTCCTTCCAGAAGTTCAACCGCCGGGCCCAGGACTGGGCCATCGTCGGGGTGGCCGCCGTGCACAACGGCCGCACCGGCATCGGCCTGGTCAACATGGACAGCCGCCCCATCCGGGCGACGGCGTCCGAGGAGGCGATGGCCGGAGGGTCCTCGGTGGAGGATGCCGCCGCCGTGGCCCACGAGGGCGCCAACCCGCCTGCCGACCTCAACGCCACCGTCGAGTACCGCCAGCACCTCGCCCGGGTCCTCGTCCGCCGCGCCCTCGAGGAAGCGACGGGCTAATCGGTCAGGCGCTGCAGGCCGCGGAGGGCCCAGGCGCCGAGGAGGACGATGCCGCCGCCGAACACGACCAGGCCCGGCCACGTGTCGTGCCAGGTGATCTGGTCGACGAAGCCCTGACGGGCCATGCGCAGCACGTTCGTCATGGGGTTCAGCACGGCCACGGAGTGCAGCCACCCCTGCATGACGTTCAGGGGCACCTGCCCGACCGACAGGAACATGGCGACGAAGACGCCCACCTGCACCAGGCTGCCCGAGCGCTGGGTGCGGAACTTGTAGACGAGGGCCAGTCCCCACAGCGTGGCCACGAGGGCCACGCCCTCCCCGGCCAGCAGGAGCATCAGGATGGCCGGAACCCCTTCGGTCAGCTCCATCCCGCCGAAGATGGCCACGGCCAGCACGACCGTGAAGGGCAGGAAGACCCGCACCATGGCGGCCGACACCGGTCCCAGCACCAGTCCGAGGCGGCTTCCGGGCGCCATCAGCAACCGGTCGTAGAAGCCGTTCTCCAGGTCGGCGGCCACCGATTGCGACGCGCCGACCCCGGCGAATGCCGCACCCTGGATCACGGCGTAGGGGGCGATCCACGACAGGATCGAGTCGGTCGGGAAGCCAGGCACCTCGGTGACGGCCTGAAAGGCCCCACTGAAGGAGATCAGCAGGAACACGGGCATGGCGACCGTGGGGATGATCGCCGCCGGGATGCGCACGATGCGCAGCAGGCTGCGGCGGGCGAGGCTGCCGGCCACGGCCACCACGCCGGGCACCCGGTCGAGGACGATCGCGGTCACGACGCCGCCAACCGACCCCGCAGCTGCATGGCCGCGAACGAGACCGACAAAACCGAGAGCCCCAGGGCGACCCCGAGGGCCGTCGCCGCCGCCGACCACGACCACCCGGTGATGACCAGGTCCCGGGCCGCGTCGATGACCCACGTGATGGGGTTGGCCTGCGCCAGCCGCTGGTACCACCCGGACATGAGCTCGGTCGGGAAGAACGCCGAGCTCAGGAACAGGAGGATGAAGATCAACGGGAAGGAGTTCTGGACGGTCTCCTGCGATCCTGTGCGGACGCCGATCGCGGCCGCCACCCCGCCGATGGCGATGGCCATGACCATCGCCAACACGATCAGGACGAGGAGGCCGGGCAGGCCGGAGTGGATCCGGGCCCCGAAGGCGCTGAACACGCTGATGAAGATGACCGACTGGATCGCACCGAGCACGGCTCCGCCCGCCAGCCGGCCCACCAGGATCGACGGCCGCCAGATGGGGGCGGCCAGGAGGCGGTCGAAGAAGCCGTCCTCGATGTCGAGCGCGATGTCGGAGCCACCGGCCACGGCCCCGAACATGACCCCTTGGATCATGCTGGCGGGCAGCAGGAAGTCGAAGAACGAGTCCACGGGAGGAAAGCCCGGCAGGCCCGTCGTCCGGCTGAACGCCGACGCGTTGACCGCCGCCAGCAGCAGCGGGAAGAGGATCGCCGGGAACCAGACCGGCGGCTGGCGGAGCGTGGCCACCACCGAACGGCGGGCGAGAGCCAGGACCTGGGCCAGCGCGGTCACGGTGCCGGGGTGGCGGTCGGCTCGGCCCCCTCCAGGCGGCGCCCGGTGGCATCGGCGAACACGTCGTCCAACGACGGCTGGTGCAGCTCCAGCTTCTCGACCCGGATCCCCGCCTGGTCGAGCGCCCGTACGACCTCGGCCATCTGTGACGCCCCCCCGGGCAGGCCCCGGCACAGCGCGCCGTCACGGACCGGCCGCTCCTCACCCACCGACGCCAGGGCCGCCCGGGCGCGTTCCCGGTCGCCCTCGGGCACATCGACGAGCACGGTGGGGGCGCCGACCGCCGCCTTCAGGTCGTCGGACCGGCCCTCCCGGACGATGCGCCCGTGGTCGATGATCGCGATGCGCTCGGCGAGCTGGTCGGCCTCCTCGAGGTACTGCGTGGTCAGCATCACCGTGGTCCCCCGCTCCCGGTTCAGGCTGCGCACCTCCTCCCAGAGGGCGATGCGGCTCATGGGGTCCAGGCCCGTGGTGGGCTCGTCGAGGAAGAGGACGGCGGGTTCGTGGACGAGGGACATCGCCAGGTCGAGGCGCCGGCGCATGCCCCCGGAGTAGGTGCCGACCCGCCGATCGGCGGCCGCGGTCAGCCCCACGCGCTCGAGCAGGTCCACCGAGCGGCGGTCGGCCTCCTTGCGGACGATGCCGTGCAGGATCGACTGGAGCTGGAGCAGCTCGCGACCGGTCATCAACGGGTCGATGGCGGCGTCCTGCAGGGCGACGCCGATGGCCCGCCGGACCCGCCCCGCCTCCTTCACCACGTCGTAGCCCGCCACCCGGGCGGTGCCCGCCGTCGGTCGCAGCAGCGTGGTGAGCATGCGGACGGTGGTCGACTTGCCGGCCCCGTTCGGGCCGAGGAAGCCGAAGATCTCGCCGGGCTCGACCTGGAGGTCGACGCCGTCGACCGCGGTCAGGTCGCCGAAGCGCCGGACGAGGCCGAGAGCTTCGATGGGGTGCTGCACCCCTGGAGGTCTAGCCGACGATGACGGCGGTTCCTGCCGCTGCGGCCCCACGGAGGACGTCGAAGGGCCAGCCGGTGGGGATCGGCAGCGGCGGCGGCGGCGCCGGGAGCACGGCGAAGACCTCTTCGTCGGGATAGCCGAAGTTGAACTGCTCGCGTGCCACCTGCTCGATGTGCTCGGGATCCTCGAGGGCGACCTGCTGGGCCTCCAGATCGGCGATCTCGGCGTCGAGCTGCTCGAGCTGGTCCTCGGCGCCGGAGGTCGCGGCCTGCTGGTCGAGGTAGTTGCGGGCGGGGACGAACATCACGTAGCCGACCGCCAGGAGGGTGCCCAGCACGAGGGCGAGGGTGGTGTTCCGGGGTCGGGTCACGGTCCGTCGCCCCGAGAGAACGCCTCCGCGCCCGGGTAGGCGGCCGCCTCGCCGAGGTCCTCCTCGATGCGGAGCAGCTGGTTGTACTTGGCCACCCGGTCGCTGCGGGCGAGCGCGCCCGTCTTGATCTGACCGCAGTTCGTGGCCACGGCGAGGTCGGCGATGGTCGTGTCCTCGGTCTCGCCCGACCGGTGGGACATCACGGCCGTGTACCCCGAGCGGTGCGCCAGCTCGACCGCGTCGAGGGTCTCGGTCAGCGAGCCGATCTGGTTCACCTTGACCAGGATCGAGTTGGCCACGCCCGCCTCGATGCCCCGAGCCAGGCGCTCGGTGTTGGTGACGAACAGGTCGTCGCCCACGAGCTGGATGCGGCTCCCGAGGCGCTCGGTCAGCGCCGACCAGCCGTCCCAGTCCTCCTCGGCCATGCCGTCCTCGATGGTGACGATGGGGTACTCGTCGACCAGGCCGACCAGGTAGTCGACCATCTCGTCCGGCGAGAGGGTGCGGCCCTCGCTGGCCAGCACGTAGCTGCCGTCCTCGTAGAACTCCGACGAGGCCACGTCGAGGCCGAGGACCATGTCGTCGCCCACCGTGCGGCCCGCGGCCTCGATGGCCTCGACCAGCACGGCCACGGCCTCCTCGTTCGAGGCCAGGTCGGGAGCGAAGCCCCCCTCGTCGCCGACCGCCGTGGACAGGCCCCGGCCGTGCAGGATCGCCTTGAGGGCGTGGTAGGTCTCCGCGCCCCACTGCAGGGCTTCGGAGAACGACGCCGCACCGACCGGCAGGATCATGAACTCCTGCAGGTCGATGGTGTTGTCGGCGTGGGCCCCGCCGTTGATCACGTTCATCATCGGGACCGGCAGGACGTGGGCGTTGGCCCCGCCGACGTAGCGGTAGAGCGGGACCTCCAGCTCGTCGGCGGCGGCCTTGGCCACAGCCAGGGAGATCCCGAGGATGGCGTTGGCCCCGACCCGGGCCTTGTTGTCGGTGCCGTCGGCATCGATCAGGCGGCGGTCGACGTCGCGCTGCTCGAGCGCCTCGAGGCCCAGCAGCAGGTCGGCCAGCTCGCCGTTCACCGCGTCCACGGCGCCCTGCACGCCCTTGCCGCAGGTAGCGATCGCCGCCGTCCCGGAGCTCGACGGCCTCGAACTGTCCCGTGGAGGCCCCGCTGGGGACGATCGCCCGCCCGCGGGCCCCGCTGACGAGGACGACCTCGACCTCCACCGTCGGGTTCCCGCGCGAGTCGAGGACCTCACGGCCCACGACGTGCTCGATCTCGCTCACGTCGGTGTTGCTCCTGTGGCTGCTGTGGCCCGTGTTCCCCAGGAGGTTTCTAGCCGATCAGCCCTCGGATTCCGCGGCACCAGGGTCGGTGACCCCGGCCAGGTCGGCCTGAACGGCCCGAACGATCGCCTCCTGCTCGGGCGTCGCCCCGGCGGGGTCGATGACCCGATAGAGCTCGACACCCTGCCCGAGGGCCCAGGACACGAAGGCGACCAGACCCGGCGGGTGGCGGAACTCGTTGTCCGGCGGGGTGCTGCGGACGATCATGGACTCGATCTGGGCCTGTTGGCGACGGGTGAAGTCGCGCAGCCGCTCGAGGACCTCGGGGTTGCGCATCGCGTAGACGACGAACTCGAAGAAGAGGGCCCGCAGGGTCTCGTCCCGCCGGAGCTCGGCCAGCGTTTCCTGGATCTTCTCGACGAGTTCGGCCGTCGGGCCGTGGAACTCGAGGATCCTCGTCGTGATGATCGAATGCTCGCGCTCGAGGCGGTCGTCCATCAGCGCCAGGAAGAGGTCGGCCTTGCTGTCGAAGTTCGAGTACACGGCGCCCTTGGTGAACCCGGCCGTCTTGGCCACCGCGTCGAGGCTCGCCCCGTGAAATCCCTTGGCCCCGAACTCGACGGCGGCCGCCTCGAGCAGTGCTCGGCGAGTCATCTCCCGCCGTCGTTCGGGCGTCAGTGGTTCAGGGGTTGCCATACCGACCCCCATCTGAAATACTGATTGGTATGTCAGATCCGAACAGGTACATCACGGCCACCGTAACGGCCGTCGCCGATCGAACGGCGGCACTTGCCTGGTTCGACCGCACGGTGACTTGGCAGGCACGGCGGGACGTGCTCGAGCGGTGTCCCCGGCGTTCACCCGTCGATCTCCAGGTCGCGGAGGCGCTCGACCCAGGTCCGGGTCGAGCGGCGTAGCGCCTCTTCGGGATCGATCCCCTGCTCCCGGGCCTGCACCACCAGCGCGAGCAGGGCAGGACCCAGGTCGTCGCCGGCCGGCGGGGGCTCGTCAGCCAACAGCCCCGTGGCGTCGGCCTTCTTCAGCACCTTCAGGGCGAAGTGGAGAGCCGGCAGCCCAGTGGGGATGCCGTCGAAGACGCTGTCCCGGGCCTTCTCGGCCTTCTTGATGGCCTCCCAGTTGCTGACCACGGCGTCCGCGCCGTCGACCTCGACGCCGGCGAAGACGTGCGGGTGGCGCAGGACGAGCTTGTCGTGGATGCCGCGGGCGACATCGACGAGCGTGAACCGGCCTTCCTCGGCGCCGAGGGTGGCGTGGAACACGACCTGGAAGAGGAGGTCACCCAGCTCCTCCTCGAGGGCCTCGTAGCCGGCGTCCTCGTCCCGATCGAGGAGGTCGATGGCGTCGAGCACCTCGTAGCTCTCCTCGACCAGGTGGCGGGTGAGCGACTGGTGGGTCTGCTCGCGGTCCCAGGGGCAGTCGGCCCGCAGCCGGTGCACCAGCTCGGCGAAGCGCTGGAGCTCGGCCGCCACCGGCTCCGCCAGACCCGGGATCCACACCGACGTGAGGTGGTCGGGTTCGACCGACCGGTCGAGGTCGGCCCAGGCCACCTCGGTGACGGCCTCGTCGGGCAGGCCGAGCCGCTGGAGGACGATGACGGTCGGGCCGTCGTCCACGGCGAGCTTGATGTCCGACAGCACCGGGGTCGAGTCGCACTGGGCGACCAGCAGCGGGCCCGCGGCCCCTGCGGCCGCCACGGCGAAGTCGTGCCCGTCGACCACCCGGGCGCCCGCGGCCACCGGATCCACGCCGAGCCGGTCCCAGCAGAGGTCCAGGAACGACACCGAGGCCAGCACGTCGACCTGCACGCGGTCGTCGGCCCGGAGCAGCTCGACCGTCCGCTCGGCCACCGTGGGCGAGCCGGGAACCGCGTAGAGGACCTCGCCGTGCTCGCCCGCGGCGGCGATGAGGTCGTCCACGATCCCCCTGTACACGGCCTCCATGGTCGGGGCCGCGTCGTACCGCTCGTCGAAGGAGGTCGCGGCGGGGACGGCGCCGGCCGCAGGGTGACGAGTCGTCCGCAGGTACCGCGGCGAGATCCGCTCGATGGCATCCCGGGCCTCCGCCGTCAGCAGCTCCGCCCCCGCCGGCCCCAGCCCGACGACGACGACCCGGTTCACCCTTCGGGGAGGACGAGGGGGGCGGTGGTGGTGACGCTGAGCGGGCCTTCGGGGGGGAGGACCGAGGTGGAGGCGTCGTCCCAGCGGCCGTAGCGGGCGGCCACATCGACTTCGGCGTCGGCGAGCAGGGCGGTGATGCGCTCCTGCAGCGCGGCCTCGTCGTCGTCGAGGGAGCCGCGGAGCGCGGCGGCGGACGCGAAGAGGTCGACCAGGAGCTCGCGGTACGACGCCGGGATGTTCTCGATGGAACCGCCCACGGCCCCGGCCAGCTGCTCGGTCCCCTCGGCGACGTCCTCCTCCGTGACCTCGACGCCCTCGGCCTCGAGCTCCGCCTGCAGCACCGCGGTGAGGACGTGGTTGCTCAGCACCGAGGACACGAAACCCGCCGACAGCGTCTCGTCCCCCGCGCCGCGGCCGTCGAAGCTGGTCAGGAAGTCCTCGTCGTCGGCCAGGGCATCGAGCTGGTCCTCCAGCTGGGCGACGGTCAGCACCTCGTCGCCGTTGACGGTCAGGGCGGCATCGTCGTCGGCCGAGCACCCGACGAGAGCGAGGGCGACGACGGCGAAGAGGGCGAGGCGCTTCACGAGAGGACGATGCTACGGATCAGGCCGCGGCCGGGACCAACGGGACCAGGTCGTCGAGCAGGGCGACGAGCGCGCCGGCCACCTCGGCCGGCTTGGAGACCGGCACCTGCAGCTCGCCGGTGTCCTCCTTGTACACCGCCTTGGGCAGCAGGCGCTGGAGCCGGATCTGCTTGCTCTCGGTGAGCTCGAGCGGGGCCAGCTTCGCCACGTGGGCCGGACCGGAGAAGGCCTGGTTCCGGGTCACCACGACGTCGGTGACCCCGACGCGCTGGCAGACGGCCCGCAGCCGGGCCACGTCGAGCAGCGCTTCGGCGACCTCGGGCACCGGGCCGTAGCGGTCCTCCCACTCGGCCCGGATGTCGGCCACCTGGCTCGGGTCGGTCACCGAGGCCAGGCGCCGGTAGGCCTCGAGCCGCAGCTCCTCCTTGTTGACGTAGTCGCTCGGGAGGTTGGCGTCGAGGGGCAGGTCGAGCTTCACCTCGGCCGGCTCGCGGACCTCCTCGCCCTTCAGCTCGGCCACCGCCTCGGTCACCATCTGGCAGTAGAGGTCGTAGCCCACCGCGGCGATGTGACCCGACTGGCCGGTGCCGAGCAGGTTGCCCGCGCCCCGCAGCTCGAGGTCCCGCATGGCGATCTTGAAGCCCGAGCCGAGCTCGGTCGACTCACCGATGGTGCGCAGCCGCTCGTAGGCGTCCTCGCTCAGCGACCGGTCCGGCGGGGTGAACAGGTAGGCGTAGGCCCGCTGCCCGGCCCGGCCCACCCGACCCCGGATCTGGTGGAGCTGGCCGAGCCCGAGCAGGTCGGCCCGGTCGACCACGAGCGTGTTGACCGTGGGCATGTCGATGCCGGACTCGATGATCGTGGTGCAGACGAGCACGTCGTACTCGCCGTCCCAGAAGTCGATGACGACCCGCTCGAGGCTGCCCTCGTCCATCTGGCCGTGGGCGATGGCGATGCGGGCTTCGGGCACCATCTCGCGCAGCCCGGCGGTCACGTGCTCGATGTCCTCCACCCGGTTGTGGACGAAGAAGACCTGGCCCTCCCGCAGCAGCTCCCGCCGGATGGCCTCCGCCACGGCCCGCTCGTCGTAGTCCCCGACGTACGTGAGGATCGGCTGGCGCTCGGCCGGCGGGGTGTTGATGATCGACAGGTCCCGGATCCCGGTCAGGCTCATCTCGAGCGTCCGGGGGATGGGCGTAGCGGTGAGCGTGAGCACGTCCACGTCGGCCCGGAACTCCTTGATGGCCTCCTTGTGGCTGACGCCGAAGCGCTGCTCCTCGTCGACGATCAACAGCCCCAGGTTGGCGAAGCGGACGTCGCCCGACAGCAGGCGGTGCGTGCCGATCACGAGGTCGACCGAACCGAGGCCGATCCCCTCCACGACGGCCTTCTGCTGGCCGGCGGTCAGGAAGCGGCTGAGCACCTCCACCCGCACGGGGTAGGGGGCGAGGCGGTCGGCGAAGGTCTGGCCGTGCTGCTGGGCCAGCAGCGTGGTCGGCACCAGGACCGCCACCTGCGTGCCCTCCTGCACCGCCTTGAACGCGGCCCGGATGGCCACCTCGGTCTTCCCGAAGCCCACGTCGCCCGTGACCAGCCGGTCCATCGGCGACGCGGCCTCCATGTCGGCCTTCACCGCCTCGATGGCCAGGAGCTGGTCTGGGGTCTCCCGGTACGGGAAGGCGCCCTCCAACTCGGCCTGCCAGGGCGTGTCGGGCCCGAACGCCGTCCCCGGGCTGGTGATCCGGCGCTGGTACAGCACCACCAGCTCCTGGGCGATCTCGGCCACGGCCGAGCGCACCCGGGCCTTGGTCTTCTGCCAGTCGGAGCCGTTGAGGCGGCTCAGGCTCGGGCTGTCGCCACCGGTGTAGTGGCGCACCGCGTCGATCTGATCGGACGGGACGTAGAGCCGGTCGCCGGCCCGGTACTCGAGCACGAGGTAGTCCCGCTCGTGGCCGGCGATGGCCCGCCGCACCATCCCGCCGTAGCTGGCGACGCCGTGCTGGTGATGGACGACGTAGTCGCCCTCGGCCAGGTCGTCGAAGAACCCCCGGGCGTCACGATGGCGCTTCCGGGGCGGGCGATGGGCCCGGCGGCGACCCGTGATGTCGCGCTCGGTGAGCACGGCCAGGCGGGCCCCGGGCAGGACGAAGCCCCGCTCGAGCGCCGCCACCGTGGCGATGCCGTGACGGGGTGCGGGCAGGGGGTCCTCGCCCGTGGTGTCCCGGTCGATCAGCACGTCGTGCTCAGCCAGCACCTCGACCATGCGGTCGGCCGAGCCGTTGCCGTCGGCGGCCACGACGAGCCGGTAGTCGTCGGCCAGCAGGTCGCGGAGCTGCTTGGCCAGCACCGACCCGTCGCCGATGACGGGATCCCAGGCCGACGCCTTGACCTCGGGCGACGAGGGCCCTTCCGGCACCGCGGTGAGGGACCACACAGGTGCCTTCGTGTGGACCAGCAGGCGGTCGAACCCGAGGTGGAGCTTGGGGAAGCACGCGCTCCCCCGCCTCCCAGGTCCGGGCCAGCGTCGTGGCCAGGTCGGTCTCCTCGGCCAGCAGGTCGGCGGCCCGGTCGCGCATCCGGGCGGGCTCGACGAGCAGGACGAGGGCGTCGTCGGGGAGCAGGTCGGCCAACAGCCGCTCCTCGGGGGCCAGCCACGGCAGCCACGACTCCATGCCGTCGAAGGTCTGGCCCTCGGCCAGCCGCTCCCACTGCTCTCGACCCCATGGCTCGGCGCCGACCAGGCCCGCGGCCCGCTCGCGCACGTCGTCGGTCGGCAGCAGCTCCCGGCAGGCGAAGAGCTGGACCTCGGTCCGGTCGGCCGTCGAGCGCTGGTCGGCGACGGAGAACTCGCTCAGGCGGTCGACCTCGTCCCCCCACAGATCGATGCGCACGGGGGCGTCGTCGGTGGCGCCGAACACGTCGACGATCGACCCTCGGACCGCGACCTCACCCCGGTGCTCGACCTGGTACTCCCGGCGGTACCCCAGGCGAACGAGCTCTTCCACGAGGGCCTGCTGGTCGACCTGGTCACCGGACCGGATGACCACCGGGGTGAGCTCCTCGGCGTGGGGCCCGAGGCGCTGGACCAGCGCCCGGATGGGCGCCACGACCACGCGGGGCGACCGCTCGGGGTCGGCCAGGTGCCACATGGTCCGCACCCGGCGCCCCATGGTCTCGACTGCGGGGCTGACCCGCTCGAACGGCAGTGTCTCCCACGCCGGGAACACGTCGACGCCGTCGTCCCCGCAGAAGACGCGGAGGTCGTGGGCCAGTCGCTCGGCTTCGGTGCTGGTGGGCGTGGCGACCACGATCGGGTGCCGGGAGGAGACCTCGGCCAGGCCGGCGACGAAGATCGCCCGCGCCGCCTCCGGCACCGAGAGGGTCGTGGTGGTGGCGCCCAGCACCTCCGAGAGCGCGGGCTCGTCCCGCAGGAGGGGCGGGAGGGATCGGAGGGTCACGGTTCGGAAGCTAACGGTCAGCCGCGCTGGTTGAACCGCTCCATGGCCCGCTCGACGCCCTCGGCCAGGATGACCTCGACGGCGTCCGCCGCGTCGTGGATCGTGATCTCCAGCTCGAGGGCCTCGCGCTTGCCGGGACGGGACAGGACGTGATCCGCACCCCGCTCCTTGGACGGCGGCTTGCCCACGCCGATGCGCACCCGGAGGAAGTCGGTGGTGTGCAGGTGGTCCCGGATCGAACGGAGGCCGTTGTTGCCGGCGAGGCCGCCACCGACCTTCACCTTGATGGTGCCGGGGGGCAGGTCGAGCTCGTCGTGGACGACCACCAGGCGCTCGAGGTCCTCTTCCAGCCCGTAGCGGCGCACGAGCGGACGGACGGCCTGACCCGACTCGTTCATGTACGTGGCCGGCACCGCCAGAGCGAGGCGGCGGCCACCGACGTTCACCTCGTCGGTCGTGGCCGGTACGCCACGCAGGCCCTTGAGCTTGGCGCCGTGGCGGTCGGCCAGGAGCCGCACCGCGGCCGCCCCCACGTTGTGGCGGGTGCCCTGGTAGTCCCGGCCGGGGTTCTCCAGCCCGACGACCAGCAGGTCGGCGGGCGTCCCCCGGCGCTCGGCGCGCCCGCCGCGCTGGCCGCGGCGGCGCACGGCCTACTCCTCGTCGGAGCTGTCGCCGCCCGAGCCGTCGCCGCCCTCGGCCGCCTCGCCGCCCTCGCCGTCGCCACCCGCTTCGGCGGCGGCCTCGGCCAGCTCCTCGAGCGCCTCGGCGAACTCCTCTTCCTGCACGGCCTCGATGGTGGCCCGGCTGACCTGGGCGTTGACCACGACCTCTTCGGGGTCGACCTCGGTGGACACCCCGGCCGGCAGGCGCAGGTCGCTGACCCGGATGGAGTCGCCGAGCTGCATCTCGGAGACGTCGATGGTGAGCTCGTTGGGGATCGAGCCCGGCTTCGCCTTCACGGTCAGGGTGAAGAGCAGGTGGGCGACGGTGCCGTCCTCGCGCTCGACCTCCTCGGCGTGGCCCTCGAGCACGATCGGGACCTCGACCTCGATCTCGGCGTCACGGGACACCCGCAGGAAGTCGACGTGGATGACGTCTCGCCGCACGGGGTCACGCTGGAGGTCCTTCACGATGGTCAGGTCCTCGTGGCCGTCGACCTCGAGCGTGATGAGGGCGTTGAGCCCGGCTTCGGTCGTCAGCGCGGCCCGCAGGTCGGGCCAGGCCACGGCCAGGGACAGGGTGTCCTGGTCGAGGCCGTACACCACGCCGGGCACCTTGCCGTCCCGCAGGAGGCGGCGCGACGAGCGGCTGCCCAGCGGGCGGCCGGTCTCAGCAGTGAGGGTGACGTCCATCAGGGAACTCCGAGATCAGGGTTCGAACAGCGACCCGAAAGGCTACCGGCGTTCAGCTAGGACAGGTTCTCCCCGTCGAAGATCTCCGAGACCGAGGTGTCCTCGAACACCGCCCGGATGGCGTCGGCGATCACCGGGGCGACGGTGAGGACCTCGACCTTGTCGAACTGCTTCTCGGACGGCAGCGGCAGCGTGTTGGTGACGACCACCTTGTCGATCTTCGAGTTCTTCAGGCGGTCGACGGCCGGACCGGAGAACAGCCCGTGGGTGGCCATGGCCCAGACGCTGCTGGCGCCCCGTTCGATGAGCAGCTCGGCGGCGGCGACGATCGTCCCCGCGGTGTCGATCATGTCGTCGAGCAGCACGCAGGGCCGGCCCTGCACGTTGCCGATGAGCTCCCGGGCCTCGACCTCGTTCTTCTGCCCCGCGACGTGACGCTTGTGCACGATGGCGATGTCGGCCTGGAGCTTGTTGGCGTACTTCTCGGCCACCTTCACCCGACCGGTGTCGGGCGACACGATGACCAGGTCCTCGGGGAGGTCCCGGCGGCAGGCTTCGATGAGCACCGGCGCCGCGGTGAGGTGGTCGACGGGCCCGTCGAAGAACCCCTGGATCTGGCCGGAGTGCAGGTCGACGCTGACCAGCCGGGTGGCGCCGGCGGTGCGGAACAGGTCGGCGACGAGCTTGGCGCTGATCGGCTCGCGGCCCTCGGCCTTGCGGTCCTGGCGGGCGTAGCCGTAGTAGGGGCAGACCACGCTGATGCGCTTGGCCGACGCCCGCTTGGCGGCGTCGACCATGATCAGCTGCTCCATCAACGAGTCGTTCAGCGACAGCCCGTCGAGGTGCGTGTGCGACTGGATGATGAAGACGTCGGCCCCGCGGAGCGACTCGCTGTAGCGGCAGTGGATCTCACCGTTGGCGAACTCGGAGAGGTTGGGCTCGCCCAGCTCGACCCCGAGCGCGTCGGCGATCTCTTCGGCGAGGGGGAGGTTGGAGCGACCTGACACCACGTAGAGCTGCTTGTTGGTGGCCATCTTCAGCTTCTTCACGAGTGGCCCCTCAGCTGGTCAGTCGTCGGTTCTCGCAGTGTAGAACGGCCCGGTCCGGGCCCCCGAAGCGATCTGGGCCCCGGGTTCGAGCACGGCGAACGGTCCCACCACCGCGTCGGCACCGATCTCGGCGTCCCGAGCGACGGTCTGCTCGACCCGGGCCCCGGAGCCGACCACGCAGTCGACGAGGCGGGTGTCGGGACCGATCTCGGCGTGGTCGCCCACCACGGTGTCGCCCTGCAACAGGGTCCCGGGGAAGAGGGTCACGTCGGTGCCGAGGCGCACGGTGGTGTCGATCGACGTGCGCTCCGGGTCGAGCATGGAGACCCCGGCCCGGAGCCACCGGTCGGCGGTGCGACGGCGCAGCACGGCCTCGGCCGCGGCGAGCTGCACCCGGTCGTTGATGCCGGCGGCCTCCTGCGGGTCGTCCATCACCATCGAGCCGACCGGGTAGCCGGCCTCGTGGAGCACTTGAACCACATCGGTCAGGTAGTACTCGCCCTGGCTGTTCTCGGGGCTGGTGCGGCGCAGCGCGGGAGCGAGGACGCTGCGGCGGAAGCAGTAGATCGACGTGTTGATCTCGTCGATCTCCCGTTCCTCGTCGGTGGCGTCGCGCTCCTCGACGATGCGGGTCACCCGGTCGTCGCGGCCCCGGACCACCCGCCCGTAGCCCGTGGGGTCGTCGACCCGGGCGCTCAGCACGGTGCAGGCCGCGTCTCGCTCGCGGTGGAGGGCCACGAGGTCGGCCACCGTCGACGGGCGGAGCAGCGGGGTGTCGCCCGGGAGCACGAGCACGTCGCCGTCGTCCTCGTCGAGCGGATCGTCGGGGAAGCCGGTCAGGCCGACGCTCACGGCATCGCCGGTGCCCCGCTGGATCTCCTGCTCCACGAAGGCCACGAGCAGGTCGGGGCCTTCGTCCTGGACCCGCTTGGTGACGCGCTCGGCGTGGTGCCCGACGACGATGACCACGCGGTCGAGCTCGCAGTCGCCCAGCGCGTCGAGCACGTAGCGCAGCATCGGGCGGCCGCACAGGAGGTGGAGGGGCTTCGGCCGGTCGGACTTCATCCGGGTCCCCTCGCCCGCCGCCAGCACGATGGCAGACAGCGGGGCCGAGCTCATGCCCCTGTTCTACCCAACCCGACCCACCCGCGCCGACGATGGGGCGACGGTTTTTCAGACGAGGAGCAACTCGCGGAGGGCTTCGACCGTGAAGCGGTCGACCCCGTGGTCGGCGAAGTAGGCCTCCGCGCCGCCGTAGGCCCGGCGCAGGTGGGCCAGGAGGGCGACCATCGCCTCGGGTGGCGCCGCCAGCCAACCGACCGGTTGGCGAGCCAGGACCTCGGCGACCTCGGGCCGATTGGCCGTCACCCAGGCCTGCATGCGGGTCATGGCCTCCACGCTCAGGGCGTAGTCGGCCACGATGTCGTCGTCGGTCACGCCGAGGACGCCGAGCACCAGGGCGGACAGCACGCCGGTGCGGTCCTTGCCCGCCGCGCAGTGGAACACGAACGGGCACGCCGCCGGCTCGGTCATGAGGGTGACCGCCCGGGCGAAGAGCGGGCCCCCTTCGGCCAGCAGGTCGATGTAGCGGGCCACCAGGTAGGGCGTGGCCCGGTCGGCCAGCTCGGCCAGGGCGTCGACCTCCTCCTCGTGCCAGGTCCGGGCCAGCACGGGGAGATGGTGGTAGGCGACGGGGTGCGACCGGACCGGGAAGCGACCCTCGTCGAGCTCGCCCGCGGTCCGGAGGTCCACCACCGTGCGCAGGCCGAGCGAGCGGACCCGGTCCAGGTCGGGGCCGGCCAACCGGTGCAACCCGTCGGCCCGGTACAGCCGGCCCCAGGCGATCGTCTGGCCATCACCGGCGAAGTAGCCACCGAGGTCACGGAGGTTGAAGACGGTGTCCAAGGGGACGTGGCGGGTCGGGCCCCGGACCTCGATCAGGCTCATGCCGCGGAAGGTACGGAGCGTGGGTTACTCACCACTTTCCGTGGCGTGAACACCGGGAGACACTGCGGCGACGAATTCCCGGCCGAGCCGCGCCGTGATGCGATGATGGACGAGGGCATCGGCGGGAGGGGGCACGGTGAGCGATCAGGCGCAAGGGCCAGGTTGGTGGCAAGCGTCCGACGGGAAGTGGTATCCGCCCGAACAGGCTCCTCAGCAGCCCGCCTTCGGCCAGCCGCCGATGGGCCAGCCCGTGGTCTATGCCCCGCAGACGAAGTCCGGAATGCACGGCTGCCTGATCGCCTTCATCGTCGTCGCCAGCCTCGGCACCCTGCTCTCGATCATCATCGCCATCGTGGCGGCGGTCACGGTCGACGACGCCGTCGATGACGTGGTCGAAGAGGCCGAAGAACGGGCCGACGATCTCGCCGAAGGTCGGACCGCCGGCGAGGAGGACGAGATCGACGACGTGGAGCTGACCGACTGCCGGCGGGACGATCTGGACGCCTTGGTTGCTGTCCTCGAAGTGAGCAACAACAGCCCCGACCCCTCCTCGTACTTCATCGACGTCGTGTTCGAGAACCCGGCCGGTGATCGCCAACTCGGCAGAGGCGTGGCCACGGTCGATCAGCTGAGAGACGGTCAGTCCACGACGGTCGAAGCGTCGACGTTCGTCGATGTGCCCCGTGCCGGCCGATTCGAGTGCCGGGTCGCGGAGGTCCAGCGGCTCGCTTCCTGAGCTGGGAGGCAGGGACTCGAACCCCGATTCCTGGGACCAAAACCCAGTGTTCTGCCGGTTGAACTACCTCCCACCGGGTCGGCCGAGCGTACCCAGCAGTCAGCGGAGGTCGAGGTCGAGAACGGGGTCGGTGATCGTGAGGTCGAGGGCGGTGCCGACGGCGGCGAAGCAGGCCGCGGTGACCACGGCGCCGCCGAGGAGGCCGACGAAGCGCAGCCGGGTGGCGTCATCGGTGTCGGGCCGACGGCACTCGGTCACGCCGAGGCCGATGATGGCCACGCCGAGAGCGAAGGCCGACAGGTCGCCCCACGCGCCGAGGATCACGCCGGCGGCCGCCAGCACCCCCAGCGCGCTCCACACCCGTTCGCCGGTCGGGGTCTCGTCCCCCAGCACCCGGTCGACCCCGATCAGCACGAAGGGCACGACCAGCAGGAACCGGCCGACCAGGAAGAGGACGCTGACGGACATGGTGCGACAATTCTCCCATGACGGCGCTGAACCACTGGATCGACGGCCAGGCGACGGAGGGCTCGCCCGAGCGTCACGACCCGCTCCACGACCCCGCCACCGGCGAGCAGACGGGCACGCTGCCCATCGCCACCGAAGCGGACGTCGACGCTGCGGTGGCGGCGGCCAAGGCCGCCTTCCCCGGCTGGCGGGACACGCCGCTCTCGCAGCGGGCCCGGATCATGTTCCGCTACCGCGAGCTGGTCGACCAGCACCTCGACGAGCTGGCGGGCCTGATCACCGCGCAGCACGGCAAGGTCCTGGCCGACGCCCGGGGCGAGGTCGCTCGGGGCCTCGAGGTGGTCGAGTTCGCCTGCGGGCTGCCCCACCTGCTGAAGGGTGAGCGCTCCGAGGACGTCTCGACCGGCGTCGACGCCTTCTCGGTGCGCCAGCCGCTCGGCGTCATGGTCGGCATCACGCCGTTCAACTTCCCGGCGATGGTCCCCCTGTGGATGTTCCCCGTGGCCATCGCCTGCGGGAACACGTTCGTGCTCAAGCCCTCCGAGAAGGACCCGGCAGCCAACGTCCGCCTGGCCGAGCTGTTCAGCGAGGCGGGCCTGCCTCCGGGCGTGCTCAACGTGGTCCACGGCGACGCCGTCGCGGTCAACCGCCTGCTGGAGCACCCCGACGTCGAGGCGGTCAGCTTCGTCGGCTCCACCCCGATCGCCCGCCACGTCTACGAGACGGGCACCCGGGCCGGCAAGCGGGTGCAGGCCCTCGGCGGGGCCAAGAACCACATGGTGGTGCTGCCCGACGCCGACATCGACCAGGCCGCCGATGCCGCGGTCAGCGCCGGTTACGGCTCGGCCGGCGAGCGCTGCATGGCCATCTCGGTCGTGGTGGCCGTCGGCGACGTCGGCGACCGGCTCGTGCCGGCCATCGCCGAGCGGATCGGAGACCTCGCCATCGGCCGCGGCACCGACGACGGCGTCGACATGGGCCCACTGGTGACGGCCGCCCACCGGGACCGGGTCCGCTCCTACGTCGATCTCGGGGTCGAGGAAGGGGCGACCCTGGTGGTCGACGGGCGCGACCTGGCCGTCGACGGCGCGGACGACGGCTATTGGCTGGGGCCGTGCCTGTTCGACCACGTCCACCGCGACATGAAGGTCTACCTGGACGAGATCTTCGGGCCCGTCCTCAGCGTCGTGCGGGTCGACAGCTTCGACGCCGCCCTCGGGCTGGTCAACGACTGCGAGTACGGCAACGGCACGGCCATCTTCACCAACGACGGTGGCGCCGCCCGCACCTTCCACCGTGAGGTCCAGGTCGGGATGGTCGGGATCAACGTGCCCATCCCCGTCCCCATGGCCTACTACTCGTTCGGCGGCTGGAAGGCCTCGCTGTTCGGCGACACGCACGTCCACGGCCTGGAGGGCATCCGCTTCTGCACCCGGGCGAAGGCGGTGACCGTCCGCTGGCCGGACCCCCACGAGCGGGGCATCGACCTCGGCTTCCCGCAGACCCGCTGATCCGCCCGCCCCGCCGGTAGACAGCCCGGATGCAGCTGGACGACGCCGTCATCGCCCTCTTCCGCCAGCCCGTCATGGCCCACCTCGCCGTCGTCGACGGCAAGGGGCGCCCGCATGTGACCCCCGTGTGGGCCGACGTCGATGACGACGGCCGACTCTGGGTCAACACCGCCGTCGGGCGGGTGAAGGACCGCCACCTCCAGGTCGGTGACCCGGTGGCGATCGAAGCGACCCAACCCGGTGACGACTACCGCTACGCCCAGGTGCGGGGCCGGGTGGCCGAGCGCCGGCTGGAGACCGGCGACGCCGACATCGACCACCTGGCGAAGAAGTACCTCGATGCCGACCACTACCCCTTCCGCAACCCGGCCGAGCAGCGTGTGACGATCGTCATCGAGCCCGTCTCGGTGACAGGCCGGTAGCCTCAGCGCCGCCATGGGATCGTTGATCAAGAAGCGCCGCAAGCGCATGCGCAAGAAGAAGCACAAGAAGATGCTGAAGCGCACACGCTGGCAGCGGCGGGCCGCCGGCAAGTAGCTCAGGGCCCGGCGCGCACCACCCGCCGGCCACTTCCCGGGAAGTCGCCTTCGACGAACCACGTCGAGCCGCTCCCGGCGAGCTGCGGGACGGCACCGCTCACCTCAGCCAATTCGTCGCGCCCGCGCGCCAGCTCGGGCCGCACCGCCAACGCCGCCGGCTCGAGGTCGTTGCCGTTGGGGCCCTCGGGACCCCCCAGGTCGTCCCAGGCCGCGTAGACCGCGGCGGTCGGGCAGTGAACCCGCGGGCTGAGGAGGGTGAAGGTCCGTTCGACGGGCGGCAGGGGCTCGACGACGTCGCCGATCCCCCCGACCCGGGCTCGACCACCGACGACGCAGAACGGGACATCCGCTCCCAGGCCGGTCGCGACCTCCAGGTCGGCGCAGCCGGCCCACCGCAGGACGGCGGCGGCGTCGGCCGACCCTCCGCCCAAGCCCGCGCCGTGGGGGATCTGCTTGTCGACCCGGACCGCGGCGGTGCGCCCGACCGCCGCCAAGGCCCGCGTCACCAGGTCATCACCCACGTCGACGCCCGCGGCTTCGGGCCCGACGTAGGTCACGCCGAGGCCTTCGCCGAAGGTGAGCCTGTCGGCCAAGTCGATCGTCAGCATCTCGGCGTCGATGAGGTGCAGGCCATCCGCTCGCACGCCGACGACCCGCAGCGAGAGCGTGAGCTTGGCCGGCGCCGCCACCGTCGTGCTCACGTCACCGCCTCGGCCAGGCGACCCCAGGCCTCGATGTCGAGCTGTTCGGGCCGGGCCTGTGGGTCGACGGCGGCGGCCGCGAACTGGGCCTCGTCGACCCGCCCGTCGAGGGAGCGGCGCAGCATCTTGCGCCGGTTGCCGAAGGCCAGTTCGCACCAGCCCGGTCAGCACCTCCGGATCGGCCCTCGTCGCCGGCTCGTCCCGACGCTCGATCCGGACCAGGGCCGACTCGACCCGGGGTCGGGGCAGGAACACCTCGGGCGACACCCGGCCCACCACCTCCGCCCGCGCCCGCAGCGCCACGAGCACGGACGGGATGCCGTAGGTCCTCGACCCGGCCGGGGCCGCCAGGCGCTCGCCCACCTCCCGCTGGACCATGACCAGCAGGTGCCGCACCGGTTCGACCTCGGCCAGCACGTCGAGCACGATCGGCGTGGCGAGGTTGTAGGGCAGGTTGGCCACGAGCGACCACTCCTCGGCGCCGGCCAGCAACTCGTCCCAGTCGACCTCCCGGACGTCGGCGCCGACGACCCGGACGTCGTGGCCGGCAAGGACCTCGTCGAGGGCGGGCAGCAGGTGGCGATCGGCCTCGACGGTGGTCACCGCGGCACCGGTGTCGACCAGGGCCAGGGTCAGCGCTCCGAGGCCGGCGCCGACCTCGACGACGTGATCGCCGGGCCCGACGACCGCCAGCCGCGCGATGCGACGGACCGTGTTGGGGTCAACGACGAAGTTCTGGCCGAGGGCCCGGCTGGGCGCCAGACCGTGACGATCGAGGAGGTCGTGGGCCCGGGACCGGGTGAGCAGGGCGACGGGCTCAGGCGTAGCCGAGCCTGCCGGCGCACGTGGGCCAGGAATCGAACCCGCGGGCGCGGGCCAGGTTGGCCGCCACCTCACGCTGCTCGTGGTAGCTGTAGTCCCGGATGTCCCCCCGACCGCCGCCCCAGGTGCGCCACGTCTCCCGGTGGAACTGGAAGGCGCCGTAGTAGGGCCCCCGGGGGTTGTAGGCGTCGGGGTTCTGGCCCGACTCGCACATGGCGATGTTGTCGAGCTTCTCGTACAGCGACAGGTTCGACCCGCCGTCGTCATCATCGTTGCCACCGCCACCGCCGCCGCCACCACCACCGCCGCCGCCGGCACCGTCACTGGTCGTCATGGGCCCGCCGCCACCGCCCCCACCGCTCGGCGCCGCGGGTGCGGGCAGGACGGGGACCTCCGCCGCCGCGGCATCGGCCACGGCCTGCGCGTACTCGAGGATGGCGGCCTGCTCGGCGGCGATCGCCCGCAGGGCCCGGGCGTCGGCTCGGGCCTGGCGCTCCTCGCGGATCGCGGCGTCCTTGTCGAGGATGCCGAGGCGCATACCCGGCGCGGCGGTCTCGGCCGCGCTGGGGTTGCTGTCCAAGCCGGCCGGGACGAGGGGTGGACCGGTCGGCGCGAAGGCGGCGGTCTCCACGGTCGTGGGCGAGTCCTGCCCGGTCCCGAACACCACGGCGGCGCCGACGACGAATCCGGCCACGGCGAGCACGAGGAACGCCAACGTCAAGCGGAGCCGGAACGGCGGTTGTGCGGACAAAACCTTCCCTACGAGGAAGCCGGCGGGTCCGCGGCAACGTAACACAACCGCAACCTGGTTCCACGACCCGGCCGCGGGCCCTCAGGTCAGGCCGGCAGCTCGTAGACCCGGGTGGCGTTGTCCCAGGTCGCGGCCGCCACTGCGGCCACGTCCTGCCCGCGCACCTCGGCGATCTGCGCCCCCACCAGGGGCACGAGGCCCGGGCGGTTGGGGCGGCCCCGGTGGGGCACCGGGGTGAGGAAGGGGGCGTCGGTCTCGACCAGCAGGCGGTCGAGCGGGCACCGCGCGACCGCGGCGCGCAGGTCATCGGCCGACGGGAAGGTCACGATGCCGCTGAACGAGAGGTGGGCCCCGAGGGCCAACGCCCGGTCGGCCTCCGCCGGCCCGCCGCTGAAGCAGTGGAACACCGTGCGGGCCGGCACGCCGACCTCGGCGAGCACGGCGAAGGTGTCGTCCCACGCCTCGCGGGTGTGGATCACCAGCGCCAGGTCGTGGCGGTGGGCGAGCTCGACCTGAGCGGCGAAGACCTCACGTTGGACCTCGCGGGGCGAGTGGTCGTAGTGGTAGTCGAGGCCGCACTCCCCCACGGCCAGGACCTCGGTCCGGTCGAAGAGCGCTTCCAAGCCGTCGAGCCCGTGTCGGGCCTCGTGGGGGTGGACGCCCGCGGTGGCCCAGACCCCGTCGTGGGCCGCCGCCCGGTCGGCGGCCGCGGTGGAGTCGGCGACGTCGGTGCCCACGTCGACGACCCTCGTCACCCCGGCCTCGGCCGCGTCGGCCAGCGCCGCCCCGACGTCGTCGAGGTGGCCGAGGTGACAGTGGTCGTCGGTCCAGCGCACCCTCAGGCCGCCAGGCGCGGGAAGAGCGGATCGCCCTTCTCGACGGGGAGCCCGCCGGGATACCCGCCCCACGTCGCCGCGTCGGGCAGCCGCTGGTCCTCGGGCGCGCCGGACAGGCCGAACCGACGCCAGATCTCGGCGCAGGTGTTGGGCACGGCCGGGGACGCCAGGACCGTCACGATGCGCAGAGCCTCCAACGCGTCGCCGAGGACGGCATCGACCTCGGGACCCGGGTCGGCCTTCCACGGCTCGTTCGCCTCCAGGTAGGCGTTGGTCTCGCGGATCAGCCGCCAGGTGGCCTCGAGGGCGAGGGAGGGCTGCACCCGCGCCCAGCCCGCGACCGTGTCCGCGTAGGCCTGCTCGGCGATGGCGGCGAGCGGGCTGTCGGGCGCGCGGCGCGGGACCGATCCCGTCGCACTTCTTGCCGACGACGGTCGCCACGCGGGCCAGGAGGTTGCCCAGGTTGTTGGCCAGGTCGCTGTTGTACCGCTCGACCATGCCCTCGTAGCTGAAGTCGCCGTCGGGGCCGAACGGGGTCGCCCGCGAGGAAGTGGTAGCGGAAGCCGTCGACCCCGAAGTCGGCCACGAGGTCGGCGGGGGCGATCTGGTTGAGGCTGGTCTTGCTCATCTTCTCGCCGCCCGACGAGGAGGAAGCCGTGCACGCTGATGCGCTTGGGCGGGTCGATGCCGGCGGCCAGCAGCATGGCCGGCCAGTACACGCAGTGGAAGCGGAGGATGTCCTTGCCGATGATGTGGTGGCACTGCGGGCCACCACGCGGCGAACCGCTCGGGGTCGCTGCCGTAGCCGACTGCGGTGGCGTAGTTGATGAGGGCGTCGTACCAGACGTAGAAGACGTGCTCGGGGTCCCAGGGCACCGGCACCCCCCAGCGGATGGAGGTGCGGCTGATCGAGATGTCCCGCAGGCCCTGGCGGATGAGCCCGAGGGCCTCGTTGCGCTTCCCCTCGGGCTCGACGAACCCCGGGTGGGCGTCGTAGCAGTCGAGGAGCGGCTGCTCGAACGCGGAGAGCCGGAAGAACCAGTTCTCCTCGCTGAGCTGCTCGACGGGGCGGTGGTGGATCGGGCAGAGGCCGTCGACCAGCTCGTCCTCGGTGTAGTACGCCTCGCAGGCCACGCAGTAGAGGCCCTCGTAGGCGTCCTTGTAGATGTGGCCGTTGTCGTAGGCCGCCTGCAGCAAGGCCTGCACCGCCTCGTGGTGGCGGGGCTCGGTCGTGCGGATGAAGTCGTCGTAGGTGATGTCGAGGCCCGCCCACGCCTCCCGGAAGCGCTCGCTCGTGCGATCGGCCTGCTCCTGCGGCGTGAGGCCGTGCTCCTCGGCCGCCCGCTGGCCACCTTGAGGCCGTGCTCGTCGGTGCCGGTGAGGAAGAAGACGTCGTCACCGAGCAACCGGTGCCACCGGGCGAGGGCGTCGGCGATGACCGTCGTGTAGGCGTGGCCGATGTGGGGCGCGTCGTTGACGTAGTAGATCGGCGTCGTGACGTAGTAGCGGCCCACACCCCAACGCTACCGAGGGGTCACAACCCGGCTTCCAGCGTTACCCGGCGCGACGGTTGCTGAGGTCCGTGAGTCGGTCGAGCGATGCGTCGGCCGCACACGCCTCCTTCCGGAGCTCGTCGACCTGTCCGAAGGTCCGCTCGACCGCTCGGCGGCGCGGCCCGTTGAGCTCGCCGAAGGCGTTCTGGGTCGACTCGAGGCGCTTGCCGACCAGTTCGACGGCCTCCGTGAGCTTCTCCCACTGGTCGGTGAAAGCGCCCAAGCGGCGGAGGATCTGCTCGGAGGTGCGATCGACCACGAAGTGATCCATCGCGGCCCGGATGACGGCCAGCACGGGAAAGAGGGTCATCGGCGAGCACAGCACCGCCTTCTGCCGGAGCGCGACGTCGATCAGGTCGGGGTCGTGCTCGTGGAGGAAGGCGTAGACGCTCTCGTTGGGGATGAACACCAGGAGGTAGTCCACGGTGCAGCTCGGATCGATGTAGCTCCGGTTGGTGAGCTCCTTCAGGCGCTGGCGCACGTCGGCGCTGAACTGCTTGGCGGCGCGTTGGCGGTCGAGATCCGAGGTCGCTTCGAGGTGGCGGAGGTACGCCGCGACGGGGAACTTCACGTCCATGTGCACCACGCGGTCGTGGGGCAGCAGGAACGTGAAGTCCGGGATGGACGAACCGCCCTGCACCGAGCGCTGCTTGTGGTAGCTGACGCCTTCCACGAAGCCGGCGAGGCGCAGGACCTCCTCGGCCGTTCGCTCCCCCCAGGCGCCCCGGGCCTTCGGGTTGGCCAGCGCCTCGCGGAGGCTCCCCGTCATCTCCGCGACCTGCCGGGTGGTGGCGGCCGTCGCCTCGAGCCCCCGCTCCAACGCGCTCTGCTGGGCGGCGCCGTCCCGCCGAAGGGTGGCGACCAGCTCACGCAGCTCCCGGAGCTCGGTGTTCGCGGTCTGGACCTGCTCGCTGATGGCGTTCTGGCGGAGATCCATCTCCCGGGCGCCGGCATCCGCCTGCGCGTCGATGTGGCGGGCGACGACGTCGAGGACCGTGCCGGGGAGGAGCTTGACGACGACGAAGGCGACGAGGCCCCCGACGACCAGGGAACAGATGATGGCGATGACCATGACCACAGCTTGCGCAGGGGGTGTGACAGTGCGTGGTGATGCCCCTCGGTCCTGCCGAAATTGCGCCGATTTGTTGCGGTATTCGTGACAAATCGGCGCAATTTCGATTCGTCACGCCAGGCGGGTGGCGACCTCGTAGGCCTGGCGCTTGGGGACGCCCAGCTCGACAGCCACCGCGGCGGCGGTGTCCCGGGCCGACACGCCGGCCTCGAGGTGGCGGCGGACGGCGGCCTCGACGTCGGCTTCGGAGGCCGGCCCTGGTGCCAGGGCGCCCTGCACGACCAGCACGATCTCGCCCTTCGGCGGGCTCGTCGCCGCCCAGTCGGCGGCCTCGTCGAGATGGCCCCGCCAGACCTCCTCGTGGAGCTTGGTCAGCTCCCGGGCGACGGCGACCTGGCGCCAGGCGCCCAGCTCGGTGGCCAGATCCCTCAAGGTGGCGGCCAGACGGTGCGGCGCCTCGTAGAAGACCAGGGTCCGCTCGTCCTCGGCGAGGGAGCGCAGCCGTTCGCGCCGGGCGCCCGCCTTGCGGGGGAGGAAGCCCTCGAACACGAACCGCCCCGTCGGCAACCCCGAGCCGACGAGTGCAGCCACCGCCGCCGACGGTCCGGGCACCACCTCGATGCGGTGGCCGTCGCGCGCCGCCGCCCGGACCAGGCGCTCGCCGGGGTCGCTGATGCCCGGCATCCCGGCATCGGTGACCACGGCCACCCGCTCACCTCGGGTCAGCCGGGCCAGCACCACCCCCACCTGCTGCGCCTCGTTGTGGTCGTTCACCACCATCAGCTCGCGGGCCCGCACGCCGGCATGGTGGAGCAACCGGCCCGTGCGGCGGCTGTCCTCACAGGCCACGACATCGGCGCTGGCCAGCTCCTCGACGGCCCGGGGCGAGAGGTCACCCAGGTTGCCGATCGGCGTCCCCACGAGCACCAGCGCGCCGCTCATGCCGGCTCCAGCTCCGTCGCCGGCTCCGGCCGACCGGCCTCCCCCGAAGGGGCCGACGACTTCGTGTCGCTCATTCGCGGATCTCGAGCTGGTCGCCGGGACGCAGCTCCCAGTGGGCGAAGCAGCCGGCCTCCGCCTCCAGCACACAGCCCGCTCCGAAGCAGGGGCGCCCGATGCGGTGGCGCGGCATCGTGGTCACCCGCAGGACCCGCAGGTCGTCGTCGCAGTAGGCCACGTCGATGGCGAACCGCATGCCGAGCGTGTGGACCGACCGGGCGGGCCGCAGCAGGAGCACGCCGTCGAACCGGTCCCGTCCCAGGAGGCCCTTGCGCCGCGAGCGTCGGTCCTCGGCCACCTCGAGGGTGGCCAGCACGTCGTCGTCACGGAGCAACCAGGGCACGGGGCCGCCTACACGTTGAAGCGGAACTCGAGGACGTCGCCGTCCTGGACCTCGTAGTCCTTGCCCTCGATGCGGAGCTTGCCCACCTCGCGGGCCTTGGACCACGATCCGATGTCGAGCAGCTCCTGCCAGTCGATGGCCTCGGCGCGGATGAAGCCGCGCTCGAAGTCGGTGTGGATGATCCCTGCGGCCTCGGGGGCCTTGGCGCCGGCCCGGAAGGTCCAGGCCCGGCTCTCCTTCTCGCCCGTCGTCAGGAAGGTGCGCAGCCCGAGCAGGTGGTAGGCGGCCTGGACGAAACGGGGCAGCGCGCCCTCCCCCAGGCCGTAGGCGTCGAGCAGGTCGGCCCGTTCGTCGGCGGCGAGCTGGGCCGCCTCCGCTTCGAGCTGGACGCAGACCCCGAGGACCTCGGCCACCTCGCCCAACTCGGCCCGGACGGGCTCGAGCACGGGGTCGGGGTCGGCGATCTGATCCTCGTCCAGGTTGACCAGGGCCAGAACGGGCTTGTTGGTCAGCAGGAACCAGGGCCGGAGGGCGGCCCGATGGTCGGTCGACAGGCCGGAGCGGTAGATCGGCGTGCCCTCGCTCAGGACCACGAGCGCGGCCTCGAGCGCCGCCACCTCGCCCGCGAGGCTCTTGTCGCCCTTCAGCGCCTTGCGCCGCTTGTTGATCTGCGACTCCACCGACTCGAGATCGGCCAGCGTCAGCTCGATCTCCAGCACCCGGAGGTGCTCCAGAGGATCCACCGGCCCCGGCACATCCGGGTCGGCGAAGGCCCGCAGCACGTAGACGACGGCGTCGGCCTCTCGGATGCCCCCCAAGAAGCGGTTGCCGAGGCCCTCGCCCTTGCTCGCCCCCTCCACCAGGCCGCCGATGTCGACGAACTGCACCGCGGCGGGCACGACGTTGCGGGAGGCGCTCATCTCGGCCAGGGCGTCGAGGCGGTGGTCGGACACCTTGGCCACCCCCACGTTCGGATCGGTGGTGGCGAAGGCGTACGGGGCGGCCAGGGCCGAGCCGCCCGAGAGGGCGTTGTACAGGGACGACTTCCCCGCGTTGGGCAGGCCCACGAACCCGAAGCGCTCCATCGCGACCCAGGGTACGGCCGCCTACCCTCGGGATGATGGGCCAGAGCGACGGGGGACGTGCGGCGGTCGAGGCCGCGTTCGGTCGCATCACCTACCTGCTGGACCGCGAGCTGGCCCCGGCCTACCGGGTCCGGGCCTTCCTCCGGGCCGCCGAGGTCGTGGCCGAGCTCGACGACGACGAGCTGGAACAGCGGGTCAGCACCGACACGCTCACCGAGCTGGAGCACATCGGCGACAAGACCGCGGCGGTCATCGCCGAGGCCTACCGGGGTGAGCGCCCCTCGTACCTGGACGAGCTGGACCAGACCGCGCTGGACCCCGGTCAGGGGGGCGAGCTGCGGGCGGCGCTGAAGGGCGACTGCCACGCCCACTCGACCTGGTCCGACGGCGGCGCCTCGATCGAGGCCATGGCCCGAGCAGCCCTGGAGCTCGGCCACGAGTACCTCGTCATGACCGACCACTCCCCCCGGCTCACGATCGCCCACGGCCTCAACCGCGAGCGCCTGCTCGCCCAGCTCGACGAGATCGACGCGCTGAACGAGCGGCTCGCGCCGTTCCGCATCCTCACCGGCATCGAGGTCGACATCTTCGAGGACGGCAGCCTCGACCAGGCCGAAGACCTGCTGGAGCGCCTCGACGTCGTCGTCGCCAGCGTGCACTCCAAGATCCGGATGCCCGAGCAGCAGATGACCGAACGCCTCGTCATGGCGGTGGCCAGCCCCCACGTCGACATCCTGGGGCACTGCACGAACCGGAAGGTGGTGGGCAAGGGCCGGCCGGGGTCGGTGTTCAACGCCGAGATCGTCTTCGCCGCCTGCGCCCGCTTCGACACGGCAGTCGAGATCAACTGCCGGCCCGAGCGCCAGGACCCGCCGGAGGAGCTGCTCTCGGTCGCGCTCGACTGGGGCTGCAAGGTGTCGATCGACACCGATGCCCACGCCCCCGGTCAGCTCGAGTGGCAGGCCTACGGCTGTGACAAGGCGGCCCGGCTCGGCATCACGGCCGACGACGTGGTCAACGCCCTAGGAGCCGACGAGCTCCTCGCGTGGGCCGGCAGCCACCCGACGGACTGACCACCGGTCGGCCACCTCCCGGCCGGCGAGCACGACGAAGAACCCGGCCACCGCCAGCCCGCTCATGGTCGCCCCCGCCGCGGTGTCGTGGTGGTAGGAGACCAGCAGGCCGGCCACCACCGCGGCCCAGCCGAGCAGCGTGGCGACCACCATCACCAGCCAGACCCGGCGGACGAGTAGGACCGCGGTGGCGGGCGGGGCGACCAGCAGGCCGAAGGTCATCAGCGTCCCCACGGCCCGGAACGAGGCGACCACCGCGACCCCCACGAGCACGAGCATCACGACGTGGGTGAGCCCCGGCCGCAGGCCGAGCAGGGCGGCCTTGGTCTCGTTGAACGAGAGCACCAGCAGCGGCCGGTGGAGCGCGGTCAGCACGACCAGGACCACCGCGAGCGCGGCGGCCTGGAACCAGAGATCACCCGCGGTGACCCCGAGCGGGTTGCCGAACAGGAACGAGGTCAGGTCGCCGGCAAAGGAGTCCGAGCGGGAGATGATCACCACGCCGAGGGCCAGCATCCCCACGAAGAGCAGCCCGATGCCGGTGTCCTCGCTCAGCCCCGACCGGCGGCTGACCAGGCTGATGACCGCAACCATGACGATGGCCGCGACGAACGCGCCGATGCTGGGGTCGACGCCGATCAGGAACGCCACCGCGATGCCGGGCAGGACGCCGTGGGCCAGAGCGTCACCGACGAAGCTCATCCCCCGGATCACGACCCAGGTGCCGATCGTGGAGCACATCGCCACGGCCAGAAGTCCGGACAGGAGCGCCCGCTGCATGAACTCGAAGCCGAACGGCTCGGTCAGCCACGCCATCAGCCCAGCGCCCCGGCGATGCGTTCGGCGTCGGTCCGGATGAGGCCCACGTAGGTCTCGGCCCCCGAGCCCTCGCCGCCCAACGACTCGGTGAACAGCTCGACCACGGCGACCTCGTCACCGGTCTCCTCCGCCAGGACGTCGGCGAGCTCGGTCGACGACGACGTGTCGGCGAAGATCGCCGGCACCCCGGTCTCTTCGATGACCCCGACCAGGTCGCTCAGCTCGGCCGACGACGGCTCGGCCAGCGTGCTGCCGCTCGGGATCACGGTCCCGATGATCTCGAACCCGTAGCGATCGGCGAAGTAACCGAACACCTCGTGGTTGGTCACCAGGACCCGGTCCTCCGGTGCGAGGTCGGCGAGCGTGCTCACCACACTGTCGTCGAGCGCCTGGATCTCGGCGTCGTAGGCGGCGGCGTGCTCCGCCACCACCTCGGGGTCGACCCCCTCGATCTCCGCCGCGGCCTCGCCGACGAGCGCCGTCGCCCGGCCCATGCGGAGCGGATCGGTGAACCAGTGCGGATCGTCCCCCTCGCCCGACGGCAGCGGCAACGGATCGAGTTGCTCACCGAGGTCGAGCACGGGGACACCGTTGTCGCCCGCGGCCGCCAGGACGTCCTCGAGCCCGTGTTCGAAGCCGAGGCCGTTGGCCACCACCAGGTCGGCCTCGGCCGCCTCGGCGGCATCGGCGGCGGAGGGTTCGAAGTCGTGGGGGTCGGTACCAGGCGGGATCAGGACCTCGACCGTGGCCTCGTCGCCGAGGACCTGCTCGGCGAGGTCGCCCAGGATGCTGTGCGTGGCCACGACCCGCGGGCCGCCCTCGCCGGACGCGTCGCCGCCGCAGGCGGCGGCCAGGGACGCCACCGGAATGGTGAGGGCCAGTCCGGTCCCGAGTTGTCGCAGCCGGCGACAAACACGAGAATGGTTCCCGTTCACATGTCGCACCCTAACGAGAACGATTCCCGGTCACAAGCCCTCGCCGTCGTCGCCGACGCGGTGACCCTCGCCCATGGCCGTCACGTCGCGCTCGCCGACGCCACCTTCGCCCTCCCCTCGGGCCGCACCACCGCGGTCATCGGACCCAACGGCTCGGGCAAGTCGACCGTGCTCCACGCCATCGCCGGCCTCCTCGCCCCGGCCCGGGGCTCGCTCGTCGTCCCCGGACGGGAAGCCGGAGGGGCCGCCGCCATCGCCTACGTCCCCCAACACCTCCACGCCAACGAGCAGCTCCCGATCTCCGCCCGCGAGGTCGTCACCATGGGGCGCTTCGTCCAGCGGGGAGCGCTCGGCCGGCTGCGCGAGGAGGACCGGGCCGCCGTGGCGAGGGCGATGGAGCGGCTCGACGTCGTCCGCTTCGCCCGCCGCCAGCTGAAGGAGCTGTCCGGCGGCGAGCGCCAGCGGGTCCTGGTGGCCCAGGCCCTGGCCCAGGAGGCCGACCTGTTGCTGCTCGACGAGCCGCTGACGGGGCTCGACCTGCCCTCGCAGGAGCGGATCGTGGCCGTGATGGACGAGGAGCGATCAGCCGGTCGGACCGTGGTCGCCAGCACCCACAGCCTGGCGGACGCGGCGACGGCGGATCACCTGCTGCTGCTGGCGGGGCGGGTCGTCGCCCAGGGCCCGCCGGACGAGGTGCTCACCGAAGCCAACCTGCGCGCCGCCTACGGCGCCATGGTCGTCCGCTTCGGTGAGAAGGCCGTCCTCCTGGACGACACCCCCCACCACCACCCGAACTAGATGCCGATACCCTGCGGCGCCATGTCCAAGCGCACCCAGAAGCGGCGCCTGCGCGCCCGGCGCAAGAAGGCCAACCACGGCCGCAAGCCGAACGCTTCGCGGAAGCGCTGATCACTGACGTCCCGCGCCCCTGAGGGGGGTGCGGGAGGGGGGAGCCTCCTTGCGCCCCCCTCGCCCCGGTCGGATCCGACTTGCTCGGTCCGACCGGCGCGGTCAGGCGCCGTCAGGCGCACGATCGGGCTCGACCGGGAACCTCTGGTTCCCGGCGATCACGCACATCTCCGGCAGGTGCCGATCAGGTCCAAGCGGTGGTCCGTCACGTCGAAGCTGGCCTCGTCGGCGACCACCGCCAAGGCCAGGGCCAATGACTCCTCCAGCTCCGGAGGGACGGTGAAGTCCGCCACCTGGCCACAGCGGGCGCAGATCAGGTGATGGTGGTGGTGCTCCGTGAGGTGCTCGGCCAGCTCGTAGCGGGCGAACTCGTCGGTGCTGACGACACGGTGGACCACACCGACCTGCTCGAGGACGACCAGGTTGCGGTAGGCCGAGCTCTGCGCCAGCGCCTTGTCGCGACCCAGGATCTCCTGGATGGTCAGCGGGCGGGTGGCGCCCTCCAGCACGTGGACCAGGGCCCGCCGACCCCGGGTGTAGCGCTGCCCCGCGCCCTGCAGGTGCTCGGCCACGGCGGTCTGCAGGTCGGCGGCCATCGACCCGGAGCGTAGCCAACGTTCTGAGAATTCATGGGAATCCCCGGAAGTGGCGTCATGACCTGCCATCGACGCGGTTTGGAGCCGCCGTACGACCGGAAGGGGTGGACCCATGCGCAGGACGATCGCCACGACCCTCGTGGCCACGCTCGTCATGGGCTTCGTCTCGCTCGTCGGCCCCTCCGCCGGTGCCCAGCTCCCCGAGCTCAACCTGGACGTGACCATCAGCCCGACCTCCGGTCCGGCGGGAACCACGATCAGCGGCAGCGTCGACCCCACCCAGGCCCAGCAGGAGTGCATCACGGACCCGGTGAACGAGCTGACCCTGATCCTGACGGCGCTGGCGACGGGCGGTGATCCGAACTTCGACGCGATCGACCAGGCGTTCCTCACCGCCCTCGCCGGCGCCATCCAGAGCGGCGCCATCCCCTTCGACATCGCCCTGCTCTACATCGGTGCCTTCGTCGACATCATCACCCAGCAGCCGGTCCCGGGCTCCGACCAGCCCATGTGGAACCCCATCCAGGGCGAGCTCCAGATCACCGCACCGGAGGCGCCGCCGGGGACCTACGCCGTGGCCATGGTCTGCTTCGGCCTGAACGAGGATCCCGACCCGCAGGCCATCGCCGACGAGCTGGCGGGCCTCACGAACGCCCTCGACCCGGCGCAGCTCGAGACGGCGGCCAACCGCATCATCCCCCTCCTCATCGACCAGGACGACCCGCTCGGCACGGGTGTGGCCCTGTTCTGCCTCGATGACGCGGCCGGCACCCAGTGCGCTCCGGCCGCGCCCGCTCCGGCGACACCGAACCCACCCGCCAACGCAGTTCCGGGGGATCCGGCGTTCACCGGCTAGATCGTGGCCCCGGGGCACCGAGCGCCCGCCGTCCCGCTCGGACCCCGGGGTCGCGTGCTCGTTGTCACCCGCGTTGACACTTGCGCGAACCGACCCCATCCTGGGGTCATCTCTCTGACTGACACCCCTCCGTCGGTCGGCCAGGGCCCGCTCGCCTCCCCCGTGGTCCCGGAGCCGACGCGCCGCCGCGCCGGGCCGTCCCGGCGGATCCTCGCCGCGGCCCTCATCACGACCGCGGCCGCCCTCGCGGCGGTCTTCCTCGTCGGCCGCGGCGACACCAGCGCCACTGACGTCCCCCGCGACCGCAACGGCCCGTCCCGCTACACGGTCCGCGAGGGCGACACCATCACCTCGGTGGCCGAGCTGCACGGGGTCGCCGTGGACGACCTGATGGCGGCCCACGACCTCACGCTGGCCGACTCGCTCGAACCGGGTGAGGTGCTGGAGATCCCCCCCATCCCGATCGAGGGCCACGAGTGGCCCCACCGGCTCGCCGAGGACGCCGTGACGGCCCAGCAGACGGGCTGGTTCGAGACCTGGGCCGCGGAGTACGAGGTGCCGACGTCCCTCCTGCAGTCGCTGGCCTGGGCCATCTCGAGCTGGGACAACCTGTCGGTCGGAACGAACGGCGACATGGGCATCGGGCGCATCGACCCGGACGACGTCGGCTACATCAACGACGAGCTGATCCCCGAGGACGAGCTCGTCGACCCGAGGTCGCCCGAAGGCAACGTGCGACTCATGGCTGCCCTCTTCGGCCACCACCTCGAGGTCACCGGGGGGGATCACGCCAACGCCGTGGCCACCTACTACCTCGACCGCACCGAGCCCTCCGAGGCGACCTGGGACCTCGGGCTGCGGGCGTTCGTCACCAGCGTCCTCGAGCGCGTCCCCGACTTCGAAGCCCCCCCGCCGCCCGCCGCGACCACCACGACGACGACCACGACCGTCGCGGACTAGGCGAGCAAGTTCACACGCCCGTCACAGGCCGCGTGGGCGCTACCGCGGGGACGCGACTACGTTGCGGCGTTGGCGCGGGCACCAGTCCGCAAGGAAGAAATGACGAGGGGAGAACACGTGCGCAAGCACCGCAAGCTCAGGGCGCTGCTCGGGCTGCTGATCGCGTTCACGCTGCTCGCCGCCGCTTGCGGTGACGACGACGGTGGCAGCAGTGAAGAGGGCAGCGCTGGAACCGGAACCGACGGCGGGGAAGAGGAACCGGCCAGTGATCTGACGGTCGGCCTGGTCTACGACCTCGGTGGCCGTGGCGACCAGTCGTTCAACGACTCCGCCGCCGCCGGGCTCGACCAGGCGACCGAGGAGTTCGGCATCGAGGTCGAGGAGCTCGAGCCCGACGAGGACGGCGAGAACCGCGTCAGGAGCTCCTGCAGCTCCTCTGCGACCAGGGCACCAACCTGATCTTCGCGGTGGGCTTCCTGCTACTCCGAGTCGGTCGGCGCCGTCGCGCCGAGAACTGCCCGGACAGCACGTTCGCCATCGTCGACGACGCGGCCAACGAGGCGGACAACGTGGCCAACCTGGTGTTCGCCGAGGAGCAGGGCTCCTTCCTGGTCGGCGCCGCGGCCGCTCTGACCACCCAGTCCGACCACGTCGGCTTCATCGGGGGCGTCAACATCGAGCTGATCCACAAGTTCGAGGCCGGCTTCGCCGCCGGCGTGGCGGCCGTCGACCCGGCGATCACCGTCGACGTCGAGTACCTCACCGAGCCGCCGGACTTCGACGGCTTCAACGACCCGGACCTCGGTCGTGAGGTCGCCGACCAGCATGTACGAGGCCGGCGCCGACGTCATCTACGCCGCGGCCGGTGGTTCCGGCGGTGGCGTGTTCGAGGCCGCCGTGGCCGCCCGTGAGGGTGGCGCCGAGGCGTGGGCCATCGGCGTCGACTCCGACCAGTACAACACCGCCGACCCGGCGGTGCAGGACGTGATCCTCACGTCGATGCTGAAGCAGGTCAACGTGGCCGTCTACAACACGATCGCCGCGGCCGACGAGGGCGAAGAGGTCGGTGGGCAGACCACCGTCTTCGACCTCTCGGTCGACGGCGTGGGCTACTCGACCAGCGGTGACTTCATGCCGCAGGAGACCATCGACCAGCTCGAGGAGCTCAAGCAGCAGATCATCGACGGCGAGATCGAGGTGCCGACCGTCCCCGGAGGCTGAGCCCCGGGCGTCACGCCCCGAGAAATCGAGCGACGGACCCGGGCTAGGGTGCCCGGGTCCGTCGTCGTTTTCGGCGCCGGCGAAGGGGCTGAGGAGGGTGGTGGACGCGGACCGGTCGATGGCCGTCGAGCTGCAGGGGATCGTGAAGCGGTTCCCCGGTGTCGTCGCCAACGACGGCGTCGACCTCGCGGTCCGGCGGGGCGAGATCCACGCCCTCGTCGGCGAGAACGGCGCCGGCAAGTCGACCCTGATGAAGATCCTGTACGGCATGCAGTCCCCCGACGAGGGCACCATGCACGTCGACGGCGAGCCCGTGGCGTTCCGCTCGCCCAAGGACGCCATCGCCGTCCGGCATCGGCATGGTGCACCAGCACTTCATGCTGGCCGACCAGCTCACCGTGCTGGAGAACGTGGTGCTCGGCAGCGAGCCGGCGACCGCGGGGCTCATCGACTTCGTCGACGGCCAAGGAGCGGATCGGCGAGCTCGCCGAGGCCTACGGGCTCGACGTCGACGCCGACGAGATGGTCGAGACGCCTCGGGGTCGGCGAGCGCCAGCGGGTCGAGATCATCAAGGTGCTCTTCCGGGGCGCCCGCATCCTCATCCTCGACGAGCCGACCGCCGTCCTCGTGCCGGCCAGGAGATCGAGGAGCTCTTCGTCAACCTGCGTGAGCTGAAGGCCCAGGGCGAGACCATCGTCTTCATCTCCCACAAGCTCGACGAGGTGCTGGCGATCGCCGACGCCATCACCGTCCTCCGGGCCGGGCGCACCGTGGCCACGGTCGAAGCCGAGCGAGGTCACCGCGGGCCGGCTGGCCGAGCTGATGGTGGGCAGCGAGCTCCCGACGCCGGAGACCCGCGAGTCCACCGTGACCGACCAGGTCGAGCTGGCGCTGGACGACGTGTCCGTCGAAGGGCATCGGCGACCGCTGGCTGCTCGAGCACATCGACTTCCGGGTCCACCGGGGTGAGGTGGTCGGCGTCGCCGGGGTCGAGGGCAACGGCCAGTCGGAGCTGATCGACGTGATCCTCGGGCTGCAACCGGTCACGAGCGGCGCCATCCTGCTGGGCGACGTCGATCTCGCCGCCGGTCGGCACGCGCGACCGCCGGGAAGCGGGCATCGGCTACATCCCCGAAGACCGCCATCGGCGGGGGATGCTCATGAGCTCGCCGCTCTGGGAGAACGCCATGCTCGGCCACCAGACCCAGGCCCCGTACGCCAAGGGGCCGTGGATCGACCGGTCGGGTGCCAAGCGCCAGACCGAGCAGATCTTGAGCACCTACGACGTCCGGGCTCCCAACGTCGACGTTGCGGGCTATGCGCTTTCCGGCGGCAACCAGCAGAAGCTGGTCGTCGGCCGCGAGCTGGACAGCCGGGGCCCGGGTCCTGCTGGCCAACCACCCGACCCGCGGCGTGGACGTCGGCGCGCAGGCCGCGGTGTGGGACCAGCTGCGCGACGCCCGGGCCGAGGGCCTCGCCACCCTGCTCGTGTCGGCCGACCTCGAAGAGCTGATCGGCCTCTCCGACCGGCTCCTCGTCATGCTCCGGGGCCGCGATCGTGGCCGAGCTCGACCCGTCCCGAGTCACCCCCGAGGAGCTGGGTTCCTACATGACCGGCGCCACCAGCGGCGAGGCGGCGTGACGTGAAGCGCTGGTACGTCCCCTTCCTGAGGCTGCTCGCCCCGGTCACGGCGGTGGCCTTCGCGCTCTTCGTGTCCGGCGTCGTGCTCAAGCTGAGCGGCAGCGACCCCATCGAGGCCTTCCAGCTCATGTGGGACTTCGGCACCACGGAGCAGTCGATCGCCTCGATCGTCGACCGCTCCGTGCCCCTCTACCTGTCCGGGGTGGCCTTCGCCGTCGCCTTCAAGATGGGGCTCTTCAACATCGGGGTCGAGGGTCAGTACACGGTCGCCGTCATCTTCGCCGCCTACGTCGGCGCCAACGTGACCTTGACGCCCGTGCTGCACGTGGCGCTCACCCTGCTCGTGGCCATGACCGTGGGCATGGCGTGGGCGGCCATCGCCGGCGTGCTGAAGGTGGCGCGGGGCGTCCACGAGGTGATCTCCACGATCATGCTCAACGCCATCGGCATCGCGCTGGTCGGGTACCTGCTGGCCAACCACTTCCTCGACCGCTCCGACGAGACCCTCAACCTCCAGACCGAGAAGATCCCCGCCTCCGGGCAGTTCCCCGACCTCGTCGACCTCGGCCCGAACGCCACGATCAACGCGCTTCGTGCTCGTCGCCGCGGCCGTCGGCGTCATCTACTACGTGCTGATCTGGCGGACCCGGTTCGGCTACGACCTGCGCGCCAGCGGGCTCAACCCCTTGGCCGCCCGGGCCAGCGGCGTCGCCTCCGGCGCGATGATCGTCAAGGGCATGCTGCTGTCCGGGGCGGTGGCCGGCCTCGTCGGGCATGCCCACCCTGCTCGGCTTCTCGTACAACTACGGGCTGGACTTCGCCACCGGCCTGGGCTTCGCCGGCATCACCGTCGCCCTGCTGGGCCGCAACCACCCGGTCGGGATCGCCATCGGCGCCTTCCTGCTCGCCTTCCTCGACCGCAGCTGCCCAGATCCTCGACCTCGAGGGCATCGCCAAGGAGATCGTGGTGATCATGGAGGGCGTCATCGTCCTCTCGGTCGTCGTGGCCTACGAGCTCGTGCAGCGGTTCATCGAGTCCCAGGAGCGCAAGCTCATCGGCGAGGAGACGCCCTCGCCCCCGCCGACGCCGGCTGCCGAACCCGTGGGAGCGCCCGCATGAGCCTCGTCGAGGGTGGGCCCTCCGTCGCCGGCGACGGCGTCATCAGCCGGGCCGACCGCCTGGCCGCGGCGGCCCCGGTCGGCACCCGGGCCCGGCGCTTCCTCCTGTTCTTCGTCGCCGTGTTCTGCCTCCTCGCCGCGGTGCGCGTGATCACCGACAACCCCGACCTGACCTCCAGCGGGACGTTCGGGACCACCCTCCGTCTGGCCGTCCCCATCGGCCTCGCCGCCCTCGGCGGCCTCTACGCCGAGCGCTGCGGGCGTGGTCAACATCGGCCTCGAGGGGATGATGATCCTCGGCACGTGGTTCGGCGCCTGGGGGGCCTGGCAGTTCGGGCCGTGGGCCGGGCGTCGCCATCGGGATCGCCGGCGGGATGCGCGGCGGGCCTGCTCCACGCCCTCGCCACCGTGACCTTCGGCGTCGACCACATCATCTCCGGCGTCGCCATCATCACCCTGGCCGGCGGCATCACCCGCTACCTGTCGGTGGAGATCTTCGAAGGCCAGCCCGGCGGTGGGGCGACCCAGTCGCCGCGGGTCGAGGGCGTGCGGGACCTTCGACGTCCCGATCCTGGCGGGCGGTGATCTCTTCGGCTGGCAGCTCACCCGACGTGCTCGGGTGGTTCGAGGACCACCACTGGCTGATCGTGTCCGACGCTGGCCGGCCTGCTGCGCGGCTTCACCAACAACCTCTCGTACCTCACCCTGCTCGCCCTGCTGCTCGTCCCCTTCACGTGGTGGCTGCTGTGGCGCACGGTGTTCGGGCTCCGCCTCCGCTCCTGCGGCGAGCACCCCACCGCGGCCGACTCCCTCGGCGTCCCCGTCTACCGGATGCGGTACTTCGCCCTGCTGATCAGCGGCGGGCTGGCCGGCCTCGCCGGGGCCTTCCTCGTCGATCGAGGCCGCGGGCATCTACCGCCAGGGCCAGACCCAGGGCAGGGGCTTCATCGGGCTGGCGGCCCTGATCTTCGGCAACTGGCGACCTCTGGGCGCGGCCGCGGGCGCCGGCGCTGTTCGGCTTCGCCGACGCGCTGCAGCTGCGCGACGAAGACGGCGGTCCACGCCCTGCTGCTCTTCGTGGCGGCCGGAGCGCTCCTGTACGCCGGTGTCCTGCTCTGGCGGCGGAGGTTCCTGGCCGGGGCCATCACCGGGGTCGTCGGCGGGCTCATCGGCCTCTGGTACTTCACCAGCGACACCATCCCCGTGCGAGTTCATCCCGATGACGCCCTACATCGTCACCCTGCTCGTGCTCGCCGTCGCCACCCAGCGCCTGCGGCCACCGGCCCACGTCGGCCTGCCGTGGCGCAAGGGCCAGGTGGAGTGACTGCACGCCGTCGATCGACTGGGAGGCGCTGCGGGCCGCGGCCCGCGAGGTCGGCGAGAGCGCCTACGCCCCGTACTCCGGCCTGCGGGTCGGGCCGCGGCCGCTCGACCGACGACGGGACCGTCGTCACCGGGTGCAACGTGGAGAACGCCTCCTACGGGCTGACCCTCTGCGCCGAGTGCGGGCTGGTGTCGGCCCTCGCCGCCGCCGGTGGTGGACGCCTCGTGGCCGTCGTCTGCGTCGCCGCCGACCGCGGCGAGCTGCTCATGCCCTGCGGGCGGTGCCGCCAGGTGCTCTACGAGTTCGGGGGCCAGGACCTGCTCGTCGACCACCCGGACGGGCCGCATGCCGCTGGGCGAGCTGCTGCCCCGACGCCTTCGGCCCCGACGACCTGTGAGCCCTCGCACTCCGCCGTCGACGTCATCCGCACCAAGCGGGACGGCGGACGGCTGAGCGACGAGCAGATCCGCTGGTTCATGCGAGGCGTACACCGAGGGCGACGTGGCCGACGAGCAGGCCGCCGCCCTGGCCATGGCCATCTTCTGGCGGGGCATGGAGCCCGACGAGCTGGCCGAGTGGACCAAGGCGATGATCGACTCGGGCGAGCGCCTCGACCTGTCTTCGGTGGGACGGCCGACCGTCGACAAGCACTCCACCGGTGGGGTGGGCGACAAGGTCTCGCTCCCCCTCATCCCACTCGTCGCGGCCTGTGGCGTGGCCGTGCCCCAGCTCTCGGGGCGCGGCCTCGGCCACACCGGCGGCACGCTCGACAAGATGGAGGCCATCCCCGGCTGGCGGGCCCATCTCAGCAACGAGGAGTTCCTCGCCGTGCTGGCCGCCGAGGGCGGCGTGATCTGCGCCGCAACCGAGGACCTGGCCCCCGCCGACCGCCGCCTCTACGCCCTTCGGGACACGACGGCGACGGTCGAGTCGATCCCGCTCATCGCCTCCTCGATCATGTCGAAGAAGATCGCCGAGGGGACCGAGGGCCTGGTCCTCGACGTGAAGTACGGCTCGGGCGCCTTCCTGCCCGACCCCGACCAGGGCCGGGAGCTGGCCCGCACCATGGTCGGTCTGGGCACGGCCCACGGAGTGCGCTGCACGGCCCTGCTCACGGCGATGGAGGAGCCCCTGGGCCGGACGGCCGGCAACGCGGTCGAGGTCGAGGAGTCGCTCGAGGTCCTGGCCGGCGGTGGCCCACCCGACCTCGTGGAGGTGACGCTGGCGCTGGCGCGCGAGATGGTCGAGCTGGCCGGCGTCGACGTCGACCCCGCCGACGCCTTGGCGGACGGGCGGGCGATGGACCGGTGGCGCGCCATCGTGGCGGCGCAGGGCGGGGACCCCGACGCGCCGTTGCCGCAGGCATCCGAAGCCGAGACGGTCACCGCCGACGCCGACGGCGTGCTCCAGCGCCTGGACGCCCGTGCGGTCGGCGAGGCGGCTTGGCGCCTCGGGGCGGGACGGGCCCGCAAGGAGCACGCGGTGTCGGCCACCGCCGGCGTGATCTGCCACGCCAAGATCGGCGACCGCGTCCGCGCCGGCGACCCGGTGCTCGAGTTGCGGACCGACGACCCGACCCTGTTCGCCCGAGCCCAGGACTCACTGTCCGGCGCCTGGGCCATCGGCCCCGAGGCCGCCGAGCCGCCGCCTCTCCTCCTGGACCGCATCACCGCATAGCGTCGGGGTCGTGCTGAGCCCCGAGCAGCTGGCCGACTACCGCCGGGACGGGTTCCTGGTGCTGCCCGGCTTCGCCTCGCCCGAGGCCTGCGCCGGGCTCAAGGCCCGGGCCGAGCAGCTGGTCGACGAGTTCGAGCCCGACGCCGGCGTGCGCTCGATCTTCACGACCAACGAGCAGACCCGCCACAGCGACGAGTACTTCCTCACCTCGGGGGACAAGACCCGGTTCTTCTTCGAGGAGGAGGCGTTCGCCGAGGACGGCGAGCTGCGCCAGGCAAAGGCGCTCTCGATCAACAAGCTGGGCCACGCCATGCACGACCTCGACCCCGTCTTCGAGCGCTTCAGCCACACGCCGGCGCTGGCCGGGATCTGCGCCGACCTCGGCTACGAGGACCCCTCCATCCTTCAGTCGATGTACATCTTCAAGCAGCCCCGCATCGGGGGCGAGGTGACCAGCCACACCGACCACACCTTCCTGTGGACCGAGCCCCGCACGGTCACCGGCTTCTGGTTCGCCGTCGAGCGGGCCACGCTCGAGAACGGCTGCATGTGGGCGCTGCCCGGTGGCCACGAGATCCCGGTGAAGTCCCGCTTCCGGCGGGACGGCGACGGCGGGACGGCCATGGAGGTGCTGGACGACTCGCCCTACCCCGAGGACGGCCTGGTCCCGCTCGAGGCCGAGAGCGGGACGTTGATCGTGCTCGACGGTGCCCTCCCTCACCGCTCCGGCCCCAACCGGTCCGACCGGTCACGCCACGCCTACACCGTGCACGTCATCGAGCAGGCCGCCGCCTACCCCGCCGACAACTGGCTGCAGCGCCCGGACCTCCCCCTGCGGCCCGTCGCCTAGGCGAAGGCGTCGTCGAGGAACCGCTCCACCTCGGGGGTGAGGACGTCGTCCTCGGGTGAGCCGAGGAGGACGTTCACGTCGCGGTGGGAGTAGTCGGGGGTGGCCACGACGACGGTGGCGACGCCCGCCTCGCGAAGGGCGTCGACGAACGCCACCTGGCTCTGCTGGCGGGTCGTGGTGCCCCGGCGCACGACCAGCTGGGGGGCATCGGTGTCGTCGACGTGGTTGATCGGTGAGGCGTCCGCCCAGACCGACGGGCGGTTGCCGAAGACCGACCGGTAGATGAGCTCGGCCCGGTCGCGGGCGCCGATGCGCCCGGCTACGTCGTACCCCTCAGTATCGAGCGCCACCACCGCCCGGATCGAGTCGCGCACACCGGGGTCGCCGTAGCGCTCGCCCACCCCGACCGAGCTGACGATCTGGGCCCCGGCCGAGTGTCCGATCAGCGCGACCCGGCCCGGATCACCGCCGTAGCCGCTGATGTGGTCGACCACCCACGAGAGGGCGTCGGCCACGTCGTCGTTGTGGTCCGGGTAGCGGGCGGGCGGCGTGAGCCGGTAGTTGACGCTGACCAGGACCCACCCGTGCCCCTCGGCCCACGCCCGCTTGGCGTCGAGCCGCGCCTTGTCGCCGACGCGCCAGGCGCCGCCGTGGACCCAGAGCACGACCGGGTTCTGCCCGCACTGCTCGGCGGGCGCGGGGTACACGTCGACGGCCTGCAAGGGGTCCATGCCGTAGGCGACGTCGCGGTCGACGCTCCGCCCGGGGACACAGGCCGTGGTCGTCGCGGGCAACGCGACCCCGCGCTCGTCGGCTTCGACGCTGCACGCCACCGCGACGAGCCCGGTCACCACCAGGGCCACGACCCGTTGCACAGATCCCAGTCTGGCCACCCACCGGCGTCGTTAGCCTTCACCCATGGGAGCCGACCTCGACCTCGAGACCATCCGGCAGGCGCCCAAGGCCCTGCTCCACGACCACCTCGACGGCGGCCTCCGCCCGGCCACCGTCATCGACCTGGCGGCCGAGCAAGGCTATGACGCCCTCCCCACCACCGATGTCGACGAGCTGACCGCCTGGTTCACCCGGGGGGCGGCGGGCAACTCGCTCGAGGAGTACCTCGAGGCCTTCGAGCACACCGTCGGCGTCATGCAGACCGAGGACGCCCTGGTGCGCGTCGCCGCCGAGTGCGCCCGGGACCTGGCCGACGACGGCGTCGTCTACGCCGAGATCCGCTACGCCCCCGAGCAGCACGTCGACGGCGGCCTGACCATGGACGAGGTCGTCGATGCGGTGACCGCGGGCTTCGCCGCCGGGAGCAAGGACCGGGGCATCACCGTCCGCTCGCTGCTCTCGGCGATGCGCCAGCAGGCCCACTCCACCGAGATCGCCGAGCTGGCCGTGCGCCACCGGGACCTCGGCGTGGTCGGCTTCGACATCGCCGGGCCGGAGAAGGGCTTCCCGCCCACCCGTCACCTCGACGCCTTCCAGTACATCCAGCGCGAGAACTTCCACATGACGATCCACGCCGGGGAGGCGTTCGGGCTGCCCTCCATCTGGGAGGCCATCCAGTTCTGCGGCGCCGAGCGGCTGGGCCACGGGGTGCGGATCGTGGACGACATCGAGCGGGATGCCGACGGCGAGGCCCACCTCGGCGGGCTCGCCGCCTTCGTCCGGGACCGGCGCATCCCGCTCGAGATGTGCCCGACCTCGAACGTCGGCACCGGGGCGGTGCGCTCGGTGGCCGAGCACCCCATCAAGCAGCTGCACGACCTGCGCTTCCGGGTCACCGTCAACACCGACAACCGGCTGATGAGCGACATCTCGATGTCGGGCGAGTTCGCCAACCTCCACGAGGCCTTCGGCTGGGGCCTGCACGAGATGCGCTGGCTGACCGTCAACGCCCTGAAGAGCGCCTTCATCCCCTTCGACGAGCGCCTCGCCATCATCGACGACATCGTCAAGCCCGGCTACGAGAAGCTCCTCACCGTCGCCGCCTCTTGACCCCTCCATCTAGGGGAGACGGACGGTGAGGGCGAGGACCTCGTGGTCCGAGATCGGGTGGCCGGCGGCGTCGACGGCGGGGATGGTCTCGGGGTCGCTCACCTCGATGCCCCTGACGAGGAACCAGTCGAGGTTCGCCCCGCCCTTGCGCACGGTGGAACCGGCGACGTTGGCCTCCTCCCACCGGTAGCCGCGGGCGGTGGCTTCGGCGAAGAGGGGCTCACGGGACACCGGGTCGAGGAACCGCTGTGGGTCGAACGGCTCGTCGAGCGGCTCCGGGTCGCGCAGGTGGAGCGTGTGGGTGTTCAGGTCGCCGCCGACGACCACCGCGCGGCCGTCGGCGTAGGCCTCGACCAGATCGAGGAGGTCGGCCAGCTGCTCGGCCCGGCCCTCCGGTGGACCGTGGCTCTCCAGGTGCGGGACGACGACGACCAGGTCACCGACCGTCGCCACGACCGCACAACGGCCGCCGACGCGCGGCTCGTGGCTGCTCGCCGCGTACCACTCGCCGTCGAACTCGAGGCGAACGGCGGCCGGACGGTCGAGGCCGACCCGGCTGAGCACGGCGCCGCCGTGGACCCCGAACTCGTTGCGGGCGTCAGGGGGCAGGCCCTCCTGCTCCTCGGCGCCCCCGAGTGACAGCTCCACGAACTCGACGGCGAAGACGAAGGCCATGCCCAGCCGGTCGGCCAGCTCCCGGGCGACGTAGCGGTTGCCGGACCGCGCCATGCCCCCATCCGCTTCGGACAGCAGGAGCACGTCAGCGTCAGCCGCCTCGAACAGTTCGACCCAGGCATCGAGGTGCCGACCCCGTTCCAGGTTGGCGGCGACGACCCGCACCTGTTCGGGCCGGGGTCGGGTCGACGATGTGCCGCCCACCTCGACGACGTCGAAGCAACCCGCGTCGGCCACGGCCTGGTGGTGGTCGGTGCCGGGTGCGGGCCGGACCGGGTCATGGAGGTCGTCGACCACGGCCGTGACCAGCGATGGTGTCGTGAGCGGAGACGCGCCACTCATGAGATGCGGGCCTGGACGGTGCGGGCCAGGGACTCGGCGTCGTCGACCGTGACGACGAAGCGCCGGTTGCCCGTAAGGGCGAAGATCACGCCCGGCCCGCGGCGCAGGATCACCGCCGCCCGCTTCAACAGCCGCAGGCTCCCGCGGTAGCCATAGCCGCCGTACCGGGCCGGGCGGAGGTCGGGGAGGTACTCGAGCTCGGTGATCTCGGTCAGGGGGATGCTCACCCGGATCCATCCGGGTGCTCCGAACGCGGTCCGGAGGTGGGTCTCGTCGACGGTGACCTCGATCCGCCGGAAGTGGGCGAGCGCGATCGCGGTCCCGATCCCCGCCACCGCCGGCAGCGCCAAGCGGGTGACGACCGTGAGGGCAGTCGCGAACACGACCACGCCGATCGCCGCCGGCACGGCCCAGCGTCCCTCCGCGGTCCAGGTCACCCGGCGTGCCCTAGTGGGAGCCGACGCAGAACTCGTTGCCCTCGGGGTCCTGGAACGTGAACCAGCGGATGCCGTACTCGTCCCGCTCGTGGACGAACCTGGCGCCGAGCCCCTCGAGCCGCTCCCGGGCCGCGTCGACGTCGGGCGCGTCCAAGTCGACGTGGACCCGGTTCTTCGCCGCCCGGTCCTCGGGCACCTGGATGAAGAGCAGGTTCGGCCCCTGGCCGCCACCGTCGATGCGGGCGAAGCCGACGGCGGCGCCCTCGTCGACCGGCCGCTCCACGACCGCAGACCAGAACGCGGCCAGCGCGGCGGCGTCGTGCACGTCGAAGGTCACGTTGAACACCCGCATGCCGGCGACTCTAGGACCCGGGTCAGGCCAGCGCGGTCGCCAGGTCCGCGGCGACGCGGGCGTTGTTCACGGCGAGGGCGACATTGGCGGCGAGGGTGCTGCCGCCGCTGGCGTCCACCAGCTGACCGAGGACGAAGGGCGTGACCGCGGCACCCCGGACGCCCGCCGCGGCCGCTTCGGCCAGGCCGGTCTCGATGGCCGCGGCCATGGCCGGTTCGGGGAGGGCGGCCTCCTCGGGGACCGGCACCGCGAGGACGACCCCGCCCTCGTAGCCCAGCTCTCGGGCCGTCCTGACGACCGCGGCCGCCTCGACGGCGGACTCGACCCGGTGCGGGATCGCGACACCGCTGCTCCGGCACCAGAAGGCCGGGAACTCGTCGGTCTGCATTCCCAGCAGCGGCACACCGAGGGTCTCGAGGTACTCGACCGTGCGGGGCAGGTCGAGGAAGGCCTTGGCCCCCGCCGTCACCGTGGTGACCGGGTACCGGGCGATGGCCGGGAGGTCGGCACTGACGTCGCCGGTCTCGGCCACGTCGCGGTGGACCCCGCCGATCCCGCCGGTGGCGAAGACCGAGATGCCGGCCGCGGCAGCCAGGGACAGGGCTCCCGACACGGTGGTGGCGCCGGTCGGCCACCCGCCGGCCACGGCCACCGGCACGTCGCGGGATCCCAGCTTGCGGTCGGCGCCGAGGATCCGGTCCCACTCGCTCCCGTCGACCCCGACCCGGGCCTCCCCGTCGAGCACGACGGTCAGCGCGGGCACCGCCCCGCCGGCGCGGACCGCGTCGACGCAGGCGGTCAGGCACTCCAGGTTGGTCGGCGGCGGCAGCCCGAACTCGCTGAAGATGGTCGACTCCAACGCCACCACCGCCCGCCCCTCGCTGAGCGCGACCGCCACCTCCTCGTGCACCCGCATCATGCGGGCTCCCAGGCGTCGCCGCCGGGGCCGCGGAGGACGTGGGCGGCGACCTCGCTGCCGCGGGCCACGCACTCGGCGGGGGGCTTGCCCGCGGTCCAGGCCACGAGGAAGCCAGCGGCAAAGGCATCGCCGGCTCCCGTGGTGTCGACCACGCCGGAGACCGGGGGGACCGGTACCTCCACCACCCCGTCCGCACTCACCAGACGGACCGGTCCGGGGCCGTGCTTCTCGACGACCAGGCCGACGCCCTCGGGGCGGTCACCGAGGAGCGCGGCCTCGTCGGCGTTCGGGAACAGGACCGCGGGACGGAGATCGGCCAGCAGCGTGCGGAACCGGTCGACCCCGTAGTCGATCAGCAAGGCGGCGGACGACGGGTCGATCGTCACCGGGATGCCCCGCTCCCGGGCCAGCCCGGCGAGCTGGAGGCAGCTCACCGCCAGGCGCTCCTTGAACAGGGAGTAGGCGGGGAGGTGGAGCACGTCGACGCCCTCCAGCCACTCCGGCTCGGCGGCGGCCAGCTCCACGGCGGCGGCCCGGTCGGTGAGCATGGTGCGCTCCCCCGTCGCGTCGACCAGCACGACGATCGACCCCGTCCGGCCGCCGTGGCGGGCCACCACGTCGACCCCCGTGACGGCGAGGCCGTGGAGCAGCCGATGAGCCAGCTCGTCGTCACCTACCTGGCCGACGAAGCGGGCCTCGCCGCCCGCTCGCACGGCTGCGGCACAGACGTTGGCCGCGGAGCCTCCCCGGGCCCGGGTGATGCGGACCTCGGTGTCGGAGCCGAGGGCGACCGGGCCGGGAAGCCACACCACGACGTCCTCGATCAGGTCCCCGGCGCACAAGAGCACCCGGCTCAGGCTAGAAGGGGGTGGTGATCGACGTGGTCGCCCTGGACGGCGACGACACCCTCTGGCACAGCGAGAACCAGTTCGTGATGACCCAGGACCGGTTCAAGGAGCTGCTGGCCGACCACGCCGACCCCGCCACGCTCGACGCCCGCCTCATGGCCCACGAGCGCGAGAACCTCGAGCTGTTCGGCTACGGCGTGAAGGGCTTCACGCTCTCCATGATCGAGACCGCCATCGAGGTGACCGAGGGTCGCATCGACACCGCCGACATCCAGGCCATCATCGACGGGGCCAAGGAGATGCTCCAGCACCCCGTCGACCTGCTCGACGGGGTGGCCGAGACGGTCGAACTGCTCGTCCGGGACCACCGGGTCATGGTCATCACCAAAGGCGACCTGTTCCACCAGGAGAGCAAGCTGGCCCGCTCCGGCCTGGCCGAGCTGTTCTGGCAGATCGAGATCGTGGCCGAGAAGGACGAGCCCACCTACCAGCGCATCCTGAACCGCTACGGGATCGATCCCGCCGGCTTCGTCATGGTCGGCAACTCGGTCCGCTCCGACATCCTGCCCGTGCTCGCCATCGGCGGCCGGGCGGTCCACATCGAGTACGAGCTGCTCTGGGAGATGGAGCACGCCGAGGCCGATCCCGACGTCGACGGTTACCTGGAGCTCGACTCGATCCGGGACCTCCCCGCCCTCCTCGAGCGGCTCTGACCTACAGGTCGGCGATCTGGTCGACCTTGATGACCCGGGTCTGGATGGGGTCGGGGGTGCGCTCGGGGAGGAACCAGCGGAAGCAGAGGAAGCCCCGCCGGTTGCCCTGCAGCGACAGGCCGTTGGGGTGGTCGGGCTGCTCGTGGGCCAGCACGATGGTGAACGAACCGTCGTCGTTCAGCGCCACGCTGCCGTGGTTGACGGTCAGCCGCTCGTAGTCGTAGTTGAAGCAGTGGAGGAACGGACTCCAAGGGTTGAGGCTCCAGAAGGCGCACGCCGGTGAGGTGCCTTCGATGACCAGGGCCTCGTCGGGGGCCAGGTCCCACTTGCCGAAGGCGTAGGCGGCATCGCCGGCCGACCAGCCGAAGTTGTTCTCCGGCACCGGGTAGGGGTCGTCGAACTGGTTGCTGTCGGGGTTGGCCTGGTGGCCGAGGTGGCGCTCCTCGTCCTGGTCCGCCTCCTGACCCACCGGGATGGGGACCATGGCCGCCTGGTCCTTGAGCCAGGTCATGACCGCCCGGAACCGCCGGGCGGCCTCCTCGTCGGACTCGCGGTAGGTGGCCGGCCGGTCGAAGGCCTCGATGCGCCACTCGACCCGCTTCCCGGTCGTGGCGTCGACCAGGTAGTCCCGGGTGATGGCGTGGACCGCGTCGGCGTCGAGGGTGATCCACGCCCCGTCCCAGTCGGCGGGCTTCTCCGGGCCCATCAGCAGCTCGAACTCGCCGTTCGGGCCGAGCTCGAGGTCGATGTTGTTGACGATGCCGACGATGCGGTTGGTGTAGTTGCCGTCGTTCGGACCGCCGTAGATGGTGAGGGAGAAGTAGACGGCATCGCCGGCCGTCCCGGTCACCTTGTAGGTGCGACCGGGGTCGACCGGGGCGAACTGGTAGTAGGCGTCGGTGTTGTCGCCACCCCACTTCTTGTACGGGCCGACGATGTCGACGAAGCGGGGCGCCGCCGAGTCGCCCCACAGGTAGACGTCCATCGCCACCTGCAGGATCGAGAAGATCCACTTGTAGCCCATGACCACGAGCTGCTCGTCGTCGGCCACGTGGTTCGGGCCGGTCATGAACTCGTCGTCGAAGTCCGTGAGCAGCTCCATGAGCTCGTCGTAGCGCCTTCGTGATCTCCCAGGTCCGGCCCTCGCCCATCACGCGCCCTTCGGGTGCCACACGGTCTTGTGCTCGAGGAAGGCCTCGATCACGTACGGCGACTCGGCCGAGGCTGAGCGCCAGTCGGCGTCCACCCCGGTCGCCCGGGTGACCCGCATCACGCTGTCGGCCGCCGAACGCTCGGCTTCGACCGCCAGCTCCTCGTCGTCGACGCCGGTGAGGTCGAGGGCGTTCACGTCCCGGTGGCCGGCGAACCAGGGCACCAGCTCGGCCCGCTTCCCGGTCAGGAGGTTGATCACGCCGCCCGGCACGTCGCTGGTGGCCAGGGCCTCGCCGAGGGTGATGGCCGGGAGCGGCAGCGCCTCACTGGCCAGGGCGACCACGGTGTTGCCGGACACCACGATGGGCGCCAGCCGGCTCACCAGGGCCAGCAACGGTGCCTCGTCCGGCGCGATGAGCCCGACCACCCCCGTGGGCTCGGGCACGGTGAAGTTGAAGTAGGGCCCGGCGACGGCGTTGGCCCCGCCCAGGACCGCCGGGAGCTTGTCGGCCCAGCCGGCGTACCAGACCCACCGGTCGATGGCGGCGTCGACCTCGCCGTCGGGGTCGTCGCCCCCGCCCGCCGCCAGCTCGTCGACGAACTGCGAGCGGCGGCCCTCCATGATCTCGGCCACCCGGTAGAGGATCTGGGCCCGGTTGTAGGCCGTCTTGGCCGCCCACCCGGCCTGGGCGCCCCGGGCCGCCTTCACCGCGTCCCGGAGGTCCTTGCGAGACCCGAGCACGGCGTGGGCCAGCAGCTCGCCGCCGGGGGCGTGGACCGGGAAGCTGCGACCGGACTCGGACCGGGGGAACTCGCCCCCGACGTAGAGCTTGTAGGTCTTGCGGACGTCGAGGCGATTGCTCACACCGCCTCCAGCTGGAGGTAGGGGGCCAGGCCGTGGCGGCCGCCCTCCCGACCGAAGCCCGACTCCTTGTAGCCGCCGAACGGGCTGGCCGGATCGAAGCGGTTGAACGTGTTGGCCCACACGACGCCCGCCCGCAGGCGCTCGGCCATCCAGAGGATGCGGCTCCCCTTCTCGGTCCAGACCCCGGCCGACAGCCCGTAGGGCGTGTTGTTGGCCTTCTCGACCGCCTCGTCGGGCGTGCGGAAGGTCAGCACCGAGAGCACCGGCCCGAAGATCTCCTCGCGGGCGATCCGGTGCGACTGGGAGACCCCGGTGAAGATCGTGGGGGCGTGGAAGAAGCCCTTGTCGGGCAGGACGCAGTCCGGCTGGTAGAGCTCGGCCCCTTCCTCGACCCCCGACGCCACCAGCTCGTTGATCTTGTCCAGCTGCTCCCGGCTGTTGATCGCCCCGACATCGGTGTTCTTGTCGAGCGGGTCGCCCACCCGGAGCGTGTCCAGCCGGGACCGCAGGCGGTCGAGCAGGTGGTCGGCCACCGACTCCTGGACCAGCAGCCGCGACCCGGCGCAGCACACATGACCCTGGTTGAACCAGATGCCGTTGACGATGCCCTCGACGGCCTGGTCGATGGCGGCGTCCTCGAAGACGATGTTGGCCGCCTTGCCCCCCAACTCGAGGGTCAGCCGCTTGCCCGTACCGGCCAGCTCGGTCTGGATGCGCTTGCCGACCTCGGTCGAGCCGGTGAAGGCCACCTTGTCGATGCCGGCATGGCCGACGAGCGCGGCCCCCGTCCCCCCGGCGCCGGTCACGATGTTGACGACCCCCGGCGGCAGCTCGGCGTCCTGCAGCACCTCGGCCAGCAGCAGTGCCGTCAGCGGGGTCGTCTCCGCCGGCTTGAGGACGACCGTGTTGCCTGCGGCCAGCGCGGGAGCCAGCTTCCACGACGCCATCAGCATCGGGAAGTTCCAGGGGATCACCTGGCCGGCGACGCCGACGGGCACCCCTCGCCGCCCGGGGAAGGCGTAGTCGAGCTTGTCGGCCCAGCCGGCGTAGTGGAAGAAGTGGGCGGCGGCGAGCGGCAGGTCGACGTCGCGGGACTCCTTGATGGGCTTGCCGCCGTCCATGGACTCGAGGACGGCGAACTCCCGGGAACGCTCCTGCAGCAGGCGGGCGATGCGGTAGAGGTACTTGGCCCGCTCACGGCCCGGTAGATCGCCCCAGCCGCCGTCGAAGGCCTGGCGGGCGGCGGTGACGGCGAGGTCGACGTCCTCGGGCCCGGCCTCGGCCACGACCGCCAGCTGCTCCTCGGTCCCGGGGTTGATGGTCGGGAAGTGCTTGCCCGACCGGGGCTCGACCCACTCGCCCCCGATGAACAGGCCATAGCTGTCCCGGAGCGAGACGATGGCCGTCGACTCCTGCGACGGGGCGTACTCGAGGGTGAACTCGCCGGGCTTCTCGATGTCGGTCATCAGTCCAGGGTGAAGTCGTCGGGGCGCTGGTAACGGCCGGTGGCCAGCCAGCGCCGCTGCATGAGCAGGTCGTTGAGCAGCGAGGAGGCGCCGAGGCGGAACCGGTCGGGGCGCAGCCACCCCGGGCCGAGGGTCTCCCCCACGATCACCAGGTACTGCCAGGACTGCTTGGCCGTGCGGATGCCGCCGGCCAGCTTGAGGCCGACGACCCGCCCCGTCTGCTCGACGAAGTCCCGGATCGACTCGGCCATGCACAGGGCGACCGGCGGCGTGGCGGCCGAACCGATCTTCCCGGTCGAGGTCTTGATGACGTCCGCCCCGGCCGCCATGGCGAGCATCGAGGCCCGCCGGACCTGGTCGTAGGAGCCCAGCTCGCCGGTCTCGAGGATCACCTTGAGGTGGGCCCGGCCCGCCGCCTCCTTCGACGCCACGATGTCGTCGAAGGCCGTACCGAAGTCGCCGGCGAGGAAGGCGGAGCGGTTGAGCACCATGTCGATCTCGTCGGCGCCGGCGGCGACCGCCCGCCGGATCTCGTCGACCCGGGACTCGAGCGGGCCGAGGCCGGACGGGAAGGCCCCGGCCACGCTGGCCACGAGCACCCCGGTGCCGGCGACGGCCTTGGCCGCGACCGGGACCATCGTCGGGTACACGCACACCGCGGCGACCGAGGGCACGGAGCGGTCGGTGGGATCGGGCCGGACGGCCTTGGCGCACAGGGCGGTCACCTTGCCCGGCGTGTCGGCCCCTTCGAGCGTCGTCAGGTCACAGCAGCGGATGGCCAGGTCGAGCGCCGCGGCCTTGGTCGCCTTCTTGATCGAGCGCCCGGCCAGGGCGGCGGCCCGGGCCTCCAGCCCGACCGCGTCCACCGGCGTGACCCGTACGCCGATCCCGCCGACGGGCGGGATCGACAGGCGCTCGGCGGGCACCAGGTCAGTCTCAGCCACGGGGATGGACCGTACCAGCGCCCCCTGGGCCATGATTCGGGCCGTGGAGACCCTCATCGTCGACCATCCGCTCGCCGCCGAACGGCTGACCGCCCTGCGCGACGAGGCCACGCCCCGGCCGGCGTTCCGCCAAGCCCTCTCGGAGCTGTCGTGGCTCCTGGTCTACGAGGCCGACGCGGCACCTCCCCCACACCACCTTCGAGGTCCAGACCCCGCTGGCTCCGGCGACCGGCGTCCGAATCGACCCGGTCCCGCTGGTGGTGCCCGTCCTCCGGGCCGGCCTGGGCATGCTCGACGCCGCCTTCACCATGCTGCCCAACGCCGAAGTGGGCTTCGTCGGGCTGCGCCGGGACGAGGAGACCCTCGACTCCGAGGAGTACATGACCACCGTGCCCGACGACCTCGACGGACGTCCGGTGATCATCCTCGACCCGATGCTGGCGACCGGCGGCTCCCTGGTCCACACCGTCGAGATCATCGAGCGCTCCAACCCGGGCTCGATCATCGTCGTCTGCGTCCTGGCCGCCCCCGAGGGCATCGCCCACTTCGGTGAGCGCTACCCCGACGCGCAGGTGGTGACGGCCTCGGTCGACGAGCGCCTGAACGACGTCGGGTTCATCGTCCCCGGCCTCGGCGACGCCGGCGACCGCCAGTTCGGCGTCCAATAGCGCGATCGACCCGCAGGCCCGTCAGCGGGCCAGGGCCTGGTCCAGGTCGGCGAGGAGGTCGTCGATCGTCTCGAGGCCGACCGAGAGGCGGATCAGGGCGGGGTCGACCTCGAGCAGTGAGCCGGACACCGAGAGGTGGGTCATCACCGCGGGCTGCTCGATGAGGGACTCCACGGCCCCGAGGGACTCGGCCAAGGTGAAGAGACGGGTGCGGGCGACCACGTCGGCCGCCGCCTCGCCGCCGCCCGCGACGACGAAGCTGACCATGCCGCCGAAGTCGTGCATCTGGCGGTGGGCCACGTCGTAGCCGGGGTGGGTGGCCAGGCCGGGCCACCGCACCTCCCGGACGTGGGGGTGGTCGAGCAGGAACTCGGCGACGTCGTGGGCGGAGCGGCAGTGGCGCTCCATCCGCACCGGCAGCGTCCGCAGGCCTCGCAGCACCAGCCAGTCGCTGAAGGGCGAGGAGACCGAGCCGGTGGCGTTGCGCAGGAAGAAGAGCTCCTCCGCCCATTCGTCGTCGTGGAGGGCCACGACCCCGCCCACCACGTCGGAGTGCCCGCCCAGGTACTTGGTCGTCGAGTGGACGACGGCGTCGGCACCGTGCTCGAGCGGTCGTTGGAGGAACGGGGTGGCGAACGTGTTGTCGACCACGCAACGCCCGCCCCGGTCGTGGGCCAGACCGGACAGCGCCCCGATGTCGGCGACCGCGAGGAGCGGGTTGGACGGGGTCTCGACCCAGACCAGCCGGGTCTCGTCGCGCCAGGCGGCGGCCACCGCGTCCAGGTCGGCCTGGTCGACGGCGGTGTGCTCGACGCCGATCGGGCCGTAGACCTTGTCGACCAGCCGCCAGGTGCCCCCGTAGGCGTCGTTGGGCACGATGAGGTGGTCGCCCGGGCGCAGCGAGCGCAGCAGGGCGTCTTCGGCGGCCATGCCGCTGGCGAAGGCGAACCCGTGGCTCGCCCCTTCGAGCGACGCCACGGCCTCCTCCAGCACGACCCGGGTGGGGTTGTTGGAGCGGGAGTACTCGTACTCGGCCTTCCCCGGCTCCTGCTGGGCGAAGGTCGTGGCCAGGTGGATCGGCGGCACGACCGCGCCGGTCGCCGGATCGGGGTCCTGCCCGGCGTGGATGGCCCTGGTCTCGAACCCGGTCTCGTCGGGGCTCACGGGCGGGCCCGGGAGCCGGCGATGAACTCCAGCACGTCGGACCGGGTGAGCACCCCGACCGGGTGGCCGCTGTCGATGACGACGACCGCCGAGGCCTCCTCGAGGCAGGCGACCACGTCGTCCACCGGCTGACCCGCGCCCACCGTCGGCAGCTTCGGCTCCATGACGTCGGCGACCGGCCGGTCGAGGATGCCCGGGTCACGGAACGCGGCGTCCATCAGGGCGACGTCGCGGACGGCGCCGACCATCTCGCCCAGCACCACCGGCGGTTCGGCCTGGACCACCGGCAGCTGGGAGACGTCGTACTCCCGCAGGATCTCGATGGCGGTGCGCACGGTCTCGTCGGGGTGGACGTGGACCAGGGCGGGGAGGTCGCGGCGCTTGCGCCCGAGCACATCACCCGCGGCGTGCTCGCCCACCCGCAGGAAGCCGAAGTCGGCCATCCAGTCCTCGTTGTAGATCTTGGACAGGTAGCCCCGGCCGCTGTCGGGGACGAGCACGACCACCACCGCGTCGGGCGGCAGCGCACGGCCCACGTGCAGCGCGGCCCACACGGCGGTGCCGGTGGAGCCGCCGACCAGCAGCCCCTCGGTGCGGGTCACGGCGCGGGCCATGAGGAACGAGTCCCGGTCGCTGACCTCGACCACCTCGTCGACGACCGAGCCGTCGTAGGTCCCCGGCCAGAAGTCCTCGCCGATGCCCTCGACCAGGTACGGGCGCCCGGTGCCGCCCGAGTACACCGAGCCGGCAGGATCGGCGCCGACGATGTGGATGTCGGGGTTCTGGGCCTTCAGGTACCGGCCGACGCCGCTGATGGTCCCACCCGTCCCGATCCCGGCGACGAAGTGGGTGATGCGGCCCGCGGTCTGGCGCCAGAGCTCCGGGTCCCGTGGTGCGCTCGTGGGCCGCAGGGTTCTCGGGGTTCCAGTACTGGCTGGGCGAGAAGCCGCCCGGCCGCTCGGCCGCCAGCCGCTTCGCCACCGAGTAGTACGAGTCCGGGTGGTCCGGGGGCACGGCGGTCGGGCAGACGACGACCTCGGCGCCGTAGGCCCGCAGCAGGTCCATCTTCTCCGGGCTCATCTTGTCGGGCATCACGAACACGCACGCGTAGCCCCGACGGGCGGCCACCAGGGCGAGGCCGACGCCCGTGTTGCCCGACGTGGGCTCGACGATGGTCCCGCCGGGTTGGAGCAGGCCCTCGCGCTCGGCCGCGTCGAGCATCGCCAGCGCGGGGCGGTCCTTCACGCTGCCGCCGGGGTTGAGCAGCTCGAGCTTGGCCAGCAGGTGGCAGTCCAGGTCGTGGCCGATGCGGTCGAGGCGCACGAGGGGGGTCTCCCCCACCAGGTCCTCGAGCCGGTCGGCCACCTCCATCGGCGGACCTGGATCGGTGGCCGGCAGCACTCGGACGACGACTGACGGGTCCACGGGCTCGTCGGTGTAGAGGATCACCGGGAGGCCGGCGTCGTGGAGCTTCGTCGCCAGGGCCAGGGCACCGGCCCCCTCGCCGGTGACGCCGACCCGCCGGGGGCGGTGCGAGCGGAGGTCGGCCACGAGGGCAGCGGCGGTGTCGGCGGAGGCGGAGGCCACGTCGATGCGCCGCCGGGCCCGGGCCCGCAGGTGCTCATCGGGTTCCCCCGTCCCGACGACCACCAGCGCGTCCATGGCCTCAGGTCTACCCCACTTCACCTCGTTCTGGTGCTGCCCCTGCCACACCGGTGATGCGCGAGCACCATGCCCAGAACGGGAGGGGTCAGCGGGAGAGGCGGGACTCGAGGTCGGTGGCCAGGGCGTCGAGGGCGGTGTCGGCGCGGGCTTGGGCGGCGGGCAGGTCGCCGTCGACGGGCTCGACCACCTCGAGGTAGCACTTGAGCTTGGGCTCGGTGCCGCTGGGACGCATGACGACCCGGGCGCCGCCGGCCAGGTCGAAGCGGAGGGCGTCGGTGGGCGGCAGGTCGGGGTCGTCGAGCAGGTCCCGGACGGATTCGACGGCGAGCCCGCCGAGCTCGGCGGGCGGGTCGGCTCGGGTCTCGACCATGAGCGCCACGACGGGATCGAGGCCGTCGAAGCGGAGGGTGAGCGGCCGGGTCGCGTGGAGCCCGTGCTGGTCGGCCAGGGCGGCGAGCCGGTCGTGGACGGTCTGGCCGCCGGCCTTCAGCTCGGCCACGAGGCCGGCGAAGGCGAGGGCGGCGCCGATGCCGTCCTTGTCCCGCACCACGTCGCCGACCAGGTAGCCCAACGCCTCCTCGTAGCCGAACACGAAGGCCCACTCGGGGTGCTCGATGCCCGGACGAGCGATCCACTTGAACCCGGTGAGGGTCTCGGCGAAGTGCACCCCGTGGGCGTCGGCCATCCGCCCGAGGAGCCGGGAGGAGACCACGGTGGTGACCACGAGGCGGTCGTCACCCTCGGTGTGCCGGAGCACCTGGTCGCCGAGCAGTGCACCGATCTGGTCGCCGGTGAGCTGCTGCCACCCGTCCCCGTCGGGCGCCGGCACGGCGACGCCGAGGCGGTCGGCGTCGGGGTCGTTGGCCAGGACGACGTCGGCCCCGACCGCCTGGGCCCGCTCGAGCGCCAGATCCAGGGCACCCGGCTCCTCCGGGTTCGGGAAGGCGACGGTCGGGAAGTCGGGATCCGGCTCGGCCTGCTCGGGCACGATCGTCGGCTCGGGGAACCCCGCCCGGCCGAACGCGGCGAGCAGGACGTCCCGGCCGACCCCGTGCATCGGCGTGTAGACGACCCGCACGTCCCGATCCGGCACCAGTGATTCCGCGGTCAGGGCGTCGAGGTAGGCGATGAGGAGGTCGGCCCCGAGGACCGCGATGCGCTCGTCGTCCGGATCGGCGACGGCGACCTCGCCTTCCGCCGCGACGGTGGCGATGGCGGCCGCGATCTCGGCGTCGGCCGGCGGCACGATCTGGGCCCCGTCGGCCAGGTAGACCTTGTAGCCGTTGTCCGCCGGCGGGTTGTGGCTCGCGGTCACCATGACGCCGGCGTCGGCGCCGAGGTGGCGGACGGCGAAGGCCAGGACCGGCGTGGGCAGGGGAAGCGGCAGGAGGAGCGCCCGGCCGCCGGCCGCGGCGACCACACCGGCCACGTCCTGGGCGAAGACGTCGGAGTTGTGCCGGGCGTCGTAGCCGACGGCGACGGTGGCGCCCTCGGGCAGGTAGCGGACCAGCCCGGCGGTCGCCTGCCGGACCACCACCCGGTTCATGCGCAGTGGCCCGGCCCCGAGCGGGGCGCGCAGGCCGGCCGTGCCGAAGGCGAGGCGACCGGCGAAGCGCCGGTCGATCTCGTCGAGGTCACCGGCGTCGAGCAGGCCCCGCAGCTCGGCCCGCGTCTCGGGGTCGGGGTCGAGGAGGAGCCAGTCCTCGGCGGCTTGGGTGGCGGTGATGCTCATGCCGGCCGGCCGTCCAGCTCGGTGATGTCCTCGCCGTAGTGGTCGAGGGCGAACCAGCGGACCGGGAGGTCGTTGGCCTCCGCCCAGGCCACCTCGACGTCGACGCCGTCGGCCGTGGGGCCGAACACCCACAGCTCGTCGCAGCGCATCAGGTAGTTGTTGTTCGCTCGGCGCACGTCGTCCTTCTCCACCAGGCCGTAGAGGAAGTACCCGCCCACCATCCACGGATTCACGGGGACGGCATCCCGCTGGAGCACGAAGGCGCAGATCCGCTCCCGCAGGTAGGCCGTCTCGGCGGCGTGGGCGGTGAACACGAGCGGTCGGCGGTCGAACAGGGCCTCGGCCGGGTGCGGCCGCGGAGCATCCGCCTCGACAGACATGGGTCCGTACCCTACGGGCGGTGCTGGAGGAGATCCGAGGGGCCTGTGCCGGCGTCGCCGGTCGCTCCCGGTTCGTGACCCTCGTCCCCGAGGCGGTGCCCGAGCTGGCCCGCGACCTGGCCGCGGAGGGCCTGGCCCGCGACCCGGAGGACCCGGCCCACCACGCCGTCGGCGACACCGACGAGGACCGGGCCCGGTTCGTCCTGGCCCTCGACGCGGTGAACTTCGGCTCGGGCTGGTTCCCGGTCCTGGCCAAGGCCCCGGGCGTGTCCGGCTACCACACGATCGCCGGGGCCCTGCGGGACCGGGGTGGCATCGGACGGGCGGAGCTGCGGTCGGCGACGGGTGGGTCGTGCGCCGAGCTGTTCGGCCAGGACCCCACCGGTCCGGTGGCCGACCTCATGGAGCTGTTCGCGGCCTCGTGGAGCCGCCTGGGTGAGGTGATCGACGGGTTCGGCTCCGCCCTCGACCTCGTGGCCGCCGCCGGCCACTCGGCCGACCGGCTGGTCGAGCTCCTGGCCTGGGAGCACAAGCTGTACCGGGACGTGTGGGAGCACGACGGGCAGCGGGTGCCGCTCTTCAAGCGGGCCCAGATCACCGCCGCCGACTTGGCCCTCGCCTTCGGCGGCGAGGGTCCCGGGCGCTTCGACGACCTCGACCGGCTCACCATGTTCGCCGACAACCTGGTCCCCCACGTCCTGCGCCTGAGCGGTGTGCTCCGCTACGACGAGGGTCTCCTGGCCCGCATCGAGGCGGGCGATCTGCTCGAACCGGGCGCGGTCGAGGAGGTGGAGATCCGGGCCGTCGCCGTGCACGCCGTCGAGCAGGTCGTCGCCGCCCTCCACGAGCAGGGCCACGCCGACGCCACCGCCGGCCAGGTCGACATGGCCCTCTGGCACCGCGGCGGCCGCCCCGAGAGCAAGGCCCACGCCCGCCACCGCACCCGAACCACCGCCTACTGACGGGGCTTCAGATGCGGCGGATGGTTTGGGCGAGGAGGGTGCCGAGGCGGGTGCCGGCGTCGCTGCCGGCGGCGAGGACCTCCTGGTGGTCGAGGGGGGCGGGGGCGAGGCCGGCGGCCAGGTTGGTCACGAGCGAGATGCCGAGCACCTCGAGGCCGGCGTGGCGGGCGGCGATGCACTCGAGCACGGTGGACATGCCGACGAGGTCGGCCCCCAGCGTGCGCAGCATGCGGATCTCGGCCGGGGTCTCGTACTGCGGCCCGTTGAGGCCGGCGTAGACCCCCTCGGGCAGGCCGGGCTCCAGCTCGTGGACCAGCGCCCGCAGGCGGGGCGACCAGGCCTCGGTGAGGTCGCAGAAGCGGGGCCCGTACGGCACCGGTGCCTCCGGCCCTCCGAGGGGCGAGAGGCCGGTCAGGTTCAGGTGGTCGGCGAGGACGACGGGCTGGCCCGGGAGCCACTCCTCCCGCAGCGAGCCGGCGGCGTTGGTCAGGACGACGGCCTTGCACCCGGCCGCGGCGGCGACGCGGACGTTGTGGACCACCGCCGACACCGGGTTGCCCTCGTAGCCGTGCACCCGGCCGAAGTAGGCCAGCACCCGCACCCCGTCGGCGTCGAGGGAGCGGATCGTCCCGCCGTGCCCCGCCACCGTCGACGTGGGGAACCCGGGCAGCTCGCTGGCCACGACCTCGCCCACCTGCGAGCCGATCGCATCGGCCGCCGGGCCCCACCCGGAGCCGAGCACGACGGCGACGTCGTGGCCGGGCACCCCGACCGCGCCGGCCAGGGCATCGGCGGCCGAAGCCGCGAGCGCGTACGGGTCGTCGTCAGCCATCCGGCCATCGTCGCGCGACCATGGGCGGCGTGGGTCGTTCGCTGAGCCGCTCCGAGGCCGAGGCCTACGACCACCTTCCGCTCGAGGTGGCCGTCCGGGCCCGCCTGCGCCGGTCCCGACTCGTCCCCCCGGGCTCGGCGGGCATCACCGTCGGGCGGACGATCCGGCTCCGGCGCGGCCGGGAGGACGACGCGAAGCTCATCGCCCACGAGCTGGTCCACGTCCGCCAGTACGCCGAGCGGGGACGCCTCCGGTTCCTGGCCACCTACGTCGCCGCCTACCTGCGCAACCTCGCCCGCCTCCGCAACCACCGAAAGGCCTACCTGGCCATCCCGGCGGAGGAGGAGGCCCGGGCCGAAGCCGACGAGTGGCTCCAGCGCCGGCGCTGACCGACCTCCGGGTCGCGGGCGACCTCGCGGCATGGGTGGACGCGGGGTTCGCGCTCGACGACGGGGGCGACAGCCTGTCGCTCGGCACCGTGCGGCTGCGGGGCGACGGCGTGGGCCCGACCGGCATCACCGCGTGGTCGCTCAGCGGCGTCGACGACGGGACCATCGACGGCCTGCTCACGGTCACGGGCGCCGGACCGGCACAGCCCGGGACGCACCCGAACGGCACCCTGGCCATCGACCACCTGGTGGTGGCGACGCCGGACCTCGACCGGCTGACCATGGCCCTCGGGTCGGTCGGCATCGAGCTGCGCCGCGTCCGGGACGCCGGCCGGATGGAGCAGCGGTTCTTCCGCCTCGGCGAGGTGATCCTGGAGGTGATCGGTCAGCCCGGGGCGTCCGGCGCCGGCCCGTCGACCTTCTGGGGCCTCGCCCTCACCGTGGCCGACCTCGGCGCCACCGCGGCCCTGCTGGGGGACCACATCGGGCCGGTCAAGGACGCCGTCCAACCCGGGCGCCGGATCGCCACCCTGCGCCACGAGGCGCTCGACATCCCGGTGCCGATCGCGTTCCTCTCGTCCCCACCTCCGCGCTCGCCCTCCTAGGGTGGCCCGGTGCTCGACCACGTCTTCACCGACGCCATCGGCGCGCTCCGCGACGTCTTCGAGAACAACCTGCTCGAACGCCAGGCCTTCGAGGAGCGCTTCCAGGCCGACGTCCTGCTCGGCGACCTGACCTGGCAGACCAGCTACGGCCTGCCCGGCGAGGGCCTCCCACCCCGGGTCCGGGCCGACATCACCCTCGAATGGCCGACGTGGGCCCAGACGGCCTACCGCTCCTGGTACATCGGTGAGGAGTTCGACGAGGGCCCCACGATCCAGATCGAGATCGTGCTGCGCATCCAGCGCCTGGCCGCCGAACCCGACCCTCGGGGCATCCTGGACGTGCTGCCGGCGGAGAGCCCGGCCATCGGCTCGCTGCCCCTCGACCGCTCGGCCCCCACCCTCGAGGTCCTCTACACCAGCGACCTCGACGACCGGCAGTGGGCGGTCGAGGTCAGCTACGAGGGGCTCTACCTGCTCGACGAGGACACCCTGGCCGACGGTTCGGCCCTGGACGAGAACTTCGCGGCCATGGGCGGCTGGATCGCGTCCACCCTCGTCCGGCTGGGTGACCTGCCCCTGGCCTACCTGCCGCCCGAAGGTGAGGGATGACGGTGGCCGACCGACCGGTCGTCGGCTACGAGGTCGCCGACCGGGTGGCCACGATCACCATCGACCGGCCCGAGGCCCGCAACGCCCTGAGCCGGGAGGTGCTGCGCCTCCTCCGCCATCACGTCGGCGAGGCGGAGGCTGACGACGGGGTCGACGTGATGATCCTCACCGGCGCCGATCCGGCCTTCAGCGCCGGCGTCGACCTGAAGGAAGCCGCCGCCGGCCAACAGGGCGACACCGACGCGGCCATCGCCGAGGTCCTCGCCCCCCGTCGCGGGCCGTTGGGCGAGCACGAGAAGCCGGTGATCGGCGCCGTCAACGGCGTCGCCGTGACCGGGGGGCTCGAGTTGGCGCTGGCCTGCGACCTCCTGATCGCCTCGGACCAGGCCCGCTTCGCCGACACCCACGCCCGGGTGGGCGTCATGCCCGGCTGGGGCCTGACCGTGCTGCTCCCGCAGGCCGTCGGCGTGCGCCGGGCCCGGGAGATGAGCATCACCGGCAACTACGTCGACGCCGAGACCGCCCTGGCCTGGGGCCTCGTGAACCACGTCGTGCCCCACGACGAGCTGCTGGCCTTCTGCACCGCCCTGGCCGCCGACGTGGTCAGCAACGACCAGACGGCCGTGCGCTACCTCCTGGGCACCTACTGGGAGGTGACCGGCACCACCGTCGCGGAGGGTTGGGACGTCGAAGGGCGACGGGCGGCCGCCTACCCCGGCAACCAGTGGGACCCCGAGGAGATCGCCCGGCGCCGCCAGGGCATCGTCGACCGGGGCCGCTCCCAGCAGGGCTGAGGCCGGCCCGACCTCAGCCCACCGAGGCGGGGCGCTAGTCGAAGCCCGGCTCGGGCAGGAGGTCCTGGTAGTCGGGGTCCCGCTTCTCGGCCTTGGCCGCGAAGGCCTCCATCATGTCGAGGCCCTGGAACATGCCGGTCTGCCAGGTGGCGATGAAGTTCAGCCCGTCGGCCACGGTGTGGTCCCGGCCGTAGTTGATCATCTCCTTGGTGCCCCACACCGCCAGCGGGCTCTGAGCCGCGATCTCGGCCGCGATCTCCAGCACGCCGGCGACGAGGTCCTCGTGGGTGTCGAAGAGCTGGTTGACCAGGCCCACCTCGACCGCCCGCGGAGCCGACATCCGCCGCCCCGTGTAGGCGTACTCGCGGGCCACCCCCTCGGGGATGAGCTTGGGCAGGCGCTGCAAGGTGCCCACGTCGGCGGTCATCCCGATGTTGGTCTCCTGGATCACGAAGAAGGCATCGGTCGTGGCGTAGCGGCAGTCACAGGCGCACACCAGGTCGACGCCGCCACCGACACAGCCGCCCTGGATCGCGGCGAGGACCGGCATGCGGGCCCGCTCGAGGGCGGTGAAGCTGTCCTGGAGCAGGGCCGCCGACTGGCGGATCTGCACCCGCTGGCGACCCAGCTCGGCCTTGGGGTCGCCGCCTCCCAGCAGCGCCGAGTCGCCGGTGAACACCGACAGGTCCATGCCGGCCGTGAAGTGACGGCCCGTGGAGGAGATCACCAGCGCCCGGGCCTCGCCCGACGCGCTCAGGCCCCGAACGATCTCGGGCAGCTCCTGCCAGAACTCCGGGACCATGGTGTTGAGCTCGTCCGGTCGGGACAGGACGAGGTGGGCGACCCCGTCGGCGACGTCGAGGTCGAAGCAGCGAGAGGCCATCGGCCGAGCCTAGGAGGCGACGGCCTCCCGGTCCTTGGCCACCTCGTCGAGGGCCTCGTACTCCTCGCCGGTGTCGGCCCAGTCCTCGAACTGGATGACGCCGATCTCGGTGAACCGGTCCCGCAGCCAGCCGTCGTCGGCGTCGAGCAGGCCGAGCTTCTTGCAGTTCGGGCACGATCTTGGAGAACAGCAGCTGCTGGAAGATGTTCTCGTCCTGCGGCAGCGAGAGCAGGGCGCTCATCATGGGCTTCACCGGGATGCCCATGCGCTCCCACACCTCCTGCTGGAGGAACCGGTCCCGCATGCGCACCGCGGCCTCGAAGGCGAACTCCTGGCGCTCGCGCAGCTCGGCGTCGTCAGGCCCTCGTAGTACTCCTTCAGCGACAGCACGCCGAAGGCCACGTGGCGGGCCTCGTCGCTCATCACGTAGCGGAGCAGCTGCTTGAGCAGCGGCTCCTCGGTGAGCTGGTGCATGAAGCCGAAGGCGGCGAGGGCCAGGCCCTCGACCATGATCTGCATGCCCAGGTAGGTCATGTCCCAGCGGCTGTCCTGGATGATGTCGTCGAGCAGCAGCTTCAGGTGGGCGTTGATCGGGTAGTACCCGTCGAGCTTGGTGTCGAGGTACTTGGCGAAGACCTCGACGTGGCGGGCCTCGTCCATCACCTGGGTCGAGGCGTAGTACTTGGCGTCGATCCACGGCACCGTCTCGACGATCTTCGCCGTGCACAGCAGCGCGCCCTGCTCGCCGTGCATGAACTGCGACAGGCGCCAGTCGGTCGACTCGGTGCGGAGGTCCTCCCACTCCTTGTCGCCGAACTTGCAGAAGGGCAGCGTGGGGTCCTGGGCCAGGTAGCCCCCGCGGCCGAACCGGGGATCGCCCTCGCCCCCGCCGAGGCCCACCAGCACCTGCGCGGGGTCGACCTCGATCGACCAGTCGAGGTCGGTCTCGCCGTTCCACTGCGACGTCTTGGCCTTCTCGTAGAGCTTGTTGAGCGCCGGGCGCTGGCCCTTCTCGTAGTCCCACGTGAAGATGGCGTCGGCGTTGTCCTCGACGGCGTGGATCACCTCGTCCACGTCGGTGTTGGTGATGGCGAGGATGGCGTCGATGTCGTTGGCGTCGTCCCGGTCGATGATGTCGCGGTCGGTCGCGGTCATGGTGCAGCGCTCCTTCGGTGAGGTCGGTGACGTCGGGCGCCAGCGCGCCGACGAGCTGTTCGATGAGTCGGGCCCAGGGCTCCGGGTCCGGGAGGTCGAGGGAGAGGGCCTTCAGGCTGAGGACGCCGAGGCTGACGGCGTGGCAGAACCGGACCAGGGCGACGGTGTCGAGGTCCTCGTCGATGGTGCCGTCGAGCTTGGCCTCTTCGATGAGGGCGGCCATGCGGTCGGCCCGGGCCTCGATGCGGGCGGCCAGCGTGGCCGCCACCTCGGGATCGCGCCGGGCGGTGACGAAGGCCTCGAGCAGCAGGTGCGAGCGGTCGTCGGCCGGACCGGGCTCGACCAGGTGGGCGCCGACCGTCTGGAGGATGTCGGTGGCCCGGCCCTCGAAGCGGTGCTCGTTGAAGAGGCGCTCGAACTCGTCCTCGGCCCGCAGGTCGATGGCCTCGAGCAGCAGCTCGGCCTTGCCCGAGAAGTGGCTGTAGATGGCGCCGGTCGTGAGCCCGGCCCGGCGGGCGATCTCCTGCACGCCGGCCCGCTCGTAGCCCTTCTCGGCGAAGACCTCGGCCGCCGCCGCGACCAGCCGGTCGTGGGTCTCGTCCCCCATCCCGGACGATGATAACGACTATTATCGCCCTGTCAACCCCCCGGGCAGAGCTAGGGCAGGACCCGGTCGGCGATCTCCTTGAGCGGCGTCAGTGGCCGGGCGCCGAGGTGGCTGATGACCTCCGCGGCCGCGGCGGAGCCGAGCCGGGCGCAGGTGGCCAGGTCGTGGCCCTGGGTGTAGGCGTAGAGGAAGCCGGAGGCGAAGAGGTCGCCGGCCCCGGTGGTGTCCACGACATCGGCGGGCTCGGCGGGGATGCGCAACGTGTCGTCGGCGGTGACGACCACGGACCCGTCGGCCGAGCAGGTCACCACCGCCACCTCGCAGCGGCCCCGCACGGCGGAGATCGCCGTGTCGAGGTCGTCGGTCTCGTAGAGCGAGCGGATCTCGTCGGCGTTGGCGAAGAGGAGGTCGACCCGCTCGTCGACCAGCTGGAGGAACTCGGCCCGGTGGCGGTCGACGCAAAGGCCGTCCGAGAGGGCGAACGACACCTTGCCGCCCGCGGCCCGAGCGGCGTCGAAGGCCTTCTTGATGGCCTCGATCGTCTGCGGCATGTCCCAGAGGTAGCCCTCGCAGTAGACGACCTTGCTGGCGGACACCAGCGCCTCGTCCACGTTGGCCGGGTCCACCAGCGAGGAGATCCCGAGATAGGTGCTCATCGACCGCTGGGCGTCGGGGGTGACGAGGATGAGGCAACGCGCCGTCGACGGGCCCTCGGAGCCGGACGGCACGTCGTAGTCGACGCCGCAGGCGCGGATGTCGTGGCGGAAGATCTCGCCCAGCTGGTCGTCGCGAACCGTGCCGATGAAGGCGGCCCGGCCGCCGAAGGAGGCCACGCCGGCCACGGTGTTGGCCGCCGAGCCCCCGGAGGTCTCCGAGGCGGGGCCCATGGCGTCGTAGAGCAGGTGGGCCCGCTCCTCGTCGATGAGGGTCATCCCGCCCTTGTCGATCCCCCACTCGTCGATGAACGCGTCATCGGCGTGGGTGATGGCGTCGACGATGGCGCTGCCGAGGCCCACCACGTCATAGGTCTGCTCTTCCATGAGGCAGGAGAGGCTAACGAGCAGGCGCCTGAGGCGCGAAGCTCGCCGTCGATAGCCTCGCCGGGTGTCTGACGTCGACCCCTATCGCCTGCCGCGTTCCGTCATCCCGTCGCGCTACGACCTGACCCTCCGCCCCGACCTGGACGCCGCGACCTTCAGCGGCACCTGCCGGATCGACGCCACCGTCGAGGAGGCGACCGACGAGGTCGTGCTCAACGCCGTCGACCTCGAGATCGACTCGGCGACGGTGGGGGGCGAAGCGGCCACCACCCGGCTCGACCCGGAGACCGAACGGCTCCACCTCACGCTGCCCGCGCCGCTCGCCCCGGGACCGACGGTGGTCGAGCTCGGCTTCCGCGGCGTCCTCAACGACCAGCTCAAGGGCTTCTACCGCAGCACGTTCACCGACGAGAAGGGCAAGGAGCGGGTCCTGGCCACCACCCAGTTCGAGGCCACCGACGCCCGGCGCGCCTTCCCGTGCTGGGACGAGCCCGACCTCAAGGCCAGCTTCGCCGTGACCCTCGAGGTCCCCGACGGGCTGCTCGCGGTGTCCAACGCCCGCGAGGTGGCCCGCCAGGACCTCGACGGCGGGCACGTGCGCATCCACTTCGCCGAGACGATGGTGATGTCGACCTACCTGGTCGCCTTCGTCGTCGGGCCGCTCGAGGTCACCGATCCGGTCGCGGCCGGCGGGGTCGACCTCCGCGTGGTCCACCCCATCGGCAAGGGGGCCCTGGCCCGCTACGCGCTCGAGGTGGGGGCCTTCAGCCTCGACCACCTGGCCGACTGGTACGACCTGCCGTACCCCGGCGACAAGCTGGACCTCGTCGCCGTCCCCGACTTCGCCTTCGGGGCCATGGAGAACCTCGGCTGCGTGACCTTCCGCGAGGTGCTGCTGCTCGTCGATCCGGCGACGGCCACGCAGCCGGAGCTGCAGAACGTGGTCGACGTCATCGCCCACGAGCTGGCCCACATGTGGTTCGGCGACCTCGTCACGATGCGGTGGTGGAACGGGATCTGGCTCAACGAGGCCTTCGCCACGTTCATGGAGCTCTCCACCACCGACGCCTTCCGCCCCGACTGGGAGCGCTGGGTGGGCTTCGGGATCTCCCGGTCCGAGGCGCTCGACACCGACGCCCTGCACACCACCCGGCCGGTCGAGTTCCCGGTGCACTCCCCCGACGAGGCCGACGGCATGTTCGACGTCCTCACCTACGAGAAGGGCGCCTCGGTGGTGCGCATGCTCGAGCAGTACCTGGGCGAGGAGCGCTTCCGCGGGGGGATCCGCCGTTACCTGGCCGCCCACCAGTACGCCAACACCGAGACCACCGACCTCTGGGACGCGATCGAAGAGGCGACCGGTGAGCCGACCCGGCGGATCATGGACAGCTGGATCTTCCAGGGCGGCTACCCGCTCGTGTCGGTGGCCGTCGACGGGGCGACCCTGCAGCTGCGTCAGCAGCGCTTCACGTACCTCGAGGGGGCGGAAGCGGCCACGTGGGCCGTGCCGGTGCTGGTGGCCTGGTCCCGGGACGGCGAGGAGCACGACAGCCGGGTCCTGCTCGACGGCGAGACGGCCACGGTCGACCTCGGCGGCGCGCCCGACTGGGTCGTGGTCAACCGGGGCGGCTCCGGCTTCTACCGGGTGGGCTACGCCCCCGATTTGCGGGACCAGCTCGCCGATCGGGCCCTCGAGGTGCTCGAGCCCATCGAGCGGTACCAGTTCGTCGACGACGTCGTCGCCGCCACCGTCGCCGGGCACCTCGAGGCCTCCGACGTCCTCGGCGTCGTCACCCGGCTGGGCGCCGAGACCGACCTGTCGGTGTGGCAGCGGATCGTCGGCGCGCTGCGGGGCCTGCGGCGGCTGGTCGACGGCGAGGCCCACGATCGCCTGGCCGAGCTGGCCGGCGACCTGCTGCGGCCGGCCTACGAGCGCATCGGTCCGCTGCCCGTGGAGGGCGAGAGCGACCGCGACGCCGAGCTGCGGGCCGTGCTCTTCGGTGCGCTGGGCACGCTGGCCTGCGACCCCGACGCCCGGGCGCGGGCGGCGGAGCTGCACCGGGCCTACCTCAAGGATCGAGGGGTGGTGGATCCGGCCCTGGCCGCGGCCGCCGCGGGCGTGCTGGCCGACGTCGGCGATGCCGACGACTACGAGGCGTTCGTCGACCGCTTCACCGGGGCGTCGGACCCGCAGGAGGAGCAGCGCTACCTCTACCTGCTGGTCGACTTCGAGGATCCCGCCCTGTACCAGCGGAGCCTCGACATGACGCTGACCGAGCAGGTCCGCTCGCAGAACGCGCCCTACGTGATCCGCCGGGCCCTCACGAACCGCGAACGAGGCCCCGACGGGTGGCGTTGGCTGACCGAACACTGGGACGAGGCCATCGAGCGGTTCCCGTCCAACAGCATCTCCCGGATGCTCGGCGGCATCGTCGCCCTCGACCGTCAAGATCTCGCCGACGCGGTCGACGCCTGGCTCGACGCCCACCCCATCCCCCAGGGTGAGCTGGCCATCCGGCAGCATCGTGAGCGGATGCGGGTGAACGTGGTCCACCGCGAGCGGTCGGCGCCCGCACTGGAGGACGCCCTCCTCCGGCCGACGGGAACCGGGTGACACGGCCGCGCCGGCTCCAGGTCTTCGCTGTCGAGCCCGACGCCGTCCAGCTCACCTGGGCGGCCCTCGGGCCCGGCCCGGTCCTGGTCCGCGCCGGTGACCAGACCCTCGAGGTCGAAGCCGACGGCGGGCCCGGCGCGGCGATGCTCACCGACCTGACGCCCGACACCCGGCACGTCATCGAGGTCGGCGCCCATCGGCTCGTGGCCCACACGCCCGCCCCGCCGCCGGGGCGTGAGCTCTTCCGCTTCATGACCCTGTCCGACCTCCACCTGGGCCTGGACCACTTCGGGCTCCGGCAGACGATGCACGAGGACGACCCCGAAGAGCTGCACACGCTGCGGTGCACCCGGGCGGCGCTCGACGAGGGCCTGGCCTGGGGCGCACAGCACCTCGTGCTCAAGGGCGACCTCGTCAACCGGGCGACGCGGGAGGAGTACGACCTGGTGGGCAAGGTCCTGGCCGAGGCCGGGTTGCCCGCCGACGGCGTGCCCGGCAACCACGAGGTCAAGTCGTACCGCCAGGTCGACCACCACGAGGCCTATGCCCGCCTCGGTCTCGACGCGCCGGCCGACGGCCTGCGCACCTTGGAGCTGCCCGGCCTCCGCGTGGTCGCTCATCGACTCGACCACCGCCGGCCATCACGCCGGCCGGCTGGACCACGTCACCCCCCGCCTGGCCGACGCCCTCGAGGGACGGCCGGCACTGGTCGTCCTGCACCACCACCTGCTCCAACTGCCGTTCTCCACGTACTGGCCGCCGGGCATCGGGTCTCCCGAAGCCGGACGGTTCATCGCCGCCCTGGCCGAGGCCACGCCGGCGGCGGTCGTCGCCAGCGGCCACACCCACCGCCACCGCATGCGGCGGGTGGGCAACCTCGTCGTGGCCGAGACCGGATCGCCGAAGGACCACCCCGGCACCTGGACCGGCTACGTCGTCCACGAGGGCGGCATCCGCCAGGTCGTCCGCCGGGTCAGCCGCCCGGACTGCATGGTCTGGACCGAGTACTGCCGGCGGGCCGCGGGCGGCGCCTGGGGCCTCTGGTCCCCCGGCACCCTCAGTCAGCGCTGCTTCCGCCTCGACTGGCCCTGACCCGCTCGTTCTGGCCCTTGATTTCGGGGCTATAGCCCCGAAATTCCCGGCCAGAACGGATCAGATCAGGCTGAGGACGAGGAAGAGCTGGGCCAGGTGGTAGGTGGCCATGACGGCCAGGCGGCCGTGTGACGTCTCCCGCACGAAGCGGTTCCAACCCAGGGTGGCGTCGGAGGCGAAGAAGCTGAGGGCGCCGGCGATCCCCCAGAGGTTCCCGGCGCCGAAGGCCACCACCACCATGAGCGAGATCACGCCCATGTAGGCCATGACCGGCACGGCGAAGTCGGCCTGGTCCCCCGCCTGGACCTGGCGCACCAACGGCCACCCGATGAGGACGACGCCCACCGCCACGACCACGAGGCCGACGACGAGCAGGAGCGGCTCGGGGCCGGCCAGGACGAAGCCGACGACGTAGGCCACGTGGGCCAGGAAGAACGAGCCCAGCCCGAACAGGAACTTGTCCGACGGGAGCATCAGGAAGACGTCCCCCGCCAGCGAGAGCAGAAGGCCGACGACGAAGGCAACCTTGACCGCCGGATCGTCCGCCTCCAGCGTCAGCGCCGCCCCGGTGAGCGCGGCGAGGGCTGTCGGCTTGCAGAGCCACTCGAGCCGCCGGTTGCCGTACTCGACCGCCCACCAGTTGCCCAGGGCGTAGACGCCGAACACCACCAGCAGGCACGCGCTGGCGACGGTCACCCAGCCTCCCCCTCCGCTTCCGCCAGGGTGAGGCCGTCCTCCCAGGTGATCCCGTCGGCGATGCGGGCCCGCCAGTGCATGACGTGGCGGGGGCGGTTGACGCCGAGCACGCCGACGACCCGCCCGCCGCGCCCGAACAGGGCGACGAAGCGCCGGTCCTCGACCGAGCCGTGGATCACCCGCACGAGGTCGTCCGGGCCGGAGCGGCCCGCCAGCTGGATCTTGCGGTCGTACTGGTCGGACCAGAACCACGGCACCGGCTCGAAGGCCTCCCCCGGCCCGTCGCCGGCCAGGAGTCGGCGGGCCGCCGCCGCCCCCTGCTCCAGGGCGTTCTCCCAGTGCTCGACCCGCATGACCTCGCCGAAGCGGCGGTTGGGCCAGCGGGCGATGTCGCCGGCCGCCACCACGCCGGGGGCGGCCAGACATGTCTCGTCGCACACCACCCCGTTGTCCAGGGCCAGCCCCGAATCCTCCAGCCAGCCGGTGCTCGGGCTCACGCCGATGCCGACCACCACCACGTCGGCGTCCACCGACGAGCCGTCGGCCAGCCGCACCCGTTCGACCCGCTCGCCGCCCTCGAGGCCCTCCACCCCCACGCCGAGGCGGACCCGCACACCGTGGTCCCGGTGCAGGTCGGCGGTCAGCGAGCCCAGGTCGGTGCCGAGGATGCGCTCCATCGGCACGGGGAGCGCCTCCACCACCGTCACCTCGTGTCCCTGCTGACGGCAGGTGGCGGCCACCTCGGACCCGATGAAGCCGGCCCCGACCACTACGACCCGGCCGGGACCGGCGTCGAGGTCGCCCTTGATGGCCAGGCAGTCGTCGAGGGTGCGCAGCACGTGGACGCCGGCCATCGCGCCGGCCCCGGGCAGGTGCCGCGGCCCCGCTCCGGTGGCGAGGACGAGGCCGTCGTAGGCCAGGGACCGACCGTCGGCCAGGTGCACCTTGCGCTCGCGGCAGTCCAAGCCGGTGGCCCGGTGCCCTCGCTCCCAGTCGACCTCGAGGGTGTCGACGTCGACCGGCAGGCGGGCGTCCGCCAAGGTCCAGGTGCCGGCCAGGATCTGCTTGGAGAGCGGCGGGCGGTCGTACGGCGGCCGCTCCTCGGCCTCGACGATCACGACGGTGCCGTCGAAGCCCTCCTGGCGGAGCGTCTCCGCCGCCCGCAGGCCGGCAAGGGACCCGCCGACGACGACGACCGTGTTCAGGTCTCTGCGATGGAGATGGCCTGCTTGGGGCAGCGGCGCACGGCCTCCTCCATCTTCGGCCGCAGCGACTCGTCGGGCGTCTCGTCCAGGACGTAGAGGAAGTCGTCGTCGCGGACCTCGAACACCTCGGGGGCGATGCCCATGCAGATGGCGTTGCTCTCACACAGGTCGAAGTCGACGACGATGCGCATCCTTCAGCTCCTCGATGTCGGCGAAGCGACCATCATGCCGCCTCGCAGCCGTCCTGATCGCCGGTGGCCCTGATGGAGTCATCCTCGCCATCCTCGACCTCGACGACCAAGGTGTCATACGAGTTCTCAGCGGCGAACTCCACCACGGCCTCGCAGATGGCCACCACGGTCTCCCCGTCGGCCCGCTCGTCCAGCGTCAGCGTGACGTCGAGGCTGCCCTCGGCCAGCTCGACCGTGCCGATGCTCCCGACGTAGTCGCTCCAGCCCTCTTCGGCGTAGTTCTCCTCGAGGTAGGTCCGGATCTGCTCGGCGGGTGACGGGTCGTCCTCGACGTCGTCCGAGAGGTCGTCGGAGGCGTCGTCCGAGAAGTCATCCGAGAAGTCGTCGGAGAAGTCGTCCGAGAGGTCGCCCGAGAAGTCATCGGTCATGTCGAGGTCGAGGTCGCACTCGTCCTCGGCGTACTCGGCGAACTCCTCGGAGGCGTCGATGAGCGCCGGGTCCTGGACGATCTCGAGGATCTCCTCGAAGGCCTCGGGGTCCTCCTCGTCGAGCTCGCTCAACTCCTCGACGGCCCGGTGGAGGCGGTTCAGCTCGCCGTCGATCTCTTCCGGCGCCAGGTCGGCCAGCTCCTCGAGGGCCTCGACCGACTCGTCGTCCTCGAGGTCGAGACCCTCCTCCTCCTGCAGCTCTTCGAGCCGGTCACAGAACTCCTCGGGGTCGCCGGCCGCCTCGCTGCCCGACCCGGAGCCCGAGCCTCCGCCGTCGTCGCCGCACGGCCACCACCGCCAGGGCGAACAGGGTCACCAGGGCCAGGGCAAGGATCCGCCTCACGATGTCAGTGCTCCTTCGTCGGGTGTGTACCCGGTCGAGTGGTTCAGAACGAGATGACCTGGCGGACGACCTCGCCGCGCTCCATGGCGCCGAGGGCGTCGTTGATGTCGTCGATCTTGATCTCCCGGGTGATCATGCCCTCGAGGTCGAGCTTGCCGGCCCGCCAGAGGCGGATGATGCGGTGGAAGTCGGAGCGCACGTCGGTGGAGCCGTAGTACGAGCCCACCAGGTGCTTCTCGCCGTAGAACATCTCGAAGGCGCTGAGCTCGAAGGTCTGGTCGGCCCGGCCCACGCCCACGATGCACGGCCATGCCGCCGCGGCGGATGGCGTCGTAGGCGGCCCGCATGGTGATCGGGTTGCCGATGGCCTCGAAGGCGTAGTCGAAGCCCGCCGCCACCGGTGAGCTCGGCCTGCAGGCCGGCCAGGTCGTCGGGCTTCACCGCGTGGGTGGCGCCGAACTTCTTGGCCGTCTCCAGCTTGTCGTCGACCAGGTCGACGGCGACGATCTCGGCCGCCCCGGCGACCCGGGCGCCCTGGATCACGCGAGATGCCGACGCCGCCGCAGCCGAAGACCACGACCGACGAGCCCGGCACCACCTTGGCGGTGTTGATGGCCGCGCCCACGCCGGTCATCACCGCACAACCGATGAGCGAGGCCACGTCCAGGGGCACGTCGTCGGGGATCTTGATGGCCCCCTGCCAGGGCATGATCGTCTCCTCGGCGAAGGTCCCGGTGCCGGCCATGCCGAACACATCGGTCTCGCCCAGCTTGAACTTGGGCACGGCCATGTTCATGAGGAAGCCCTGAGCACAGGTGGGGCGACTTGCGGTCGACGCAATCGGCGCAGTCGCCGCACGGCGGCGACCAGGCGACGATGACGTGGTCACCCTCGGCCAGGCCGGGCACGCCCTCGCCGACCGCGGTGATGATCCCGGCGCCCTCGTGGCCGAGGATCACGGGCGGCGGGCTGCGGGATGGTCCCGTTCATGACGGAGAGGTCGGAGTGGCACACGCCGGTGTTGGTGATCTTGATCTTCACCTGGCCCGGACCGGGGTCGCCGATCTCGAGGTCGTCGACGACCTCGAGGGTGTCGTCACCGGGGTTGCGCAGCAGCGCTCCACGCATGTTGGGGATCTCCTGATCTTCGGGGGTGGGCGTGTCGACACTAGTAGAACGCGTTCCACTCGCTAACTTCCGGGCCATGACGCAGCTCGGGTTCTGGAGGATCGCGGCGGAGATGCCGGACCGTCTGGCGGTGGTCGACGCCCGACGGCGACGAGGTCACGTTCGGGGAGCTGCTCGACCGGTGCAACCAGGTCGTCCCACGGCCTGCGGGCCCTCGGCCTCGAGACGGGCGACACCGTCGCCACCGTCGCTCCCCAACGGGGTCGAGATGCTCGAGCTCTACCTCGCCTGCCATGCAGGCCGGCTGGTACATCACGCCGATCAACCACCACCTCGTCGGGCCCGAGATCGCCTACATCGTCGACGACTGCGAGGCCAAGGTGTTCGTGGCCCACGAGCGCTTCGCCGACGAGGTCGGCCGCGGCCGTGACGGAGATCGGCTTCCCGGCCGAGGGCCGCTTCGCCGTCGGCGACCTCGACGGCTTCCGCCCCTACGACGAGCTGGGCGACGGGCCAGCCCGACCACGCTGCCCGACGACCGCACCGCCGGCGCGGTCATGAACTACACGTCGGGCACCACCGGCCAGCCCAAGGGCGTGCAAGCGCCCGCTCGTCGGCCTCGACCCCGACACCTTCGCCGAGCTGTTCTCCGGGCTTCCCGCAGATGTTCGGCATCAAGCCGCTGGACGACGGCGTCCACATCGTCGGCTCGCCGCTGTACCACACCGCCGTGCTGCATGTTCACCGGCAACGCGCTCCACCTCGGGCCACACCGTCGTGCTCATGGACAAGTGGACGCCCGAGGGGATGCTCCAGCTCATCGAGCACCACCAGGTCACCCACAGCCACATGGTGCCGACCCAGTTCCACCGGCTGCTCGCCCTGCCCGACGAGGTGAAGGACCGCTACGACGTCTCGTCGCTGCGCCACATGGTCCACGCCGCCGCGCCCTGCCCGCCCGAGATCAAGCGCCGGATGATCGAGTGGTGGGGCCCGGTCGATCTGACGAGTACTACGCCGCCACCGAGGGCGGCGGCACGATCGGTCAGCCCCGAGCGAGTGGCTGGAGAAGCCCGGCACGGTCGGCAAGGCCTGGCCGACCTCCGAGATCACGATCCTCGACGACGACGGCAACGAGCTGCGCGCCGGGCGAGATCGGCACCGTCTACATGCAGCATGGACGGCCAGGACTTCGAGTACAAGGACGACCGGAGAAGACCGAGGCCAACCGCATGCGACGGGTTCTTCACCGTCGGCGACATCGGCTACCTCGACGAGGACGGCTACCTGTTCCTGTGCGACCGCAAGACCGACATGATCATCTCCGGCGGGGTCAACATCTATCCCGCCGAGATCGAGGGCGTGCTGCTCACCCACCCCAAGGTCGGCGACGTGGCCGTCTTCGGCATCCCGCACGACGACTGGGGCGAGGAGGTCAAGGCCGTCGTCGAGCCCGCCGACGGCGTCGAGGCCGGCGCAGCGCTGGCCGACGAGATCCTCGCCTTCTGCCAGTCCGAGCTGGCCAAGTTACAAGCGCCCGAAGATCGATCGACTTCATCGCCGAGATGCCCCGCGACCCCAACGGCAAGCTCTACAAGCGCAAGCTCCGCGACCCCTACTGGGAGGGCCAGGAGCGGGCGATCTAGACCGCGGCGGTGTGACGGGCGCGGACCGCTCGCTCGCGGCGGAGGTCGTACACCTGCGCCTCGGGCACGTGGGGCGCCGGCTGGAGGTCGACGAGGCCCGCCGCTTGGCGGAACTCGTTCTCCTCGGTCCGGGTGACCACCCGCATGGCCGCCGCGAGCGTGGTGTAGGGGCTCACCCAACGGTTACGAGCCCGGTGGCGGGCGCCGGCGGCAGCACCCACCACGAGAACCCCCGTCGCTGTCCCCAACAGCAACATCATGTCCATCCCGTCGGTCCGGCCGGCGGGAAGCTGAGGCGGAAGGGTCAGCTGGCTTCGGCCACCACGTCGGCGCCGTCGCCGTCGGGGATGCCGTCGGCGACGATGTCGGCCTCCGGCACCTCCGCGGCCTCGCCCTGAGTGGCGTGGACCGCGGTGAAGAAGCGCTCGACCGACTCGATGACCGGCTTGGCCCGCACGGAGGCGAAGAGGTCGAACGTGTGGTGGGCACCGTGGAGCTCGGCGTAGATGACCGGTTCCTCGCTCACGTCCCGCAGGCGCTCGACGAAGAGCCGGGCGTCCTCGACCGGCGCCAGGGTGTCGAGGTCGCCGTGGAGGACGAAGAAGGCCGGGGCGTCCGGCCGGACCTGGTCGATCGGTGAGCCTGACGCGAACTTCTCGGGTTCCTCGTCGATGAAGGCCTTGACCACCCACGGCTCGAGGAACCGCTTCTGCACGTCCTCGTGCCAGACCCCCTGGCGATCGGTCCAGTCGTAGACGCCGTAGAAGGGCGCCGCGGCCTGCACCGAGGTGTCGGCCTCCTCGAAGCCGGGCTGGTAGGCCGGGTCGTTGGCCGTCAGCGCGACCAGGGCGGCGAGGTGCCCGCCTGCCGAGCCGCCGGTCACGGCGATGAAGTCGGGGTCGACGTCGTACTCGTCGGCGTGCTCGCGGATCCACGCCAGCGCCCGCTTGAGGTCGATGAGGTGATCGGGCCAGGTGGCCGCCGGGCTCAGGCGGTAGTTGGCGTTGAAGCCGACCCAGCCGTTGGCCGCCAGGTGGCTGAGCAGCGGGATGCCCTGCTCGCGCTTGTCGCCGACGACCCAGCCCCCGCCGTGGATCTGCAGCACGGCCGGCCGCCTGCCCTCGGCCGGTGCGGTCGGGCGGTAGACGTCGAGGCGCAGGATCCGTCCTGCGGCCCGGGCGAACTCGATGTCGCGGTCGCGGGTGACGCCCTCGCGACGGTTCCAGAAGGGCAGGAGCACCTTGCTCCACGGGATGACCGGCGCCGGCCCGACCGGCAGGAGGTCGCCGAGGGCCTCCCGGACCTGAAGGGCCGACCGAAAGCCTCGGACGATCAGGACGGAGAGCCCCACCCAGGAGACCAGCGTGATCCCCAGCGCGGCCCAGCCCGGCCAGGCGTCGAGGGCGCCCAGGAGCACGAAGATCACCACGGCGACGGCCTGCCAGAGGATGTGGTGGACCGCCAGCTCGGTCGTCAGCCAGGCGGCGAAGAAGCTCTGGCCGAAGAACCAGCGGTTGCGCCGGACCGGGCGGAAGGCGTTGGCCGTGAACCACAGGCCGACGAGCGAGCAGAGCAGGAAGAGCCAAGGCACGGCGCCCAGTCTGGCGTCACCCCTGCCCGAAGTGGTAGTCCCTCCGGCGTGCGATCGGACCTCCTGACCTCTCCGCGCCGTCGCCGGGCCGTCGGCTCGGTGCTGGCCCTGGCCATCGGGCTCGGTGTGGCCGTCACGGGTTGTGGTGGCAACGACGAGCCCGGCACCCCGGCGATCAGCGGCGAGAGCCCCGAAGAGGTCACCGTGCCCACGTCGCCCGTCACCACCACCGAGGCCCCGCTGACGACCTCCACCGAGGACACCGCGCCGGCCGAGACGACGCTGCCCCCGGGCTGATCGGCCTCAGGTCCGGGTGATCACCACCACCCGGTCGCCCGCCCCGAGGTCGACCTCGGTCGACTTCGGGGGGTTGAGGACGACGTCCGCGTCGTCCTCGCGGAAGTAGCCGAGCGCGATCTCGCCCCGGGTCCGGGCGGCGACGACGACGTCGCGGAACGTCGTGGCGCCCTGGGCGTACGGCACGGCCGGGGCGAGGCGGAGGACCACCTCGGTGCCCTCGAACAGGGCATCGAACACGCCCGCAAGGTCGGGGTTCTCCGCCAGCTGGGACATGAGGTAACCCGACAGGGCATCGCTCACGACGTAGTCGTCACCGCCGGATGCGAGGGCCAGCTCGATGTCGGCGGAATCGAGCAGCTCGGTGACCACCCGCAGGCCGGGCGCGGCCTGCTGCACGAGGAGCAGCGTGAGCAGGGTCCGAGCGTCGGCCGAGGCCGCCGTCGCCAGGGAGCGGTAGCCGAGGATCAGCACGACGTCGTAGTCCTTGACCACCACCTGCCCGGCCAGGCTGTCGAGGTTGGCCTTCTCCGCCGGCAGCTTCGTCATCGTCAGCCGGGACAGGGGTGGAGCGACGACCCGCGCGGCAGGCACGAGGTCGGCGTCGGCCAGGACGTCGACCGTGGAGGCCTCGGGCACGAACCGGTCCAGCTCGGTGAGAATGGTCCGGGCCATCGAGTTCCACCCGATGAGCAGGACGTGCTCCGGCCGCTGGTCCTCGGCGGCCGGAAGCGTGTCGGCCCGGGCGTCGGGCGGGCCCAGGCCGGTGAACTCGATGGCGTCGTCGTCCTCGGCCAGCACGATGACCGCATCTCCGGCCTCGAACTCGACCTCAGGCGGCGGGTTGACGGTCACCGTGCCGTCGGCGGCGCGCCGGCCGATCACCGACGAGCGCTCGAAGCCGAGCAACGCTTCGCCGAAGGTCCGCCCGACGAGTCCGTCGGCGGGGAAGAAGTAGATCTCGTCGCCGTCGAAGTCGAGGAGGTCCTGCCACACCGACGACAGGCCCGGCTGGCGGCAGGCCTGGGCCGTCACCCGGGCGATGATCTCGGGCGCCCGGACGACGTGGACCCGGTCGGGGCCGGCGTGCTTCAGGGCCTGGGCCGTCTCGGCCTCGTTCAGCTCGACCACGACGGGGACGTCCCGCTCGCCGAGGCAGATCAGGGCGGCGAGAACGGTCTTCACGGCTTGGGCGTCCCCGTCCGCGTCGTCCACGTCGGCTAGGACGATGACCGAACGGGCGCCGTCGATGGCCACCCGCTCGAGGTCGTTGAGGTTGGCGGGCTCCCCGGACCGGCAGACCAGGCGGGTCTTGCCGGTCTTCACCCTGCGGCTGTCGAAGGCCTCCTCCATCTCCCGCTTCTCCATGGCCGCCAGCACGACGATGGCCGAGTCGTCGCGGCTCCCGTCCGCCTCGATGATCTCCGACACGATCGTGAACACCCGGGGCGACCAGCCCAGCACGAGGGTGTGGTCGGCTTCGACGACCGGGCTGCGACCGCGTCGCAGCTCTTCGACCTTGCTGTCGATGCCGGTGACGATGAGGCCGACGAGCACGGCGGCAACCGTGATACCGAAGATCGTGGCGATGAAGCTCACGATCCGGACGCCCCAGCCGGCGTCGCCGGAGAACGTTCCCGGGTCGAGCGTGCGCAGCAGCGTCTGCCAGTACGACTCGACGAAGCTCGGGTCCGGGCTGTCTCCGATGTCGGCCCGGGTGATCGTGAGCAGCAGGGCGCACACGGCGACGATGGCGAGCATCGCGGCGAGGAGCCAGAGGATGATCGGCAACGTGCCGCGGGAGATGGCGTTGTCGAAGCGGTAGCGGGACCGCTTCCAGAACCGGGCGACCATCAGGTCGTGGCCTCGCCACCTTCGGCTCGGCGTAGGAGCCCGCGCGCGATCACCATGCGCTGGATCTCGCTGGTGCCCTCCCCGATGATCATGAGCGGAGCGTCACGGTAGTACCGCTCGACCGGCAGCTCGGACGTGTAGCCCATGCCGCCGTGGATGCGCATCGACTCCGTGGCGATCTCGAGGGCCGCCTCCGAGCAGAAGAGCTTGGCCATCCCGGCCTCCACGTCCGCTCGCTCGCCGGCTTCGAACTTCTCGGCCGCGCTCTTCACCAGGAGCTTCGAGGCCTCGAGCTTGGTGGCCATGTCGGCCAGCTTGAACTGGATGGCCTGGTGCTTGGCGATGGGGACACCGAAGGTCTCCCGCTGCTGGGCGTAGGCCATGGCGGCGTCGAAGGCGGCTCGGGCCACGCCGACGGCCCGGGCGGCGATGTTGATGCGCCCCAGCTCGAGGGAGCTGAGTATCTGGTGCATGCCCTGGCCCAGGTTGTCGGGCCCGCCGAGGACGGTGCTGGCGGGGATGCGATGGCTGTCGTAGGCCATCTCCACCGTCTCGAGGCCCTTGTAGCCGAGCTTGTCGATCTTGCGGCTGACCCGGATCCCGCCGAACTCCGGCCCCGGTTCCTTGCCGAAGATGAAGCAGGTGATGCCCTCCGGCGTCCGGGCCGCCAGAGCGACGACCGCGGCCCGCTCCCCGTTCGTCACCCACATCTTGGTGCCGTTGAGGATGTACTCGTCACCGTCGGCCACGGCCTTGCAGCGCAGGGCCTGGGCGTCGCTGCCGGAGTCGGGCTCGGAGAGCGAGAACGCGCCCCGGATCTCGCCAGTGGCCATCCGGGGGAACCATTCGGCCCGTTGCTCGTCGGTGCCGAACCGCTTCACCAGGTCGACCACGATCGTGTGCGTGTTCAGGACGCCGGACAGCGACATCCAGCCGTAGGCCAGCTCCTCGATCAGGCGGGCGTAGGTGAGGACGTCGAGGTCGAGGCCGCCGTGCTCCTCGGGGATGCGGGCGCCGAACAGGCCGAACTCCCGCATCTGGGCGACCATGGCCTCGGGGAACTCGTCGGCGTGCTCGAACGCGGAGGCGTGGGGGATGACGTCCTTGGCCACCCATCGCCGGACGGTGGCGACGAGCTCCTCGGCGAGGGCGGGGTCGGTGGGCACCGGGGCAGATTAGGTTCCGGCTCGGTGGAGGACCGCACCACGCCGGGGCTGTACCTGGAGCTGGCTGCCTCCGATCCGGCGGACTACGGGCGCGAACGGGCGCCGGCCGTGGCCGGCCGGGCCGGGGTGAGCCGCACGACCTGGTGGTCCAACCAGCACCCGGACCGAGACGACGTCCCCCGCCGACTCGACGAGTTCGCCACGCTCGGCGTCCACGAGCTGGAAGCGGAGGGCTTCACCGCGCCCGAACGGGCCGACGGCGTGCTCGGTGTCCACCTCGAGCGAACCCCGAGGCCCGGCCAGGGCTCGCTCACCGGCGAGCGCACCGACGGCCTGCTCCTGGTCCTCATCAGCCCCAAGACGCCGGAGCAGGCCCAGGAGCTGCGCGACTGGGGCGATTTCGTCCACCTCCGCCACATCGCCGAGGCCGGGGTCCCGGGCTACCGCATGATCACGCCCTACCAGCGGGCAGGAGGGGGTGAACCCCGGTTCTGCCACTTCTACGAGATGGCCACCGATGACCCCGAAGCGACCTACCGCGCCATGACCCCGCGGGTGCAGGAGCACATCGGCGGCCCCGGCACCCCGGCGTACGACCGGTGGGCGTGGCACCCCGCCCTGGTGATCGACTACGTCAACACCTTCCGCCTGGAGGGCGAGTTCATCCCTACCCGCTGACCTGGAGGGCGCCGTCAGCAGCTCCTCAGACGCCGTTGTCGTCAGCAACGCCGGCGATGATCGCCAGTCGGGACGCGGTGAACCGGGGCCCGGAGTTGAGGCGCTGGGCCGGCGGGAGGCCGGGCGGGAAGCCGTAGGAGTGCAGGCCGAGGCCGCAGACGCCGATGCACGACCCCGTGCTGCGCTGCATCCAGATGGGCGACCCGGACTGCCCGCCGAAGGTGTCCATCGGGTAGAAGAGCGTGCTCGGGGTGCCGTGGTGGATGCGGCCGCGGTGCTTCATGTGGGTGCCGAAGGGCTTGTCGCCCGGGTAGCCCTGCACGGTGGCGAACTTGTTGTTGTAGGCGTTGGTCTGCGGCAGGGCGAGCATGCCGAAGACCCCGGTGTCGTCACCCAGGAGCGGCGCAGTCCGGATCGGTCGTGGCCAGGTTCATGACCGCCCAGTCGTGGACCGGGTTCCGGTTCAGCCTCCACGCGTTCGGCGCGAACACGAAGTTGACCGGACACGAGGGGAACGGGACGGCCGCGCTGCGGTTGCGGCCGGCGAAGAAGGTCGCGGCCTCGATGATGTCGTTGGCCGGACCCGTGGCGTCGAAGGCGCAGTGCCCCGACGTCAGGATCGAGTTCCGGTCGATGAGCCAGCCGGTGCAGATGAAGTTCTGTTGGCCGGCGGGTGCCTGCTGCTGGAAGCCCTCGATCTGGCCGACGGCGCTGTGCGGGAAGTCCGTCGTGTTGGTCACCCGGATGCGGCCGTCGGGCGGGCTGACCGACTCGGCCCCGCTCTCGGGCACGACAGGTGCGCCGCCGGAGGACTCCGACGGAGGTTGGGGCGGCGCCGTCACGACCGACGTCGGCTCGCGGCCGTTCATGCCCCACACGGGCTCGAGCGGTCCCGGGTGCTCGATCGCGGTGATCGTCGGCCCCGGCGGGGCCGCGCCGGTGGCGGGCGACGGGGCGCCCACGGCGGCGACGGTCACCAGCACCAGCCCCAGCACGGCGACGACGGCGACCCGTCGCGACGGACCCTTCATGGCCACCTCCCGAGATCCCTGCTCTCGACGGCCGAGAGCGTACAACGCCGGGTCGGGGTGGTTCCGGGCGACCGCTCAGCCGTTCTGGCCGGCGATGTCGGCGATCAGGGTCTTGCGCCCGGTGGTGATGCGCACGCCGTGGTTGTTCCCCGAGTGAGGGGAGACACCGTGGCCGAAGCCATAGCCGTGGATGGCCATGGCACACGGGCCGGCGCAGTACTTCCCCCACTGGAAGACCGGTGAGCCGGACTGACCACCGAAGGTGTCGTTGCGGTAGAAGGCCATGTTGACCCGGGTGAACCACACCTTCGCCCTGTCGGTCCACATCGTGCCGTAGGGCTTGTCGCCGGGGTAGCCGCGCAGGTGGGTGGCGAGCTCGTTCAGGGCCCGGGCTCCTGGCCTCGAGAAGTAGCCGAACCAGCCGACCTCGTCGCCGATCTCGCAGTCGAGCTGGACGATCCCCAGGTCGTGCTGCTCGCTCTCGGCGTCGTACCACCCCGGCAGCGTCCAGAGCTCGGTGGCGCCGCAGGTGCCGAAGGGCAGGTTCCCGAACCCGTTGCGGCCGGGGGAGAAGCTGACGTCGGTGAACCAGTCGGCCGGGTCGCTGGTGCCGCCGACGTGCACGCAGTGGCCGGCGGTGAGCACCGTGTCGGCGTCGACCAGGAACCCGGTGCAGGAACTGCTCCCGGTCGGCGTGGTGAACACGAGGTGGCCGATCGCGGAGTTGGGGTACCTCGTCGTGTCCATCACCCGATCTCGGTCGTCCTCGAGGATGACCGACTCGAGCACGAACTGCTCCGGGCGGTGGGAATCGCCCGCCCCGGGCAGGGCGCCGCCCTCGACCACGACCGGGCCCTGGACGGACGAGACGGCATTGGGGGTGGGGGCCGGGCCGGCACCGGCCGGCGGACCTTCAGGCGCACCGACGAGGGCGCCGACCGCGATCCCGAGCGCGAGAAGCGAGACGGCAGGGCGGCGCATCCACTACTTCTATCGCCGGATCCGGGCGGTGCGGCGGCCCGGTCGGGTCAGCCGTCGGCGGCGAGGGTGGCCACGAGGGCGAGGCGGGCCTCGTCGAGGCGGGGACCGTGGTTGTACTCCCCGTGGTTGCGTCCCGGATGCACCCCGTAGGCGTGGACGGCGAGCACGCAGGGACCGCGGACCCCGTTGCACGGGCGGAAGTAGAACACGGGCGATCCGGACTGCCCGCCGTAGGTGTCCGCCGCGTAGAACACCATCTGGGCCTGCGAGATCCGCACGCGGTCGCGCATGGTCCACAACGTGCTCCAGACCTTGTCGCCGGGATAGCCCCGGACGTGGGCGGGGACGTTGGTCAACCCCTTCGGCCCGGGCGCGGCGCGGTAGCCGAACCAGCCGACGGTGTCGCCGATGGTGCAGTCGAGGTGGACGAGTCCGAGGTCCTGGTGCTCCGAGCCGATCGAGTACCAACCGGGCAGCGTCACCAGCTCACGCGCGCCGCAAGAGCCGAACGGCGCCCGGTTGCCCTCGGCCCCCGGCGTGAACTCGACCCGGGTCGACCAGCCGGTCTCGTCGCCCAGCCCGTCGTGCACGCAGTGCCCCGCGGTGAGCACGGTGTCGGCGTCGATCAGCGTGCCCGTGCACCAGTAGCTCCCCCCGGCCTGGCGGAAGTCGATCCGGCCGAGCGCGGTGTTCGGGAAGCGGGTCGTGTCGCCCCGGAGCCAGGTCCTCCCGTCGGCCCCGATGATCGACTCGCGAGATCGCTCCACCGGGCCGGCCGGCGACCCGCCTTCGCCGACCGGGTGACGCTCGGTGAGCCGGGCCGCGGCCTCGGCCTGGCCACCCGGGTTGTAGGGCTGCCCGCCCACGGCCGCCGGCGCGACGGCGACCTCGACCGTCCCCCGGGTCGAGGAGTGCACGACCACCGGAGGCACCGGATCCCCGCCGCCGTGCTGTGGGGGCACGGGTGCCGACGGGATGCGGGTCACCCCGGCCAGCGCGGCGAGGGCTCCCAGCGCGAGCAGGACCACGTTGATCGACCTCTGCCGTCCCATGCCCGCTCGTCACTCCCCGACGTCGCCCCAGCGCCCACGCACCGTGGGCTTCGGACCAGCTGTACCACTCTCTGTGGTCGACGTACAGCCCCCGCTGCGGGCGCGGGAGGTCAGATCGTCGTCGTGGTGGGCGGCACCGTCGTCGTGGTCGTCGTCGTGGTGGTGGTCGTGGTCGTCGTGGTGGTCGTCGTGGTCGTCGTGCTCGTGGTCGACGACGTGGTGCTCGAGGTCGACGAGGTGGTCGGCGTGGTGGTCGAGGTGGTGGTGTCCTCGGTCGTCGTCGTGTCGTCGCCCCCGTCGTCGCCGCCACCGCCGGAGGCCAGCGCCACGCCGATGGCGATCACCAGGACGAGGATGATCGCGCCGAGCACGAGGACCGAGGTCGCCTTGTACCAGGGCGGCTCCTCGCCGTCGTCCGGCCCGGAGCCGTCGTCACCGTCGTCGCCGCCACCTCCACCACCGCCACCGAAGGGCTCACCGCCGCCGGGCGGTGGCGGCTGGGCCGGCACCTCGACGTGGAGCTCACCCGTGTCGTCTCCGCCGGCGGGGGGCGAGACGTCGGCGGTCTCGTCGTCGGGCACGACGGACGTGTCGAGTCGGGTGGGATCGCCGCCTTCGCTCACGGGACGACAGTAGTCCTCGGTATCTCAGTCGAGCGCGAGCAGCTCCCGGCTCGCCGTCCAGAGGCGCTCCGCCGCCTTGTCGTCACGGGCCACCCGGGAGAGCCTCCCGTCGGCCTGCTTCGAGTTGACGAAGTAGGCCCCCGTCACCTCGGCCAGCTCAGGCGCCGAGGCGACGTGGACCTGGGTGCGGGCGCCCTCCTCGGGCGTGCGGGAGAACGGTCGGGCCACGAACGTGGTCAGGGCCGTGACGAGCCTGGTGTCACCGTCACGGCCGAACCGGGTGGCCACGCTGCCGGGATGGATGGCGTTCACGGTGACTCCGGTCCCCTCGAGGCGCGGGGCCAGCGCTCGGGCGAAGTAGATGTTGGCCAGCTTCGAGCGGCCGTACACCCGGTACGACCAGAAGTGGCCCGCGCACTGCAGGTCGTCGAACTTGAGCCCGTCGATGGCGAACTTGTGCGCCTCGGAGGCCACCACCACGATCCGGGAGGGGGCGCTGGCTGTCAGCCGGTCGAGCAGCAGCTCGGTGAGCAGGACGTGGCCGAGGTGGTTGACGCCGAAGGTGGTCTCGAACCCGTCCTCGGTCTCCGAGCGCTCGCTCAGGATGAGGCCGGCGTTGTTGACCAGGACGTCGAGCCGGGGATGGCCGGCGAGGAAGGCGTCGGCGAAGGACCGGATGGAGGCCGTCGACGCCAGGTCGAGGGCCATGACCTCGACGGCCTCGGACCCCGAGCGCTCGACGATCTCCTTCCGGGCGCCCTCGCCCCGCGTGGCGTCCCGTGCCGTGATGGTGACCGCGGCGCCCATCCCGGCCAGGGCCACGGCCGTCTCCAGCCCCAGCCCCGCGTTGCCCCCCGTGATGAGGACGGTCTTCCCCGCCATGTCGTGCACGGTCGAGACCGTACGTCCTGACACCCGATTCGGTCGCTTGGACCTCCGGTTCCGGTGCCAGAAACGACTGGACTCAGCCGACCAGGTTGCGGCCACCCTCCGTTGACAGGGTCGACGGGGGTGCCGACCCACTCGGTGGCCTCCATCTCGGCCAGCAGGGCGGGGTCGTCGACCTTGGCGTAGGTGCGGCTGCCGTCCGGCAGGTCGCAGACGGCGAGCCCGGTCTCGGCCTCGCCGTCCCGGCCGTGGACCACCGAGTAGGTGACGACTGTGGCCGGGCCCTCGGCGGCGTCGGTGATGGGCACCGGCGGGTGGGTGGCATCCAGCCGCGCTTGGAGGGCACCGAGGTCGGGCGGGACGACCACGCCCGGCTCCGTGCTGTAGACGCCGGCGACGTGCTTGGTCAGGTGCATGCCGACGCCGGTGACCATGCCGGCCGCGCCCGGGTCCTCCCGCAGCACGTCGACCATCGTGGCGATCGAATGGGTCAGGTAGTCGCTGCCCGCGCCACCGGCGAAGGGCAGCCCGCCCGTGACCGTGACCCCGCGGGGGTCGTCGGCGGCGATGCTCGAGGGCGTCGAGGGCCAGGTGCACCGAGGAGGCGAAGCAGGAGTAAAGGTCGAGGTGGGCCAGGTCGTCGGCCGAGAGACCCGCCCCGCCGAGCGCCGTGCCGAACACCTCGCTCATCGCCGGTGACCGCCAAGGCTCGGCGTGCTCGGCCACGTAGGTCGGGTCGCAGCCGTAGGCCCAGCCGCGCAGGTACACCCGGCGCTCCGGGGGCACGCCCAGCGAGTCGGCGGCCTCGTGGCTGGCCACGACCACCGCACCGGCCAGGTCCACGTCCATGATCGACACCGTGTACTTCGTGTACGGGTAGCCGACCATCCGGTTCTCGGCGGTCGGGTGCACCAGCTCCTCGGCGCTGCGCTCGACGGGGAACCAGGCGTAGGGGTTGGCGGCCGCCACCTCGGTCATGGGCGCCAGCAGCTCGCCGATGGCCCGGCGGTAGTCGACGGGGTCGACGCCGAGGTGGGCCCGTCGGGCCACGTCCCAGAGCGGGAAGGTCAGGTAGGCCTGGAACACCTCGTGGGCGACCTCGGCGGGGTGGAACGGTGCTTCGAACGGGAACGGCGGGGGGTCGGGGTCCCGATGGCTCCAGTCCGGCCGCTCCCCCGCCTTCTTGAGGCGACGCCTGGTGTCGAGGGCCTCGGCCCCGCAGACGATGCCGACGTCGAGGTCGCCCGCCAGGATCGACGTGGCCGTGTCGTTGACCAGGACCTGTGGGGTCGTGCCGCCGATGCCGGAGTACAGGCGGTGGGCCGGGTCGATGCTCAGCGCCTCGGCCAGTCGGCCCGCGGGATCGTCGTACTGCCAGCTCTGGCAGTAGACGATCTGGAGGCTGTCGACCCTTCCCAGCACGTCGCCGCTCGCCTGGGCATCGGCCGCCGCCTCCCGCACGCAGCCTTCCCACATGGCCAGGGGCTCCGGACAGGGCCCGTCCTCGGGTCGGGAGACGAACTGGGCGACCCCGATGATGCAGGGCGCCCGGGGGTCGACGCTCACCTGCCCTGCCAGTTGGGCGCGCGCTTCTCGGCGAACGCCTTGGGGCCCTCCTTGGCGTCCTCGCTGCCGAACACCACGCTGCTCAGCTCGGACTCGATCTTGTAGGCCTCGCGCATGTCGGTGGCCAGGCCCCGCAGGACGCTCTCCTTGGTCGCCCGCACGGCCAGCGGCCCGTTGGCGTTGATGCGGGCGGCCCAGTCCTTCGCCCGGTCGAGGAGCTCGTCCTCCTCGACCAGCTCGTTGATCAGGCCGAGCTCGAGGGCCCGCTCGGCCGGAAAGGCCTCGGCCGTGAGCAGGAACTCCATGGCCGCGGGGAAGGCGAGCTGGCGGGGCAGCCGCACGGTCGTGCCCCCGCCCGCGAAGAGGCCCCGCTTTGGCTCCATGACGCCGAAGCGGGCGTGGGGGGTGGCGACCCGGATGTCGATGCCGCCGAGCATCTCCATCCCCCCGGCGACGCAGGGTCCGTTCACCGCGGCGATGATCGGCTTGTAGATCTTCGTGCCCCGGAGCACGGCGTCGGTGCCGTCCCGGAGCTTGCAGCCGTCGATCTCGTCGACGCCGCCGCTGTTGATCTCGTCGTGGAGCTTGGTGATCTGCGGGATGTAGGTCTTCAGGTCGGCGCCGGACATGAAGTTGCGGCCGACGCCGGTGATGATCGCCGCCCAGGCGTCGTCGTCCTCGTCGAACCGGCGCCAAGCCGCCGCCAGGTCCCGGAAGTGGTAGAGGTCGAGGCTGTTCTTGGCCTCCGGCCGGTCGATCGTGATGACCACGATGTGGTCGACGGCGTCCTCGTAGTGGATCGGCATGGAAGGTGAACGGTAGTCAGCTGCCGGTCAGGCCCAGAGGAAGGCGCCGCCGTCGACCATGAAGGTCTGGCCGGTGAGGTATCGGCAGGCGTCGGAGCACAGGAAGAGGGCGACGGGGCCGATGTCGTCCTCGGGATCGCCCTTGGCGGCCCATCGGGTGGTCCTTCAGGAACTCCCGGTACTCGGCCTCGGCCCGGGCGGCGGCGTCCTTCCCCCGCTGAGAAGCGGCGCCTGGTGCGATGGCGTTGACCACGATGCCGTCCCGGCCCCACTCACGGGCGGCCGTACGGGTGAGCGCCCGGATCGACTCCTTGGCCATGTTGTAGGCGCCGTAGCCGGCCATGCCGGTGATGCCGGCGGCGGACGCGAAGTTGACGATCCGCCCCCATCCCTGCGGCCGCCATGTGCGGGTGGACGGTCCGCATCGCGTACCAGGTGCCCTTCACCGTCGACTGGTTCACGTCGAGGTCGGCCGCTTCCACGTCGACGAGCGCCGCCCTTGGCCGTGAAGGTGTGGGCGTTGTTGATGAGCCCGTCGACCCCGCCGAAGCGCTCGACGGTGGCCGCCACCATGGCCTCGACGCTCGTCCTGGTCGGCGATGTCGGTGACCAGCCCGAGGACCCGGTCGTCGGCACCCAGCTCGGCCAGGGAGGCCAGCCCCCGCTCCAGCCGGTGCTCCTTCCACTCGGCGACGGTGACCGCGGCCCCGTTGGCCACGAGGTGGCGGGCCATCCCCAACCCGATGCCTTGGCCCGCCCCGGTGACGATGATCCGCTTGCCCTCCACCCCGTGCGCGGTCATCGCGCTGCACGTTAGAACGCGAGGATGAAGGCGTGATCCAGGCGGTGCTGCTCGACCTCGACGGCGTGATCCGCCACTTCGACTCCGAGGGCACGGCGGAGATCGAGCGCCGCAACGCCCTCGCCCTCGGCAGCCTGCTCGAGGCGGCCTTCGCCGAGCCGGCCATCACCGAGGTCACGACCGGGCGCATCACCCGGGCCGAATGGCTGGCCGGGGTGGGCGATGCGCTGGGCTCGCCCGAGGCCGCGACCGAGTGGGGCGGCCGGACCCCACTGGTCGACGAGGAGATGCTCGACCTGGCCGACGAGCTGCGGGTCCGGGGGACCGTCGTGGCCGTCCTCACCAACGGCACCGACGCGGTCCGGGCGGAGGTCGAGGCGCAAGGCATCTCGTCGCGGGTGGATCACGTCTTCAACAGCGCGGAGATCGGCCTCGTCAAGCCGGATCCGGCGGTCTTCCAGCACGTGCTCGACACCCTCGGCCTGCCCGGGAAGGCCGTGTTCTTCACCGACGACAGTCCCGGGAAGCTGGCCGGGGCGGTCGAGGTCGGGATGGTCACCCACGCCTTCGTGGGCCGGGCCGAGCTGCGCCAGGAGCTGGAGCGCCTGGACGTGCTGCGGTGAGCGCCGAGGCCGGGCTGTTCCTGCCCCAGCTCCGCATGGACTTCGCGACGATCGAGGAGCGGGTGCGCCTGGCCGAGGAGGTCGGGTTCCACTCGGTCTGGTTCATGGACCACCTGACGCCGCCCGCCGGCCCGGGCTACGACTGCTTCGAGGGGTGGACCGTGGCCGCGGCGCTGGCGCGGGTGACCGAGCGCATCCACCTCGGGCACCTCGTCCTGTGCGATGCCTTCCGCCACCCCGCCCTGCTGGCCAAGATGGCGGCCAGCCTCGACGTGATCACCGAGGGCCGGCTGGAGCTGGGCCTCGGTTGGGGCTCGGTGCCCGACGAGATCGTGCGCTTCGGCTTCGGCGAGCTCGCCAACCGCGAGCGGGCCGCTCGCCTGGCCGAGACCCTGCAGATCCTCGAGCTCATGTTCACCGGCGAGCCCTTCGACTTCGACGGGTCGTTCTTCACCCTGCGCGGCGCCGTCGGTCTGCCCCGACCGCAGCGGGAGCGCATCCCCATCCACCTGGGCGGAGCGGGCGAACAGCTCACCCTGCCCCTGGTCCGCCGGTACGCCGACTGGTGGAACTGCCCGTCCTACGCCGTCGACCGGCTGGCCGAGCTCCGCCCCCTCACGGGCGACGCCCGGTTGTCGGTGCAGCACCCCGTCGGCCTCGCCGCCGACACCGGTGCGCGCGACGACGTGGTGGCCCAGGCCGAGCGCCGCTTCGGCGGGTGGGGCGGGCTCATCGCCGGGACGCCCGACGAGGTCGCCGCCGCGCTCCGGGACGAGGTCGACCGGGGCGCCGAGCTCTTCCTCATCCAGTTCACCGACTTCGGCCCGCCCGAGACCCTGCGCCGCTTCGCGGAAGAGGTCCTGCCTGCGCTGGGCTAGGCGGGGCGCTCACACCCGCGGCAGGCCCAGGATGCGCTCGGCGATGATGTTGCGCTGGATCTCGCTCGTGCCGCCGGCGATGGTCCCGGCGAAGGCCCGCAGGTACTGGTCGGCCCACGATCCCTCCCGGACGACGCCCCGGCCCCTGAGGCTCTGGTCGATGCCGTCGGGGCCGAGGGCCTCCATGGCGATGAGGTCCAGCTCCCGCTCGGCCTCGCTGGTGAACGCCTTCAGGATCCCGTGCTCGGGCGCGGCCTGGCCCGGTGCGGCGAGGGCGAACCCCCGGTAGCCGATGAGCATGGCCGCCTGGCCGTCCATGTAGAGCCGGGCGACGTCGTCCCGGAACCGGGGATCCTCCTTGAGGGGCCGACCGTCGCGGCCGGTCCGTTCGCCCATCGCGATCAGCGACCGGACCGAGCGCTGCAGCTCGCTGGCGTTGCCGATCCAGAGCATGGCCCGCTCGTGCGCCAGCGAGCCCTGGGTGATGGCCCAGCCGCCGTTCAGCTCGCCCACCAGGTTCTCCGCCGGCACCCGCACGGCTTCGAAGAACACCTCGTTGAAGTCGGCATAGTCGGGTTCGGTGAGCTCGGGCAGCGGGCGGCAGGTGATGCCGGGCGTGGCCATGTCGATGACCACTGCGCTGATCCCCTGGTGCTTGGGCGCCGACGGATCGGTGCGCACGTAGCAGAAGCACCAGTCGGCGTGGTGGGCCCCCGACGTCCACACCTTCTGCCCGTTGACCACGAACTCGTCGCCGTCGAGCACGGCCCGGGTCGACAGCCCGGCCAGGTCGCTGCCCGCTCCCGGCTCGCTCATGCCGATGCACCAGGCCAGGTCCCCCCGCAGGGTGGGGACGGCCAGCTGTTCGATCTGGGCCTCGCTGCCGTAGTCGAGCAACGAGGCCGCCGCGATCGACAGGCCCTGCGGGTTGACCGAGCGGGGGATGTCGAGGTCGGCGAAGACCTCGAAGTAGATCATCTGTTGGACCGTGCTGGCGTTGCGCCCACCCCACTCGGGCGGGAAGCCCGGCACGAGCCAACCCCCGTCGAAGAGCGTCCGCTGCCACCGCCGCGCCCACTCGGGGATGTCGGCACTCGACCGTCGGCCCGTGCGCTCCTCTTCGGGCGGCGGTGGATGGTCCTCGAGCCACGCCAGCAGTTCGGCGCGGAACGCCTCGTCCTCCTCGGAGTACCGCAGCCGCATCGCCCCGAACCTACTGCTCGTCGTGCGGGCGCCGGATCCGCTGGACCACGAGCGTGACCACGATGACCACCGCGCACACCACGATGACCGTCATCGGTCGGTTGAGCTCGGCGTGGGGCTGCGCCTGGGCGAGGAGACCGGTCACGCCGGGGTGAAGAGCGGGAGCCACACGTCCTCCCATTGCTCGAAGGTCACCCGCACCGGCATCCCGATGCGGACGTCGTCGGGGGCGATGCCGACGAGGTTGGTCGTGAGCCGTAGCCCCTCCTGCTCGGGGAGCTCGACGATGGCCACGACGTAGGGCGGGTCGAAGCCGGGGATCCAGGCCTGGTGGTTCACGGTGAACGTGTGCACCTCGGCCCGCCCGCTCACGGCCTCCGGAGCCAGCTCCCGGGAATGGCAGATCGGGCAGATCGGGCTCGGGGGATGGATCCACCACCCGCAGGCCTGGCAGCGCAGGAACCGGAGCTCCCCCTCGGCGCCCGCCGTCCAGAAGAACTCATTGTCGTCGCGGACCCGGGGCAGGATGCGGAAGTCCGGCCGGGTGACCTCGCTCACGTCAATCCGCCTCCGGCGGCTCAGCCTTGGCGAAGCCGCGGCGGGCCTCGTGCAGGGCAGGGAAGGCCTCGTGCAGCGTCTCCTCGAACGGAAAGCTCCACTCCAGCTCGGGCACGCGTCGAGGTTAGGTCAGGCGCGCCGCTGGTCACCCCGGCTCGTCGGCGTGGATGCGGAAGGTGGGGTGGTCGGCGGCGTCCGGGAGCTGCTCGAAGTAGCGCTTGACCTGGCTGTCCCACTTCTCCCGGTAGGCGGCGATGATCGGTGGGCGATCCTCGACCGCCACCTCCTCGGCCCGGACGTCCTCCGTCTTGCCCCGCCGGCGGAGCTGACCGCCGCCGGCCGCCCGCAGGTTCCGCACCCAGTCGGTCTCGCCCCGCGCGGACACGAGGTACCGCTGATCCGTCCTGTTCGAGGACGTTGACCGGCACGGTCCGTGGTTTGCCCGAGCTGCGCCCGGGGACCACCAGGGTCGTCGCCGCTCCCACGAGCTGGACGATCGGGTTCAGCACCCGAGCCACGAACCACGATTGCTCGATGCGCGCCATCAGTAACCCCCTTGTGTCTCGAACAGCCGGCGGGGGTTGCCCACCAGCATCTGGTCGATCTGGTCGTCGCTCACGCCCCGGGCCCGCAGCTCGGGCAGCACGTCGTCGCTGATGTGGTTGAAGTGCCAGTTGGGCGCCATCGCCGACTGGACCTCCGGCGTGAACCAGTCCATGTAACAGGCGGCGTCGTGGGCCAGGACCATGCGGTCGGCGTAGCCCTGCTCGCAGAGGTCGGCCACCACCTGGACCCGGTCGTCGAAGGGCAGGAGGACGTCGATGCCGAAGCGGTCCATCCCGATCATGGAACCCTTGTCCATCAGCTCGCGCAGGTAGTCGAGGTCGGTCGAGTCGCCCGAGTGCCCGATGACGACCCGAGCCAGGTCGACCCCCTCCTCCTCGAAGACCCGCTGCTGGTCGCGCCCCCGGAACGACGGGGCGTGGGTGTGGGTCGTGATCGGCGCGCCGGTCTCGCGATGGGTCCGGGCGCAGGCCCGCAGCACCCGCTCGACGCCGGGGGTCAGGCCCCCCTCGTCTGTGGCGCACTTGATGATCCCCGCCTTCACCCCGGTGTCGCCGATGCCCTCGGTGATGTCCTTGACGAAGAACGTGACCATGGGGTCCGGGTCGGTGTCGAAGAGCAGCCCGCGGTAGTGGAAGTAGAAGGGAACGTCGTTGTACGTGTAGAGGCCGGTTGCGGGCACGATGCGGATGTCGACCTGCTCGGCCACCCGCTGCACCCAGGGGAGGTAGCGGCCGAGGCCGATCACCGTGGGGTCGACGATCGTGCGGATGCCCCGGGCGGCGAGGTCGTCGAGCTTGGCCACCGCGTCCGCGATGCGCTCCTCGAGGTCCCAGTAGTCGCCGTAGTTCTGGATGATCTCCGGGCTCAGCACGAAGACGTGCTCGTGCATGAGGGTCGGGCCCAGGTCGTCGGTGGCGATCGGGCCGGTGACGGTGGGGACGTCGGCCATGGTCGTCGAACCTAGGTCAGCAGGGCGGGAAGCGCCTCCAGGCTGGTGACGCGGGTGACGCCGCCGGGGACGGGGAGCCTCGTGTCCCACCGGTCGACCCAGATCGGTCGGACGCCCGCGGCCAGGCCACCCTCGATGTCACAGCGGTACGAGTCGCCGACGTAGGTCAGGTCGGCGGGCTCGACCCCGAGGCGTTCGGCGGCGTACCAGAAGCCCTCGGGCCGCGGCTTGCGTAGGTCGGGCGGGATCTCGACGACCTCGTCGAACAGGTGGGTGAGGCCGAGCTCGTCGAGGCCTTCGTGGGCTCGGGGGCTGTTCGTGACGAGGGCCAGCCGGTAACGACCGTGGAGCTGGTCGAGAACCGGCTCCACCTCGTCGTAGGCCACCGCCTTGAAGTTGGCAATGAAGCGCTCGGCGGCCTCTTCGGCGCCCTCGGTGCTGCCGAGCACCTCGGCCCAGATCTCGGCTCCCCGGACGAACAGCAGGTAGTGGGCGCCATCCACGATGTCGCCGCCCTCCCTGGGGTGCAGCCCGTCGATGACCTCCAGCAGGTGCTCGGCATGGTCGGGGGCGACGGCACGAATGGCCGCCTCCCAGTCCGACAGCGTGCCGTCGAGGTCGAAGGCCAAGGTGGGCTTCAGGTCACGGGTCCTTCGGGAGGCCGAGCAGCCGCTCTGGCGTGGGTCGCATGTGTTCACGGGTCCTTCGGGAGGCCGAGCAGCCGCTCGGCGATGACGTTGCGCTGGATCTCGCTCGTGCCGCCCGCGATGGAGAGGGCGCGGTTGCCCAGGTAGCCGGCGATCCACGACGCGCCATCGTCCTCGTCGATCGCCCCGGCCGGACCGAGCAGGCCGAGGCCCAGCTCCTGGATGCGCTGCTCGTGCTCGACCCCGAGCAGCTTGCGCACGCTGGCCTCGGGGCCGGGCTCGGCCCCGGTGAGGGCCCGCAGGGTCGAGCGCCAGCCGAGGGCAGCCAGGGCGTGGCTCTCGGCCAGGAGGCGCCCGACCTGGTCGACGACGACCGGCGAGGCGTCCTCCCCCGCCGACGCCAACAGCCACTCCACGCCGGGGCCGAACGACGATCCGCTGGCCATCGACACCCGCTCGTTGGCCAGCGTCGTCCTCGCCGCCTCCCAGCCGGCGCCGATCTCGCCGACCACGAGCTCGTCCGGGACGAACACCTCGTCGAAGAACACCTCGTTGAACATCTCGGCCCCGGTCAGCTCCCGTAGCGGCCGGACCTCGATGCCGGGCGAGCTCAGCTCCACGAGGAAGCAGCTGATGCCGAGGTGCTTCGGCGCCTCGGGATCGGTCCGGGCGAGGCAGATCCCCCAGTCGGCGATGTGGGCCATGGTCGTCCACACCTTCTGGCCGGTGATCGCCCAGCCACCGTCGACCTTCTCCGCCCGGGTGCGCAGCGAGGCCAGGTCGGAGCCGGCACCGGGTTCGCTGAACATCTGGCACCAGAGGATCTCGTTGCGCAGGGTGGCCGGGATGAAGCGCTCCTGCTGGGCGGCGTCGCCGTGGGCGATCAGCGTGGGCAGGACCCAGGCCCCGACCTGCAGGTGGCGCCGGCGCACCCTGGCCGCCTGGAACTCCTCGTCGATGACGAGCTGCTCGAGGGCGCCGGCGTCGCGGCCCCACGGCGCGGGCCAGTGCGGGGCCAGGTAGCCGGCGTCGGCGATGGCCCGGTCCCAGTCCTCCTTGGCCGTCGCCCGCAGCTCGTCGAGGAAGCCCCGGACCTCGGCCCGGTGCGCGTCGGCCTCGGGCGGGAGGTCGACCGTCATCGACCGGCGGGCGCCGGCCCGCGCCCGCTCCACCACGAGCGCGTGCCACGGCTCACTGCCGTCGAGGAGCTGGCGGGTGGTCATGGCCCGCCGGAGGAAGAGGTGGGCGTCGTGCTCCCAGGTGAAGCCGACGCCGCCGTGGACCTGCACCCCGCTCTGGGCGCAGGAGGCGAAGGCCCACGGGGCGAGGGCCCCGGTGACCGCCAGGGCCATGTCGACCTCGGCGTCGTCGCCACCGCGGAGGGCGTCCCAGGTGGCCGCCCGGGCCAGCTCGAGGGCGCAGAGCATGTCGGCACAGCGGTGCTTGACCGCCTGGAACTGGCCGATGGGGCGCCCGAACTGCTCGCGCTCGGCCGCGTAGGCGGCTGCCGTCTCGACGCACCAGGCCGCGCCGCCCGTCGACTCAGCGGCGAGAAGCACCGCGGCGAGGTCCCGCACGAGGCCGGGCCGGGGCTCGGGGCCGAGGCGGTGGCCCGCCGGTTCGCCCTCGAGGCGGACGGTGGCCAGGCGGCGGGTCGGGTCGAGGCTGCGGTGCTCCTCGATCGTGAGGGCATCGGCGGGCACCGCCCACCAGCCGTCGTCGCGGGGGACGATGACGACGGCGGCCGTCGCCCCGCCCAGGACGGCGGTCCACTCGCGGGCGGACGGCGGGGACGAGAAGGCGACCGCGGCCGGGCTGGACCCGTCGGCCAGGCCGGGCAGGAGGCTCGACCGGGCGTCGTCGTCCCCCACGCGGTCGATGACCGCGGCGGCCAGCACCGTCGGGAGGAACGGCCCCGGGGCGACGCCGCGCCCCAGCTCCTCGAGGACGACGGCCAGCTCGGCCAAGCCGTAGCCCGAGCCGCCGTGCCCCTCGGGAACCGCGAGCCCCAGCCAGCCCAGGTCGGCCAGCTCGGCCCAGAACGGCGGCAGGGCGTCGGTCGGCTCGTCGAGGGTCGCCCGCGCCGCCTTCAGCACGTCCCGGGCCTCGACCCAGCGCCGCGCCGTCTCGTGGAGCGCGAGGTGCTCTGCGCTGACCCCGAGCGTCACGTCAGCGTGATGGCCTGGGTCGGGCAGCCGTCGGCGGCGTTGCGGATCTTGTCCTCCGTGTCGCCCTCGGGGTCGAGCACGAACGCGATGTTGTCGTCACCGATGTCGAAGGTCTGCGGCGCCCAGAAGGCGCAGTTCCCCGAGCCCATGCACCGCTCGGCGTCGATGGTGATCTCCACGACGCCGGTCTACCCGAACAGGACCGGGAGCGCGGTCGGTGAGCGGAACCGCTCCCCGTGGATGTGCACGTCGTCGGCATCGGGGTCGAGGCGCAGGTCGGGCAGCCGGTCGAGCACGGCGTTCACCGCGACCCGCATCTCCAGGCGGGCCAGGTGCATGCCCAGGCACATGTGGGGCCCGAAGCCGAAGGCGGCGTGGGGCTTCTGCTCGCGGTGGATGTCGAAGGACTCCGGATCGTCCCAGCGGGTCTCGTCGTGGTTGGCCGAGCCGACATGGGCGATCACCTCGCCGCCGGCGGGGATCAACGTGTTCGCCACCTCGCTGTCCACCACCGCGCTGCGCGAGGTGATCAGGAGGGGGGACTCCCAGCGGATGGCCTCCTCGACGGCCTGGTTCATGAGCGCCCGGTCGGCCCGGAGGGCGTCGAGCTGGTCCGGGTGGGTGAGCAGGCCGAAGAGGAAGTTGCCCGTCGCCCGGTAGGTGGTCTCGGCCCCCGCCGGGAGCAGCAGGCGCAGGAACGAGAAGATCTCTTCGTCGCCCAGCTGCTCGCCGTCCAGCTCGGCGTGCACCAGCTCGCTGATCACGTCGTCGCCGGGGTCGGCCCGGCGGGCGTCCATGATCTCGGCCAGGTAGGCCTTCATGGCCTCGGACGCGGCGATGCCCCGCTCGGGTTCGGCGGCCACGTTGATGAGCCACCACGCCCACTCGTGGAACTCGGCCGTGTCCTCGGGCGGGACCCCGAGGATCTTGGCGATGACCTGGATGGGGTACGGGAAGGTGAGCTCCCGGACCAGCTCCGCTGTCCCCCGCTCGGCCACCTGGTCGAGGTAGCTGTTGACCACGGACTCGGCGTAGGGCTCCCATTCGGCGAGGCTGCGCTGGCGGAAGGCCACGCTCACCAGGGCCCGCAGGCGCTTGTGCTCGGGCTCGTCCATGCCCACCAGGACGTACTCCCCCATCACCGGGGCCATGAGCTCGCGGATGGCCGACGACGAGAACGTCACGTTGTCCCGGAGGACGGCGACCACGTCGTCGTAGCGGTGGACGATGAACGTCTCCTCTTCGACGCCCTCGATGAAGGAGGCGTAGGTGGCGTGCTCGACCGGCAGGTCCTTGCGCTTCCGAGCCAGCTCGGGATACGGGTCGCGGAGATCGCCCGCCACGGCGCTGAACTGCGCCATGGTGTCGAAGGCCATGCCGTCGACCACGGGCACCGAGTCCGTCACGTGGTCCCCTCTCCCCTGGCTGACACCCGTGTCAGGTTAGGCGCGGGGCCAATCGGTAGAAGTCGAGCGGGGCGTCCCACAGGACGGTCGCCAGATCCGCGTCGCTGACCCCTTGGTCCCGGGCCTCGGCCACGAAGGTCGTGGCCGCGTCGGGGAAGAGGGCGTCGGGGTGGGGGAAGTCGCTGGCCCAGAGCACGTGGTCGGCGCCGACCCGGTCGATGACCCCGCCGACGAGCGCGTCGTCCGCCTCGGTGGAGATGGCGCACTGGTCGGCGAAGGCCTCGGAGGCCGGCCGGCCCCGCATTCCGGCCCACTCCTGGTGCTCGTCGAGGCGGTGCAGCCAGTACGGCAGCCAGCCCGTCCCCGACTCGAGGAAGGCCACCCGCAGCGTCGGGTGCCGGTCGAGCGTCCCGTCGAGCACCAGGCTGGCCATCGCCGCCATCTGCTCCATGGGGTGTGACAGCAGGTGCCGGAGGGTGAACCCGACGAACCGGTCGGCCCCGATGGTCGGGCCCCGGAGCCCCAGCCCCTCGTGGACGGCGAGGACGAGGCCCGCCTCCGCGAGCGCGGCGTGGACGGGGTCGTAGACCGGATCGCCGAGGTTGCGGCCGTAGAGGTGGTTCGGGCGGGCCAGCATCCCCACGAGGCCGAGGTCGGCCGCCCGGCCCACGGCGGCGACAGCTCGGTCGACGTCGGCGAGGGGGAGCAGGCCGACGCCTGCCATCCGGCCCGGGTCGGTGGCGCAGTAGCCGGCGATCCACTCGTCGTAGCTCCGGCAGGCCGCGGCGCTGGCCTCGGCATCGAGTTCGGGCTGGAACGGGACGAACAGCCCGATCGACGGGTAGAGCACCACGGCGTCGATCCCCTGGGCGTCCATCCCGCGGAGGTAGGACGGCGCATCGAAGCCATTGGCCAGCTGGTCGGCGATCAGGTCGAGGTCGCCGCAGGGCACCATCGGCGTGTCCTCCGGCAGGTCAATCGCGTTCGGGGAGACGTCGGCCCAGGCCCCGAACACCTCCGGCGGCTCCACCACGTGGGCGTCGGCGTCGAGCACCCGGAACCCCTCCACGGTCACCGGTGCAGACACTACGCCCTTGACATGTGACTATTTGGTCACGTATTGTTCGGGTGGTGAGCAACGAGGACCGAGAGATGGAGCTCGTGTTCAAGGCGCTCGCGGATCCGACCCGACGGATGCTGCTCGACCTGCTCTACGAGCGGGAGGGGCGCACCCTGACCGAGATGGAGGCGACGGTGGACATGACCCGCTTCGGCGTCATGAAGCACCTGCGGCTCCTCGAGGAGGCGGGCCTGGTCGTGACCCAGAAGCGGGGCCGGGAGAAGTTGCACTTCCTCAACCCGGTGCCCATCCGGCTCGTCCACGACCGGTGGATCGACAAATACACGGAGCGCCGCGTCGCGGCCCTCACCGACCTCAAGAAGCAACTGGAGACATCAGCATGAGCACGACCACCGACACCAGCACCCGGACGACCGAGGTCTTCCGCGTGTACATCAAGGCGACCCCGGAGGCGATCTGGGAGGCGATCACCTCACGGGACTGGAACGGCCGCTACGGCTACCACGCCGCCGGCGAGTACGACCTGAAGCCCGGCGGGGCCTACCAGTGCTTCGCCACCGACGAGATGAAGCAGTTCGCTCCCGACATGCCCGACGTGATCGTCGACGGCGAGGTACTGGAGGTGGATCCGCCGAACCGCCTCGTGCAGACCTACCGGTTCCACTTCGAGCCGAGCCAGGTCGAGGAGGGCTTCACCACCGTCACCTGGGAGATCAAGCCCGAGAGCGACAAGCTCTGCCAGCTGACCGTCACCCATGACGTGACCGACGCCCCCCTCATGGCCGGTCAGATCGTCGCCGCCGGACCGCTCCGCGAGGGCGGTGGTGGCTGGGCGTGGATCCTCAGCGACCTCAAGACGCTGCTGGAGACCGGCGAGGCCAACGAGCTCTAGGACCTCCCCGCGCTTCTGGCACCCGATGTCCCTCCCCCGGGATGGACCTCGGGTGCCAGTTCGCGTCCGGGTCAGCTCCGCCGGGCGGCCAAGCCGCCGTCGAGCGGGATCACGGCACCGCTGAGGTAGGTCGACCGGTCGCTGGCAAGGAAGCTCACCAGCTCGGTCACGTCCTCGGCGGTGCCGAGCCGTCCCATCGGGACGTTGCCGGCGACGAACGCCTTGATCCCCTCGGGATCGCCCGTGGCCTCCGCCACTCTGGCGAAGAGGCCGACCTCGGTGGCGGCCGAGGCCACCACGTTCACCCGGATGCCGTCGGGGGCGTGCTCGATGGCCACCTGCTTGCAGAGGTTGGTCAGGCCGAACTTGCTGGCGCAGTAGGCGGGGTACTGGGCGGACACGATCTGGCCGAGCGTCGAGCCCAGAGCGATCACCGCTCCCCCGCCCGCCTCGACCATCGCCGGCACGGCGTGGCGCAGGCACAGGAAGGGGCCCTTCAGGTTGGTGTCGATGACCTCGCGCCAGGCCTCGTCGGTGGTCTCGAGCAGCGGCGCCCGGGTCTCGACGGCCGCCGACAGGACCAGGGCCTTCAGCGGTCCGACCGAAGTGGCCTCGGCGACCATCGCCGCCACCTCCTCGTCATCCCTGACGTCGACCTGGACCGCGGTGCCGTCGATCGACTCGGCGACGGCGTCGGCGGCGTCGCCGTCGAGGTCGGCCACCAGCACGTGGAAGCCGTCGTCGGCCAACCGCTCGCAGATCGCCGCGCCCAGGCCCGATGCGCCCCCGGTCACGACGGCGAGGGCGCTCACCGGTAGACCGCCAGGCCGCCGTCGGCCGGGATGACCGCGCCGGAGGTGTACGCCGACAGGTCGCTGGCCAGGAAGAGGGCGATCCCCGCCACGTCCTCGGCCGTCCCGAGCCGGTGCAGGGGGATGGTCTTCTCCAAACCCTCGATGAAGCCCATCGGGTCGTCCATCTCCTCGGCCACCTTCCGGAACCGGGGCGTGTCGATCGACCCGGGGGCGATGACGTTGGCCCGCACCGTCGGCCCGTACTCGACGGCGATCTGACGGGTCAGGGCCACCAGGCCCGCCTTGGCCGCCCCGTAGGCGACGTAGCCCTCCGAGCCGATGAGCCCGAGGACCGACGCGGTGTTGATGATCGATCCGCCCTCGCCGGCGAGCATCACCGGCAGAGCGGCCCGGCAGGCCCAGAAGACCGCATCGAGGTTGGTGGCGATGGTGAGGTCCCAGTCGGCCTCGGAGCATTCGACAAGGCGGCCCGACATCTGGACGGCGGCGTTGTTGTAGAGGACGTCCAACCGGCCCCACCGCTCGACCGTGGCCACGACCATCGCTTCGACGTCGGCCAGCGCCGACACGTCGGCGTGAATGGCCAGCGCCTCGGCTCCGGCTGCCTCCACCCGGCGCACCGTCTCGGCCGAGCCCCCGTCGTCGATGTCGACCACCGCGATGGCCGCCCCGTGCTGGGCGAAGCGGAGGGCCGCCGCCCGTCCCTGCCCCGACGCCGACCCCGTGATCAACGCCACCTTCCCCTCGAGCAGCCGGTCGTCAGGCATCGGCGAGCTCGCGGAAGCGGTGGTAGCGGAGGGCGCAGGCGTCGACCCAGGCGGGGTCGGGTTCCACGCGACGGTCGGTGCGGGCCCAGCGCCGGGCGGCGGTGGCGTCGGTCTCGAGGCCGGCGGCGAGCCGGGCGAAGAAGGCGGAGCCGAGGGCGCCCCCTTCCGGGACGGCCACCACGTCGGCCGGGAGGCCGGTGCCGTCGGCCAGGGCCTGGACCCACTCGGGGACCCGGGTACCGCCGCCGGTCAACACCAGCCGGCGGGCCGGCACGCCGGCCAGATCGAGGTGGTGGCGAACGACGAACCCGGCGGCCTCGAACGCGGCCCGGCGCAGGGCCGTCGGCCCGTGGGTCAGGTCGAGGCCGTCCAGCACCGCCCGCCGGTCGACGTCGTGCAGGGGGGTGCGCTCACCCCGCACGTAGGGCGACCAGACCGGCACGCGGTCCGGGTGGGGATCGTCGCCCCGGGCCAGAAGGTGGGTGGCCCAGTTGAGGAACAGGCCACCCGCGTTGCTCGGTCCGCCGATGAGCGTGAGCCCCGGGGTCGAGTGCGGGATCGTCCACAGCCCCGGGACCTCGATCCACTCGTCGGTCACCACCCAGGTGATGAGCGTCGTCCCGCAGATGACCAGGACGTCACCGGGCGCCTCGGCTCCCGCCACCAGCTGCTCCGCGAAGGCGTCGATGCCACCGGGCCCGATGGCCGCGCCGTCGACCTCGCCGACCGACGTGTCGCCGTTGACCACGTCGGGCATCCGGTCGGCGACGACGCCGACGTCGGCGAGCAGGCCCTCGTCCCAGCGCTGACCGTCGAAGAGGGGGTAGGCGGTCATGGCGCTGATCGAGTCGAGGGCACCGCGCCCGCCCAGGGCCTTGTTGGCCACCGCCTGGGCGGGCCAGAAGCCGGCGGCGTCGGGCGCCTGCTCCCGGCACCACCCGAGGAAGCCCAGCAGCTCGCCGACGTCACCTGGCGCCCCCGTGGGTCGCCCATCCTGACGGCCGCGCTCGTCGCCGTAGAGGAGGCCCGGCGTCAGGGCATGGCCCCGCGCGTCCACCGCCCCGAGCGACGGCACCATGGCCACGACGTTGACCCCCGCAGGGTGCAGGCCCGAGGAGACCTCTCGCCACGCCCGCCGAACCCCCTCCCGCCAGGCCAGGTTCACGTCGTGCTCGAACCGGCCGGCCGCCGGGATGCCGATCGGGTGCGGGACCCGCACCTGGGCCACGACGTGCCCGTCGTCGTCGACGGCGAGGCCCTTCACCGACGTCGTGCCGATGTCCAGCCCGACGGTGACCGCTTCCCCCACGTCCGCCAGTCTGGCCCAGGCGGGAACCTATGCTCCGCGGCGGTCGACGACGAAGGGGTGCTGATGCTGGCGACGATCCTGCAGGTCGGGGGCGACTCCGCGCTCTACGGGCTGCTCCTCCTGCTGCACATCCTCTCGTCGATCGTGGGCTTCGGCGGCGTGTTCCTCAACGGCCTCTACGCCCAGCAGTCGATGCAGCGCCGGGGGCTCGAGGGCGTGGCCATCAACCAGGCCAACTGGGTCGTCAGCAAGGTGGCCGAGGTCTTCATCTACCTGACCTTCGTCTTCGGCGTGCTCATGGTCCTGGCGGCCGAGAACGACTCGATCGGGTTCGGGGACACGTGGATCTGGCTGTCGATGGTCGTCTACCTCGTCGGCATCGGCATCTCCCACGGCCTGCTCTACCCCTCCGTGCGCAGGGCCCATGCGCTGGCCGAGGAGCTGGCCAAGACGGAGGGACCGCCGCCCGGCGCCCAGGGCCCGCCCCCGCAGGTCGTCGAACTGGAGGCGCTCGGCAAGAAGATCGGCACGGCCGACATGGCGCTCAAGCTGGCGCTGGTCGTGATCCTCTACCTGATGATCTGGAAGCCCGGCTTCCCCTGATCAGGTCAGCGTCACGATCCCGACGTTGGGCACGCTGCCGAAGCGGACCTGAGGGGCTTCGTGGCGCGACAGGTCGGTCACTGCGGGAGTGCGAGCATGGGCGGCGTGGGGGCGTACCGGCGCACGATCGAACTGGTCACGGGGTCACCGGGGCGGGTCGACGGTGAGCTGGAGGACGACTTCCACCACTTCCGGGTGAGCATCGCGCACGAGGACGGCGTGGTGACCGCCGTGGACGGCGAGACGCCCCGCCACCCCTGGACGACCTGCCCGGCCGCGCTCGGTCCGTTGCGCGACCTGGTCGGCGTGCCCGTCACCCGTGAGTCGGCGGTCGTCGCCGCCCACGCCGACGCTCGCAAGACGTGTACCCACTGGTACGACCTGGCCGGGCTGGCCATCGCCCAGGCCGCGGCGGGGCGGCTGCGCCGGCGCTACGACGTGGCCATCCCCGACCGGGACCCCCGCGGCCACACCGTCGCCGACCTCGCCCGCGACGGGGCGCCGGTGCTGTCCTGGCAGGTCGACCTCCAGACCGTGCTCGAGCCGGACCCCTTCACCGGCCAGGCCATGGGCCGGGGCTTCCTGGCGTGGGCCGCGACCACCTTCGCCGCTGATCCCGACGCCGAAGAGGCTGCGGTCGTGCTCCGCCGAGCCTGCCGGATCAGCCTCGGCCGCCTGATGAACCTCGACCGCTACGAACGGGCGTCGGAGATCGGCCACGACATGGCCGACACCTGCCACACCTTCTCGGCCGGGGTGATGGACCATGCCCTCCGCATCAAGGGCTCGAGTCGCCCTTGAGCCGGGGCTACTGATTGGGCTTGTCCCCCGACGCCGCCGCCTCCCGCATCGCGTCGAGGCGGTCGATGAGGCCCATGCGCTCCTGGCCGACGCCGTCGTCGATCTGGGCCGCGATCTCCTCGGGGGTCCAGCGCCCGCCGCCGTCACGGTCCATGGACCGGACCTCGTGGGGCTGGTCCCAGACCGCGATGGTCGGACCGTTGACCGTGTACACCTGCCCGGTGATGTGGCGGGCCTGGTCGGACAGCAGGTAGACGACCATGGGCGCCACATCCTCGGCCTCGCCCATCTGCAGCTCCATCGGGACCTGGCCCGAGAGCCGGGTCTTGGCGACCGGGGCGATGCAGTTCGACGTGACGCCGTAGCGGTACATGCCGGCGGCGGCCGAGCGCACCAGCGAGACGATCCCGCCCTTGGCCGCGGCGTAGTTGGCCTGGGCCACGCTGCCGGCGTAGGCCCCCGAGGTGAAGCCGATGAGCGTGCCCGACTTCTGCTCCCGCATCCGGCCGGCGGCGGCGCGGAAGACGGTGAAGGTGCCCTTCAGGTGGGTGGCGATGACCGGGTCCCACTCGTCCTCGGACATGTTGAAGAGCATGCGCTCGCGGAGGATCCCGGCCGGGCAGACCACGCCGTCGATCTGGCCGAAGGCCTCGACGGCGCTGGCCACGATCCGCTCGCCACCGGCCATGTCGGCCACCGAATCGGCCACTGCGATGGCCGTGCCACCGGCGCCGGTGATCTCCTCGACCACCGCCTCGGCCACCTCGCTGGTGGGGTCGGACCCGTCGGCGGCGACGCCGTAGTCGTTGACGACCACGCTGGCGCCCTCGGCGGCACAGGCGATGGCGACGGCCCGCCCGATGCCCCGGCCCGCGCCGGTGACGGCGATCGACTTGCCCTCCAAGTACCCGCTCATCGTCGTCCTCTCGTCCGTAGCTGACACCGGCGTCACGTGCGGCTGGCTACCTTACGCAGGTGGTCCCAGAGCCTCCGAACTCGGGCCGGTTGGCCGGTGAGGTGGCCCTGGTCACCGGCTCCACGGCCGGGCTCGGACGGGCCATCGCCCGGCGGCTGGCCGCTGAGGGGGCCGACGTCGTGGTCACCGGTCGGGACGCCGAACGGGGCGCCGAGGTGGCCGATGAGGTGGCCGGCACCTTCCTCGCCGCCGACCTGAACGACGAGCAGGCCTGCGCCGACCTGGTCGACGCCGCGGCCGACGGCCGGGGCCTGACCGTCCTCGTGAACAACGCCGTGGCCGACGTGACCAGCGCCGCGGTCGGCGATCTGACCACCGAGGCCTGGGAGGCCGCCTTCCGGGTCAACGTCACCGCGCCGATGTGGCTGTGCCGCGCCGCCCTCCCCCACTTCCGCCAGGCGGGCCACGGCGCGATCGTCAACATCTCGTCCCGGACGGCCGAACGGGCGTCACCGGGACTGGCCGCCTACACGGCCAGCAAGGGGGCGCTCAACGCCTTCACCCGGGCGCTGGCGGTCGAGGGGGCGCCCGACGGAATCCGGGCCAACACGGTGGCGCCGGGCTACGTGCTCAACGACCGCCGCGATGCCGACCTGTCCGACGAGCGCCGCTCCCGGCTGGCGGCCATGCACCTGACCCGTCTCGCCACCGGCGACGACGTGGCCGCCGCGGTGGCCTTCCTCGCCAGTCGGGACGCCGAGACCATCACCGGGGTCCTGTTCCCGGTCGACGGTGGAAGCAGCGGCGCCCGGGCCACCTCGTTCGGCTGATCACCGGTCCCGTACAGTCGCCGCCGTGTCCGACGTAGACGAGGATCTCCTGTACGAGCTGCGCGACGGCGTCGCCTGGCTCAGGTTCAACCGCCCCGACGCCGGCAACTCGGTCACGCCCGACCAACGTGACCGTCTGGTCGAGCATCTCGACGCCAGCAGTGCCGACCCCAAGGTCCGGTGCGTGGTCCTGACCGCGAACGGGCGCCACTTCTGCACGGGGGCCGACCTGCGGGCCGACCGCAGCGGCGGGCCGGCCAAGCCGGAGGGGGCGCCGGAGCGGATGGTGGGCGACGCCATGCGCATGATCGCCACCGGCGCCCAGCGCCTGATCTCGGCCATCCTCGACTGCGAGAAGCCGGTGATCGTGGGGCTGAACGGCACCGCCGCCGGCCTCGGTGCCCACCTGACGCTGGCCGCCGATCTCGTGATCGCGGCCGAGGGGGTCAAGATCATCGAGGTCTTCGTCCGCCGCGGGATCATCCCCGACGCCGGCGGTCCCTACCTGCTGACCCGGGCGGTCGGCCCGCACCGGGCCAAGGAGCTGGCCTTCTTCGGCGACGACCTGCTGGCCGACGAGGCGGCCGAGCTGGGGATCGTCAACAAGGTCGTGCCCGCCGGCGAGCTGGAGGCCACGCTCACCGAGTGGTCGGGCCGGCTGGCGGCCGGGCCGACCCGGGCCATCGCCACCACCAAGTGGCTGATCAACCGGGCTGTCGACCAGGACCGCCACACCGCCTTCGGCGAGGAAGCCATGGCCCAGGAGCACGTGATGCACACCGAGGACATGAGCGAGGGCGTCGCCGCCTTCGTCGAACGCCGCGAGGTCGACTTCAAGGGATGGTGACGGAGGCGTGAGCCTGATCCTGCCGGACGTCGAGGACGAGGTGGCGGCCCCGTTCTGGGCGGGCACCGCGGCAGGGGAGCTGCGCTACCAGGTCTGCGCCGACTGCGGCCGCTTCCGGCACCCACCCCGGCCGATGTGCCCGTACTGCCAGTCGTTGTCCTCGCGCTGGGACCTGACTTCCGGCCGGGGCACCGTGTGGAGCTTCGTCATCGCCCACCCGCCGCTCCTGCCGGCCTACGCGGAGCAGGCGCCGTACAACGTCGCCGTCATCACCCTCGACGAGGACCCGGCGCTGCGCATGGTCGGCAACGTGGACGGCTCCGACGACCTCGCCATCGGCACGCCCGTCGAGGTGGTCTTCCCCGAACCGGTCGACGGCGTCGTCCTCCCGCGGTGGCGCCCGGTCTGAGGCCCGACCGGTCAGGCGTCGGGGCGGAGGAGGAGGCCGGACGTCGGCACGCCGGTGCCGGCGGTGACCAGGACGTTCTCGACGGCGTCGACCTGGTTGACCGAGGTGCCGCGCACCTGGCGGACGCCCTCGGCGATGCCGTTGACGCCGTGGATGTAGGCCTCGCCCAGCTGGCCGCCGTGGGTGTTGGTGGGCAGGCGCCCGCCCAGCTCCAGGTGACCGTCGCGCACGAACTCCTTGGCCTCGCCCCGCTCGCAGAAGCCGAACTCCTCCAGCTGGCAGAGGACGAAGGGCGTGAAGTGGTCGTAGAGGACGGCGGTCTGGATGTCGTCGGGACCGATGCCGGCCTGGGCGTACAGCTGGCGGGCCACCAGGCCCATCTCGGGGATCCCGGAGATCGACTCGCGGTAGTAGGAGGTCATCATCTGCTGGTCGTCACCCGAGCCCTGGGCGGCGCCGACGATGACCGCCGGCGGCTGGGCCAGGTCCCGGGCCCGCTCCAGTGAGGTCACGACCAGGGCCTGGGCCCCGTCGCTCTCCTGGCAGCAGTCGAGCAGGTGCAGCGGCTCGACGATCCAGCGGCTGTTCTGGTGGTCCTCGAGGGTGATCGGCTGCTCGTAGAAGAAGGCCTTGGGGTTGGTGGCGGCGTGCTTGCGGTCGGCGACCGACACCCGGCCGAAGTCCTCGCTGGTGGCCCCGGTCTCGTGCATGTAGCGGCGGCCGAACATGGCCACCCACTGCGCCGGCGTGAGCAGGCCGAACGGGGCGTACCAGGCGAAGTGGCTGGCCTCGGCCGTGGCCGACAGCGGCCGGTCCTGGACGCCGGTGCCGAAGCGGTGGCCGGAGCGCTCGTTGAAGGCGCGGTAGACCACGACGACGTCGGCCACGCCTTCGGCCACCGCCAGGGCGGCCTGCTGCACGGTGCCGCACGCCGCACCGCCCCCGTGGTGGATGCGGGAGAAGAAGGACAGGTCGCCGATGCCGGTGAGCCGGGCGATCTCGATCTCCGGGTTGGTGTCGGCGGTGAAGGTGACCATGCCGTCGACCTCGGACGGCTCGATGCCCGCGTCGTCGAGGGCGGCCACCGTGGCCTCGCACGCCAGCTGCAGCTCGGACCGGCCGGATGCCTTGGAGAACTCCGTGGCCCCGATCCCGGCCACGGCGGTCGTCCCCACGAAGCTCATGGCAGGACCACCTCGACCTTGCCGGTGACGTGGTCCCCGATCGAGTTCGCGCCGACGAGGCCCACGGTCACCGTGCGGCTGGCGTCGTCCTTCGCCTCCACCGAGCCGGTGAAGGTCATGGTGTCGCCCGGGTAGTTGGGCGCTCCGAGCCGGATCGAGAGCTTGGTCACCCGGCTGGCCGGGCCCGCCCACTCGGTGACGAAGCGGCTCACGAAGCCGTTGGTCGAGAGGATGTTCATGAAGATGTCGGGTGAGCCCCGCTCGACGGCCAGCGCCGGGTCGTGGTGGACGTCCTGGTAGTCCCGGGTGGCGATGGCCGTGGAGACGATCACGGTCCGGGTCAGCGGGATGGCCAGGGACGGCAGCTCGTCGCCGACGGCCACGTCGTCATACCTCATGTGTCGGCCTCCGCCGCGATCAGGTCGCCGAGACGGGCGAGGTGGTGGCTCGGGCCCCCGAGCACGTCGGTGATCTCCTTGGCCCACAGGAAGTAGCGGTGCACGGGGTAGTCGATGTCGGCCCCCATGCCCCCGTGCAGGTGCTGGGTGATGTGCACGACCCGGTGACCGCCCTCGGACGCCCACCAGTGGGCGACTTCGACGGCTTCGGCGGCGTCCAGGCCCTCGTCCAGGCGCCACGCCGCCTGCCAGAGCGTCACGTCCATGGCCCGCATGGCGATGTAGGCGTCGGCCGCCTTGAGCACGACGCCCTGGTTGGTCGACAGCGGCTTGCCGAACTGCTCGCGGGTCGACGTGTACTCCGCCGCCATGCGCGTCGCCTCCTCGCAGGCCCCGAGCGAGAGGGCCGCCAGGGCGACCAGCGCCCGTTCCCGGGCGAAGCGCGACGCATCAGGTCCGCCGACCCGCTCGCCCGCCACCCCGTCCAGCTCGAGGTGGGCGACCTTGCCCCGGCTGGTGGTGACCGCCTCGGGGCGTTCGACCCCCGCGGCACCCGTCTCGACCAGCCAGAGGTCGTCGTCGACCGGGACGAGCACGGCGTCGGCCACGTGACCTGCCGGCACGCTGGGCCAGGAGCCGGACACGCCCGCGTCGGTCGCCGCACCCTTCGCCGGCTCGAGGGCGACCGAGAGGATCGCCTCGCCGCCCGCCACCGCGGGGAGCCAGCGGTCCTGCTGCTCTCCGGTGCCGAAGGCGGCCAGCGTCTGCGCGGCCACGACCGTCGGCCAGTACGGCACGGGGGCGACCCGGCGGCCCTGGGCCTGGAGCACGAGGCAGACCTCGACCAGGCCGAGTCCGGCACCACCGTGGGCCTCGGGCAGGCCGATGCCGAGCAGGCCCGTGGAGGCCAGCTCCTTCCAGAGCTCGCGGTCGACGCGCTCGTCGGACGCCTCGATCTCCTTGACCCGCTCGACCGACATGGAGCCGGTGAACACCTGCTCGGCCAGGTCGCGGACCGCCTCGGCCTCTTCGGTGAAGGAGAAGTCCATGACTACGCCCCCACCGGGCGGAAGGCGGGCAGCGTCAGGTCGTCGTCGTGGTCGACGAACTCGACGTCCACCGCCATGCCGATCTCGACGGCGTCGGCCTCGACCCCCACGACGTTGGCGACGAGGCGCACCCCCTCCTCCAGCTCGATCAGCGAGACGTTGAGCGGGTAGTCGAAGGCGGGGACCTGGGGGTGGTGGTTGGTCACGAAGCTGTAGACGATCCCTTTGCCGGATGCCTCGACGGTGTCCCACTCGGTCGAGTGGCACGCCGCGCACATGGGGCCGGGGGGATGGCGCAGCACCCCGCACGCGGCGCACCGCTGGATGACCAGCCGATGGTCCTTGGCCGCCTCGAACCAGAAGGCGTTGTCCAGGTTGACCGCCGGCCGAGGGCGCAGCGGCTTCGGCTCCGCCTTGGTCTTGGTCTTGGGCTTGAACTTCAGGATGCGGAAGGTCATCGACCCGACCAGCTCGCCGTCCTGGTCGTGGTACTCGGTGCGGCTGGTGACGAAGTGCCCATCGCCCAGGCCGGTCGACTTCTCCTCGGAGACCCCCTCGATGAACGACGTGGCGGACAGCAGGTCGCCGGGCACCAGCTCACGGACGTACTCCTGCTCGGTGTTGGTGGCGACGACCGAGGTGAACCCGGCCCCATCGAGGAGGTCGAGCAGCTCGCTCTGCGCGCTGGGCTCCCGCGGTCCTTGGGACTTCAGGCCCTTCATCGACCAGACCTGCAGCATCACCGCCGGCGCGACCAGGCCGTCCCGACCCGTGGCCCTGGCCGCGTCCTCGTCGAGGTACACGGGGTTGGTGTCGCCCATGGCCTCGACCCAGTGGCGCACCATGGGCAGGTTGACGGGGTCGTCGGCGACCACGGGCGGCCCGTAGCTGCGCCCCTCGAACTCGCGGAGCTTCGCCAGGAGCTCGTCGCTCACCGCGCCCCCCGGGTCATGCCGAGGCCCATCCAGGCCACGATCTCCCGCTGGATCTCGTTCACGCCACCCCCGAAGGTGTTGATCTGCGCGGACCGGCCCGCCTGCTCGACCCGGCCCGGCCAGGACGGCACCGGGTGAGCCGCCGCGCAGGTAGCCGACGGCGCCGAGGATGCCGAGCAGCAGGTGGTACACCTCGACGACCGCCTCGGTCCCGTAGACCTTCACCGCCGAAGCGTCGGCGGGCTGGAGCTCGTCGTTGGCCACCGCCGTGGTCAGCTTCCAGTTGAGCAGGTGCATGGCGTCGAGCAGGGCGTGGCACTTGGCCAGGTCCGACCGCACCCACGGCACGGCGAGCACCCCGTTCTCGGCCGCCCAGTCCCGAACGTCGGCGTACAGCTCGTGGGCCTCGCCCGAGTGCGCCGCCAGGCCGATGCGCTCGTGGTTGAGCTGGGTGGTGATCATCCGCCACCCGCCGTTCTCCTCGCCCACCAGGTTCGTCACCGGCACCCGGACGTCGTCGTAGTAGGTCGCCGTGGTCCGGTTCTCGCCCACCGTCACGATCGGCGTCCACGAGAACCCCCGAGCGTCGGTCGGCACCAGGATCATCGAGATGCCCTGGTGCTTCTTCGCCTCGGGGTCGGTGCGGCACGCCAGCCAGACCCAGTCGGCGTCGTTGGCCCCGCTGGTGAAGATCTTGTTGCCGTTGATGACGTACTCGTCGCCGTCCCGCTCGGCCCGGGTGCTCAGCGACGCCAGGTCGGTCCCCGATCCCGGCTCGGTGTAGCCGATGGCGAAGTTGACCTCGCCGGCCAGGATCTGGGGGAGGAAGGTGGCCTTCTGCTCGTCGGTCCCGAAGCGCATGAGCGTCGGCCCGACGGTGTTCAGGGTGACGAACGGGACCGGGGCCTTCGCCCGCTGGACCTCGTCGTAGAAGATGAACTGGTCGGTCGCCGGTCGGCCCTGGCCCCCGTACTCCTTCGGCCAGCCGAGCCCCAGCCAGCCGTCGGTGCCCATCTGCTTGACGATGCGGCGCCAGCCCGGTCCCCCTTCACCCCGGAAGCCGATCTCGGCCCGGATCTCGGGGCTGAGCAGCTCGGCGAAGTAGGCCCGGAGCTCGCGCCTCAAGGCCTGGTGCTCAACGGTCTCCTGGAGGTACACGTCAGGCTCCCCGCAGGTCCTTGAACGGGACGTCCTTGTCGGCTCGGGCCTCGCGTGGCAGACCCAACACCCGCTCACCGATCACGTTGCGCTGGACCTGGTCGGTCCCCCCGCCGATGCGCATCGACCACTGGCCGAGGAACTGGTACTGGGCCAGCTGGTCGCGTGGGGCGTCCGCGCCGTAGAAGGTGGCGAACGGTCCTTCGAGGGCCATGAGCAGGTCGCCGGTCTGCTCGACGTGGTTGGAGATGGCCAGCTTCATGACCGACGCCTCGGGCCCCGGCATGCGGCCCTGGCTGAGCGCGGTCTGGGCCCGGTAGCCGAGGAACTCGAGCAGGCGCAGCCGGGTGTAGGCCCGGGCGAGCTCCTGGCGGACGCCGGGGTCGCCCGTCCGGCCGAAGCTGCGGGCGAGGTCGACCAGCTGGTCGACGCCGGTGGAGGTCCCACCCCCGCCGATGAGCGACCGTTCGTTGGCCATCGTGGTGACGGCGACGCCCCAGCCGCCGTCGACCTCGCCGACGACGTTCTCGGCCGGGATGGCCACGTCGGTGAGGAAGACCTCGTTGAAGTGGGCGTGCCCGGTGATCTGGCGCAGCGGCCGGACGTCGATGCCCGGCGTGGCCATGTCGACCAGGAAGTAGGTGATGCCGGCGTGCTTGGTGGCGTCGGGGTCGGTGCGGGCCAGCAGGATGGCGACGTCGCTGTTGTGGGCCCCCGAGGTCCAGACCTTCTGGCCGTTCACGATCCAGGTGTCGCCGTCGCGGACCGCTCTCGTGCGCAGGCCCGCCAGGTCGGAGCCGGCCCCGGGCTCGCTGAAGAGCTGGCACCAGATCTCGTCGCCCCGGAGCATGGGGTCGAGGTAGCGCTCTTGCTGCTCGGGCGTGCCGTGGGCGATCAGGGTCGGTCCCACCATCCCGACGGCCACCGCGAAGATCCCGGTCGAGACGTCGAACTTCAGCTGCTCCTGGGCGAAGATGCGGGCCTCGTTGGGCGTGCCGCCGCGGCCGCCGTTGGCCTTCGGCCAGGTGATGCCGGCCCACCCGCCGTCGTAGAGCGAGCGCTGCCAGCTGCGGCAGCGCTCGACGTGGCCCTCGTCGTTGGCCGCGGCCAGGGACGGGCGGGCATCCGGACGCCGGGGCTCCGCGTGGGCCTCCAACCAGGCCCGGGCTTCGGACCGGAAGGCAGCTTCTTCCGGGGTGTCGTCGAAGTCCACGGGTGCCGATGCTAGAACGCGTTCTGCGTCGCGACGCGAAGTGGCTCCGTCGAGCACTCCGCCGCGGACGACGCGGTAGGCGATGCGATCGCACCGGACCAGCGCGATGATTGGTCGTCGTGGAGCTGATCACCGCGGACGAGCTGGCCCCCACGCCCGGCGAGCTCGTCCTGCAAACTGGGACGCCGGAGTCGATCGCCGGCTGGAAGGCGCTGGCCGAGGGCCTTCTGACCGATCAGCCGTGTGTGTTCCACCGCAACCTCGAGATCTCGTCTCGCTACGCCTGGATCTACAAGCACCTGCCCACGTGCTTCAAGTGGGCCGGGATGGCGGCGTTCGCGTCGCACCACGCCCGCCTCGCGCTCTATCCGTTCCGGCTGGACACCGATCGAACCGGCTACGCGGACATCCCTCACAGCCTGGGTCGTCGGAGGGTGCTGCTCCTGGAGGACGTGGACACCATCCGGGCGACCAACAACGGCATCTTCGACGACATCTTCTGGGCGCACCTCGCCTACAGCTCCGTGGACGACGGGATCGAGCAGCTGCGTCGACTGCTTGGGCCTGAACGTGCCCATGCGCCGATCCTCTCCGGATTCGAGGCGATCGACCGAGGACGTCGTGTCCTGGAGGACCGATCGGCGCTGGCGGCGGATCGACAGGAGGCGGTCGACCTGATCTGGGAGGGCAACATCCAGCTCCTCCAGCACGAGCAGCGCGCCCTGGTGCAGCCCCACCTCGACCGCCTGTCGTGCGCGTTCGCCAGGGTCATCTCCATGGGCTCGGCCCTGAGCTTCGAGGTTCGTGGCGTGCGGCAGGAGCTCTCGTACTTCTCCTCCTTCTACGGCTACGCGCTCGGGCGGGGGATCCCGCAGACCCTGCGGGCCCACGCCTGGCCGAGGATCACCCGCTTCGACGACCGCTGGCGGTGGGTCGTGACGTGCATCGTCCCGCGCTTCCGGAGGCTCGAGACCGACGTGCGGGTGGTCGACGCCAGCCTGCGCCGCATCCTCGACGGAGCGAACGCCTACGCGTCGAAGCCCTGCGTTCTGCCGCTTCCAGCGGAACCGTGAGCTTCGAACGGATCACCACCGCCGGCGCCGGCACCATGGGCTCCCAGGTCGCCTGGCAGATGGCCTTCCACGGCAAGCAGGTGACCGTGTACGACGCCTTCCCCGCCGGTCTGGAGGCGGGGAAGAAGTTCCACCAGCAGTACGGCGAGCACTTCGTGGAGCGGCGCGGCGCCACCCGGGAGCAGGTCGACGACACCTTCGCCCGCCTCACGTACACCGAGGACCTGCCCATGGCGGTGGGCGAGGCCGACCTGATCAGCGAGTCGGTGCCCGAGGCTCTGGCCATCAAGGAGTCCTTCTGGCGGGAGGCCTCGAAGCACGCGCCGGCGCACACCGTCTTCACCACCAACACGTCCACCCTGGCGCCGAGCCAGCTCATGGGGTTCGTCGACCGGCCGGATCGGTTCCTGGCCCTTCACTTCGCCATCGGCGTGTGGGACGCCAACATCGGCGAGGTCATGGGCCACCCCGGCACCGATCCGGACCTCTTCGAGCAGGTGTTGACCTTCGCCGAGGAGATCGGCCTGGTACCCATCCCCATTCGCAAGGAGCAGGAGGGCTACATCATCAACAGCCTCCTCGTGCCGTGGTGCACCGCGGCCTTGGACCTGCTGGTGAGCGGCGTGAGCGACGTCGAGAGCATCGATCGGACCTGGATGATCACCATGCAGAGTGGACTGGGCCCGTTCGGGATGATGGATCGCATGGGCCTCGGCGTCGTGCACCACGTCGCCACGTTGATCGGTGCGACCGAGTCGGCCCGGTACCTCGACGAGGAGTTCATCCAGCAGGGTCGCCTCGGTGTTGCCACCGGCCAGGGCTTCTACTCCTATCCCGACCCCGCCTTCGCCCAACCCGGGTTCATCTGAGCCCGGTGCCGCCGCGGGCGAGCGAAGCCACTCAATCCAACAGCAGGCGGGCGGCGTCCTCGAGGTCGTCGCCGATCTGGCCCACGGCCTCGTAGCCGTTGGCCCAGCGCAGGACGCAGGAGTTCCAGACGTGACCCAGGACCCGGGCCGTGCGCACCTTGGTCTCGGGATCGGTGCCGTCCATGGCGTGGGTGAGGATGCGCTCGATGGTGGCGGTGGTCAGCTGCTGGCAGGCGGTGACCGACGGCTCGTTGGCCGCCGCGGCCTGCACCATGGCCGACGCCAGCAGGGGGTCGCGCTCCATCGGGCGGGTCGCCAGCCGGATGACGGCGACGACCGAGTCGGCGGCCGAGCCGTTGGCGGTGGCGCGCTGGGCCAGCCGGTGCTCGAGCTCAGCGGTCCAGTCGACCATGGCGGCGGCGAGGAGGTGGTCCTTCGAGGTGAAGTAGCGGTAGATCGTCCCGAGGGCCACCCCCGCGGTGCGGGCGACGTCCCGCATCTGGACCGCCTCGTAGCCGCCTTCCGAGCCGAGGCTCAGGGCGGCGTCGATGACCCGCTGGCGGCGCGCCGCCTGGCTCACGGTGAGGTCGGCGACGGTCAGATCAGCCACTGGAACCGATTCTAGTTTTCGGTAGCTTCTGGCCATGGCCGACGACCTCGTCATCTTCCACAACCCGAGCTGCTCCAAGTCCCGGGGGGCGATGGAGATCCTCCAGGAACGGGGGGTGGAGGCCGAGGTCGTGCTGTACAAGGAGGCCCCGCCCGACCGGGCGACGCTCGAGCGCATCGTCGACCGGGTGGACGCCGAGCCGAGCGACCTGGTGCGCCGGGACCCGGCCTTCAAGGAGGCCGGCCTGACCAACGCCGACGTGCAGACCAAGGAGCAGGTGGTCGAGGTGCTCCTCGCCCACCCCGCGCTCATGCAGCGTCCCATCGTCCTGCGCGGCGACAAGGCCGTCATCGGCCGGCCCCCGGAGAACGTCGAAGCGCTGCTGGACTGAGCTCAGACGAACCCCGCCAGGCGGTCCATGATCGGGAGGACCTTGTCGGCCGGCGCCGGCGGGATGCGGAAGACGACCTCGTCGTAGCCGCTCTCCTCGTAGTAGGCGAGCTTCTCGGCGTCGGGCAGCACGCCGAACGGGATGATCGTGAGCTCGGCCGGGTCGCGGCCGGCGGCCTCCATGGCCGCGTGCAGGTCGGGCAGCGACCGGCGTACCCCCGCCCCGCCGATCGGGATCCACCCGTCGCCGTAGGCGGCGATGGCCTCGAACAGCTTGGGCCCGCCCCCGCCCCCGAGCAGGATCGGCGGGTGGGGCTGCTGGACCGGCTTGGGCCACGAGAAGGTCGGCGGGAGCTCGACGTGCTGACCGGAGTAGGCCGCCTCCTCCTCGGTCCAGATGGCCTTCATGGCTTCGATCCGCTCCTGCACGACGGCCCGGCGCTCGGCGAAGGCGACGCCGTGGTCGGCCAGCTCTTCGACGTTCCAGCCGAAGCCGATGCCGAACACGAAGCGGCCGCCGGAGACGAAGTCGAGCGACGCCACCGCCTTGGCCGTGACGATGGGGTCGCGCTGGGCGACCAGGGCGATGCCGGTGCCCACCCGGAGGTTCTCGGTGACGGCGGCGGCGGCCGTCAAGGCGACGAAGGGGTCGAGGGCGCGGTAGTACTCCTCGCCCAGCGGCTCCCCGGCCGGCGCCGGCGTCTTCCGGCTGGCGGGGATGTGGGTGTGCTCGGGCACGTAGAGGGAGAAGAAGCCCCGGTCCTCACAGGCCCGGGCCAGCTCGATCGGCCCGATGGACTTGTCGGTGGGGAACATCGTGATCCCGAACTTCACGTGTCGAACCTCGCGCAGTAGGCCGCGAACCGTTCGCGGATCTTGGCAGGGTCGAGCTGGAAGTCCTCGGCCCGGTAGCGGTGACGGCCGTGGCGATCCTGGCGATGGTGCCCGGTCGCCGCCGTGACCGCGGCCCGGGCCTCGTCGCTCAGCTCGTAGCCGAGGTCGGCGTAGACCCGGTCGACCGAGCCGACCGGGTCGGCCACCAGCTCGTCGTAGGCCAGGTGGGTGATCGGCGCGTCGGGGTGGGCGTCGACGTAGGCCATGGCGCGGTCGACCATGCCGGCGAGGCGCTCGCACCAGTGCTCGGCGACGACCAGCGGGTCGACCTCGTAGGACGACACCCGGTGCAGGGCGGTGTTGAGGCTGGCGATCGAGACCACGACCTCAGCGGGATCGCGGTGGGTCCAGACCATGCGGGCGTCCGGGTACACGTCGAAGATGGCGTCGAAGGCCATGAGGTAGGCCGGCGTCTTGAGGTTCCAGCGGTCGATGTCGTAGCCGTGCTGGAGCACCTTCAGCGCCAGCTCCTCGTAGCGGTAGACCCCGTGCAGGTCCTGCCGGTTGATCCAGGCGGCGTAGGACGGGACGTGGCCCTGGGTCTCCAACTGGACGCTGGTCATCTCGTGGACGTGGAGGGTCACCACCTCGGTGGCCGCATCCGGCTCCATCGGGTGCATGGCCTGGAAGCCCGGGGCCAGCTTGGCCAGCCCTTCGAGCTGCTTGTACGAGGCCGCCATCCGGGGGTCGTCCGCCTCCCGACCCGGGACCGGCGGCGGCGCGGGGTCGGGTGCCTCGAAGTAGCGCAGTGTCCGGTTGTGGGGGTCGGCGCCGAACAGGAAGGAGATGTAGGTCGTTCCCGTCCGGGGCAGGCCGCAGATCATCAGCGGTGGGGCGACCGACTTGGCCATGGCCTCCGGGTGCTCGGCCGCCCAGGCGTAGACCCGGGCCCGGGCGGCGAGGGCGGCCACCAGCTGCTGGCGCATGGCCATGCGACCCAGCGCGTGGGGCCGAGCCTCCTCCTCGAAGGCGCCGGTGAAGGCCACCAGGCCGTCCCAGAAGGTCGGCGGCCCGAGGTCGTCGAGGCCCGACTGCTTGCGGGCGGCGGCACAGAGGTCGGCCGGATCGAGGGAGAAGAGGCGGTCGGCCACTCGGCCGCCGCCGAGGCCGAGGACCGTGTTGAAGGCCCGCAGCGGCTTGGGGTCGGCGACCGCGTTGTGGACCGTCCACTCGGTCGTCGACATCAGTCGAAGTGCGGGATGACGTGCTCGCCCATGAGCTCGATGGTCTGCATGACCTGTTCGTGGCCGACCTTGTAGGGGTTGACCAGGCACAGGAGCAGGTCCACCCCGACCTCCTCGTAGCGCCGGGCCATCTCCAGGCAGCGGGCCGGGTCGCCCACCACGGCCGAGCCCGAGTCCCGCACGTACTCGTAGGTGAGCAGGTCGAGGGTCCCCTCGTCGTCCAGCTTCTTGGCGTTGGCGGCGTACTCGTAGGTGCCCAGGGCCTGCTGCTTCTCCTCCAGCCACTGGGCCACGCTCCCGATCAGCCGGGCGCCGGCCGCCGGGTACCACTCGAAGGACTCCCGCGCCGCGTCGTCGGCCTCCTCGTTGGTGGGGGCGCACAGGACCATGGTGAAGGTCGCCACCTGCTCGTTGCGGAAGGCGCCCAGCGGTTGCTCGCAGTCGGACTGCCCCCGGCGGTAGTGCTCGATGCGGGGGACGAGCTCCTCGGGCGGGACGCCCACCGTGAACGAGCAGAGGCCGATGCCCGCCTTGCCCACCTCGTAGTGGCCGCTCTCGCTGCTCGTGGCGCCCCAGATCGGCGGGTGGGGCTTCTGCCGGGGCTTGGGGTGGACGTTGCGCTTCGGCATCGACCAGTGGGTGCCCTCGAACTCGTACTCCTCGTTCGTCCAGCAGCCGACGACGTGGCCGATGGCCTCCGCCCACTGCTCGCGGGCGGTCTCGACGTCGACGCCGAAGCCCTCGAGCTCGGCCCGGGTCGACGAGCGGCCGGTGCCGAAGTCGACCCGGCCGTTCGAGATGAGGTCGAGCACGGCCACCGACTCGGCGGTCCGCACCGGGTGGTTGTACGGCTTGGGCATGAGGCGCACGCCGTAGCCGAGGCGGATGCGCTCGGTGTGGGCGGCGATGGCGCCGTACAGGACCTCGGGGTTGGAGCAGTGCGAGTACTCGTCGAGGAAGTGGTGCTCGACGGTCCAGAACGCGTGGAAGCCGGCCTTCTCCCCCGCCACGGCCTGCTCGATGGTGTGGTGGTAGGCCTCGTACTCGTCATCGGGACCCCACGGCTGCGGCACCGGGATCTCGTAGAACAGCGCGAACTTCAACGGCTTCGTCCCCCTCTCGCGAACTGGAACTCGTTCTACTACGGTCCCGGCGTGCTGGGGGACGGAGGGAAGGACTGGTTCGACAGTGCCGGGTTGGGCCTCTTCGTCCACTGGAACCACTCGTCCGCCGCCGGCCGGGAGCTCTCGTGGCCCCTGGTCGGCGGCGGGCCGGTGCTCCCGCACTCGGGCGCGTGCACGGTGGCCGAGTACTACGCCTCGGTCGCCGACTTCGCTCCCGGCCCGGACGCGGCCCGGACCTGGTGCGCGGCGGCGGCCGCGGCCGGAGCTCGCTACGCCGTCCTGACCACCCGGCACCACGACGGGTATGCCCTCTGGCCGAGCGCCCACACCTCGCTCGGCGTGGCCGACTCCGGCCTCGACCGGGACCTCGTCGCCGAGTTCGTCGACGCCTGCCGGGCCGAGGGGCTCCGGGTCGGCTTCTACCTGTCGCTCTCGGACTGGCACCACCCCGACTACCCCGCGTTCGGGGACGAGGACCGGCCCTACCTCCTCGTCGCCTACCCCCGGCCCGACGCTGAGGCGTGGGCCCGCTACGTCGACGACCTCTTCGGCCAGGTCCGCGAGCTGCTCACGGACTACGGCGAGATCAGCGTGCTGTGGTTCGACGGCGGCTGGGAGCGGTCGGCCGAGGAGTGGCGGGCCGCCGAGCTGGAGGCCCTCATCCGGGAGCTGCAGCCCGGCATCCTGCTGAACGAGCGGCTGCCGAGCGTCGGCGACTACACGACCCCCGAGCAGTTCGTCCCACCCACCGCGCCCGACGGCCGGTGGGAGACCTGCCTCACCATGAACGAGAGCTGGGGCTGGGTCCCCGGCGACCAGGACTGGAAGTCGTCCCGGGACCTGGTCCACGCGCTGTGCGAGACGGTCGGCAAGGGCGGCAACCTGCTGCTCAACGTCGGCCCCCGGGGCGACGGCTCACTCGATCCCGGAGGAGGCCTCCCGGCTGGCCGAGGTCGCCGCCTGGATGGACCGCTACGGCGAGGCCATCCACGACACCACGTCCGGCCTCGAGCCCTGGCAGTGGTACGGCCCGTCGACCCGCAGCGGCGACCGCGTCTTCCTGATGTGCCTCGCCCGTCCCTACGACTCGGTGACCGTGCGCGGCGTGCCCATCAAGCGCGTCGAGCGGGTCGTCGAGCTCGCAAGCGGCCGGGAGCTGGAGTGGTCGACCCGGACGCTCCGTCCTCGACGGCCTCTTCAACAGCGACCCCCACGGCGAGGTCAAGATCGAGGTCGGCGCCGACCTGATCGACGACCTCGCCACGGTGGTCGCTGTCGACGTCCGCCCGGGCTGAGGCGCTGTTCGGTTGTCAAGGTGCGGGGGCCGGCGTGGCAGGTTGAGCAAGTTCAGCCAGTGGCCGGCGGTCAGATCGTCTGCCGGGTCATCGGGTTGGCGGAGGTGGCCCGGGATCGGGCGGGCGTCTTCGCTGCCCACCGTCGGGGTCGTCGGGGGGCGGGTCGTGTTTGTGGTTGGTCTTCCAGAGGTTGTGGGTCCGGCACAGGCAGCGGCCGTTCTGGCAGTCGGTGGGCCCGCCGTCGTCCCATTCGTCGTGGTGGTCGGACTGCAGCCGGGCCCCGGTGCGGTCACAGCCGAAGGGGTGAGCGCAGCGCCGGAACTTGGCTCGGATGGCCTGGGCCTGGGCCGGGGTGAACAGGCGCCGGGCCCGCCCGTGGCGCAGGAGCTCGCCGTCGGGATCGAACAGCACACCCCGCACCGTCCCGGTGAGCAGGGCCAGCAGGATGGTGTTGACGGTGACGACGGTGCCGTCCTCGAGCTCGTGCAGGCTGTCGGGCCCGTACTCCAGGTCATCCAGATCGAACGGCTCGCCGCCGGCGAGGGCCTGGACGATCCGTTCGAGGATCTTGGCGACCAGCTCGAGGTTCCCGAACACGTTGAGGCACACCGGCGCCGCCCCCAGGTCCTGATCGCCGAAGGCGGCGGAGCGGCGGGCCATCTCGACCATGGCGTCATGGCGGCGCTGGCGGACGCTGCGGCGTAGCTCGGAGGCCAGCGGCGCCCGACCGAGCCGGTCCCGGGCCTCGGCCCGGTCCGCTTCCAGGAGGTGGTCCATGACCCGTTCCAGCTCGGCCTGCCAGGGCACGAAGCTCACCGGGTCCATCTCGGCCTTCACCACCCCGACCCCGCCCCGGGAGCGCACCGAGGTCGCCCCCCGGTCCTCCACCGCCTGGCGCTCCCGCGCCGCCGCATCGGTCGGGCGGGCCCGGATCACCCAGTACTCCACCGTCCGCTCGAAATCGCAGAACCGGTCCCGGCGGGCCACGTCCAGCAAGCCCTCCTCGAGATCGGCGAACACCTCCTCGCCGACCAGGTCCCGGGCCCGGGCCAGCACGGAGACGTGCTCGGCAGTGATCGTCCCATCGGTCACGGCATCACGGGCCGCGGGCAGGTCCCGCAGCCAACCGGCCAGGCGCCGCTGGCGGGCCGCATCGGGACCCTTGACCCGGGCGTGGTGCTTCAACCAGTCCACCGGCGACCCGTGACCCTCGGCCCGGTGCTCCCGGGTCGCCTCGAACGAATCCATCACCCCGGCGCCGAGCGCATCGAACTTGTTGCGCAGCCGAGCCACCCGAGCCATGGCCTCGGCCTTGACCTCCGAGGGTGTCCCCACCAGCGAGGCCTTGTTGGCCAGGTCGAGGTGGTGCTCCAGGTCGTCGAGCTCGCTGATCACGGCCGGGCACCTCCCCTCCAGATAAGGGAACGTATGTTCGCTTTCACTCTACCCGACCCCAGTGACAACAACCACCCTCAGGCGAAAATCGAGATGCCGATCCGGGGCCACCGGACAGGATCGGGTGGGTGGCCGGGCGGATGCACGAGGACGAGGTCGAGGTCGACGCCGCGCTCGTCCGGCGGCTGATCAGCCACCAGTTCCCCGCGTGGGCCGAGCTCGTCGTCAAGCGGGTCCCGTCCGGCGGGACCGACAACGCCATGTTCCGGCTGGGTGACGAGCTCGCCGTCCGCCTCCCCCGACTGGCTCGGCGCGAGGGCCAGGTCGACAAGGAGCAGCGCTGGCTGCCGGTGCTCGCGCCACACCTCCCGCTGGCGGTCCCCGAGCCCGTGGCCATGGGCGAGCCCGGCGACGACTACCCGATGCGCTGGTCGGTGTGTCGCTGGCTGAGCGGACGTGACGCGCTGACGACCGCCCCCGAGGATCTCGAGCAGGCCGCCGTCGACCTCGCCGGGTTCGTGAGTGCGCTCCGCGCAGTGGACGCCGAAGGCGGGCCGCCACCCGGCGAACACAACTTCTGGCGGGGCGAGCCCATCGCCGTACGGGACGACATGGTGCGGTCCGCCTTGGCCCGCCTCGACGGCGAGGTCGACCGCGTCGCCGCCGCGGAGGCGTGGGCCACCGACGCCTCGGCGCCGGCCTGGGACGGCGACCCGGTGTGGATCCACGGCGACCTCATGCCCGGGAACCTCCTCGTCGACAACGGCCGCCTCCACGCCGTGATCGACTTCGGTGGCCTGGGAATCGGCGACCCGGCCGTCGAACTCCTCCCCGCGTGGATGATGTTCTCGGGACCGTCACGAGCCGCGTTCCGCCAAGCGGTCGGGGCCGACGACGCCAGCTGGGCCCGGGGCCGGGCCTGGGCGCTGAGCGTCTCGCTCGTCGCCCTCCCCTACTACCGCGACACGAACCCGATCATCTGCGCCACCGCCCGCCACACGATCGCCGAGGTGCTCGCCGACGTCACGGGGTAGACGCAGATGACCTCCCAGAGGTGGCCGTCGGGGTCGGCGAAGGTGCCGGTGTAGCCCCAGGGCTGGCGGACCGGCTCGCTGACGACCCGGGCCCCGGCGCTCCGGGCCTGCTCGAGGCGGGCGTCGACCTCGTCGGTCGACTCGGCGCCGAGGCTCAGGAGGACCTCGCTCGTGCCGGGCGTCGCCGTGTCGTGGTCGCCGGTCACCCACCCGAAGCCGCCGGTCGGGATCAGCATCAGCCGGGTGCCCTCGTTCACGATGAACTGCAGCGGCTCCGGCACGCCATCATCGGCGAGCTCACCCACGGCCTCGAGCCCGAGGGCCTTGCCGTAGAAGGCGAACGACGTCGGCCGGTCGGCGATGGGCAGAGCGATGATCAGCTGGTTCATGCTCGGTCCGACCTCCGCCGTCCGATGAACTCATCGATGAGTTCCCCAGACCGCTCGGGTCCAAGCGTGCGACCATCGGATCGGGAGGCCCCATGAGCACCTTGGACAAGACGTTCACCGCTGAGCTGCACAAGCGACCGGGCAAGGGCGGGTGGACCTGTGTCCTCTGGCCGGAGTCGGTCGACTTCTTCGGCACGAAGGGCCTGGTGAAGGTCCGCGGCACCGTGGACGGGCACCCGTTCGAGAGCTCGTTCATGGCCCTCGGCGACGGGACCCACATGCTGCCGATGAAGGCCGACGTCCGGAAGGCCATCGCCAAGGACGCCGGCGACGAGGTCACCGTGGTCCTCGAAGAGCGCCTGAACGGCTGAGCCGCAGCCAAGCTGAGGGGGTGAGCCGGCCCCGGTCGTCCGTCCTCGTGTGTGCGAGTCAACGGACCGGAACCCACCTGTTGTGCCGGGCCTTGGCCGACACGGGCGTGGCCGGGAGGCCGGACGAGTACTTCCTCTCGGTCGATCCGGTGGAGATGCCCGGCTGGGCGACGTGGGAGGACGGCCCCTGGGGGCTCCTCCTCGGCGCCCGAGACCGGGCGCACTACCTCGAGCTCGTCTACGAGTTGGGGACGACGCCGAACGGCGTGTTCGGGGCGAAGCTCATGTGGAACAACCTGCACTGGGCCCTGCAGAAGCTCCAGGAGCTGCCCCCGTTCGCCGGCCTCGAACGGGCCGCGGTAATTCATGCCCTCCTGCCCGACCTCCGCGTGATCCACCTCACCCGTCGGGACCACCTTGCCCAGGCGGTGTCGTGGGCCCGAGCCAGCCAGGACGGGATCTGGGTAACCGAAGTCGGCGCCGAGGTGGCGGCCACGGGCCCCACCCACTACGACCCGGATCTGATCACCGGACTGCTGGGCCTCATCGCCGAGAGTGAGGCGGGGTGGCGGGCGCTCTTCGACGAGCTGGGGGTCACCGCCTGCGAGGTCGTCTACGAGGAGCTGACCTCCGCCGGCGGCTGGGAACCGACGGTGCGCTCGGTCCTGGACCACCTCAGCGTCGAGCGCCACGTCCCGGTCCCGCCGATGCGAACGCGTCGACAGGCCGACGAGCTCAACGCCGAGTGGATCGCGCGGTACGCCGCTCGACCCGCCGCTGACTGATCTCCGGAGGTCAGACGGGCTCGGCGGCGAGGATCGCGCCGAGGCCGAGCAGGCTGGCCGTGGCGCCGCCGAGGTTGAGCTCCAGCTCCTTGGCCCAGAGGAAGTACCGGTGCAGGGGGTAGTCCCGGTCGACGCCCAGGCCGCCGTGGAGGTGCTGGGCGGCGTGGACCACCCGCTGGCCCCCTTCGGCGCACCAGAACTTGGCGATGGCGACCTGTTCGGTGGCCGGCAGGTCCTCGCTCAGGCGCCAGCACGCCTGCCAGGCCGTCAGCCGGATCGCCTCGGTGTCGATGTAGGCGTCGGCCGCCCGCTGGCCCACCGCCTGGAACGTGGCGATCGGCCGGTCGAACTGCTCCCGGGTCTTCGTGTACTCGGCGGTGAGGCGCAGCGCCTCTTCGCAGATGCCGATGGCGGTGGCGCACAACGCGGCCTGGCCCCGCTCGACCAGCCACTGGACCGAGTCGCCGTCGGCGGATCCGAGGGCTTCGCCGGCGGCGCCGTCGAGGTCGAGGCGGGTCGCGGGCAGGCCGGAGGTCGTCTCCAGGTCCTCCTGCCCGACCCCCGAGCCGGACAGGTCGACGACGAACAGGCCGACCTCCTCGCCGACCCGGGCGGGGACGATGGCGTGGGTGGCCTGGGCCCCGAACGGGACCAGGAGCTTGGTCCCGGTCAGCGCACCGTCGGCAACGGTGGTCATCGGCGCGAGCGGTCCGGTGCCGACCTCGGTCAGAGCGACCGTCAGCACCCGGGACCCGTCGGCCACGCCCGGCAGCAGCGCCGTGCGCTGGTCGGACGACCCGAATCGGTCGACCGCGAGGGCGGCGAGCACGGTGGCGAAGTACGGCACCGGCGCCGTCGTCTTGCCGATCTGCTCGAGGACGAGGCAGGCCTCGAGGAACCCGAGGCCCTGGCCACCGACGTCCTCGGGGAGGGCGATGCCGACGACGCCGGCCTCCGCCAGCGCCCCCCACACCCCGCGCGGGGAAGGCGTCGCCGGAGGCCTCATGGGCCTTGAGGGCGTCGTTGGTGACCTGATCCCCCAGGATCTGGGCGGCGAGGTCGGCGACGGCCTGCTGCTCTTCGTTGAACGAGAAGTCCATGTCTCTGGCCCCTTGGCTATCGGTCGGCCCGGGGCAGGCCCAGGGCGAACATGGCGATCAGGTCCCGCTGCACCTCGTTGACCCCGCCACCGAAGGTCAGGATGATCAGGCTGCGGTAGTTGCGCTCCAGGCGGGAGTGCAGGAGGGCCTCGGGCGAGCCCCGGCGCAGGTACGACGGCGGCCCGATGACCTCCATCATCAGCCGGAAGGCCTCGAGGTAGAACTCGGTGCCGAAGACCTTGGTCGTCGACGCGTCGCCGATGTCGAGGGCATGGCCCTCGGCGGCGCCCCACGCCACCTTCCAGTTGATGAGGCGCAGGAACTCGAGGCCCGCCCGCACCCGGGCCAGGTTGACCTGCGCCCACTCCTGGTCGATGACCCGGCGACCGTCGGCCAGCTTGGTCTCCTGCGCGTAGCGCAGGGTGTCCTCGTAGGTCGCCTCCAGCATCCCGGAGGAGCAGAGGGTGACCCGCTCGTGGTTGAGCTGGTTGGTGATGAGCGACCAGCCCTGGTTCTCGCCGCCGACGAGGTTGTCGACCGGCACCCGCACGTCCTCGTAGAAGACCTGGTTGATGTCGTGCTCGCTGAGCAGGTCCATCGGCTGGACCGTGATGCCCGGCGTGTCGAGCGGGACGATGATCATCGAGATGCCCTTGTGCTTGGGCACATCGGGGTTGGTCCGCACCGCGAGCCAGCAGTAGTCGGCGTCGCTGGCCAGGCTGGTGAAGATCTTCTGGCCGTTGATGACGTACTCGTCGCCGTCCCGGACGGCCCGGGTCTTGAGCGCCGCCAGGTCCGTGCCGGCGCCGGGCTCCGTGTAGCCGATGCAGAAGTGGGTCTCGCCCTTCACGATCCCCGGGAGGAAACGCGCCTTCTGCTCGTCGGTGCCGTACCGGAAGATGGTGGGACCGACCGTGTTGATCGTCAGCATCGGCACCGGGGCGCCGGCCCGCATCGACTCGTCGAAGAAGATGAACTGATCGATCTGGGTCTTGGCCTTGCCCCCGTACTCCTCGGGCCAGCCGATGCCCAACCAGCCGTCGCTTCCCATCTGGCGGACCACGGCCCGCATGGCCTCGCCCACGCCGTTGGCGTCGGCGAGGGACTCCTGCACCTCCGGCGTCAGCAGCTGGGCGTAGTACTCCCGCAGCTCCTGGCGCAGGGCTTCCTGCTCGTCGCTCAGCCCGACGTACATGCGATCCCCCGAGAAGTAGAACCGGTTCTAGAAGCAGTCTCGCCCAGGAAGCGGCGATGGCTCAAACCGCGGCGGCCCTCGGTCAGCCGAGGTCGCCGCCCAGGAGGAGGAACACGAAGACGAGGACGATCAGGATCATGGCGCCGGCCAGCAGGCCGACCAGCTCGGCCAGCGTCGCCAGGGCCATCGCGGTGGCGGCCAGCGCGAGGGTCCCGGGCCCCACGAGGAGTCGCTTCTCCTCCGCCCGTTCCTCCGCCCAGAGGCGCAGCCCGATCGCGGCCACGAGGGTCACGACCACGAGGATGACGACGAGCAGCGGTTGGGCCACCAGCCCGACCACGCCCCCCACGGCGACGACGGCACCCCGCGCGGCGAGCGGCTGCCAGGCGATCGGGCGCCGGCGGGGCTCGGGCGCCGACGGCGTCGGCGCCACAGCCGTCACCTCGGCCGGCGTCACCGCGGTTGCGCCCAGGGGCTCGGTGACCAGATCGAGCGGGTGCCCGGGGGCCAGCGCGTCGAGCAGCTCCTCGGCCGTCGGGCGCCGGGCCGGTGTCGCCTGCACGCTGCGGCGGACGAGGCGGTCCAGCCACGGGGGCAGGCCGCGGAGGTCGAGGTCACCGTCGAGGATCCGGCGCATGACGGCCTCGACCCGGTTGCCAGCGGCCGGGGGCCGACCAGTGGCGGCATAGGTGAGGACGAGGGCCCACGACCACACGTCGGCGGCGTCGGAGACGTCCTCGTCGCGCAGCATCTCGGGGGCCAGCCAGCCCGCGGTGCCGACCACCGCGCCGGCCTGGGTCAGCGTCGTCGCCTCGGGCCCCCGGGCGATGCCGAAGTCCACCAACACCGGGCCCGCCGCGCCGAGCACCACGTTGGCCGGGCTGACATCCCGGTGGACCAGGCCGGCCGCGTGCACCGCCACCAGGGCCTCGGCCAGGCCCGTGGCGAGCCGGTGCAGCTCCGGGCCCGGCACCGGCCCGTCGGCGGCGACCCGCTGGGCCAGGGTGGGTCCGACCACGAGCTCGGTGGCCAGCCACGGCCGGTCGACCTCCGCGTCGGCGTCCAGGACGGCCTGGAGCCGCGGGTGGTCGAGGCCCCGGGCGACGGCCACCTCCCGGGTGAAGCGGGCCCGGGCGTCGGGGTCGTCCAGCGAGCCCTCGGGCAGGACCTTGACGGCGGCCTCGGTGCCGGCACGGTCGGTCGCGACCCAGACCTCCCCCATCCCGCCCGTCCCCAGCGGGCGGACGAGCGTGTAGGGACCCACGATCGTCCCGGCGGCGAGTGAGGCCACTAGCCCAGACCCATCAGGTCCTTGATCCCGACGCTGTGGCCGGCGGTGAACCCGCCGTCGACGGCGAGGGCCTGGCCGGTGACGAAGGAGGCGTCGTCGGAGGCGAAGAAGGCGGCCACCGCGGCGATCTCCTCCGGCCGCCCGAACCGGCCCAGCTCGTGCTGCTCGCGGATCCGCTCCCGGTAGGGCGCCATGTGCTCGTCGCCGAAGACCGACTGGAGCAGCGGGGTGTCGATGAAGCCCGGGCAGATGCAGTTGGCCCGGATCCCCCTCCGGCCGTAGTCGAGGGCCAGGTTGCGGGTGAGCAGCACGACGCCGCCCTTGCTGGCGTTGTAGGTGCTGCCCCCTTCGGTCCCCTCGAGGCCTTCGACCGAGGCGATGGTGACGATCGAGCCGCGCCTCGCCTCGAGCATGGGCCCGAGGGCGTGCTTGCAGGTCAGGAACGTGCCCTTGAGGTTGACGTCCTGGACCCGGTCCCATTCGGCCGCGTCGACCAGGTGCACGGGGCCTCCGCCCGCGATCCCCGCGGCCGTGACCACCACGTCGAGGCGCCCGTGGGCCTCGACGGTCGACGCCACGGCGGCGGCCTGCCCGTCCTCGTCCCGGACATCGACCTCGAACCAGCCGGCTGCGGCACTGCTGTCCGGCGCGGGCCCGAGATCCAGACCGGCGACGATCGCCCCCTCGTCCGCGAAGCGGGCCACGCAGGCAGCACCGATGCCCGAGGCCGCTCCGGTCACGAGCGCGACCCGGCCGTCCAGTCGTCCCACGGGGCGACCGTAGGCGTCAGGCCGGGTCGAAGGTGGCCTGGAAGAAGTCGAAGAGCTCCTCGGTGGCCTCGATGGCCTGGCTGGTCGGCCCGAGGCGGGGCGGCAGGGTCGGCCCCCCGGGCCACGTGTGCCCTCCGCCGACGACCTTCAGCAGCTCGACCGGTGCCGCACAGCCGCCGTAGGCGATCCGCCTGATGGTCGGCACCACCTCGGTGCCGGTCGGCCCAGACGTGCAGTGGTTGCCGATCGACCAGGAGTGGAGCTTGCTCAGGACGGAGGGGACGACGATGTGCCCCGCGAAGGGCCCACCCAACGGCCCGCCCCGGTACCGGACGATCGGGTCGGCCGTGCCGTGGACGGCGAGCAGGGGCGTGTCCGAGTCGAGGCAGGAGGTGCCGACGCTGAGGCCGGTGACGGCGCCGGCGGCGGCGAACATGCCGGGCACGGCGCAGACCATGGCGGTCGACATGCCGGCGCCGTTGGACATGCCCATGACGAAGCGCCGCCCGGGCGCGATGCACAGGCGGCGGTTCACGTCCTGGGCGACCTTGCGCAGGAACGTGACGTCGCGCTCCCCGGCGCCCCGCCCGAGCCACAGCGGACCCGAGGAATCGGGGGTGGCCACGATCCAGCCCCGCTGGGCGGCCTCGTCGTCCGCGCTGGTGAGGAGCTGCTCTTCGAAGGCGTTGGAGCCGGCGCCGTGGAGGTCCATCACGAGGGGGACGCGCGTCGAGCCCGTGTAGCCCCGCGGGACGCTCAGGCGGTAGGTCCGGTTCAGCCCGCCCGAGCGCAACCGGTGGACCCGGGTCCCGGCCCGGCGGGCGATGCCACAACCGTCGGTTGCGGCCTCGGCCGGCGAGGCGGCGACCGCCGGGGCGGCGAGGGCAACCACGAGGAGCGCGACGACGGCCAGGCGGGTGCAGCGGACCACCGAGCGACCCTACCTTGCATGGTCCCGCCGACCGTGGGTACGGTTTGGTCACCACTGCGATCAGTCGTTTGCAAAGCCAAACGCTCCGGCCCGGGAGGCCCCATGAAGCTCGACCTGCTGTACGAGATCGACGTCCCCGCCCCGTGGGGGGACAAGCCCCATCCCTATGCCCAGCGGGAGCACGAGCAGCAGGCCTACTACGAGGCCATGGACCAGATCACCCTCGCCGACCAGCTCGGCTTCAACACCTGCTGGGTGGTCGAGCACCACTTCCGCGAGGGCCGGTCGCACTGCCCGTCGTCGGAGGTCGTGCTGGGGGCGCTCTCGCAGCGCACCGAGCAGATCGGCATGGGCTTCGGCGTGACCCTCACGCCCTTCGGGTTCATCCATCCGGCCCGCATCGCCGAGAAGGTGGCCACCGTCGACGTCCTCTCGAAGGGCCGGGTGCAGTGGGGCACCGGGCGCTCGACCCCGATGGAGCAGACCGCGTTCGGCGTCGACCGCGAGAAGAGCCGGGACGAGTGGCGCGAGGCCATCGAGATCGTCTGCGGCATGTGGCGAGAGCAGTACTTCGAGTACGAGAGCGAGAACTTCTCCTTCCCCAAGCGCATGGTGACCCCGAAGCCGTACCAGGACCCGCACCCGCCGGCCTGGATGGCGGCCACGTCGCAGTCGTCGGCCACCACGGCCGGTGAGAACGGGTTGGGGCTCCTGTCCTTCACGATCATGCAGCCCATCGAGATGATGGCGAAGGCGATCGAGATGTACCGGCGGGCCCAGCTCACGGCCAAGCCGCTGACCGACGTGCACACCAACAAGGTGGCGGCCTACACGCTGGTGCACTGCGCCGAGGACGACGACCAGCTGAAGGCCAACGGCCTGTACGAGTCGCTGGGCTGGTGGTACCAGCACCTGGCGCAGTTCACGATCGACTGGGAGTTCCCCAACACCCCCCAGGAGGAGGTGGACCGGATCTTCCCGCTCATGAAGCCACTCGCCGAGGGCAACATCCCCGTCGACACCTTCATGGAGGCCGACATGATCGTGTGCGGCGACGCCGACACCTGCTTCGAGAAGATGAAGCACTACGCCGACCTCGGCGTGGACTCGCTCATCTGCTACGTGCAGTTCGGCTACCTGCCCCACGAGTCGGTCATGAAGACGATCGAGATCATCGGCAAGGAGGTGCTGCCGGAGATCGAGAAGTACGAGCCGCCGGCCGACTCCCCCGCCAAGGAGTTCGAGCGGATGGCCGCCGCCGAGGCGAAGTAGGCGGCGCCGGAGCCGACGATGTCGACCGAGACGCCGGTCGCCGGGGGTTCGGGGGGACGGCCGTCCGCGGGTCGGCCGGAGCAGCCCGAGCCGTTCCTCCGGGGCTGCGCGTGGCCGGCCGTGCGGGGCGTGCCCTACCCCCGGGCCAAGCCCGAGGGGGCGATGGGGCGGCTGCCCATGGACACGTGGGCCATGGCGTCCATCCCCGCCGGTGTGCGCCTCGAGCTGGTCGGCGACGCCGAGGAGCTCGAGATCCGGTACGACTGCGCCCACGCCAGCTTCGGCTACCTGGGCGGCGGCGAGGGCCACGAGTTCGTCCTGTGGCGGGGCGACGAGCGGGTGGTGTCGGTCGACGCCGAGGAGGGCGAGCACACCGTCCGCCTCCCGCTCGGCGCGGGCGACGGGCCAGCCATCGTCTACCTGCCCGAGCGCATGGGGCCGACGGTGCTGGAGGTGAACGGGGTCGGTGGGACGATCGCCCCGGCCCCCGAGCAACCGCGCTGGCTCTGCTACGGCGACTCCATCGCCGAGGGCTGGGTGGTGACCGCGCCGGACCGGGCGTGGCCCGTGGTCGTCGCCCGGGACCACGGCCTCGACGTGGTCAACCTGGGCTACGCCGGGTCGGCGCGGGGCGAGATCCCCTCGGCCGAGGAGCTGGCCGTGCTCGACGCCGACGTCATCTCGATCGCCCACGGCACCAACTGCTGGACCCGGACACCGCACAGCGCCGCCCTCTTCGCCGAAGGGCTGCGGGTGTTCCTCGACATCGTGCGCGACGGCCATCCCGAAACGCCGATCGTGGCCGTCAGCCCCATCACCCGGCCCGACGCCGAGTCCACCCCGAACCGGTTGGGCACGACGCTGGTCGACCTCCGCGAGGCCTTCGAGTCCGTCGTGCGGGAACGGATCGCCGGCGGTGATGCCGCGCTCTCGCTCATCGAGGGCTTCCCCCTGGTCTCCGTCGACCAGCTCGCCGACGACGTCCACCCCGGCGACGACGGTCATGCCGCGATGGCTGAGGTCATCGGGCCGGCGATCGCCGGCGCGGTCGGCTGATGGCCCGCCCGGCGCCGGGGGCCGACCGCGCGGTCGAGATCCTCGACTTCCTGGCCGACAACCCGCGGGACACCTTCTCGTTGTCCGAGCTGGCCCGTCGCCTCGACCTGAACAAGGCCAGCGCCCACGCCACGCTCAACGCGCTGATCGACAAGGGCTACCTGCTGCGGCACCCGACCCGGAAGGACTACCGGCTGGGGCCCCGGCTGATCGCGGTCGGCGAGGCGGCCCGGGAGCAGTACCCGGTGGTCGAGTTCGCCCGCGACGAGTTGCGGCGGCTGAGCGAGGACCTCGGCACCGAGTGCGTCGCCAGCGCCCCGCTGGGCGACGAGATGGTGATCGTCGACCGGGCCGGGCCCGTCCGGGCGATCGGCGTGGCCGTCGCCGTCGGGGTCCGCTTCCCCCTCGTGCCCCCGATGGGGACCGTGTTCATGGCGTGGTCGTCCGCCGCGGAGATCGACGAGTGGCTCCGACGGGTGGGGCCCGACGTCACCGAGGCCGAGCGGGACCGCTACCGGCAGGCCCTGGCGGCGGTGCGCGAGCGCGGCTACTCCGCCGGGCGGGACGGCGACGAGTACCAGCTCCTCGAGCTGCGGGGCGCCGAGGAGTACCGGGTGACGACCATCGGCGCCCCGGTGTTCGACGCCGAGGGCGAGGTGGCGCTGGGCGTGTTCATCGTGGGGTTCCGCGACGCCGTGCCCGCCGAGCAGCTGCCGGACGTGGCCGGGCGGCTGCTGAAGGCCACCGATGCCATCACCGAGTCGATCCATGGCCGACACCCCGGCTGAGCTGGCCCACCGGTACGCGGTCGCCCTCGACCGCAAGGCCTACGACGAGCTGATCGGGCTCTTCGTGCCCGCCATCCAGGACAAGGTGCGGGAGCAGCTGGTGCCCGCCATCGACCGGTTGGGGGTGACCGTGCTCTCGGTGACGACCCAGGTCGTCGACGTCGTCGACGACGACCACGCCACCGGCGTCGTCTACTGCTCCGCCGAGGTCGAGGACCCCGACCACGGCTGGATCCGCCAGTCGATCGTCTACCTCGACCGCTACGAGCGCCACGCCGGCCAGTGGTACTTCAAGGCCCGGGACCACCAGCTCGTCTACGGCGAGCCCCAGCCGACCAACCCCCTCGCCCAACCCCCCGCCAACTGGCCCACCCACCCCACCGGCCGCGGCACCTACCCCCCTCCGGGCCCCGCGTCTGGCACTTGAACGGGTCAGGTGGGGAGGAAGGCCTGGAGGTGGGCGGCGAGCTCGAGGGGGGTGTCGCCCTGGAGGGAGTGGCCGGCGCCCTCGACGGTCACGACCTGGGCGTCGGGTTGGCGGCGGAGGAGCTCGGCCTCGTCCTCGTCGCCGACGACGCTGCCGGGCTGGCCGCCCCGCAGGAACAGGATCGGGCAGGTGATCTGGTCGACCTTGTCCCAGAGGCTGGCGAAGTCCGGCATCTCGTCCTCCGGGAAGTTCCACTCCCGCAGGGCGTCCCAGCGCCAGGTCCAGGTCCCGTCGGGGTTCTCCTTGGCGTTGTGGAGCACCCCCCGGCGCAGTGACGACACCGAGCGGGTCGGGTTGAAATCGATCGTGCGCTGGAGGATCTCGTCGAAGGAGGCGAAGGTCTCGGGCCCCGAGATGAAGGCCACGATGGGCTCGGCCTTGGCGTGGTCGACGCCGGGCGTCACGTCGACGATGGCCAGTCGGCGAACCAGCTCGGGGTGCTGGGCGGCCAGGCAGATCGCCGTGATCCCGCCGAGCGACATCCCGCAGACCATCTCGGCGTCGGGCGCCAGCTCCCGAACGACCACGGCGACGTCGTCGGCCAGGTGCGCCGGCCAGTACGAGTGGTCCTCACGCCAGTCCGAGTGGCCGTGGCCGGGCAGGTCGACGGCGAGCAGCGGCCGGTCGAGCGCCAGCGCGACGGTGTCCCACGTGTGGGCGTTCTGGGCGCCGCCGTGGACGAGGACGACCTGGGGTGGCCCGCTCCCCCACTTCAAAGCCGACACCCGTCGGTCGCCGTCGACGACCACCGACACCCGCTCGACCTCCGGTGGCCCGTCGTAGGCCAGCCCGACCTCCTCGGCGTTCTCGTGGAACAGCCCGAACTCGTCGTACTCGACCGGTGTCACGGCATCACCCCCCGTAGGCCGTCCTCGCCGAAGACCGGTTCGAGGAAGGCGTGGTACAGCGGCCCCCGCCGCAGCGAGTGGCCCCCGTCGACGTGCAGGACCTGGCCGGTGACCCAGGTCGACTGGTCGCCGGCCAGGTAGGCCACGGCGGCGGCGATGTCCTCCACCGTGCCGGACCGGGCGATCGGCATCTGCTCCAGGTAGTCGTCGAGCACCGGCCCCCCCTCGGTGATGGCGGCCACCAGCTCGGTCTCCACCAGCCCCGGGGCCACGGCGTTGACCCGCACGTTGGACGCCCCCAGCTCGTCGGCCGCCATCTGGACCAGCGCCTCGATTCCCGCCTTCGCCGGGCCGTAGGCCCCGAACCAGCGGTGGGTCGTCGTGCCGGCGATGGACGAGATCCCGATGAAGGACCCGCCGCCCCCGCGGATCATCACCGGTGCGGCGTGCTTCAGGGCGAGGAAGGTGCCGACCACGTTCAGGTCGAGCGTGTCGCGGAAGCCCTGCGTGTCGACCTGGGTGACGGGCCCGATGGTGGACGATCCCCCCGCCGAGGCCACGACCACGTCCAGGCTCCCCGTCGGCTCGGCGGCGGCGGCCACCGCGGCCTGCACCTGGGTCTCGTCGGTGACGTCGCAGGACACGGCGCGGACGTCGCCGCCCAGCTCGGCGACGGCGGCGTCCAGGCGTTCCTGGCTCCGACCGCAGATGGTGACCGCGGCCCCCTCCGCCGCCAACCGCCGGGCACAGCCGAGCCCGATCCCGCTCCCGCCACCGGTGACCAGCGCGCCCTTGCCCTCGAGTCCGAGTCCCATGGATCGACGTTCTAGCGCGGGGTGAGAGCGGTAGGGTCCCGCCGTGCTCACCACCCACCGCCGCCGCTGGCTCGCGGTCGGACTCGGGGCCGTGGTCGTGGCCGGACTGGGCGTCACCATCGCCGGGGCCCAGCCCGACGACACCCCCCGGGGCACCGACCCGCTCTCCGCCGCTGAGGAAGAGGTCGCCCTCGGCCTCGCCCGCGGCTCGAACCCCGGCGAGTCGACCGGGGTGGGGGACGACGACGTGGTCCTCCTCGTCGAGCGCCACCAGGAGGAGAAGGCCGACGAGGACGACGGCCTGCGCCGAGCCGACGTCTACGTCTACTCCTACGACGACGACGTCCTCACCTGGTCGGTGGTCGACACGGCGAGCGGCGAGGTCGACCAGACCTCGGTCCTGCCCGACACCCAGCTGCCGCTGGTCGAGTCCGAGCGCGACCAGATCCTCGAGATCGCCACGGCGGACGAGGAGTTCCAGCAGCTCCTCGCCACCCGCTTCCGGCAGGGAACCGGCCGGGACCTGGTCGACCCCGCCACCGACCTCATCATCCAGCCGATGGTGTTCCGGGCCGACTCCAACCCCGCCGCCGTCCGAGGCGCCGCCACCCGCTGTGGTGAGCACCGCTGCGCCCAGCTCCTCATCCAGAGCACCGACCACTTCCTGGTCAACCTGAACCCGGTCGTCGACCTCTCCGCCGGCCGGCTGGTCTCCCGAGACGGGTTCTTCCGATGAAGCGGCTGCGCACCCTCGGCGCCCTGGCCGGGCTCACCTTCCTCGCCGGGGCCGTTCCCGTGGCCCTGCACGTGGCCGACGCCGCCGAGCCGAACAGCTGCTCGGGGGCCTACGCCGTCGACCAGACCCTCACCAACGGCGCCCGCTGGCGGATGTGCTGGGAGCGCCGGGACCTCGAGGGCATCGTGCTCCACCACGTGCGGTACACCCCGCCGGGCGGCGCCACCGTGGAGATCCTGGGTCAGGCCAACCTGGCCGAGATCCACGTCCCCTACGACAACAACGCCGCCCGGTTCTACGACCTGTCGCTGATCGGGCTCGGGGGCTCGATGCTCGACCTCACCGGCGCCGACTGCCCCAGCGGCACGCTCCTGGCGGACGGCGGCGAGGACGTGGTCTGCCGGACCGAGGCCCCGACCGGCTACGACTACAAGTCCTACGACGAACAGGCGCAGGGGACCTCCCTCAGCCTCTTCAGCGTCAGCGCGCTCGGGGCCTACAACTACGTCGTCGCCTGGAACTTCGACGACGACGGCACCATCCGGCCCGAGGTCGGCGCGACCGGTCAGCTCCAGCTCTACGGCGGCCCCCCGAACCAGACGTGGCCCGTGGGCGGCGGACAGCGGGCCGTGGCCCACATGCACAACTTCTACTGGCGCCTCGACTTCGACGTCGCCGGCGCGGCCAACGACCGCGTCGAGGAGCTGGAGGCGGGCTTCCTGTCGGGCTCCGGCCAGACCGAGCTCCGGAACACCCGTCGGGCGTTCCGGAACGAGGTCGAGCGCCGGGTGGCCCCCACCGGCTTCCGCAGCTGGCGGGTCCGTGACCTGGTCAGGACCAACGCCGACAACCACCCGGTCAGCGTCGAGCTGCTCCCCAACCCCGACCACATCTACCGCGGACCGCCGTTCGAGGCCTTCACCCGCAGCGAGATCTACGTCACCCGGCGCAAGCCCTGTGAGGATCTCGCCGCCAACAACTTCGGGACCTGCGCCAACGACCTGGCCGACATGGCCAACGGCGAGAGCCTCAGTGGGCGCGACCTCGTCGTCTGGTACGGCTCCTCGTTCCACCACCTGCCCCGGGACGAGGACGAACCCCACATGCACCCGCACTGGAGCGGGTTCTCGATCGTCCCCCGGGACCTGACGGCAACCAACCCGGTCGGCTGACCGGAGCGGCCGCCGCCGGCCGGCTCAGCCTCCGGGGGTGGGGTCGAGCGGGTGGGGGATGCCGAACTCGCGGAAGATCGGGATCTGCTCCGGGGACGCGCCGTCGGGCATGCCCACCACGAACTGGGAGGGGTCGGCCGCGTCGAACCAGGCCGGCCAGACATCGCCCACCCGGGGCATCGCCGTCTGGTTGATCATCATCTTCTTCTGGGCCATGAACGGCGGGGCGCCGGTCAGCGGCTCGAGCTGGAAGTCGACCATGCACTGGATGTTGATGTTGTTGACGATCATGCCCGTGGGCGTCACCCGCAGGATCTTGGCCCGCGCCTTCGAACCGGTGGCGACGAGGTTCTGCGCTTGAGCCTGCTTCTCCGGGGACATGCCGAAGGCGCCCCGCACGCTCTTCAGCACGAAGAACGTGATGAGGAGCGGGATCGCCACCGAGATGACGATGATGATGATGATCGAGGTGTCCATGCGGCCATCATCCCCCACCGGCCCCACCTACGGGGTGAGTAGCCGCTACTCAAATTTCCGGCTCAAGGGGCTCCGTGCAGCAGGGTTCCGGGGCGGGCGTCGAGGTCGTCGCCCTCCCGGCGGACGGCCGTGCCGTTGACCCACACGTGCTCGATCCCCCGGCTCCGGGCGATCAGCCGGTCGGCGCCGGCGGGGAGGTCCCAGACCCGCTCCAGGGGCTCCGAGCCCACCTCGTCGGGGTCGAAGGCCACCAGGTCGGCCGCGTAGCCCTCGGCGATGCGGCCCCGGTTCCCGAGGCGGAACACCTCGGCGGCCTGGCCACTCAGCCGCCACACGGCCTGCTCCAGCGTCAGGACCTCGCGCTCCCGGGCCCACACGGAGAGCAGGTGGGTCGAGAAGTTGGCGTCGCAGAGCTGGCTGGCGTGGGCCCCGGCATCCGACAGGCCGAGGACCGTCCGCGGGTCCTGCAGCAGTGCCGCCAGCTCCGTCTCGTCGTCGTTGGCCAGCACGATCCGGTAGCGGGTGGCCAGGTCGTCCTCGAGGGCGAGGTCGATCATGAGATCGAGGGGGTCCACGTTGCGCTGCTCGGCCAGCTCGGCCACGGTCGGCCCTTCGACCAGGTCGTGGTGGCGCTCCGTCTCCTGGATGGTGGCCTTGGTCAGGCGGTCGCCCCACATCGAGTGGCTGGCGTGCATCCGCTGCCGCCACGCGGGGTCCCGGTACACGTCGGCCCGACGCTCGTGGGGCTGGGCCAGCACCTCCTGGAAGGCCTCCATGGTCGCCATCGGGAAGGGGTCGGCCATCGTCACCTGCATCACGAGGGGGCGGCAGGCCACCTGCGGCCAGACGTCGCCGCCCCGCTGCTCCGTGGCGTCGAGCATCGACAGCGCGCCGCCGTCGCCCCACATGCCCGAGAGCAGCGCGGTCCACGACACGGGCCGGCCGGTGAGCGAGGAGATCTCGGCGAACTGGTCCATGAACAGGTTCGCCCCCACGGTCGCCTGCATCACACCCTTGCCGACCTCGCCCATCGTCGCCGCCAGCGCCTTGATCTCCTCGTAGGCCGCGAGGCGGCTGGGGACGGGCTTGCCGTAGGCCCCGGCGTGGGTGGGTGCCGCCGAGGTCGAGAAGCCGACCGCGCCGGCCTCCAGCGCCTCCTTGATGATGGCGGCCATCTCGGCCACCTCGGCCTCGGTGGCCTCCCGGTCGGAGGCCTCCTCGCCGAGGACGTACAGCCGGGTCGGCGTGTGTCCGGCCAGCGCACCCACGTTGAGCCGCTTGGGCAGGCGGTCGATGGCGGCCAGGTACTCGGGGAAGGTCTCGAAGCTCCAGTCGATGCCGGCGACCAACGCGTCGAAGGCCATGCCCTCGACGTTCTCGAGCGTGCGGGCGATGGTCTCGCGGTGCTCCGGCCGGGTGGGGGCGATGCCGAAGCCACAGTTGCCCATGACCACGCTGGTGACGCCGTGCCAGCAGGACGGGGTCAGGTCGGGGTCCCAGAGGATCTGGGCGTCGTAGTGGGTGTGGATGTCGACGAAGCCGGGCGCGAGCACGAGCCCGCCGAGGTCGACCTCCTCGGCCCCGTTGCCCGACGCCACCTCGCCCACCGCGGCGATGCGACCGTCCTCGACCCCCACGTCGACCGACTGGCGTGGCGCCCCGGTCCCGTCGATCACCGTCCCGTTGCGCAGGATCAGGTCCATGGCGTGCCCCCTCGTGGCCGTGCGACTCGCGACCGTACCTTTGGGACGGGCGCGGAAGGCTGAGGCCTGCTGCGCTCGACCTGGGACATCGCCAAGCTGCGCTCGGCGATCACCGCGTTGCTTGCCTGGTCGCCTCGCCTATCGGCTCGGCTCCTTTAGCCGATGCAGACCTCGATCAGGTCCTGGAAGAGGTCCCGGGTCGATCCTTCCGCCTCGAGCACCACCCGCGCCGGCTCCCCGTCGTCGAGGCGGACCTCGAGGGGGAACTGGAACGTGCGCTTGCTCTCGATGAGGGCGTGGGTGTCACAGCGGTCGACCACGACGGTCACGGGCAGGCGCGCCGTGCCGTCGCCCGCCGCGGCCGTGAGCAGAGGTTCGTCGGCGGGGACCCGCACGCCGAAGACGATGTTGCCGTGCATCGAGTCGATGGTCGCGTCCTGGTCGCCCCGGGGCGTCACCTCGAGGACACCGGTCGCCGAGCGCTCGCCCGCCGGGCGCCACACTGCCCCGAACTCCAGGTCGACGGCTTCCCGCACCCCAGCCTCGGCGCACTCGACCGCATTCAGGTCGTCCATGACGTGAGGGGGGTCCTGGCCCAGCGGGACGGCGATCGCCTCGCCCGCGACGGTGGCCCGCAGCACCGCGGCCCGGTCCTCGCCTTCGCAGACCGAGCGCCCGTACGGCACCGGCAGGAGGAGCTGGTCGCCGGGCGCCAGCTCCGTGTCGCGGATGCTCGGCGGCTCGGGCTCGAACTGCGGCGAGTCGAGTTGGACGGCCTCGACGGTGACCGCGCTGTCGCCGTCGTTGCGCAGCTCCAGCCGGAACGCGCGCTGGCTGTCGAACAGGCTGGACCGGGTGGCCGTGGCGTGCAGCTGCACGGATGCTTCGGCGGGGGCGGCACCGTCGTCACCGCAGGCCACGGCGCCCGCAAGGAGCAGGCCCGCGAGGGCCGTCAGCGGAACTGGGCGAACCACCCCGCGACCAGGCCGTTGAGCACGTCGGCCCGCTCCCATTGGAGGAAGTGGCCGGCCCGGGGCACGATCAGCGGGCCGACCCGGTTGGTGAAGGCGACCTCGCAGCAGGCCGTGAACACCTCGGGGACCACCTGGTCCTCGGGCCCGTAGAGCAGGAGGGACGGCACGGGCATCGTCTCGAAGAGCCGGGGCGCCTCCTCGGCCGTCCGGGTCCCGAAGATGAGCTGGTAGACCGCCCATCCCGCCCGCAGGCGGGCCTCCTCGGACCACGGCTCGGTCATGAAGTCCACGTCGTCGGGCGTGAACGACCCTCGACTCCCCCACAGGCGATGACCGTAGAACTCGGCGATGTAGCTGCGACGTCGCTCCGGCGTGTCGAGGTCGGCGGCCAGGGCCTCGGTGTCGCGGCCCTGGCGCACCTGGTAGTCGGTCTCGGGCCGGAGGGTCAGGTCGCCGAGGCCGGTCAGGTCGATACCTGCCGCGGCGTACTCCGTGGGGAGGAACGGCGGGGCGGTGTTGAACCAGCACAGGCCGTCGACCAGGCCTTCCCCCCGGAGCGCGAGGTCGTAGGCCACGACCGCCCCGACGTCACCGGCCACGACGCCGAAGCGCTCGTGACCGAGGACGTCTCTCACCAGGACCTCGACGTCGCGGCTGTGGGTCACGATGTCGTAGCGATCGTCGGGGTCGACGTCGCTCTCGCCGTGGCCGCGCAGGTCGGGCGCGATCACCTCGTAGCCGGCGGCGGCCAACGGCGCGACGTTGCGCCACCAGATCCGCTTGGTCTCCGGATAGCCGTGCAGGAGCACGAGCGGATACCCGCCCGCGCCCTCCCGGACGTAGGCCAGCTCGAGCCCGTGGCGGACCTCGGACCGATGGGTCGCGAAGGCCGCCGGGTCGGGAGCGCTCAGCGGGTCAGCCCAAGGTCGCGCACTGACCCGGCATCTCCTCCGGCAGCCGGCCGCCACAGGTGGCGCCGTAGCCCTCGTAGGAGTTGGTCGAGTCGGAGATGGGCGTCTGGGCGTACAGCGTGTCGCAGTCCGGCAGGTTGCCCCCGAAGCAGCTGTCGGCCAGCGTGTCGAAGCGGGGGGTGGTCCCGTACTCGGGGATGAACGTCGTCGGGTCCTGGGGCTCGCCCAGCGCGGGGTCGTCGGTGAGGTCGTCGCTGAAGTCATCCGAGAAGTCGTCGGAGAAGTCGCTGCTGAGGTCGTCCGAGAAGTCGCTGCTGAGGTCGTCGGAGAAGTCCGAGGTGAAGTCGTCGCTGAAGTCGCTCGACAGATCCGTCGACAGCAGCTCGTCGTACGTGTCGTCGTCGCAGATCTGCGCCGCGCTCTCGGCCACGTCACCGGGGTCGTCCCCCCAGAAGTCCTCGTCGCAGAGGAAGTCCCGCTGCGGCCCGAAGGACTCGATGTACTGGATGAAGTCGATCTCCTCGTCGGTGTCGAAGGACTCGAAGTCACCGTCGGCCTCGTTGACGTCGATCTTGCCCTCGAAGTCGCCTTCGCTGCCGCCGAGGCCGCCGACGATGACCGAGTACGTGCCGGCGAACGGGGCCACGAAGATCCCGCCCTCGGGCTCACCCTCGCCGTTGAGGTCGGCGGTGCCGAAGGGCACGCCGGCGTCCTCGAGGCCGAGGTCGGCCAGACGGTCCTGGAAGTCGCTGAAGGCCTCGGAGTCGTCGATGGCCTCGGAGAAGTCTCCGGACAGGTCATCCGGGAGGGCGTCGGAGAAGAGGTCGCCGTAGGAGCTGCCGTAGACCTCCAGCAGCTCGTCCTCGTCGACCTCCTCGTCACCGTTGAGGGAGGTGAAGGCGGCGGTGGCCGCCACCTCGGGATCGATCCCGAGCGTGAGCGTCGCGTCGAGGTCCTCGGACGGCTCGACGACCGCCCGCAGCGCCTCGCCCTCGTCGAGGTCGACGGTGCGGACGACGAACGGCTCGTCCTCGCTGATCGTGCCGGAGAAGTCGCCGGCCCCTTCACCGCCGCCCCCGTCGTCGCCCCCGAAGACGAAGATGACCAGGGCGGCCACGATGGCGGCCACGGCCAGCCCGATCAGGGCCAGGATCCCGATCGGCAGCTTGCCCGAGCTCTTCTTCTCGGTCGGCGCGACATACGGCGGGGTCTCGGTGCTCGGCGGCCCGGCTGCGGCCGCGGCCGCAGGAGGTCCGGTGACCGGCGTGGCCACGGTGTCGGTGGCGGCCGGTGCCGGCTCGGTGACCTCGGTGGGCGCGTCCCCGGGCGGGTCCGACCCGACCACACCGCCGTCGGAGACCTGGTCGGTCCAGCTGTCACCGTCCCAGTAGCGGTACTCGTGGCGCCCGTGGGGGTCGGGGTGCCAACCGGCTTCTGGGGTTCCGCCCTGATCACTCATCGGGTGCCTCTCTCCTCACGATCGCCAAGCGCCTCGCCAAGCGCCCGCACCGTAGTCCGTCGCTAGCTTCTAGCCATCGTGCGCCGCCCGCTCCTTCCACGCGCCCGGGCGTCCCTGGCCGTCACCTCCGTCGTCCTCCTCCTGTCCGCCTGCGGTGGCGCCGGTCAGGACGCCGAGCGGGCGGCTGAGGAACGACGCACCTGCGCCAGCCTGAGGGAGCGGATCACCGCCCGGGCGCTGGACGATCGCGGCCTCTTCGCCGGCGGGCCGGTCCCGGCCGACGGCAAGGAGGACCAGCTCGGCCCCGCCGCGTTCGCCCGCGACCCCGACGCCTGGTACGCCGCCCTCGAGCAGGCCTTGGCCACCGCTTCCTTCGGGCCGGGGGATGAACCCTCCTCGGCATCCCCCGCCCGGCGCCTGGTCGAGACGTGCCAGAACCTCGAGCCCTGACCACCGCGCTGCGGCCCCTCGCGGCCCCAGCCGGCCTCGCCGCCATCGTCCTGGCCACGCGCCTCCCGGGGCTCGGTCGGCCCCGGGCCATGGTGTTCGACGAGCTCTACTACGCGCTCGACGCCGCCGACCTGCTCCGTCACGGGGTCGAGGCGTCGCCCGCCCACCCGCCGCTGGCGAAGTGGCTGATCGCGGCCGGGATCCAGGTGGCCGGCTTCACCCCGACGGGTTGGCGGCTGGGCGCGCTGCTCGCCGGCGTGGCCCTGGTCGTCGTGACCTGGTGGGGCGCCCGGGTCGTGACCGGCGACGATCGCCTGGCCTTCGGCGCCGGCCTCCTCGTCACCTTCGACGGCATCGCGTTCGTCACCGGCCGGCTCGCCCTGCTCGACGGCTTCGTCGCCCTGGTGACGACGGCCGCGGCCTGCTGCCTGCTCGCGGCCCTCCGCGACCGTGACCGACCCGACCGGCTCCGCGCCTGGCGCTGGGCCATCGCCCTCCTCCTCGGTCTCGGCACAGCGATGAAGTGGGGCGCGGTGTGGACGTGGCCGGTGGCCGCAATCGTCCTCGTCGCCCTCGAGCGGCGAGCCGCCCCGACCGGCCCGCCCCGGCGCCGGCGCACCCTCTCGGCCGTCGCCGTGCTCGTCCTGGTGCCTGCCGCGGTCTACGTCGCCGCCTACGGGCCCTGGTTCGCCCAAGCCGAGCGGACCCGTGCCGGCCTGGCCCACTGCGGCGACGAGGTCCCCTGCCGGCTCGGGGCCGTCGAGCGCATCGGGGTCTGGTTCGACCACCAGCGCGAGCTGGTCGACTTCCACGCCCACCTCGAGCCCGACAACCCGCAGGCCGCTCCCGGGTGGACGTGGGCGCTCCAGACCGAACCGGCCAACCTGTTCGACAAGCCGTGCCTGCCCGCGATGGCCGGATCCGGACCTGCCATCGACGACGGCGTGTGCACCGACAGCGAGGCGCCCACCCGGGCCCGGCTCCTCGCGCTGGCCAACCCCGTGAGCTGGGCCGCGGGCCTGGTTGCGCTCGTGGCCCTGGGCGTGCTCACGGTCCGGCGCCGTGACGACGAGGCGGGCACGCTGCTCGCGCTCGCCGCCGCCCAATGGCTGCCTTGGATCCTGAGCGGCCGGGAGGTGTACTCGTACTACGCCGTGTCCCTCGTCCCGCTCCTCGCCCTGGCCACCGTGCTGGCCCTTCACCGCCTACCACCGGTCCGGCGGTGGGCCTTCGCGCCGCTGCTGGTCGGGTCGGTCGTGGCCTTCGCCTTCCTCTACCCGCTCTTCACGGGCCAGGCCTTGAGCGACGGGGCCGCCGATCTCCGTCTGCTCCTGCCCGGGTGGTCGTGACCCGGTGACGCTGACCGCCCCGCCACCGGTGACCGCGCCCCCGGTCGTCCATCCCGCGCCCCCGCCTGCGCCGTGGGTCCAGGTGGCGCGTGCGGTGGCCCTCGGGCTGTACGGGGGCGCGCTGGTGGCGTGGTGGGCCACCCGCGGCATCCCCCTTGACCGCGAGCAGATCATCGCCTGGCTCGCCGTCGGCCTCGTCGTGGCCACCGTCGGCTCACCCCGCGGCGGGCCGTGGCGAGTGGCCCGGGACTGGCTCCCCGTCGTCCTCGTGCTGATCCTCTACGACCTGACCCGCGGTGCCGCCGACGACTACCTGGGCATCACCGCCCACGTCCGCCCGCAGCTCGTGGCCGACCAGTGGCTGGGCTTCGGCGAGATCCCGACGCTGCGCCTCCAGGACGCCCTCTACCGCCCGGGCCCGGTCCAGTGGTGGGAGGTCGGGGTGACCCTCACCTACGTGTCCCACTTCTTCGTGCCCTTCATCGTGGCCGCGGTCTTCTGGCTGCGCGACCGCGACCGCTACTGGCAGTACATCCGACGCTTCGTGACCCTGAGCTTCGCCGCCGCCGTCACCTTCCTGCTGTTCCCCGCCGTGCCGCCGTGGCTGGCGGCCCGCATGGGCGAGCTGGACCCGATCGTGCGCACGGCCCCGAGGGGGTGGTCGATCCTCGGCCTGGACATCGCCCAGGACGTGCTCGAGCTCGGCCAGCGGACCGCCAACGTCGTCGCCGCCATCCCGTCCCTGCACGTGGGGTACACGGTGCTGGTCGCCTGGGCCCTGTGGCCCAAAGCCCGGCGGGTGGGTCGGGCGGTGCTGGTCGCCTACCCCGTCGTGATGTCGTTCGTCCTCGTCCTCACCGGCGAGCACTACCTCGTCGACCTGCTGATCGGCGGGGTCTACGTGGCCGCCGTCGTGATGGTGTGGGACAGAATCGAGGCACGCCGCCGCCGAACCCTTCCGACGCCGACATCGGTCTCGCCCTCCGAGCCGGCCGCCTGACGCTGGGCGACCTCGTCGCCCGGCACGCCCGTTCCCATCCCGACGGTCTCGCCGTCGCCGACGGCGACGTACGCCTCACCTGGCCCGACCTCGACGAGCGGGCAGCACGCGTGGCCGCCGGCCTGGCCGCCGTCGGCGTCGGCCGGGGCGACCGGGTCCTGTGGCTCGGGCAGAACTCCTTTCGGATCGAGGAGCTGCTCGTGGCCTGCGCCCGCCTCGGCGCGATGCTCTGCCCGGCGAACTGGAGGGGGACGGCGGCCGAGCTGGCCTTCGTCATCGACGATCTCTCCCCCACTGTCGTCGTCGACCAGGACGAGGAGATCGGGGCCACGGTGGCGGCGGCCCTCGCCCAGGCCGCCCACGCCCCGGCTGTCCGCCTGACCCACGACACCGGTGCCTACGAGGACCTCGTCGTCGCGCACGAGCCGGTCGCCGCCGATCCCCGGGTGGACCCCGCGGACCCGCTCCTGCTCGTGTACACGGCGGCGTTCGCGGGCCGCCCGAACGCCGCCATGCTGAGCCACCGGGCCCTGCTCGCGCAGGGCGGGCTGCTCGCCGACTACACGGAGGTCGGCCCCGACGACCGCTACCTCTGCGCCGGGCCCCTGTTCCACATCGGCACGTTCATGTTCGCTCTGGCCGCCCTGGTCAGCGGCGGGGCCAACGTGTTCGTCCCCCGTCACGACGGCGAGGCGGTCTGCCGGGCGCTGGTCGAGACCGGCTGCACGGGCGGGTACGTGGTCGGGACGATGGTGGCCGACGTGGCCGCCGCCAACGCCGACGGCCGCTACGACCTGTCCCGCTTCCGGGGTCACCGGGGCGACCCGGCCTTCGACGCCATGGTCTCGCCCGACCGCAGCCGCTGGGGTCAGCGGGCGGGCGGGTACGGGCAGACCGAGGTGATGGGGATGGCCACGTTCAGCCTGCTCGCGCCCGGCGGGATCGGCGGACACGGCCGACCGTCCCCCCTCGTCACCCTGCGGGTGGTCGACCCCGACGACAACGACGTCGCGGTGGGCGAGACCGGCGAGCTCGTGCTGCGCGGCATCACCGTGATGAACGGCTACTGGAACCGCCCGGAGGAGAACGCCCGCCGGTCGCGGGACGGCTGGCACCACACCGGTGACCTCGGGCGCTTCGAGGTCGACGGGACCGTGACCTTCGTCGGCCCGGCCGGCCGGATGCTCAAGTCCGGGGCCGAGAACATCTATCCCGCCGAGGTGGAGGCCTGCCTCCGCGCCCACCCGGCCGTCGCCGACGCCGCGGTCATCGGCGTTCCGGACCCCGCCTGGGTGCAGAGCGTGAAGGCCGTCGTCGTCTGCTCCGGCGACGTCTCGGGCGACGCGCTCGTCGCCCACTGCCGCGAGCACCTGGCCTCGTACAAGAAGCCGCGCACGGTGGAGTTCGTCGACGCGTTGCCGCGAACGGACGCTGGCCTGGTCGACTACGCCGCCCTCGACGACGCCTTCGGCGGGGGGAACTACCCCGGAGGCGCCACGCCCGCGGTCTGATTTCCGCGAAGGTGGGCACCCGGAGGGCCGCATGGGGGACGACGAGCACGGCGGCGTGTTCTACGACGAGGCCGCGGAGACCATGGCGCGCGCCTCGATCGAGGCCCTGCAGGAGGAGCGACTGGCGGAGCTGCTCCCCCACGCCTACGCGTCCTCACCGCTGGTCCGGGAGACCTGGGACGCCGCCGGCGTCCACCCCGATGACGTCCACGGCCTCGACGACCTGCGGGCCAAGGTGCCCTTCCTCGACAAGGAGGCCCTCCGGCGCTTCCGGGACGAGCGGGGCGACCCCTACGGCGGGATGCTCGCCGTCGACGCCGCCGAGCTGACGGCGATCATGTCCACCTCGGGCACCACGGGCGACCCCACCCTCGTGCCCGAGGTCTGGGGTGGGGGCGACCGGCCGGGGGTCATGACCCGGGACTTCTGGGGGATCGGCGTGCGTCCCGGTGACCACGTCGCCCTGTTCCTCTTCAGCTACCGGGGGCCGGTGTACGGGTTCGTGCACGGCCTCGGGGCGGTCCCGATCCTCTGCGACCACGATCTGGCCGAGCTCCCCCGGCTGTGCGCGCTCTCGACCCGCTACCGACCGACGGTCCTGTACAACGCCGGGAACACGACGATCCACGCGCTGGCCGATCTGGAACGAGCGGGTACCGACCTGTCCGACGTGTTCGCCTCCTACAAGGGCGTGGTCGTCGCCGGCGAGCCGGTCGGCGCGCTCGCCCGCTCCCGGGCCGCGGCCTGGGGGGCCGAGCTGTTCGAGCACACCAGCGTCGGTGACGTCACGGCCGGCTTCGAGTGCCCCGAGCACGACGGCCTGCACGTGTGGGAGGACTCCGTGGTCGTCGAGTGCCTCGAACCAGGCGGCGAGGACCCCGTGCCCGACGGCGAGCCCGGTGAGCTGGTGGCCACCACCCTCTTCAACCGGGTGTGGCCCCTCGTGCGGTACCGGTCGGGCGACCTCGTCCGGGTCACCCGGCAGCGCTGCAGGTGTGGGCGGACCCACGCCCGCGTGTGGCCGCTCGGCCGGCTCGGTGACGAGGTGGTGGTCGACGGCCGCTCGGTGCTGCCCCTCGACGTCTGGGACGCCGTGGAGTCGGCGCCGGGCACCGGCCTCGGCCTGTTCCAGCTCCTGCGGCCGGAGCGGGAGATGGACCGGCTCCGGCTCCGGGTCGGCCACCGGGCCGGTGAGGGCGACACCGCCGGCGCCGTGCGGGCCGCAGTGGCCGAGGCCGTCGGCCTCGAGCCCGAGGTCGAACTGGTGGCCGAAGCCGACCTCCTCCGGCTGGGGCCGCCCCACAAGATCCCCCGAGTGGCAACGGCATGAGCGCGCTCTGGGGGATCGGTCGCTACGACGGTCCGGACGGGCCGGTCAGCTGGGAGATCGGCCACGAGGAGATCCAGCGGGACCTCGGGTCAGCCATGCGCCGGCTGGGCGAGCTCGGTCTGGGGCCGGACCGGCGGGTGCTGTTCTGCTCGATGCTCTCAGAGGCCGGCCAGTTCTGGCCGTGGATCCTCGGCGCCATGCTGAACGGGACCCAGCTCTCGTGCGCCGACGCCTCGTCGGGCGAAGCCCGCCGGGTCGCGACCTACTGCCGGTCCCTGCCCTATGACGCCGTGTTCGGCCTGACCGGCGCCCTGCTCGACGGACTCGATGACGCTCGGCTTCGAGTACGCCGACGTGTTCGCCGGGGTGTCGCTGGTGGCGGCCCGCCCGGAGGCCGCCGGTCGACTCGCCGCGGCCGGCGTCGCGCCGACGGCGATGGCCCTCTGCGGCCCCGCCGTCGCCGTGGCGGACGGACCCGGAGAACCGGCTCGCGTCGACGCCGCCGAGTGGGAGGTCACCAGTGACGACGGTCGCCTTTGCGTCAGCGCCCGACGGGACCGGGCCACGCCCTTCGTGCACACCCCGACCGCTATCCGGGGCAGGATCTCCGGTGAGGCCGACCTGACCTTCGAGGGGGGACCGTGAGCAAGCTGTCACTGATCAGCGCCGACAACCACGTCTTCGAGCCCGTCGACCTGTGGCAGCAGCGCCTGCCCACGGCGCTCCGGGACCGTGGTCCCCGCATGGAGCGGGTGGGCGACTGGTGGTGCCTGGTCGTCGAGGGCATCCCCCCGCGGAAGCTGGCTCGGGTGGACCGCGAGGCGAGCGGCTCAGATGGGCCCTCGGCGACACCGGGCGGCACGGCCGACATCGACGCCCGCAAGGCCGACATGGCCCAGGACGGGGTCGTGGCCGAGGTCATCTACCCGACCTTCGGGCTGTTCGTCGACATGCTCGCCGACCCGGAGCTGCAGATGGCCTGTGCCCGGGCCTACAACGACTGGCTGGCCGAGACCTTCCTCCCGGACCCGTCGACGTTCATCCCCTCGGCGCTGGTCCCCATCCGCGATGTCGACACCGCCGTGGCCGAACTGGCCCGCGTGGCGGACCTCGGCTACCGCTCGGCGCTCATCCCCACCTCGCCCCCCGAGGGTCTGCCCTACAACCGACCGGACTACGACCCGCTCTGGACGGTGGCGGCGCAGGCGGGCATCCCCCTCTCGATGCACACCGGCACCGGCGCCCTCCCCCAGCACGAGAAGGGTCCGGGCGGGGCCGTCATCAACTACGCCAAGGTGGGCCTGCTGTCGGCGGAGGCCCTCTGCTACTTCGTTGCCGGCGGCACCCTCGAGCGCCATCCGGACCTCCGCCTGGTCTTCGTCGAGAGCGGGGCGGGCTGGCTGGCCTACTGCTGCGAGCGCATGGACGAGGCCTTCGAGGAGCACGAGCAGTGGGTGAACCCCAAGCTGGCCGAGCGGCCCAGCGACTACGTGCGCCGCCAGTGCCTGGTCACCCTCGGCGCCGACCGGGCGCCCCTGCTCGCCCGGGAGATCACCGGCGTGGACCCCCTGCTCTGGGCCTCGGACTACCCGCATCCGGAGGGCACGTTCCCGGAATCGCAGCGCATCGTGCGGGAGATCTTCGAGGGCATCCCCGACGACGAGCGCGACGCCATCGTCGCCGGCAACGCCGCCCGCCTGTACGGCATCGAGCTCCCGGACGCCGCGTGACCCCTCCACTTCGCGACACCACCGCCGTCGTCGGGGTCGGGGCCACCGAGTACTACAAGCGGGGACGGTCGTTGCCCCAGACCCCGATGGAGATGGCGGCCAAGGCCATCCTCGGGGCGCTCGACGACGCCGGCCTGACCGTCGAGGACCTCGACGGCTTCGCCCTGTACTCGATGGGCTTCGACACCTCGCTGCTGGCCCAGTGGCTGGGCGTGCCCGAGGTGCGCTTCACCTCGATGCTCACGGGAGGCGGCGGGGGGGCTGCCGGTTCGGTCGGCCTGGCCGCCGCCGCGGTGGCGTCGGGCATCGCCGAGTGCGTGGTCAGCGTCATCAGCCTGCAGCAGGCGGCCAGCCGCTTCGGCGCCTCCTACGCGCCCCGGGGCAAGCAGAACGCGGTCTACTCGGCGCCGGCGACGCCCGAGGCCAGCTTCGTCCAGCCCGCCGGTCTCATGGCCCCCGGTCAGCTGTTCTCGCTCGTGGCCCGCCGGCACATGCACCAGTACGGCACCACCAGGGAGCACTTCGCCGAGGTGGCCGTCTCGACCCGGGCCAACGCCGTTCGGCGGGAGACCGCGCTCATGCGCGAACCCCTGACCGTCGAGGACTACTTCGGTGCCCGGATGATCGCGGACCCCCTCTGCCTCTACGACTTCTGCCTCGAGTGCGACGGCGCCGTCGCCGTCGTCGTCACCTCGGCCGAACGGGCCCGGGACCTCCGCCAACCGCCCGTGCTGGTGTCGGGAACGGCGCAGGGTGGCCCCGGGCGCTGGGGCCAGGCCATCACCTGGCTGGGCATGCCCGAGGACTACTTCGCCTCCGCCGGGCACCGCACGCTGGCCACCCGGCTGTACGAGATGGCGGGGGTCGGCCCCGACGACGTCGACGTGGCCCTGCTCTACGACCACTTCTCCCCGCTCGTCATCCTCCAGCTGGAGGACTACGGCTTCTGCGAGGTCGGCGAGGGCGGCCCCTTCGTCGCCGACGGCAACATCCGCTGGCCGGACGGCGGCCTCCCGGTGAACACCCACGGCGGCAACCTCTCGGAGGCCTACATCCTCGGCCTGACCCACGTGCGGGAGGCCGTCGAGCAGCTCCGGGGGACGGCGGTCAACCAGGTGGAGGGGGCCGAGGTGGCCCTCGTCACCGGTGGCCCGGCCTCGCTGCCCACGAGCAGCCTGATCCTGAGGGCGGCCTGATGCGCGGCGTCCCGCCACCCGACCTGATCCGCATCACGCGGGACGCGTGGACCGAGCCGTACTGGGCGGCCACCGCGGAGCACCGCCTCGTCGTCCCCCGCTGTGGCAGCTGTGGCACGCACCGCTTCCCGCCCGGTCCGTTCTGCTTCGTCTGCCGGAGCCAGGACGTCGAGTGGGAGGACCACGACGGCCGGGGATCCATCTACACCTTCACCGTCGTGCGCCACCCGGTGATCCCCGACATGGCCGACCACCTCCCGGTCATCGGCGCCGTCGTCGCCCTCGACGGCCTCGACGAGATCCGGCTGGTGGGCAACGTCGTCGACACCGACGCCGAGCAGGTCGACGTCGGGTTGGCGGTCACCATCGACTGGTACGACGTCCGCGACGGCGACACCGTCCCCGTCTTCCGCCTCGCCTCATGAGCAACGCTCCGGTCATCGTCGAGGCGGCGATCAACGGGGTGACGCCGAAGGCCCGCAACCCCAACGTGCCCGTCGAACCCCACGAGATCGCCGCCGACGCCCTGGCCTGCTTCGCCGCCGGAGCGGCCATCGTGCACAACCACGTCGACGTCGTGATGGTGCCGGGTGACGAGGCAGCCGACCGCTACCTCGAGGGCTGGACGCCGGTGCTGGCGGAGCGGCCCGATGCCCTGCTCTACCCCACCGTCAACGCCGGGGCCACGGTCGAGGACTCCTACAGCCACATCCGGCCCCTGGCCGAGCGCGGCGGGCTCCGCATCGGCCTGGCCGACCTGGCCTCGGTGAACCTCGGCGGTCGGGACGAGGACGGCGTGCCGACCGGCCGGTTCGTCTACGCCAACTCCTTCGACGACGGCCACCACCAGCTCGCCCTGTGCCGAGACCTCGGCCTCGGGCCGTCGCTGGCCATCTTCGAGCCCGGCTTCCTGCGCACGGCGCTGGCCTGGCACGTGGCTGGGCGGCTGCCCGCCGGGGCGATGGTGAAGCTCTACTTCGGCGGCGAGGAGGGCTACCTCGGTGGGGCCACGTTCGGCCTGCGACCGACCGAGAAGGCCCTCGACGCGTACCTGGAGCTCCTCGAGGGGTCCGGCCTGCCGTGGTCGGTCTCCGTGTTCGGCGGCGACGTCGTCGGCTGCGGGATCGCCCGCCTGGCTCTCGAGCGGGGCGGTCACCTCCACCTCGGCCTGGAGGCCTACGCCGGCGACCGCACCCCCACCAACGAGGAGCTGGTCACCGAGGCCGTCGCCCTCTGCGCCGCCGTCGACCGCCCGGTCGCGACGTGCACCGAGACCGCGGCCCTCCTCGGCCTCCCCTGATTCACCTGGAGGTCAGAGGCGGGCGGCGATGGCTTCGCAGTGGGCGTCGACGGAGCCGAAATGGGTGTCGAGCACGAGGGCGCGCTTCAGGTAGAGGTGGGCGTCGACCTCGGCGGTGAAGCCCATGCCCCCGTGGACCTGGATGCAGGACTTGGCGTTGGCCTTGGCCGCGTCGCCGGCGGCGATCTTGGCCGCCGAGACGAGGCGCTCGACCTCGTCCACCCCCCGACCGTCGAGGGTGACCCCGGCGGCGTAGACCACGCCGCGGGCCAGCTCGGCCCGGGTGAGCATGTCGGCACAGAGGTGCTTCACGGCCTGGAACGCGCCGATGGGCTTGCCGAACTGCTCGCGCTGGCCGGCGTAGGCGACGGCCAGCTCGGTCGTCGCCGAGGCGATGCCGAGCAGGGTGGCCGCGGTGAGGACGGCGCCCTCCTGGCGCCACCACCCCGCCACGTCCGGCCCGGCGACCTGCTCACCGTCCGGCAGGTGGGGGACGCGGTGCAGCGGCGTCAACGGGTCCAGGGGGCGGACCACGGGCTCGGCGTCGAGGCCCTCGCGGTCGATGCGCCACACCCCGTCGTCGTCGAGCGCGAGGAGGACGTCGAGGTCGCTCAGGTGCTCGACCAGCAGGACATCGGCCGGCCGCTCGATCAGGCCGACCACGGCGGTGCCGTCCGCGGCACCGTCGACGAGACCGGCCGCAAGATGGGTGGCCAGGACCGGCCCCGGCACCAGCGACCGGCCGAGCTCCTCGAAGGCGAGCACGGCTTCGGTCAGGCCGAGCCCGACCCCGCCGTCGGCCTCCGCCAGCCGGAGGCCGAACACTCCGGTCTCGGCCAGCTCGGCCCACCGGCCCCGATCCAGGCCGTCGGCCTGCGCCCGGACGTCGGCCATCGTGAAGCGCCCGGCCAGGAAGGACCGGAGGCCCGCCTGCAGCGCCGCTTCGTCCTCGCTCAGCTCGAGATCCATCAGCGCTCCTTCGGCAGGCCCAGGACGCGCTCGCCGACGATGTTGCGTTGGATCTGCGTGGTGCCGGCGGCGATGGAGATGGAGAGGGCATGGAGACGGCCCTGGACGTGGCGGCCGTTGGTCAGGCCGTCGAGGTCGTCGAGGGACAGCGCGGCCCGCTCGAGGATGCGGTCGGCGAGGTCGCCCAGCCGCTGGCGCACCTCGGCGTAGGCCAGCTTGAACACCGACCCGCCCACGCCCGGCACGCCGTCCCGCGCCGCCTGGCTGACGTTGCGCCGGGTGAGGGCCCACAGGGCGTCAAGCTCGGCCGTCAGGTGGCCGAGGTCCCGGCGCAGGCCCCGGTCCTCCCAGGCCGACGCGCCGTGGCTGGTCACCCGCTTGGCGATGGCCGCCAGGTCGGCGACCAGCTGCATCGAGTAGAGCATCTCGCTCACGAAGCCCGTGCCCCGCTCGAAGCTGAAGGTGACCATGGCCACCCGCCAGCCGTCGTTCTCCGCCCCGACCCGGTTGGCGACGGGAACCCGGACCTCGTCGAAGAAGACCTCGCTGAACTCCCTCGTGCCCCGGATGGTCTCCAACGGGCGGATGTCGATCCCCGGCGTGTCCATGGGCACGATCAGCCACGAGATGCCCCGGTGCTTGGGGGCGTCGGGATCGGTGCGCACGAGCAGCTCGCAGTAGTCCGCCACCTGGGCGTGGCTGGTCCAGATCTTCTGGCCGTCGACGACGTAGTCGTCGCCGTCCCGTAGCGCCCGGGTGCGCAGGCTGGCCAGGTCGGACCCGGCCTGGGGCTCGGAGAAGCCCTGGCACCAGCCGTGCTCCCCCTTGAGGATCGCGGGGAGGTGGAACGCCTTCTGCTCGTCGGTGGCCTCGGTCATGATCGTCGGGCCCGCGTGCATCAGGCCGACGAAGTTCGTGCCCACGTAGGGGGCCCCGACCCGTTCGGTCTCCTCGAGGAAGATCAGGTGCTCCACCGGGGAGGCGCCCCGGCCGCCGAACTCCACGGGCCAGTTGATCCCCGCGTAGCCGGCGTCGAAGAGGGTGCGTTGCCAGGCCGCGTCGTAGGCCCGGGTCGCCTCCCAATCGTCCTCGTCGGGGGCTGGACCATGGGCGGGCACGGCGTCCACCAGCCAGTTCCGGAGCTCGTCGCGGAAGGCGCCCTCCTCCTCGGTGTACCGCAGGTCCATCGGCCCGCAGACTAGGTAACGACCTGACGGATCGTCAGATCGGAGGGTTCACGGACAGTTGTCGGCGACACCCTCGATGAACTGGGCGTACCGGAGCTTGCCCTGGGCGGTGTGGTGGAGGCCGTCGGCCTTGAAGGCGCCGGGGTGGGCGTTGGCCCACTGGCGGTAGGGGGCCACCCGGGCGTTCGCGTAGTCCGCCGCCTCCCGGGTCAGGATCCGGTTGAAGTCGTCCGCCCGGTCGGCGTAGCCCTGGTAGTAGCCGTTGACCCCGGCGATCTTCAGGTTCAACCACCGGACACACGGCACCGTGCGCACCAGGTCGAGGAGGCGACGGATGTCGCGGCGCATGATCCCGTCGCCGCGGCGGGTGTTGGCGTCGCCTGAGCCCAGCTCCACGATGACGATCCGCGGGACCGGCCCTTCCTGCATGAGCCGACGGACGACCGGGACCATGTCGGCGGTCACCGCTCGCTCCTGGGAGTACCGGAAGAGCCGGTGGGACCGGGTCAGCCGGTTGGTGATCTGCTGATCGGCCTGCGCCCCCATCGAGTCGCCGTGGAAGCTCACCCGCGGGCCGCTCGCCCCGACGTACTGGCAGCCCGTCGCCAACGCGAGCAGCACGGCCACCATCGCCACAGTCCTCCGAGCCACGAAACCGCAGGGTAGGGAGCGGGCGACGGCCGAGGGAAGCTCAGCCCAGGGGCAGGAGGCCCTCGGCGAGCCGTTCGAGGAACTTCCCTGCGTCGCCGGCCGAGGTGGTGTTGCGCCGCAGGTTCACCGAGAAGTGGGTGACCCCGGCGTCGGCGAGGCGGAGCGCGGCGTCGCGGGTGGCCGGCAGGTCCAAGCCGTCGTCGCCCCGGACGGCGGGGAGGCCGGCCCGCACCCGGAGCTGGTCCTCGGCCCGTCCGGCTGCGGCGAAAGCGGCGCGGAGGCGGGCGATGCCCTCGAGCAGCTCGTCCGGGCCGGTCCGGGTCTCGAGGGGCATCCAGCCGTCGCCCCACTCGGCGATCCGGGCGCAGTTGCGGTCGGTGGCCTTGGCCCCCAGCCACACGGGCAGCCGCGCCTGTGCGGGCCGCGGCTCGCACCAGATGTCGGTGAACGACACGCTCGGGCTGGTGAACGACGTCGGTCCCCCCGCCCACAGGGCCCGGCAGGCCCGCAGCCCGTCGTCGAGGCGCGACCACCGGTCGGCGAACGGGACGCCGGCCACGTCGTACTCCTCCCGCTGCCAGCCCACGCCGACACCGAGGTCGACCCGCCCCCCGGACAACGTGTCCAGGGTGGCCACGGTCTTGGCCAAGGACGCCGGGGTGCGCAACGGCGTGATCAGGATCCCGGTGCCCAGCCGCACCCGCTCGGTGACGGCGGCGATCGCGGCGAGGAGCGTCAGTGGCTCCGGCCAGGGGTCCTCGGGGGCGAAGGCGAACTCCCCGTAGGGGTAGGCGTCGGTGTTGCGCCCCATGACCACGTGGTCGGCGAGCAGGAACTGACCGATGCCCACCTCGTCCACGATGCGGGCGACGTCGAGGTAGTGCTCGAGCTCGGGGCCGAACGTCCGGTGCAGCCCGGCGATCGTCAGCGACAGCTCGGCCATCAGACGACGTCCGGTCGGAGCACGGCGTCGCTGCCGCCGTCGACGAAGAGCACCGAGCCCACCATGAACGTGGCCTCGACCAGCACGAACCAGACGGCCTCGGCGATGTCGTCGACCGTCCCGCGCCGCCCGACCGGGATCGGGAAGTCCGCCACGAACCGCCCGATCTCCGGGTCGTCGAGCGTCTCCTGGAACAGCGCCGTCTGGGTGGCGCCGGGGGCGATGGCGTTGAGGCGCACGCCGGCTTCGGCCCAGGACGGGGCCCGGTGACGCACGGCCCGGGCCAGCGCCCGCTTGGACATGCCGTAGACCTGCGTGCCGTGCAGCGCCGCCGCGGCGGCGACGGCGGCGTCCACGTCACCGGCGAGGAGCGGGCCGATGAGCGGCTCGTCGGCCTCGGGCACGGTCCCCAACGAGTTGGACGAGATGGCCACGGCCGATCCCGCCTCGGCCCGCTCGAGCAGCGGCCGGAGCCCGTCGAGCAGCTCCACCGCGCCGAAGTAGTTGACCTGGGCGATGGTCGCGGTGGGCGAGGCCGTCGGGGGCAGCCCGGCGCAGACGACGAGGCCTTCGAGGACGCCTCCGGACCGGTCACCGACGGCCGCGACGGCCGCCGCCCGTCCGTCGGGGGTCGACAGGTCGGCCTCGATCTCCTGGCCGGCGAGGTCGACGCCGATGACATCGTGACCGCCGGCCTCCAGCCGGGCCCGGATGGCCCCGCCGATCCCCCGAGCGGATCCCGTGACCGCGTAGCGTGCCACCTAGGCCGTGATCCCTCCGTCGATGACGACGATGGAGCCGTTCATGTAGCGGGCGTCGTCACTGGCCACGTGGGCGAAGGTGGCGGCCACCTCCTCGGGTGAGCACATCCCCTTGCGGGTCATCATCTTGAACAGCTTCTTGCCGTCGCCGCCCTCGGGGACGTCGTAGAAGTCCTTCTGGATCGGCGTCTCGACCCCGCCCGGGGCCACGGCGTTCACCCGGAGCGCGGTCTCCTCGTACTCGTAGGCCAGGGCCTTCGTGAGCAGCACGACACCGCCCTTGGACCCGCAGTAGGCCGCGCTCCACGGCTGGCCGTAGAGCCCGGCGGTCGAGGCGGTGTTGACGATGACCCCGCCGCCGTCGAGCAGGTGCGGGATGGTCGCCTTGCACATCAGGAACGTGCCGGTGAGGTTCACCCCGATGATCCGGTTCCACAGCTCGAGGTCCATCTCGTGGGTCCAGACGAAGGTCCCGATGCCGGCGATGTTGCACACGACGTCGGGCCGGCCGTGCTCGCCGACGGCCGCGGCGACCCCGTCGACCACCGAGCCCTCGTCGCTGACGTCGACGGCGTGGGCGCTGGCCGAGGCGCCGGCGGCCGTGATGGCCTCGACCGTGGCCTGCACGGCCTCGAGGTTGAGGTCGAAGGCGGCCACGGCGGCCCCCTCGGCGGCGAGGCGCTCGGCCGTGGCCTTGCCGATGCCCGAGCCGGCCCCCGTGACGATCGCCACCTTGCCGCCGAAGCGGTCGTAGGAGTCCGTCATCAGAACGTGAGCACGCCGCGGGCCAGCTTGCCCTCGTGCATGTCGTCCACGACCGTCTGGAACTCCTCCAGCGGGTACGTCTTGGTGACCAGCTCGTCGAGCTTCAGGCGGCCGTCGAGGTAGAGCTGGATGAACAACGGCACGTCACGGTGGGGCTTGGTCGACCCGTAGCGGCAGCCCATGATCCCCCGGTCGATCTGCATCAGGTGGTTGACCCGGATGCCGGTCAGCTCGGCGTCGGGGCCGGGCACGCCGATGATCACGCAGTTGCCGCCCCAGTCGAGGCACTTCACCGCGTCGGCGATCACGGCGGGATGGCCGACGCACTCGAACGACCAGTCGGCCCCGCCCCCGGTCAGCTCCCGGATGGCCTTGACCGTGTTCTGGCCCTCGCCGGCGAGGATGAAGTCGGTGGCGCCGAACGTCAGGGCCAGCTCCTCCTTGTTGGGGAGCGTGTCGACGGCGATGATCCGGCCGGCGTTGCGGATCCGGGCGGCCTGGATCACGTTGAGGCCGATGCCGCCGACGCCGAACACGGCGACGTCCTGGCCGGGCTGCACGTTCGCCCGGTTGAGCACCGCGCCGGCGCCCGTGATGACGCCGCAGCCGATGAGGCAGGCCGACTCGAGCGGCACCTCGGGGTCGATCTTGATCGCCTGCCGGGCGCTCACCACCGTGTGCTCGGCGAAGGCGGAGTTGGCGGCGAACTGGAAGGCCTTCTCCCCGTTCACGGTGAACGGCTGGTTGAGCTGACCGAAGCTGCCCCGGCACCACGTCGGGTTGCCCGTGTCACACGCCGCGCAGGATCCGCAGTAGGCCAGCGTGGTGAGCACGACGTGGTCGCCCACGGCGAGGTCCTTCACCTCCGAGCCCACCTCCTCGATGATCCCGGCCCCCTCGTGGCCCATGACCACGGGCGGCGGGAACGGGATCGTCCCGTCGATCACCGACAGGTCGCTGTGGCACACGCCGGCCGCCACCACGCGCACCTTCACCTCGGTGGGTGCGGCGTCCCGCACCTCGACGTCGGTGTGGACGGCGGCGTGCTCGCCGTCGAACACGATGGCCCTCATCTTCAAGTGCCCCCGGGGGTCGTGGATCTGACGGGCCGTCAGGCTACGCCGCGGCAGTCAGCCCAGAAGAAGTCGGGCGGACGATCGCCCTGAATCAGCTCGCGGTCTGGCCGCCGTCGATGGGGAGCGCGGCCCCGGTGACGTAGCGGGCCTCGTCGGAGGCGAGATAGGCGATCAGGGTGGCGATCTCCTCGGGCGTCGCCGCCCGCACGAGGGGCAGGAGCTTGTCCAGCAGTCGGCTGTCGGCCCCCTCCGGGAAGGCGAAGTCGGCCAGCAGGTTGGTGTCCACCTGGCCCGGGCAGACGCAGTTCACCCGGACCTTGCGGCTGGCGTACTCGACGGCCAGCGACTTGGTCAGGAGCACGAGCCCGCCCTTCGAGGCGCAGTACGCCGCCGTGTAGGCCTGGCCCACGAGCCCGGCGGCGGACGCCACGTTGACGATGTTGCCCCGGGTCGCCTCCAGGTGCGGGAGGGCCGCCTGCATGAGGAACCACGGTCCCGACAAGTTCACCGCCAGGGTCTGGTCCCAGTCGGCCCGGCTGTGTTCGGTGGCGTGGGCGAAGCGCAGGATGCCGGCGACGTTGGCCAGCACGTCGAGACGACCGTGCGCGGCCACGGCCTCGGCCACGAACGTGACGGCGGCATCCGGGTCGCTGACGTCGAGCTGGTGGGCCGTCGCCCGGCCGCCGGCGGTGACGACGGTGGCCACGGTCTCGGTGGCGCCGGCGAGGTCCCGGTCGGCGGCGGCAACCACCGCTCCCTCGGCCGCCAGCCGCGCCGCGGTCGCCCGACCGATGCCCGACGCCGCCCCGGTGACGATGACCACCCGACCCTCGTAGCGCTCGCTCACAGCCCTACCCTCTCGCGTCCGTGACCCTCCGGCCCGCATCGGCGGCGCTCGTGGCCGGCCTGTTGGTGCTGCTGCCGGCGTGCAGCGACGGCGAGCCCGAACCGGCGGCGCCGCCCGTGGTCGTGCACCCCTCCGAGTCCACGACGATCCGGGGCGACGGGGTCACCGTGCGGGTCGAACCCGGTCCTCACAGCGTCCTCACGGCCGTGATCACGATCACCGCCGACCACCGGGTGCGGCCCCGGCTGACGGCCCGGACGGACGGCCACGAGGTGACGGTGCCACGGCCTCGCCAGGCGCGAAGGCACGTGACCCTTCCCGTCGTCGGGCTGCGGGCCGTCACCGAGTACGACCTCGACCTCGCCGGCGACCCGGCGCTCGCCGCCCTGGAGGTGGGGTTCCGGACGGGGTCGCTGCCGACCGACCTGCCGGCCGTGCGGACAGCAGGTGGCGGGCACGCCGCGTCCGGGGGTCACGCTCTTCAACGCCACCCCCAGCGCGCTGTCGGTGGAGCAACCCGGGAACCTCCTGGCCGTCGACGACGAGGGTCAGGTCGTCTGGTACCACCAGGACCAGCAGGTCATCTCCGACGCCCGCCAGCTGCCCAACGGGAACCTGCTCTTCAACTTCGGCAACATCGGCGCACGCGAGATCGACGTGCTGGGGAACCTGGTCCACGACTGGACCACGGAGACCCGCGTCCGCGTGGGGCCGACCGATCGGTTCGGCCACGAGGCCTACGCCCCGGGCGCGACGGTCGTGGCCACGCCCCGCCTGCACCACGAGGTGGCCGTCCCGCTCCCGAACGGCAACTTCCTGGCCCTGAGCCAGGAGATCCGGACCTTCCGGGGCTTCGCCGAACCCGACTGCCCGCCCGAGCCGTTCGAGGACCCCACCGTCCGGCCGCAGCGGGGTGACGTGGTCGTCGAGTACACACCCGGCGGCGAGATCGTCCACCAGATCTCGCTGCTCGACGTCATCGACCCTCGCCAACAGCCGGGCTCGCAGCAGTGCAACCTGAAGACCGACGAGGTGGCCAATGGCTCGCAGGTCTTCGTCGACTGGTCGCACGCCAACTCGGCGACGCTGTTCGAGGACGACAACGTCGTGCTCGTGTCCGCCCGCAACCTGAGCTCGATCCTGGCCCTCCGCTGGCGCAGGGACCGCAGCGGCCCCGCGGGAGAGGTCCTGTGGCAGTTCGGCCCCGAGCTGGACTTCGACCTCACGGAGGGCGGGTGGTTCTACCGCCAGCACGCGCCCGAAGTGCAGCCCGACGGGACCATCCTCGTCTACGACAACGGCTCGCAGCGCCCGCCCGACGGAGAGGGCAAGGCGGAGCTGCCCTTCAGCCGCGCCGTGCAGTACGAGCTCGACCGCTCGGGCCCGCCCGGGTCCTGGACCGCACGCCAGATCTGGGAGCACCGCCTCGACACGGCGGACGGGCCGGTCTACGCCGACTTCCTGGGGGACGCCGACGCCCTGGCGGGCGGCCACGTGCTCATCACCCACGGCGCGACCGTCGACCCCGAGACGCAGCTGAACGAGGCGTTGCTCGTCGAGGTCGACCGGACGACCGACGAGGTGGTCCTGAGCATCGCGATCGACCACGGCGAGAACCTCGGCTGGCAGACCTACCGGGCCGAGCACCTCGACAGCTGGTACCCCGCCCCCGGAGCGATCGCCCTGACCGGAGACCCGCCGCTGCCCTGACGCGGGAGCACGGACTCGGGCGGGCCGGCATCGCTGTGGCACGATCCGCGCCGTGACCACCCTGATCCCCCCGGGCCGCCTCGAGGTCGGCATGCAGCTGCCCGTCCAGTCCCAGAGCCGGATCTACGCCGAAGCCTGGGAGGAGGGCTCGGGCGCCGCCGAGCTGGCCGAGGTCGTGGACGCGGCCGAGGCCGCGGGGCTCTTCTACGTCGCGGTGTGCGACCACGTCGCCGTCCCCCGCGAGCCCGCCGAGCGCATGCAGACCATCTGGTACGACACCGTGGCCACGTTGGCCTGGATCGCGGGGCGGACCGAGCGGCTCCGACTGCTGTCCCACGTGTTCGTGCCGGCCTACCGCCATCCCCTGGTGGCGGCCAAGGCCTTCCTGACCCTGGACGAGCTCTCGGGCGGTCGGGCCATCCTCGGGGTCGGGACCGGCCACGTCGAGGGCGAGTTCGCGGCCCTGGGCGCCGACTTCGCCCACCGCGGCTCAGTCACCGACGAGGCGATCGACGTGCTCCGGGCCGCGTTCACCGACGAGTACCCGTCGTACGCCGGCGAGCACTTCACCGTGGACGGCGTCGGCCTGCGCCCCCGCCCGCGCCAGGATGTGCTCCCCATCTGGGTCGGCGGCTCCTCCAAGCCGGCCCTGCGCCGGGCCGCGGCCCGGGGTGACGGCTGGCTGCCGCAGGGCACACCGCGCCACGAGCTGGCCGGCGCCATCGCCTACCTGCGGGAGCACCGCCAGGCGACCCGGGGCGACGAGCCCATCGACCTCGGCACCATCTGCGAGCCGCTCTACATCGGCACGCCGGGCTGGGACGTCGGCCCCTGGACCATCAGCGGGGCGCCCGAGCAGGTGGCGGAGAGGATCCGGGCCTTCAAGGACCTCGGGGTGAGCCATGTCCAGGTCCGTCCCCGCAGCCGCACCCTCGCCGAGCTCTGCGACCAGCTCGCCGCCCTCGGCCGCGACGTCCTCCCCCTGCTGAACTAGGCCGGCCCGCCGAACGCAAACGACGCGAGCAGGAAGGGCGAAGCCGGCCCGTCCGCGGGTGTGGGTCCTCACGCTCCGTGGCTAAAGGGCACCTCTGTGCCGGTGGATCGGCGCCTCATCTATCGACCTCGAGGCAATAACTTGCGGAATCCGAGAGTTATTGCCTCGAGGTCAGTCATGGCACCCGGGCACGACCACGCCTCGTGAGATTCGGACAAGCCGGTTGCCGACCATTCCCTACTCGCGTGGTTTCACTGCTCGGCCTGCCGCGAAGTGCTCCAGCAGGAGGGGGTTCAGGCGGTCGGCGGCGTGGTCCGGGATCCAGTGGTCGACACCGTCGAAGACCTCGAACCGGTAGGGACCCTGGACGTGGTCGGCGGTGGCCTCGGCGCCCTCCCGCCCGAGCGCCGGGTCCTCGGTGCTCCAGACGTGCAGCGTCGGGACGGTGACGGGGCCGAGGCCTTCGATCAGGTGCCCCCCGGCGGCCCGGTACCAGTTGAGGGCGGCGCCCAGCGCCTCGGGTGAGCCGAGCGCCGCGAGGTAGGGCGCGGCCTCCTCCTCGGTCAGGCCGCTCGCCAGGTAGATCATCCGAAGCCCGGCGGCGTCGTTGGCGAGCATCCCGAGCTCGGAGCCTTCCTCCCGGAACACCGGGAAGTAGGAGGACCGCTGCCGTTGGTCCGTCTCGTCGGACGCCAGGGCCGTGCTGTACGCCAGCGGGTGGGGCACGGAGAGAGCGGTCATCGACCGGAGCCGGTCGCCGTGGCGGGCGGCGAGCTGCCAGGTCAGGCTCGCGCCCCAGTCGTGACCGACGACGTGGAAGCGATCGATGGCGAGGGCGTCGGCCAGCCCGAGCACATCGGCCGTGAGCTCCTCGGTGTGGTACGCCGCCACGCCGGTCGGGCGGGCGCCCGGCGAGTAACCCCGTTGGTCGGGGGCCAGGACCCGGTAGCCGGCCGCCGCCAGCACGGGCAGCTCGTGCCGCCAGCAGCTCGCGGTCTGGGGGAATCCGTGCAGCAGGATGACGGCCGGGCCGTCGTCGGGGCCATCGGTGGCCACGTCGAAGGTAAGGGCACCCACGGGCACCTGCATCGCGGCGAACCTACTCGCCCTTCCCTTCCGGCCCGAGTGCGGCATCCTGGGGGTCATGACACGGAGAGTGTTCGAAAAGCACTCCCTGCGCTGTTGCTGGCGGGCGGGTTCCTCGTGCTCGGTGCGGTCCTGGTCACCGCGGACGTGCTGGGCGGGGACATGGAGCCGACCGTCGTCCAGCATTCGAGCGGCTACAGCTCGAGCAGGGCACGCCAATCGGTGGCGTGGCGGGACCGCACCTCGTCGGGGCTGAGGCGCAGGGTCGCCGCCGGTACGGCGTCGGCGATGGCCCGCTGCTCGGCGTAGTGGTGCGAGTTGGCCACCTCCTCGAAGATCGGCCGGCGCAGGGCGACGAGCTCGTCGTCGGCCTGCTCGTCGAGGAAGCCCCACATGGTGAAGGCGATCGTCAGGTCGTGGATCACCGGGGCCCGGCCGAACAGGGAGGCCCGCTTGAGGGCCACGGGCACGCAGCCGGCGATGGCGTCGTCGACGTGCTCGCCCGGACGGAGGTGGAGGTCGTCCCGGAAGCGCTCGGCCAGCGTGAGGGCGTAGCCCTGGTCGGGACCGGGACTCCCGAGGCGGGGCCCGCGCTCCTGGCCGGCGTGGAGCTCCGCCGGGCGGTCGGTCACCCAGGGTTCGGGCCGTCGTGGCGGCGAGGTGTAGATCCGGGTGTCGTCGATGGCCTTGACGGGCACGTACTCGGGCGCAGCCACGACGACCGACTCTACGAGGCGTGAAGCAGCCCGTAGATGATCGAATCGGCCAGCGCCTGCCAGGAGGCCTCGATGATGTTCTCGCTCACGCCGATCGTCGACCAGCTGCGCTCGCCGTCGGTCGAGTCGATGAGCACCCGGGTCACGGCCCCTGTCCCCTTCTGGGTGTCGAGGACGCGCACCTTGTAGTCGGTCAGGTGCACGCCGGCCAGCACGGAGTGGGCGCCGGCCATGGCCATGGCCTTGCGCAGGGCCTTGTCGAGGGCGTTGACCGGGCCGTTGCCCTCTTCGGTGGCGATGACCCGCTGGCCCTCGACCTCCACCTTCACGGTGGCCTCGGTGACGATCTCGGCCCCGTCGACGCCGCTCGACCCGTCCGACGGCGCCCGGTGCTCGACCGCGACCCGGAACGACTCCAGCCGGAAGAACGGCTGGGCCCACCCGGTCGAGTCGCGCATCAGGAGCTCGAGCGAGCCGTCGGCGGCCTCGAAGTGGAAGCCCTCGTACTCGAGCTGCTTCAGGCGGTCGACGACGTCGGTCAGCGCGGGGCCGTCGAGCTCCAGCCCGATCTCCTGCGCCTTGAGCTCCAGGGTCGACCGGCCGGCCAGCTCGGAGACGACGAACCGGGTGCCGTTGCCCACCAGGTCGGGATCGATGTGCTCATAGGCGTCGGGACGCCGGGCGATGGCGCTGGTGTGCAGGCCCGCCTTGTGGGCGAACGCCGATACCCCCACGAAGGCCTGCTGGGGATCGGGGCTGATGTTGACCAGCTCGGCCACGTGGTGCGACACCGGCGTAAGGCGCTCGAGGCGGTCCTGCGGGATCGTCGCCACCCCCATCTTGAGGGTCAGGTCGGGGATGATCGTGCTCAGGTTGCAGTTGCCGGTGCGCTCGCCGTAGCCATTGATCGTGCCCTGCACCTGGGTGGCGCCGCCCCGCACCCCGGCGAGGGCGTTGGCCACGCCGCAGCCGGTGTCGTCGTGGAGGTGGACCCCGACGGCGGCGTCGACGTAGTCGACCACCTCGCCGACGATCCGCTCCACGTCGAACGGGAGCGAGCCGCCGTTGGTGTCGCAGAGCACCAGGCAGTCCGCCCCGGCCATGGCCGCCGCTTCGAGCACGCGGAGGCTGAACTCGGGGTTGGCCTTGTAGCCGTCGAAGAAGTGCTCGGCGTCGAAGAACACCCGGCGGCCCGCGCCCACCAGGAACTCGACCGAGTCCCGGACCATGGCCACGCCCTCGTCCAGGTCGGTGCGGAGCGCCTCGGTGACGTGGTAGTCCCAGCACTTCCCGACGATGCACACCGTGCCGGTGCCGGCCGAGAGCAGGTTGGCCAGCGTCGGGTCCTGGTCGACCTTGCCCTTGACCCGCCGGGTCGAGCCGAAGGCCACGAGCTGGGAGCTGTCGAGCTCGAGCTCGGTCGCGGCCCGCCGGAAGAACTCGTCGTCCTTCGGGTTGGCGCCCGGCCAACCCCCCTCGATGTAGTGCACGCCGAGCCAGTCGAGCTGCTCGGCGATGCGGAGCTTGTCGTCGACGGTCAGCGAGATGCCCTCGAGCTGGCTCCCGTCGCGCAGGGTGGTGTCGTAGATCTCGACCGCGGCCGGCTGCCGCGACGTCGGCTCACTCGTCGACATAGGTCAACCAGTCCTTGTAACGGTCCACCTCGCCCCGGACGGCGGCGAAGTAGGTCTCCTGGATGCGGCGGGTGACCGGTCCGGGCTCACCCAGCTCGCGGTCGTCCACCGAGCGGATCGGGACGACCTCGGCGGCCGTCCCGGTGAGGAAGCCCTCGTCGGCCGTGTAGAGGTCGCTGCGGAGCAGGAGCTCGACCCGGTACTCGATGCCGAGGTCCTCGGCGATCTGGCGCACCGACGACTGGGTGATGCCTTGCAGGGCGCCGGCGGAGACGGGCGGGGTCACCACCGCCCCGTCGCGCACGATGAAGAGGTTCTCGCCGGTGCACTCGCTCACGTGGCCCAGCGGGGACAGCAGGATGGCTTCGTCGTAGCCCGCCTTGAGGGCCTCGACCTTGGCCATCGACGAGTTGATGTACATGCCGGTGCCCTTGGCCGCCGGGGGCATGGCGTTGGGGTCGTGGCGACGCCACGACGAGATCTTCATCCGGACCCCGTGCTGCAGCCCTTCGTCACCGAGGTAGGTCCCCCACGGCCAGACCGCGACCGCGACGTTGACCGGGCAGGGCAGCGGGTTGAGCCCCATCTCGCCGTAGCCGAGGTAGACGATCGGCCGGATGTAGCAGGACGGCACGTGGTTGACCTTGATGGTCTCCACCGTGGCGTCGACCAGCTGCTGGCGAGTGAACGGGATGTCGATCAGGAAGATGGCGGCCGAGTCGAAGAGCCGGTCGATGTGGTCCTCGAGGCGGAACACGGCCGGCCCGCGGGCGGTCTCGTAGGCCCGGATGCCCTCGAACACGCCACAGCCGTAGTGCAGCGTGTGGGTCAGCACATGGATCTTGGCGTCCTCCCAGGCGACCAGCTCGCCGTCCATCCAGATCTTGTCGACGGTCTCGATCGGCATCTCAGACCCTTTCCGCGATGGCATCGCCGATGTCGGCGGTGCTCCCTTGTGGCGCCGGCTCGGCGCACGCCTTCTGGATCCGGGCGGCGGCGTCGGCCTCGCCCAGGAACTCGAGCATCATCGCCGCGGACAGGACCGCGGCGGTGGGATCCGCCGTGCCCGTCCCCGCGATGTCCGGGGCCGAGCCGTGCACCGGCTCGAACATCGAGGGGCCGGTCCGGGCGGGGTTCAGGTTGGCCGACGCGGCCCGCCCGATGCCCCCGGCCACGGCCCCACCGAGGTCGGTGAGGATGTCGCCGAACAGGTTGTCGGTGACGATGACGTCGTAGCGACCGGGGTCCTGCACGAAGTGGATGCAGGCGGCGTCGACGTGGTGGTAGGCGGTGGCGACGTCGTCGTACTCGGCGGCCACGGCGGCGAAGGTGCGGGCCCACAGGTCACCGGCGAAGGTCAGCACGTTCGTCTTGTGGACCAACGTCAGATGACGCCGGTCGCGGCTGCGGGCCAGGTCGAAGGCGAAGCGCACGGCCCGCTCCACGCCCATCCGGGTGTTGACCGAGCCCTGGGTGGCGATCTCGTGGGGGGTGTCCTTGCGCAGGAACCCGCCCTCTCCCGCGTACGTGCCCTCGGTGTTCTCCCGGACGACGAGGAAGTCGACCGCCGGTGGGTGGAGGAACGGACGGAGGTTGACGTAGAGGTCGAGGGCGAAGCGCATCTTCAGCAGCAGGCCCCGCTCGATGACCCCCGGCGGGACCTCGGGAGTACCGACCGCGCCCAGGAAGAGCGCGTCGAGACCCCGCCACTCGTCGAGGACGTCGTCGGGCAGCACGGTCCCGTCGCGCAGGTAGCGGGTCCCGCCGAGGTCGTAGTCGACCGTCTCGAGCTCCACCCCTGTGGCGCGCACGACCTTCAGGCCCTCGGCCACGACCTCGGGCCCGATGCCGTCGCCGCCGATGACGCCGATGCGGTGGGTCACGTTGCTGGGGTCCTCTCTGCCATCCGACCCTCGGTCCCCGCTGTTCCGGTCGGCGGGAGCCCCCCGGAACGAAGAAACCGCCCACCGAGGTGGACGGTCGAGGAGCGCGGGCCGGGACGGCGCGCGCTACAGAATTACGATGATGGGCGAGTTGGTGCGCATCAGGCCGACAGTCTCGGGTGTCCACCCCCGATCGTCAACCTGATAGCGACCGGAAGCTACGTTGCCCCCCGTCCCGGAGCCGAGCCTCGCCAGGAGCTGGGCCTCGATCTCACCCTGGCCCAGGCCTGGGAGGGCCGCCTTCGCTTCGAGTTCGCGCAGATCGCTCGCGCCCCTGCGGCGAGGCCGGACGCCTGCGCGATCGGCACGTCGCCATCTCCCGCGTACCCTTCGGCCGATGGCTGACGTGCAGCTCACCCAGGAGACCTACGACCGGCTGCGGACCGAGTACGAGCACCTCACGACCGTCTGGCGCATCGACATCGCGAAGCGGATCGAGGCGGCCCGCGAGTTGGGTGACCTGAAGGAGAACGGCGACTACCACGCCGCCAAGGAGGAGCAGGGCCAGACCGAGGCCCGCATCCGCGACGTCCAGGCCATGCTCGAGCGGGCGGAGATCGTCGAGGGCGGGGGCGGCGACGGCACGGTGGGCACGGGCTCCGTCGTCTCGATCCGCTACGAGGGCGACGACGAGGTCGAGACCTACCTGCTCGGCTCGATCGAGGAGAAGCGTGAGGGCATCGACATCATGTCGCCCGGGTCGCCCATCGGCGAGGCCCTGGTCGGGGCCAAGGCGGGCGACGTGGTCGAAGCCCAGACCCCGGGGGGCACGCTTCGAGTCGAGATCGTCAGCGTCGGGCCATGACCCCCACGCTGCCCCCAGGCGGTCCCATCGACCTGCCGGGGCGGGGCACGACCTTCTACCGCGACGTGGCCGGGCCCCCCGGCGCTCCCACCCTCCTGCTGTTGCACGGCTGGACGGCGACGGCCGACTTGAACTGGCATCCCGCCTACGGCCCCTTGAGCGAGCACTTCCGCGTCGTCGCGATGGATCAACGAGGCCACGGCCAAGGCCTGCGCACGCCCCGCCGGTTCCGCCTCGCCGACTGCGCGGACGACGCCGTCGCCCTCGCCGACCAGTTGGGCATCGACCAGGTCGTGCCGGTCGGCTACTCGATGGGCGGGCTCGTCGCCCAACTGGCCTGGCATCGCCATCCCGACCGGGTCGAAGGGCTGGTGCTGGGGGCGACAGCGCGCAACTTCCGGGGCAGCCGGGCCGCGGTCGGCTGGTTCTCGGCCCTCGGCGCGGTGGCCGCGGCCGCCCGGTTCGTGCCCCCCGGGGTGCGCACGAACGCGGCCCACCGGGTGTTCGACCGCCGACCCGGCATCACCGACTGGGCCCGCGACCAGTTTCGAGCCGGCGACCCTCGCATGATCCTCGAGGCCGGACAGGCCATCGGCAGCTTCTCGTCGCACGAATGGATCGGCGAGGTCGACGTCCCCACGGCCGTCGTGCTCACCACCATGGACAGCGTCGTACCACCGGCGCGCCAGCAGAAGCTGGCCGCAGCCATCCCCGGCGCGCGGGTCGACCCGGTGGCCATCGACCACGGCGGGTGCGTGATGGAAGCCGAGACCTTCGTCCCCGTGCTGGTGGCGGCCTGCCGCGACGTCGCCGCCCGGGCCCGGGACGCCGTCAGCCCCCGCTGACCACCTCGATCGAGCTGCCTAGGACCTCTTCGAGCAGCCCTTTGCGCTCGTCGGCCGACCAGACCTCCACCGACGTGTCGGACCCCGGAGACGGTTCGACCTCGATGCGCAGGCCGTCGTCGTCCTCCGAGCAGTGGATCGCCGCCACGCTGCCCCGGTGGGCCCGGTCGAGGCCGATGGCCACCCGCAGCAGGCCCGCCAGGGTGCGCACCACCGCCTGATCGACCCCCTCGAGGGCGGCGAAGGCCTCGTGCTTGGCCTTGGGCGCGCTCTTGCGGTGGTAGCGGGCGACCTGGGCGATCACCTCGATCTCTGCGTCGGTGAACCCGGTGAGGTGCTCGGAGTTCCGGATGACGTAGTAGCTGTGCTTGTGGTGGCCGGCGTGGGAGATGAACAGGCCGACGTTGCTGAGCAGGGCGGCGGCCTCGAGGTACTCACGGTGGCCGTCGTCGAGGCCGTGCCACGCCGCCAGCTGGTCGAACAGCTGGAGTGCGATGTGGGCCGCGCGGGACGAGTGCTCGGGATCGTCGTCGGTCAGCTCGGCCAGGTGGAGCACCCCGCGCCGGCGGATGTCCCGGAGGTGGTGCAGCGACCCCCCGTGCGTCCGGCGGTAGGTGTCCGCCAGCACCCCCTCCCGCAACGCCGCCGTCGAGAGCATCACCTCGGCCGCCCCGAAGGCCGCCAGCACCTCGTCGAGCACGATCGCCCCCGCCACGACGATGTCGGCCCGAGTCGGGTCCAGCCCGGGGATTCGGCGCCGGTCACGGACCGTCGGCGCCCCCACGAGGGCGTCGACGACCGCCGAGACCTCCTCGGCCGAGATCACCACCTGGTCGAGCGACTGCACGGGCTCGGCACCGCGGGCGGCCAGCGCCATGGCGGCCACGCTCATGGCCGTGCCCGAGCTGGCCACGGCGAGGTCGAAGCGGTCGATCTCCCGCTCGAGCGGCGCGACCACGGCTTGCACGTGCCGACGGCACTTGGTCACCGCTCCCTTCTTCACCACGTCGTCGGCGAAGAACCGGTCGGTGAGCCGGATGGCCCCGAGCTTCAGGCTGCGGGCGACCACGGCCTCCTCCTGCTCGCCCAGGACGACCTCGGTGCTGCCCCCGCCGATGTCGACCACGAGGGTGCGCCGGTCGTACACGGGGAGCGCCTGGAGGACACCGAGGTAGATGAGCCGGGCCTCCTCGAAGCCGGAGATCACCTCGACCCGGACGCCGGCCTCGACGGCGGCCCGACGGAGGAAGACATGGCGGTTCTCGGCCTCCCGCACCGCGCTCGTGGCCACGGCGCGGACGGATGCGCCATGGGCCTCGGCGATGGCCCGGTGCCGGGCGAGGGCGGCGACGGCCCGATCGACGGCATCGTCGGCCAGGCGCTTCATCTCGCCCCCACCCGACCCCAGCCGCACCATGTCCTTCTCCCGGGCGAGGATCTCGAAGCGATCGGGCGCGATGGCCCGGGCCACGACGAGGTGCACCGAGTTGGTCCCGATGTCGATCGCCGCGAGAACCGGATCGTCCAGCTCCGTACGGTTGGTCACCTGAGCGTGGCCTCGATGGTGCGGGCGGCGGTCTCGACCGCGTCGCCGTAGCGCGCCCCGGGCGCACGGGTCGTGCGCTCGATCGGGCCCGACACGCTCACCGCGGCGATCACGGCACCGGCCGGGTCTCGGACCGGCGCGCTGACCGAGGCCACGCCCCGCTCGCGCTCTTCGGCGCTCTCGGCCCAGGTCGCGCCGCCCTCGAGGAGCACGCGGCCGGCCGAGCCCCGGTCGAGCGGGAGGGTGGCGCCCATCGGCACGATCGTACGGAGGCCGTGGGGCGACTCGAGCGAGGCCACGCAGACCCGCTGCTCACCGTCGCGCACGTAGAGCTGGACGCTCTCGCCAGTGGCGTCCCGCAGCGCGACGAGTGCCGGGCCCGCCGCCTCGGCCAGCGGGAGGCCGTCGGCTGCGGCCCGGCCGAGACCGACCAGGCGCAGGCCGAGGGCGAAGCGTCCGTCCCCGGTGCGGCGCAGGAGGCCGTGGGCTTCGAGCGCCAGCGCGAGCCGGTGGGCGGTGGCCCGCGGGAGGCCGGTGGCGTCCACCAGGTCGGCCAGGCTGCTCGGCCCGCCGGCGTCCACGGCGTCGAGCACCCGCATCCCCTTGTCGATCGTGCCCACACCGCTTACGCTGGGTTCCACAAAGCAAGATCGTAGTCTCACTATCCGGGACAGCCACCGACATGGGCAACACGCTCTCCGAGAAGGTCTGGGACCGCCACCTCGTCCACCCGGGCGACGGACGGCGGGCCGGACCTGCTCTACATCGACCTCCACCTGGTGCACGAGGTGACCTCCCCCCAGGCCTTCGACGGCTTGCGCCTCTCCGGGCGCCGGGTGCGGCGGCCCGAGCTCACCGTCGCCACCGAGGACCACAACGTGCCCACCACCCTCGGCCCCATCGAGGACCCGATCTCGCGCACCCAGGTCGAGACCCTGCGGGCCAACGCCGAGGAGTTCGGCGTCCGCCTCCACCGCATGGGCGACCCGGCCCAGGGCATCGTCCACATCATCGGGCCCGAGCAGGGCCTGACCCAGCCCGGCATGACGATCGTCTGCGGCGACTCCCACACGTCCACCCACGGGGCCTTCGGCGCCCTCGCCTTCGGGATCGGCACCAGCGAGGTCGAGCACGTGCTGGCCACCCAGACGCTGCCGCAACGACGGCCGGGGACGATGGCGGTGACCGTCGACGGCGAGCTGCCGCCGGGGGTCACGGCCAAGGACGTGGTGCTGGCCATCATCGGCCGCGTGGGGACCGGCGGCGGCATCGGGTCGGTCATCGAGTACCGGGGCCCGGCGATCCGCGGCCTCTCCATGGAAGGGCGGATGACCGTCTGCAACATGTCGATCGAGGCCGGCGCCCGGGCCGGCCTCGTCGCCCCTGACGACACGACCTTCGCCTATCTGGAGGGTCGGCCGTCGGCTCCGGCCGGAGCCGACTGGGAGCGGGCCCTGGACGACTGGCGGACGCTGGTCACCGACGACGACGCCGCCTTCGACGGCGAGGTCACCCTCGACGGCAGCACGCTCTCGCCCCACGTGAGCTGGGGCACGAACCCGGCCCAGGTCGTCCCCCTCGACGGCGCCGTCCCTTCCCCGGACGACTTCGCCGAGCCCAACGAGCGCGATGCCGCGCAGCGGGCCCTCGCGTACATGGGCCTCGATGCGGGCACCCCGATGCGGGAGGTCAAGGTCGACACCGTGTTCATCGGCTCGTGCACCAACGGCCGCATCGAGGATCTGCGGGCCGTGGCCGCAGTGGCCGAAGGGCGACAGGTGGCGGACGGGGTGCGCACGCTGGTCGTGCCCGGCTCGGGCCGGGTGAAGGAGCAGGCCGAGGCCGAGGGGCTCGACCGCATCCTGACCGCGGCCGGGTTCGACTGGCGCCAGCCCGGTTGCTCCATGTGCCTGGCCATGAACCCCGACAAGCTGGCCCCCGGCGAGCGGGCGGCGTCCACCAGCAACCGCAACTTCGAGGGCCGGCAGGGCCGGGGCGGGCGCACCCACCTCGTCTCCCCCGCCGTGGCCGCGGCCACGGCGATCGCCGGCACGTTGGCCACCCCCGCGGACCTGGAGGATCGATGATGGACGCGGTCAGCGTGGTGACCGGGACCGCGGTCCCCCTCGACCGGTCCGATGTCGACACCGACCAGATCATCCCCAGCGACTGGCTCAAGCGGGTCGAGCGCACCGGGTTCGGCCGTGGCCTCTTCTCCGAGTGGCGCGACGACCGGGACTTCGTGCTGAACGACGAGGCCTACGCCGGCGCCTCGATCCTCGTGGCGGGGGCGAACTTCGGCACCGGGTCGTCCCGCGAGCACGCGGTCTGGGCCATCCAGGACTACGGCTTCCGGGCCGTGGTCTCGCCTCGCTTCGCCGACATCTTCCGCAACAACGCCACCAAGTGCGGCCTCGTGCCGGTCCAGGTCACGACCGAGGTCGGCGAGGCCCTGATGCGGGCGATCCAGGCCGATCCCACCCTCGAGCTGACCATCGACGTCGAGCGGGGCACGGTGGCGGCACCGGCCGCCGGCATCGAAGCACCCTTCGAGCTGGACGAGGCCACCCGGCACCGGCTGGTCAACGGCCTCGACGACATCAGCCTGAGCCTCCAGCACGTCGAGGAGATCGACGGCTTCGAGGCCACTCGGCCCTCGTGGCTACCGTCGGTGCGTGCCTGACGCGGCAACACAGGACGTCGACGTCGTCGTCGACGTCGTCGTCGTGGGGGCGGGGGTGGCGGGGCTCACCGCGGGGCGGCGCCTTCAGGAGGCCGGACGGTCGGTCGCCGTGCTGGAGGCTCGGGACCGGGTCGGTGGCCGGACGCTGAACGACACGATCGCCGGCGTGACCGTCGAGGTCGGCGGCCAGTGGGTGGGGCCGACGCAGGACCACGTCAACGCCCTCATCGACGAGCTGGGCCTCGAGCGCTATCCCAGCTACGACCAGGGTGACGGGGTCGTCGAGCTCCCGGGCGCGAAGGTCAAGCGCTACACCGGCGACACCCCGCCGTTGAGTCCCCTGGCCCTGGCCGACCTGTTCCAGGCCCAGCGCCGTCTCGACACGCTCGTCGACACGATCGATGTCGGGGCGCCCTGGAACACGCCGGATGCGGCGGCGCTGGACGCCATGACGTTCGCCTCGTGGCTGGACCGGAGGCTGCACTCCGAGAACGGTCGCGCCTTCTACGAGATCGTCACCGCGGCCGGGCTGGCCACCGAGCCCGACACCATCTCGCTGCTCCACTGGTTGACCTACATCGCCGCCGGCAACGGACTGGAGCGGGTCGTCGCGGTGACCGGCGGCGCCCAACAGGATCGCGTCGCCGGTGGCACGTGGCGGATCAGCGAGCGCCTGGCCGAGGATCTCGGCGAGTCCGTCGTGACCTCCGCGCCGGTGCGGCGCATCGCGTGGGGCGACGCCGGGGCGACGGTCGAGACCGACGTCGGCGGGTGGCGGGCCCGCCACGTCGTCATCGCCGCACCGCCCAACCTGGCCGGCCGCATCGACTACGACCCGGCGCTGCCGACCGCCCGGGACCAGCTCACCCAGCAGCTCCCTCACGGTCAGGTGATCAAGGTCATGGTCGCCTACGACTCGCCGTGGTGGCGCGACGACGGCCTGAACGGTCAGGCCGCGTCAGCCGACGGACCGATCGGCGTCGTCTTCGACAACACGGTCCCCGGCCACGACCCGGGGATCCTCGTGGGCTTCTTCGAGGGCACCCATGCCCTCTACTGGGGCGAGAAGACGCCCACCGCCCGCCGGCAGGCCTTCGTGGACTGCCTGGTGCGGTACTTCGGGCCGAAGGCCGCCTCGCCGATCGACTACGTCGAGCGGGACTGGACGGCCGAGCCCTGGACGAGGGGCTGCTATGGCGCCCACTTCCCCACCGGCGCCTGGACCCGCTTCGGTCCCGCCCTGCGCACGCCCGTGGGCCCGATCCACTGGGCCGGCACCGAGACCGCCACCACCTGGATGGGCTACATCGACGGCGCCGTCGAGTCGGCCGAACGGGCCGTGGCGGAGGTCCTCGCCCTCACCTGACTTAGGACGTGCACGGAGAGGCTGAGGCCTGGGGAGCTTGACCTGGGATATCGCCAAGCTGCGCTTGGCGATCACCGCTGTGCTTGCCTGGTCGCCTCGCCTATCGGCTCGGCTCCTTACGGCGGGAACCAGCGCCGGGCCGGCGCACGTCTGAGAGGTCATGGCTCGACGGATCGTCCTCATCGCCCTCCCGCTCCTGCTCGTTGCCTCCGCCTGCTCCTCGGGCGGCGGCACGCCTCGCACCAGCGGCACGACGGACCTCGGAGAGGTGGAGCTGGCGACCGCGGGGCTGACCCCGTTCGACTCCTGCGACGCCCTGCTGACCCACCTGCGAACGGAGGGGGCCGAGCGGGTCGGGCCCTACGGGTTCGATGATCAGGTGTTCCTGTTCGACGAGCTCGCCGCCGAGGACATGGCCGCGGCGGAGGGCGGCGGCGAGGTCCGGGGGCAAGCGTTGCCGGCCCCGGTCAGCACCGTGCCGACCTCCGGCACCAACACCCAGGAGGCCTTCGTCGACGAGGCCGACATCGTGAAGGCCACCGCTGACCGCCTGCTCGTCGTGGACGACCAGTGGCTCCGGGTCGTCGACCTCACCGGTGACCAGCCCGTCGTGCGGGGCTCGGTCGAGCTCCCGGGGTGGAGCCAGGAGATCCTGGTCGTGGGTGACCGGGTGCTGGCCCTCGGAGCGAACGAGCAGTACCCGCAGCCGCTCATCGACGACGTCCTCGAGTCCACCTGGGCGCCCTACGGCCCGGCGACGGCGACGCTCACCGAGATCGACGTCAGCGACCCCGCCAACCCGACGATCGCCCACTCCCTCGAGGTCGAGGGGGGCTACCTCAGCTCCCGCCTCGTCGGCGAGACGGCGCGGGTGGTGGTCTCGGCGACGCACCCGAGCTTCCCGTTCGTGTACCCCAGCGACGACAGCCCCCAGGCCCGCGCCATCGCCGAAGAGGCCAACCAGCGCCTGATCGAGGAGTCGGAGCTGGCCGACTGGCTGCCCGGTGCCACCCTCGACGGCACCGAGGTGGACGTCGTCGACTGCGCCTCGGTCCAGCAGCCCGACGAGTTCTCCGGCTTCGGGTTCCTCTCGGTGCTCACCGTCGACCTGACCGAGCCGCTGGGAACGCCCCCGTCCACCTCGGTCCTGGCCGACGGGCAGACCGTGTACGCCTCCACCGAGAGCTTGTACGTGGCGACCAGCCGGCCCCAGGAGGTCGCCGGCTCCGACGATCCCGGCCCCGTCCCCCTGCCGCCCGAGACCGTCCCCGGGGAGGAGGGCTACGAGACCGCACTCCACCGCTTCGACATCACCGGCGCCGGGCCGGCCACCTACCTCGCCTCCGGGGTGGTCACCGGCCACCTCGTCGACCAGTTCTCGATGTCCGAGCAGGACGGGCTGCTGAGGGTGGCCACGACCGAGGGCGCACCGTGGTCCAGCCTCGAGTCCGCCGCCAGCCGGGTCGCCGTGCTGGAGACCGACGGGCAGGCCCTCGTCGAGATCGGCGCCGTCGACGGCCTCGGCCGAACCGAGCAGATCTACTCCGTCCGCTTCGTGGGCGACACCGGCTACGTGGTGACCTTCCGCCAGACCGACCCGCTGTTCGTCATCGACCTCAGCGAGCCCACCGCGCCCACCCTGCGGGGCGAGTTGGAGATCCCCGGCTACTCCGCCTACCTCCACCCCCTCGACGACGGCCACCTGCTCGGCGTCGGCCAGGACGCCACCGAGAGCGGGATGACCACCGGGCTCCAGGTCTCGGTCTTCGACGTCACCGATCCGGCGAACCCCGCCCGCGTGGACCAGGTGGTCCTCCCGGGGGAGGGCTCCGAGGTGGAGTGGGACCACCGGGCCTTCCTCTACTGGGGCCCGACCGGCCAGGCCGTCCTCCCCATCTGGACCGGGTCGCTCGTGCTCGACGTCGGGCCGGACCACGTGGACGAGCAGGGACGGGTCGACGTCCAGGACGGCCAGGAGGTCCGCCGCAACGTGGTCGTGGGCGACCGCCTCCTCACCCTCGGGTCCGACACCCTGCTCACCAGCGACCTCGCCACCCTCGAACCGCTGTCCGAGATCGCGCTCTAGCTGGAGGATCAGGGCCCGGTGACGGTGTCCCGGACCTCGGCGCGGTCGCGGATGCGGATGACCTTGTTGATGGCGTTGAGGATCGCCCGGGCGGAGGCCTCGACCACGTCGGTCGACACGCCCCGGCCGGAGACCTTGGCCCCCTCGGACTCGAACTGGATGACCACGTCGCCGAGGGCGTCGACGCCACCGGTCACCGACGAGACGTTGAAGTCGGTCTGGTGGCCGTCGACACCCGTGGCCGCCTTGATGGCCTGACCCGCGGCGTCGATCATCCCGTCGCCCTCACCCGAGGCCTCGACCTTCTCGCCGTCGGCGGTGCGGACGAGCACGACCCGGGCGTTGGCCGGGCCCACGTTGCTGCCGTGGAACTCGATGCTCGACAGCTCGAAGGCGTCGGTCGCCGACACGTTGAGCTCAGCCGCCACGATGGCCTCGAGGTCGGCGTCGGTGATCTCGACCTTGCGGTCGGCCAGCTCCTTGAAGCGGGCGAAGGCCTGGTTCAGGGCGTCACCCTGGACCTTCAACCCCATCTTCTCCAGCGTGTCGCTGAAGGCGTGGCGCCCGGAGTGCTTGCCCAGCACCAGCGAGGTGTCCTGGCCCACCGCGGTGGGGTCCATGATCTCGTAGGTGGTCCGGTCCTCCAGCATCCCGTGCTGGTGGATGCCGGCCTCGTGGGCGAAGGCGTTCCGCCCGACGACGGCCTTGTTGTACTGGACCGGGTAGCCCGTGAGGCGGGCGACCAGACGGCTGGTCTTGGCCAGCTCCTCCGCCTTGACGTTGGTGTCGAGGCCGCCGAAGTACTCCGACCGCGTCCGCAGGGCCATGACGATCTCCTCGAGGGCGGCGTTGCCGGCGCGCTCGCCGATGCCGTTCATGGCCACCTCGACCTGGCGGGCCCCTGCCTCGACGGCGGCGAGCGAGTTGGCCACGGCCATGCCCAGGTCGTCGTGACAGTGGGCCGAGATGACGTAGTCGCCCGTCACCCGCTCGCGGATGTCGGCGATGCGCCGGCCGAACTCCTGGGGGATGGCGAACCCGACGGTGTCCGGGATGTTCAGCGTGCCCGCCCCGTTGTCCACGGCGATCTGGAGGACCTCGCACATGAAGTCGAAGTCCGACCGTGAGGCGTCCTCGGGCGAGAACTCCACGTCCTCGGTGTAGCCCCGGGCGTGGGACACCGCCGACGCGGCTTCGGTCTTCACCTGCTCCGGCGACATCTTCAGCTTGTTCTTCATGTGGTTCTCGGACGTGGCGATGAACACGTGGATGCGGGCGCGGTCGGCGTGCTGCACGGCCTCCCAGCAGCGGTCCACGTCCTTGAGGGCCGTGCGGGAGAGGCCGGTGATGACCGGTCCCTTGACCGACTTCGCGATCGCCTCGACGGCCTCGAAGTCGCCCTGGCTGGCGACCGGGAAGCCGGCCTCCAGGTAGTCCACCCCCAGGCGGGCGAGCTGTTCGGCGATCTCCAGCTTCTCGCCGACGTCGAGCGAGATGCCCGGCGACTGCTCGCCGTCGCGCAGCGTCGTGTCGAAGATGACGACTCGCTTGTCACTCATGGGATTGCCTTTCTGGGGTTCGGGGGGTGGGCTCGAAAACGAAAAACCCCCTGTCCCTTTGCGGGTACAGGAGGGTGAGCGAGCACCGATATGGAGGTGCTCGCCCTACGTAAGAAGGAGGTCCAGGCCGCGATGGTTGAAGCGCATCGCCATGCACGATCGCATGAGCCGGGCAAAACGTCAACCTCGAGCCGTCACCCACAGGACCGGAGTGGCTACGGTGCGGGCGTGAAGCGCCTGCTGAAGCTGCTGCTCCTGGTCGGCGTCGTGGCCGCCGTCGCCCAGCTGCTGCGCCGGCGCCCGGCCCCTCCGAGCGCTTCGCCCACCGCGCCACCCGAACCCGTCGCCGCGCCGCGTCCGGCGGCCCCGACCGAGCCGTGGGTCGAGCCGGCGACCGGCGGCACCTGCCCGCCGGGCTATCCCGTCAAGGCGAAGCTGAGCACCAAGATCTTCCACGTCCAAGGCGGCGCCCTGTACGAGCGGACGACTCCCGACCGGTGCTACGCCTCGCCCGTGGCCGCCGAGGCCGACGGCCTGCGGCCTTCCAAGCGCTGAACCGACCGCTCGAGCACCTCGGCGAGGGTCGCCAGGTGGGGCGGGTGGAGCATCGCCAGGTGGTCACCGGTCACGTCCTCGACGTGGACCCCGATCGTCGTCAACGCCTCCCACTGCGTCGGGTCCGCCACCTCGCTGCGGAGGACGACGATGGGGACGTCGATGGGCGTCGGCCGGTGCCGGCGGGCCCCGAACGCGCTGACCGCCATCCGCTGCTGGACGAGTCGTGACGAGCCTGCTCGCCAGCCGACCTGCGCCGCCAGCAGGTAGAGGCGCTGCTTGAGCCTCGGTCCGGGCCGAGCGCCGCTGACCGGATCGAGCAGGACCAGGCCGGCCACCTCCCGACGCCGGTCCCGCAGTGCCGCCGCCACCGCGTGGGCCAGGACGCCGCCGCCGGAGTACCCCGCCACGACGATCGGGCCCTCCACCCGGCCCGCCAAGAGCTCGGCGTAACGCCCGGCGAGGCCGTCGACCGAGAGCGCGTCCTTCGGGCGGTCCCGGTGCAGCATCTGGACGCCGTAGAACGGTCGGGTCCCGCCGGTGCTGGCGGCCAGCCCCGCCATCGTGATCGTGTAGCCGTGGCCCGAGTGGATGAAGGCCACCGGGGTCCCGGTGCCCGAGTCCTGGAACACGACGAAGCGGTCCTCGGGGCCTTCGGGCTCGTGCGTCAGCCGGTCGGCGATGGCGGCGGGGGTGGCCGTGGCGCGGAAGGCATCCAGGCTCAGGTCCCGATCGAGGGCCTTGCCCAGGGCGACCACCACTTCGACCGCGTTGAGCGAATCGCCGCCGAGATCGAAGAACTCGTCGGCCCGGCCGATGCCGTCGACTGCCAGGACCGCCTCGAACACATCGACCACCGCCTGCTCGAGGGGGGTCTCGGGTGGGGCGAACGCGACCTCGAGGTCGGGCCGGGCCGCGCCCGGGTCGGGCAGCGCCGCGCGGTCGACCTTGCCCCGGTCGGTCCGGGGCAGCGGGTCGAGGACCACCACGCTCTGAGGGATCATCCAGTCGGGGACGGCGGGCCGCAGGGCGCGCCGCACGCTGCTGACCGTCGGAGTGGTGCCCGTCGCCGGCCCGACATAGGCCACGAGGCGGATGTGGCCGCCCACCTCTCGGGCGCTGACGTGGGCGTCGGCGACCTCGGGGAGGTGGAGGAGCGCCCGCTCCACCTCGGCGGGGTCGATGGTCTGGGCCCGGACCTTCACGCGGTCATCCAGCCGCCCCACGACCTCCAGTAGGCCGTCGTCGCGGATCCGACCGAGATCGCCCGACCGGAACCAGCTCTGGCCGTCGTCCTGGTGGAAGCCGCGGCGATCGGTCGATTCGTCGACGTAGCCGATGGAGACCGTCGGACCGGACACCTCGATCTCGCCGACCCCTCGGGCGTCCGGCTCGGCGATCCGGACCTCCACGTCGGCGCGGAGCCGGCCGGCGGGGACGAGCTCACCCTCCAGGACGGTGTCGGAGCGGATGACCAGTTCGGCCACACCCCCCATCTCCGATGACCCGTAGGAGTTGCGGATCTCGGCCGTGGGGGCGAGGTGGCACCGGAGCCGCTCGACGGTGTCGACCCGCAGCAGGTCGCCGGAGAAGGTGACCGCTTCCAGCCGGTCGAGCGCGCCGTCCGGCACCCCGAGCGCGACCATGGCGTCGACCAGCGACGCCGGGGCCTGCAGCCGGGCGACCTGCTCCTCAGCCAGCCACTCGGCGAGACCCGCAGGGCCGTGGGCCCGGACATCTCGGACGTGGATGCTGCACCCGTTGCCCAGGCCGGCCCAGACGGTCACCCGGCTCGCGGCGAACGCGATCTCGTACACCAGGCTGATGCGCAGGCCCGGGCCGTAGCCGCTCAGGGCCACCCGCTTGCGGACGGAGTGGACCTGCGCCCGGTGGGTGCGCAGCGCACCCTTCGGTCGGCCCGTCGACCCCGAGGTGAAGGTGACCTGGAGGGGCTGGTCAGGGTCGATGGCCAGATGAGGGCGGGTGCACGGCAGGTCCTCGTCGAGGTCGTCGACCAGCACCACGGTCGTCCCCACGGGGAGACCTCCGCGGTGGGCGCGATCGGTGATCACCACCGCCGGCCCGGCCTGTCCGAGCAGCTCGGCCAGGCGGCTGGGCGGCGAGGCGACGTCGAGGGCGACGAGGACCCGCCCGGCCTTGGCCGACGCAACCATCGCCACGGGCGGCGTCCGGCCGCAGGGCAACAGCACACCGACGTTGGCGCACCGCCGGTCCGGGTCGGCCCGCAGCACGGCGTGGGCGAGGCGGTTGGCCAGGCGGTCGACCCCGCCGTAGGTCAGCTCGCCGTCCTCGGCCCGGATGGCCAGCGCGTCAGGGTGGGCGTCGACCTGTCCCTCGACCAGGTCGACGACGGTGACGCCTCCCTCCCCCATCTCGATCCCCTCGGCCGCCCGTTCGGTTCGCCCTCGAATCTACGGGTCAGCCGAGCGAGCGCACCAGCTTGATGCGGTCGTCGGCCCGGAGCTGGTCCTGCACCGCGTCGGGGACCTCGGTCGAGAGGGCCAGCACCATCAGCGCGGCCACCCCGTCGGGCGACTGGCCGACGTCCATGTCGGCGATGTTGACCTGGGCCTCGCCGAGCACGGTGCCGACGAAGCCGATGACGCCGGGGCTGTCGTCGTTGCGCACGACGAGCAGGTGGTCGGCGGGCGGGACGTCCACGGCGTGGTCGTCGACCATGGTGATCCGGGGCTTGGCCTGCAGGCCGGTCAGCGTGCCGGCGATGGCATGGCCGCCGCCGCGGAGCGTGATCAGGTTGACGTAGTCCTGGCTGGTGCTCGTCTTCGACTCGGTCACGGTGAGGCCCTTGTCCTCGGCCACCGCGGGGGCGTTGACGTAGGAGACGGGCTCGTCGGTGAGTCGGCCGAAGAAGCCCTTCTGCACCGAGAGCGTGAGGATCCGGGTGTCGTAGTCGGCGAGCTGGCCCTGGTACTCGACCCGCAGCTCGCCCGGCAGCGACGGCAGCAACGCGGCGAAGAGCCCGCCGAGGCGCTCGGCCAGGGGGAGGAACGGCCGCACGGTCTCCGACGCTTCGGCGGCCGAGACGTTCACGGCGAACGGCACGAAGTCGCCGGCCAGCGCGAGGACGACCTGCTCGGCGATGGTCTGACCGGCCTTGTCCTGGGCCTCGCGGGTGCTGGCCCCGAGGTGGGGGGTGACCACGACCCCCGGAAGGCCGAACAGGGGCGACTCGGTGGTCGGCTCGTCGGCGAAGACGTCGATCGCCGCCCCGCCGACGCGGCCCTCGCGGATGGCGTCGGCCAGCGCCGCCTCGTCGACGATGCCGCCGCGGGCCACGTTGACGATCCGGATGCCCGGCTTGGCCCGGGCCAGGGCCTGGGTGCCGATCATCCCGATGGTGTCCGGCGTCTTGGCCACGTGCAGGGTCACGAAGTCGGCCTGGGCCAGCACCTCCTCGAGCGAGTCGACGAGCTCCACGCTCATCTGCCGGGCCCGCTCGGGGGTGACGAAGGGGTCGTAGCCGATGATCCGCATGCCGAAGGCCAGCGCCCGCTGGGCCACCAGCCGGCCGATCCGTCCCAGCCCGACCACGCCGAGGGTCTTGCCCGACAGCTCCACGCCCTCCCATTCCGACCGCTCCCACCGCCCGTCCACCAGCGCAGCGTGCGCGGGGGCGATGTTGCGGGCCTGGGCGAGGAGGAGGGCGAGGGTGTGCTCGGCCGCCGACAGGACGTTGGACTGCGGAGCGTTCACCACCATCACGCCCTTGCGGGTGGCGGCCTCGGTGTCCACGTTGTCGAGGCCGATGCCCGCCCGGCCGACGACGACGAGGTCGCGGCCGGCGTCGAGGACCTCGGCCGTGACCTGCGTGGCCGACCGGATGATGAGGGCGGCCGCATCCTTCACCAGGTCGGGCAGCGTCTCGGCGGTGGCGTCGAGCTGGACGTCGACGTCGTGGCCCGCCGCCCGGAGGCGGTCGAGGCCGGTGTCGGCGATCTTCTCGGTGACGAGGACGCGGGGCACGGGCTAGATCATTCCGGGGGCGTGGCTCAGAGCCAACCGGCTTTCTTGAAGAACCGGTAGAGCGTCAGGCAGACGGCGGCGATGGAGGCGAGCGCCAGGGGGTAGCCGATGACCCACGTCAGCTCGGGCATGTGCTCGAAGTTCATCCCCCAGATCCCGGCCATGGCCGTGGGCACGATGCCGATGGCACCCCAGGCGGCGATCTTGCGCATGTCCTCGTTCTGGCGGACGCTGACCAGCGTCAGGTTCACGCTGAGGATGCTGGTGAGCAGGTTGTCGATGTCCTCGACCTGGGACACGAGTCGGACAAAGCGGTCCCGCCACTCGGCGATGAAGTCGCGGCCCGCCTCGCCGGCCTTGCGCGAGAGCTTGTCGAGCAGGCTCACCATCGGGCCCACGGCGCGTCGGGCCGTGAGGAGCTCATGCTCGAGGTGGTAGATCCTCTGTGCCGTGGTGCTGTGGCCGTCGGCGTCGAGCACCTCGAGCTCGCAGTCGTCGACCCGCTCCTCGAGGTCGGTGAGGGCTTCGGACGCGGCGTCGTGAACCGCTTCGACCACCGCACCGATGAACCGTCCCCGGGTCGGGTGCTGGTCCAGGAAGGCCTCGTCGAGCTCGTCGCCGTCCCAACGGGCGACCACGCCGGTGTCGACGCCGAGCACCATGGCCGATTGGACGATGCCGGCGGTGTCGGTCGTGGCGTCGAACGACAGGGAATGCAGGACGAGGCCGACGGTGCCGTCGTCCAGCCGGACGCCCGGGTGCCGGTGGCGCTCGAGCAGGTCGTCCCAGGGCCACGTCAGGCCGGCGTCGCTCAGGGCCTTGGCCAGCTCCTCCGGCGTGGGTGAGTCCAGCTGGATGACGGGATACCCGGCGTCGCTCACCCCTCGATCATGCCCCGCCGGTCCCGAATCCCGGCGGTTCCTGGAACCCTCCGAGCACCTCGACCACCCGCGTGGCGGCGGCCAGCGCCGTCCGGTCCTGGAGGAAGTCGGCCACGACCTGGATGCCGACCGGGAGGCCGTCGGCGGTGAAGCCGACCGGTACGACGGTCGAGGGCAGCAGGGCGACGCCGACGATCCCGGCCCAGAAGGTGAGCTCCGCGTGCGGCAGCTCCCGATCTCCCACGGCGATCATGCGATTCAGGATGCCCACCGGATCGTCGTCGGTCTGGTGCGGAAAGGCGGCCACCGGGACGACCGGGCAGAGCAGGACGTCGACCTCCTGGAACAGGTCCGCCCAGGCCACGCGCTGGTGCTGGCGGAGCTCGTTCAGGATCAGCCAGTCCCGATGGCGCAGGGCGGCGGCGCGCGCACCTCGGAGGAGCACCGGTTCGTCCTCACCGACCGGCGTTGCGGTGACGGCGAGGAGCATCTCCCAGGTGGCCTCGTCGGTCGACGCCGACACCTGGGTGTACACGAGCTGTTCGAACAGGTGGGCCGCCTCGGCCGAGTCGAGAGGCGGACGGGCGTCCCCGTCGATCGAGGTGCCGCTGGCGACGAGGCGGTCGACCGCGGCACTGAGCACGTCGGCGACCTCGGGCGCCACCGGCAGCTGCGGGTCCTCGATCCACGCTCCGAAGCGGAGCTCGGCGGGGGCGCACGGGGCGGGGGGCAGATCGAGCCGCCAGCCGGCGGCGTCGTGACCGTCCGGTCCGACGAGCACGTCGAGGCCCAACGTGAGGTCCTCCACGGCGCGGGCCATGGGCCCGACCACGTTCACGTCGGCCTTGGTCAGCAGACCTGGGGGCCCCGGGATGTGGCCCCGGGTCGGGACGATGCCATAACTCGGCTTGTGCCCCACCGTCCCGCAGAAGTGCGATGGGTTGCGGATGGACCCGCCGATGTCCGAGCCCAGCTCCAGCGGGGTCAGGCCGGCGGCGAGGGCGGCCGCCGAGCCTCCCGACGAGCCACCGGGGATCCGGCTCAGGTCCCAGGGGTTGTTGGTCGTGCCGAAAACGGGGTTGAAGGTCTGGATGTCGCTGGCGTAGGTCGGCGTGTTGGTCTTGCCGAACACGACCGCGCCGGCGGCCTTCAACCGGGCCACCGCCGTGGCATCAGTGGCCGGGATGTGGTCGCTCAACTCGAGCGCACCGGAAGTGGTGCGCAAGCCCTCGGTCTCGAACACGTCCTTCACGGTCATCGGGAGCCCGTGGAGGGGTCCGAGGTCGTCGCCCCGGACGACGGCCTCGTCGGCCTCGTCGGCCGCCGCCTGCGCTCGCTCGACGTCGAGGGTGACCACCGCGTTGAGGGCCGGGTTGTGCTCCTCGACCCGGGCCAACAGGTGGTCCAGCAGCTCACGGCTGCCGACCTCCTTCGCCTTCAGCGCATCGACGAGGTCCGTCGCGGTGCGGTACCCCAGATCGGTCATGTGGCCCCCTTCGCCACCGGCAACCCGGCCGGGGTCTGATCCTCCCAGATCGACGCCGGTACCGTGCGCCGATCGGACGCTGGACCCCAACGCTCCTGATGACCGGCGCCTTCTTGGTCGCCGGTGCCTGCGCGGACGACGACGGGTCGTCATCGGCTCCACCGACCACGACCACGGCACCGGTCAGCAGGACGACCGTGGTGTTCGACGACTTCGCCGCCGAGGACGTCGAAGCGCTCTGCGCCGACCTCGCCGGCCTGGCCGACATCGATCCCGAGGCCGATCCCACGCAGGCCCAGGTGGATCGCCTCGAGGCCATCGCCCGGACGGCACCGAGCGGCGTGGCCGGGCCGCTGCGCTCGGTCGCCGCCTTCGGTCAGGGCGTCGTGGACGGCAGCGACGACATCGAGGCCCTGCAGGAGCAGGCGGTCGAGGGCGCGGTGCTGCTCATCGCCTACGGCAACGAGGCCTGCCGGATCGACGTCCCGCTGTTCGACAGCATCGCCGGCGTCTGAACGGGGATCAGAGCCCGTCGACCTCGAGCGGTTCGGTGACGCCAGGGGGGTCGAAGCCGAAGACCTGGCCGTAGAAGCTCAGCTCGGCCTCGGTCGACCGCACGATGGTGTCGGCCTTCCGGAAGCCGTGCTGCTCACCCTCGAAGGCCAGGTAGGCGACGGGGACGCCGTTGGCCTTGAGGGCCTCGACGATCATCTCGGACTGGCTCGGCGGCACGACCTCGTCCTCCAGGCCCTGCAGCACGAGCAGCGGGACCCGGATCTGGTCGGCGTGGAAGAGGGGCGAGCGTTCCCGGTAGAGCGCTTCGGCCTCCGGCCAAGGGCCGACCAGGCCGTCGAGGTAGCGGGACTCGAACTTGTGGGTGTCCTGGGCCAGCAGGGCCAGGTCGGCCACGCCGCACGTGTCGACGCCGGCGGCGAACGTGTCGTGGAAGGCGAGGGCGGCCAGGGTGGTGAAGCCACCGGCGCTGCCGCCCCGGATGGCCATCCGGTCCGGATCCACGTCGCCCCGTCCGGCCAGGTAGGTGGCCGCGGCGACGCAGTCCTCCACGTCGACCACGCCCCACTGGCCCTGGAGCAGGTCCCGGTACGCCCGGCCGAAGCCGAAGCTGCCGCCGTAGTTCACGTCGACGACAGCAAAGCCCCGGCTGGTCCAGAACTGAACCTTGAGCTGGAACATGGGCCGGGCGGCGGCCGTGGGGCCGCCGTGGATGTCGACCAGCAGTGGCGGCTTCTCGCCGTCGGGGCCGGCGTGATCCGGGTTCGTCGGCGGGTAGTAGAGGGCGTAGCTCGTCCGCCCGTTGGCGCTCGGGAACTCGATGCTCTCGGGCACGGCGATCTGCTCGTCGCGCAAGCCCAGGTCGCGGGGCGGCCGGATGACCTGCAGGTCCTCGGGTGCCCCGGCCACGATCGCCGCCTCCGCCGTCGGGCTCGCCGCGACCGCCGCGATGCCTCCGGGCGCGGGCACGAGCGATGACCACGCCGTGTACGGCGTCGGGATCTCGACGTGCGTCGCGACCTCCTGAACTCGAACAAGGAGGTCGAGCCCGCCGCGCGCGAGGACAGCGACGCCGTTCCCGTCTCCCGGAACGAAGCGTGAGGAGCGGAAGACCCATGGTGGAGCGGCGAGCTCGCCACCCGAGTCGAACGTGATCTCCTCCAGGACCTGTCCGCCGTCGTCGCGGAAGATCTCCGCGAAGCCGTTCTCCTCGTCGCTCGTGAGCCACAAGGTGCCGTCCGGTGCCCAGGTGGGTTGCGACGCCCACACACCACGGCCGCCCGCCAGCCGCTCGGCCTCGGTGAGCCCGTCGTCGTCGAGACGTCCGACCCAGACCTCGGCGGCGTCCCAGGGCATGTCGGGGTGGTCCCACTGCATCCACGCCAGCTCGGCCCCGGGCCCGACCTTGACCCGCGGGCACGACACGAAGTCCGGGCCGGTGAGCAGCACCTGCTCCTCGCCGATGGTGGTGTCGATGCGGACGATCTCGTTGACGGCCTCGTCCTCGCCGCGGTGGTCCTCGCGGACGGCGACCAGCCAGGTGCCGTCGGTGGCCACGTCCATGTCGGCGTAGCGGCAGCCCTCTGGCGTCAGCGGCCGGGGTTCGCCGCCGGGGTCGAGCCGGTGCAGGCGCTGGTCGGCCCAGTTGCTGAAGTAGACGACGCCGTCGTGCACCCGCCAGGCCCCGCCGCCGTACTCGTGGACCCGCGTGCGGGCGGCGAAGCCGTCGGGCAGGACGTCGGTCGTCGTGCCGTGTTCGTCCCGCCGGACGAGCTGGACCCGACCGCCCTCCTCCGGGCGGGCCTCGTTCCACCAGAGATCGTCGCCGTCGGCCTGGACCTCGCTCAGCCCCACCGCCCCCGCGACGAGCAGGTCGGTCGAGATCGGCGACGGCCACGCCCCGTACCTCGTCGTACTGGCGCCCGATTTCCCGGTCATAGGCGGGGAATCGGGCGCCAGAACCGGGGGGTCATGCCAGGAACTCGTCGAGGCGGCGGATGCCCTCCTGCATGTCGTCGGGGTCGAGGGCGAAGGAGAAGCGGGCGTAGCCCGGGGCGCCGAACGCCTCACCCGGCACGAAGGCCACCTTGGCCTCCTGGAGGACGAGGTCGGCCAGCTCCAGCGTGGTCGTCGGGGTGACCCCGGCGAGCTCACGGCCGAGCACCCCCTCCATCGACGGGAAGGCGTAGAACGCACCCTGCGGGAGCATGCAGCTCACGCCGTCGATCTCGTTCAGCATGCGGTGGATGATCTTCCCCCGGCGGTCGAACTCGGCCCGCATCATGGCCACGTCGTCGAGGCCGCCCTCGAGGGCGGCGATGGTGGCCCGCTGGGAGACGTTGGCCACGTTCGAGCACAGGTGCGACTGCAGCGTGGAGACCGCGTCGACGAGGTCGTCGGGACCGATGAGCCAGCCCACCCGCCAGCCGGTCATGGCGTAGGTCTTGGCCACGCCGTTGAGCACGACGGTCTGCCCCGCGGCCTCGGGAACGACCGCCGGAAGGGAGACGAACTCGTTGTCGTCGTAGGTGAGGTGCTCGTAGATCTCGTCGGTGAGGACCCAGATGTCGTGCTCGACCGCCCAGCGGCCGATCGCCTCGACCTCCGCCTCCGGGTAGACGGCGCCCGACGGGTTCGAGGGCGAGACGAAGACCAGCGCCTTCGTGCGCTCGGTGCGGGCCGCCTCGAGTTGGTCGACGGTGACCCGGAACCCCGCGGCTTCGCCCGTGGGGAGGATCACCGATGTACCCCCGGCGAGGGCGACGGGCTCCGGGTAGGTCGTCCAGTACGGGGCCGGCAGGAGGACCTCGTCACCGGGGTTCACGATGGCCTCGATGGTGTCGAAGTAGGCCTGCTTCCCGCCGTTGGTGACCACGACCTGGCTCGGCCTGACGTCGTAGCCCGAGTCCCGCTTCGTCTTGTCGGCGATGGCCTGGCGGAGGGCGGGCAGGCCGGGCGTCGGGCTGTAGTGGTGGGTGGCCGGATCGTGGGCGGCGGCGACGGCGGCGTCCACGATGTGGGCCGGGGTCGGGAAGTCCGGCTCCCCCGCGCCGAAGCCGATCACGTCCTCGCCCGCGGCCTTCATGGCCTTGGCCTTGGCGTCCACGGCGAGCGTGGCCGAGGGGGCGATGGCGGTGACGCGGGTCGAGAGGCGGGGGCTCGCCGGCATATCGATTCGTTCCTTTCCGAGGGCCGCCGCGATAGTGACAGGTCGTGAGCGACAGCCTCCCTGATATCGCCATCCCGCAGTCGATCAAACCGTCCGACGGCAGGTTCGGCAGCGGTCCATCGAAGATTCGCCCAGAAGCGGTCGAAGCGTTGGCGGCGACGGGCACCGAGTACCTGGGCACGTCGCACCGGCAGGCCACCGTCCGCTTCGTCGTCGGCAGCCTCCGCAACCTGCTGGCCGAGGTCCTCGCCCTCCCCGACGGCTACGAGATCCTGCTCGGCAACGGCGGCACCACCGCGTTCTGGGATGCGGCCACCTTCGGGCTGATCGAGGAGCGCAGCCAGCACCTGAGCTTCGGTGAGTTCTCCTCGAAGTTCGCCGCTGCCGTCGGGGCCGCACCGTTCCTCACCGAGCCGTCGGTCATCGCTTCGGCCCCCGGGACCCACCCGCTGCCGGTCGCCGAGGACGGCATCGACGCCTACTGCCTCACGCAGAACGAGACCTCGACCGGCGTGGCCATGCCCTTGTCGCGACCGGCCGACGCCGGCCTCGTCCTCGTCGACGCCACCTCGGCCGCCTGCGGGATGCGCGTGGACCTGTCGGCGACCGACGTCTACTACTTCGCCCCGCAGAAGGCGTTGGCGGCCGACGGCGGGCTCTGGATCGCCGTCTGCTCACCCGCGGCGATCGAGCGGATCCAGGCGCTGGCCGCGTCGGATCGCTGGATCCCGCCGTCGCTCGACCTGCAGATCGCCCTCGACAACTCCCGCAAGGACCAGACCTACAACACGCCCGCCCTGGCCACGATCTTCCTGGCCAACGCCCAGGCCGAGTGGATCGCCCACAACGGCGGCCTCGAGTTCGCCGCCCGCCGCAGCGAGGAGTCGGCGGGCATCCTCTACGGCTGGGCCGAGGAACGGGACTTCGCCACGCCCTTCGTGGCCGAACCGGCGATGCGCTCCCCCGTCGTCGGCACCATCGACTTCGAGGATGTGGACGCCGAGACCATCGCCGCCGTGCTGCGGGCCAACGGCATCGTCGACACCGATTCGTACCGCAAGCTCGGCCGCAACCAGCTCCGCATCGGCATGTACCCCGCCGTCGACCCCGCCGACGTCCAAGCCCTCACCGCCTGCATCGACCACGTCGTCAGCCACCTCTGACCAGCTATCAATGGGCGCCATGACGACTGCGGGGGAGATCCGGGACCAGCTGACGGGGCCGGGCGGGGCGTTCGAGGTCACCACCGAGGTGGTCGGGGGCGTGGAGATGACGGTCTACAAGGACCGGATGCCGTCCCTGCGGGAGGTCCCCAAGGTGGCGGCCATGCGCGGCGACGAGACGTTCCTGGTCCACGGCGAGCGCCGGATCAGCTTCGCCGAGTTCGTCCGGTTGGCCAACGGCGTGTCCCACGCGCTGGCGAGCGACGCCGGCGTCCGTCACGGAGACCGGGTGGCGGTGCTGTCGGCCAACAACCCCGAGTGGTGCCTGGCGTTCTGGGCCACCGTGGACCTGGGCGCCATCCTCGTCGGGCTCAACGGCTGGTGGAAGACCGACGAGATCCTCTACGGCCTCGACGACTCCGGCGCCAAGGTGCTGGTGGCCGACGCCAAGCGCTTCGAGCGCATCGCCGACCAGCTCGACCAGTGCCCGGGCGTGGAGACCATCTACCTCGTCGACGCCGACCCGGCCGCCTACGACGACCCCCGGATCCGCTCGTTCGCCGAGCTCACCACCGAGCCGAGCGACGAGTTCCCCGACGACGCGATCGACGAGGACGACCCCGCCGTCATCTTCTACACGTCCGGCACCACCGGCCGTCCGAAGGGGGCCATCTCGACCCACCGCAACATGGTCGCCAACCTCCAGAACACGATCTTCAACACGGTGGCGACGGCCATGGCCAACCCCGAGGTGGCGAGCCTCGCCGCCGGCGGCGGTCAGACGGTCGGGCTGCTCACCTCGCCGCTCTTCCACGTGTCGGGCTGCCACAGCAGCCTGGTCGTGGGGATGCTCGGCGGCGTGCGCCTGGTCATCCCCGAGGGGCGCTTCGACCCCGACGCCGCGCTCCAGCTCATCCAGGACGAGGGCGTGACGGTCTGGGCCACGGTGCCGACCATGGTCTGGCGGGTCTGTGAGCACCCCGGCCGCCACGACTACGACACCAGCACGGTGACGAGCGTGGCCTTCGGCGGCTCGCCGTCGGCCGACGAGCTCCAGCGCAAGGTCCGCGACACCTTCCCGAACGTCAAGAGCACGGCGAACGCCTACGGGCTCACCGAGTCCAGCTCGGTGGCGACGGTGATCTCCGGCAGGGACGCCGTCGAGCGGCCCGAGTCGGTCGGCCCCCCGGTCCCCGTCGTGGAGATCGGGATCGTCGACGCCGACGGCAACCGGGTCGCCGACGGCCAGACCGGTGAGGTCCTCCTGAAGGGCCCGATCATCATGCCGGGGTACTGGAACAAGCCGGAGGCGACGGCCGAGACCGTGATCGACGGGTGGCTGCACACCGGCGACATCGGTTACGTCGACGACGACGGCTTCCTCTACATCACGGACCGGGCCAAGGACATGATCATCCGGGGCGGCGAGAACATCTACTGCGTCGAGATCGAGCAGCGCCTGGTGGAGCACCCCGAGGTCGCCGACGCCGCCGTCATCGGCGTGCCCCACGGCGAGCTGGGTGAGGAGGTCAAGGCCGTGGTCCAGCTCCTGCCGGACAGCACGCTCACCGAGGCCGACGTCCAGGCCTGGGTGGCCGAGACGCTGGCCAACTTCAAGGTCCCGGCCTACGTCGAGCTGACCGACGACAAGCTCCCCCGCAACGCCAGCGGCAAGCTGCTCAAGAACGTCCTCAGGGGTGAGGGCGAAGTTTCCTTCTCGGAAACGATGTAGCCAGAGCAGGTTCCCCACAGACGTGGGAGGGTGTGGGAACGGGCGGCGCCGCCGGCGAGCCCGAGAAGGAGAAGGTCATGCACCTGTTCTCACGAGTAGCTCAGATCCATGGAGGCCCCCGTCGATCGATCGACTGGGCGATGCGCATCACCGAGAAGGTGAACCAGCTCATGGATGTCGATGTCGTGTTGTGGAACGGCACGCTCGGCTACCCCGGCCCCACCGTCGCCTGGAGCACCATCGTGGAGTCCCGCGCTCATCTGGAGAGCCAGATGGCCAAGACCGCCGTCGACGACGCGTTCCTCGACCTGGCAGAGGAGGGCGCCGAGTTCACCGGGGGAACCTTCCAGGACAGCCTGCGTTCGATCGTGCACATGACCGCGGAGCCCGCGGGGGAGCCGCCGCCCCTCGGGGCCTGGGCCGAGCTCGTCTCGGCGACCCCGGCCGAGGGGAAGCTGGCCGCCGTCATGGGTTGGGGTGTGGAGATCGCCGACCAGTACAAGTCGATCACCGGCACCGAGGTGGCCTTCATGGTCGACGACTACGGGACCTTCGGCCAGGTCACCTGGGCAAGCATCCACGAGTCCGCCGAGGCGGCTGACGTCGCCAACGCGGCGTTGATGGCTGACGAGGGCTACCTCGCCGCGCTCGACGCCAGCGGCCAGCTCTTCGCTCCCAGCAGCGGGACCCGCGGCGCCGTCTCCCGCATCGCCTAGCGCGTCGGTCCTGCTCCGCGGAGCGGGTCCGCCGCCGATAGAGGAGGGTGGCGGCCACCCTTGCGCCTTCGCGCATCGACACGAAGGCGCTGGTGTGGGCCGCCCTCGGGACCGGCTTCGCCTGGCTGGCGGTCATCCTCCTCTGGCCTGACGCGCCCTTCGCCCTGACCTTCGACGACGCCTGGTACTACGGCGAGATCGGCCGGAACCTGGCCGAGGGCCACGGCTCCACGTTCGACACCCTCAACGCCACCAACGGTTACCACCCCCTGTGGCAGGTGGTGTGCGTCGTGCCCCGCCAGTTCGGCCTCGACGAGTCGGCGGCGATGCGGGCGCAGCTGGCGATCCAGCTGGCCTGCTGGATCGGCGCCGTCGTGCTGATCGTCCGGCAGGTCAAGCGGCCCCCTGTCACGCTCGCCGCGGTGGTCGTGCTCGTGGCGGGGAACCCGTTCGTCCTGCGCTGCGTCGCCAGCGGGCTCGAGTCCGGTCTGGTCGTGCTGGTCGGTGCCCTGCTCCTGACCTGCGCCCGCGATCTCGACGTGACCGAGGCCGATGCCGGCGGTCGCCGGCGCTTCGGCGTCCTGCTCGCGCTGGCCTTCCTGGCGCGGACCGACGCCGCCCTGCTGACCCTCGTGGCCGCGGCCTGGGTGCTGCCCGACGCCCGCCGCCTCGGCGCCATCGGGGTGCGGCGCATGGTCCAACTGGTGGCCGCCCCGGCGATCACCAGCGCCGTCTACGTCGCGGCGAACCTGTGGGCCTTCGGTCGCCCCATGCAGATCAGCGGGGACATCAAGCGGGTCGACCTCACGCCCGGCGTCGTCATTGCCGCGGCCGCGCTGGCCCTGCTCGCCGTCGGGGTGGGCGTGCGGCTCCGGCGCCTCCAGCCGAGCGAGCGATTCGCCCGGACGACCACCTTCCTCGCCGCGACGGGCTGGTACGTGCCGTTCTGCATCGGACTGGTCGGCTACTACACCGTGCTCTCGTCCCAGCAGTGGCTCTGGTACTTCGCCCCGTTGGTGCTCTACGGCTTCGCCCTCCTGCTGCACGGCAGCGCCGACCTGCTCGACGGGGCGGCCGCCGAAGGCCCCCGTTCGCGGCGATCGGTCCAGGCGATCATCCTCGTGCCCCTCGTCGGCGGGTTCTTCCTCCTTGGCGGGCAGTTCGTCGACCCCGACCTGCGCTCCATCCAGGAGGCCAACCGGGACGCCGGCCACTGGATCAGCACCGAGCTTCCCGCCGACGCCGTCGTCGCGTCCTGGGACGCCGGCGTGCTCGGCGCCTTCACCGACCAGCCAGTGGTGAACCTCGACGGCGTCGTCAACAGCGGCGAGTTCGCCGACGCCATGGAAGCGGGCCGGGGCGGAGCCTTCCTGCGGGCCGAGGGCGTGACCCACGTGGCCAACCACGGCAGTCCGGTCGACGGTGACGACCCCGTCGCCCGCCAGCTCGTCGACGAAATCTTCGGCGCCGGCACGGGCGCCGAGATGGAGCTCCTCTACGCCGAGCCGTTCACCTACGCCGGCGCCACCACCCGCGGCGGCACCGGCGCCATGGCCATGTTCGTCTACGAGCTCCCGCCCCCCGAGTCCTCCGCCGGCTGACCGAGCCGGAGCGGGGTCACCCCCCGCTGGCCTCCTCGACCGTCTGCTTGCCGGCCGAGATCCAGGGCATCATCCCGCGGAGCTCGGCCCCGACCTGCTCGATCTGGTGCTGCTTGCCCTCCTCGAGCAGCCGGGTGTAGTTCTCCCGACCGCTGCGGGTCTCGGCGATCCACTCCTTGGCGAACTCGCCGGACTGGATCTCGTCGAGGATCTTCCTCATCTCGGCCTTGGTGGCGTCGGTGACGATCCGGTCGCCCCGGGTCAGGTCGCCGTACTTGGCCGTGTCGGAGATCGAGTACCGCATGCCCGCGATGCCCTGCTCGTACATGAGGTCGACGATCAGCTTCACCTCGTGGAGGCACTCGAAGTACGCCGACTCGGGCTGGTAGCCCGCTTCGACCAGCGTCTCGAACCCGGCCTGCACCAGGGAGGTCAGCCCGCCGCAGAGGACCACCTGCTCGCCGAACAGATCGGTCTCCGTCTCCTCGGTGAAGGTGGTCTCGAGCACCCCGGCCCGGGTGCCGCCGATGGCGTCGGCGTAGGCGAGGGCCAGCTCGCGGGCCGTGCCGGTGGCGTCCTGCTCGACCGCGATGAGGCACGGCACACCGCCGCCCTCGACGTAGGTGCGACGCACGAGGTGGCCGGGACCCTTGGGGGCGACCATGGCCACGTCGACGTTGTCCGGCGGCGTGATCTCGCCGAAGCGGATGTTGAAGCCGTGGGCGAAGAAGACGGCGTCGCCGTCCTTCAGCGTCGGCGCCACGTGCTCCTCGTACGCCGCCCGCTGCTCGGTGTCGGGCAGCAGGAACATGATCAGGTCGGCCTCGGCGGCGGCGTCGGCCATCGAGAGCACCTTGAGGCCGGCCTCCTCGGCCTTGGCCTTGGACCCCGAGCCCTCGCGCAGGCCCACCCGCACGTCGATGCCCGAGTCCCGGAGGTTCAGGGCGTGGGCGTGGCCCTGCGATCCGTAGCCGAGCACGGCCACCTTGCGGTCGGCGATGACCGACCGGTCGGCGTCCTTCTCGTAGTAGACGGTTGCCACTGGCTTGCTCCTTGGGGGGTTATCGGGCGGCTTTGGTGAGGATGGGGAGGGCGACGCGGCCCGTGCGCTGGACGGTGACGATGCCGTAGGGCCGGCACAGGTCCTCGAAGTCGTCGATGCGGCCGGGCTCGTCGTCGATGCTCAGCGTCATCGAGTCGACGCCGACGTCGAGCACCTCGGCGTCGTAGAGCTGGGCCAACTCGATGATCTGGCCCCGGCTCTCCGGCGGCGCCTTGAGCGTCACCAGCATGAGCTCGCGCTCCACGGCGTCGCCCGGTCCCAGCTCGCTGATCTTGATCACGTTGATCAGCTTGTGCAGCTGCTTGGTGATCTGCTCCAGCGGCGCCGACTCGACGTCGACCACGATGGTGATCCGGCTGAAGCGCTCGTCGTCGGTCGGGGCGACGGCCAACGAGTAGATGTTGAACCCCCGCCGGGCGAACATCCCGGCGATGCGGGTCAGCACACCGGACCGGTTCTCCACCAGAACCGACAGCGTGTGGGTCCGGACGTCGGCGGTGTGGGTGAGGGCCGGCATCAGTGGCCGCCCTCGCCCTGGGAGGGGTCGACGATGATCGCGTCGTTGGCGGTGCCGGGGGCGATCATCGGGTACACCTTCTCGCGGGCGTCGGTGCGGAAGTCGATGACCACTGGCCGGTCGTCGATCTGGTTGGCCTTGTCGATGATCGGCTCGACCTCCTCGGGCGACTCGGCCCGCAGGCCGACGCACCCCATGGCCTCGGCCCACTTCACGTAGTCGGGGAGGTCCGGCGACAGGTACACCTCGCTGTAGCGCTCGTCGTAGAACATCTCCTGCCACTGGCGCACCATGCCCAGGTAGGCGTTGTTGAGGATGGCCACCTTGACCGGGATGCGCTCGGCCGCGGCGGTGACCAGCTCCTGGGCGGTCATCTGGAAGCAGCCGTCGCCGTCGACGGCCCAGACCATCTTGTCGGGCCGACCGACCTTGGCCCCGATGGCGGCCGGGACCGAGAAGCCCATGGTCCCCAGCCCGCCCGAGTTGACCCAGGTGTAGGGGTGCTCGAAGCGCCAGTACTGGCTGGCCCACATCTGGTGCTGGCCGACGCCGGACACGACGATGGTGTCGTCCGGGGTCTGGTCACGGAGCTGCTCCAGCACGAACTGGGGCTTCAGGCCCTCGCCCGGCTCGGCCTGCTGGTAGGTCAACGGGTACTTCTCCTGCCAGCCGCTGAGGGTGGAGCGCCACTCGGTGCGATCGGGCTGGGCCTCGGCGCCGCCCTGCTTGCGCAGGACCTCGACCAGGTCCTCGATGACCAGCCGGCAGTCACCCACGATGGGCACGTCAGGGCGGCGCACCTTGCCCAGCTCGGCCGGGTCGATGTCGACGTGGATGATCTTGGCGTCCGGGGCGAAGCCGTCGAGCTTGCCCGTGACACGGTCGTCGAAGCGGCTGCCGAGGGCGATGAGCAGGTCGGAGCGCTGCATGGCCGTGACCGCCGTGTAGTTGCCGTGCATGCCGGGCATGCCCAGGCACAGCGGGTGGCTGTCGGGGAACGCGCCCCGGGCCATCAGCGTCGTGACCACGGGCAGCTCGCACAGCTCGGCCAGCTCCCTCAGGGCTTCAGCCGCCCGGGCCTTGAGGATCCCGCCCCCGGCGTAGATGACCGGCCGGCGGGCCTCGGTGATGAGCTTCGCCGCCTCCCGGACCATCTTCGGGTGGCCGCGGGTCACCGGCTTGTAGCCGGGCAGGTCGAGCTCGTCGGGCCAGTACCACTCGAGCGCCGAGCGGGGGTTCATGGGGTCGACGATGTCCTTGGGGATGTCGACCAGCACCGGGCCGGGCCGGCCCGTGGTGGCGATGTGGAACGCCTCACGGATCGTGCGGGGGATGTCGGCGGCCTCGGTCACGAGGAAGTTGTGCTTGGTCACCGACTGGGTGATGCCCGTGGTGTCGCACTCCTGGAAGGCGTCCGAGCCGATGGCGGCGGTCGGGACCTGCCCGGCGATGCACACCATTGGAATGGAGTCCATGTAGGCGTCGCAGAGCGGGGTGACGATGTTGGTGGCCCCGGGACCGCTCGTGACCATGGCGACGCCGGGACGGCCGGTCACGTGGGCGTAGCCCTCGGCCATGTGGCCGGCCCCTTGCTCGTGGCGCACGAGGATGTGACGGATCGGCGAGTCGATGATGGGGTCGTAGACCGGCAGGATCGCCCCGCCGGGCAGGCCGAACATCACTTCGACGCCCTCGAGCTCGAGGCTGCGGATCAGCGCCTGCCCGCCGTTCAGTTGTTCCTTGTTGCCGTTGGTCGTCATGGGAGCCTTCGCAGGGTAGTGGGGCCGAAAACTGCAACGACCTCCCGCTGGGGAGGTCGTGAGCGCACGCGAGGTGGGAAGGCGTGCGCTACAGAATGAGTACGACGAGGGACGAGGGCCGGGTCATCGGGGGCATCGTAGACCCTGTCGGCCGCGTGCAGGCAAGGCGTTAGACAGTGGAACCGTGCGCGCGGCGTATCCCGGTTCCTTCGACCCGCTGACCATCGCCCACCTGGCGATCGCCGAGGTCGCCCGCGACCGCCATGACCTGGAGCGCATCGACCTCGTCATCTCGAGGGTCGCCCTGGCCAAGGAGGAGCTGGCCGACGTCCGGCTCGACGAACGGGTGGCCGCCATCCGGCTGGCCATGCGGACCCGGCCGTGGCTGGGCGTCGTCGTGACCGACCTGCAGTACGTGTCCGACATCGCCGAGCCCTACGACGTGGTCATCGTGGGCGCCGACAAGTGGATGCAGCTCCACGACCCGAGGTTCCACGAGACGCCCGAGGCCCACGAGGCCGCCCTGGCCAAGCTGCCCCGGCCGCTGATCGTCCCTCGGCCACCATGGCCGGTCCCCGACGAGCACCGCCTCGACGTGGGCGAGCACCTGCACGAGATCTCGGCCACCGCCGTCCGCGAAGGCCGCCGCCCCGACTGGATGGCCCCCGAAGCCCGCGAGATCGGCGCCTGGGGTTGAGCTACGGCTGGGTGATGGCGCCCTTCTCGGCGCCTTGGGCCAGGCGGGCGTACTTGGCCAGGACCCCGGTCGTGTAGCGGGGGTCGGGGAGCTTCCAGTCGGCCTTGCGGCGCTCGAGCTCGACCGGGTCGATCTCGACGTCGATGGTGTGGGCCACGGTGTCGATCACGATGCGGTCGCCATCGGCCACGAAGGCGATGGGGCCGCCGTCGACCGCCTCGGGGGCGACGTGGCCCACGCAGAACCCGTGGGTGCCGCCCGAGAAGCGCCCGTCGGTCACCAGCGCGGCGTCCGCACCCCGCCCCACGCCCTTCATCGCGCCGGTGACGGCCAGCATCTCCCGCATGCCCGGGCCACCCTTGGGCCCCTCGTAGCGGATCACGACGACGTCGCCGGGGTTGATGCCGCCCCGCAGGATCTCCTCCATGGCCGCGTCCTCACCGTCGAAGGCCCGGGCCGTCCCCTCGAAGCGGTCGACGTCGATGCCGGCCACCTTGACCACACCGCCCTGAGGGGCCAGCGAGCCCCGCAGGACCGCGATCCCGCCCCGGTCGTGGATGGGATCGCTCAACGGGTGGATCACCTCGCCGTCCGGCGCGGGTGGCGCCAGGTCCGACAGGTTCTCGGCCACGGTCTTGCCCGTGACCGTGAGGCAGTCGCCGTGGAGCAGCCCGGCCTCGAGCAGGTGGGCCATCACGACCGGCACCCCGCCGATCTCGTCGACGTGGACCATGTGGTACTTCCCGTGGGGCTTGGTGTCGGCGATGTGGGGCACGCGGGCCGCCACCCGGTTGAAGTCCTCCAGCTCCAGCTCCACCTCGGCCTCGTGGGCGATGGCCAGGAGGTGCAGGACGGCGTTGGTCGAACCGCCGAGGGCCATGACCACGGCGATGGCGTTCTCGAACGCCTCCTTGGTCATGATCTGGCGGGGCCGGAGGTTCAGGCGGAGCAGCTCGATGACCGCCCGGCCGGACTCGAAGGCGAAGTCGTCCCGACGCGAATCCACGGCAGGAGGCGAGGACGAGCCCGGCAGCGACATCCCCATGGCCTCGGCCACCGACGCCATCGTGTTGGCCGTGAACATGCCGGCACACGAGCCCTCGGTGGGGCAGGCGTTGCGCTCGAGCTGATCGAGCTCCTCGGCGTCCATGGTCCCCGCGGCGTGGGCCCCGACGGCCTCGAAGACGTCGACGATGTCGATCGCCCGGCCCTTGTGCTCGCCCGGCAGGATCGACCCGCCGTAGAGGAACACCGAGGGCACGTTGAGGCGGGCGGCGGCCATGAGCATGCCGGGCAGCGACTTGTCGCAGCCGGCGAAGGTGAGGAGGGCATCGAAGCGCTCGGCGTGCATGACGCACTCGACCGAGTCGGCGATGATCTCCCGGCTCACCAGCGAGGCCCGCATGCCCTCGTGACCCATCGAGATCCCGTCGCTCACCGCGATGGTCGTGAACTCGAGCGGGAAGCCGCCGGCCTCCCGGACCCCGTCCTTGGACCGCTTCGCCAGCCGGTCGAGGGGCAGGTTGCAGGGTGTGACCTCGTTCCAGGACGAAGCGACACCGACCTGGGGCTTGGACCAGTCGTCGTCGGTCATCCCGACGGCCCGCAACATCGCCCGGGCCCCGGACCGCTCGAACCCGTCGGTCACCTCTCGGGACCGTGGCTTCAGGCCCCCAACCACCGAGTCGTCGCTCATCGGGCCGAGGCTACCGACCGCCACCACGGCGGCTGCCGCCGGTAACTTCCCGCCGTGCCCGCCCCACCCGCGCCACCCCGTCGCGTCCGGCGCTTCGCCGAGACCCTCGGGCTGTGCGGGATCATCATCGCCGAGCCGCTGCTGACGGCGCTGCGCGACGGAGCGGACGTCTTCGTGACCCGGCGGGCCGACCCGTTCCACGTCGTCGCCCTGACCCTGCTCGTGATCTTCGGGCTGCCGATGGTGCTCTTCCTCCTCGAGGAGCTCACCGGGCTGTTCGGAGCCGAAGTCCGGGACAGGACCCACCGGGTCGTGCTCGGCGGGCTGGCCGCCCTGGTCGTCATCCGCCTGCTCGGTGAGGTCGGCCTCCCCGGGTTCGTCACCGTGGCCCTGGCCGTCGTCGCGGGCATCGTCCTGTTCGTCGGCGTGACCCGTGGGGCCGGCGTCCGCCTCTGGCTGCAGCTCCTCGGCCTCTTCCCGCTGCTGCTCGGGACCTGGTTCCTGGCCACCGACCCGGTCCAGGGCCTCGTGTTCGACCCTGGGTCGGCGCCGGGCGGTGCCGCAGATGTGGGCAACCCGGCCGATGCCCTCGTCGTCGTGCTCGACGAGCTCCCGCTGGCGTCGCTGCTCGACGGCGACGACCGCATCGACGCCGAGCAGTTCCCGAACCTGGCCGAGCTGGCGGACGACGCCACCTGGTTCCGCAACACGTCAGGCGTGTCCCCGACCACGCCCGAGGCCGTTCCACCGATCCTCACCGGGCGCTATCCGGACGCGGTCGGGCTCCTGCCCACGGTCGAGGAGCACCCCGACAACCTGTTCACGCTGCTGCGCGGGACCTACGCCCTGCACGTGCAGGAGTCGGTGACCCGGCTCTGCCCATCAGACCTCTGCCCTGACGGCTCCCTCGCCTCCGGCAACCCGCTGCGGGAGCTGAGCCTCGACGCCCTCGACCTCTGGCAGCGCCAGCTCTTCGGCGGTGGGGACGACCGCCAGGTGGACTTCGCCATCCGCCAGTCCGATCCGAACGCCCCGGCGACCATCGCCGAGTTCGCCGAGGGCATCGAGCGTGGTGATCGGCCCGCCCTGGACGTGATCCACACCGTCTACCCGCACCAACCCTGGTACCACCTGCCGTCCGGACTGACCTACGAGGCCCCGTTCATCGCCGAGGGGCTCGACCAGTACGCGCAGTACGCGTGGAAGACCGACTTCGCCGCCGCGTCGGGGCGCCAGCGCCACCTCCTCCAGGCCCGCCACGCCGACGTGATGGTCGGCGTCCTGCTCGCCCGCCTGCGGGAGCTCGGCACCTACGACGACACGCTCATCGTGCTGACGGCCGACCACGGGGCGGGGTTCGAGACTGGCCAGCCCGTCCGGGGTGTCTCGGAGGCGAACGCCGACAGCGTCCTGTGGGTGCCGCTGCTCGTGAAGCCGCCCGGGCAGACGGCGGGCCGGATCGACGACCGTCCCGCCCGGGCCATCGACGTGCTGCCGACGATCGCCGAGGTCCTCGACCTGGAGCTCCCCGCGGACATCGACGGCTCGTCGCTCCTCGGTGCCGGGCCGGTCCTCGTCGAGGACGAGCGTCGGGTCTACGACTGGGGCTTCAACCGCCTCGTCCCCAACGCCGAAGGCTTCGCGGTCATCGACGGCGAGGCGGGATTCCGGGACGTTCTGGCCCAGCCCCCGCCGGGACAGGGCGGTGACCCGGACCTGGCCTTCTACCGCTTCGGCGAGCACGGCGACCTGGTCGGGCAGCGGGTCGCCGACCTGCCGTCGGCCCCGGCTCGGGGCATCGAGGTCGAGCTCGACCCCGACGGGGGCTACCGCAGCTCGGCCGAGGCGCAGCAGGACGTCTACGTCGCCGGTGACGTCGACCCCTACGAGCGGCTCGACCTCGCCATCGCGGTGAACGGCGTGATCGGTGCGTGGGCGGAGCTGCAGCCGGGCCAGGACGGCCAAGGCCGCTTCTGGGGCGTGGTGCCACCCGAGCTGCTCCTCGAGGACGGTGAGGACGAGATCACCGTCTACGTCATCGAGGGCGACGGCGCCGATGTCCGGCTGGCGCCGTTGTGAGGCTGCGGTCGCCCCACGATCGCGAGATCCTGCGGCTGGCGCTGCCGGCGTTCGGGGCGCTGATCGCCGAGCCCCTCTACCGCCTGACCGACACCGCGGTGGTCGGCCACCTCGGCACCGACCAGCTCGCCGGCATGACCCTGGCCGTGGCCGTCCTGGCGACCGGGTACGCCGTGTTCATCTTCCTGGCGTACGGCACCACCTCGGCGGTGGCCCGACAGATCGGAGCGGGTCAGCACGAGCGGGCGGCGCACCAGGCGGTGCAGAGCCTGTGGCTGGCCGCGGTTCTCGGCACCCTGCTGGCCGGTGTGCTCTGGCTGGTCGCCCGGCCCCTGATCACGCTCCTCGGCGGCGAGGGCGAGGTGGCCGACGCCGCCATCACCTACCTGCGCTTCAGCCTCCCCGGGCTGCCCATCACCTTCGTGATCCTGGCCGGCACGGGCTACCTGCGGGGCCTGCAGGACACCCGCACCCCGCTCGTGGTCGCCATCGGCACCGCGCTCGTGAACCTCGTGCTCGAGATCTGGTGGATCTTCGGGCTCGACTACGGCATCGGCGCCTCCGCCGTGTCGACGGTCGTGGCCGAAGCCATCGCCGCCACCGTCTACGTGACCATGATCCGGCGGGCCACGCGGGCCCACGGGACCACGTGGCGACCCGACCGGCGCGTGATCGGCACCCTCGGGCGAGCCGGCGTCAGCCTGTTCATCCGCACCGCCGCGCTGCGGGGCTCGTTCACCCTCTCCGTCGCGGTGGCCGCCCGCATCGGCACGGACGACCTGGCCGCCTACCAGATCGCCTTCGAGCTGATGTTCCTGCTCGCGCTGGCCCTCGACGCCATCGCCATCGCCGGTCAGGCCCTCACCGGCCGCTACCTCGGGGCGGGCGACGCTCCGCAGGCGAGGTCCGCGGGACAGCGGATGATCGAGCTCTCCGTCGTCGCCGGGGTGCTGGCCGGCCTCGGGCTGGCCCTCCTGCAGCCGGTCCTGCCCGAGCTGTTCACCGACGACCCGGCGGTGATCGCCCTCGCCGGCTTCATGATCTGGTGGGTGGCCGGGCTCCAACCCCTCAACGGCTACGTGTTCGCGCTGGACGGCATCCTCATCGGCGCCGGCGACCTGCGCCTTCCTGGCGCGGGCCATGCTGGTGGCGTTCGGGCTGTTCGCCCCGGCCGCCATCGCCGTGCTGGTGCTCGACCTCGGCATCGGCTGGCTCTGGGCCGCCATCGCCCTCCTCTTCCTCGCCCGCGCCGTCGTCCTCGGCACCCGCTTCCGCACCGACGCCTGGCTGAGGCTCGGCGCCGACTGAACCGTTCCCCTAGAAGGTCGTGGAGCACATGGCGGCGGGGCGCCAGCGGAAGAAGCGCTCAGCCCGGGCGGCGGCGCCGGGGGTGTGCTCGGTGATGCGGCCAGCGGCAGCGAGCTCGCCGGCGTCGATGCCGCCGAGGATCAGCGAGCCGAGGACGGCGACGTCGAGGGACAGGTCCGGCGCGGTCTCGACCCGCCCGGCCCGGGCCGCCTCCGGGCCGCCGTCGACCCGGTAGCAGCCCGCCTGGTCGGGGCGCGAGGCGTCGCCGACCTCGAGGACGAACCCGTCCTCGACGGCGTACCGGCGCCCGGCCAGACAGGCGGCGACGTCGAGGGGCCGGACCCACAGCAGGTCACTGGCCGCGGTCACCCACGCCCGCCGAGACTGACGGAGGCGCCACGGCAAGGGCTCGTCGACCGGTCGGGGGTAGGCGACGACCCGGGTGCGCAGGTCGATCCCGCAGAGGTACTGCCACAGGTCGTTCTCGACCGCCGAGGACACCGCCTCGAGCTCACGGACCTCGACGGTGCCGTTGGCGTGGCCCCGATCCCAGGTCTCGATGCTGCGGTAGATGGCGTAGCCGTCCGGCTCGCCCGCCTCGTCCTCGTGCACGGCCACGAACGGGTTGCCGATCCCCCGCCAGGAGGCCTCGTCGTGCAGGACCAGGCGCCACCACGCATCGGTCCGGCCGACGGCGCCCGGCCGGGCTCGCCCGACGCGCTCGTAGAGCTCCGCCAAGACGTCGTGGGCCTCGTGGGCGTCGACCAGGCGGACCTGGCCCGGCCCCGGTGGCACGACGAACTCGGCGTGGTCGGTGTCCAGCTCGACCCGCAGCGCCCGGTCGCCCTGGCCGAAGCCGAACCGTCCGTAGATCCCCGAGTCGGAGGCGTTGAGGATGGCGTAGTGCTCCCCCTTGTCGGCGGCCTGGGCGAGGACGGCCCCGAGCACCTCTCGCAGCAACCCCCGACGCCGGTGGGTGGGGAGCACGGCGACCTGGGCCACGCCCGCCACGGGGACGCGGGCCCCGCCCGGCACGGTCATCTCGAACGAGTAGGACGTGGCCGTGGCGACATAGCGGTCACCGTCCTCGGCGACCCACGTGCGGTCGAGCTCCCAGACCGTCTTCTCCCGCTCGGCGGAGTCCTCGCTGAAGCGGGTCGCCCCGAACCCCTGGACGCAGGCGGCGAAGACGTCGTCGACCCGCTCCGCCGGCGGCTGGACCGCCGGCATCAGCACCTCCGCTCTTGGCGGCTTCGCCGCCGGGCCGCTGGGCCCCGCTCTGCGAAGCTCGCCCGCGCTCTTGCGCGGGGCGGCTGCGCCGCCACGGCCTCCGGCCTCCACTCGCGTCGCACGCTCAGCCCGCCTTCTGCCGCAGGAGCGCCGTGACGGCCTTGCCGTCGGCCTGACCCCTGGTCGCCTTCATCACCAGCCCGACGAAGAAGCCGGTCAGCTTGCCCCGAGCCTTGTCGTCGCCGCCGACGAACTGGGCCCAGTCCTCGGGGTGCTCGGCGATGACCTGGTCGACGACGGCCTCCAGCGCGCCCGTGTCCATCGCCTCGAAGCCCAACTCGGCCGCGACCTCGGCCGGCGGCCGTCCGCTGGTGACGACCTCGGCCAGGACCTGCTTGGCCTGCGTGGCCGTCAGCTCCCCCGCGGTCTCCAGCCCGACGAGGTCGGCCAGCAGCGCGGGCGTGAGCGAACCGAGGCCGTCGGCGAGGTCGTTGCCGACGCGGTTGAGCACGGTGCGGGGGTCGGCCCCCAGCGCGATCGCATCCCGGACCAACCCGTCGTGGTCCCGGTCGACGATGGTGGCCACGTCGGCGGTCGCCACCCCGGCCGCCTCGGCCAGCGCAACCCGCCGGGCGGCGGGGAGCACCGGCAGGTCGCCGTCGATGCGGGCGACCCAGTCGGGGTCGGGCGCCAGCGGGACGAGGTCGGGCTCGGGGAAGTAGCGGTAGTCGAAGGCCTCCTCCTTGGAGCGGAGGCTGTGGGTCCGGCCCTCGTCCTCGTTCCAGTGCCGGGTCTCCTGCACGACCCGGTCCCCCGCCTCCAGCAGATCGACCTGGCGGCGGGCCTCGTGGTCGATGGCCCGACCGAGCGAACGGATGGAGTTCAGGTTCTTGACCTCGGCGCGGGTGCCGAGGGCCTCGTCGCCCTCCCGACGGACCGAGACGTTGGCGTCCACCCGCATCGAGCCCTCCTCCATGCGGGCGTCGGACACGCCAGTGGCCAGCAGGATCCCCCGCAGCTCGTTGGCGTAGGCCCGGGCCTGCTCGGCGCTGCGGAGGTCGGGGCGGCTGACGATCTCGACCAGCGGGACCCCGGCCCGGTTGTAGTCGACGAGGGAGTGGGCGGCGTCGTGGATCCGACCGCCGCCGCCGACGTGGGTCGACTTGCCCGTGTCCTCCTCCATGTGGGCCCGCTCGATGCCCACCCGGAAGCCGTCGGGCAGCTCCAGCACGCCGTCGACGTTGATGGGCAGCTCGTACTGGCTGACCTGGTAGTCCTTCGGCATGTCCGGGTAGAAGTAGTTCTTCCGGGCGAAGATCGACGCCTCGACCCGGCACTCCAGCGCCCGGCCGAGGCGCATGGCGTACTCCACCGCCGTGCGGTTGAGCACCGGGAGCGAGCCGGGCAGGCCGAGGCAGACCGGGCAGACGTTGGTGTTGGGCTCGGAGCCGAAGGCGTTGCGGCAACCACAGAAGAGCTTGGTCGCCGTCGCCAGCTCGACGTGGACCTCCAGCCCGACGACCGTCTCCCAGCCCTGCAGGCGAGCGTCGCTCATGCCGCTGCCTCCAGCACGGCCGCGGCCCGGAACATGGTGGCCTCCTCGAGCGCGGGCGCCAGGACCTGCACGCCCACGGGCAGGCCGTCGTCGCCGGTGCCGAACGGGACGGAGATGGCCGGGTGCCCGGCCAGGTTCGACGGGATCGTGCAGAGGTCGTTCAGGTACATGGCCAGCGGGTCCGCCGTCTTCGCCCCGAGGGGGAAGGCCGTGGTCGGCGTCGTCGGCGAGAGGAGCAGGTCGACGTCCTCGTAGGCCTTGGCGAACTCGGCCAGCAGGACCGTGCGGACCTTCTGGGCCTTGCCGTAGTAGGCGTCGTAGTACCCGGCGGACAGGGCGTAGGTGCCGAGCATGATCCGGCGCTTCACCTCGGCGCCGAACCCGGCGGTGCGGCTCGCCTCGTTCATGTCCGCCGTGTTGGTGGCGTCGACCCGCAGCCCGTAGCGCACGCCGTCGTAGCGGGCCAGGTTGCTCGACGCTTCGGCCGGGGCCACGAGGTAGTAGGCGGTGATCCCGTAGACGACGGCGGGCACCGAGGCCTCGACGACCGTCGCCCCCGCCGCGGCCAGGGCCTCAGCCGCAGCCCGGGTGCGGGCGACGACATCGGGGGCCATGCCCTCGGCCTCCATCAGCTCCTGGATCACGCCGACCCGCAAGCCGGAGACCCCGTCCCCCAGCACGGAGGACACCGGGGCCACGGCCTCGGGGATGGCCGTCGAGTCGCAGGCGTCGTGGCCGGCGATGACCTCGTAGACCGCGGCGGCGTCGGCCACGGTCGTCGTGATGGGGCCGATCTGGTCGAGCGAGGAGGCGAAGGCCACCAACCCGTACCGAGACACCCGCCCGTAGGTGGGCTTCATCCCGACGACACCGCACAGGGCTGCCGGCTGGCGGATGGACCCTCCGGTGTCGGAGCCGAGGCCGATGGCCGCCATGCCCGCGGCGACGGCCACCGTGCTCCCGCCTGACGACCCGCCGGGCACCTTGGTCGGGTCGTGTGGGTTCTTGCTGGGGCCGAAGGCGGAGTTCTCCGTGGACGAGCCCATGGCGAACTCGTCGAGGTTGGTCTTGCCGACCAGGACCGACCCGGCGTCGGCCAGCTTCCGGACGACCGTGGCGTCGTAGGGCGGCTGCCAGCCCTCGAGGATCCTCGACGAACAGGTCGTGGCCACCCCGCGGGTGCAGAGGTTGTCCTTCAGCGCGACGGGGACCCCGGCGAGTGGGCCCGGATCCTCGCCGGCGGCCACCCGGGCGTCGATGGCGTCGGCGGCCGCCCGGGCCTCGTCGGCCAGCACGAGGTTGAAGGCGTGGAGCTCACCATCACGGTCTTCGATCACGGCCAGGTGCTCGTCGAGGACCTCCCGGGCCGACCGCTCACCGGCGCGTACGGCCGCGGCGATGTCGAGGGCGCCCGCCATCAGGGGGCCTCGCCGAGGACCGGTGGGACCTTGAACTGGTGGTCCTCCACGTCGGGGGCCTGGGCCAGCACCTCGTCACGGTCGATCGACGGCACCACCACGTCGTCGCGCAGCACGTTGCTCAGGGGGTAGGGATGGGCCGTGGGCGCCACGCCCTCGAGGTCGAGCGCCTCGACGTCGGCCGCGTGGTCGAGGACCGCACCGAGCTGGTCGGTGAAGGTCGTCAGCTCCTCGTCGGTCAGCCGCAGCCGAGCGAGGTCGGCGACGTGCGCGACGTCCTCACGGGAGATCTTCGGCACCGTCGCATCGTAGGAGCCGAGCCGGTCGGGACCGCCAACCCATTCAGGCCGTGACCCGCTGCGCGAACTCGACGATGCGGCGGGCGACCTCGGGCCCGTCGAGGTCGATGGTGGCGACGTGGTAGCTGCGTTCGAGCCACACGTGCTCGACCGGCCCCGCGACCTGGGACACCAGGAACTCGCTGTCCGAGGGGGGCACGACGTGGTCCTGGCGGCTCGTCAGCACGAGCGTCGGGCAGGTGATCTTGTCGAGCCGGGCGGCGAACTCGTCGGCGGCGTCGAACATGGTCAGCAGCGGGGGGACGGGGGTGGCCTCGTAGGCGCTCTCGGTCACCCCCTCGAGGGCGATGTCGGAGCCGACCGGCGGGATGTAGTCGGAGCCCGAGGCCAACATCGTCTCGACGGTCGTCCGGATCTCGTCGTTGACCTGGGTGGCCGGGTTGATGCAGGCGATGCCCGCCAGTTCGGGGTGCTCGACCGCGAGCACACAGGTGAGCGCTCCACCCATGGACAGCCCGGCGACGACCACCCGGTCGACCCGGTCGGCCAGGCGCTCGAGGGCGGCGTCGGCCGCGGCGTACCAGTCGTCGAAGCCGGTGGGGAGCAGGTCCTCGACGGTGGTCCCGTGCCCGGGGAGGAGCGGCATCTCGACGGCGAAGCCGGCGGCGTGGAGGGCCTCGGCCACCGGTCGCATGCCGCTGCAGTTGCCCGTGAAGCCGTGGAGCACGAGCGCGCCGTGCGGGCCACCGTCGGCGGACCACGGCTCGGCGCCGGGGACCACCGCCGCGCCCTCGGGCGGCCAGCTGGGCTCAGGTGTAGGGGTCATCGGTCTTCGGCTCCTCCCACCAGTCCTCGGGCGCGGGGTCCCACTCCGGGGCCTCGAAGATGCAGTCCACGGGGCAGGGCTCGACGCACTTGCCACAGCCCGAGCAGAGCTCGGGGATGATCATCGACGTCGATGCCGTGGTTGAAGATGGCGCCGAACTGGGGCGGGCACCGGCGGATGCAGGTGTCGCAGTTGATGCAGATCGACATGTCGATCCACAGCGGAAGGTTCTTCCACTTGGGGTTGCGCTCCCTCGAGGCGAGGCGTTCCTCGCGGGACCCGGCAGCCACGGACGCAGGGTAGTGGTGCCCCGCTTGACCGGTCGGTCAAGTGGACTACGGTCAGGCCCCGGTCCAGCCGTCCGAACCGAGGAGATCCCGGTGGCCAAGTACGCGTTCCTGTCCGACGAGTGGATGGACGCCGCCAAGGCGATCCGCGACGAGTACGCCGACCAGGTCAAGCCCCCGGCCCACGCCGTGCGCATGAACCAGGTGGTCACCGAGGTGCCCTTCGGCGAAGGCACGATCAACACGTACCTGGACACCTCCGGGGGCAAGACCGAGATGGACCTGGGCGAGCTCGAGAACCCCGACCTCACCGTGACCACCGACTACGCCACGGCCAAGGCCATCACCGTCGACGGCGACGCCCAGGTCGGCCATGCAGTCCTTCATGGCCGGCAAGGTCAAGGTCCAGGGCGACATGAGCAAGCTGATGCTCCTCCAGCAGGCCCCGGCCGATCCCGTCCAGGACGAGATCCAGGCCAAGGTCAAGGAGATCACCGAGGACTGACCAGGACGGGGTCGTCGCGGCGGCGTGGAGCGCACCGCGAGCGCGCACAGCGTCCCGACCGCGGCGACGGCGGCTCCGGTGAGGAAGGCCTGACCGAACGCGTCGACCTCGCCGACGACGGCCTCTCGGCTGGTCTGCACGGTCTGCAGGATCTGGATCCCGGTCACCGCGCCGAGCTGGCTGACCATCTGCTGGGCCGCGCCGATCACGCCGAGGTCGCGGTCGTCCACCGCGTTGGCGATCGACGAGGCCATCGCCGGCAGGGTCGCGCCGGCGCCGATGCCGGAGAAAGCCAGCGCGACCACGATGAGGATGTCGGGGCTCGTCGGTGAGACCGCCGACATCCCGATCATCGAGGTGACGATGGCCAGCGTGCCGAAGGTCGCCGCCTTGCGCTCCCCCACCCGCACGGCCATGAAGCCGGCCAGTGGTCCCGCGATCGAGAAGCTGAGCGGTCGGGCGATCGAGAGCAGGCCGGCTCGGGTCTCGCCGTAGCCCAGCACCTGCTCGAGCAGGAGCGGGGTGAGGATGAACCCGCCCATGTAGGCGAAGTTGTTGGTGAACTCGACGGCCAGGGGCAAGCGGACGTTTCGCCGCCGGAGGTAGCGGAGGGGCAGGAGCGGGTCCGCCGCCCGCCGTTCCACCGACACGAAGGCGACCAGGAGCACGGGGGCCAGGACGAACCCTCCGAGCACGAGCGGACTGGTCCAGCCCAGCTCCGGGCCGCGGTTCAGGCCGAGGAGCGCCCCACCCACGGCGCCGGCCAGGAGCAGCGTGCCGGCCAGGTCGAACGGCGGCCGCTCCTCCCGCTCGGTGTCCGGCAGCAGGACGAAGGCGACGAGGAGGCCGAACAGCGCGATCGGGGTCTGGGCGATGAAGATCACGCGCCAGCTCACGTGCTCGACGACCGGCCCGCCGATGACGACGCCGAGCACCGGTCCGCCGGCCATGACCAGGGTCCAGAACCCCATCGCCTGGGCCCGCCGCTCCCGGGGAAACGCCGTGTTGATGAGCGCCATCGATGCCGGTCCGGTCGCGGCGCCGATGGTGGCGCCCAGGACCCGGAACAGGATCAGGGAGGGGGCGCTCCAGGCCACGGCGGACAGCGCCGCGAAGAGCGCGCCGCCGGCCAGGCCCCAGAGGTAGATCCGCCGGTGGCCCCGGCGGTCGCCGAGCTTGCCGGCGGCCGGTCCGACGACGGCGAAGGCCAAGAGCGGTCCCGTGATGACCCAGGTGAGCGTCGAGGCGCTGGTCCCGAGGTCGTCGGCGATGCCCGGGATCGAGACGGCCAGGATCGTGATCGTGAACGTGACGGTCAGGAGCCCGAAGAGCGTCGTGGCCAGGACGACCCACGGGTACCAGCCGCCTTCATCGGCCCGAGCAGTGAAGCGCTGCCCCAGCAGGAGGGGCCACGGGACCGAGCTCTCCTCGCTGAGCCCCGGCGCCTCGACCGACAGATCGGGCGGGCGTTCGGCGGGCACGGCCGGAGGCTACGGCGACCGGGAAGTCAACCGGGAAGCGAACCGGGTCGGCTGGGATGGCAGCGTCGCGGCGGCTGGGGATCGCCACGTCCGACACCACCCCAGCGGGCCCGGTTCGAGCGCGAACGCTACGAAAGGGCCCGGGCCCAGTGGTGGATACTCAGCGTGGATGCTCAGCGGGGAAGGTCAGTCCCCGTCGTTGCCGTTGCCATTGCCGTTGCCGTTGCCGTTGCCATTGCCGCGGCCTCCGGTGATGAGCGTCACCGAAGAGTCGGGCTGGACCAGGGTGCCGGCCGGCGGGTCGGTCCCCGTCACCGCCCGGAGGGGCGACCCGTCCACGCCGTCGACCTCCAATCCGCGGGCGGCCAGCTGGGCACTGGCGGCGGCGATGTCGAGACCGCTCACGTCGGGTACTTCGACGAGGGCGACGGCCACGTAGACGACCACGGTCGAGTCGCGCGGGACGGTCGTGCCGGCCCCCGGCTCGATGCGGGTCACGAGGCCCTCTTCGACGTCGGTCGTGGGCTCCTCCTGGCGCTGGACCTCCAACGACAGCGCCTCGAGCTCGGCCGCGACCTCGTCGAAGGGGCGCCCGGCGGCCTCGGGAATGGTCCGGGGCCGCGGCCCCAGCGAGACCACGAGGTCGACGGCGCTCTGTCGCGGGAGCTCGGTGAAGGCGCTGACCACGCTCTGCACCGTCCCGGCCACGACCAGCTCGTTGTACTTCTCGCTCACGTAGCCGACGCGGAAGCCGGCCCGCCGGAGCGCCTGCTGGGCCTGATCGAGGGGCACGTTGGTCAAGCCCTGCGGGAGCGGTTCGAAGTCCGGGCCGCGGGACACGAAGACCGTCAGGGTCTCGCCCTCGCGCAGCCGTTCGCCGGCCGCGGGCTCCTGATCGAGGATCGTCCCCGCCTCGGTGCGGTTCTCGCGCTGACCGACGAGCTGGACGTCGAAGCCGAGGTCGCCGACCAGGCCGTCGATCTCGCCCATCGTCTGGCCGGTGAGCTCGGGGACGTCGTGCTCGGGCCGGAGGAGCTGGTAGCCGGCGTAGCCGCCGGCCGCCAGACCGACGAGCAGGAGGACGGCGAGGATCGGGACCAGGATCCGGCGCCGGCTGCCTCCCTCTCGGCTCGCTTTGCGGGCCGCCCGGCGTTCCCGCCGCCGCGCCAGGAACCCGGGGGCGTCGGGCGGGAAGACGGAGGGCGCGGCGGGGTCCTCCACGAAAGGCCGCGCCAACGGCTTCGGCAGCAGGGTGGGATCCGGATCGATGTCGAGCTCGGCCTCGGGCAGGACGATGGCCCCCGCCAGGGGCAGGGGCTCGGGGGGATCCAGCTCCTCCGAGGCCCGGACCAGCATCGTGGCCAGCCGGGCCGCGTCCGGTCGGTCACCCGGGTTCACGGCCCCGGCGGCCTCGAGGACCGGCTGCAGGACGCCGAGCCGGCTGGTCACCGGGATGGGCTCGGACACCCGGGCCATCAGGGTTCCGATGGTGGTGTCGACCGAGAAGGGGACCTGGCCGGTGACGGCCTCGATCAGGACCAGGGCCAGCGAGTAGATGTCGCTGCTCCCGTCGAGCGGCCGCCCCTGGGCCTGCTCGGGCGAGGCGTAACGGGCGGTGCCGAGCACCGCGCCGGAGGGCTCGGTGACCGCGGCGTCGGCCAGGGCCCGGGCCAGGCCGAAGTCGGCGATGCGGAGCCGCTCGTCCTCGCCGAAGAGCAGGTTGGCGGGCTTGAGGTCGCGGTGCACGAGGCCTTGGCGGTGGGCGTGGTCGAGGCCACGCGCCGCCTCGAGGCCGACCAGGGTGGCCTGGGACAGGCTCAGCCGGTGACCCTGGTCGAGCAGGGCCCGCAGGGAGCCGCCGCCGATGTACTCGGTGACGAGAAAGGGGACCTCCTCGTCGCCCCAGTCGTAGACGGCGAGCAGGTTGGGCTGGTTGAGCCCGGCCGCGGCCTGCGCCTCGGAGTGGAACCGGCGGATGAAGGCATCGTCCTCGGCGTAGGACTCGTGGAGCAGCTTGATGGCCACCCGGCGGCGCAGGCGCGTGTCCTCGGCGAGGTACACCTGGGCTGACGCCCCGGCGCCGATCGCCGCCAGCAGGCGGTACCGGCCGGCGAGGACGCGACCGATCTGGTCGCTCATGCGGGTCAGGGCCACGTACCGAGGGTAACGGTGGGGTTCGCGCCGCTCGCGGCACACTCTGGAGCGTGTCCACCACGGTCCGCCGCCTGCTGATCACGGTCGTGGTGGTGATCGGCATCGCCGGGATCGGCTTCGCCCTCAGCCTGGTGAACACCGATGACCCGTCCGAGGAGGTCGTGGTCAGCGAGTCCAGCCCGGTCGAAGCCCTCATCCCGCCCGAGGGGAGCGAGATCCTGCGCCAGGACGCGATCGGCGTCGACCTCCGCCCCGGCTGGACCGGCACGCTGGTGGTGAACGACCAGGAGATCCCCCAGGACCAGCTCGACATCGACAACCTCGAGTCGCTGGGCCAGATCCTCTACACGGCGGGTGACGGCAAGGTCATCGAGCAGTTCGATGGCGGACAGAACTGCGCCACCGCCGTCATCTGGCGGGTGGAGGAGTCCCGGGCCGACTCCCGCACCGTCTCGTGGTGCTTCAACGTGACCTGAGCCGGCTCAGGGCAGCTCGCCGGTCTCCAGCAGCTTGGTGAAGGCCGCCTCGTCGATGACCGGGACGCCCAGCTCCTCGGCCTTGGTGACCTTGGCCTGACCCGGCTCCCGACCGAGGACGACCGCGGTGGTCTTCTTGGAGACGCTGCCGGGCGACTTGCCGCCCCGCACCTTGATGGCCTCCTCGACCTCCTCGCGGTTGTAGCCCTCGAGGGTGCCGGTGACCACGACCGAGAGGCCGGCCAGCGTCTGGTCGACATCGGGACGCTCGGGGCCCTCGAAGTTGAGGCCGGCGTCCCGCAGCTTCTCGACCACGGCCCGGTTGGTGTCGGACCGGAAGAACGCGTGGACCGCCTTGGCGATGATCGGGCCGACGCCGTCGACGGCGACCAGCTCCTCCTCCGACGCCTCCATGATGGCGTCGAGGCTGCCGAAGCCCGCGGCCAGGATCTCCGACATCGTGCCGCCGAGGTGGCGGATGTTGAGGCCGACCAGGAGGTTGGCCAGCGGCCGTGAGCGGGAGGCTTCGATGGCGTTCTGGAGGTTGCGCACGGAGATCTCGCCGAACCCCTCCATGCCCAGGATGACGTCCCAGTCGATGCGGTAGATGTCGCCGATGTCGGTGATCAGGCGGGTGCCGGTCTCCTCGTCGAGGTGCGTGAAGAGCTGCGACCGCTGCTCACCGAAGCCCTCGATGTCCATCGCCCCCCGGGAGGCGAAGTGCTCGATCCGGCCCGCGATCTGGGCCGGACAGTCGAGGTTGGTGCAGAAGGTGTCGCTCTCGCCCTCCAGCCGCACCAGCGGCTGGCCGCAGACCGGGCACGTCGACGGGAACCTCCACTTCCGGAGGCCCTTCTTGCGCAGCGCGGCGACCGGGCCGACCACCTCGGGGATCACGTCGCCGGCCTTGCGCACGATGACGGTGTCGCCGGGGCGCACGTCCTTGGCCGCGACCTGGTCCTCGTTGTGGAGGGTGGCGACCCCGACGGTGGAGCCGCCGACGAAGACCGGCTCGAGCACGGCGAACGGGGTGGCCTTCCCGGTCCGCCCGATCGACACCATGATGTCCTTCAGCAGGGTGGTGCGCTCCTCGGGCGGGAACTTGTAGGCGATGGCCCAGCGGGGCGCCTTGGCCGTGGCGCCCAGCTCCTCGCGCAGCGCCGAGGTCGTCGACCTTCACGACCACGCCGTCGATCTCGTAGTCGAGGTCGTGGCGGTGCTCCAGCCAGCCGCTCGCAGTAGGCGTGGACCTCCTCGAGGCCGGACAGCACCTGGATGTTCGGGTTGACCGGGAGCCCGAGGGAGCCGATGTACTCCAGCGTCTCGTGGTGGGAGGCGAAGGCCGGACCGCCCTGCACCTGGCCGAGCTGGTAGGTCCACAGGGCGAGGTTGCGGGTGGCGGTGACCGCCGCGTCCTTCTGGCGCAGCGAGCCGGCGGCGGTGTTGCGGGGGTTGACGTAGCGGGCCAGGCCCTGCCGCTCCTGCTGCGTCGTTGAGCGCCTCGAACGCCGTCACCGGCATGTAGATCTCGCCCCGGACCTCGAGCACGTCGGGGACCTCGCCGTCGAGCCGGTCGGGGACCTGGGCGAGGGTGGCCACGTTGGCGGTGATGTCCTCGCCCACCCGTCCGTTGCCCCGCGTGGCGGCCTGCACGTAGCGGCCCTGCTCGTAGCGGATGCGACACGGCCAGGCCGTCGATCTTCAGCTCGCAGACGTAGTCGACCGAGGCGTCCGCGGACAGCCCGAGCCGGCGTTGGAGGCGGGCCCCCCACGCCAGCAGCTCTTCGAGGGCGAAGGCGTTGTCGAGCGACATCATCCGCACGGCGTGCTCGACCGGGGCGAACAGCAGCGACGGCGCGCCCCCGACCTCCTGGGTGGGCGAGTCCGGGAGCACCAGCTCCGGGTGCTCGGCCTCGAGCGCCTTCAGCTCCTTGATGAGCGCGTCGTAGTCGGCGTCGGGGATGACCGGGGCGTCGAGCTCGTGGTACTGCCGGTTGTGGTAGCGGATCTCCTCGACCAGCGCCTGGACCCGCTGGACGGCTTCGGCAGGGACGTCGGACACTGCCCCGAAGCTACTCAGGGGTGGAGACGGTCAGGCCCCGACCTGGAGGCGCACGCCGATGGCCTGGCCCAGGACCCGGCGGCCGAGGTCGGCGGCCAGGCGGAGGACGTGGTCGGCCTGGCTCGGGCCGTGCAGGGCGAGGCCGCAGGCCGGGGTGACCAGGGCCTGGCGGCGCAGCCGGCCGGCGTCGCAGCCGTCCCGGACCAGCGCGCACCACAGATCGGAGAGGCGGCGCCACAGGCCGTCGCCGGTCTCGCCCACCGGCTCGTGCGTCGGCACCGCGCCCCACGCGATCCAACCGTCGCGTTCGAGGAACCGGCCGATGATCCCGGCGTGGCTCACCAGCCCCGCGCTCACCGGGAGCGAGAGGATCCGGGGGCCGGCCTGGGTGACCAGCGACCAGTCGGTCGGGCCACAGCAGTGCACGCCGCTGACCGCGTCGAGCTCGATGGACGCCAACGACTCCGAGAGGAGCTGGATCACCTCGTCGTTGGCCAGCGGAAAGCGGGGGTGCTCGTTGCCCGACAGGCCGGGCTCGTCGAGGAAGACGATCAGCGGGGCCACCGGCATCACGTGCCGGGCGGCGGCCAGCAACACATCGACTCGCTCCCGCACGGCCGCGCCGGCGACGGCGAAGGCGACGTCCGCGGGTGCGCCCCCGTCGTGCAGGGCCCGGCCCAGCGTGACGGGCCCGGTGAGCTGCAGCTTCACCGCACCCTGCCGGCCGCGGACGGCGTCGAGGAAGGCCAGCAGGGTCTCGAAGGGCGGGCCCTCGAGGCCGCCATCGGCGACGTAGGGGTGGCGGGCGTCCAGCTCCGCCGGGTCGATCGTCAGGGCGCCGTCCTCGCCCACATCGACCCCCCGCAGGCCCCAGGCCCCCTGGGCCAGCATCTGCTCGCGAGGGTCGCGCCCGGGCAGCGTCGGGGCCGCGGGCAGCCGCGGCAAGGTCCGCAGCACGGTGTCGATCGCCTCGCTCGGGTCAGTCAGCGGGAGGCTGCCGATGGCCGTCGCGGTGCCGGTGGAAACAGGGAAATCGGTCCCTTCCGACCTCTCTTCGGCTGCGATCTCCCCGTCCCCCATGCCGCGTGAATAGCGACCGGAGACCCTCATCGGCAAATCTCCCCCCGTGCGACCCGGGGCCCTCAACGTCCTGCGGGTGGTCTGGGTCACCCTGCCGGTGACCGTCGGCCCGGCCGTGGAGGACGCGATCAGTGGGTGGTCCGGCCCCCCGCGGTGGACGGCGACCATCGGTCTCTGGGCCGCGTGGGCCGGGGTCCTCCTCGCCCTCGCCGTCCCTCGCATCGTGTCGCTGACCGTGCTCCGGCTCGGCACCCCCGCGCTCCTGGCCGTGGCGGTGGCCGCCGCCGTGGCGGGAGGGGTCGACGGTCTCGACCTGCTCGCCGTGGGAGTGGCGACGGCGACGGCCGTGCTCACGGCGTGGCCGACCGTGGCCGAGGCTCTCGTCGACGGCTCCTCGTACGGGCCCGAGCACCGCTTCCCGCTCCGGGTGCCGCCGGCCGTGGCCTTGATCGCCGCGCCCGTAGCTGTGGCGGTGGCCCTGGCCGGCGTGTCGGTGGGGCCGCTCCTGCTGGCCGCGCGCCAGTGGGTCGTGGGCGGGCTCGTGACCGTGGTCGGCCTCCTCGCGGCCGGCGTCGCCACCCGATCGCTGCACGGGTTGTCGCGGCGGTTCCTGGTGATGGTCCCGGGCGGGGTCGTGGTCCACGACCCCCTGACCCTGACCGATCCCGTCCTGCTCGCGAAGGCCGCCCTGGCGTCCGTCGGCCCGGCGCCCGTCGACAGCGACGCCACCGACCTGACCCTGGGCGCCGGCGGTTTGGTCCTCGAGCTCCGGCTTCGCGCCCCGACCGACCTGATGCGCCGCGCCCGCGGCGCCGCCGAAGAGGTGACGACCGCCGCCGTCCTGGTCTGCCCCACCCGCCCCGCCGCCGTCCTGACCGACGCCCGCAGCCGTGGCCTCACCATCGGGTAGGGCAACCGATCGCACGCAGGGGGTGCTGGACTCAGATCGCCGATCGCTTCCCGGGCCTCGCCGGCCCAAGATCGAAATTGCGCTGATTTGTCACCGTGGGCGTGACATATCGGCGCAATTTCGGAGGACGAGCAGCGCACCACCTGCGTGCGTGGTTTCGTTCGGTGGGCTCAGCGAGCGATGGCGCCGCCGAGGACCTCGTCGCCGGTGTAGAAGGCGACGCTCTGGCCGGGGGCGACGCGGGGCTGGGGCCGGTCCCAGCGGAGCACGTCGCCGTCCAGCACGCCGGTACGTACCTCGCCGTGCGCACTGCACTGGGCCAGCACCGGCCCGCGCACCGGTCCGTCGGCCCACACCAGGTCGGTCAGGGCCAGTTCAGTGTCGAGCAGGTCCTCGCGGCGACCGACCGTGACCGTGGCCGTGCCCGCGTCGACGGCCACGGCGAACCGCGGCTCGCGGCCGCGCCCGGGCAGCCCCAGGCCCCGCCGCTGGCCGACGGTCACCAGCTCGACGGCGTCGACCCGGCCGACCTCCGTGCCCTCGGTGTCGACCACCCGGCCCGGGGTGAGGTCGAGGCGGTCCTCGAGGAAGGCCCGGCGTCCGGCCGAGGCCGAGATGAAGCACACGTCCTGGCTGTCGGGCTTGGCGGCCGTGCGCAACCCCAGCTCGGCGGCCCGGGCCCGGACCTCGGCCTTGGTCATCGACCCCACGGGGAGGAGGACCCGGGCCAGCGCGGCCTGGTCGAGCATGTGGAGGACGTAGGACTGGTCCTTGGCCTCGTCGGCGCCACGGGCGATGCGCCGGCCACCGCTGGCGCGCTCGACGATCCGGGCGTGGTGGCCGGTGGCGATGGCGTCGAAGCCGAGGGCTGTGGCCCGCGCCAGGAGGCGGTCGAACTTGAGGTGGCGGTTGCACTCGATGCACGGGTTCGGCGTGCGCCCCGCGGCGTGGGCGGCGACGTACGGGTCGACCACGTCCCGCTCGAAGTCGAGGCCGAAGTTGAACACGTGGTGGTCGAGCCCGAGGCGGTCGGCGACCCGCCGGGCGTCCTCCACGTCGGCCACCGAGCAGCAGCCCTGGTCCGAGGGCCCACCCCAAAGGCGCAGGGTCACCCCCTGCACGTCGTGGCCCGCCTCGGCCAGCAGCGCGGCGGCGACCGAGGAGTCCACCCCACCTGACATCGCGACCAGGACCTTCATGCCGCTGCTGCCCGCAGCCGATCGACGGCCGCGGGGATCGCGTCGAGCGCGTGGTCGACGTCGGCGTCGGAGGTGGCCCACCCGAGGGACAGGCGCAGCGAACCCATCGCCTGCTCCCGGGGCACGCCCATGGCCGCGAGGACGGGGGACGGCTCCGCCGCGCCGCTGGCGCAGGACGAGGCCGCCGAAGCCGAGATCCCGGCCTGGTCGAGCAGGAACAACAGGGCCTCGGCCTCCACGCCGGCGATGCAGACGTGGCAGAGCCCGGCCGCCCGGTGGCTGCGGTCACGGTCGGTGATCCCCGTCTCGATCGCGCCGGGGACGGCGGCCACGAGGCCGTCGGCCAAGCGGTCCCGCAGGGTGGTGATGCGAGCGAGGTCGCCCGGGCGCTCCTCGATCGTCACCGTGGCCGCGGCGGCCATGGCGGCGACGCCGGCGACGTTCTGCGTCCCGCTGCGGCGGTCGCGCTCCTGGCCTCCGCCCAGCAGGCGGGGCGCAAGCGTCACGCCGGGACGGACGACCAGGGCCCCCACCCCCTTCGGTCCGCCGAACTTGTGGGCGCTCACCGAGATCAGGTCGGCCTCGGCCGCCGCCTCCGCCACGTCGACCCACGAGAGGGCCTGGACCGCATCGGTGTGCAGCACGGCGGCGGGCGCGTGCCGGCGGACGACCTCGGCCACCTCGGCCAGCGGCTGGATGGTGCCCACCTCGTTGTTGACGAGCATCACCGACACCAGCCGCACCTCGTCGTCGAGCAGCGCGGCGAGCGCGTCGAGGTCGATGCGACCCGAGCCGTCGACGGCGGCCACCCGCCCGCCGAGCCGGTCAGCCGGGTCGCGCACGGCGGGGTGTTCCACGGCCGAGGTCACCAGCGCCCCGCCCGTCGCCTCGTGGGTCCCGAGGACGGCGAGGTTGTCGGCCTCGGTCCCGCCGCCGGTGAAGACCACATCGCCCGGTCCCGAACCGAGCGCCTCGGCCAGCACGTCGCGGGCGTCGTCGAGGACCCGGCGCGCCGCCCGGGCCTCGGCATGGGCGCCCGACGGGTTGCCCGGGAGCTCGGTCAGCACACGCGTCAACTCGGCCACGGCCTCGGGCCGCACGGGCATCGACGCCGCACAGTCGAGGTAGGTGCCGGTCACCCCCCCAAGGCTAGGGACCGCCGGCTACGCCACGGTCCAGTCCGCACCTCCGTGACGGCGCTGGTACGCGGCGGCGGCGCAGTGCAGGAACGACTCCGGGTGCACGCCTTGGGGGGGCTGGTGGTGGAGCACCTCGGCCAGCGGGTTGGCCAGCCGCACCGCCAGGTGCGAACGGGCCGACGGGGTGAGCTCGTGGGCCCGCAGCAGGAACCCCCGGACCACGCCGTACTGGTCGGCCGTCATCGCCCCGACGTCGAGCGAGGCGGCGTAGGGCTCCCAGCCCGGCGGCGGGTAGAAGGCGAACGCCGAGGCGGTGGAGGAGTGGGCCGTCCGCTCGCGGAGCACGAGGGTCCCGGCGGCGAGGTCCCCGAGCCGCTGGCTGTCCCGGGTCACCAGGACCGAGATCGTGGCCGGCACGCCGAGGAGGACGTAGAGCTCGACGAAGCCGATCGCCCCGCGGATCGCCGCGTGCCGGAAGCGGACGGGCGCCCCCTCACGGGTCCGGACCCTCAGGCCGAGGGCGGCCTTGCCCACGGTCCGGCCGCGCCACAGGGCCTCGCAGCCGATGGGGTAGCCGAAGAGGACCAGGAACAGCCCGACCACCGTCAGGATCACCGCGGCCGTCTCGGAGAGGTCGCTGCTCAAGAGGCCGACGACGACGAAGAGCGCCAGGAGACCCGCCAGCTGGATCGCGAGGTCGATGAAGAACCCGAGCATCCGGGTCGCCACGCCGGCGGGCTCGAACTCGAGCCGGACCGCCTCGGGGGTGACGATCCCGGTCACGGCGCGAACCTAACCTCGGCCCCACGGACATCGACGGCTTCATCGACCGCCACGAGGCGGAGTGGCAGCAACTCGAAGAACGCACTCGCCGGGCCCGCCGCGGTGTCCGGCGGTTGCGGCCCGGCGAGGTCGACGAGCTGGTCGCCGACTACCAGCGGGCCTCCGCCCACCTCTCCTACGCCCGCGCCGCGTACGGCGATCCGGGCCTGACCGCCCGGCTCACCCGGATCGTCGCCGAGGCCAACGGCGTGATCTACGGAAGCCGGCCCCGCACGTTCTCGGCCATCGGCACGTTCTTCGCGGTGACCTTCCCCGCCGCCTGCTGGCACGGGCGCCGGTTCCTCCTCGTGGCCACGCTCTGCCTCGTGGTCCCCGCGGTGACCGTGGGCGCGTGGATCGGCACGTCCGACGCCGCCCTCGACGCCGCCGCGCCCGACGCCGTCCGCGAGGCGTACCTCGAGGAGGACTTCGAGGCCTACTACTCCTCCGAACCCGCGGCCCAGTTCGCCACCGAGGTCACCGTCAACAACATCCAGGTGTCGCTCCTGGCCTTCGCCGCCGGGATCTTCTTGTGCCTCGGCGCGACCTACATCCTCGTCCTCAACGGCGCGAACCTCGGCGTGGCGGCGGGCCTGTTCGTCGCCGCGGGCGAAGCGCCCAAGTTCTTCGGGCTGATCCTGCCCCACGGCCTGCTGGAGCTGACGGCGGTGGCGATGGCGGGGGGCGCCGGCATCCAGATGGGCTGGGCCCTGATCGCCCCCGGAGATCGGACCCGGGTGGACGCCGTCGCCGAGGAGGGCCGACGCTCCGTGGTCATCGTCCTCGGCCTGGTCGTGGCCTTCATCACCGCGGGGGCGATCGAGGGCTTCGTGACCGGCAGCGGCCTGTCGACCGCGCTCCGGGTGGGCATCGGCGTGACCGTCGAGGCCGCGTTCCTGCTCTACCTCGTGACCCAGGGCCGACGGGCCGCGACCGTGGGTGAGACCGGTCTCCTCGGCGAGCACCGTCCGACCTGGGGCGACGAGCCAGTCAGAGCCGTCCTGTCGCCTTCACCTTGAGGTAGGCGTCGGTCAGGAGCGGGGCGAGCCGACCGGGCGGGGCGTCCACGACGGTGGCCCCGAGGCCCTGCAGGCGGGCGATCGTCCGGGCCCGTTCCTCGAGGGCGGCGACCGCGGCGGTCGTGCGGTACACCTCGGAGGGGTCGTCCGGGCGGCTCCGGGCCCACGCCACCACCTCCGGGTCCTGGACCGAGCCGATCAGCACGAGGTGCTGGGCCGAGATCAGCGGGAGGGCCGGGGCCAGGAACTCACCGACGGACTGCTCGACCAGCTCGGTGAGGACGACGAGCAGCGCCCGCCGCCGGAAGCGGGTGAGCGTGGTCGTGAAGGCCCCGCGGTAGTCGGCTTCGACCAGGGCCGGTTCCAGCCGGTACATCGCCTCGGTCACCCGGGCGAGCTGTCGGGCGCCGTGGGCCGGCGGCACCACCGCTCGCACCTCGTGGTCGAAGGCCACCAGGCCGGCCCGGTCGCCGAGCCGGGATGCCACCGCGGTCAGCATCATCACCGCGTCCATGGCGTGCTCGACCCGCGGGACGTCGTCCACCTGGCCCGCCATCACCCGGCCGTTGTCGAGCAGCACGATCACCGTCTGGTTCCGCTCGGCCCGGTAGGTGCGGACGACCGGTCGGTCGACCCGGGCGGTCGCGGCCCAGTCGATCCGGCGGAACTCGTCGTCCACGCCGTAGTCCCGGAGCTGGTCGAACTCGGTCCCGCCACCGCGGCCGGCCGCGGAGCGGAGCCCGACCTCGAGCAGCCGCGCCCGGTCGATCCGGAGCTCGGCCTCCTCCTTGGAGCGGAACGAGGGGTGGACGCGCAACAGCCCGGGCAGCCGGCGCGCCCGCTGGCGCGACATCAGGCCGAGCGGTCCGGTCACCCGGACCACGACCTCGCTGGGCGTGAAGCGGCCGCGGCGGGCGGGGCGGAACGAGGTGGAGGCGCGCACCTCGTCGCCCGGGGCCAGCTGCATCCGGACCCGGCGGTCACCGGCTCGCAGTGACGGGGCCAGCTCGTCGGCCACCAACACCCAGGCCCGCCGGGGCGAGTCCGACCGGATGCGCCACCTGATCGTCGCCTCCGCGCCCAGGGACACGACCCCGGGCAGGTCCCGGGCCACCTCGATGCGGCCCGGCGCGGGGGCGAGCAGGAGGTCGGCGAGGGCGACCAGCAGGACCACGCCGTCGACCAGCAGGAGCGAGCCCAGTCCTCGATCGGGCAATACCAGCACCGCGAGCGAGGCGACGGCGAGCACCCCGGCGAGGCGACGGGTGGGGACGGGCACGGCCGGTCAGCGCGGGGCGGGCACGGTGGCCAGGATCCCCTCGAGCACGCCGTCGGCGGTGACCCCCTCGAGGACCAGCTCCGGGCGCAGGATGAGCCGGTGGCGCAGCGCCGGGAGGGCGACGGCCTTGACCTCGTCCGGGGTGACGTAGTCACGGCCGGCCATCCAGGCCCACGCCTTGGCGGCCTTCAGCAGGCTGGCCCCGCCCCGGGGTGAGACGCCGAGGGTGAGCGAGGGCGACTCGCGGGTGGCGCGGGCGAGGGCCACCACGTAGGCCAGGACGGGGTCCTCCACCCGGAGCGCGTCGACGTGGCGTCGACCCTCGGCCAGGTGCTGGGCCGTGGCCACCGCCGTCAGGCCCGAGGCGGCCAGGTCGTGCGGGTCGAGGCCGCGGTCATGGCGGCTCAGGACCTCCTGTTCCTGCTCGGCGGCCGGGTAGCCGACCTGGAGCTTGAACAGGAAGCGGTCGAGCTGGGCCTCGGGCAGCGGATAGGTGCCCTCGTACTCGACCGGGTTCTGGGTGGCGATCACCGCGAACGGCTCGGGCAACGGGTGGGGATCGCCCTCCACGCTGACCTGGCGCTCCTCCATCGACTCGAGCAGCGAGGCCTGGGTCTTGGGCGGCGTGCGGTTGATCTCGTCGGCCAGGAGCAGGTTGGTGAACACCGGACCGCGACGGAACCGGAACGACCGGTCGGCGTCGAGCACGAGTTGGCCGGTGACGTCCGAGGGCATGAGGTCCGGGGTGAACTGGAGGCGCTTGAAGTCGAGGTCGAAGGCCCCGGCCACGGCCTTGACCATGAGGGTCTTGGCCACCCCCGGCACCCCCTCGAGCAGGACGTGACCCCCGACGAGGAGGGCGGCGATGATCCCGGACAGCGTCCCCTCCTGGCCGACGACGACCTTGGCCACCTCCGACCGGACGCCGTTGATCGCGGCGCGGGGGTCGTCGCCCCGGGGGGGCGGCGGTGGTGGCTCAGCGGTGCTCATGGAGGACCTCCCGTCGGGTCTCGTCGATGTCTCGGGCGAGGGCGATCAGCGCCTCATCGTCGCTCACGGCGCCCTCCCCCAGGGCCGACCGCACGCGGTCGGCGTCGGCCCCCGCCCGCGTCGCCGCGGCCACCAGGTCCTCGAGGCCGACCCCGGGAGGCAGCCCGAGGCGGCGGGCGAGGGTGCGGCGGAGCTCGTCGCGCAGCCGCTCGGCGGCCCGCTGCGGCGAGCGCTCCTGCTGGAGCAGCCGGCCCACGGCCTCGACCAGCTCGGAGCCGGCGAGGGTCGTCGGCTGGGGCTCGGCCACCGGCCGGCCGGCCCGGCGGGCCCGGAACCAGACGTAGACCGCGAAGGCCACGCCGAGCTGGGCCAGGGCCAGGAGCACACGGTCGGGCACGAGCTCGAGCAGGGTGTCCTCGCCCTTCCCCGGCCCCGCCTCGTCGAGGAAGGCCACCCGGGCGCCGGGCTCGGGGACCAGGAGCCGGGCCGCGAGGACGGCGGCATCGGCTCGACCCAGTCCTTCGTTGGTGAACGGGTAGGGGCCACCGACCTGGATCAGTCGGCCTTCGCCGACCGCCTCCTCGATGACGAAGGCCGTCGCGCCGTCGCCGAAGCAGCTCCCGACGGCCGCCTCAGCTTCGTAGCGGACGCCGCCGCCGAGCTCGAGCCGTTCGACGCCATCGAGGTCGTCCACGTCGCACTGGTCGCGTTCGATGGTGACGTCTCCCAGGCCGGCGAAGCTGCCGATGGGCTCGACCACTGGCGGCGTGACGGCCGAGTTGGGGTCCGCCACCACGAGGGTCCCGCCTCGACGGACCCAGTCGAGCATGGCGTCGCGTCGTTCCACCGACAGCGTGTCCCGCAGCAGGAGGGCCGTGTCGGCGGTCGCGCCCGGTGCCTCCTGCTCGATGTCGACCTCGGCGCCGAGATCCTCGAGCAGGAGCACGACGGCCTTGGCGCCGGCCGGTCCGGTGCCGTCGGGGCTCAGCGGCGCCCCCGGATCGTCATCGGGGTTCCCCGCGACGAGGACGACGACCACGAGCACGCCGACCAGCACCAGGACGAACCGCCACGACCGGTTCACACCGCAACTCCGGAGGCCACGGCCCGGGCCCGCGCCTGGAAGCGGGCGTTCTCCTCGGGACCCGTCGGGTGGTCGCCGTACCACGCCGACTCGAAGAGCTCGGTGGCGGCGGCGAAGTCATCCGCCCGCTGCGGGGCCTCCCGGGCCACGTCGCCGCGGTACTCCCCCGTGGTCCGGCCCGCGACCTCGACCAGCACCCCCTCGGCGATCAGGTCGCCGATCAGCGCCCGGTAGCGGGAGCGCAGGGCCAGCTTCCACTCGCCCGCCGCCTCCTGGGCCTCGGCTTCGGCCCGCCATTCGGCCGGCGTCCGGCGGTGGATGCCTTCGACCGTGATGCCGACCCGCCGGTCGGCCTGCACGGTGCGGCCGAAGCGGGTGGCGAACCACACGATGGCGATCACCGCGCCGACGAGCACGACCCACCCGAGGATCGAGCCCGCCCCGCCCGAGAACGCGGCCTCGAAGATCCGGCCGATCAGGTCCTCGACCCAGGTCTGGAACCGTTCGAGCAGGCTCGGCTCGGGCTGGCGGAACTCGGCCCGGGCCACGATGTCGTCGGCCAGCTGGCGGATCTCCTCCGGGGTCACGACGACGGCAGGTGCCGGTCGGCGGCCCACGCCAGGTCCATGCCCTCCTGGCGGATGCGCAGGTCGAGGTAGAGCAGGGCCGTCGACGCCCCCACGATGGTCGTCGTCACGAGCTGGGTGACGATGTTGCCGACGCCCAGCGCGATCCAGCCGAGGTCGGGCCCGAGGACCAGGCCCAGGGTCTGGGGCAGCAGACCGAGGACTTGGCCGAGGGTGCTCGCCACCAGGCCCGACAGCAGGGCGAAGCCGAGGACGAACCAGAACCGCTTGCCCGCCAGCCGAGCCGACCGTCCCATGCCGGCCGTCCCGGAGATCCCCTCGACGGCCACGGCCGGCGCCGTCGCGATGAAGAAGACCATGGCCACGATGGTGCCGATGCCCGCGCTGAGGGATCCCGCCACCTCGATCAGGTGGACGAGGAGCCAGGCCCAGACCAGCGCCGGCCACCTGGCCCGCAGGCCCCGCAGCACGTCGCCGAGGTCCGGGCGCCCGCCGCCGTACCAGGCCACCACCAGCAGGGCCAGGCCGGCGCCGACCAGGGCCTGACCGAGCGATGCGCCGACGGCGCTGATGATCGAGCCCCACGTGCTCCCGACCGTCGCCGTCGGGTTGGTCCCCGTGCTGTTCACCGCCTCCTCGAAGAGGCGTTCCAGGTCCTCCAGGGCGTTGCGGTTGAGGAACGCGACCACGAGCTGGACCGGGACGATGAACACGGCCGCCAGGCCCAGCACCGTGCGGGGGTCGATGCGCAGGACGTTGAACCCGCCGTCGAGCAGGTCCCCCATGGTCATCGGTCGCAGCGGCACCGGGACCCGGACGGGCCCCTCGTCGACCTCGTCCTCGACGACGACGACGGGCGCCGCGGCCGGCAGGGACGGGGCCGCGCCCGACGTCGAGGCCTCCGGTGCCACCCACGCCCGAGCGGCGTCTTCGGCCTCCTGTTCGTCGTCGGGCGGTCCCACCGCGCACCAGTGTGACCCCTGGCGCCACATGGCCGGGGCACCGTCGCCGACTGCCACACTGGGTCCGTGCGGGGGTACGAGCCGGCGTCCTACGGCGAGGCGTTCGCCGACGTCTACGACGACTGGTACGAGCGCATCTCCGACGTCGACGCGACCGTGGCCCGAGTCACGGCGCTGGCCGCGGGGGGCCCGGTCCTCGAGCTCGGCGTCGGCACCGGGCGCCTGGCCCTGCCCTTGGCCGAGGCCGGGGTCGAGACCTGGGGCATCGACGCCTCGACCGCCATGCTCACCCGACTCCGGGCCAAGCCCGGAGGTCCGGCCCTGCGCCTCGTGCAGGCCGACATGGCGGCGCCGGCGCTGGCGGCCACCGGCCGCTTCGCCGTGGTGTTCTGCGCCTACAACACCTTCTTCAACCTCCTGACCGCCGAGGCGCAGCAGGCGTGTGTCACCTGGAGCGCCCGCGCCCTGGCCGACGGAGGGCGCCTCGCCATCGAGGCCTTCGTCCCGACCGACGAGGACGAGACCCCGGAGGGTCCGGTGGCGCTGCGGTCGGTGGACGACGATCACGTCGTGCTGAGCGTGGCGACGCGCGACGTCAGCGCCCAGATGGTCGCCGGGCAGTTCGTGGAGCTGAGCGACGCCGGCGTGCGCCTCCGTCCCTACCGCATCCGGTACCTGTTCCCGGAGCAACTCGACGCCATGGCCGCCGAGGCCGGCCTCGGATTGGTCGAGCGATCGGCGACCTGGGGCGGCGACCCGTTCACCGCCGACAGCGCCAACCACGTCTCCGTGTACGCCGCAGCGTGAACGAGCTGCGCTGGAACCCGCTGGCCGGGCAGTGGGTCACCATCGCCACGGAGCGGGCCGCCCGGCCGTCGGACTTCGCCCCCCGCTTCCTGCCCGTGGAGGCCGACCCCGGCCGACCCTGCCCGTTCTGCCCCGGCAACGAGGACGAGTTCCCGCCCGCGCTCGAGTCGTACGCCCGCGACGGCGAGTGGCTGGTGCGGGTGGTGCCCAACAAGTACCCCGCGTTCCGGGGCTCCGAGCCGCTCGACATGACCGAGCTCGGCCCGGTCTTCACGCAGGCCCCGGCGAGCGGGATCCACGAGGTCCTCGTGCTCTCCCCCGACCACGGCCGGGCGTGGGCCGACCTCGACGACCGGCAGGTGGCCTTGGTCATGGCGGCGCTGCGCGATCGGGTCGAGGAGCACGGGCGCCACACCGTCGTGCGCCACTCGCTCGTCATCGTCAACCACGGCCGGGAGGCCGGAGCGTCGCTCGAGCACCCGCACGGGCAGCTCCTGGGCACGCCGTTCATCCCCCGCGTCGTCGCCGACGAGAGCGCCGCCTTCGCCGACTTCGTCGGTGACTGCCTGCTCTGCACCACGGTGGCCGAGGAGCGGTCCGAGGGCCACCGGGTCGTCGAGGACCTCGGCGCCGCCCTCGTGCTCAGCCCCTACTGGGCGGGGTCGCCCTACGAGCTGCTGGTGCTGCCGACCACCCACGAGGCCCGGGTGACGGACTCGGAGCCGCCCGACGTGGTGGCCGTGGGTCGAGCCGTCCGCGACGGCCTCCGCCGCTTGCGGGCCCTGCTCGGCGACGTGCCCTACAACCTCGTCCTGCACACCGCGCCCCGGGAACACGACGGCCCGTACCACTGGCACGTGCACGTGGTCCCCCGGGTGACCAGCGTCGCCGGCTTCGAACAGGGCACGGGCGCCCTCATCAACATCGTCGCCCCCGAGCTCGCCACCCAACAGCTCGCCCGCCAGGAGAGCTAGGCGGCCAGCAGGAGGGCGGCGTCGGCCTCGGCGGGGTCGAGGCTGCAGGGGCAGCCGACCTCGATGCAGAGGACGGTCCACCGGTGCAGCTCGTGCCGCAGCTCGCAGGGCTCGTCGCCCAGGCACTCGGTGCTGCCGTCGCCGTGCAGGACCGACGTCTCGTGGCAGCAGGCCAACCCGTTGTCACACTCGTAGCAGCGCATGCGCGCGATCATGCGCAGGGGGTGTGACAGCCACCGCGGATCGCCCGCTGGCGTCCCTCAGCAGCCTTTCCCTGCCGGCGACCACCGTCTGGACGGCGGGGACGATGGCGTCCCAGTCGGCGCCTTCCTCCCTGCTCACGGTCAGGAAATCGGCCGTCCCGAACAGCATCACGACGCCCGGAATGGCGAAGATGCGCTCGGCGAGCGGGTTGCCGGCGGCCGCGTCCGCGCTGCGGACGTCGATCATCTCGGGCAGCGTCACGTCGAGGGTGAACTTCATCGCGTTCGGGTTCGGCGTGGGCGACGGATCGGCAGCAGCCATGGGGTCGACCTTAGGCTTCCCCGCGATGCCCCGGATCGAGGTGAGCACGCTGATCGACGCCTCGCCGGACGAGGTCTGGGCCCGCATCGAGGACATCGGCTCCCACGCCGAGTGGATGGCCGACGCGGAGGCCATCCGCTTCGACTCGGACCAGACCCAGGGGGTCGGGACCAGCTTCGAGTGCGACACCAAGATCGGCCCGTTCTCGCTCACCGATCACATGGAGATCACCGAGTGGGAGCCGGGCCGCGTCATGGGCGTCCGCCACTCCGGCCTGGTCACCGGCGAGGGGGGGTTCACGCTCGCCGCCGAGGGCGCAGGGGACCTCGTTCGCGCTGGTCCGAGGAGCTGCACTTCCCCTGGTGGATGGGCGGTTCGGTGGGCGGTGCCCTCGGCGCGCCGGTCCTCCGTCGGATCTGGGCCGGCAACCTCGCCCGCCTCAAGGCCAAGGTCGAGGACCCCCGTTCGACTTAGAAGAGGGGGTCCATCCAGTTGCTGGCGGCCCAGAGGGACGCCCCGATGACGGCGCCGCCGAGGGCGACGACCGCGGCCGTCGGCAGGTAGGAGGGCAGGGCCCGGGAGCGGGCCGGGAGGATCACGAGCAGCCAGCCGGCCACCAGGCCGCCGACGAGCCCGCCGATGTGGCCGCCCACCGAGATGGTGCGCGAGAAGGCGAACGTGAAGACCAGGTTCAGCACGATCAGCGCGCCGAGACCGGTGTCGAAGGGGTTGATGTTCCGGGACCGCTGGAGGGCGACCGCGCACCCCATGAGCCCGAACACCGCCCCGGAGGCACCCACCGTGACCGAGGTCGGGTCGAGCAGCAGGACCCCGAGCGACCCGGTGAGCAGCGAGAAGAAGTACACGACGGCGAACCGGATCCGACCCAGCGCCGGCTCCAGCTGCTGGCCCAGCAGGTAGAGCAGGTACATGTTGAAGCCGATGTGCACGAGGTTGGCGTGCAGGAACCCGGAGGTGACGAGGCGGTACCACTCACCCGTGTCCACCAGGGGCCCGAAGAGGGCGAAGTCGACCGTCATCTGCTCCCGGCCGGGGATGTCGGGGTCCTCGCCCAGGCCGAGCCCGACGATGAACACGGCCACGTTGACGGCGATCAGGGTCAGCGTGACGACCGGTCGCCCGCCGCCCCGGAAGAGCGAGGACGACGTGTACACCTTCTGGCGCCCGCCCTTGGCGTCCTCGGGGCAGTGGAACCCCACGGACGCCTCGACCATGCACTCGGTGCAGATCGGGCGGTCGCAGCGCTGGCAGGCGACGGCCGCACGCCGGTCGGGGTGGCGATAGCACACGGCGTCGGCGCGCATCCGGGCGACCCTACCGGTGCGTCCGGGTCCGACGGCCGCACCCGGAGGCGGCGGTAACGTCCGGGAAGCCATGGTCGACGCCCTCCCCCCGGACCTCGAGGAGCAGCTCCCGCACCTCGCGCGCACGCCGCAGCTGCTGGTGGCCTGCGACTACGACGGCACCGTGGCGCCCATCGTCGACGATCCCATGGCGGCTCATCCGCGGCCGGACACGGTGGTCGCCCTCCGGGCGTTGGCGGCCCTGCCGTCCACCCACGTGGCGGTCGTCTCGGGCCGGTCGCTGCGCGACCTGGCCAGCCTCTCCCGGCTGCCCACCGAGATCCACCTCGTGGGCAGCCACGGCAGCGAGTTCGACCTCGGGTTCGGCAAGCGGCTCACGGCGCGCGAGCTGGACCTGCGAGCCAAGATCAAGAGCGACCTCGCGGAGATCGCGTCGCGCACGCCCGGGGCCGAACTGGAGATCAAGCCCGCCGCAGTGACCTTCCACTACCGCCAGGTGGACCCGGAGGCGGCCCGGCGGGCGCTCGGGGACATCGAAGCGGGGCCGGCCACCCTCGACGGCGTCCACACCCACCACAGCAACGAGGCCGTCGAGCTGCTGGTGGTCGACACCGACAAGGGCCGCGCCCTCGAGTCGCTCCGCCACCGGGTCGGCGCGTCGGCGGTGCTCTACTTCGGCGACAGCCCGACCGACGAGCACGCCTTCGCCACACTGCGGGGGCCCGACGTCGGCGTCCGGGTGGGACCCGGTGAGACCCGGGCCGGCTACCGGGTCGACGACACCGCCGGGGTGGCCCAGGCCCTGGCCCGGCTCACCGAGCTCCGCACCGAATGGGTCACCGGTGTCGGCGCCGTGCCGATCGCCGACCACGCGATGCTGTCCGACCTCCGCACGGCCGCCATCGTGACCCCGGACGCCCGCATCACCTGGTACTGCGCCCCGCGCATCGACTCCTCGGCGGTCTTCGCCGAGCTGGTGGGCGGGCCGGCCGCGGGCTACTTCGCGGTCGCCCCCGCGGAAGGCGGCGACCTCATCGGGCAGCGCTACGTCGAGGACACGATGGTCCTCGAGACCCGGTGGGCCGACCTCAGGGTGACCGACTACCTGGATGCCTCCGGTGATCGGCCCGACCGTCTGGCGGGGCGCAGCGACCTGATCCGGGTCCTCGAGGGCAGTGGCCGGGCGCGGGTCGAGTTCGCCCCCCGCCTCGACTTCGGCCGTCACCCGACCCGGCTGGCGATCCGGGAGGGCGGCGTCGAGGTGGTCGACAACGCCGACCTCATGGTGCTGCGCTCGAACGGGGTGACGTGGGAGCTGGACGACGACGGCCGCCACCACACCGCGGTGGCCGAGATCGAGCTCGGCGACGACCCTGTGGTGCTGGAGTTCCGCTTCGGGACGGCGAGCACCAAGGCCGAGCCGCGGGGTGAGCCCGAGCGCCGTGGGGACACGAGCCGGTACTGGCAGTCGTGGGCCGACGCGCTCTCGCTGCCGACCGTCGAGCCCGAGCTCGTGACCCGCAGTGCGCTCACGCTGAAGGGGCTCTGCCACGGGCCGACGGGTGCCGTGCTCGCCGCGGCCACGACGTCGCTGCCGGAGAGCATCGGTGGCATCCGCAACTGGGACTACCGCTACTGCTGGCTCCGGGACGCCGCCATGACCGTGGCCGCCCTGGCCCGCCTCGGCAGCTACAGCGAGGCGATGGCCTACCTCGACTGGGTCCTCGGCATCCTCGAGCACCGCGACGATCCGGAGCGCCTGCACCCGCTCTACCTCGTGACCGGGCGCCACCTGCCGCCCGAGGCCGACATCGCCGAGCTGCCCGGGTACGCCGGCAGCCGACCGGTCCGGGTCGGCAACGCGGCCGAGCGCCAGGTCCAGCTCGATGTGTTCGGGCCCATCGTCGACCTCATCTGGCTGCTGTCGATCGAGGGCGCTCCGCTGTCGTCCCGGCACTGGCACCTCGTGAAGGCGATGGTCGGGGCGGTCGACAAGCGCTGGGCCGAGCCCGACCACGGCATCTGGGAGATCCGTCGCAGTCCTCGCCATCACGTGTACTCCAAGGTCATGTGCTGGGTGACCGTCGACCGTGCGGTCCGCGTCGCCGGCGAGTTCGTGGACGGCGACCAACCCGAGTGGGAGCTGCTCCGGGACCAGATCCGCGACGACATCCTCGAGCGGGGCTGGAAGGACGACGTGGGGGCCTTCACCGCCGCCTACGACGGCACCGATCTCGACGCCTCGGTGCTGGCCTCCGGCCTCTACGGGCTCGTCGACCCGGGCGACGACCGCTTCCTCCGCACCGTGGACGCCGTCGAGCGGGAGTTGCGCGAGGGGTCGACGGTGTTCCGGTACCGGGGCGACGACGGCCTGCCCGGCACCGAAGGCGGCTTCCACCTGATGACGTCCTGGCTGGTGGACGCCTACCTGGCCACCGGCCGGGTCGACGACGCCCGGACCCTGTTCGCCGGCCTGGTGGACTGCGCGGGCCGCACCGGCCTCCTGTCCGAGGAGTTCGACCCGGCCACGGGTCGCTCCCTCGGCAACCACCCGCAGGCCTACAGCCACCTCGGGCTCATCCACAACGCCCTGAACCTCGACGCCGCCGATCGGGAGCGGGTCAGCGCCTCCGAGTAGGGTCCGACCCCGGGTTGGGATGACCTGCGGGAGGATTCTTGACGAACGTTCGGCGACTGCTGCTCATCCTCGGGCTCGTCTTCGCCCTGCTCCCGGTGGCCTCGGCCACCGCCCTCCCCGAGGGGGCCGAGCTCAACCCTGACGCTGAGATCATCGGTGGGACCCGGGCTGGTCCCTTCGAGTACCCGTTCCAGGTCGCCCTGCTGTTCCACGGCGTCGGCGACCGGTGGGCGTCGCAGTTCTGCGGGGGTTCGCTCATCTCCCCGGACACGGTGCTCACCGCGGGCCACTGCGTCGTGGGGGCCCGACCGGGCGACATCGACATCCTGGCCGGGACGCACCGCTTGCTCCCCGGCGGGGGCATCCGGGTGCGGGCCCGCCAGATCCGCCTCCACCCGGGCTACAACGACTTCACGGTCGCCAACGACATCGCCATCATCCAGCTGGGGGTGAACCTCCCCTACGAGACGATCACGCCGGCGGTGCCCGGCGACGAGTCGCTCTTCCCACCCGGGACGATGGCCACCACGACCGGCTGGGGGGACCGCGACATCCGCTACTACCAGCAGTACTACCCGCTGTTCCTCCGCGAGGTGGAGGTGCCGGTGGTGTCCGACGCCGACTGCCTCGCCGCCTATCCGGAGGGTCTCTTCGAGGACCAGATGATCTGCGCCGGCGACACCGTCGACGGGGGTGAGGACTCCTGCTACGGCGACAGCGGCGGCCCCCTGATGGTGAAGGACGGCGGCGAGTGGCTGCAGTTCGGCATCACCAGCACCGGGCTGGACTGTGCCCGGCAGCGGTTCCCCGGCATCTACACCGAGGTCGCGGCCTACCCCGACTTCGTCGGCCGCTTCCTCGACCCCGACGACGTCCCCGACCGGGTCACCCGACCGCGCCAGCGCCCCGTGACCGCCGACGCCTCGCGCATCAGCTGGCGGGCGCCGTTCTTCGACGGCGGCACCCGCATCACCCGCTACCACATCACCGTGCCCGACCTGGGGCGGGCCCACTCCGTACCCGGCTCGCAGACGTTCTTCCGCCTCCGCGACCTGCCCCACGGCCGTCATCTGGTCTCGGTGCGGGCGATAAACTTCGTGGGCGGGAGCGCCCCCCGCAGCTTCTACGTCACCATCTGACCGGCGGAGGTCGACCCCGTGTTCCTGCGTTCCCGAACCCTGGCCGTCGTCGCCCTGGTGTGCGGGCTGCTGGCCCCGGCCACGGCGGCCGTCGCTCAACACGGGCCCGGGGCCCCGCCCGACGGCGAGATCGTGGGCGGCCAGCCCGCCGACCCGGGTGAGTACCCCTACCAGGTCGCCCTGCTCCGCCACGGCGTCGCCAACCGCTTCAACGCCCAGTTCTGCGGCGGCTCGCTGATCTCCCCCGACACGGTGCTGACCGCCGGCCACTGCCTCGACACCAGCACGGCCGCCGAGATCGACGTGCTGGCCGGCACCCACACGCTGGCCCAGAACGGCGGCGGCACGCGAGTGCGGGCCCGCCGGATCCGGATGCACCCCGGCTTCAACCCGAACACGTTGGGCAACGACATCGGGATCATCCAGCTGAGCACCGAGCTCCCGTACGACGACGTCGGCACGGTCATGCCGGGGGAAGGCGGCCTGTGGGCGCCCGGGACCGTGGCCACCGTCACCGGCTGGGGCAACCGCAGCCCGAACGGGAGCAACTTCCCCTTCGTGCTCCACGAGGTGGACGTGCCCATCCAATCGGACAGCTACTGCGGCCACCCGTCGCGCTACGGGTCGGACTTCATCGACGCCAAGATGTTCTGCGCGGGGGATGCCGACGGCGGCGAGGACTCCTGCCAGGGCGACAGCGGGGGCCCGATCGTCGTCCCCGACGGCCCCGACCTGGTCCAGGTCGGCGTCGTGAGCTGGGGCATCGGTTGCGCCCGGGCCCGGTTCCCGGGCATCTACACGGAGCTGGCCAGCTACTCGACCTTCGTGAACCCCTACCTCGACCCGGACAGCTCCCCGGACCGCGTCGAGCGGCTGCGCGGGCAAAGGGTGACGCCGACCTCGTTCCGCATGACGTGGCGCCCGCCGACCTTCGACGGAGGCACCCGGATCACGCAGTACCGGATCCGGATCGCGGCCCTCGGCCGCGAGCACGCGGTGGCCGGCGGCCAGGCGTTCTTCCGGCTGCGCAACCTGCCGCCGGGGCGACACCTGGTGCAGGTCACCGCCCGCAACTCGATCGGGACCGGCGCGGCCCGCACGGTGGCCATCAACGTCTGACCGCGGCGGTCAGCGGCCCGAGAAAGTCGCCTTCCCCGGTCCCTCCTCGAGGAACGAGTTGATGCCGGTCGCGGCGTCGTCGGTGGCGAAGGACTCCAGGAAGAGCTCCTGCTCGAGGGTGAGGCCCTCGAGCAGCGACCGGTCGAGGCCCTCGTCGATGGCCCGCTTGGCGAGGGCGAAGGCCTGGAGCGGACCGCGGGCGAGCTCGGCGGCCTTGGCCCGGGCCCGCTCGTTCAGGTCGTCGACCGGCACCACCTCGTCGACCAGCCCGATGGCCAGCGCTTCGTCGGCGCCCACCGCGCGCCCGGTGAACACCAGGTCCTTGGCCCGCGCCGGCCCGATCAGGCGGGTCAGGCGCTGGGTGCCGCCTCCGCCCGGGATGATGCCGAGCAGGATCTCGGGCTGACCCAGCCGAGCCCGGTCGGTCGCCACCCGGAAGTCGCAGGCCAGGGCCAGCTCGCAACCACCGCCCAGCGCCACCCCCGCGACCGCGGCGATGGTCGGCCGCGGGATGGCGGCCACGGCGTTGAGGGCGGTGAAGAAGGCGTGGCCCTGCGCGGTGAGGCGGTTCTTGTCCGCCACGGCGGACGGCAGATGTTCGGGGTCGTCGAGGAACTCGGTGATCTCGGCCCCCGCCGCGAAGACCCGGTCACCGCCGGTGACCACGACCGCACCGGGCGGATCGTCGGTCAGCTCCTCGGCGGCCGCGCGGAGCTCGCTGAGGAGCGCCAAGGAGAGGGTGTTGACCTTGCCGTTCTGGAGGGTGACCACAGCCACGCCGTCGTCGCCTCGCTCGACCTGCACGAGCTCGCTCATGTGGTGAACCTAACCAGCGAGGAGCCGGTCCACCGCCTCGCCGGGGTCCACCGAACCGGCCACCACCTCGGCGCACAGGGCCTCGAAGGCCGGTCCGTCGGCCCGGGCCTCGGCCTCCTCCACCAGCCGGCGGGCCAGCAGCCGGCGCAGCTCCACCCGCACCCGGGCCGCCCGCTCCTCGTCGAGCCGGCCACTCTCCCGCTGGGCGTCCTGGTGCCCCGTGATGGCGGCCCAGAGGTCGTCGATGCCGGTGCCGTCGGTCGCCACGGTGTCGATCACGGGTGGGCGCCACGCCCGGCCCGAGGTCATGTCCAGCATCTGCTCCAGATCGCGGCGGGCCTCCGGCCCCCCGGGGCGGTCGGCCTTGTTGACGCAGAACACGTCGGCCACTTCGAGGAGACCGGCCTTGTTGGCCTGGACGGCGTCGCCCCATCCCGGGTTGACGACGACCACGGTGGTGTCGGTCTCCCCCGCCACCTCGACCTCGACCTGGCCGACCCCGACCGTCTCGACGATGACGACGGCGAAGCCGGCGGCGTCGAGGACCCGGACCGCCTCCGGCGTGGCGAGGGCCAGGCCACCGAGATGACCCCGGGACGCCATCGAGCGGATGAAGACGCCGTCGTCGAGGGCGTGGTCGCCCATGCGGATCCGGTCACCGAGGATGGCCCCGCCAGTGAAGGGCGAGGACGGGTCGACGGCGAGCACGGCCACCCGGAGTCCCGCGGCGCGGATCGTGCGGACCAGCGCGGACGTCAGCGTGGACTTTCCCGCGCCCGGCGGTCCGGTCATCCCGATGGTGTGGGCCGTGCCCGACACCGGGTGGACGAGTCGCCCGATCTCCCGGGCCGGCTCACCCCCCCGCTCGACCACCGAAAGGAGCTTGGCCAGCGCCGACCGGTCCCCTCCCCGAGCGCGCTCCAGGAGCGCCGCGTCCGTCACGGCGCTACAGGCTCAGGACGGTCTCGTCTTCTTCGGACACGTCTCGGACGGCGGTGACGCCCTCGACCCGGTCCTTCAGGATCCGCTCGATCCCGGCCTTCAACGTCAGCGTCGAAGCCGGGCAGGACACGCACGCCCCCACCAGCTCGACGGTCACCAGGCCGCGGTCGTCGACCCCGTGGAACATGATGTCGCCGCCATCGGCCTGCACCGCAGGACGGATGGCCTCGATCGTCGCCCGCACGGCGTCTTCGAGTTGCGGCTCGTCGAGCTCGGACACGACCTCTCCTCCTGGGACCGGGACCCGAGTGTACGGGCGGTCTCTCCGTGCAACCGCGACCGGGTCCCCCTCCATCCCCCATAGGTTGTGCCCGTGGTCACCCTCGCCCATCAGGGCGGGTGGGACGAGGTCCTGATGGTCCTGGTCCCGCTCGTCCTCGTCGCCGTGCTGCTGGTGGTGGCCAACCACCGGGCCAAGCAGCTGGTGAAGGCCGAGGGCGACGACAGCGCCGGCGAGCCGTCCGCCTAATCGGGCACCCGCTCGAGATCGGCGCCCACCGCGACCAGCTTGCCCACGAAGTCCTCGTACCCCCGGTCGATGTGGTCGGCGTCGGCCAGCCGGGTCTCGCCGTCCGCGGCCAGCCCGGCGACCGCCAGTGCAGCACCGGCCCTGATGTCCGGAGCTCGCACCGGCGCGCCCGAGAGCCGCTCGACCCCCCGCACCACCGCATGGTGGCTCTCCGTGCGGATGTCCGCACCCATGCGGATCAGCTCGTCGACGTAGCGGAAGCGACCGGCGAAGAGGTTCTCGGTGACGATGCCGACCCCGTCGGCCACGGTCAGCATGGCCACGAGAAGGGGCTTGTAGTCCGTGGCCAGGCCGGGGTACGGCAGGGTGGAGACGTCGACCGAGCGGAGGCGGCGGTGCGCCATGGCCCACAGCCCGTCACCGTCCGGCGAGCACCTCACGCCCATCTGGCCCAGCTTCTGCACCAGCATGGTCATGTGGTCGGGGACGGCCCCCTGGAGGGTGATCTCGCCCCCGGCGATCCCCAGCGCGGCGAGGTAGGTGGCGGCCTCGATGCGGTCCGGAACGACCGTGTGCTCGACGGGGTGCAGCTCGGTCACCCCCTCCACCGTGAGGGTCGAGGTCCCGGCGCCGAGGATCTGGGCACCCATGCGGTTGAGCATGGCGGCGAGGTCGGCCAGCTCCGGCTCCCGGGCGGCGTTGTCGATCACCGTCGTGCCCTTGGCCAGGATGGCGGCCATCAGCGCGTTCTCGGTCGCGCCGACGCTGGGGAACTCGAGCATGATCCGGGTCCCGGTGAGCTGGGCGGCGCGGGCGTGGACCTCGCCGTGGGCCACCTCGATCTCGGCGCCGAGGTCCTCGAGGGCCCGCAGGTGCATGTCGATCGGCCGGGGCCCGAAGTCGTCGCCCCCCGGCAGCGCGACGCGGGCCTCCCCGAACCGGGCCAGGAGCGGGCCGAGGACGACGATGCTCGCCCGCATCTTCTCGACCAGCTCGTAGGGCGCCTCGGGCGTCACCTCGGCCGGCGAGTGGATCGTCAGGGTGTGGTCACCCTCTTCGACGGTGAGCCCCATGTGCTCGAGCAACCCGGTCATCCAGTGCACGTCGGCGATGGCCGGGACGTTGCGCAGGACGAAGGTGCCCTCGGCCAGCACGGTCGCCGCCATCAGCTTCAGGACCGAGTTCTTGGCCCCGCCGATGGGGATGACGCCCTCGAGTGGCCCGCTCGGGCGCACGATCAGGGATCCCACGCCCCCAGTATGCTCCCGGTCCGGCCCGGCCAGCAGGGGTCGCCGACAAGGAAGGCGTCGACCGTCAGCACCGTCACGACCGTCCACGTGCTGGACCCGGCTGATCCGGACGATCGTCGACGGCTCGACGAGCTGCGCCAGCCCCGCGACGACGGCCTGCTGGCCGAGGAAGCTCTGGCCGAAGGCCGGTTCGGGTGCCTCGAGGGGCCCTTCTGGGACTACGAGCGCACGCTCGAGGAGGAGGACGCCGAGCGCGGCCTACGGGTGACCGAGCGCATCACCTACGACCTGGCCATCCCCGGATGGGGCTGGGTCTTCCACTGGCCCGTGCGGCAGCGCCTCGCCTGGCCATCGGCCGAGCGGGCGTGGTGGATGCCGGGCGACCGCATGGATCCGACCACCTCGGTCGCGCTCGCCGCCCTGGCGGCGCTCACGCTGATCGCCGGTTACACGGGCACCCTCATCGCCCAGACCATCACCTTCGCCGCCGACGAGTTCGGGGCGTCGGACCGCCAGCAGGGGACCGTGTTGGCCGTGACCCGGGTCGGCATCCTCGTCGCGCTCGCGCTGGTCACGATCGCCGACCGCGCGGGCCGAAGGCGGCTGATCCGCATCGCGGCCATCGCCGCCTGCCTCACCACCGCCACCGGTGCACTGGTGCCGAGCCTGGCGTGGCTCGGGGCGAGCCAGACGGTCGCCCGCGGCCTGTCCACCGCCCTGGCGCTCCTCATCGCGGTCCTGGCGGCCGAGCTCGTCCCCCGCAACTCCCGGGCGTGGACGGTCAGCGTGCTGGCGCTCACGGCGGCGCTCGGGTCGGGGATGGCGGTGTGGCTCCTCCCCCTCGCCGACCTGGGCGAGGCGGGCTGGCGGTTGCTGTACGTCGTGCCCCTCCTCGGGATCCCGTTGACCTGGTCGGCGATGCACGGCATCCCGGAGTCCGACCGCTTCGTGGCCGCCTCCGCCCGGCCCCCTGTCCCACCCCATGCGGCCCGCTTCTGGCTCCTCGCCGCTTCCGCCTTCCTGGCCTCGGTCTTCGTGGCTCCGGCGTCGCAGTTCCTGAACGACTTCCTCCGCGACGATCTCGACTTCTCCGCGGCCCGGATCACGGCGTTCACCCTGCTCACCAACACGCCGGGCATCGTGGGCATCGTGATCGGCGGTCGGCTGGCCGACGCGCGGGGACGGCGCATCGTCGGGGCCGTGGCCACCGCCGGCGGCGTTGGCCTCACCGTGGCCATGTACCTGAGCCAGGGTTGGTCGTTGTGGGCCCTGTCCGTGGCCGGGACGATCATCGGGGCGGCGGCGGTACCCGCCCTCGGCGTGTACGGCCCCGAGCTGTTCGCCACCTCGTCGCGCGGGCGGGCGAACGGCCTGGTCAGCGTGCTCGGCGTGGCCGGGTCGGCCCTCGGGCTCATCGTGGTCGGGACCCTGTCCGACCGGTGGGGCGGCATCGGCGAGGTGATGCCCCTGGTGGCCATCGGCCCCGCGATCCTCACCGTGCTGATCCTCGTGGCCTATCCGGAGACGGCCCACCTCGAGCTCGAGGACATCAACCCCGAAGACCGCGTCTCGGGCATCCCGACCCAAGGCACGCAGGGGGGTGCGGCGCCCGGCTGAGCCCGGGTCCCCACCCTCCTGGAGGCGGGTTCGGCGTCACGCCGGCGCCATTGCGGGGTCCAGATCGATGTGACGGCTCCACGCCACCTGTGCCGCGCCCTGCTGGCGGCCCTGGTCCTGGTCGGGTGCAGCACGGCTCGCCCGGAGGTCGGGGACCGAGCGCCCGACGCCGTCGACCCGACGGGGTACCAGGTGACGCCGGGCGAGCGCCTCGACCGGGACCTCAGCTACCGGGCGGTGGCCACCGGGAGCCTGCACGTCTACGACGACCCCGACCTCGACGCCCGAACCACCCGCGTCCTGGGCGAGCCGGTCCAGCTCCCCATCCTCGGGCCCTACAACCGGCACGAGGGGTGGTACCGGGTGCGGCTGCCCGAGGGCCGTGGCGGCCACGCCGGCTGGGTCCTCGCCGAGCAGGTCCTCGCCGAGCGGGTGAGCCACACCGTGATCGCCCACGGCACCGAGCTGAACGGCGGCGGGGGGACGGCCACCGTGTACGCCGAGGCCGACGAGGCGGCACCCACCCAGACCATCGCCAACCCCGTCGACGCCGACGGCGCCAAGGTCGCCCCGGTCGTCTTCCTCGCCCGGGGGCCGTACGACCCCGCGGCGCCGTGGGTCGAGGTCTTCCTCCCGACCCGCCCGAACGGGTCGACCGGCTTCGTTCCCCGGTCGGCCGTCGTCCTGCGCAGCCACACCTGGCGCCTCCGCGTACAGCTCGGGGCGCACCGCCTCCAGGCCTTCGACGGCGCCGAGCAGGTGCTCGACGTCCCCATCGGCGTCGGCACGGGTGAGACCCCGACCCCCGGCGGGCTGTTCTACATCCGTTCGCTCATCGCCTCGACCAACCCGGTCTACGGCCCGTACGCGTACGGCCTGTCCGGGTACTCCGAGGTCCACGACAGCTTCAACGGCGGTCCCGGCGACATCGGCATCCACGGCACCGACGACCCGTCCACCATCGGCAGCGACGTGAGCAACGGCTGCATCCGCCTCCGCAACGAGGACATCAGCCGCCTGGCTCCGGTCCTGCCCTACGCCACCCCCGTCGAGATCCGAGCCTGACCCCTTCGTCAGAGGGCGGCGAGCCAGTCGACGACGGTGGCGACGATCTCGGGTTCGGCGTTCTTGAGGTCATGGCCCTTGTTCTCGATCCAGTGGACGGTGACGTTCCCGGGGATGGCCGGAAGGTGCTGGGCGAACTCCTCGGGCGACCCGAAGGGGTCCCGGGTGCCGGAGACGAACAGGCAGGGCGCGTCGAGCTGCGGGAAGTGGTCGACCCTCAGGTTCTCCCGCTTGCCCGGCGGGTGCAGCGGGTAGCAGATCAGGATCAGGCCGGCGGCCGGGAGGCCCTCGGCCACCGCCATGGAGCAGATCCGCCCACCCATCGAGCGCCCGCCGAGGACGAGGCGGGCCGGGGTCACCTTCGCCGATGCCACCAGCGCCTCGGCCTCGTCGTTGACGCAGGCGATCAGCTTGGGGGCCCGGTCGGGGGCCTTGCGGCCCTCCCGGCGGTAGGGGAAGTCGATGCGGGCCGTGGGCAGCGGGGCGACCGCCTCCTCGATGGCCCGCAACGAGGGGTTGTCCCGGTTGGAACCCGCCCCGGGCGTGAGCAGGAGCGCCCCCGGCTTCACGCCGTCTCGAGCAGGATGCGCCGGGCCTCGGCCAGGTCGGACAGCCGCTCGGCGGCCCCGCTGGCCTCGCCGCCGTGGTCCGGGTGGGCGGTGCGGGCCCGCTCCCGGAACCGGCGCTGGATGCGACGGCGGTCGATGGCGCCGCCGGCGCCGTCCACGAAGCCGAGGACGCCGAGCGCCCACTTCACCGGATCGGTGAACGCCTCGGGCGTCCAGGCCGTCGGTCCGCGCCGGCCGCCGAGGTGGGCGATGAGCCCCCGGTCGAGCCCACCCCGCCACGCCAGGCCCTTGCGCACCGCGGCCATGACCGCCCGCCGGTCGGTGTACGGGAGCTCGCCGGCGGCGTACACGGCGCCCAGCAGGTACTGCGCGGCGGTGGCCTTGGTGTCGAGGTCGAAGCGCATGGTCTCGCCGTCCCCGACCAGGCGCAGCTTGCTCTTCGTGAGCCCGATCCGGTCGGTCTGGAAGCGGTAGCGCAGCCGGGGTTGGGCGATGCGCCGTCCCAGCTCGAGCTGGTCGACCAGCCGGTACAGGTCCGGGACCAGATCGAGGTCCAGCCCGTCCACGTGGGCCGCGGCGATCCCGCCCAGCAGGATCCCGCCGAACCCCGGTGCGGGATGCAGCGGCAGGTGCCGGCGGCCCAGGGCCACCCGCCGGGTCGGCGCGATCGGGCGCGAGTGGAAGACCTCCAGCTCGGCCAGGATCACCGGGTCAAGCTACCCGTGGGCAGGCGCCGGTGAGACGCGACTCAGATGAGCGGGAGGATGAGCTCGCGGAGCTCGACGGCGGCATCGACGACCTCCTCGTCGTCGGGCGTGTCGCCCTCGAGCAGGACCCGGAGCGCGCCGGCGCGCAGGCCCACCTGGGCCCAGGTCCGCCGCTCGATGCCGTAGGGGGCGCTCATCGACACGACCACGGCGGTCTGGTCCCGGAGCTGGCCGATGGCCCGGCCGTCCCGAGGGTTCTTCCGCAGCTTGTCGGCCGCCACGAACAGGTCCGACAGGACGTCGTTGGCGACGGGCTCGTCCTCGTCGTCGCCGTCGTCCACCCCGTCGGTGAGCTGCTCCACGATCAGATCGACGCGATCCTCGTCGATGGCCTCGACGTGGAGGTCCCCCATGTCGTCGAAGACGTGGCGGACCCCTTCCTCGATCAGGGCGTCCTTCAGGTCGGCCCGGTCCTCGGGAGACCACTCGGCCACCTCGTACACGACCTTGTCGGCCTCCGGGTCGAGGACCGGGGCCTGCGTGGCCTCGACGTCCTCGATGAGCTCGTCGACCAGCGCCTGGTCGCCGGCCGCCACATCGACGCGACCGCCCTGCCACGAGTGGGTCACCCCGTTCGTCGTCAGGAGGCGGTCGAGCAGCTCCCGGGACTCGACCGACCACTCGTCGAGCTCGTAGCTCAGCTCGTCGTGGCCCTCGTCCGGCTGGTCCTCCATATGGGCCCTGACGGTAACGTCGCCGAATGACCGACACGGAGCCGACGGGCTTCGCACCGCGGATGGGTGTCCAACCGTCGGCGGAGCTGGAGGCGGAATGATGGCCGAACCACGGGACGTGCCGGACCGCAACCTCGCCCTGGAGCTCGTCCGGGTGACCGAGGCGGCGGCGCTGGCGGCGTCGCGCTGGATGGGCCGGGGGGACAAGGAAGGAGCGGACGGGGCCGCGGTGGACGCCATGCGCCACGTGCTCAACAGCGTCCCCATGGACGGGATCGTGGTCATCGGCGAGGGGGAGAAGGACGAGGCCCCGATGCTCTTCAACGGCGAGAAGATCGGTGATGGCTCGCCCCCGCAGACCGACATCGCCGTCGACCCCATCGACGGCACGACCTTGACCTCGCTCGGGCGGGGCAACGCCATCGCCGTCATCGCGGTCGCCGAGCGGGGGGCGATGTTCGACCCGGGCCCCTGTGTCTACATGGAGAAGATCGCCGTGGGCCCCGAGGCCAAGGGCCGCATCTCGCTCGACGCCACGGTCACCGAGAACCTGCACGCGGTGGCCGAAGCCAAGGGCGAGTCGGTGCGGGAGGTGACCGCGGTCGTGCTGGACCGGGACCGGCACGACGACCTGGTGGCCGAGATCCGGGAGGCAGGGGCGCGCATCCGGCTCATCCCCGACGGCGACGTGGCCGGCGCCATCTCCACCGCCTGGCCCGACTCCGGCGCCGACATCCTCTACGGGATCGGCGGGACGCCCGAGGGCGTCATCACCGCCGCCGCCCTCAAGTGCATGGGCGGCGAGCAACAGGGCCGTCTGTGGCCCCGCGACGACCACGAGCGGCAAGCCGCGCTGGACGCGGGCTACGACCTCGAGCGGGTCCTGTCCACCGATGACCTGGTCAGCGGCGACAACTGCTTCTTCGCCGCGACCGGCATCACCGACGGTGAGCTCCTGAAGGGCGTCCACTTCGCCGCCGACACCGTCTTCACCCAGTCCCTCGTGATGCGGTCCCGCAGCGGCACCGTCCGCCTCGTGAACGGCCACCACCGCGCCAGCAAGCTCAAGGAGTACACCGCCCTCGGCGGCTGACCCATCCGTTCTGCTCGCGGTCTAGAAGCGGCCCGACATCATCGACACCGCGCGACGGCGGACGTTGCGGGGGGTGAGGGCGGCGATGCCGGCGGCGACGCGGTTGTGGGCGCCGGGGACCAGCAGCGCCTGGCCCTTGCGGGCGCCGGCCAGGGTGGCGTCGGCCACGTCCTCGGGGCTCTGCCAGACGAATCCGGGCATGCCGGCGTCGTCGGTGAGGCCGGCCCGCTCCTGGAACTCGGTGCGGGTGAAGCCGGGCTCGACCACCGTGACGGTCACGCCGCTCCCCCGCAGCTCCTCGTGCAGGGCCTCGGAGAAGTGGCTGACGAACGCCTTGGTGGCCGCGTAGACCGCGTTCTGCGGCGTGGCCGCCCGCGAGGCGAGCGACGACATGTTGACGATCGTCCCGGTCCGGCGGCGCACCATCCCCGGTGCGGCAGCGTGGCAGAGACGGACCAGGGCCTGGCAGTTGACCCGGATCTCGCGGTCCTCCTCGTCGGGGTCCTGGGCCACGAACGGGCCGTAGGTGCCGAAGCCGGCATTGTTCACGAGCAGGTCGATCAACGAGAGCTCGTCCCGCACTCGCTCCTCCACCGTCGCGAGCTGGGCCTTCTTGGCCAGGTCGGCCCGGAGAACCTCGACCGCGACGCCGTGGCGGTCGCTCACCTCGGCCGCCAGCGCCTCCAGCCGCTTGCGATCGCGGGCCACGACGACGAGGTCGGTTCCTTCCGCCGCCAGTCGCCGGGCCAGCACCTCACCGATCCCGCTCGAGGCCCCGGTCACGAGCGCTCGGTTCCAGGTCGGGCTCACCGCCGGGACGCTACCGGTCGCCGACGGGGCCGAGCCGGCCGCGGACCATGGGTGGGGGGTCCTCCCGGGACCAGCCGCGGCCGGCGAGGAAGGACTCCGAGCGGTGACCGGGCTCGGCCCGGGCGAACACCCTGGTGGCGCCCCGGCGGGCGGACTCGGACTCGAAGGCGGCGAGGAGCTGGGTGCCGACACCCTCACCTGAGACGTCTGCCGCGACGTCACTCCACTCCAGCCAGGCCTTCGTGCCCCGGACACGCCCGCCCATGACGCCGACCACGGCATCGCCCCGACGCCCGACCAGCACGAGGTCGGCGGTCTGGTCGCCACCGAGGCCACCCGCGTCCGGGGGCAGCCGGTCGTTGACCTCGATCGTCAGCTCCAGGCCACCCCGCCCCACGACGGCTGGCGGGCCCAGCGCCACCCCCGCGATCGGGCGCCAGATGCGCTCGCCCTCGTCGTCCCGCTGCTCCTCCAGCACGTGGAGCTGGCGGAAGGCGACGACGGCGTGGCGGTAGTGGGTCAGCAGCCGCATCGCCTCGGCGTGGCGGGCTTCGTCGAGCTCGTCGGCAACGGTCACGTGGGGCACGAACTCGTGGCTCATCGGGCGATCGAGGGGGCCGTCCAGGAGCTGCTCGTGCAGCGCGCGGAGCGAGGGCAGCGACGGCCCGCCGACCGCGAGGTAGGCCACGGGGTTCACCGGCAGGAAGGACTCGACCGGTCCGAGCGCGAGGGTCAGCGGTCCGGCTCGGGCCGCGGCCCGGCGGACCACGGTGAGCGCATCGCCGAGCTCGGCCTCCCGCACGTTGACCGGCGGCACCAACGTGATGTGGGGCTCGACCCGGCCGACGACGGCACCCAGCGCCCGCCGCAGCCCGTCGACCTCGTGGGCCACGGGCGGCGGGACGAGCAGCACGACCCCCAGGCGACGGCGCGGCATCCCCGCACGCTACGGGCGCTACCTTGCTCTCCCCGTGCGTGCCCGCCTGCTGCTCCCGCTCGTCCTCGCCGCCCTGGTGCTGGCCGGCTGCGGCGACGACGACGGCCCGCCCAGCGACGGGACGGCGCAGAACGTGACCACCGCGCCCCCCACGACCGAGCCCGCGGAGTGCGCCGACCTGGCCGAGGAGTACGTCGAGACCGCCCGGGTCATGTTCGACCGGGAGGGCACGCCGTCGGACGCCCTGGTGGACCGGACCCGCGGTCGCCTGGAGGAGCTCGACGCCGTCGCGGCCACGGCGGGCTGCGGCCCGTCCTACATCGAGGGCGTCTGCGACGGCTTCGACGCCCTCAGCGCCGAGGGGATCCTCGTCCTCTTACCCCTCACCACCGCCCAGTGCCTCTGAGCTGAGGAGCCGAGCCGATAGGCGAGGCGACCAGGCAAGCACAGCGCTGATCGCCAAGCGCAGCTTGGCGATGTCCCAGGTCAAGCGCACCAGGCCTCAGCCTTTCTGCGCACGTCCTGAGGCTCAGCCCTCGAGGACCTCGGCTTCGTCGCTGAGGATGGTGACCTTGTCGTGGCTGACCTCGACGAAACCGCCGTTGAGCTGGAGGGACTTGACCTCGCCACCGTCCGTCAGGTGGAGGCGCGCCTCGCCGACGTCCAGCGCACCGAGGAAGGGCGCGTGGCCGGGCAGGAAGGCGACCTCGCCCCCGCCCACGGTCCGCACCACGACCATGTACGCCTCGCCGGAGTAGAGGATCTCCTCGGGCGACACCAGCTCGACCTGGAGCATCAGTCCGCGGTGAGCTCGGCGGCCTTGGCCCGGGCGCTGTCGGCGTCACCGACGTTGAGGAAGGCCTGCTCGGGCAGGTCGTCCAGCTCGCCGTCCACCAGGGCCTCGAAGGAGTCCACCGTCGCCTCGGTGGGCACGTGGATGCCCTTCAAGCCGGTGAAGACCTCGCCCACGAAGAAGGGCTGGCTCAGGAAGCGCTGCACCTTGCGGGCCCGGTCGACGATGATCCGGTCCTCGTCCGACAGCTCGTCGAGGCCGAGGATGGCGATGATGTCCTGCAGCTCCTTGTAGCGCTGGAGGACCTCCTGCACGCGGCGGGCGACGCCGTAGTGGCGGTCGCCGACGATCTCGGGGGCGAGGATCGACGAGCTGGAGGCCAGCGGGTCGACCGCGGGATAGATGCCCAGCGAGGCGATCTGGCGCGACAGCTCGGTCGTGGCGTCGAGGTGGGTGAACGTGGTGAAGGGCGCGGGGTCGGTGTAGTCGTCTGCGGGCACGTACACGGCCTGGATCGAGGTGATGGACCGGCCCCGGGTCGAGGTGATGCGCTCCTGCAGCTCGCCCATCTCGTCGGCCAGGGTGGGCTGGTAGCCCACGGCGGACGGCATCCGGCCCAGCAGGGTGGACACCTCGGAGCCCGCCTGGACGAAGCGGAAGATGTTGTCGATGAAGAGCAGCACGTCCTGCTGCTTCACGTCCCGGAAGTACTCGGCGATGGTGAGGGCCGACAGGGCGACCCGCAGGCGCACGCCCGGCGGCTCGTCCATCTGGCCGTACACCAGGGCGGCCTTCTCGATGACGCCCGACTCCTGCATCTCGATCCAGAGGTCGGTGCCCTCCCGGGTGCGCTCTCCGACGCCGCCGAAGACCGACACCCCACCGTGCTGGGTGGCGACCCGGTTGATCAGCTCGAGGATGATGACCGTCTTGCCCACGCCGGCCCCGCCGAACAGGCCGATCTTGCCGCCCTGCACATAGGGGGTGAGCAGGTCGATGACCTTGATGCCGGTCTCGAACACCACGGCCTTGGGCTCGAGCGAGTCGAACGCCGGGGCGTCGCGGTGGATGGGCCAGTGGTCGTCGATGCCGTCCACCGAGTCCGTGTCCAGGGACTGGCCGATCACGTTGAACACGTGACCGAGCACGCCATCGCCCACCGGCATCTCGATGCCGTGGCCCAGGTTGCGCACCGGCGCGCCCCGGGTCAGCCCGTCGGTCGCCCGCAGGCAGATGGCCCGCACCCGGCTGTCGCCGATCTGCTGGGCGGTCTCGGCCACGATCTTGGTGGTCTCGCCGTCCATCGTGAGGTCGAGCTCGAGGGCGGTGTTGATCTCGGGCAGGTGGCCGCGGGGGAACTCGACGTCGATCACCGGTCCGGCGATGCCGACGATGCGGCCGTCCTTCAGTTCGGTGCCGGGGCTGGGCTCGGTCACGGTCATCGGTGCTGGTCTCCTCTGGGGGTGGGGCTCACGAGGCCCGGTGGGCGTGGTCGGTGCGATCGAGGTTCTCGGGAAACAGGTGCTCGCTGTCCAGGTGGTCGGGCAGGTAGTCCTCGTCGCCCGCACCGGCCTGGGACAGGGCCTCGGCGCCACCGACGATCTCCATGATCTCGGTGGTGATGGCGTCCTGGCGGGCCCGGTTCATGGCCCGCGAGAGGCTGACGATCAGCTCCTCGGCGTTGTCGGTGGCCGCCTTCATGGCTCGCTGACGGGACGCGTGCTCGGACGCGGAGGCGTCGAGCAGGGCGGCGTAGAGCCGGGCCTCGACATAGCGCGGCACCAGCTCGTCGAGGATGCCGTCGGGCGAGGGCTCGAACTCGAAGTCGGCCCGGAGGCCTCCCTCGCCGGCGCCTTCGCCCTCCTCGATCTCGAGGGGCAGGAAGCGGCGCACGACCACGCGCTGGCTGCCGGCGGAGAGGAAGCGCGTGTAGACCAGGTCGACCCGGTCGATCTCACCGCTCTCGTAGGCCGCGCGCACGGCCTGCCCCACCTGCCGGGCGTCGTCGTAGGTCGGGCGATCGGTCATGGACAGGAAGCTGTGGTCGATCCGGTAGCCGCGGAAGCGGAAGTAGGTGAGTGCCTTCTTGCCGATGAGGAACAGCGAGTAGTCGAGCCCCTCGGTGCGAGCGGCCTGGATCTCGCGCTCGGCGGCCCGGATGACGGCCGAGTTGTAGGCGCCGGCCAGGCCGCGGTCGGACGTGACGACGACGAAGGCGGCCTTGCCGCTCCCCTCCCGGGCCTGGAGCAGCGGGTGGCTGCTCGATGCCCCGGCGCCGGCCAGGTCGAGGATCACGTTGGTGATCTGCTCGGCGTAGGGCCGGGCCTTGCGCGTCCGCTCCTGGGCCTGCACCACCCGGGTGGCGGCGATGAGCTCCATGGCGCGCGTGATCTTCTTGGTCGACTGGACGCTCCGGATCCGGCGTCGGAGGATGCGTTCCTGACCGCCTGCCACGACTAGCCCTCGTCCTCGTCCTCGTCGTCGCGGTCGATCTCGACCTCCGGAAGGGTCGCCTCGGCCCGGCCACCGGCCATGGAGGTCTCCGCCTCGGCCTGCTCCTCGGCATCGGGCTCCGGAGCGACCTCGACCGACGGCTCGAACTGCTCGGCGAAGGCCTTGACGGCGGCGTCGAGGCCGTCGTCGTCGGGCAGGGTGCCGGTGTCGCGGATGTGCTCCAGCACCACGCCATAGCGGGTCTGCACGAACTCGAGCAGCTCGGTCTCGAAGCGCTTGACGTCCTCGACCGGGATGGCGTCGAGGTAGCCGTTGGTCCCGGCGAAGATCGACACCACCTGCTCCTCGACCGGCATGGGCGAGTTCAGGTTCTGCTTCAGGAGCTCGGTCAGCCGGTAGCCCCGCTCGAGCTGGGCGGCCGAGACCTTGTCCAGCTCCGAGCCGAAGGTGGCGAAGGCCTCCAGCTCCCGGAACTGGGCGAGATCGAGCTTCAGCGTGCCGGAGACCGACTTCATGGCCTTCACCTGGGCGTCGCCGCCCACCCGGGACACCGAGATGCCCACATCGACCGCGGGGCGCACGCCGGACTTGAACAGGTCGTCCTGGAGGTACACCTGGCCATCGGTGATCGAGATCACGTTGGTCGGGATGTAGGCCGACACGTCGCCCGCCTTGGTCTCGATGACCGGCAGGGCGGTCAGCGACCCGGCGCCCTCGGCGTCGGACAGCTTGGCGGCCCGCTCCAGCAGGCGGCTGTGGAGGTAGAAGACGTCGCCGGGGTAGGCCTCGCGACCCGGCGGGCGGCGCAGCAGCAGCGACATCTGCCGGTAGGCCTCGGCCTGCTTGGACAGGTCGTCGTAGACCACCAGGGCGTGCTCGCCGTTCTCCATCCAGTGCTGGCCCATGGCGCAGCCGGCGTAGGGGGCGACGTACTTGAACGGCGCCGGGTCGGCGGCGGGGGCGCAGACGACGACCGTGTAGTCCATGGCGCCGTACTCGCGGAGGGTGTTCACCGTCTGGGCCACGGTCGAGCTCTTCTGGCCGATGGCGACGTAGATGCACTTCACGCCCTGACCCTTCTGGTTCAGGATCGTGTCGATGCAGACCGTGGTCTTGCCCGTCTTGCGGTCGCCGATGATCAGCTCGCGCTGACCGCGGCCGATCGGGGTCATCGAGTCGATGGCCTTGATGCCGGTCTGCATCGGCTCGTGGACCGGCTTGCGCCGGGTGATGCCCGGGGCCTGGATCTCCATCCGGCGGGTCTGGTCGGTGTTGATCGGCCCGTTGCCGTCGATGGGCTCGCCGAGGGCGTTGACCACCCGGCCGATGAGGGCGTCGCCGACGGGGACGGTCTGGATGCGGCCCGTGGCCCGCACCGGCGATCCCTCCTCGATGGCGGCCACCTTCTCGCCTTCGCCGAGGATCACGGCGCCGATGGACTCCTCGTCCAGGTTCAGGGCGAGGCCGACGGTGCCACCGTCGAACTCGAGCAGCTCGTTCACCGCGGCGTCGGGCAGGCCCGAGACCCGGGCGATGCCGTCGCCGACCTCGAGGACCCGGCCGACCTGGGTGACCTCGAGGTCGGGGGTGAAGCCCTCGAGGCTCTTGCGCAGGGCGGCGGTGATGTCCGTGGTGTCGATGTTCAGGTCAGCCATGGGTGGCTTCTCTCTCTTCCGATCTCAGGTCTCAGGAGCGGGCGGACAGGGATTCGCGGAGCTGGGACAGGCGGTGGCGCACCGAACCGTCGATGACCTGGTCGCCCACCCGGGCCACCAGGCCGCCGACCACCGCGGGGTCGACGACCACGCGGAGGTCCACCTCGCTGCCGGTGGCGTCCTTCAACGCGGCAGCCAGGCGGGCCCGCTGGTCCTCGGTCAGGTCGACGGCCGAGCGGACCTCGGCCACCTGGCGACCCTCCTGGGTGGCGGACAGCTCGAGCAGGGCATCGACGATGTCCGGCAGCTCCCGCCCGCGACCGGCGGCCACCACCATGGAGACGAGGCCGATGGTCACGTCGGAGGCCCGGGAGCCGAGGACGTCTTCGATGATCTGCTGGCGGCGCTCCACCGGCAGGTGGGGGTCGCCGAGGGCGTCGCGCAACTCGTCGCTGCCCTCGACGGCCCGGGCGACGGCGAACAGCTCGTCACCCACGCCCTTGAGCTGGCCTTCGGCGTTGGCCACCGAGTACAGCGCGGTGGCGTAGGCCCGGGAGCGGTTCGCCTCGGCCATCAGTTGGCGCCCTTGGCTCCGACCGAGTCGATGAACTGCTCGACCAGGGCGACGTTGGCATCGCGGTCCAGGCTCTGGCCCACGACGTGCTCGGCGGCACTGATGGCCAGCGCCGCCACCTCGCCGCGCATGTCGGCCATGGCCTGGGCCTTCGTGGCCTCGATGTCGGCCGCCGCCTGCTCCTTGAGCTGGACGATCTCGGCGTCGGCCGCCTGGCGCTTCTCGCCGCGGTAGGCGTCGGCGTCCTGGCGGGCCTCCTCGATGATCCGAGCGGCCTCATGACGGGCCTCGGCCAGCTTGGCGTCGTACTCGCTCGCCTTCGCCGTCGCCTCCGCCTTGGCGGTCTCGGCGGCGTCGACGTCGCCCTGGATCGTCTGGGCCCGGTCGTCCAGGCCCTTCTTGATCGCGGGGAAGCCGAACTTGGCGAGGAGCAGGAAGACGACGAGGAACGACAGGGCGCCCCAGATCACCTCGTTCCACTCGGGCAGGATCGGGCTCGGCGCCTCCTGGCAGTCATCCACCTCGCCGCCGTCCTCGAGGATCTCGAGGCACTCCTCGGTCTCGCTGGCTCGGGCTCCTCGGTGCCCTCCTCCGGCGCCTCCTCCTGCGCGGAGGCGAGGCCGGTGGAGCCGACGAGACCGAGCCCCAGGGCCAGGAAGGCCGCAAGCAGCAGTCGGTTTCGCATGAGGTGGCTCCTAGCCGGTGATGATGAAGGCGAGGACGAACCCGAAGAGCGCGAGCGCCTCGGTGAACGCGATCCCGAGGAACATGGTCGTCCGGACCATGCCGGCGGCTTCGGGCTGTCGGGCCATGGCCGTGATGGCGTTGCCCACCACCAGACCGATGCCGATGCCCGGGCCGATGGCCGCCCCGCCGTAGACGATTCCTCGTCCGACGGCGGTGAGACCCGCCTCGAGTTCGCCGGCCTCCTGGGCGGCGAGGGTGATGATGTCCAGCACGGTTCCTCCTAGTGCTCTGGATGCATCGAGCTGCCGATGTACACGGCAGCGAGAATGGTGAAGATGAACGCCTGCAGGAAGGCGACCAGGATCTCGAACCCGGTCAGGCCGACGAGCAGGGGGAACGAGAAGGCCAGCAGGAAGATCCATCCGTGCAGCGCCCAGAGGGCGGCGCAGATGACCGCGAAGCTGGTCAGCAGCAGGTGGCCGGCGAGCATGTTGGCGAAGAGCCGCACCGCCAGCGACAGCGGCCGGACGAAGATCGTCGAGACGAACTCGATGAGCGCGACGAGGGGCAGGATCAGCTTGGGGACGCCGGGCGGGAACATGACGTTGGCGAAGTACTTGAGCGGTCCCTGCTTCACCACGCCGACGACCATGTAGATGACCCAGATCATGATCGCCAGGAACGCGGGGAGGGCGATGCGGGCGTTCACCGGCATCTGGGCGAACGGGATGATCCCCCAGACGTTGCAGCTCAGCACGAAGATGAAGAGGGAGCCGAGGAACGGGGTGTACTTGAGCCCGTCCGGACCCATGGTCTCGAGGATGATCCCGTTCTGGATGAACCCGTAGAACGCCTCGCCGAGGTTCTGCAGCCCGCTCGGCACCAGTTTGAAGTTGCGTCCGGCGAGGATCACGAAGCCGACCGCGAGCAGCGCCGAGATCCACATGAGGAGCACGACCTTGCTGACCGCGAAGGGCGTGCCCTCGAAGAAGAACTCCGGCCACTCGATGACGTGGCTGACGGGCGGGAACTCGATGGCGAACACGGTTACGCAGCTTCCTCCGTGTCAGCCCCGGGCTTCAGTCCGGGGTAGGCGAGCGACAGTGAGACGTAGCGGGACTCCCAGATGAGGAGCCCGAGGTGGGTGGCGACCAGGGTCACGCCCAGCGGCACCATCTCGACCCAGGCCAGGTCCTGCACGACCCAGATGGCGCCGAGGACGGCACTCAGGCGGACGATGTAGCCGCCCATGACGGCGATCATCAGGGCACCGGGCGAGGTGCGGGCGCCCCAGCCGATGAGCGCGGCGGCGGCGGCGAAGTTCAGGGCGACGAGCAGGAGGGCGTAGAGGGCCGACAGCGCGCCGTCGGTGCCCCAGCCGATGAGGCCGAAGAGCACGAAGCCAGGCGCCACCCAGATCATGCGCCGCAGCAGGTCGCGGGCGACGTCGGCCTCGGGCGCCTCGGAGCCGGGTCGGACGACCGTGGTGTCCGCGCTCATCGGGCTGGTCCTCGGCGGAGCGGGTCGCGCTGCTCGACGTGGCGGGCCAGCTGGCGGTCGTAGCCCTTCACGATCTTCCAGACCTCATACCCGAGCGTGAAGGCACCCAAGAGGACCGTGAACACGGGCACGGTGCCCAGGGCCCGGTCGAGGAGGTAGCCGAGCCCGGCGAGGATCGCCGTGGTGAAGACCAGTTCGAGCGCCAGCACCATCCCGTCCGCCTCCCTGGTGCTCAGGTTGGGTTCGAAGCTCGGGTTCACGGGGTCGTCCTGGGGGGCGTCGGCGGCTCTGACGGCGCTCGCTCTCCGTCACGGGGAGCTTGTGAATGCATGCACAATCTAACACGGGTGCCGGAGACGTGCAAATCCCGGCGTCGAGCGCGGTCGGGCGGAGGTTAGGCGACCGGATCGTCAGCCGCCGCCGGGACCCCCGCAGCCTCGCCGTGGGCGTGGCCGTTGCCGTTCGCGTCGCCGTTCCGCCGGGTGCCGGGGTGGAAGAAGACGTAGAGACCGAAGCCGAAGACGACCACTGCCAGCGGGGCCACCGCGTCGCCCTTGCCGGTGTAGGCGGGATAGAGGACCAGGCCCGACAGCGCGGCGGTCCACGCCCACAGGATGAGGACGGCCCGGCGCTGGCCGTGGCCGAGGCGCATGAGCCGGTGGTGGAGGTGCTCCTTGTCGGCCGAGGTCACCCCCGAGCGACGCGACGCCCGCCGGATGATGGCGAAGAGGGTGTCGATGATCGGCACCCCGAGGATGAACAGCGGGATGAACAGCGGGGCGAAGAAGAAGTACACCTGCCCGCTGAACGGCTCGTTCTGGCTGCCCCCGACGGAGATGGTCGACGACGCCACGAGCAGGCCGAGCAGCAGGGCCCCGCCGTCGCCCATGAAGATCTTGGCCGGGTTGAAGTTGTGGGGCAGGAAGCCGAGGCAGATGCCCAGGGTGATGATGGCGACCAGGGGGCCGAGGTTGCTGTCGTCGATCACCCCCGCGTCGATGAGCTCCTGGCTGTAGAGGAAGAAGGAGCCGGAGGCGATGGCGACGATGCCGGCCGCCAGGCCGTCGAGCCCGTCGACCAGGTTGACGGCGTTGGCCATGCCCACGACCCAGAGGACGGTGATCAGCGCCGACAGGTCCGGCGAGAGCAGGACCAGGTCGTAGAACGGGATGCGCAGGAAGAGGATGCTCACGCCGAAGCGCACCAGGATCGTCCCCGCCAGGACCATGCCCGCCACCCGGGCCGGGGCCGACACCTCGCGGAGATCGTCGATGAGGCCGACACCGAAGATGACCGCGGCGGCGAGCAGGACGCCGAGCGGCTCGGTGGAGCTCTCGAAGACGGCGTCGAACGCGTCGAGCTGCCAGGCCACGGCGAAGGAGACGAGCAGGGCCACGAACATGGCCACCCCGCCGATGGTGGCCGTGGGCACGGTGTGGACCCGCCGGTCGTCGGGCGCGACCACGGCGCCGTAGCGCTCGGCCAGCCGGCGGACGACCGGGGTGAGGACGAAGGTCACCGTGAAGGCCACGCCCAACACGACCAGCTTGGCGTTCACGGTTCAGAGGATCGCAGGTTCCTCCCGACGGATCGAACCACGACGCGAAAGGACCGGCAGCCGAAGCTGCCGGTCCTTCGTCCCGCGCCCCCAGGGCGTCCGCTACGCCGAGGTCATCGCCACCCGAACGGTTCCCTCAAGTCCTGCCCACACCATGTCGACACCCGTCCCAACTCGCCCCTTCGTCATCCCTCCCAACCGTACACCAAAAGTGGTCACTTTCGCCACCCTGAGTGCTGTAGGTCTCGCCGGGGTGGTTCCCGCCACGGTCAGGGGTAGGGCGTGAACCTCGCGCAGAGGTCGTTGACGTCGGCGCGGATCGAGGCCAGGGCGGCCTCGCTCTCGCGCTCGCGCAGGGCCATGGCCAGCAGGCGGGCGATGGTGCCCATCTCCTCGGCGCCCATGCCCTGGGTGGTCACCGCAGGGGTGCCGATGCGCAGTCCGCTGGTCACGAACGGTGAGCGGGGGTCGTCGGGGATGGTGTTCTTGTTGAGGGTGATGCCGGCCTGGTCGAGCACCGTCTGCGCGTCCTTGCCGGTCAGGTCGGCATCGAAGCTCCGCAGGTCCACGAGCATCAGGTGGTTCTCGGTGCCGCCGGAGACCAGCCGGAACCCCTCGCCCGCCAGCGCCTCGGCGAGGGCCGAGGCATTGGCCACGATGGCCGCGGCGTACTCGCGGAACTCGGGCTGGGCCGCCTCGCGGAACGCCACCGCCTTGGCCGCGATGACGTGCTCCAGCGGTCCCCCCTGCAGGCCCGGGAAGATGGCCTTGTCGATGGCCGCGGCATGCTCCTCCTTGGCCAGGATGCAGCCGCCCCGCGGCCCACGGAGGGTCTTGTGGGTGGTCAACGTGACCACGTCGGCGTAGGGCACGGGGTTGGGGTGGGCGCCGCCGGCGATGAGCCCGGCGATGTGAGCAGCGTCGAACACCAGCAGGGCGCCGATGTCGTCGGCGATCGAGCGCAGGGGCTCGGGATCGATGCGGCGGGGGTAGGCGGTGGCCCCGGCCATGATCATCTTGGGCTGCTCCGCCTTGGCCAGGTCGCGGATCTGGTCGTAGTCCAGCCGCTCGTCGCTCTCGGTCACGCCGTAGGCGATGAAGTCGTAGAGCCGCCCGCTGATGTTCACCGGCGAGCCGTGGGTCAGGTGGCCGCCGTGGTCGAGGCTCATGCCGAGGACCTTGTCGCCGGGCTCGAGCAGCGCCAGGTAGACGGCGACGTTGGCGTTGGCGCCGGAGTGGGGCTGGACGTTGGCGTGGTCGGCGCCGAACAGGGCACAGGCCCGCTGCCGGGCCAGCTCCTCGACCTCGTCGATGATCTGGTTGCCGCCGTAGTACCGCTTGGTGGGATAGCCCTCGCTGTACTTGTTGGTCAGCACCGAGGCCGTCGCCTCGAGCACCGCGGGCGAGGTGAAGTTCTCCGAGGCGATGAGCTGGACGGTGGTGTTCTGCCGCTCCCGTTCCTGGTCGAGGAGGGCGAAGAGCTCGGTGTCCCGATCGGTGGTCCAGGTCATGCGGTCGTGCTCCTGAGGGTGGGGCTGTCGGCGCCGTCGCCGGCGTCGGGGAACAGGTTGTCGACGACCACGCCGACCAGCTCCTCGAGCTCGTCGGCGCAGCGGCGGAAGGTGCGGGGGCCCCGGCCGTACGGATCGGCCACCTCGTCGTCCGGGGAGGCACCGAGGTGGGCGTCGGTGGTGCGGTCGGCGACCAGGTCGGCCAGCCAGTCCTCCAGCGGCACGTCGACCGGGCGGGGGCCGGCTGCTTCCGCCAGCCGCGCCAGCTCCGGCAGGGTGAAGCTGCGCGGCCACGAGCCGGGCACGAGGACGGCGGCCTCACGGATGTGGCGACGCTCCATGGCGATGATGAGGTCGGCCTGCTCCAGCAGGTCGGCGGTCATACGGCGGCTGGCGTGGGCCGAGAGGTCGAACCCGCGCGCTCCCATCACCGTGAGGGCGTGGTCGCTGGCCGGACGCCCGGCGTCGAGCAGGCCGGCGGAGGCGACGGTGGCGTCGACACCTCGACGGCCCAGCTCGGCCGCGAGGAGGGCCTCGGCCATCGGGGAGCGGCAGATGTTGCCCGTACACAGGACCAGGACGTCGATCACCGGATTCTAGGAAGCCCGGCCCGCGATCTAGGTTGCGTTCGGATGGCACTCGACCCCCGGACGCCCGTGCTCGTCGGCGCGGGCCAGCTCAGCCACCGCGTGGACCAGGGCGCCGCACCCCTCGAGCCGGTCGACCTCCTGGCCGAGGTCGCACGTCAGGCCGCGGCCGACGCCGGCCGGCCGGCGCTCCTGGCCTCGGTCGACTCGGTGCGGGTCGTGAGCATGCTGTCCTGGCGCTACCCCGACCCCGGCCGGCTCGTGGCCGAGCGCATCGGCGCCGCTGACGCCCGCACCCTCTACACGACGGGCGGGGGCCAGACGCCACAGGCCCTCCTGCACCGCACCGCCACCGACGTCCTCGCCGGTCGGGCCGACTGCGTGCTGGTCGGCGGGGCGGAGGCGTGGCGCACCCGTCGGACGGCCCGGCGGCTCGAGCAGCACCTGGCCTGGACGGACCAGGGTGACGTCGAGCCCGACGAGCTGGTCGGGGGCGAGCTGGACATGATCGGCCCGACCGAGGCGGCCCTTGGCATCGGGATGCCGATCCAGGTCTACCCGCTCTTCGACGTCGCGCTCCGGGCCCACGAGGGCATGACGGTGACCGAGCATCGAGCCGCCCTCGGCCGGCTGTACAGCCGGTTCAGCGAGATCGCCGCCGCCAACCCCCACGCGTGGAAGCGGGAGGTGCTCACGCCGGAGCAGGTGAGCACGGCCACCGAGGGCAACCGGATGGTGGGCCTGCCCTACACGAAGTGCATGAACAGCTACGAGATGGTCGACCAGGCGGCGGCCGTCATCTGCTGCTCGGTGGAGCGGGCCGAGGCCATGGGCATCCCGACGGACCGTTGGGTGTTCCCGCACAGTGGGGCCGAGGCCGCGGAGCCCCACGTGTCGGTCCGTCGCCACCTGCACGAATCGGCGTCGATGGCCGCCGCCGGACGCACCACGCTCGCCTTGGCCGACGCCGACGTGGATGCCGTCGCCCACGTCGACCTGTACTCCTGCTTCCCCTCGGCCGTGCGCCTGGCCGCCCGGGCGCTCGGGCTCGGCGAGGAGCGAGACCTCACCGTGACCGGAGGGATGAGCTTCGCCGGCGGGCCCTGGAACAACTACGTGACCCACTCGATCGCCGCCATGGTCGACGTGCTCCGGCAGCACCCGGGCGAGCTCGGCCTGGTGTCGGCCAACGGCGGCCTGGCCAGCAAGCAGGCGTTCGGCCTGTACGCCAGCCTGCCCCCGAGCGAGGGCTTCCGATTCGCCAGCGCCCAGGAGGAGGTCGACGCCGTTCCGACCCGACCCGTCGTCACCGACCACGCCGGGCCGGTGACCGTGGAGACCTACACGGTCATGCACGACCAGACCGCGGCACCCGTCCAGGCCATCGCGACCACGCTCACCGAGGCCGGCGAGCGGGCGTGGGCCACCTCCGACGACCCGGGGGTCCTGGCAACGCTCCTCGACGACGTCGAACACGTCGGCGACCCCGCCCACCGCACGGCGGAGGGCGTCCTGCAGCTCTGATCAGCGGGCGTCGTTGGCCTGGGCGCGGGCGTTCAGCAGTGACATCACGCGCTGGCTGGCCTTGGGCAGGTCGTCGAGCAGGGCGCGGAAGTGTCGGGTGTCGAAGGCCAGCAGAGTCATCGGGGTCTCCGCCACCACCGTGGCCGAGCGGGGCCGGTGGTCGATCAGGGCCATCTCCCCCACCATCGAGCCCGCTTCGAGGGTGGCGATGTGCTCACCGCCGATGGAGACGTTGGCGGTCCCGTCGAGGATCACGTAGCACTCCTGGCCGGGCCGGCCCTGGTCCATCAGCTCGGCGCCGGCCTCGGCCTCGACCTCGTCGGCGAGCTCGGCCACCCGGGTCAGCTCCTCCGGGGTGAACCCCTCGAAGAAGGCCACATCGCCGAGCGACGCGGCCGCCGCAGCCTGCTCGGCCTTCCTGCGTGAGAACATCCGACACCCCCGGTCCAAGGACGCCCGCGAGCGTAGTTCAGCCGGCCGGGCGCCCTCCCAGGCCCTCGACGAAGCGAACGGTCTCCGGTTCCGGGGTCAGACCGTCGGCCTCGAGGCGCTCGACGAAGGTGGCCGCGGCCTCCATCGCCGCCGGCCGGTTGCCTTGTCCGGCCAGGCCCCGGATGAACAGCCGGTGGGCCCGCTCGAGGAGCGGCTCGAGGCGCTGAGCGGTGCTGGCCCACGCCGTCGCCTCCTCGGGCTCGCCCCGGGCCAGCAGCAACTCGCCCAAGCGGCAGATCGACGTCGTGGCCAGCGTCCGCAGCCGGACCCGGTCGCTGGCGGCCCAGGCCGCATCGGGCCACTCCTCGAGGTAGTCGCCGCGAAACAGCTCCGCCGCGTTCCGGTACCCCTCGATGGCCCGGGTGCCCTGCGCCTGCTCGTCCCACCGCCGGGCTTCGCGGCAGCTGCGTTCGAAGCGGTCGGCGTCGACGTCGAGCCCGATGCTGGTCACCTCGAGCTGATCGCTCTTCGCCCGCACGAACCACGGTTCTTCGCCGGTGTCGCGATTCGGCTGGAGCACCCGCTGCAGGTGGCTCAGGTTCACCCGCAGGTTCTGGAGGGCCCGCTCCACCGGCATGTCGGGCCAGAGCTCCTCGGCGGCTCGCCGGCGGGTGACCCTGCGCTGCTGCACGAGGTACGCCATCAGCTGGCGCACCCGCTCCCGCCGGGTCCAGGCCTCGTCGGCCAGCGGGGTCAGCCCGCGGGCGGCCCGCACCGGGCCGAGGACGTCCAGGCGGAGGTCGAACTCGGGACGAGCGGGCAGCTCCTCGGCCCGCAGGCGGGCCCACGACGCCGTCGGGGCGTGGCCCAGGCGGCTGGCGTCGACGAGGTGGTCGCGGACCGACGGGAGGTGATCGAGGACCTCGCCGACGGCGCCGTGGCCGGCGGCGGCGGCCGCCGCGGCCAGCTGCGTGAGGTGCGGGGGGAGCATGTGGACCCGGAGGAGGTCGACCCGGTGCCACGGCAGGTCGAAGGCGGGCGAAGGGTCGTCGGCCTCGCGGAGGGCCACGAGGGCGCGTCCGGCCTGCTGGGCGACCGTGAGGGCGGGGCCGAACCGGCACCGGTCGATCGTGGCCCGGGTCCGGGGATCCAGGACGTACAGCAGGGGCAAGGCGTACAGGTAGGCCCGAAAAGGCCACGGCTCGACCGGCACCCCGTCGACCAGGCGCTGCACCCGCTCACGGGCGTCGTCCTCGCCCCGCTCGAGCAGCACCGTTGCCGCGTCGGCCAAGCCGGCGAAGGCGCGGACGTAGTCGCTGGCGGTGTGCCCCAGCCAGCGCGCGGCCCGGTCGGCGAAGTCTCGGGCCGCCTCGGCATCGCCTGCCGCGCAGCCGATGAGCGACAGCACGCTGTTCACCGAGATCTGCACGTGGGGGACATGGCGGGCGTCGGACGCGTCGGCCATCGCCCGGCCGATGGCGAGCGCCAGTTCGGGCGACACCTCGCCGCGCAGCCAGACGGCCTGGCCGAGGTACTCCCCGCCGGCCTGGTCGGCGAGGTCGCCGGCGTCGGGTGTGCCCACCTCCTCCGGACGGCCGAGGTCGCTCATGGCGAACGCGTGCTGGACCCGGTCCGTCAGCGACGTGCTGGGAGACAGCGCGGCCAGGTGGGCCACGGCCGCCTCGGGCTCACCGGCGGCCCGGGCATCGTGGGAGGACAGCAGCGCGTGGAGGGAGATGCCGAAGGGGTCACCGTCGCCGGCCAAGGCCGCGGCCCGTTCCGTGAGCACCGGTGGGAAGGCGAAGGGGTTGACCACCCCCCGCATGTTCGTGGCGAACTGGAGGGCCAGGGCTTCGGCTCGCCGGTCGCCCTCCCCCCGGGCCTGCTCCGCCGCGGCCTCGAACTCCGCGGCCGAGGTCCGCTCGTCGCCGAGCACGTCGATCGCCGCGGCCAGCACCGCGGTGAGCGCCCGGCCCGGGAGCTGTTCCGAGGTCAGCCGGGCGAAGTGGTGCAGATCGCGGGCGTTCAGGACCATCAACGGCTGTCCGGCGAAGGCCCGGACCGATCGCTCGAACCCGCCCCGGTCCCCGGCGACGAGGAAGAGCTCGGCGGCCTCCAGGTGGCGAGCACGGTCGACGAGGTGATCCGCGACCCGGCACAGCGCAGCCGACGCGGCCCGATCGAGGGGACCGTGGACGAGCGCGTCGCGCCAGAGGTCGTGCATCTGGAACGCCCCTTCGGCCGTCCGCTGCACGAGCGGGAGCTCACCCAGCAGATCGGCCGCGTCCGACGCGCCGTCGCTGGCTGCCCGGGCGATGCCGTCGTCGACCGTCCGGAGCTGGGACAGCGCGGTCAGGGTGGCCAGCCGGTCGGTGCCGAAGGCGCCGGCCACCTCCTCGAGCAGGAAGTCGACCGTGGCGTCGGCCGAGCCCGCCGCCAGCAGCGACGCCATCGCCGGCCAGCGGACGACATCGGCGTCGCGGTGCTCGTGGCCGGGGAAGACCAGGTCCACCTCCTCGGCGTCGAACGCCAGGTCGTCGACCCCGATCTCGACGCTCTGGCCGAGGGCGCGCCGCCTGGCCAGGCGCACGGGCGGTGGGGAACGACCGCAGAGCAGCAGGTGCCCGTGCGCCGGGAGCAGCTCGAGGAGCTGGGCGAGCAGGCGCACGCCCGCCGAACCCGGGGTGAGGACATGGACGTCGTCGAGGACGAGGCAGACGGGCAGCGGGGCGAAGCGCAGGAGGGCGTCGGCCAGCTTGTCGGCCGTCGCCGTGAACCCCGCGCCCGGGGCCGGCAACCCGGCCGCGGCCAGGATCCCTCGGGCGAAGGCGTCGGCGTCGCGGTCCTGGGGCTCGCACTGGAGCCACAGGTCCACCCCGAGGTGCTGGTCCTCGTTGGCGGCGAGCGCCAACCCCAACGCTGACGTCTTCCCGTAGCCGGCGGGGGCGTCGACGACCAGGACGTCGACGTCGAAGCGCTGCGCCAGCAGGCGGGTCAACCGGGGACGGTCGATCCAACTGCTGCGGACGGCGGGGGGTACGAGCCGGAACGTCTCGGCCACCTGGTCGACCGTAATCAGACGTCGAGCAGATCACCCTCCGTGATCGGGCCGACACGGAGCACGACCGGCGCGGGACCGGTCGCGTCGACCACGGTCGAGGCCGTCCCGGCGCAGGGCCCGCCGTCGACGACCAGGTCCGGCGGCCGGGTCAGCGCCGCCGCGGCGTCGGCTGCGGACACGGGGGTGGCTTCGCCGTGACGGTTGGCGCTGGTCGTGGCGAGCGGGCCGACCTCGGCGGCGAGGGCGCGGACGAGGTCGTGGGCCGGCACCCGCACCCCCACGGTGGCGCTCGGTTCCCCGAGGTCCCAGGCCAGGCCGGGCTGACGGGCGAGGACCATCGTCAAGGGTCCCGGCCACCACCGCTCGACCACCGGACGCGCCCAGTCGGGGACGATGCCGACCGCGTCGGCCTGCTCGGCCGTGGCGACGAGGACGGCCACGGGTTGCTCGGCGGCCCGGTCCTTGAGCGTGGCGAGGAGATCGACCGCTCCGGGGCGGTCGGCCCGCACCGCGATGCCGTACAAGGTGTCGGTCGGCAGCAGCACGACGCCCCCCGCCCGCAGGACCTCCACGGCCTCATCCACCGTTCTGGGCCCCCGTATCCGTCGTGGGTGACGACGTGGGGAACCCAGAACGGGAGGTTCGGGCCACCACGGCGCGGTCGAGGCCGGCCAGATCGGGGTGGACCTCGACCTCGTCGAAGCCCGTTGCCGCGGCCCGAGCCGCCAGGGCCGCGGCCTGGTGCGGGGCCAGCTCGACCACCAGGGCACCGCCCGGGGCCAGCCACGCGGCCGCCTCGTCCACCAGGTGCTCCAGGTCCTCGGTCCCGCGGGGCCCGGCGACCAGGGCGCCGGCCGGCTCCCAGTCGACGACCTCGGCGGGAAGCACCTCGTCGGCGGCGATGTACGGCGGGTTGCTCACGATCACGTCGAAGCTGCCTCGGGCCGCACCGGGGAGGGCGGCGAACCACCGCCCCTCGGCCACAGTGACCCGACCCGCCGGTCGCCCGACGCCTGCCAGGTTCGCCCTCGCCACGGCCACGGCGTCCGACGACGCATCGGTCAGCCACACCTCGGTCCGGTCCCGTTCGACGGCCACCGCCAAGCCGATCGCGCCCGAGCCGGTGCCCAGGTCGACCACCACGACCGGGTCGGCGCCGCCTGCCCGGCACCGATCCACCTCGCCCAGGGCCAGGCCGGCGACGACCTCGGTCTCGGGCCGCGGGATGAGCACCCGGCGGTCGACGAACAGGTCGAGCGTGCGGAACGCCCAGTGCCCGAGGACGTACTGCACGGGCTCCCCCGCCAGGCGCCGGCTGACCATCCGGTCGACGGCGGCGACGCCCCGCTCGGACGGCACCCGATCGGCGAGCGCCAGGTGCTCGGCCCCCTCGTACCCGGAGGCCTCCTCGAGGATCCAGCGCGCCTCCTGCGCGGCGGTGTCGAGCCCCGCGGCGCTCAGCTGCTCCTCGACCTCGCGCCGCAGGCCCGCCCAGGTGAGCGGCTCAGCGTTCACCCTGGAGCTGGCGAGCCCGTTCCTCGGCCACCAGCGCGTCCACCACCTCGTCCAGCTCGCCGGCCAGCACCTTGTCGAGCTTGTACAGGGTCAGCCCGATGCGGTGGTCGGTCAGGCGGTTCTCCTTGACGTTGTAGGTGCGGATCTTGTCGGCCCGCCCCCCGGCCCCGACCTGGCTGCGCCGCTCGGCCGAGGCCTCGGCGGCGACGGCGTCCTGCTCGGCCTTCAACAGGCGCGAGCGCAGCACCTTGAGCGCCCGGGCCCGGTTCTGGAGCTGGCTCTTCTCGTCCTGCATGGCCACGACGAGGCCGCTGGGCTTGTGGGTGATTCGGACGGCCGAGTCGGTGGTGTTGACCGACTGGCCGCCGGGCCCCGACGAGCGGTAGACGTCGACCTGGAGGTCGTTGGGGTCGATCCGGACGTCGATCTCCTCCGCCTCGGGCAGCACCGTCACGGTGGCCGAGGAGGTGTGGATGCGCCCCTGCGACTCGGTCACGGGCACCCGCTGCACGCGGTGGGTGCCGCCCTCGTGCTTGAGCCGGCTCCACACCCCGTCCCCCTTGACCAGGAACGAGGCCTCGCTGAGCCCACCCATGTCCGACGGCTGGCTGCCGAGCTGCTCGATGGACCACCCCATCCGGCCGGCGTAGCCGCGGTACATGTCGAAGAGGTCCCGGGCGAAGAGGTTCGCCTCCTCGCCGCCCTCCGCGCCCCGGACCTCGACGATGACGTTCTTGTCGTCGTTGGGGTCCTTCGGCACCAGGAGGAGCCGGTACTGCTCGCCCAGCTCGGCGATGGCCGCTTCGGCACCGTCCACCTCGGCCCGGAGCACCTCGCGGTCGTCACCGGCGGCGTCGGTGAGCATCTCGCGGGCGGTGGCCAGGTCGTCCTGGCGGGCCTGGAGCGCCCGTCCGGTGGTGACGATGGCTTCGAGCTCCTTGTGGCGCCGGGCGGCGGTGACCAGGCGCTCCTGGTCGGCGATCACATCGGGGTCGGCCAGGCGCGCTTCGACGTCAGCGAACTCGCGCTCGAAGTCCTCCAGCCGCTCCAACATGAGCGTTCACGCTACGGCCCCGGCTCGCCAGTCGGCCGGGAGCACGACGACCTCGGCCGGCTCCCGCAGCCGGGCGGCCAGGGCGTGGGTGATCGGATGGGCGTCGCGCTCGGGAACCGCGAGCAGGAGGCGGGCGCCGGGGGCGTAGGTGGCCCGGGCCTCGGCCGCGGTCGGTACGAGATCGAGGTCGATGCCCACCGACGCGGCGACCACCACCGGGCGCCCGTCACTGTCCTCGCCCATCGCGCATGCCGCGGCCACGTCCTTCACCGAGATCCGGGGCAACACGGGCACCACCGGTTCGAGGTGGGCACAGTCGACCAGGCTGGGGTCGGCCACCAGGACCGCCCGGGCCCAACGCTCGGGCGCGAGCCGGCTCAGCGGATGGCTCTCGTTCCCCGGTCGCCGCTGTGCCGTCACCGCGTCGATCACCGCCTGCAACGCCTGGCGGGGCGGGAGGTCGCCGTGGATCATGGCGAAGGCCTCCCGATCGTGGCGACCCACGCCGACCTCGAGCGCCACCCCACCGTCGTCGGTCGGGACGACGCGGGCGATCTCCAGGCCGAGCACCTCGCCGCAGACCTCGCCGTGCTCGACGACGACCTCGACGCCGACGTCCCGCAGCAGGAGGACGAACTCCTCGGCTTCGGGGGGTGGGACGCCGACGGGATCGGTCACTGGCTCCGGGATCGCCGGGCGCAGCGTGCGCCCCTCCACGGCCCACACGGTCGGGACCGGTGCGAACTCGCCGGCGCGGCGAGCCAGCACGCCGGTCGCGTCGTCGGCCAGGACGTGCAGGTCCTCGACGCCGTAGCGGTTGGCCCAGGCCAACGCCGCACCCAAGGCCCGGGCCGGCTCGACGTCAGCGAGGAACCAGCCACGGTCGCGCTGGCGGGCCGCGGCAGCACCCTGCAGGGGACTCGGTTCGAGGGTGACCTCACCCTCGTGGTCGATGACCAGGGCCCGGAGCTTGGCGGCGAGCAGCGCCGCCCGCCGGTCGGGCCCGAGGCTGGACTCGTTACTCAGCCTTGGCCTTGCGCTTGCCGTAGCGGCGCTCGAAGCGATCGATGCGGCCACCGGAGTCCACCAGCTTCTGCTTGCCGGTGTAGAAGGGGTGGCACTCGCCGCAGAGCTCGACGTGCAGGGTCTCCCCGGCCGTCGAGCGGGTGGTGAAGCTGTTGCCGCACGAGCAGGTCACCGTGGTCTCGGTGTACTCGGGATGGATGTCGGCTCGCATGTCGTCTCTTCTCCTGTGCCTCAGCCGGCGATCGAGGGGCCCTTGGCCACCTCGGCGAGGAACTCGTCGTTGTCCTTGAACGTCTTCAGCCTGTCGATCAACAGCTCGAGGCCGGCCTGTGTTCCGCCCCCACCGCCGTCGGCGAGGCCGGAGAGCACCCTACGCAGCTTCCAGACCTGCTGGAGCTGCTTGCGCTCGAACAGGAGCTCCTCGTGGCGGGTGGACGAAGCGTCCACGTCGATGGCGGGATAGATCCGGCGCTCGGCCAGCTTGCGGTCGAGGCGCAGCTCCATGTTCCCGGTGCCCTTGAACTCCTCGAAGATCACCTCGTCCATCTTCGAGCCCGTCTCGACCAGGGCGGTGGCCAGGATCGTCAGCGAGCCGCCCTCCTCGAGGTTCCGGGCCGCACCGAAGAACCGCTTCGGCGGGTACAGGGCACCCGTGTCGATGCCGCCGGACATGATCCGCCCGGTGGCCGGAGCGGCCAGGTTGTAGGCCCGGGACAGGCGGGTGATGCCGTCGAGGATGATGACGACGTCCTGGCCCATCTCGACCATGCGCTTGGCCCGGTCGATGGCCAGCTCGGCGACGGCCGTGTGCTCGTCGGCCGGGCGGTCGAACGTCGAGGCGATGACCTCACCCTGCACGTTCCGGCGCATGTCGGTCACCTCTTCGGGCCGCTCGTCGACGAGCAGCACCATGAGCTTGACCTCGGGGTTGTTGGCCTCGATCGACTTGGCGATCTGCTTCATCACCGTGGTCTTGCCCGCCTTGGGGGGCGACACGATGAGGCCGCGCTGGCCCTTGCCGATCGGCGAGATGAGGTCGACGATCCGGGCGGTCATGTTGCCCGGGTCGCCGGCCTCCTCGAGGCGGAGGCGCTCATCGGGGAACAGCGGGGTCAGGTCCTCGAACCGGGGCCGGGCCTTGGCCTGCTCCGGATCCATGTCGCTGACCGTGTCCACCCGCAGCAGGGCCGGGTTCTTCTCGTTGCGGTTGGCCGGACGGAGGGCACCAGTCACCCGGTCGCCCTTGCGCATCCCGAACTGGCGGACCTGCTTGACCGAGACGTAGACGTCGTCGCGGGACGGCAGCGCCCCGTTCACCCGCAGGAAGCCGTAGCCCTCGTCCCGGAGGTCGAGGAGGCCGGCGACCTCGACGGGCTCGCCGTCCCACTGCTGGACCGGGCCGTCGTCGCGCTCGCGGCCCTGGTTGCGGCCCCGGCGGCGGCGCTTGCGGTTGCCGGGCTCGGTGTCGTCGTCACCCTGGCCACCCTGGCCGCCTTGGCGGTTGTCCCGGTTCTGGCCGCCCCGGTTGTCCCGGTTCTGGCCGCCCCGGTTGTCCCGGCCCGAAGCCTGCCCCTTGCCGTCAGCCTTGCCGTCGCGCTTGTCGTCGTCGGTGGCGTCCTTCTCGGCCTTCGCCCCGCGGTCGGCCTTCTCGGGCTTCTCGCCGTTCGCGTCCTTGTCGCCCCGCGCCTCGCGCTCGGGCTTCTCGGTCTTGTCGGTCTTGTCGACCGTCTCGGTCCGATCGGGCTTCTCCACCGTGTCGGTGTCCCCCGAACCGTTGCGGCCCGCCTCCGCATCATCTGTGGTCGTCTGCTCACTCATCATGTCCCCGTTTCCTTGCTGGGCTCCCGCCTCGTTGCCGGTCAGGCCCAGGATCAGCTCCACCAGCTCGTCCTTGCGGGCCCGAGCCGTCGGATTGGCGCCGAGGGCCCGCGCGATGGTGGCGAGCTGTTGGCGGTCCTTGGACTCGAGCGCCGAGCGGTCCGTGCCGCCGGTGGCGATGCTCATCTGGGTTCCTCGTTCGACCGGTGGTTGCACCGTTGGCCGCGAGCGCGGCCGTCGCATCCGAACTGCCGTCACCGGCCCCGAGGCCCTGCGGTGGGGTCACCGCGAAAGAGATCGGGACGCCACCCCCTCCGGATCCCGGAACCGGGCGCTTCGGAGCTGCTGGGGAGGCTGTCGCGGTGGCGACGCTCCATAGGGTAACGGCAGGTCACGAGGGCGACAACCACACCCAAGGACGGGCGCGGAAAGAGCGAGGCTGCTGCGCTTGACCTGGGACATCGCCAAGCTGCGCTTGGCGATCAACGCGGTGTTTGCCAGGTCGCCTCGCCTTACGGCTCGGCTCCTAAACTCCTGCGCCGCCGCTGTTCTCGCCGGGCAGACTTCCTGCATGGACGTCGTCGCGCCCGCCTTGCGCGCCTCGGGACTGGTGAAGACCTTCCGGTCCACGCGCGCCGTCGGGGGGGTCGACCTCGAGGTCCGTCCGGGCGAGCGGGTGGCCCTGCTCGGGCCCAACGGCGCCGGCAAGACCACGACCCTCCTGATGTGCCTCGGCACCATCACCCCCGACGAGGGCTCGATCGAGATCTTCGGCCACCGGCTGCCCAAGGGCCGCAGCCGGGCCATGGAGTACGTCGGCTTCGCCGCCGGCTACCTGCCCCTCCCCGACCGCCTCCGGGTGCGTGAGGTGTTGGGGATCTTCGCCGACCTGTGCGGGGCCGACGAGGACGGCGACCCGGTGATGACCGCCCTCGAGCGCTTCGGGGTGGCCCACCTGGCCGAACAGATGTGCATCGAGCTGTCCTCGGGCCAGCGGACGATCGTGGGCATCGCGAAGGCGGTGCTGCACCGGCCGTCGTTGCTGGTCCTCGACGAGCCCACGGCGTCGCTCGACCCCGACGTCGCCCTCCGGGTCCGGACCGCCCTCGGCCGGCTCAACGCCGACGACGGCACGACCCTCCTCGTCACCAGCCACGACATGACCGAGGTCGAGCGGCTCTGCGACCGGGTCGTGTTCCTGCAGCACGGCCGGGTGGTGGCCGACGGCACGCCGGCGGCGATCCTCGAGGACCACGGTCACGACTCGCTCGAGGACGTCTTCCTCCACCTCGCCGCGGGCCAGGACGAACGGGAGGCGGGCTGATGTCGGCTCGTAGGATTTACGCCGTCTCCCGGCGCCACGCCTACGTCCTCATGCGCAGCCCGCACCGGTGGTTCGACGTGTTCATCTGGCCCGTCGTCGACGTGCTGCTGTGGGGCTCGCTCGGCGTGTTCGTCGCCAAGCAGAGCCCGGGCGCCGACCAGGCCGGCGTGACCTACCTGCTGGCCGGGATCCTGCTCTTCCACGTGCTCTACCAGAGCCAGATCGCGGCCTCGACCGGCTTCCTCGAGGAGACCTGGTCCCGCAACCTGCTCAACCTGCTGGCCACGCCACTCACCGAGATCGAGTACGCCGCGGGGGTGGCCCTCTTCGGGCTGGCCAAGCTCACCGTGGCGATGATCGTGGTCGCCTTCGCCGCGTTCGCGTTCTTCGCCTTCTCCATCACCGACATCGGCTGGGCGCTCGTCCCCATCGGCCTGCTCCTGCTCCTCGCGGGCTGGTCGATCTCGCTCTTCGTGGTCGGCCTGGTGCTGCGCTTCGGCCAGAGCGCCGAGGTCCTGGCGTGGGGGATCCTCTTCGTGGTGATGCCCTTGTCGGGCGTCTTCTACCCCGTGGACGCCCTCCCCCGGATCCTCCAGCCGATCGCCATCGCCCTGCCCACGACCCATGCGTTCGCCGCGGCCCGCACCGTCCTCGACGGCCAGCCCCTGCCCTGGGACGAGCTGGCGCTGGCGCTGGTCGGCACCATCGCCCTCGCCGGCCTCGGCCTCCTCTACGTGACCACCATGCTGAAGACCTTCCGCCAGCGCGGCTACGTGACGCGGTTCAGCTAGGGACCGGCTCGCTGGCCGGCATGTCGGACCGCGCTTCACGCACGGCGGCGAAGCGGTCGTAGAGGGTGACGAGCAGGCTGATGACCAGGGCGAAGAACAGCAGGGACGCTCCGTTCACGTCCTCACGGGAAGCACGGCCGACGACGGCAAGGGCCCACAGCAGTCCGGCATTGATCGCGACCATGGCGAGCGTCTGCCTCACCGCCGTGTGCCATCGGACGCCACGGCCGGCGAGCCAGTGGCTGACGGCCGCATTGGCCACCACCACGAGGGCGACGGCGAACGCGGTCTGCAGCGGGCCGCGATCGATGTCGGGCAGGACGGAGGCGAAGATCACGCAGACCAGACCGACGAGGGCGACCTTCTCGCCGGTCCGCCACGAGAGGACAGGATCCCGCCCGACGGCCACCTCGGTCGCCAGGGGCTCGAGGTGCGCGGCCACCCGCACCGTGGTCGGCCAGTCGGGCGCGGGCACCTTGTCGCGCTGACGGCGCCAGACCAGCACGCCGGCGACGAACACGACGGCGATCAGGCCGACGAACCACAGGTTCTCGCCGATGGCGTCGCCCCAGGAGGTGTCGACCGAGACACCGAACACGTCTTCCTTCATGAAGTCGGTGAAGTCGAGCTGGGCCACGTGGATCCACCACTCCTGGGGGAGCTTGATCACGATCCAGATGAAGGCGGCGAGCCCGACGAGCTGGCGTCGTGACAGCCGCCTCGGGTCCCACTTCAGGCGGATGGCCTCATAGGCGATGAAGAAGTACTCGAAGGTGTTGGGGAAGACCATCAGCAGCCACCGCTCGCCCGTCAGCTCGAAGGCGACCACGCCGACCAGGCGGTAGTACCAGAGGAACGCGGCCAGCCGCTGCGCCCGCTCGTCGGTCCAGGTGGCGATGGTGGACAGGTAGGCGACGGCCAGGTACCAGATGTCCAGGGCCTTGTCGTAGCCCTGGTAGTTGTCGAGCGAGAGATCCGTGTTCTTCTGCAGGATCGACTGGTCGGCGGCGTCCAGGACCAGCAGCGACACGATCGTCGGCAGGGGGAAGAGCGGGATCAGGAACGGGAGCGCGAACCGGACCGCGATGATCACGAACACGATCAGCTCGTCAGACACCGCCCCTCCCGCTGGTTGTGGTCGTGCTCAGCCGAGCAGCTGACCGATGAGCTCGTGTCCGGGGACGACCTCGGTGGCGGCCACGCCGTCCTCGGTGTACGTGCCGCCGGGGCCGTCGGCGGCCGAGTCGACCAGCAGGTAGGGCACCGGGACACTGGTGTGGGTCTTCAGGTCGACGGGTGTGGCGTGATCCGGGAGCAGGAGCAGGCGCCACGGTCCCAGATCGTCGAGGCCCTCGATCAGGCCAGGAAGGATGCGCCGGTCCCAGTTCTCGAGGGCCTTCACCTTCTCGTCGACGTCGCCGGCGTGGCCCGCTTCGTCGGTGGCCTCCACGTGGATGACGAAGAGGTCGAGGCCGTCCGCCAGCCCGGCGAGGGCGGCGTCCCGCTTGCCCTCGTAGTCGGTGTCGTACCAGCCCGTGGCCCCGGGGATGTCGACCACCTGCATGTCGGTCAGGACCCCCAGGCCCCGGACCAGGTCGACTGCCGTGACCATGCCGGCGTCGACGCCGTGGCGCTCCCGGAACGAAGGGAGCTGGGGCTGGTGGCCCTGGCCCCAGAGCCACACCTGGTTGGCGGCCACCTCGGGGAAGCGGGCCAACACGGCCCGCGACGCTTCCATGACCTCGATGAGCTTGGGGGCCGCCGCACCCGTCGGTAGGACGACCGGCTTGTCGCTGAGGTCGTGCGGCGGGGTGCACCGGGCGTCGGCCCACGCCTCGGGAGCGACGACGATGTGGCGGTACTGCACGCCGGGGTGGAAGTCGATGTCGCCGCCGCCCAACTCGGCCTGGAGGGCGGCGATGACCTCGGCCGCGGCCTCCGACGACGGGTGGCCGCCGGCGAAGTCGACCATGGTGTCGTCGTCACCGACGGTCGAGAGGTTGCAGCGGAAGGCCACCTGATCGGCGGCGAGGCGCAGCCCGAGGGCGGCGGCCTCGATCGGCGCCCGCCCGGTGTGGTGCACGGCCGGGTCGTAGCCGAGGATCGAGAGGTTGCCCACGTCGCTCCCGGGCGGCATCCCCGGCGGGATGACCGCCGCCCGCCCGACCGTCCCCCGGGCCGCCAGGCCCTGCAGGGTCGACAGGTCAGCCGCCTCCAGCGGTGTGCGCCCGTCGAGCCGGTCGGTCGGCTCGTCGGCACACCCGTCGGGAACGCAGACGACGTACTTCATCGGCCCATTCTCTCCGTTCCGGCGCCCGATTGAGGTGTGATGGCGCCGCAATCGGGCGCCAGAACGGTCAGGAGGCCAGCGCCCGGACCTTGGCCCGGACCGCGTCGAGGTCGTAGGGGACGGTCTCGACGTGCTCCTCGCGGCCCACGAGGTCGGCGAGGCGGGGCGGGAGCACCACGGGATCACCGGTAGCCGCCTCGACCGCCTCGGCGAACTTGGCCGGGTGGGCGGTGGCCAGGACGACCATCGGCAGCTCGGGCGCGCGCCGAAGTCCCTCCCCGACCGCGAGGCCGACGGCGGTGTGCGGGTCGACCACCACGCCGGCCCGTTCCTGCCAGGCCGCGATGGTCGCCCGGGTGACGTCGTCGTCGACCGACCCGGCGTCGAAGACCTCGTCGACCTCGGCCAGCCGGGTCTCGTCGAGGCGAGCCCGCCCGTCGGCCCGGAAGGTGGTCAGCAGCTCCGTGGTGACCGCGGCGTCGCGCCCGTGGAGCTCGAAGAGCAGCCGCTCGAGGTTGGACGAGACCTGGATGTCCATGCTCGGGCTGATCGTCGGCACCACCTCGCCCAGCTCGAGGACCCCGGTGGTGAAGAAGCGGGTGAGGATGTCGTTGCGGTTGCTGGCACACACCAGCTGGGCGATGGGCACGCCCATGCGCCGGGCCACCCAACCGCTGAAGCTGTTGCCGAAGTTGCCGCTCGGCACCGCGAAGGCGAGGGCCGGCGACGAGCCCGTGAGCAACCGCGAGCCGGCGTACACGTAGTAGACGACCTGGGCCATCACCCGGGCCCAGTTCATGGAGTTCACCGCCGACAGGTGCAGGTCGGCCCGGAGCTCCTCGTCGGCGAACATCGCCTTGACCAGGTCCTGGCAGTCGTCGAAGGTGCCCTCGACGGCGAGGTTGTGGACGTTGGGCGAGGCCACGGTCGTCATCTGCAGGCGCTGGATCTCGCTGACCCGGCCGGCGGGGTGGAGCATGACGATCTCGATGCCTTCGCGGTCCTTGGTGGCCTCGATGGCCGCCGAGCCGGTGTCACCCGAGGTGGCGCCGATGATCGTGATGTGCTCGTGGCGGTGGGCCAGCTCCCGCTCGAACATGTGGCCGACGAGCTGCAGGGCGACGTCCTTGAACGCCAGGGTCGGGCCGTGGAAGAGCTCCTGCAGCCAGAGGCCGTCGCCGAGGTGCCGCAGCGGGGTGATCTCGGGGTCGTCGAAGGTCGAGTAGGCCCGGTCGACCAGCTCGGCCAGCTCGTCGGGCTCGAGGTCGCCCTCCACGAAGGGGGCCATCACGTCCACGGCGATGTCCTGGTACGGGCGGTCGGCCCACGTGCTCAGGTCGTCCACCGGCAGGCGGGGCCAGGTCTCGGGCACGTAGAGGCCCCCGTCGGCGGCGAGGCCGGCCAGCAGGACGTCGCCGAAGCCGAGCACGGGGGCCCGGCCGCGGGTCGAGACGTACTTCACGAGCCGGTCAGGCGTGTTCGGTGTCGCCGATGACCCGCAGGACGGTGCCCACCCGGTCGACCACGTCGAGCTCGCGCAGGTCGTGCAGCGTGGCCTGGACGTCGCGCTCCACGGCTTCGTGGGTGATGAAGATCAGCCGGGCCTCGTCGCCCAGGCCCTCCTGCTCCATCGAGCGGATCGAGACACCGTGGTCACCGAAGACCCCCGCCACCTGCGCCAGCACGCCGGGCCGGTCGAAGACCTCGAGGTTCAGGTAGAAGGCCGAGGTCAGGTCGTCGATCGGGCGGATGCGGGCCCGGCTCAGGGCCCCCACCGTGGCGTGGGACCCCCGCCGGAGGTTGACCGCGGCATCGATCACGTCGCCCAGCACGGCGCTGGCCGTCGGACCCCCACCGGCGCCGCGGCCGTAGAACATCAGCTCGCCCACGGCGTTGCCCTCGATGAAGATGGCGTTGAAGCTGTCGCGGACCGACGCCAGCGGGTGGTGGGTGGGGACCATCGCCGGATGGACCCGGACGGCGACCTCGGTCACGCCGCCGTCGCCCACACCGGATTCGGCGATGGCCAGGAGCTTCACCTCGTACCCCAGCCGGCGGGCGAAGAGGATGTCGGCCGGCGTGATGTCGGCGATGCCCTCGTGGGACACGTCGCCGGCCACCACCCGCACGCCGAAGGCGATGGTGGCGATGATCGCCGCCTTGGCCGCGGCGTCGTAGCCCTCGACGTCGGCCGTCGGGTCCCGCTCGGCGTAGCCAAGGCTCTGGGCCTCGGCCAGGGCCTCGCCGTAGGTGGCCCCGTCCTCGCTCATGCGGGTGAGGATGTAGTTGGTCGTCCCGTTGACGATGCCGAGCACCCGGGTGACCTGCTCGCCCGCGAGCGACTCCCGCAACGGACGGATGAGGGGGATGCCACCGGCGACGGCGGCCTCGAACAGCAGGTCGACGCTGGCCCCCTCCGCGGTCTCGAACAGCTCGGCCCCGTGGTTGGCCAGCAGCTCCTTGTTCGCGGTCACCACCGGCTTGCCCGCCTTCACCGCCTGGACGATCAGCTCGCGGGCCGGCTCGATGCCGCCGATCACCTCGACCACGAGATCGATCGTCGGGTCGTTGACCACCGCCGACGCGTCGTTCACCAGGACGCCTTCGGCCAGCGAGACCGGTCGCTCACGGGAGAGGTTGCGGACGGCCACCCGGGCCACCTCGAGCCGGAGGCCGGTACGGGCCTCGATGGTGTCGCCCTGGGCCTCGATCAGGCCGATGAGGGCGGCCCCGACGTTCCCGCACCCGAGCACGCCCAGCCGGACCCGTCGCTCGCTCATCCCGGCCACGCTACCGGGCGGCCCCTCCCGGGCTCCGGCCCCATTTCCCGCCCTTGATGATTTTCGGTATATTCCACACATGACCGACGCCGACCTCCTGGAGGCTGCGGCGGTCCGTCTGGACGTGGTGGCGTCGGCCGTGCGGGACGCGCTCGACGGGGTCCTGGCCGCCGATCGGCCCGACGTCTGGCAGGGGGGACGGGCCGCCCGCTTCGGCGTCGAGCTGGCGGACCAACGTCTCCGCCTGCGGGCCGTGGCCGACGAGCTGGCGATCGCGGCCCGGCTCACACGAGCTCGGGCGGAGCTCGTCCGGGCCCTTCAGGTCCTCCAGTAGCTTCGCGCCCGTGGGGGGCAGGCTGTCGCGCCGGGGGTTCATCGGCGGCGCCATCGCCACCGGGGCGCTGGCGGCCTGCTCCGGCGGTGGCTCGACCGCGGGCCCGACCACCACGACGCTGCCGACGCCGCGCCTGGCGGGCTACCCGTTCACCCTCGGGGTGGCCTCGGGCGACCCCACCGACGAGGCGGTCGTGCTCTGGACCCGCCTCGCCCCGGACGCACTCGTGACGGGCGGCGGCATGCCGACCCAGGACGTGCCCGTCCGGTGGGAGGTCGCCACCGACGACCGCTTCGCCGAGGTGGCGGCCGAGGGCATCGCCGTCGCCTCACCGGACTCGGCCCACACCGTCCATGTCGACGCCACCGGGCTCGAGCCGGGCCGGGAGTACGTGTACCGCTTCCTCGTCGGCGCCGACGAGAGCCCGGTCGGCCGGGCCGTGACCATGCCCGCCCCGGGGGAGGCCCCCGACGCCTTCGTCCTCGGTCACGTCTCGTGTGCCCGGTGGGGCGAGGGGCACTACGCCGCCTACCGGGACCTCGCCGGCGCCGACTGCGACCTCGTCGTGTGCTGCGGCGACTACATCTACGAGCGGGGCGCGGCCACCCCGGCCGAGGGGGCGGTGCGGTTGGGCCAGATCACCGCCATCACCCTGGACGACTACCGCTACCTGTACGCCCTGCACCGCAGCGACGAGCACCTGCGGGCCGCCCACGAAGCGGCCCCGTGGGTCGTGGTCTGGGACGACCACGAGGCCTCCAACAACTACGTGGGCGAGACACCCGACCCCGACAGCGAGTCCCGCAACCCGGCCCAGCTCCTGCGCCGCCGGGCGGCCGCGTACCGGGCGTGGTGGGAGCACATGCCGGTGCGCTTCGCCCCGCCCACCGGCCCCGACCTGCAGATCTACCGCACCGTCGACGTCGGCGCCCTCGCCCGCCTCCACCTGGTGGACACCCGCCAGTACCGCACGCCGCTCGACTGCCCGGAAGCGGTGTCGTCCATCGGCCGCCGCTGCGACACGTCCTTCGACCCGGCGACCAGCGTCCTGGGCGAGGCACAGGAGGCGTGGTTGGCTGAGGCCCTGGCCGACGGCGAGCGCACCTGGGACGTGGTCGCCAACCAGATCGTGCTGCACCAGTGGCGCTTCGGCCCCGGCGACGACGCCATCTTCAACCTCGACCAGTGGGACGGCTATCCCGAAGCCAGGACCCGGATGACCGACGCGCTCGCCGAGTCGGCGGGTGAGGTGGTCGTGCTGACCGGCGACGTCCACTCGACGTGGGTCGCCGACCTCCAGGCCGACTTCGACGATCCGTCCTCGGCGCGGGTCGGCACCGAGCTCGTGGCCCCGGGGGTCACCTCGTCGGGCGAGGAGCTGGAGGCCATCGCCGAGCCCGTCCGGGTCAACAGCCCCCACATCCGCTACGTCGACGCGCCGCACCGGGGCTGGCTGCGGCACGAGATCACCGGCGATGCGTGGACGGCGGAGATCCGCCACGTCGACGACCACACCGACCCCGCCAGCCCCGTGCGCACCGCCAGCACCTGGGTCGTCGAGCACGGCCGCCCGGTCGTCGAAGCCTGATCCCCACGCCACGTTCCGAAATTGCGCCGATTTGTCACGCCGGACGTGACGGATCGGCGCAATTTCGATCTCACGGGTAGAAAGCGGGCATGGCCACCACCGAGATCCCCGCCACCGGCACCGCGCCCGCCCCCTCCACCGTCGCCGACGCGGCCGCCCGGGCCCGGGCCGCGTTCGAGCGCGGCGTCACCCGCCCCATCGCGTGGCGGGAGCGCCAGCTCGACGGCCTGCTGCGCCTGCTCGACGAGGGTGAGGACCGGCTGGTCGACGCCCTGGTCGCCGACATGGGCAAGCCCCGGATCGAGGGCTGGACGACCGACCTCGGCGTGACCGCGGCCGAGGTCGAGCTCGTGCGCAAGAAGGTGGCCCAGTGGGCCAAGCCCCGCCGGGCCTCGCTCCCCCTCGTCGCCCTCCCGGGCCGGGGTCGGGTGCACCCGGAGCCGCTCGGCACCGTGCTCGTGATCGCCCCGTGGAACTATCCCGTGCAGCTCCTGATCGAGCCGCTCGCCGCGGCGCTCGCGGCCGGCAACGCGGTGGTGGTCAAGCCGTCCGAACTGGCGCCCGCCACCTCCGCGGCGCTGGCCGACCTGATCCGGCGCCACCTCGACGCCGACGCCGTGCAGGTCGTCGAGGGCGGGCCCGAGGTGGCCACCGAGCTCCTGGCCGAGCGCTGGGACCACATCTTCTTCACCGGCTCCACCCGGGTCGGCCGCATCGTGATGGAAGCCGCGGCCAAGCACCTCACCCCGGTGACCCTGGAGCTCGGCGGCAAGTCGCCGGCCGTCGTGCACCGGTCGGCCAACCTGGAGGTCGCCGGCCGGCGGATCGCCTGGGGCAAGTTCCTGAACGCGGGCCAGACCTGCATCGCGCCGGACCACGTCCTGGTGGACGAGGCCGTGCACGACGAGCTGGTCGACCACATCCGCCAGGCGGTCCAGGACTTCTACGGCGAGGACCCGAAGGCCAGCGCCGACTACGCCCGCATCGTCAACCGCGGCCACCTCGACCGGCTGGCCGCGCTGCTCGACGGCAGCGGTGAGGTCGCCGTCGGGGGCGAGGTGGACGCCGACCGCCGCTACATCGCGCCCACCGTCCTGGTCGGCACCTCCCCGGACGCGCCGGTCATGGGGGAGGAGATCTTCGGACCGATCCTGCCCGTGCTCCCGGTCGCGTCGGTCGACGAAGCGGTCGACCGGATCAACGCCCGCCCCAAGCCGCTCGCCCTCTACGTGTTCGCCGACGACGACGACGTGGTCGACGACGTCCTCGACCGCACCAGCTCCGGCGGTGTGTGCGTGAACCACACCCTCGTGCACATCACCCCACCCGACCTGCCCTTCGGCGGCGTGGGCGAGAGCGGGACGGGCCGGTACCACGGCCGCAGCGGCTTCGACACGTTCTCCAACCTGAAGTCGGTCCTGCGCAAGCCCACCCGCCCGGACCCGGCCCTGCTCTACCCGCCGTACACGAAGACGAAGGCGAGGATCATCCGCCGGGCCCTGTAGGTCGACGCCGGGAGTCCAGCAGGAACTGCTCCCCCGCGGCCTGTAGGGGCGCCGGGCCGCGGGCCGCCAGTCGGGTCCGCCACGCCCGCCAGGTCGCCGCCTCGCGTTCGTCGAGGGTGACGGGCGCTCGCAGGCCGCGTTCGGGGCGCGCCGGATCGACCAGCAGGGCCGCCGGCACCCGGCGCAGGTAGCGGTTGTCGGCTCGGCGGGCCCACAAGGTGGACGCCACCAGGAACTCCAGGGCCAGGTACTCGTGGACCACAGCGTCGTCGCGCTCGTCGCGCCAATGGGTGAGCAGCCGGTCACCCTCCCCCGCTCGGCGCAGGGCCCGGCGGGCGATCGGATCCACGGCTCGGCGGGCGGCGGCCGGGAGTTGCTCGAGGGCCAGGGTGGTCGCCCGCTGCCACAGCGACGAGCCCCGCGCCTGGCGGAGGTCGGCGGCCTCGGCCCGGGCGGCGTCGGCGTCGAGCGCGGAGGCGGTGACGAGGCCCAGCACGCCCCCGATCGCCGCGAAGCCGGACCCGTCGAACCCCGGACCCGCACCGTGACGGGCCTCGGTCGCCGCCCACGTCCACGCCGCGTCGCGCACCGCCTCGCCGGCCCCGGCCCGGGCCGCGGCGTAGGTCAGGTAGGACCGCCCCAGCGCCTCCTGCAGATCGAGGTGTCGGACCACGTCGTCGAGACCCCGGGCCCGGAACGATCCGATCCACGGACGGGCCAGGTCTGGGAGGGCCAGGTGCACCGCCAGCGGGACGTCACGGTGTTCACCGATCCATTCGATCACCCGCCGGGCGTTGTCGCCCGCCCGCCCCGGGACGACCCGGTCGAGGGACGTGAGCGGGCCCTCGAGCAAGGTCCCGCGGCTGTCCCGAGGGGCCGTGGCCGACCGTAGGACCGCGGCCAACGCCACCCCACCGTCGAGGTAGGCGGCCGCGCCGGGGAGGAGCTCGTCCAGATCGGCCGCGCCGACCGCCTCCAGCGCGGCCCGGGGGCTGCGGGCCGCCGCCCGGAGCACGAGGACCCGGGCATCCAGCGGCGCTCCTCGGGCGGGGATCATCCAGGCATCGGAGCCTGGCTGGCTCCGCGTCAGGGCGTTCAACGGGGCCACCACCCCCACGACCGCCTCCCGGACGAAGCGGTCGGGGAAGCGGGCCCCGCCCACGAAGAGCAGGCTCACAGCGCCGAGGGGGATCCCGAGGTCGTCGGTCGTGGACACCAGGTCGGCGATGGTCACCGCGGCCGTCCCGTGGCGACCCGCTCGGGCCAGGCCATCGCTGAGCAGGCGGACCACCGCCCGCTGGTCGCCGGCGTCGGCCCCGCCCCGGGCCCAGGTCACGGCCGAGCGGTGCAGCAGGCGGGCGAGGCCGGTGGCGCCCAGGCCCTGGATCACCACCGTGGCCACCACCGGGTCGTCGCCGTAGGCCTCGAGCAGGCGGCGGGCGCCCGTGAGCCGACCGGCGTCGAGCGCGGCGAGCACGCGCTCGGCCCGGCCGACGGCGACGCGCGGATCGGCGAACGCCACCGCCCGACCGCCGGTCCAGCGGGTGACCCCGGTGACATCGAGCCGTTCCAGCCGGGCGATCACCTCCCGCAGCGCCCGGGCCTCGGCGGCGGCCCACCGGGCGACGACCTCGAGTCGCACCGCGGGGCTGATGTTCACGTCGCTGAGGCCGGACGCGGCCCGGGCTTCGGCGGCCCGGCCCTCGAGCTCGCGGGCGGCTCGGACGAGCGCCTCGACGAGGTGGGCGGCCGTGGTGAGGTTGATGCCGACGAGCCCGCCGCCACCCGTCGGAGGCGGACCGAGGATTTTCGTTGGAGTAGCCATTGCGTTTCATGTTGTTTCATGTCATTCTCTGGGTCAACGACCGATCCCTGATCCCGGAGGTAGCGATGCCGTTCGACCAGGTGGGTGCCGATCTCGGCCAGCTCGCCACGCTGCGCCGGCTCTTCGAGCGCGACGCCGGCGAGCTCGAGCGCCTCATCCACGAGATCTCCGCCGCGGTCGGCCCGGCCGGTGGCCAGGGCTCCGTCCGCTGGGAGGGCCGGGTGGCCGACCGGTTCCGCCAGGACTGGAGCCAGACCTTCGCCCCCGGTCTCCGCCGCCTGACCGAAGCCCTCCGCGAGTCCGCGGTCTACGTCGAGCGCAACCGCCAGAACATCAGCCAGGCCCTCAACGGCACGGCGGTCTGATCTGGATCGAGGGGCCCTGCCTGCCGCCTGCCCGCCCCCTCCCAGTGGGCAGGGCCCCCGGTCCAACCCTGGTCCGCCGTCGGCGCCGGTCTCGGTGCGCTTGGCCGACGCCGGCGGCGGCCCGGATCTCGACGTGCGCTTCGATCCCGGCGCCGGCCTCACCGCCGCCGACCTGCTCGCCGCCCTCCCCGCCCATCGGGGACCCCTCGTCGTGGACGGCGCCCTCGTCGAGGACGGCCGGCGCCTCGTCGACGCCGGGCTGGCGGACGGGGCCATGGTCGGTGGCCGATCGGGGCCGACGGCCACCGAGCTCGCCGTGATCGGAGGGCCGCTGCCACCGGCCGCGGTGGTCCTCGACCACCCCGTCCTCGTCGGCCGTGGCGCCGCCTGCTCGCTCCGGCTCGATCACCCGACCGTGGCCCCGGCGCACGTCCTCGTCGAGCCGGACCACGGCAGCTGGACCGCCTGCTCGCTGGCGGCGGAAGGCACCCGGCTCGACGGCACGCCGCTCGCCGGACCTCGCCCGATCCTGCCCGGTGCGGTCCTGTCCATCGGGGCCATCGACCTCGAGATCGTGGACGGTGGAAGGCCGGCGGCGGTGGCCGGCCCGACGGCGCCGGTCCACCGGGCCCCTCGACCTCTCCCGCCCGCCCCGCCGGATCCCGGGCCCGAACCGGAGCCACCGGCGGAGGCCCCGCCGCCCAGCCCTCCGGGGGCGCTCTCCCTCCTCCTTCCGGTCGGTGTGGGGGCGGTGCTCGCCGTCGCCATCCACCCGACGGCCGGCCTGATCACGGCCCTGACGCCCCTGTTGGCGGTCGGCGCCCACCTGGACGCGCGGCGGCGTCATCGCCGCGACCGCCGTCGAGCGCTGGCGGCGCACGAGGTCGCGCTCGGCGACCACGTCCGGACCGCCGAGGGCCATGCCCGCCGGCGGGCCGCGTCGGACCGTTCGGCGTTCCCGACGCCTGGTCGGGCCATCACCCAGGCCACGCTCGGCGACGGGCTCTGGCCCGTGCGGGGCGACGGACCGGCCTTCGTCCTGGCCGTCGGGTGGACCGACGACGACCGGCGCGCCCCCGTCACCGTGACCGTCGACGGCGGGGCCGCGCTCGGCATCGCCGGCCCCCTCCCGTGGGCTCACGCCGTCACCCGGGCGCTCGTGGTTCAGGCCACCGCCCGCCTCGGTCCGAGCGACCTGCACCTGAGCGCCGACTCGGTCGGGCCGTGGGCCTTCACGCGGTGGCTCCCGCACCGTGGCGGATCGGGGCCCTCGCTCTCGGTTCCCCCGTGCGCCGACGGTGCCGCGATCGAGGTGGCCGAGGAGCCGCGGCAGCTGACCGATCGGTGCGCCGCCGTCCTCACCCGGACCGCGGCCGGCGCCCTCCTGACCGACGTCAAGGGCGGTCGCGAGGTGGTGCTCCGGCCCGTCGTCGCCGGGCAGGCCGGCGCCGAGCGCTATGCCCGGCTGTCGGCCCGCTGGTCCGACGCCGGATCCGGAGCGGACGTACCCGACCGGCTGGCGTTGACCGAGCTCGTCCCCGGACCGGACTGGGTCGCCGAGCGGGACGGTCGCCGGGCCCTCGCGGCCCCGCTGGGCCGAACGGCCACGGGACCGGCCGAGGTCGACCTGGTCGCCCACGGCCCCCACGCCCTCGTGGCGGGCACGACGGGCGCGGGCAAGAGCGAGCTCCTGCGCACCTGGGTCACCGCCCTCGCCCTCCGGCACCCGCCGACCGCGGTCGCCTTCGTGCTCGTCGACTACAAGGGCGGGAGCGCCTTCGACGCCTGCGCCCACCTGCCCCACGTAACCGGCGTGGTCACCGACCTCGACGACGGCCTGGGTGAGCGCCTGCTCGTCGCCCTGCGGGCCGAGGTCCGCGATCGGGAGCGCCAGTTGCGCGCGGCCGGTGCCCCCGACCTCCGTGACCTCGACGGCGGGCCGCCGCGGCTGGTGGTGGTCGTGGACGAGTTCGCCACCCTCGCCGCCGAGCTCCCGGACTTCCTCGGCGCCCTCGTCGACGTCGCCCGGCGGGGCCGGAGCCTGGGGCTCCACCTCGTGCTGGCCACCCAGCGCCCGGCCGGTGCCGTCAGCGACGACATCCGGGCCAACACCGCCCTTCGGCTCTGCCTCCGCACCCTCGACCCGGCCGACTCGCAGGACGTGCTCGGCAACCCGGCGGCCGCCGACCTGCCGGCGGACCGGCCCGGTCGGGCCTGGCTCCGGATCACCGGGGCACCGGTGTTGGCCCAGATCGCCACCACCGCGGCCAGGACGATCGAACGGGGGCCGCCGCTGCTCGTCCGCCGCGTCGGCGCGCCGTGGCCCGCGCCTGCCGGCGGGACGCCCGACCTCGACCTCCTGGTGACGCAGATCACGGAACGTTGGGGGCTCCGGCCGTCGCCGCCGGCCACGTGGTGCCCGCCGCTCCCGGACGACCTCGCCCCACCGGACGAACAACCCGACGGCGGGGTCGCCCTCGGGCGGGAGGACCGGCCCGCCGAGCGGCGCCAGCCCCTCCTCGTCTGGGAACCCGACGACGGGCACCTGGTCGTCTTCGGCCGCCGAGGAAGCGGGGGCACGACCACGGTGCTCACCGCACTGCTCGGCCTGGCCCAGCAGCGGTCGCCGGCGGACCTGCACCTCCACCTCGTGAGCGACCGGCCCGGCCTCGACCCCATCGCCCGGCTCCCCCACGTGGGGACGGTCGTGCGGGCGTCCGACCGTGCGAGCCTCCGGCGCCTCCTCGGCCGCCTGCGCGCCCGGACCGACGGCCGGGCGGCCGCCGGGCGAACCGTCGTCGCCCTCGACGGGTACGAGTCGCTCACCGCCGACCTCGACGATCTGGGTTCGCTCCGTCTCCTCGAGGACCTCGACCGCCTGGCCCGCGGCAGCCCCGCCAACGGGATCAGCCTCGTCATCACCAGCCGGCGACCCGTCCGCCTGCCCCCTGCCCTGCTCGGTACGGCCGCGGTCGTGCTCACCCTCGCCCTCGACGATCCGAGCGACTCCGGGCTCCTCGGCCTGCCGCCGGCCACGGGGTCCTCGCTCCCGGGCCGGGGGCGCACGCTGGCCGGCGACGCCGTCCAGGTGTTCCGACCGGGCCCGGTGGCCGAGACCGTCGCCGCCATCGCCGCTCGCCATGACCCGGCCCCACCCGGTACGGGGCCGGTGACGATCGGGCCGCTGCCGGAACGGGTCGACCGCGGCGCCCTCGGCTCGGTTGACGGTGTCGTCACCATCGGCCTCCGCGATCGGGACCTGTTGCCCGCCCGGGTGACCCTCGTCCCCGGCCTGCCGTTCGTCATCACCGGGCCGCCGCGCTGCGGCCGGAGCCACGCCCTCGACCTCGTCCTCGATCAGGCGCCGTCGTGGCCCCGGACCGTGCACCGCCGGAGCGCGGATCCCGTGGCGTTCCTCGAGGCGGCGCGCCGCTGGCTGGCCGAGCCTCGGCCGCACGTGTTCGCCATCGACGACGCCGAGGCGCTCGTGGACGCCGACGGCGCGCTCGAGGCGCTCGCCACCTGCCGCCACCCCGAGGGCCTGCTACTGGTCGCCGTCCGGGCCGACGCCTGGCGCTCCGCCTACGGGACCTGGCTGGCCGCACTCCGACCGGCGAGCACCGGGCTCGCCCTGTCCCCGGATCCCGCTCGCGACGGCGACGGGTGGACGGTCGCGCTGCCGAGGCTGGCGGCCGGCGCGCCGCCCGGCCGCGGCGTGCTGGTCGACGACGATGGCGCCGAGGTCGTGCAGGTAGCCGATGGGTGAGGCCTTCGGTGGATGGGAGCCGGAGCGCACCTTGGACCCGCCCCGGATCACCCGCGTCCGCAGGGCCACGGCCGTCGCCGTGCTCAAGGCCACGCCGGTCGGGGCGGGTTGGGCGGCCCGGGCCGCCCTGCGCCGCGAGGCCCGGTTGCTGGCCGAGCTGCGCGGGGACGGGGTGGTCGACCTGCTGGACGTCCTGGACCGGGGAGGCCGGACCGCGCTCGTCCTCACCCTGGTCCCGGCCGGCTCCCTCGCCGTCCGGCCGGCGCCCGATCCCGAACGAGCCGTCCGTCACCTCGCCGCCACGGTCGAGCGCCTCCACCGGGCCGGCGTCGTCCACGGCGCGCTCACGCCGGACCACGTGGTCCTCACCGCCGACGGGGACCCGGTCCTGGTCGGCTTCGGCCACGCCCGCCGCACCACGACCTTCACCGAGGACGAGCCGGCGCTCGCCACGCTGGTCGACTCGATCCGTTCTGGCGCCTGATCTCCCGGTCAGGGGCGGGGAATCGGGCGCCAGAACGACTCGATCGCGACCTCAGCAGTCGAGGCGGAGGAGGTCGTCCTCGGTCTCGCGGCGGACGACGAGGCGGGCCTCGCCGTCGTGGACGAACACGACGGGGGGTCGGGGCACCTTGTTGTAGTTGGAGCCCATGGAGTGGCCGTAGGCCCCGGTCACCGGGGTGGCCAGCACGTCGCCCACGGCCAGGTCGGCCGGGACCCGGCCCTCGGCCACGAGCAGGTCGCCGGATTCGCAGTGCTTGCCGACGACCCGCACGGCCAGCGGCCGGTCGGCATCGGTGGCCCGCGGCAGGAAGGTCTCGTAGCCGCTGCCGTAGAGCACGGGCCGGGGGTTGTCGCTCATGCCCCCGTCGACCGCGACGTAGGTGCGGATGCCGGGCAGCTCCTTGATCGTGCCGACGGTGTAGAGGGTGACGGCCGCCGCCGCGGTGATGGCCCGGCCGGGCTCGGCGGTGACCCGGGCGGTGATCCCGGCGTCCTCGCACGCAGCCCGCACGGCTCCCGCCCACTCGGTGATGGTGGGAGCCGACTCCCCCTCCACGTAGGCCACGCCCAGCCCGCCCCCGATCGACAGCTCGGGCAGGCCCTGGGCGTTCACGAACGGGGCCAGGGCCTCGACGGCCTGGAAGAACGAGTCGACCACGAAGACCTGGCTGCCGATGTGGGCGTGCAGCCCGACGAGGTCCACGCTGGCGAGCGTCGCCAACCGCTCGACGGCCTGGCCGGCGGCGCCGGAGCGCAGGCCGAAGCCGAACTTGGAGTCGTCCTGGCCGGTGCGCACGTACTCGTGGGTGTGGGCCTCGACCCCGGGCGTGACCCGCACGAGCACCTGCGGCCGGGTCGAGGCACTCGACGCCAGGCGCTCCAAGCGGTCGACCTCGTCGAAGGAGTCGACCACGATGCGGCCGACGCCCGCCTCGAGGGCGCGGGCCAGCTCCGCCTCCGACTTGTTGTTGCCGTGCAGCACCAGCCGCTCGGCCGGCACGCCGGCGGCGAGGACGACGTGGAGCTCGCCGCCGGTGGCCACGTCGATGGCCATCCCCTCCTCGTGGGCCAGCTCGGCCATGGCCGTGCAGAGGAAGGCCTTGGCCGCGTACGCCACCCCGTCGCCGAAAGCGGCCACCGCCTCGCGGCACCGGTCCCGCAGCTGGGCCTCGTCGTAGACGAACACCGGGGTGCCGTGCTCGGCCGCCAGCTCGAGCACGTCGCAGCCCCCGAGGCTGAGGCGGCCGTCGGCGGCGATGGTGGCGGAGTCGGGCAGCAGCCCCCGCGGCAGCGGGGTCACATCTCGTCGGGCGCGGAGACCCCGAGCAGGTCGAGGCCGATGGCCAGGCCGGTCCGCGTGGCCTCGACCAACCACAGTCGGGCCTGGGTCAGGGCCGGCTCCACGTCCTCCGACAGCACATGGCAGTCGTGGTAGAAGCCGTGGAAGCGGCCGGCGAGCTCGCGCACCCAGGTGCTGATCTGGTGCGGGGCCCGGCCGAGGGTGGCGCCGGCCACCACCTCCGGCAGCTCGGAGAGCGAGCGCAACAGCTCCAGCTCCCGTTCGTGGGTGAGCAGCCCGAGGTCGGCCTCGACCCGCGGCACCCGTTCGACGCCGCGCTCGGCCGCCTTGCGCCCGATGGAGGCGATCCGGGCGTGGGCGTACTGGACGTAGAAGACCGGGTTCTCCATGGCCTGGCTGGCCACCACGTCGAGGTCGACGGTCTGCGGGCTGTCCATGGACTGGAGGAGGAAGGTGAGGCGAGCCGAGTCCGAGCCGACCTCGTCGACGATCTCGTCGATGGTGACGAGGTTCCCGGTCCGCCTCGAGATCCGGACCTCGACCCCACCCTTGAACAGGGTGACCAGCTGGGTGATGACGATCTCCAGCGCGTCCTGGTCGTGGCCCAGGGTCTGCACGGCCGCCTTGAGGCGCTGGACGTAGCCGTGGTGGTCGGCGCCCCAGACGTTGACGAGGAGGTCGAAGCCCCGGGCGAACTTGTCCCGGTGGTAGGCGATGTCGGGGAGCACGTAGGTGTAGTCGCCGTCGGACTTGACGATGACCCGGTCCTTGTCGTCGCCGTAGTCGGTCGAGCGCAGCCAGGTGGCCCCGTCGGCGTCGTAGGCGACGCCGCGCTCGCGCAGGTCGGCGAGGGTCTGCGTCGATGGCCCCGGACTCGGCCAGCGAGCGCTCGGAGAACCAGACGTCGAAGGCGACGCCCAGGCCGGCGAGGGTGTCCACCTGGTCCTGGCGGGCCCGGGCCAGCCCCCACTCGAGGGGATCGACGCCGTCGGGCATCTCGGCGGCCCACTCGGTGATGTAGGCGCCGTTGTAGCCGTCCTCGGTCGGCTTGCGGCCCTCCTTGCGGGCGACGAGGGAGTCGGCGAAGTGCTGCATCTGGACGCCGCGGTCGTTCACGTAGAACTCGCGGGTCACGGCGTGGCCGGTCCGGGCGAGCAGCCGGGCCAGCGAGTCGCCGTAGGCCGCGCCCCGGGCGTGGCCGGCGTGCAGCGGGCCGGTCGGGTTGGCGCTGACGAACTCGACGTTGACCCGCCTGCCGGCCCCGAGGTCCGGGGTGGCGTAGCCGTCGACGCCCTCGCTCACGACCTGGGTCAGCACGTCGTGGAGCCAACCGTCGTCGAGGTGGAAGTTGACGAAGCCGGGTCCGGCGATCTCGACCTTGACGACGTGGGCCGGCGGATCGGCGTCGAGGGCGGCGACCAGTTCGGCCGCCAGCTCCCGCGGGTTGCGGCCCGCGGCCTTGGCCGAGACCAGGGCGGCGTTGCTCGACCAGTCGCCGTGCTCGCGGCGCCCCGGGCGCTCCAGGCCGATCTCGTCCGGCGGTTCGATGCCGCAGGCGACGAAGGCGGCCCGCAGGGCCTCGATGAGCGCGTCGGTGACCATGATCCGCCCAAGGCTACGGGGGCGCCCGCCCCTCCCCCGGGCCTTTGGCGGTCAGCGGACCTCGAGCACGGCCGCGCCGTGGACCCGGTCGTGGGCGAGATCGGCCAAGGCCCGATCGGCCTGGTCGAGGGGATACGGCGTGGTGGTCACCTGGATGCCGATGCGGGCCGCGGTGGCCAGGAAGGCTTCGCCGTCGGCGCGGGTGTTGGCGGTCACGGAGCGGATCTGGCGCTCCTGGAACAGGTGGCGCTCGTAGTCGAGGGTCGGCACGTCACTCAGGTGGATGCCCGCGATGGCCAACGTCCCGCCCCGGTCCAGCGCTTCGAGGGCGGCGGGCACGATCTCGCCCGCCGGGGCGAAGCAGACGGCGGCGTCGAGCGGCTCCGGCGGCGCGTCGAAGGTGTCGCCCACCCAGGCCGCACCGAGCTCGGCGGCCAGGTCCCGAGCTGCAGCCGAGCGGGTCATCACGAAGACCGTCGCCCCCTCGGCCAGCGCGACCTGGGCGGCGAGGTGGGCCGATCCGCCGAACCCGTAGAGGCCCAACCGACCGCCCGCAGGCACCTCGGCTCGACGCAGGGCCCGGTAGCCGATGATCCCCGCGCAGAGCAGGGGTGCGGCTTCGACGTCGCTGAACGCGTCGGGCAGGGCGTACGCGTAGCGCTCGTCGACCACGGCGGCCTCGGCGTAGCCCCCGTCCTCGTCCCAGCCGGTGAACTTCGGCGCCAGGCAGAGGTTCTCATCGCCCCGGACGCAGAACCGGCAGGTCCCGCACGTGTGGCGCAACCAGGCGATGCCCACCCGCGCACCGAGCTCGAAGCGGGAAGCGCCGAGGCCCAGGGCGTCGACCACGCCTACGACCTCGTGGCCGGGAACGACGTCGGGACGGTGGACGGGCAGGTCACCCTCCGCGACGTGGAGGTCGGTGCGACACACCCCGCACACCGACACCCGGATCCGGACCTCGCCCGGGCCGGGCTCGGGTGGGGGCCGGTCGGCGAGGATGAGCGGGCCGTCGTCGATCGGTCCGGGCCGCCGGACCACCCACGCACGCACCCGACCAGCTTGCCGCCGTCACTGGGTCAGCGCGCGACCTCGATCTCGTAGGTGACCTCGCGATGGAGGGGCTCGAAGCCGAGCCGGCGGTACAGGCGGGGCGCGCCGGTGGGGTTGTCGGTGTCGACCGCGAGCACGGCGTGGCTGAACCCGGCGGCGGCGAACGCGTTCAGCGACCAGGCGAGCATGGCCGAGGCGACGCCCCGGCCCCGGGCGGCGCCGGCGGTGGCGATGTTGCCCACCCAGGCGTCCTGACGGCCGGTGACGGCTTCGTCCACGGGGTACGACTGGTTGAGGCAGAGTCCCAGCACCTCGCCGGAGCGCTCGTCGACGGCGATCACCGACAGGTCGGGCCGCGAGCCGTGGCCCCAGGCGTACTCCTGCCACGTCTCGGCGTCGAGCAGGATCGAGCCCCAGTGGTCGGCGAAGGCCGCGTTGCGCACGGTCCGGATCTCCTCGTCCCGGTCGTCCGGCCACGGCACGAGGACCACGCCCACCGGCAGATCGACCGGCGGCAGGCCGACGAGTGGCCGGAGCAGCTCGTCGTTCCAGCGGACGGCCTCGAAGCCGAGACGGCGGTAGAGGTGATCCCTGTCCGCGAGCCAGTCGTAGGCGTTGACCCGGATGAACCGCGGCAGGTCGTGGTCCCGGGACCGCTGCCGTTCGGTCGACCGGTCGATGCTCCAGCCCAGGAGCCGGCGACCGATCCCCTGGCCCCGGTGCTCGGGCGCGACGACCCCGCCGACCTGAGACCGATCCAGGCGCTCGTGGGCCGGCGGGTTCCAGAGGTTGGCCCACCCGATGATCTCCCCGTCCCGGACGGCCACCCGCGTGTCGTCCTGCAGGGCGTGATGGGGAGAGGCGAGGTCCGACTCCAGCTCCTCGTCGGACAGGACCCGGGGAAAGCGGTCGAACACATCGGCCCGTCGGACCAGCGCCCCGATGACCGGCACCTCCTCGGGCCGTGCGGGCCGGTACTCGACGTCCTCCACGACTTGATCTTGGCGGCCCCCTCGGACCGTGGCCCAGGCAGTTTCGGGCATCACAAGAGGCCCGCCCCCGGAGGGGCGGGCCTCTGACCACAGGGGGTTGGGCGCTCAGAGCACGAGCATCAGCCCGGCGAGGAGGATGAAGACGGTCTGGGCGCTGTGGACGGCGATGCCGATCCAGGCGCTGCGGTAGCGCTTCGTCGGGTAGGCCAGGACGAAGGCGTCGAAGCACGCGGCCGGGATCACCCAGGGCGTGTGCAGGTGGTAGCAACCGAACAACGCACCGTTGGCCAGCCAGTCGAACCGGCCGAAGGCGCCGTTCATGCGGGGGAGCAGGTAGCCCCGGAAGAGCAGCTCCTCGCCCAGCACGGTGTTGAACATCGTCATGACGACCAGCAGGCCGTACCAGCCCCAGGCGCCGTGGAAGAACTGCTCGCCGGCGGTCGACGAGAAGAACTCACCGATGTCCCTCGTACCCGGGACCGGCAGCGTGAACATCTCCTCGGCGGCCATGAGCACGACCAGCGGGAGCACGACCCACCACACGCGCCCACCGGACCGTCCGGTCTTGGGGCTGCGCGGCGCTCGGAGCCAGAGGGCCTCCCGCAGGACCGGCCAGCGGAGGCTGCGCTGCTCCCGCCAGACGAGGCCGAGCACCAGCACGCCCTGCCAGACCAGGCCGAGCGTGAGGGTGAGGAAGAGCGCCCTCGGGAGGGCGGCCGGGCCGCTGAGGTGATCGGCGAGGATCGGCGCCACGATCCAGGCGAGGACGGCCATGGGCACGGCCGCCGCCGCCCAGACGGCGAGGATCTTGCGCCGGCTCAGCTGCGGGAGCCGGCGTTCGATGGGTGAGGCGGCGACCCGCAGGTCGACCTCGGGTGGGTTGATGACGGTGGTGGTCATGACCGTCACGGTGCGGCACGAGGACCGCCGCTGTCGTCGGCTCCGAGACGGGTCCTGAGCCGCTGTTCTCCGCCTCCAGGCGTAGGCCCTGATCAGCCTCCAGGCCGATGCCCGGCTCTGAGCGCTGACCTACCGTCGGGTCATGAGGTCGACCTCCGAGGCAACGCGGATGCCGCCGTGGTTGCCGCTAACCATCCTCGTCGTGACCGGCGTGGGGACCGTGAGCCTCCTGCTGGCCGGAGGGGACGCCGGCGCGCTGCCGTTCGTCCTCCTGCTCGCGACGTTCCTGGTCGGGGCCAACCGGCCTCTCCGGGAGGTCGTCCCGGGCCTCGTGCTGGTCTACGTCGGCCTGGTCGCGATCTGGGTCGGCGGCGTCGAGGGCTTCGACATCGTCGACCTGCTGGTCAGCGCGGTGGCCTACGCCCTCGCCGCGGTCATCGGCTGGACGTTGCAGAACCGGCGGCGACGGATCGAGGGGTTCGCGGCGGAGCAGGCCGAAGCCGCTCGCCAGGCCGCGGCGGACGAGCGGTTGCGCATCGCCCAGGAGCTCCACGACGTCGTCGCCCACTCGCTCGGCGTCATCGCCGTCCAAGCCGGCGTCGGGCTCCACGTGATGGACGCCGAGCCCGAAGAGGCGCGCCGCGCCCTCCAGCACATCTCCCAGATGAGTCGGTCGAGCATCACCGAGATCCGGTGGCTGCTCGGCCGCGTGCGCAACACCGACGGCTCGCCGGCCTACCGCCCCGCCCCTGGTCTCTCAGACCTCACCCGCCTCGCCGACGAGGTCGCGCACGCCGGGCTCGACGTGGACCTCCGGGTCGACGACGACGTCGACGACGTGCCTCCCGGCGTCGGGTTGGCGGCGTACCGCATCGTCCAGGAGGCCCTGACCAACGCCCTGCGCCACGCCCAGGCCAACCGGGCCGACGTCCGGGTCGGCCTCGAGGACGGTGTCCTCGAGGTCGAGGTCACCGACGACGGCCGGGGGATGACCAGCGGGCCCCACGGCCATGGCCTGGTCGGCATGCGGGAGCGGGCGGCTGTGTACGGCGGCTCGGTGGAGGCGGGACCGCGCCAGGCCGGTGGGTTCCGGGTCAGCGCCCGGCTGCCGTTCGCCGCGAGCGTGCCGTGATCCGTGTCGTCGTGGCCGACGACCAGGCCCTGGTGCGCAGCGGCTTCGTCGTGCTCCTCGGCTCCGACCCCGAGATCGAGGTCGTGGGGGAGGCTGGCGACGGTCGGGAGGCGATGGACGTCGTCCTCCGGGAACGACCGGATGTGGTGCTCATGGACATCCGGATGCCTGAGGTGGACGGGGTCGAGGCCACCCGGCAGCTCACCGCCGACCCGCGCCTGTCGACCACCAGGGTCCTGATCCTCACGATGTTCGACCTCGACGAGTACGTGTTCGCCGCGTTGCGGGCGGGGGCGAGCGGGTTCCTGCTCAAGGACACCCTGCCCGAGGACCTGCTGGCCGCCGTGCGGGTCGTGGCTGGCGGCGAGGCCCTCCTCTCCCCCGGCATCACCCGGCGGCTGGTGGAGGAGTTCCTGCGCAGGCCCGACCGCGCGCTCGCTCCGGTCCCCGGTCTCGACCTGCTCACCGAGCGGGAACGAGAGGTCCTGCAGTCTCTGGCGCGCGGACAATCCAACGCCGAGATCGCCGAGGCCCTGTTCATCTCCCCGGCCACGGTCAAGACCCACGTCAGCCACCTGCTGACCAAGCTGGACGCTCGGGACCGGGCCCAACTGGTGGTGGCGGCCTATGAGTGCGGCCTGGTGACCCCGGGGGCCGGGTGAACTTGCGGCGCCCTCGGCAGGACTCGAACCTGCGCACACGGCTCCGGAGGCCGATGCTCTATCCGCTGAGCTACGAGGGCTGAGGGGACGAGGCTACCTATCGGCAGGTGATGTTCGGTGGGGGTTCGCCTGCGCTCCGGCCGATGGACTCGGTCACCTGCGACCCGCTGCCGTCGGCGACGTCGATCTCGGCCTCGGGGTCGACGACGACGCCGTTGGTCACGATCCCGCCGTCTTCGGCGACCCGGTCGACAGTGGGCTCCTCGTCGCCGGCCGGCCGGGCGAGCTCCTGGACGGTGGTGAAGTCCACGCCGGTCACGACCACGATGGTGCCCCTTTCCACGCCCGCGTTCTCCACCAGCTCCGGCGGGGTGGTCAGGTGGCGGGCCGTGAGGTCGGCGGCGGCGATCTCGCCCGGCGCGAAGTGGACCTGGGTCACGGCGAGGGGCAGGCCGTCGTAGGCCTCGACCCCGGTCGTCTGGAAGCCGACCGTGCTCAGGGCGTCGCTGACGGCCTGGTCCCGCCCCGTCGTGCCGCTGGCGTCGATCACCTTCACCTGCACCAGGCCCGGCGTGTAGTCGGCGGCCGATTCGCCCTGGAACCGGGCGAGCACGGCATCAGCGTCCGGCTCGACGATGCGGAGGACGGCGGCCCCGCCGTCGGTCATGTAGTCCTCCACCGGCAGGGTGCGGTTCACGATCGTGTCCTCGTCGACGTCACGGAAGCGCAGGGCGAGGCCGGCCAGGGTGTCGAAGCTCAGGCCTTCGTCAATGCCCACGCTGTCGACGCCGATGTCGATCATCTCGTTGAACCGGCTGGCGCTCGTCAGGTCGAGGGCCACCGCCCGCTGCAGCGCCTGCATGATGAGCTCCTGCTGGCGGGTGATGCGGCCCAGGTCGCCGGTGGGGTCGGTGTTCCACGTGCCCTCGTCGACGTACTCGAGGGACCGGCTCCGGGCGAGGGCCAGTGCTTGGCGACCGTCGAGGGTCACGCAGCCCCGGCCGTTGATGTGGAGCCCGGTCTGCTGGTCCCGCATGGCCGTGTCGAACCACATGGGCACGCCGCCGATGGCCTCGACCAGGCGTTGGAAGCCGCTGAAGTCGACCTCGACGTAGTGGTTGATGGGGATCCCGAGCGACTGCTGGATGGTGTCGATCAGCGTCTGGCGGCCGTCGGAGTAGGCCGTGTTGATGCGGTCCTCGCTGCCCGTGCCGGCGATCGGGAGCCAGAGGTCGCGCGGGATCGACAGGAGCTGGACCCGTTCGGCCTCCGGCTCGACCCGGGCGATGAGCACGGTGTCGGAGCGCTGGCCACCCGGCTCGGAGCCGTCGAAGAAGGCGGCGGCGTCGGCGGCCTCGTCGTCGAGCTGCTCCCGCGAGTCGGAGCCGACGAGCAGGAAGTTCTCGGGCTCGCCGCTCGCGGCGGAGGCCAGGGTGATGTCGCCGTAGCGGGGGATCTGCTCGAAGCGGTAGCGGGCCCAGCCGACGACCGCCGCGGCCGCGAGGCAGCCCAACGACGCGGTGACGCCGACCAGGAGCAGGAGCCGCTGGCCCCAGCTCCGGCGGCGGCGTGTGCCCTGTGCCGATGGCGCGGGATTCTCCGAGCCACGGCCGTTTTCGGCCGCGCGCCGTTGTCGCCTGCGCATCTTCATGACGGCCAGAGGCTAGTGGTCCGTAACGCGACCGCAATGTCCATCAGGCCGCCTGCCACCCGCTCCACTCCTGCACCGCCACGCTGATGACGGGGCCCGGCGGGGGCGCCTCCTCGTACTGCGGGTAGCGGGCGACAAGGGCGTCACGGGCCTCGGTGAACGCCTCGCCGTCGGCCACGACGGTGGCCGTCCCCCGGAGCCGGACCCACCACAGCCGCTCCCAGTCGTCCTCGTAGTGGTCGACCAGGACGGTGACCTCGGGGTGGGCGGCGATGTTGGCCAGGCGCCGGAGGCGGGTCGTCGACTTCGGCTTCTGGTCCACGATGCTGACCAGCCGGTCACCGGGCAGCAGGGCGAAGGTGACGGGCACGATGTCCACCCCCAGGCCGGGGTTGGTCGTGGCCAGCCGGGCCACCCGGGCCGCCGCGACCAGCGCCCGGGCCTCGTCCGCGCCGAGGTTCACTCCGGACGAGGCTCCTTGGGCAACCCGAGGACGCGCTCGCCCACGATGTTCCGTTGGATCTGGGCGGTGCCACCCCAGATGGTCTCGGACCGGCTGAAGAAGAAGGACGACTGCAGCCCGCTGGCCGGGTACTCCTCGTTCGTGCGCCGGGCCCCGTAGCCGGGGACGGCCTCTTCGGCGTCGGTGTCGCCGGTGAGCACCTGCCCGCCCATGCCGGCGACGTCCATGGCCAGCTCCATCACGTCGCGGTGGTACTCGGACCAGTACATCTTGTTGGTGGCGCCGAGGGCGGCGATGCCGAGGTCCTTGTTACCCGTCAGCACCGAGGACAGCGAGCGCAGCCCGTTGATGCGCATGATCTGCACCTTCGACCAGGCGTGGGCCAGGCCCTGACGGACGCGGGGGTGGTCGGCGACGCCGTTGTCGCGGGCCAGGTCGATGATGCCGTCCAGCTCCTTCTCGAAGCGGCGGTAGCCGGTGGTGGCCGAGGTGCCTCGCTCGAAGCCGAGGGTGGTCATGGCCACCTTCCAGCCCCCGTTGACCCCGCCGACGACGTTGTCCTTCGGGCACCGGGCGTCGGTGAAGAAGACCTCGTAGAACTCGGCCGAGGCGTCGATCTGCTTGATCGGTCGGACCTCGATGCCCGGCTGCTTCATCGGGCACAGCAGGTACGAGATGCCTTTGTGCTTGGGGGCGTCGGGATCGGTGCGGGCCAGGACGAAGATGTAGTCGGCGTAGCCCGCCTGGGTGGTCCAGATCTTCTGGCCGTTGATCACCCACTCGTCGCCGTCGAGCTCCGCTTTGGTCTTCAAGGAGGCCAGGTCGGAGCCGGCGTCGGGCTCCGAGAAACCCTGGCACCAGGAGATCTCGCCGCTGAGGATCTTGGGGATGAAGTCCTGCTTCTGCTCCTCGGTGCCCCACTGCAGGATCGTGGGGCCGACCAGCGTGTCGCCGAAGAAGTCGGCCCGCATCGGGGCGCCGGCCTTGTGGAACTCCTCGGCCAGGACCACGGCGTGCATGGTGGGCAGGCCGCGGCCGCCGTACTCCTCGGGCCAGGAGGCGCACAGCCAGCCGCCCTCGTGCAGCTTGGTCGTCCACCCGCGGTTGAAGGCCTTGCGGTCCTCGCCGGTGAGCTCGAAGCCCTCGGCGAACCAGCCCTCCGGCAGGTTGTCCTCGAGCCAGGCCCGGACCTCGGCGCGGAACTCCTCGGCCTCGGGGGGATAGGTCAGGTCCATGACAGGAGTCTCGACCGCCCGCTCAGGTCGGTGCCACTTCGGGCGCCGGCTCCGCGGGCGGCGCCTTCTTCTTGGGCGGCGGCACACCGACCTTGGGCGCCGGGTCGGCGGCGTCGGGCCACCGCCGGCGGCTGACGATCGACAGGCGCCGCATCAGCTTGATGGCGTCGGGGTCGTCGTCGCCCGGGCGGCTGATGATCGAGCCGTCGGCGAGCATGCGGGCGATGACCTCGCGCCCGAGCTCGGTACGCACGACGGTCAGCGTCCAGTCGTTGTACTTCCCGATGCCGCCGGTGGAGATGTCGGCGTGCTCGGCCGCGAAGTCGGGGCAGGTCGTGCAGCCCTCCCGGGTCCAGGCGTGGCACTCCTTGAGGTTGACCTCGTGGTAGCTGCCGTCGTGGCACCAGATCTGGAAGACGCCCTTGATGTTGACCTTCTTGATGTCCGCCTTCTTGATCCCGTACTTGGCCTCGAACAGCTCCTCGAAGATGGCGTCGTCGAAGGTCTTCGAGCACATGAGGCCGATGTTGAGGACGAACGGCCGGCCGACCTTTCCCACCTTGCGGTGCCACATCACCGGCGGTGACGAGGTCTGGCAGCCCATGCCGACGAGGGCCAGGCGGGACAACCCCCGCTCCTGCGCCTCCTTCAGGGCCAGCGGGTTGGCCGAGTACGTGTAGCGGCTGCCGGCCGACGCCAGGACCTCGTCCTTGGTGGCGGCGACGCCGGGGATGGCCTTCCACGTGGAGCCGTCGCCCTCGAGGAAGGAGGTGAGGGCCCCGTCGATGTAGTCGTGCTCGAGGGCCCAGATCAGCAGGGCCGACACCAGGCCGCCGTCCTGGCCCATCTCGTGCACCATGTCGTCGGACGCCCGGGTGAGCAGGATGTCCTTGGCGATCCCGGCCATGTCGTCGGGGTCCCGGTCGTGGGCGAAGAGGTGCTCGTTGGCCTCCTCCTCCCACGTGCGGAACCGGGGGCAGGCCCGGGTGCAGCTCGTGCAGCCCTTCTGGCCGTGGATGCAGTCGGTCGGGCCCAGCTCGTCCTCGAGGTGGAACGGCTTGTAGCCACCCTGCTCGTGCTCGTACCCGATCACGTCGTGGGGGCAGGCGATCACGCAGCCCGCGCAGCCGGTGCAGGTCCCGAAGTCGATGACCTCCTCGAAGAGCTCCTTCCACTGGTGGGTCCATCGGGTGCGGGTGGGCGCGGGCTCGGTCGTGGTCATGGTCTCCTCAGGCGGGCACGGTCGTGGACGGCACGCCGGACCCGGTCACCGTGAGCCCCGTCGCGCCCACCTCGACCTCGAAGTAGCAGGCCGTCCGGATGCGGTCGAGCGGACCGGGCACCGCGGCCGGATCGACCGCCAGCGCGGCGTCGATCTCGAGGAAGCGGTCGTAGGGGATCTGCTCCCGGACCCGGTCGAAGGCGCAGCGGCAGTAGTCCCCGGACTGTGCGAAGCCGGCGGCCTCGGCGTCGGCGGTGCAGGTGGCCATGAAGTCGTCCTCGATGCGGGCGTCGTAGTCCGTGGGCGGGTCCTCCTCCCGGAGGTAGAGGATGCCACCGACGACCCCCGCGGCCAGAACGACGGCCGCGGCGATGGCGACGAGCAGGCGACCGGACACCCCGCCCCCGTCAGCCCACGACCGTGGTGGTCGTCGTCGGCGGGGGCGGCTCCCTCGGAGCGGTCGGCGGCGGCGCCGGGTCGGCGATGGTGCCGACCGCAGCGAGGTCCCGCACGCAGGTGGCCAGGGTGGCCAGGGGGACATCCAGGTCGCTGCCCGGGACCCGGGTCGGGGCGTCGTCGAAGTCGTCGGCCAGCAGCACGTCCAGATCGGGCAGGTCGTCGAAGGCGACGGCCTCGTTCACCGCGTCGTACCAGCACCCACAGACCTGGGGGCCGCCGGGCCGGTCGTAGGCATCCTCACAGCGGGCGAGGAAGTCGGCCCGGAACTCCGCGTCGTAGGCGCCTCGTGCCTCGTCGCTGCACCCCGCCGTCACCACGACCGCGACGAACGCGGCGGCGAGGAGACGGGCCATCGGGGGCACCGTAGCGAGACACGCAAAAACAGGTCTGATGGCCCATGTGGTCGGCTCGCCCGATGACCGATCTTCTGGGATGTAGCGCCTGCACGGCCATTCTTGGCGGAGGACTCAATGGCGAGTCCCCCGCCGCACCGGCCGAGGCGGGGACCGGGGCCATTCGGCGGCGCTCCGGTCCCCGCACGGGCGGGCGCTGAGCCCGCTACCGAAGACCTGCTCGGGCCCTCGCACGTTCCAGCACCTGATCCAGCATCGGCGCGCTGAGCTTCCCGGTGAAGGTGTTCTGCTGGCTGACGTGGTACGAGCACAGGAGCGTGCGACCGTCGGGCGTCTCGACCTCCACCCCGTGGCCGAAGGCCGGGCGGGGACGCACTCCCAGGTGGCCGGCCATCACCTGGTAGGCGAAGAGGCCGAGCACGACGAAGACCTCGAGCTCCGGGAGCAGGGCCAGCTCCCGCTCCAGCCACGGTCGGCAGGTGTCCCGCTCCTCCGGGGTGGGCTTGTTGGCCGGCGGGGCGCACTTCACCGGCGCGGTGATCCACACCCCGGAGAGGCGCAGGCCGTCGCCACGGTGCTCCGAGGTCGGCTGGTTGGCGAAGCCGGTGCGGTGCAGCCCGGCGTAGAGGAAGTCACCCGACCGGTCGCCGGTGAACACCCGGCCAGTGCGGTTCGCGCCGTGGGCCGCCGGGGCGAGGCCGATGATCGCCACCTTCGCCTCCGGATCGCCGAAGCCGGGCACCGGGCGGCCCCAGTAGTCCCAGTCGGCGAACGCGGCCCGCTTCTCCCGGGCCACCTGCTCGCGCCAGGCGACCAGCCGGGGGCAGGCCCGGCAGGCGGTGACCTCCGCCTCCAACACCGCCAGCGCGCCGCCCATGGCCCGGGAGGCTACGGAGGCGAGCCGCCCCGTCGATAGCTTGACCCCTTCATGGCCCCACGGTCCGCCAAGCCGACGCTCGTGCTGCTGGTGCGGCACGGGCAGACGCCGACCACGGGCACCACTCTCCCCGGCCGGGCGAACGGCCTGCACCTGGCCGACACCGGCCGGGCCCAGGCCGAGGCCGTGGCCGGACGCATCGGCGCCCTCGGCAAGGTGGGGGCGGTCTACGCCTCACCCCTCGAACGGGCCCGGGAGACGGCAGCGCCCATCGCCAAGGCCACCGGCAACCGGGTCCGCACCCTCGCCGGCCTGCACGAGTGCGACTTCGGCGAGTGGACGGGCAGGAAGCTGTCGGACCTCCGGCGGAAGAAGGCCTGGGGCCAGGTCCAGCACAACCCGTCCGGCTTCCGCTTCCCCGGCGGCGAGTCCTTCGGCGAGATGCAGCTCCGGATCACCGGGGCCCTGTCGGATCTCCGGAACCGCCATCCCGGCGAGCGGGTCGTGGCCGTCTCCCACGCCGACCCCATCAAGGCGGCCGTGGCCCACGCCCTCGGCACCCCCCTCGACCTGTTCCAGCGCATCGTGGTGTCCCCGTGCTCGGTGAGCGCCATCGTCCTCACCGACGACGGCCCCCTCGTGCTCGCCGTCAACGCCGTCGACGACCTCACCCGCCTGGTGCCCTCGTGAGCTCGTTCGAGATGCGGGAGCCGGACCGGTTCACCGCCGGGGCGATCGGCGAGCCGGGAGCCCGCGTGTTCTTCGTGCAGGGGGTCCAAGGGGACCAGGTCGTCAGCCTGCGGCTGGAGAAGCAACAGGTCGGCGTCCTCGCGCAGTACCTCCAGGGCGTCCTGGCCGACCTCCCCGTGATCCCCCTGGCCGAGCGGCCGGAGGACCTCGACCTGGTCGAGCCGGTCGCGGCCGAGTGGGTGGTGGGCGCCATGGGCGTCGCCTACGACGAGGCCGACGACCGGATCATCCTGCAGGCCGAGGAGCTGGTGGACGAGGAGGAGGGCGACGAGGAGGAGGAGGGCGACACCGCCCGGTTCCACCTCAGCCGGGCACAGGTCATCGCCTTCTGCGAGCACGCGGAGGAACTGGTCGCCAGCGGCCGCCCGCCCTGTCCCATCTGTGGCCAGCCGATGGACCCGGACGGCCACGTCTGCCCCCGGAGCAACGGCCACCGGTGAGTCAGCTACAGGGGGCGCTCACCCTGCTGCGGGAGGGCGAGATCGCCGTCGAGGGACGCATGCCGTACAGCTCCAACGGCACCTTCCTCGTGCGGGTGTGCCTCGGCGAGCGCGAGGCCTACGGCGTCTACAAGCCCGTCCGGGGCGAGCGGCCGCTGTGGGACTTTCCCTCCGGGCTGGCCCGCCGCGAGGTGGCGGCGTACGAGCTCTCCACCGCCCTCGGCTGGGAGCTGGTGCCGCCCACGGTGCTGCGGGACGGCCCGGTCGGTGAGGGCTCGGTCCAGTGGTTCGTCGATGCCGACTTCCAGGAGCACTACTTCACCCTGCGGGACGACGAGGGCAACGACCCGGCCTTCCGGCGCCTGTGCGCCTTCGACCTCGTGGCCAACAGCACCGACCGCAAGGGCGGGCACTGCCTCGTCGACCAGGACGGCCACATCTGGGCGATCGACAACGGCCTGAGCTTCCACCACGAGTTCAAGGTCCGCACGGTCATCTGGGACTACGCCGGCGAGGAGCTCCCCGACGACGTCGTCGCGGGCCTGTCGGACCTGGTCGACGGTGGCCTCCCGGGCACCTTCGTCGAGCTGCTCGACCCCTTCGAGCGCGACGCCGTGTTGACCCGAGCCGCCGCCCTCCTCGACGCCGGCGCCTTCCCCCACGACCCCACTGGCCACCGCTACCCCTGGCCCCTCGTGTGACGACCCGTTCTGGGCACGCCCCTGCCTCACCCCTGAGGCACCACCATGCCCAGAACCGACAGGAGGGCTCGTGACCGGCGATCCGCTGGACCGGCTGGTCAACGAGAACGACCTGGACGGGTTGCTGCGTCGGGTCGAGGACCTGTGCGACCGCCAGGAGTGGGACGAGCTGGTCCGCCTCCGCGACCGCAGCCGGGCCGCCGTGGAACGGGGCTTCCAGCTCTGGCCCGCCGCGTCGTACGCCGAGTACCGCATGGCCCTCGAGGCGCCGGGCGAGTGGGCCGGGGCCGTGCTCGTCGAGGGTGCGGGCTACTTCGCCCTCGGTCCCCTCCCCGAGGTGGCCACCTCCACCCACGACTGGGCCGAGCTGGCACCCCACCTCGTGGGAGGACCGGTCGCGGCGATCACCGCCCACGAGCGCGTCCTCCGCGGTGAGGACCTGACCCAGGTCGAGGGCCTCACCGAGGTCCTCGAGACCCCGCTCACCCTGCACCCGTGGGAACCCGCCTACGCCCTGGCCACCTACAAGCCCGACAAGGCCGAGCTCCCCACCCCCCCGCTGCCCGATCCCCTGCCGGTGCGCTTCGGCCAGCCCGGCCCGGTCGTCGACGACCCCACCGTGCGCACCGCGCTGGCCGACATCGCCCGGACCTGGGCCAGCGAGTCCAACGGAAGGCTGGAGACGATCGCCGTCGAAGGCGACGGCGCCAGCGCCGTCGCCGCCCTCGGCCTGAGATCAGGCCGCATGGCCGAGATCACCGCCGCCGACGCCATGGCCCACCTCGCCTGGGCCGCCGCCTCCGGCGGCGCCCACGGCCGGCGCCGAGGTGCAGCAGCCGGACGGGCCAAGGCCTGGTGGGCCCTCACCACCCTCACCGGCCTCGACGAAGAGGACGCCGTGGACCCGACCGCGCTCGGCCAAGCGGCGAACGAGCTGGAGTGGCTCTGGTGGGACGCCGCCGAACCCGAGACCGGCTGGTCCCTCCACCTCGCCATCGCCGACCCCCAAGACGGCCTCGCCTGGGCCATCACCGCCGTCGACGCCACGACCTAAGCCGGCGCGGACCAAACCGATCGCCCGCAGGGGAAGGCGAGCAACGTCAGAGGACGTCCGCGCCTCCAGCCCGCGAGAGAAGGACATGGAGCCGCACCCGGAAACGGCAGGCGGGGGAGCGTCGGCGCCTTCCGCAGCGACGTTTACGCCAGTCCGAAGCCAGGAAGGTGCCGGCGATCCCCCGCCGAACAGCCGTTACCGATTCTGGAGCGCCTCGATGAGCTTCGGGCAGCACCTTGTGGACGTCGCCCACGATGCCGAGGTCGGCCACCGAGAAGATGGGGGCTTCGGCGTCCTTGTTGATGGCGATGATGTTCTTGGAGCCCTTCATCCCCACCAGGTGCTGGGTGGCGCCGGAGATGCCGCAGGCGATGTAGACGGTCGGCTTCACGACCTTGCCCGTCTGGCCCACCTGGTACGAGTAGGGCACCCAGCCGGCGTCCACGATCGCCCGGGACGCGCCCGGCGCGGCCTTGAGGAGCTTGGCCAGCTGCTCGATCATCTCGTACTTGCCGGACTCGCCGAGGCCGCGGCCGCCGGAGACCACCACGGCGGCTTCGTCGAGCGCCGGACCCTCGTGCTCCTCCACGTGCCGGTCCTTGACCGTGGCCCCACCGGTGGCCCCGGTGTCGGGCACGGCCAGCGCCGCGACTTCGGCGGCCCCCCCGCCCGTCTCCTCGGCCGGGAAGGACTTCGGCCGGATGAGGGCGAGCACGGGACCGTCGCCGAGCAGCTTGGTCGAGATGTTGGTGGCGCCACCGAACACGGGCTCGACGGTGACCAGCGCGCCGCCGTCCTCGGACAGGTCGACGTTGTTGGTGGACACCGAGCGGTCGAGCTTGGCCGACAGGCGGCCGGCCACGTCGCGGCCGTCGTAGGTGGTGCCGAACAGGATGGCGTCGGGGGCGTCGCCACCGTTGACGGCATCGGCGATGGCCGAGGCCACGGGCACGCCGGGGAGGGAGTCCCCGAGGTCGCCGGTGGCGAGGACCTTGGTGGCCCCGTGGGCCCCGAGGGCGGCCGCCACGGCATCGGCGTCGCCGCCGAACACGCACTCGACGGTGTCGGCCAGCTCGCGGGCCTTGGCCAGGATCTCGAGGGTGATCGGGAGGACCTCGCCCTCGCGAGCCTCGGCGTACACCCAGATGCGGGAGAGAGCCATGGTCAGAGCACCTTCAGTTCGTCCAGGAAGGCCACGATCCGCTCGTGGGCGTCGCCTTCGTCCTCGATGATCTCGCCCGCTTCACGCTCGGGCGCCGCGGCCACGTCGACGACCTCCTGGCGGGCGCCGGACCAGCCGACCTCGCCGGCGTCGAGGCCGAGGTCGCCGATGGTGACCTCGTCGACGGGCTTGTTCTTGGCCGCCATGATCCCCTTGAACGAGGGGTAGCGGGGCTCCACCACGCCGGCGGTCACGGAGACCACGGCGGGGAGCGGGCAGCTGACCTCGTCGTAGCCCAGCTCGGTCTGACGCTGGACCTCGACGGTGCCGTCGCCGATGTGGATCTCCTTGGCGAAGGTCACCGAGGGCAGGCCGAGGAGCTCGGCCAGCTGCTCGGGCACCGTGCCGGTGTACCCGTCGGTCGACTCGGTGGCGGTGAGCACGAGGTCGGTTCCGTCCACCCGGCCGATGGCCTTGGCCAGGACCTTGGCCGTGGACAGGGCGTCGGAGCCCGCCAGGGCGTCGTCGCTCACCAGCACGGCCTTGGCCGCGCCCATGGCCAGGGCGGTGCGCAGGCCGGACACCTCGTTGTTGGGGGCCATGGACACGAGGGTCACCTCGCCGTCGCCGCCGGCCGCGTCGACCAGCTGCAGAGCCATCTCGACGCCGTAGGAGTCGGACTCGTCGAGGATGAGCTTGGAGTCACGCTTCAGCGTGTTGGTCTCGGTGTCCAGGACCGAAGGCTCCGCCGGGTCCGGGATCTGCTTCACGCACACGACGATGTTCATCGCGCGCTCCGGGGGGATTCGTGCATTCGTGAATTGTCGGCCGATGCGGGGGCGACGGCCAAATCCACCCCCGGGGCTACCGTCTCACCCCCTGAAGATCCTGCTGCTCGTCAACTCATCGGCCTCCTCCGTGACGCCCCGGACCCGGGTCGTGATCCGCAAGGCGCTGTCAGCCGACCACGAGGTCGAGGTGGCCGAGACCAACCGCCGGGACCACGCCACCAGCCTCGCCCGCGGCGCCGCCCACGCCGGCGTCGACGTGGTGGTGGTGCTCGGCGGGGACGGGACCCTCAACGAGGCGGCCAACGGGCTGGCCGGTAGCGACACCGCCCTCGCCGCTCTGCCGGGGGGCTCGACCAACGTGTTCGCCCGCACGATCGGCCTGCCCAACGACCCCATCGAGGCGACTTCGGACCTCCTCGACGCGCTGGCCCGTGACGCCATCCGCCCGATCGGCTTGGGCAACGTGAACGGCCGCTACTTCCTCTTCCACACCGGCGTCGGCTTCGACGCGGCCATCGTGGCCCAGGTCGAGAAGCGCTCGGGCCTGAAGCGCTACGCCGGCCATGCCCTCTTCATCTACGCCGGGCTCGAGACGACCCTTGGCCACTACGACCGCCGGCGGCCCCACTTCTCCGTGGAGTACCCGGACGGCTCGCTGGTCGACGACGGCTACATGACCATCGTCCTGAACACGAACCCGTACACGTACCTGGGCAACCGGCCCTTCAACCTGGCGCCCGACGCCACCTTCGACCGGGGGCTGGCCGTGGTCACGGTGCGCACGATGAAGGTGCTCCCCTTCCTGGCCATCGCCGCGTCCGCCCTCGGCTCGGGCACGCGGCTGCGGCGGTCGAAGAACGTCGACTACCGCGCCGACGTCGAGTCCTGCGCTCACGCTCACCGCTCTCACCGACATGCCGTACCAGGTCGACGGCGACCACCTCGGGAGCGTCGATCGCCTCGAGTTCAAGCACGAACCCGACGTCTTGCGGCTGGTCCTGCCTTAACGTGGGATCAGCGACCGGGCCACGTCGGGGACGTTGGTGCAGAGGCCGTCGACGCCGAGGTCGATCAGCTCCTGCATGCGGGCGGGGTCGTCGACGGTCCAGACGTTGACCTTCACGTCGGCGGCGTGACACCGCCCGACCAGGTCCTCGTCGACGAACCAGTCGTAGGGGTGCAGCGCGGAGTGCCCGGCGGCCACGACGACCTCCACGACGTCGGGGGCGGGCTCGATCACGAGCAGGGCGGTGGCCACGTGCGGAGCCCGGGCCCGCACCCGGGCCAGGGTGGCCGGGTTGAACGAGGAGATAAGGACCTCGTCCCGGCCACCGCGCTCGGCCAGGAGCCTCGCCGTCGCCTCCGCCACCCGCTCCTCGGGGTCCAGGTCGGGGTCGGGCGGGTTGTTCTTGATCTCGATGTTGACCCCCATCCCCGCGCAGGCGTCGAGCGCCTCGGCCAGGGTCGGGACAGACGGGGGGAGCTGATCTCGCTCGAGCCCCACGAGGGCCGTCCCGTCTGGCAGGGTCGCGTCGTGGTGCACGACCAGGGCCCCGTCGGCGGTCCGGCGGGCATCGAGCTCGACCCAGTCGGCCCCCATCGCCGCGGCCCCGCGGAAGGCCTCGACCGTGTTCTCCGGGTAGGCCGCCGACGCACCCCGGTGGGCGATGACGAGGGGTCGGACCACGGCGGGCAAGGTACCGGTTGCCCCCTCTTGCGACGGGCAGTAGGGTTCCTGCGCTGCATGTGAACGGAATCACGAGCACCGGCCGCCTCGTCACCCCGCCGCTCGCAGCCTCACCCCAGATCCGTATCCCTTCGACCTCACCGTGGAGGTTTTGTGGCTCTGCCTGCGCCTTACGCCTTCGGCCCCGCCACCGACGACGACGAAGACGACGTCGAAGACTGGCGTGACGACGCCGCGTGTCGGGACACCGACCCGGACCTCTTCTTCCCCGTGGGGACCACCGGCCCGGCCATCGAGCAGATCGAGACGGCCAAGGCGGTGTGCTTCCAGTGCAACGCCCGCGAGGCCTGCCTGGAGTTCGCCATTCTCTCCAACCAGGACTCCGGCGTCTGGGGTGGCACCTCCGAGGAAGAGCGCCGCGTGCTGCGCCGTGCCCACGTCGCCCGCCTGAAGGCGGCCCGCCGGGCCAGCTAGCTGTAGGTCAGCGGGACGCGGATCTCGGCGACGGCGCCGTGCTCCGCCCGGGGCAGCATCGAGATGGAGCCCTGGAGCTCGGTCGTGACCAGGGTCTGCACGATCGACAGTCCGAGGCCGGTCGTGGTGGCGAGGTCGAAGTTCGGCGGCAGGCCCACCCCGTCGTCGTTGACCCGCACCACCAGCTCGTGACCGTCGTTGGCCAGCTCGAGGAGCACCTCGCCTTCCGGTGACGGGCCGTCTTCCCGAATGGGGTAGGCGTGCTCGACGATGTTCTGCACGAGCTCGGTGATCACGATCGAGAGCGGGGTGGCGACGTAGGCCGGGAGCTTCCCGGCGTCACCCTCGACCCGGAACTTGACCCGGTAGTCGTGGGGCACCAACCCCTCCTCCACCGTGCGCAGCAGCGGCCGGAGCACCTCGACGAACGGCACGTCCTCGCCGGCACCCCGGCTGAGGATCTCGTGGACCATGGCGATGGAGGAGATGCGGGCCACCGACTCCTCGATGGCGAGCCGGGCCTCGGGCAGGTCCATGCGCCGGGCCTGCAGGCGGAGCAGCGAAGAGATGGTCTGCAGGTTGTTCTTCACCCGGTGGTGGATTTCCCGGATGGTGGCGTCCTTGGAGAGCAGCAACAGGTCCCGACTCCGGAGCTCGCTGATGTCGCGGATCAGGACGACGGCGCCGGTGGCCTTGCCCCGCTCCAGCAGCGGGATGCAGCTGATCACGACCGTCACGCCAGAGGGCCGCTCGACCTCCTGGGTGACCGGGAGGCCGAAGGCGTAGGCGTCGCGCACCATCTCGTCCTCGAGGCCGACCTCGGCCAACGTCCGTCCCTCCGCCGCGGTGTGCACCCCGATGCGGTGCAGGGCCGAGACCCCGTTGGGCGAGTGGTACTCGACGCGGCGGTGGGCGTCGAGCAGGACCACGCCGTCGCCGACCCGGGGGGCCAGCTCGGTCTCGAAGTCGGCCCGCGGGAAGGGGAAGCTCCCGTCGGCGATCATGCGGGCGAAGCGGTGGAACATGGCGACGTAGGTCCGCTCCAGCTCCCCCGGCGGACGGCCCACCGACGACGTGGACTCACGGGTCAGGACCGCCACGGGCTTGCCATCGGTCCGCACCGGGATGCACTCGACCCGGACCAGCTCGCGCACGGCCTGGCTCGTCACCTCACCCTCGATCATCTCGTTGCGCCGGAAGCAACGGGTCACCACCTCCCGCTCCTCGGCGGCGATGAGCGTGCCCACGAGGTCGGACCGGTAGAGCGTCTGGCTGGTCGCCGGCCGGATCTGGGCCAGCACGACGAAGCCGTCGTCCCCTTGGGCGTCGAGGGGGGCGAAGAGGAGCAGGTCGGCGAAGCACAGGTCGGCCAGCAGCCCCCACGACGCGGCGAGGCGCTGCAGGTGGTCGATCTGCCGGTCGTCCAGGAACGTGTGCCCCCGTGCCAGCTCCAGCAACCCAGCCATGGCCGAAGGCTACGGAGCCGAGCCGATAGGCGAGGCGACCAGGCAAGCACAGCGGTGATCGCCAAGCGCAGCTTGGCGATGTCCCAGGTCAAGCGCACCAGGCCTCAGCCCTTCCGCGCACGTCACAGGGGGACGGCGAAGTCGCTCAGGCGGTGAGGCAGGCGCCGCCCCGGCGGGGGTCGCCGGCGCCGTGGCCGTCCGGGGCGACGGCGTGGACGCCGCCGAAGTAGAGGTTGAGGCTGTCCCAGCGGTTCACCGGGCCGAGGGCCTCCAGCTCGGCCACGGCCTCGGCGGCGAACCCGGGCTCGACCTGGAAGGCCTCGCCGTCCCAGTGGATCCGGGGCCGGCCTACGGCGTCGGCCGGGTCGAGGCCGAAGTCCACCACCGCGCTGACGGCCTGGATCAACGCCGTGCGGATGCGGGCCGAGCCGCCACTGCCGAGCACCAGCTCGACCCCGTCCGGGCCCAGCACGACCGTCGGCGCCATCATCGACGACACGCGGAGACCCGGGGGCGAGCCGTGGAACCCGTCGGGGTGCAGGTCGCTCTCGCCCAGCATGTTGTTCAGCATCACGCCGGTCCCCGGGACGACGTAACCCGCCGCCTCGCCGTTGGAGGTCGACAGCGCGGCCACGTTGCCCTCGGCGTCGGCCACGCTGGCGTGGGTCGTCCCCCGGCGGAACTGCGGGCCGGGCGTCGGGGTCCGGGTGTCCTCGAGCTCCTGGAGCGCCCGACCGAGGGCGGCGAGGTGCGACGGCTCGCCCCACTCGCCCGGCGACGACAGCTCGTCGGCCAGGAAGCCGAGGCCTCGGCCCACCATCTCCCCACCGAACGCCGGCGGCGGGTTGGTCAGCACCGTCCGGTCCCGGTAGCCGACGGCCAGCGGGGCGCGCTCGGCCACCGCGTAGGCATCCAGGTCCTCGGCCGTGATCAGGCCCTCGCCGGCTGCCATGTCGGCGACGACCTGGTCCCCGCGCCCGGCGGACCAGAGGTCGTGGGCGGGGTCGCGCTGCAGCTCGGCCAGGAAGTCGGCCGTGTCGGGGTTGGTGAAGGCATGGCCCGGGGGCTGCGGCTCGTCGCCGAGGCCGAACAGCCGGCACCCGTCGGCCGTGAGGCGCAGGATGGGCCAGAGCAGCTCGGAGACCGAGGCGTGGAACTCGTCGAGCACCACCCCGTCACGGGCCAGCGCCACGGCGGGGGCCACGACCTGGGCCAGCGGCAATCGGCCCAGCCGCCCGTGGACCGCGAGGTACCCGGCGACCGTCCCGGGCACCGCCGCCGACCCCATGCCGGTGTTGAAGACCTGCTCCACGCCGGGGTACTGCAACGCGACGGGGAAGAAGTGCGGCTCGGGCATGGGTTCGAGCCCCCGGCCGGGCGTGTCCACGAAGAAGTCGAAGAGCGTCGCCTCGCCCGCGGCGGTCCGGGTCAGGCAGAAGCCACCCCCGCCGAGGCCGGTCATCAACGGCTCGCTGGTGGCCGAGGCGAACCCGGCCGCGACGATGGCGTCGAAGGCATTCCCCCCGCTGGCGAGGACCTGGAGGGCGGCCTCGCACGTCGCCCGGTGACCGCCCGCGACGACCGCCCGGCCCGGTGTGCTCACCAGAGGTGACCCCCGATCCTGAGGAGGCCGGCCAGGTCGCTGATGTCCTCGGCGAGGTAGGGCACCGTGGCCACCACCTCCGCCCTGGTCCCCAGGCGGGCGGCCTCCTCGGCCTCCCTCCTCGCCACCAGGCGGTAGTTGAGGAAGCTCTCGGCCACCTCCTCCAGCACCCGGGCCACCTGATCGGTGTCGGCCACCTCGCCGGCGACGGCCTCGGCCACCGGGCGGGCGTCGTGGTCGAGGCGATCGGCCACCTTCGCCGCCTCAGCGGTGAAGAGGTCGGCGGGCAGGACCTTGTTGAAGATCAGGGCGCCCAGGTGCAGCTTCCGCTCCGTCAGCGCGTCGACGAAGAACTCGGCCTCCTGGGCCGGCGCCGGCTCGAGCGTCGACACCACCACGAAGGTGGTCCCATGGTCCTCCAACAGCCGCGACACCGCCCGCGAGCGTTCCACGAACCCGCTGTACATGGTCTGGAACAGCAGGAAGAACTCGGCGATGTCCTCCAGGAACTGGGAGCCCAGGATGCGGTCGGCGACCGTGTAGAAGGGCTTCGAGGCCAGGTTCATCACGCGGGAGCGGGCCGGGACGGTGAGCCACCGGAGCAGGCGGCTGCTGAAGAAGTCCGCCATCCGGTCCGGCGCCTCGAGGAAGTCGATGGCGTTGCGCGTGGGCGGGGTGTCCACGACGATCAGGTCGAAGCGCCCCGAGGAGTGGATCTCGTAGAGCCGCTCCATGGCGATGTAGTCGTGGCTCTGCACGAACTTGCCGGTGATGTTCTGGTACAGCGGGTTGGCCAGGATGGCGTCCCGCGTGGCCGGGTCGGGGGCGTGCAGGTTCACGAGATCGTCCCAGCTCGCCTTCGTGTCGAGCATGGCCGCGAAGAGCTGGCCCCGCGGGGTGATCCCGGCGTCGGTGAAGGCCGACCGGTCGATCTCGCACTCCACGTTGCCGAACCGCTCCAGCCCCAGCGCGTTGGCCAGGCGCCGGGCGGGGTCGATGGTCAGCACCAGGACCCGGCCACCGATGTGGGCGGCGGCCATGGCGGCCATGGCCGCGCCGCTGGTGGTCTTGCCCACGCCCCCCGATCCGCACGTCACCACCACCTCGTTGCTGGTGAGCAGCTGCTCGAGCGAGGTCGGGCGGGTGTCGTCGCGACGGCGGCGGGCCATCAGTACCCCAGCTCCGCGGCGAGGGCGTCGGCCAACTGGCTCGTGGCCCGGATCCCGTGGCTGCGGGTGAACAGCTCCGGCGCGTAGAGCAGCGGCACCCCGCGCAGGCCCTCGCGCAGCCGGTCGAGGTGCACGCTGCGCGTGCGCCGCAACGTCACCGCCAGCTCCGCGGCGTCGAGGATGGGCGCCATGGGCCCGCCCGCAGCTTCCTCCAGGGCCGCCAGGGCCTTCGGTTCCCGGAGGGCTTCGAACACCTCTTCCTCATCCCGGGAGAACAGCTCGGGGAGCACCCGGTTGACCACCGTCGCGGCCAGGTCGACCCGGGTCTCGGTGCGGATGCGCTCGGCCAGCTCGAGGGACTCGTTGACCGGCATCTCCTCCGGCGCGGCCACGATCACGGCGCCGGTGGTCGCCGGATCGTCGAGGATCTCGCTGAGCCATGCCGTCTGGTCCCGGACGACACCCATCTTGACCAGCTCGCCGATGGCCTGCGGCGCCGAGAGCTGGGCGACGACGTGGCCGGTGGCCGAGGCGTCGACGACGACCAGGTCGTAGTTGCGCTCCTTGGTCTCCCACACGACCTTGCCGACGGTCAGGATCTCCTTGACCCCGGGCGCGGCGTTGGCGACGAAGTCGAGCGTCCGGGCCAGCGGCCCGATGCGGGCCACGAGGGGGATCTTCACCTGGAGGCGCAGGTACTCCTTCAGCGACTCCTCGGTGTCCATCGCCATGGCGAAGAGGCCCGGCTGGACCTCACTCGGGTCCCAGCCGGTCGGCGCGGCCGAGAAGAAGTCGGCCAGGTTCCCCTTGGCGTCGAACTCGCAGGCCAGGACCCGCTTGCCCCGTCGGGACGCGACGAGGGCCAGGGCGGAGGCAACGGTGGACTTGCCCACCCCACCCTTGCCGGTGACGAAGACCAGCCGACGGTCGAGGAGGTCGGCCGGGGCGGGCCCCAAGGAATCCCTTAGCCGCTGAAGCCGATGCGGTGGCTGTCCTCGGGGCTGCCGATCTCGACGTAGGCCACCTTGTCGACGGGGACCGCGACCTGCCGGCCGCGCCGGTCGGTGAGCCACAGGGCCCCGGGCCCACTCAGCGCCGCCTCGATCTCGCCCTTGACCTTCTCGGGGTCGGCCTTCTCGTCCAGTTCGAGCTCGAGCTCCTTCTGGCTGTAGGTCACGCCGATGCGAACGTCCACGGATCCTCCTGTGCGGATGCGGACGCCAAGCGTAAGTGCCCGGCGCCGTCGATCCCCAGCCCTCAGCCGATCTTCAGGTCCGGGTGGTAGCGCCTGGTCGGGGCCAGGTCGACGTCGATGCGCTCGGCGATGGTGCGGAAGATGCCGGCGGCCTCGCTGTCGGGCTCGACCGCCGCGATCGGGCGGCCGGTGTCGCTGCCTTCGCGGAGCAGGGGCACGAGGGGGATCTGGCCGACGAGGGGGACGTCGAGGCGATCGGCCAGCTCCTGGCCCCCGCCGGCGCCGAAGAGCTCGTACCGGGTGCCGTCGTCACCGACGAACCAGGACATGTTCTCGATCACGCCCCGCACCTCGAGCCGGACCTTCTCGGCCATGAAGGCGGCCCGCTGGGCCACCTTCTGCGCCGCGGCCTGGGGCGTCGTGACGATGAACACCTCGGCCCGGGGCAGGAAGCCGGCGAGGGAGATCGAGATGTCGCCGGTGCCCGGCGGCAGGTCGACGAGCAGGAAGTCGGGCTCACCCCACCAGACGTCGGTCAGGAACTGCTCGAGGGCCTTGTGCAGCATGGGGCCCCGCCAGATGACCGGCGTGTCCTCCTCGGCGAAGAAGCCCATGGAGATGCAGCGCACGCCGTGGGCCTCCGGCGGCACGAGCATCCGGTCGACGAGGAAGGGCGGCTGCCGGATCCCGAGCATGCGGGGGATCGAGAAGCCCCAGACGTCGGCGTCGACGATGGCCACCCGCTTGCCCCGCTGGGCCAGCGCGATGGCCAGGTTGGCGCTGACCGAGGACTTGCCCACCCCGCCCTTGCCCGACGCGATGAGCAGGACCCGCGTGGCCGAGCCGGCTTCGGCGAAGGGGATGGCGCGGCCCTCGGCGTGGCCATGGCCCGGCTGGCTGCCGGCCGTCGCCTCGGGGTCGCCGATGAGCTGGCGCCGGACCCGTTCCTGGCCGTCGTCGTCGAGCACCGAGGTGTCGACCTGGACGTCCTTGACCCCGTCGAGGGCGCCGACGGCACCGCCGATGCGGCGGGTCAGCTCGTCGCGGTACGGGTAGTCCTCGGTGACCTCGGCCACGCTGACCTTGATGCGCCCGCCCCGGTGGACCTCGGTGGCCTCGACCAGCCCCAGCTCCACCAGGCCCACCCCGAGCAGGGGTTCCTCGACGCTCCGCAGGGCCTCGAGGACCTGGTCGTTGGTGGGTGCCATCAGCGGCTCGGTCTCCTGTCCTCCCGGCGCCCGGGAATTTCCCCTATCCGCGTAGGTAGAATACCGGCGTGGATGGTGGAGTCTTGTCCCCCACCGAGTTCGCGTCGGCCGTCACGGCGATCGCCTCCGCCTTCGGCGACCCGACTCGGCGCGACATCTTCCTCCATGTGCACGAACGCCCCGACGGTGTCACCGCCTCCGAGGTCGCCGAGCGCTTCGAGCTGCACGCCAACGTCGCCCGCCACCACCTCGACAAGCTGGCGGCCGGCGGCTACCTCGAGGTCAGCGTCGAGCGCACCGGGGGCGGCGGCGCCGGCCGGCCGTCCAAGCGGTACCGGGCCACCGAGCACGAGATGGGCCTCGAGATCAACGTGGGCCACGACGACGTCCTGGTCAGCCTCCTGGGCCGGGCCCTCGAGGCCCTCCCCCCGGAGACGGCTCAGGCCCTGGCCGAGGAGGTGGGCGAGGAGTACGGCCGGACCATGGCCGCCGCGCTGGGCGACGGCAGCGGGCCGCGGTCGTTCCGCACCGCCCTCCACGCCGTGGCCGACGCCCTCACGGCCCACGGGTTCGCGGCCCGGGCCGAGAAGCACGGCAACGAGCTGCGCATCGTCTCCGAGCACTGCCCGTTCGGTGGCGCCGCCGTCGAGCATCCGGTGATCTGCGCCGTCGACCGGGGCATGGTGAAGGGGATGCTCGGCGCCCTCTACGGCGACACGTCACCGGTCACCGAGTCGTCCCTGCCCACCGGCGACGACATCTGCGTGACCGCGGTGGCCGAGTAACCGCGCTTGCGCGCCTACCTCGACCACGCCTCGACGTCGCCGCTCCGCCCCGCTGCCCGGGCGGCGATGCTCGCCGCCCTCGACCTCGTCGGTGACGGCGGGCGGATCCACGCCGAGGGGCTGACCACCCGGGGCGCGGTCGAGCAGGCCCGGGAACAGGTCGCGGCGACCTTCGGCGCGAGGCCGCGCGAGGTCGTCTTCACGAGCGGCGGGACCGAAGCGGTCGCCTCGGCGGTGAGCGGCGCCGTGAGCCGGGGGCCGCACCAGGTGGTGACGGCGGTGGAGCACTCGGCCGTCCGCCTCGCGGCCGAACGGGCCGGTCCGGTGACCGTGGTGGGGGTGGACGGTGCCGGCCGGGTGGACCCCGACGAGGTCGTCGCCGCCGTCCGCGACGACACCTCGGTCGTCCACGTCCAGGCCGGCAACCACGAGGTGGGCACCACCCAACCCGTGGCCGCGATCCTCGCCGCCCTCGCCGACCGGGATGTCCTCGTCCACATCGACGCCGCGCAGGCCAACGGCCACGTCACCCTCGACTTCGGCGCGCTCGGCGCCGACCTCGTGTCGCTCAGCGCCCACAAGTTCGGCGGACCCCAGGGCGCCGGGGCCCTGCTCGTGCGCCGGGGCCTGCGCCTCGATCCCCTCCTCGTCGGGGGTGACCAGGAACGGGCCCGCCGGGCCGGGCTCGAGAACGCGGTGGCCATCGCCGGGTTCGCCGCGGCGTGTGCCGAACTGGGCGACGGGGGGCTCGACCGCGAAGCCACCGAGGCCCGCCGGCTGACCGACCGCGTGCTCCATGCCGCGGCCGACCTCGACGGGGTCCCCGTCTACGGCGACCCCACCGATCGCCTCCCGCACGTCGTCTGCCTGGGCATCGACGGCGTCGAACCCCAAGCCGTGCTCCTGGGCCTCGACGCCGCGGGGATCGCGGTGCACTCGGGCAGCGCCTGCTCGTCCGAGTCGCTCGAGCCGTCGCCCGTGCTCGAGGCCATGGGGGTCGACGCCGACCATTCCCTCCGGGTCTCGGTCGGCTGGTCGACCACCGACGCCGACATCGACGCCCTCCTGCCACGCCCTTCCCGACGTCCTGGCCCGACTCCGTAGCCTCGGCGGCCGATGAGCCTCTTCGTGGTGCGTCATGCCGTCGCCCTGAGCCGCCACCAGTGGCCCGGCGACGACCGGCTCCGGCCGCTGAGCGAGAAGGGCTTCGGCCAGGCCCGGGGGCTCGTCGACCTGCTCGCCGGGAACCGGATCGAGACGATCGTGTCCAGCCCTGCCTTGCGCTGCACCCAGACCGTCGAACCCCTGGCCACCGCCCTCGGGCTCGAGGTGGTGGAGGACGGCGTCCTCTGGGAGGGCGGATCCGTCGGACCCGTCCGCCGGCTCGCCGGCGAGCTCGATCACGCCGTGCTGTGCAGCCACGGCGACGTGATCCCCGAGCTGATCGACCACCTCATCGGGGAAGGGCTGGAAGCGGTGGGCCGCGACTGCAAGAAGGGCTCGACCTGGGTCCTCGAGCGCAACGGGCCCTCCTTCGTCCGAGGGACCTACCTCCCCCCGGCGAAGCCTTGAGGAGCCGAGCCGATAGGCGAGGAGACCAGGCAAGCACAGCGGTGATCGCCAAGCGCAGCTTGGCGATGTCCCAGGTCAAGCGCACCAGGCCTCAGCCCTTCCGTGCACGTCCCTAGAACCCGAACCGGTTGTCGGGGTCGTCCACCACGGTGGTCCCCGCGATCTTGTCCCAGAGGGCCTGGTTGTTGTCGTCGAAGACCACGAAGAGGGCGGCGACGAACGAGTAGAAGGGGACGAAGAAGCCGAGCAGGAACTTCCCGACGACCTCGCGCAGCACCATCTCGCCGGTCGTGGCCGGTCGGTACGCGTCCAGTCTCACGACCCGCATCTTGAGGAGCTGCTTGCCCGGCGTCTGGGCCCGCGGCAGCAGGATGATCCACCAGATGAACCACCCGACGAACAGGGTGACGATGATCAGCAGGATCTCCAGCAGGTACTCGCCCAGGCGCTTGCCCTTGCTCGACAGCTGAAGGCCCGCACCAGGGACGCCCGTCGGAGTCGAGGGCGGGGGTGGCGGCGCGAAGCCCTGGGGCGGGGGTGGCGGTGGTGCCCAGGACGATTCGGTCATGACGCGGACGCTACCGCTCGGGTGTCGTCGCCCTCATCCCCGAGTTGATGGTCAGCGCTTTGGTCCGGCTCAGTCCAGGCTGAACGGCGGGTACTCGTCGGTCATGAAGTAGATGTAGGCCACCACGCGATGACCCCAACGGGCGACGCCGACGAGATAGTCGCGAAGCCCGGCCGGCCACTTGCCGGTGAAGAGCACGGCGAAGAACCCGATGATGACGACGAAGAAGGCCCCGATCGACAGGAAGAACAGCGCGAAGTAGTGAGGTATGGCGAGTAGCCACTTGACCAACGGGAGCCATCGGTTGAGCTCGCCGGGCTCGTCGATCGTGAGGGTGGCGAGATCCCCGCCGGGATCCTGCGAGGCGGAGGTGAACTCGAACGCCGGATAGGGCTCGCGCAGCCAGAGCTGGTAGCTGAGCGACCTCCAGCTCACGCGCAGGCACATGGCCATGAAGCGGAACAAGCCGTCAGGAATCCGCTTCGTGAACAACACGGTGAAGAACGCGATGAAGGCGACGATGCCGAGCGCATAGCCGAGGATGCCGACGACGATTGCGTAAGGGATGATCAGCAGCCAGTGCACCAGCGGACGCCAGTTGGCCACCTCGATCGGAGCGTCGAGGTCGAGGCGAAGCGGATAGGCCCCGGGCGTGGGCGCCGCGGGCGGGGGGCTGGCCTCCGGCGGTGGAGGCGGAGCGGATCCCCCCGCAGGAGGGGGCGGGACAGACGGGTCGGTCATGCCGCGGACGTTACCCCTGGACCGTGGTCGGGGCCGCCGACGTGGACGTCGGCTCGAGGCTGTCCCGGAGGCCGTCGATCAGGTCGGCCATGGCGACCGGGATCTGGATGTCGTCGAGGGCGGCCACGTCGGCTCGGGCGTCCTCGATCCGGCCCTGATCGCGGTAGGTGAGCGCCCGGAACACCCGAGCGTCCGGGTAGGTCGGATCGAGCGCGATCGCCCGGTCGAGGAACTCGAGCCCGTCGGCGACGAGGGTGGCCTGCACGAGCGCCCACCCGCGGTAGGTCAGGGCCTCGACGTTCTCGGGGTCGACGGCGAGCACGTCGTCGTAACACATGACGGCCTCGAGGGCCTCCCCCTCGCTGAAGAGCGACAGGCAGCGGGCGAGCTGCTCCCTGCGGTCGAGGCGGACGTCACCGGTGGCGGACTGGCCGCCCGTCCGCGTGCCCGAGAAGTGGGCGACCAGCAGCCCCGCGCCGACACCGAGGAGCAGCACGACGGCCACGAAGGCCAGGTTCCGCCGGGTGCCGCCGGGGCGTCGGGCTGACGAGAACCGGGCCGCCCCCTCGTCGAGGGCCCGGATCACCGACGCAGCGCGGGCGGTGTAGTCGTCCTTCAGGGCGACGTAGTCGGCCTCGTCGATGTCCCCCGCCGCCCACTCCCGCTCGAGGTCGTCGAGCGAGCCCAGCAGGAAGTCCCGCTGCTCCTCCAACGCCGCGTAGGCGTCGGGATCCGCCGGCCCCGCGGGACGGCGGCTCACCGCGACGCTTGCGCTTCGGCCACCAGCGCCCGGTCGTCGTCGGTGGCGGCGACCGACGGCCGCCGCTGCCAACGCCGGAAGGCCAGGAACAACCCCGCCGCGGCGATGGCCACCGCGACGACGGGGATGACCCAGACCAGCCCGGTGATGCCCGACGCCGCCGGCGTGAGCACGATCTCGTCCCCGAAGCGCCCGACCAGGTAGTCCCGGATCTGGTCCTCGCTCTCCCCCGCCTCCAGCCGGCGGGAGATCTCGGCCCGGATGGCCTTGGCGCTCGGGGCCTCCGAGTCGGCCACCGACTGGCTGCGGCAGGTCGGGCACTTGTAGCCCTCGGCGACGTCGAAGACCCGGTCCTCCGGCGTCCGCGCCGTGTCGTCGGGCTGGAGGCCCACCACTAGGGCCACCAACAGCACCCCACCCATCACCAGCCAGGACCAGCGTCGCATCACGCGCCCTGGACCTCGGCCAGCAGGTCGTCGAGGCCGTCGGCCGTGACCCCGCCCGTGATCTTGGCCGCGACCACGCCGTCCGGGGCGACCAGGAAGGACTCCGGCACCGCGGCCACCGCCCAGTCGAGGATCACCTCTTCCCCGTCGATGACCGGCCAGTCGCCGCCGTTCTCGTCGAAGAAGTCGGCCACGTCCTCGGGCTTGTCGCTGAAGACCACGCTGACCACCGACCCGTCCCCGGCCTCGGCGTGCTCCTCGCTCCACTCGATCAGCTCCGGGTGCTCCACCCGGCACGGCACGCACCACGTGGCGAAGAAGTTGACGACCACCCATTGCCCCCGCAGCCGGTCGAGGTCGAAGGCCGTGCCCACCTGGTCGGCCGGGGCGATGGCCTCCCCGGCGAGGGGTGGGGCGAGTTGACCGACCAGCGGGCTCTCGCTCTGGCGGTCCTGGGCCGGTTCCCGGGTGGCCAGGACGACGACGAAGGCGATGAGGACGACGGCGACGACGGCGGCGCCCACGACCGCGGGGCCTCGCCGGCGCGGCAGGTCGACCGCTTCGTCGACGTCCATCACGTCCCCGCCCGTTCCAGCTCAGGAGCCCGTTCGACGTCGTCGGGGACCACGGCGGACGTCGGGTCGGTGGGCCGGCGCCTCGTCCCGGGCCATGCCGCCAGCACCGTGCCCAGGGCCATGATCGCCCCACCGACCCAGAGCCACAGGATCAGCGGCTGGACGACGACGCGGAGCAACACCTCGTCGCTGCCCTCCTCGGGGAGGGCCTGGAGGGCGAGGTAGACGTCGTTCGCGGCCGACACCCGCACCGACGGCGTGCCGATGGCCTGACTGCCGAAGCGGAACTCCGAGAGGCTGGGGGTGAAGACCCCGTCGTCGTCGATCTGCACCCTGGCCCGGGTCTCGGTCTTCTCCGAGCGCTCGATGGTCTCCAGCCCGAGGTAGGTCACCGTGTGCCCACCGACCTCGGCCGAGTCCCCCTCGCCCAAGCGGAACTCGCCGACGTGGGCGTAGCTCTGCGAGGCGGCGAAGGCCACGGCGATGACCACGACGCCGAGGTGGACGACCATGCCGCCGTTGGCCCGCCCGAGGAACCCGCGGAGGCCGTGGCGGCGGGTGGCCAGCACGAGTTGGCGCCCGGCCGACCCGGCGGCCATCCCGCCGAGGCCGAAGGCGAGCAGCGGGGCCAGCCCCCGGGCCCCGAGCAGCACGGCCACGACGACCGTCAGCGTGCCGATCCAGGCCGGGATCTCGAGCCGGTGGCGCAACAGCTCACCGCTGGCCTTGCGCCACGGCAGCACGGGCGCGATCGCCATCAGGGCGAGCAGGGCCAGCCCGATGGGCATCGCCATCCGGTCGAAGTAGGGAACACCGACCGAGATGCGGTCGCCGTTCACCGCTTCGACCAGGAGCGGGAACACGGTGCCGAGGAGGACGACGAAGGCGAAGGCGGCGAACAGCAGGTTGTTGCCGAAGAAGGCGCCCTCCCGGGAGAGCGGCGAGTCGATCCGACCCGGGGCGCGCAGCCGGTCACCGCGCCAGCCGATGAGCACCACCGAGACGCCGACGATCACGGCGAAGAACCCGAGGAAGGCCGGGCCGATGCCCGACTCGGTGAAGGCGTGGACGGAGTCCAGGACGCCCGAGCGGGTGAGGAACGTGCCGAGGATGGTGAGGGCGAAGGTGGCGCAGAGCAGCGACAGGTTCCAGACCCGGAGCATCCCCCGGCGCTCCTGGATCATCACCGAGTGCAGGTACGCCGTCCCCGTCAACCACGGCAGGAAGGAGGCGTTCTCGACGGGGTCCCACGCCCAGTACCCGCCCCAGCCCAGCACCTCGTAGGACCACCAGGCCCCGAGCACGATGCCCACGGTCAGGAAGCCCCAGGCGAACAGCGTCCACCGCCGGGTCTCGACCAGCCAGCCCTCGCCGACCCGCCCGGTCGCCAACGCCCCGATGGCGAAGGCGAAGGGCACGGTGAAGCCGACGTAGCCGAGGTAGAGCATCGGCGGGTGGAAGGCCATCAGGATGTGGTTCTGCAGCAGTGGGTTGGGCCCCGGCCCGTCGTAGCCCGGCGGGGGCGAGAACCGCTGGAACGGGTCGGCCGGGCCGACCATGAGGAAGAAGAAGAAGGCGGCGGTCACGAAGATCGTGAACAGCGCCCAGCCCACCAGCGGGTCGGCCAGGCGGTCGCGGAACCGGTGCAGCACGGCCACCAGGTAGCCCGAGAGCACGAGCGCCCAGAGGATGATCGAGCCCTCGAGGGCGGACCACAGCGTGGCCACGTTGAACAGGGCGGGGGTCCGGCTGCTCCCGTTCTCGGCCACGAACAGGACGGTGAAGTCCCGGGTGATCAGCGCCCGCTCCATGGCCAGGGTGGCCACCACGGCGCCCACCAGGACGAGCAGGCCGTAGGCCGTGGCGGAGCGCAGGAGCTTGGCCTCGCCCCGCAGGATCCCCACGAGGACGGACACCGCGCCGGCGACGGCGGCCAGCAGGCCCAGGAGCACGCCGGCCGAGCCGAGCGCGAGGTTCATCGCCTCACCCCTCGCCGGATCGGCCCTCGTCGGCCTCCTGCAGGCGGTCCTGGTTCTCGGACTCGTACTCCGAGGAGTGCTTCACCAGGATCCGGTCGGAGGCGAACACCTCCCCGTCCCAGTTGCCCTCCAGCACGACCGGGATGTCGGGCTGGAAGAGCTCGGGCGGGTCCCCCTGGTGGACGACGTCGACCTCGACGTCGTTGAAGGCCACGGTGAAGGTCGACGCCGGCGTCGGTCTCCACGACGGAATCGGCCACGACCGTCCCCTGGAGCCGGAACCGGTCGGTGCCGAGGTCCTCCCGCTGCTCGACCGCCTCGTCGGCGTTCAGGAAGAAGACGGAGGCGTCACCCAACGCCTTGACGGCGATGACCACGAGCGCGAGGACCACGACCAGCAGCACCAGCGAGGCCGCCAGCCCCCGCCGACGCCGGGCCGGCGCCTCGCGGGGCGTGAGGTCGAGCTCCGGTGCCTCCCCACCCGGTGGCGTCACAGCCACCGGCGGCGTTCCTCGGGCACCCGGGCCGAGAGCCGGCGGCCGCGGACCAGGATCCAGGCCGCGTAGGCACCGATGCCGAGGAAGGTGATCAGGTAGCCGGCGATGACGTAGCCCTCGTTGATCATGAGCTCACCTGCTCGGCCTCGGCTCGGCGCTCGGCGATGGCCTGGTCGAGCCCGCCCTGCTCGACCTCCTCCTCCAGCCAGGCCAGGCGGAAGCGGTGCACGAGGAGCCAGGCCATGACCAGGCCGCCGACGACCATGCCCAGGAAGAGCGTGAACAGCATCAGCCCGTCGATCTTCACGTCGGTGGTGGCGATGGTGGCGTCCTGGTGCAGGGTCCGCCACCAGTCGACCGAGTAGTGGATGAGCGGCAGGTCCACCACGACGAGCAGGCCGGCGATGGCGGCCCGCCGGGCCCGCGCCTCTGGGTCGGCCGGCACCCGGCGCAGGGCCAGGTAGCCGAGGAGGAGGACGGCCAGCAGCGCGGTGGTGGTCAGCCGGGCGTCCCAGACCCAGAAGACGCCCCAGGTCGGGCGGCCCCAGAGCATGCCGGTGACCAGGGTGAGGGCGGTGAAGAGGAGGCCGACCTCCGCGGCCGCCGCGGCCAGCGTGTCCCAGCCCCGTGAGCGCTTCCACAGCCAGAGCGCGCTGCCCAGGCCGACCAGTCCCACGCAGACGTACATGGCGATGGCCGCCGGGACGTGCAGGTACATGAGGCGGACGGCCTCGCCCTGGACCCGGTCGGCCGGGCTGAGCACGAGGGCGAAGAGCAGGAGGGCGACGGCGCCGACGCCGGCACAGAGGCCGAGGATGCGGCTGCCGCGCGACCCGTGTGGGCCGTGCTCCCCGGTGTCTCCTGCATCACAGTTCCTCCAGAAGCGGGCCCGAGGCCAGCATCCCGAACGCTACGTAGATCGCCGCGAACACCGCCAGCAGGCCGCACCACGGCCAGCCGTCGCCGGGGGTGCCCGCCAGGGCCGACTCGAACGCCCGGGTGGCGCCGATCAGCACCGGGGCCACGACCGGGAGCAGCAGCAGTGGCAGCAGCGTGTCCCGGACCCGCAGCCCGGCGGCGAGTACGCCGTAGAGGCTACCGGCGGCGGCCAGCCCCACGGTCGCGGTCAGGCAGGTCGCCAGGAGGAGCAGCGGCTCCCGCAGATCGGTGTTGTAGAACAGCGCCACCCCCACCAGCAGGACCGCCTCGAGGGCGAGGAGCTGGACGATGAGCGCCACGGTCTTGCCCAGGAACACCGCCGCCGGATCGAGGCCGGCCAGGCGGAGGGCGTCGGGCACGCCGTCGGCGGCTTCGAGGGCGAAGGCCCGTTGGACGGCGAGCACCGTCGACAGCAGCACGGCGACCCAGAACAGGCCGGCGGTCGCTCGCTCGAGCACGCCGCGGTCGGGGTCGAGGGCGAAGGCGAAGAGCACCAGCACCAGCAGCGCGAAGGGCGCCACCTGGTTGGTGGCCACGCCGCGCGCGGGCCTCGATGCGCAGGTCCTTGCCGGCCACGAGGCGCAGGTCACGGAGCACGCTGCAGCTCCTGCACCGTCCCGCCCCGCACCTCGACGATGCGGGAGGCGATGGCCACGGCCCGGTCGCTCTCGTGGCTGGCCAGGATGACGGTGGCGCCCGCCGCGACCGAGTCCCGGATCAGGCCGTCGACCAGGTCGCGGCCCTCGGCGTCGAGGCTGGCGTGGGGCTCGTCCAGGAGCCACAGCTCGGGCCGCCGGGCGACCATTGCCGCGATCGAGGTCCGGCGGCGCTGGCCCGCGGACAGGCGACCCACGGCCAGGTCGTGGAGGCGGCCGTCGAGGCCGAGGCGGGTGAGGGCGCCGGCCACCTCGTCGGGACCGGCCCCCGCGGCCCGTCCCCAGAACGCCACGTTCTCCGCCACCGTGAGGTCGTCGTACAGCCCCCCGCTGTGGCCGACCAGGCCCACGCGGGACCGGACCGCCCGCCGGTCGCGGCGCAGGTCCACCCCCAGCACCTCGGCCCGACCGTCGGCCACCGCCAGCAGGCCCGCGCAGACCCGCAGCAGGGTGGTCTTGCCGGCACCGTTCGGCCCCCGGAGCAGGACCACCTCGCCCGGCTCGACCACGAGGTCGGCCCCGGCGAGGGCAGGGAACCGCCCGAGCAGCGAGACGGCACCATCGAGGACGACGACCGGTGCCATAGGGAGAGGTTCAGGGTAGTGGGGTGCCTTCGGCGCCTCCCAGGCGCACCACTACCCTCCCGCCGGTGAAGCTGGCCCGGACGTTGGGGGCGCTCGGGCGGGTGATGATCACGGCCGGGGTCCTGATCCTCCTGTTCGTCGCGTACCAGCTGTGGGGGACCGGCTTCCACACCCAACGGGCCCAGGACGACCTCGAGGACCAGTTCGAGGCGCAGGCCGACGCGTACGACGAGGAGAACCCCGACCCCGGGCCCCAGAACCCGAACCGCCCCCAGCCCGTGCCCCACGCGCCCGCTCGGGGCGGCGGGATCGGTCGCATCGAGATCCCCGCCATCGGCGTGAACTGGATCTTCCTCGAGGGCGTCGGGCTCGACGTGCTGGCCAACGGCCCCGGCCACTACGAGGGCACACCCCTGCCCGGCCAGGTCGGCAACGCGGCGATCGCCGGCCACCGGACGACCTATGGCCAGCCCTTCCACAACCTCGACCAGGTCGGCGAGGGGGACCGCATCATCGTCACCTACATCAACGGCTCCCGCTTCACCTACAGCTACCTCACCACCCACATCGTGACCCCGGATCGCACCGACGTCCTCGAGTACAAGTTCGACAACCGCATCACCTTGACGGCCTGCCACCCGAAGTACAGCGCCGCCGAACGCATCGTCGTCGTCGGCGAACTGCTCGAACGAGCGGCGCCGGCCGAGCCCGGACAGCCGTCGGCCGATGCGCCTGACCTGGAAGGGGCCGAGAGCATCGACGCCGACGAGCACCCGAAGACCCCGGCCATCGTCTGGGGCCTCGCCGCCGCCATGGTCTGGCTCAGCGCCTGGGTGGTCGGCCGGGCGTGGCGGCCGTGGCCCGCGTACGCCATCGGGCTTCCGATCTTCCTGGTCGTGCTGTACGGCTTCTTCGAGAACTTCTCCTACCTCCTCCCTGCGAGCTACTGATGCGCCGCCTCCTCCTCCTGACCGTCGCCGGGCTCGCCCTCGTCGCCGTCACGGCCTGCTCCGACGAGGAGGCCCCGGACTGGCTCGTCGCCGAGGCGACCTCAACGACCACCACGAGCACGACCCCGCCCCCGTCGACCGCCCCCCCGACCACCACGGGTGCACCGGGCCAGGACGTCGCCGCGATCGATCTGGCCCCGGGCATGTGCGTCGAAGACGCCTCGGCCCTCACCGGCCGGCAGGTCAACGAGATCACCGAGATCCGGACAGTGCCCTGCCGCCTGCCCCACGGGGCCGAGGTCTACGCCCGCAGCGAGCTGGCCGGCGCGCCCGGCGCCGCCTTTCCGGGTGTCGGCGCCCTCCGCGGCCAGGCCCAGCTGGCCTGTCGCGAAGGGTTCGAGGCCTTCGTCGGCGTGCGCTGGACCCAGTCCGAGCTGGAGATCAGCGCCCTCTGGCCGTCGCCTCCGTCCTGGGCCGCCGGGGACCGCGCGGTGGTCTGCGCGGTGTTCCGCCTCGACGGCGAGACGATGACCGGCACCGCGCAGGGGTCCGCCCTCTAGGCCTGACCGACCGTCGTTTACGCTCGCCGCGATGCCCCTGCGCTCCCGCTTCTTCGTCGGCGCCCTCGCGCTGGCGCTGTTCCTTCCCGCCTGCTCGTCGGATGACGGGGGCGGCGACGACGTCGCCGAGGGACCCGAGGCCGTCTCGTTCACCGACGCCGGCGAGCTCGACCTGCTCGTCACCGGCGGGGTCGAGCAGGTCGTCGTCGCCGAGGGTGAACCCGGTACCGAGCTGCGGCTCGTCGACGCGGACGGCGTCGCCGTCGCCGCGCTCTACGCCCCCAACGGTGACCCGGCCGACTCGGGCACCGTCGACGACGAGGGCCTGCTGACGTTCGGCCGTGTCCCGCCCGGCGAGGGCTACCGAGTCGTGGCCGGGACCGGCGAGGACCTGCTCGTGACCGAGCCGGTCGCCGTGCTCGACCGCTACGCACCGCCCGACACCGCGCTGTTCGAGGGCCAGGACCTGGTCGAGGGGATCAACTACATCGAGATGCGGGACGGCGTGACCCTCGCCGCGATGGTCCGGTTCCCGTCGCTGCCCCGCGACGACGTGCCCGCCGACGGGCCGTACCCCACCGTGATCGACATGTCGGGCTACGACCCCGCCAACCCCTACGGCATGCCGGGCGAGGTCACGCTGGCCGATGCGCTCGGCTACGCCACCGTCGGGGTGAACCTCCGCGGCACCGGTTGCTCGGGGGGGTCGCTGTCGTTCTTCGAGGGCAGCCAGGTGGCCGACGGCTACGACGTCATCGAGACCGTCGCCGCTCAGGACTGGGTGGCCAACCACGCCGTCGGGATGATCGGCCTGTCCTATCCGGGCATCACCCAGCTGTTCATGGCGTCGACCGCTCCGCCGAGCCTCGCGGCCATCACCCCGCAGTCGGTCATCAGCGAGGCGTACGCCGGCATCGGCTACCCGGGCGGGATCTTCAACGACGGCTTCGCCGCCGAGTGGAGCGCGCAGGTCTCCGACGACGCCACGGCGTTCGGGCCGGACTACGTGAACGACCAGATCGACGAGGGCGACGAGGAGTGCGAGGCCAACCAGGGCCTGCGCTCGCAGAACCTCGACCTGGTGCGCGCCCTCGAGGCCCAGCCGTTCTACGAAGAGGACCGGTACGGCACCATCAGCCCGGCCAACCTCGTGGACCGGATCGAGGTCCCGGTCTTCATGACCGGCCAGTGGCAGGACGAGCAGACCGGGGGCTACTTCGCCACCATGCTCGACCGGTTCTCCGGGACCGACCAGCTCCACGTCTCGCTCACCAACGGGGCCCACGCCGACGGTCTGACCCCTCCGCTCGCCGCCCGCTGGAGCGAGTTCCTGGACTTCTACATCGGCCGACGCATCCCGGAGATCCCCGCCGCCGTTCGGGCCGTCGGCCCGACGATCCTGGCCGAGATGTTCGGCGAGGGCGCGGCATTCGGCCCCGACCGCTTCGCCGACGCCGCCTCCTACGAGGACGCCCTGGCCGAGTACGAGGCCGAGGACCCGATCCGGGTCGTGTTCGAGAACGGCACCGCCACCGACAACCCCGGCGGCCCGGGCGGCACCTTCGAGGCCAGCTTCCCGGCCTGGCCGATCCCCGACGCCGAGGCCACGACCTGGTACTTCGAGCCCGACGGGGCATTGGGCGCCGACGCCCCGACGGTCGCCGACGGCGAGGACGGGTCAGTGGTCGAGTACGCCCAGGACCCCGACCAGGACCAGGTCCGGACGCTCGACGACGCCGGGGTGGAGGACGCCTTCCTCGCCCAGCCCCCGTTCGACTGGCCGTCGCCCCAGCCGGGCGAGGTCGCGAACTGGGTGACCGAGGACCTCGGGGAGGACCTCGTCGTGATCGGGTCGGCCCGGGCCGACGTGTGGTTGTCGTCCAGCGCGCCCGACACCGACCTCGAGGTCACCCTCACCGAGATCACCCCGGACGGCGACGAGGTCTACGTCCAGTCCGGATGGCTGCGGGCCAGCCACCGCGCCCTCGACGACGAGGCCTCGACCGCGCTGCGGCCGGTCGCCCGCCACACCGAGGACAGCGCCGAGGACCTCCCGGAAGGCGAGTTCGTCGAGGCGTCGGTCGAGATCTTCCCGTTCGCCCACGCGTTCCGGGCCGGCTCTCGACTCCGCCTCACCATCGACAGCCCCGGGGGGAACCGAGCCCGCTGGGCCTTCGCCTCCATCGAGGCCGCCGGCGAGTCCAACCTGATCGCCACGTCGTCGGACTTCCCGTCCGCCCTGACCCTGTCGGTGGTCTCCGGGATCGAGGTCCCCGCCGAGCGCCCGGGCTGTGGGGCGCTGCGGGCCCAGCCCTGCCGGACCTACGAGCCGGTGGACAACGTCCCCGGAGGCTGACCCTCCGGTCGGTCGGTAGCGCTGTCGAACCCGGCGCCGATGAGGTCGACCGCCTCACGGATGAGCTCGTGGAGGGGACGGGGATCACCCTCGATCACCGCGTCGACCACCACCCGCTGGAGGGCGACCATGCAGGCGGCGAGCAACCCGGGACGGAGGTCGCCGGGTCGGGCCCCCAGCCGGGCCCGGGCCCACACCGCCACGGTCTCCTCGAGGTGGTCGAGGACCTCGAGGTAGCGGCGGCGCAGCGCGGGTTCGACGTGCAGCAGCGGCGCCAGGCGGACATCCACCCCCTGGCCGGCCTCCATGCGGGCGGCCAGGACCTCGGCCACGGCCCGGACGCCCTCCATGACCGGCTCGTCGGGCGGCCGGGCGTCGAGCAGGGCGTGGAAGTCGGCCAGGTCCTCCTCGACGTCGGCGAACACGAGGTCCTCCTTGGTCGGGAAGTAGCGGAAGACGGTGCGCACGGACACGTCGGCCGCTTCGGCGACGGCGTCCATGGTCGTGCCGTCGAAGCCCCGGGCACAGAACAGCTCGACCGCCGCGGCCCGGATGGCCTCACGGGTATCGGCTTTCTTGCGCTCACGCAGGCTGACCATGACGGACTCCTTGGTCAAGTGTGCCCGAGAGGTGCCGATTTCTGGGGGATGACCGATGTCACATGGTGACATCTGGCAGTCACTGACACACTGAACCCATGGCCCTCGCCCTCCACCGCCTCGGACGCTGGTGCGTCCTGCACCGACGTCGCGTCGTGCTCCTCTGGCTGGGCGCGCTCCTCGTGCTGGGGGTGGCCGTGGGGAAGGTCGGCGGGACCTACTCCGACGACTTCCGCGTGCCGGGCGTCGAGTCGCAGGACGCTCGCGACGTGCTCGAGGAGCGGTTCCCGGAGGCCGCCGGCGGCTCGGCCCAGCTCGTGTTCCACGCCGACGCGGGCGCCATCACCGAGGGCGACCGACCCGCGGCCATCGCCGCGGTGGTGGCCGACGTGGCCGAGCTGCCCGGGGTCGACACCGTCACGGACCCGGCGACTGCAGCCGAGCCCCGACGGGACCACCGCGCTCGCCCAGGTCCAGTACGGCGTCGAGCTCCCCGACCTCGACCTCGACGACCTCGACGCGCTGGTCGCCGCCGGTGCGCCACTGGCCGAGGCCGGTGTCGTCATGGAGGTCGGCGGCGAGCTCCCGCAGTACGTCGAGGAGCCCCAGACCCAGGGCGCCGAACTGATCGGCTTGCTGGCCGCGGTGATCATCCTCCTCTTCGCCTTCGGCTCGGTCCTGGCCATGGGCCTGCCGATCGGCGTCGCCCTGCTCGGCCTCGGGACGAGCGCCATGCTCCTCCAGCTCCTGGCCGTCGTCCTCGACGTGCCGTCCACCACCCCGGTCCTCGCCTCGATGATCGGCATCGGGGTCGGGATCGACTACGCCCTCTTCGTCGTCACCCGCCACCGCGAGAACCTCCACGAGGGCATGACGGTGACCGAGGCGGCCGGGCGGGCGACGGCCACCGCGGGCCAGGCCGTGATCTTCGCCGGGGGCACCGTCGTCATCGCCATCCTCGGCCTCGGGCTCTCGGGCATCCCGATGGTGGCGATCATGGGCCTCGGGGCCGCCATCGTCGTCGCCGTCATGGTGATCGCGACCATCACCCTGCTCCCTGCCCTGCTCGGCTTCGCCGGCCACCGCATCGACCGCTTCCGGATCCTGAAGGCCCGCACCGACCGGAGCGACAAGCCCTCGGTGTGGGCGAGGTGGGGTGCCGCGGTGGCCCGGCGACCCTGGCCCTACCTCGTCGGCAGCCTGGTGCTCCTCCTCGCCCTCGCTTCGCCCCTGCTCGCCATCCGCTTCGGGCAGACGGACGCGGGGACGGCATCGGTCGAGTCCACCCAGCGGCGGGCCTATGACATCGTCGCCGAGGCCTACGGGCCCGGCGTGAACGGCCCGCTGCTGCTGGCCATCGAGTCGGGGGACGAAGCGGTGGCGGCCGAGGTGGTCGAGGCCGTGACCGGCGAGCCGGGGGTGGCGTTCGTGGCCCCGCCCGAGCTCAGCCCCGGGGGGGATGCGGCCATCGTCGCCGTCATCCCCGAGAGCGCCCCCCAGGACGCCGGGACCTCGGAGCTGATCCACCACCTGCGCGACGACGTGCTGCCAGCCGTCGACACGCCGGTCCACGTCGGGGGCCTGACCGCCACCTTCGTCGACCTCACCGAGAAGGTGGCCAACCGGCTGCCGTGGTTCATCGCCGCCGTGGTCGGGCTCTCGTTCCTGCTCCTCATGGCCGTGTTCCGCTCGATCCTGGTCCCGCTCAAGGCCGCCCTGATGAACCTGTTGTCGATCGGCGCCGCCTACGGCGTGATGGTCGCCGTCTTCCAGTGGGGCTGGTTGAAGGGCCTGGTCGGCCTCGAGGAGACGGTGCCGATCGTGGCCTTCGTCCCGATGATGATGTTCGCCATCCTCTTCGGGCTCTCGATGGACTACGAGGTGTTCCTGCTCTCGCGGGTGCGGGAGGAGTACCTGCGCACGGGCGACAACACCGGCAGCGTCATCGCCGGCATCGCCTCGACGGCCCGGGTGATCACCTCCGCCGCCCTCATCATGATCGCCGTGTTCCTGGGCTTCGTGCTGGGCGAGGACCCGGTGGTGAAGATGATGGGCCTCGGCCTGGCCATTGCGGTGTTCGTCGACGCCACCATCGTCCGGGTCGTGCTGGTCCCGGCCACCATGCGCCTGCTGGGCGACGCCAACTGGTGGCTCCCCGGCTGGCTCGACCGCCTGCTCCCCCACCTCGACGTGGAGGGCGGCAACGGCCTGCCCGAGCCCGAGCTCGAGCCTGGGCAGGAGCCCGAGCGAGTCCTCGTCGACGCCTGACCCACCCGGTGTTCACACCAGGAGGGCGAGGCCGGTCCAGGACTGGGGGGTGGCCCCGAGGCCCTCGCCGGTGTCGGGGTGCCAGTACTCAGCGAGGCCCGACCGCATCGCCCCGGTCACGAGCCCGTCGGCGAGCACGTCGGCGGCCGGGTGCCCGGCCGCCCCTCGCCACAGGAGATAGGTGAGCTGGGGCCAGACCCCGCCGCGCCAGTAGCCGAGGGGGTCGTACGCCGGCTCCCGGCGATCGGTCCCCGCCACGCCGAACCCGCCCCCGAGGCCCGCGGGGTCGACCAGTGCGGCCAAGGCGTCCTCCCGGTGGGGACCACCCAGCAGCACGGGCAGCAGCCCGTCCGCCGTGCGGACCCGGCCCGAGCCGTGGGGGCCGTCGTCCGCCCAGGTGACCACGTCCGGGGCCCAGCAGGCGTCAATGGCGGCGGCCAGCTCGTCCGCCTGGTCGAGCAGCCGGTCGTCGCCAACCACCGGGGCCAGCTCGCGGGCGTTCCAGGCCACCAGCGCGTTGAACCCCGCTGGTCCCACCGCGAAGGCCGGGTTGGCAAGGGGTGCGCCGCCGTCGTCCCGCTCGATGGTCGCCATGAGGTCGCCCTTGACCGCCTTGAACCGGATCCGGTCGAACCCACCCGGGCACCAGCCATCCCACCGTGGGCTGTCGTCGCACCCCGTCTCCCAGGGGTGGACCACGCTCACCAGGCCGCCCGGCGTCCGGGCCCGTCGCTCGAGGAGGAAGCGGAGGCCCCAGGCCGCCCGGTCGACGACGAGGTCGGGCACGGCGAGGCCCCGTCGGACGAGCTCGGCGACGGCATGGCCGTAGAGCGGCGGCTGGGTGATCGACGAGGTCCCCGGCCGACCCCAGAAGTCCGACCGGGCCCTCGGGTCGTCGTGGTAGGTCATGTGGGGCACGAATCCCGATGCGTCCTGGTGGGCCAGGGCGTTGCCGAGCTCGGCGACGCCGCGGTCGCCCTCCCCCAGCTCCGCCCAGATGAGGGCGTGGAAGCACGAGTCCCACAGCCACTGCCAGGGGTAGACCGAGTCGTTGGGGACGGTGAAGCCCTCGTGGCGCCAGTGCCGCCGGAGCATCACGGCCACGGCCTCCCGCAGCTCCGCCGCCAGTACCGTCACCACTCCCCATCATGCCGACCTGCGCCATCCTCTCGTTCCGCCTGGGCGGCACCGACGGGGTCTCGATCGTGGCCGAGGCCTGGGGCCGCTCGCTCACCGAGCTGGGGTTCGCCGTCGTCACCGTCGCCGGCGAGGGGCCGGTCGACCGGCTCGTCCCGGGCCTCGCCATCGGTGCGACGGCACCGCCAACCGCCGGGGACCTCCGTGCCGCTCTCGACGGTGCCGACCTCGTGGTGGTCGAGAACCTGTGCACGATCCCCCTCAACCTCGAGGCGGCCCGGGTCACGACCGAGGTGCTGGCGGGCCGACCGGCCCTGCTGCACCACCACGATCCCCCGTGGCAGCGGGAGCGCTTCGCCCACATCACCGAGCTCCCGCCCGACGACCCGGCGTGGTGCCACGTCTGCATCAACCAGCGGACGCGGGTGGAGCTGGCCGACCGGGGCATCCAGGCCACGACCATCTACAACGGGTTCGACACCGACCCGCCGCCGGGGGACCGTGACGGCACGCGGGCGGCGCTCGGCGTGGCCGAGGACGAGCCGCTGCTCGTCCACCCGGTGCGGGCCATCGAGCGCAAGAACGTGCCCGGGGCGCTGGCGCTCTGCGCGGCCGTGGGCGGCACCTACTGGCTGCCCGGCGGCGCCGAGGAGGGCTACGGCCCGACCCTCGAGGCCCTCCTGGCGGGCGCCCGCTGCCGGGTCATCCACCACCCGTGGTCCGGCCGCAGCGACCTCTACGCCGCGGCGGACGCCGTGGTGTTCCCCTCCACGTGGGAGGGGTTCGGCAACCCGCCGGTCGAGGCGGCGATCCACCGGCGGGCGGCTGCCGTGGGCGACTACCCCGTGGCCGACGAGCTGCGGGCCCTCGGCTTCCGCTGGCTCCCGACCGACGACCCGGCCCCGCTGGCCCGCTGGCTGGCCGAGCCCGACCCGGAGGTGCTGGAGCACAACCGGGCCGTCGCGGAGGCGCACCTGTCGCTCACCGCCCAGACCGAAGCGCTGCGGGCCGTGCTCGATCAGGCAGGCTGGCTCCCGTGACCGACCCCGTGCTGGCCAAGCGGGCCCGCATCGCCCGCCTCGTCGGCCTCGGGCTGGCCGTGGGCTACGGGCTCTTCGCCCTGGCGGTCGTCCTCTTCGTGGCGGGACTGGTCTTCGGCTATGCCGACTGGCTCACGACGGCGATCGTCATCGCGCTGGTGGTGGGGTCGATCGTCCTGGCCCCGTCGATCGTGTTCAACTACGCCGTGCGGGCGGCCGACCGTGAGGACGCCGAGCGAGGTCTGACGTGAGCACTACGCCCCGCCTGCCCGCGGCCCGACGCCGCCGTCAGCTCCTCGACACCGCTCGGGCCACCTTCGCCGAACGGGGCTTCCACGCCACGGCGATGAACGACATCGCCGAGGCCGCCGGGCGTCACCAAACCGGTCCTCTACCAGCACTTCTCCTCGAAGCGCGAGCTCTACCGGGTCGTGCTGGAGGATGTCGGCGGACGGCTCGAGGAGACCATCGCCAAGGCTGCTGCGGGTGCCCCCGGTCCGCGCGAGCAGGTCGAGGCCGGATTCGGTGCCTACTTCCGGTTCGTCGCCGACGAGCAGGACGCCTTCCAGGTCCTCTTCGGTGGCGACACCCGCCGCGACCCGGAGTTCGCCCGGCTGGCCGACTCGACCGAGACCTCGATCGCCAACGCCATCGCCGGCCTGATCGACATCGAGGGCATCGACCCCGACCACCAGGCTCTGCTGGCCCACGGGCTGGTCGGGCTCGCCGAGGGCGCCAGCCGCCGATGGCTGGCCGACGACCAGCGGGAGGACTCGGCCGAGCTGGCCCGCCGGGTGGCCGAGCTGGCATGGGCCGGCCTGCGTGGCATCCGCCACCTGTGACCGTCCCCGACGGCTACCGCCTCAGCACCGACCCCGCCGACGTCGACGTCGACGTGGTCGCCGCCTTCCTCCACGACGAGGCGTACTGGTCCCTCGGGCGGCCCCGGTCGGTCGTCGAAGCGTCCCTCGCGGCCAGCCGCACCTTCGTCCTGCTCACGACCGACGGGACGATGGCCGCGTTCGCCCGCGTCGTCACCGACGGGATCACCTTCGGCTGGCTCTGCGACCTCTTCGTCGTGGCCGAGCACCGCGGGCGAGGGCTGGGGCACGCCCTGGTGGACGCGGTGGTGTCCGATCCGGACCTGGTCGGGATGAAGCGGCTCCTGCTGGCCACGGCCGACGCCCACGGCCTCTACGCCGACCTGGGCTTCACCCCCCTCGTCGCAGCCGGAGCGCTGGATGGAACGCGGCGGGCCCGGCGCCTGACCGTTCTGGTGACTGCGGCTTGCTGAGAGCACAAACCCCAGTCACCAGAACGAGCGGGGTCAGATGGGGGTGAGGGTCCAGCGCCAGCGGTAGGTGCCGCCGTGGACGCGGTACTCGGGCAGGGTGTCGGGCCCGCAGGCGCCGGTGCCGAGGCCGCGCTGGGCCACGTCGAGGTGGACCACGACCTGGTCCCGGGCCTGGAGGTCGGCGGTCGAGTCCGCGGCGTGCAGGTCGGCGGCCGAGTAGTGCGAGGCCGAGAACGAGAAGGGCTCCGCGGCCGACACCACCAGGCCCCGACCGTCCTCGCCCGTGAGCGAGAACCGCCTCGTGCCGGCGTGGGCCCCGTGCTCCTGGGGCACGAGGTAGGGCACGTACTGCTCGGTCACGGTGCTCGTCCACCGCCCGAAGCGCCCGCTGGCCCGACGGTCGGGGTAGGTCTCGTGGGGCCCGAGGCCGACCCAGGTCAGCTGCTCGAGCCCGGCGGCGGCCGTGAAGGTCACCCCGACCCGCGGCAGGTCGTCGAGCAGGTCGGGGATCCGGATCTCCTCGTCGAAGACGAGGGCGCCGTCGACGAGCATCACGACCTGCCGGTGGTTGATGCGCACGTCGGGGTGGAGGCCGGCGAGGCGGCGGTGCACGGTCAGCGACGGGTGCGCACCCTCGTCGCGGGCGACGGCGCTGACCAGCTCGGTCTGCAGCCGGTCGAGCCCCCACCGCAGCCACCGCCGCCGCACGCCCGGCTGGACCCCGGCCATGGGGCCGATGCTGATGCCGTCGTTCTGGGTCGGGGCCCGCCACACGGTGGCGACCGGAGGCTCGAGGAGGAGGTCACCGGCGAGGACCCGTCCCTTGTCGACGTCGACCTCGATGCGCGTCGGCCGGGCGCGGGTGACGGGTGCGGGGCGGGCCGCCACCCACGGGATCTCGAACTGCGCCCAGGCCACCTCGAAGCCCCGGGGCGCCCAGGTCTGGCCCTGGCCGAGTGCGAACGTCAGCAGCACGTGGCATCGCTGGCCCTGACCGAGGGCCTCGGGGCGCTTCAGCGGCAGCTCGATCTCCGCCTCGCCGAGCGGTGGCACCGCCGGGACCAGGATGCGGCCTTCGTCGACCACCTCGCCGTCGATGGTCAGCGCCCACGCCCCGTCGAGGTCGTTCAGCCCCACGAAGTGCCGGCGGTTCCGCATCCGGAAGCGCCCGTCGTGCAGGTCGACGGCCTCGACCACGACGGGCTGGGCCAGCGTGGCGTGCTCGTGACACGCCGGGTGGGGAACCCGGTCCGGCGAGACGAGGCCGTCGGCACAGAAGTCACCGTCGTTGGGCTCGTCACCGAAGGTCCCGCCGTAGGCGAAGTACGGCTGCCCGTCGTCGTCGATCCACGTCAGCCCGTGGTCGATCCACTCCCAGATGAAGCCGCCCTGCAACCCGGGCGTCGACTCGAAGGCGGCCCAGTGCTCGGCCAGGGAGCCGTTGCTGTTGCCCATGGCGTGCTGGTACTCGCAGAGGATCATCGGCCGGCGGTCGTCGCCCTGCTTGGCCCACGCCACGATGTCGGCCAGCTCCGGGTACATCGGGCACACCACGTCGGTGACGGCGGCGCCGATCCCCGGTTCGGTCTTCCACCCGTGGGCCAGCGCCCCCTCGTAGTGGACGAAGCGGCTCGGGTCGGTGCGCCGGATCCAGGCCGCGGCGGCGTCGTGGATCACTCCGTAGCCGGACTCGTTGCCCAGCGACCACCCCATCACGCACGGGTGGTTGCGGTCGCGCTGCACCATCCGGGTGATCCGCTCGAAGATCGCCGCGTGGTAGCGGGGGTCGTGGACGAGGGAGGCCTGACGGGCGTGGCTCTCGACGTTGGCCTCGTCGATCACCCACAACCCGTGCTCGTCGCACAGGTCGAGCAACACCGGGTCGTTGGGGTAGTGCGACGTGCGCAGGGCGTTGAACCCGAAGCGCTTCATGAGCACGACGTCGCGCTCCATGTCCTCCCGGGTCACGGTCTTGGCCCGGTCGGGGTGGTGATCGTGACGGTTGACGCCCCGGATGAGCACCCGTTCGCCGTTGAGGAGCAGATCGCGGTCCTCGATCTCGACCGAGCGGAAGCCGATCCACTGCGCCGTGGCCTCCCGCACCTCGCCCTCGGCGTCCCGCAGGGTGACGACGAGGCGGTAGCGCTGGGGATCCTCGGTCGACCACGGCCGGATGTCGGCGACCGTCGTCGTCAGCTCGGCGATCGGGCCCGGCCAGGCGTAGGAGCCGACGAGCGCGTCGCTGTAGGTGTCGTCAGGAAAGGGCTGGACGGGCGCCGACAGCGGCCCGGCGCAGGCCCCGTCCGACGCGGTCTCGACGACGGCCTCCACCGACCAGCCGGGCGCCGGCGGCCCCCCGAGGCGCACCGACACCTCGAGGCTCCCCGTGGTCCGGTCGTCCTCCAGCCCGGCGGTCACCGCCACGTCGGCGAGATGGGTCGCGTCGGTCGAGTAGAGGACGACCGAGCGGTGGAGGCCGGCGTTGAACCAGTGGTCCTGGTCCTCGATCCAGGTCGCGTCGGACCACCGCACGACCATGACCGCGAGCAGGTTGCCCCGATCCTCCAGCAGGGGGGTCAGGTCGAACTCCGCGGCCAGGCGCGAGTCCTTGCTCATCCCGACGAACGTCCCGTTGAGCCAGACCATGGCGACGCTCTCGGCGCCACCCAACTGGAGGACGACCCGGCGTCCCTTCCACGCCGACGGCACGGCGAACTCGGTGCGGTACAGGCCGGTCGGATCGTCGATCGGCACCTCGGGCGCCTCGCCGGCGAACGGCATCTGGATGTTCGTGTACTGCGGCGGGTCGCCGACGTCCTGGCGGGTCCAGCAGCCGGGGACGACCACCGTTCGCCATCTCGTCTCGTCGAAGCGCCGCTGCTGCCAGCCGTCGGGGGCCGACTCCGGTCGGTTGACCAGCAGGAAGCGCCAGTCGCCGTCGAGCGAGCGCCACCAGGGGGACCGGGCCGGGTCGTGCGACCGGGCGAGGTCGACGTCCGGGTACGGCACGAGCGGGGGTCGCATCGGCAGCCGGTTGAGCGCCGTCACCTCGGGTTGCGCCCAGAGCCGCTGGGCCACGATCGGGTCCAAGGGCACGGCGCGACCCTAACGACGCGCCGGCGCCCGGCCACCGGGAACGGCAGCCGGGCGCCAGTGGATGCTGTGGGATCAGACGGCCGGAGCGGGTAGCCGGCGACCGGGCTCGGAGGCGATGGTCAGCCAGGCGACGAGCAACAGGACCGGGACGAAGATCGGGGCCATCCAGTACATGACGGCGGCGGGGACGGCAGCGCCGGCGATGATCGTCACCGTCGATCGCCGAGGGGCGTCGTCGCGCTGACGGATCCCGAGGACCAGGAGGCCGGCCGCGGCCAGCAGGGGGAGGCCCCAGAGCCAGTAGCCGCCGCCGATGATGCCGATGCCGGCCCACACGTTGAAGGCGGCGTAGAGGGCGACGACGACGGTCGTGGTCTTGCGCAGGGTCATGGATGCTCCTGTCTCGAGGCGCCGCACGCGCGGCGCTCGGGCGGCCCGCCGCCAGGACAGGTCGGCGGGGATGCCCCACAGCACCCGACCGAGGACGGCGGCCTGCTGGGCGGAGGTGACCCCGCCCCAGGAGGCGTGTTCGTGGAGATCGGAGGCCAGCTCTTCCTGGCGCCGCTGGGCGACGTCGGTGGGCAGGCCCCCGGTGTAGAGCGACGACCAGTGCCGTGCGGCGCGGTCGCCGAACGTGCTCATATCGGCTCGACCCCGGCACCGAACGCGGCGCGATGGGCCGCGGTCGCCGACTCGTGGGTGGCCAGCGCGGCTTGGCCGCCGCTGGTCACCCGGTAGAGCCGGCGACGCGGACGACCCTCGCGCTCGGCGACGTCGTGGTCCTCCCACCGGGAGGCGAGCAAGCCGGCGTCCTCGAGTCGGGCGAGGGCCTTGTACAGCGTCCCGTGGGCGGTGAGCCGCTTTGATCGCTCTTGATCGGCGATCCGCTTGGCGACCGCGAAGCCGTGCACCTCCGGCGGATCGCCCTCGACCAGCGCGTCGACGGCGACCGACAGGATCTGCGCCTCGAGATCGAGCAGCTGACCCGGCTTCCGTCGCATGGTGATGACTTTATAGGAAGATATCTTCCTGTCAAGCGGAGCGACTACGGGCGGTCGGGCTCGTCTGGTTCGACATCCAGGGTCGGGAGGCCGACGCCCAGGCCGGAGCGACGTCCGCACCGAGGACACCTGCTCGCTGCCCTGAGCGCAGGCCTGGGTGGCCGGCGCGCCCTCAGTCGAACGTCCAGGTGGTGGCACCGCCGGAGCCCTCGCCGCCCACGGCGGTGGCTCGACGGGGAGCCAGTCGGTAGACGGTCCATGGCGGTGGCCCGGCGGAGGGCGCGCTGTAGGGCGCGGTGAGGGCGATGCCCGTCTCGTCGGGTTGGGTGGGCCAACCGCCGGCTGCCCAGTGGGCCGCCATGGCGGCGACGACCTCCGGATCGCGCACCGGTTCGACCACCCCTTCGACCACGACGTCGTAGCCCGGCGTCGCCACGCTCATCGTGGCCCGGCCGTTCTGGGCCAGGTTGCGGCCCTTGCGGGTCCGCTCACCGGTCTTGAACCAGAACGCGCCGTCCACCCAGAGGGCGCCGACGGCGGCGACGTGCGGGCTCCCCTCGGGGTCGACCGTCGCCAACCAGCAGGAGTGGTGCTGCAACCCGCCTTCGGGGCTCTCGTTGACCCGCTGGAGGCGGGCCTCGACCGGACTCCACTCGAGCGGAGCCAGGTCGTACAGCTCGGCCAGATTCTTCGTCTGCATGGTCATTCGACCTCCCGGGGCGTCCGGTCTCATCGGTGGCTCGACCCGGGCCTCCTACCCTGTGATCTCCCGAGGCATGAGGAGGACGCAGTGCGGAACTCCGCGATCGAACCGGTCGGCCTGTTGGTCGGTGAGTGGTCCCTGAGCCTCTCCGACGCCTGGTTCCTCGAACCCGCCGATGTCCAGCAGCGCGGTCACGCCACGGGCCGCTGGCTCGGCGACACGCCTGATCGGATCGACGCCGTCGGATCGACGCGTCCGAGGACGACGGTGCGTCGTGGCGGAAGGACTTCGACCTGACCTTCGAGCGGACCGACTAGGCAGGAGTGCCCATGGACGCCATGTACACCGCCACGGCTACCGCGACCGGCGACGGCCGCAACGGCCACACCGAGAGCGAGGACGGCCAGCTCTCGCTCGACGTCAGGATCCCCACCGAGATGGGCGGCCCCGGTGGCGCGACCAACCCCGAGCAGCTGTTCGCCGCTGGTTACGCCGCCTGCTTCCATTCGGCGCTCAAGCTCATCGGCAAGGACGCCGACCTCACTGATTCCGCGGTGTCGGCCAGCGTCAGCATCGGCGTGCTCGAGACCGGCGGGTTCGGTCTCGCCGTCGAGCTCGACGTCCACGCCCCCAACCTCGACGACGACACCGCGCTGGCCCTGACGCACAAGGCCCACGAGGTGTGCCCGTACTCCAACGCCACCCGGGGCAACATCGAGGTCACCCTGCAGGTCGTGTGACGGCCGCTGGCGCCGGCCGTCATCGGGCGGCGCACCAGATCCCCGGTGTCTCGCCGTGGGCGAGGACCCAGCGTCGCTGCGGGCGCCACCGTTGCCGAGGTCATTGCCGCGGCGGCCGATCAGCGTGTCGTTCCGTCGCGCCCCGCAGCGTGTCGTCCAACCCACCGATGCGCTGGTCGGACCCGGCGTGCTGCCCCAGCAGCCCGCTCGCGACATCGGACGGCGCAGCGGACCCGGGACGCACCCGTCGAATCGGCCTCGACCGCGACGGCCGAAGCTCCTGGATCGTCGCCGAGCACGGGCACGAGGCCAACTACGTCCGCAACATCGAGGCCAATCCCAGCGTGCGGGTCCGTGTCGGCCGGACCTGGCACACCGGACGCGCGCACCTCCTGCCGGACGACGACCCCCACGCCCGCTTGCGCACAATCGGCCGACCGGTCAATGCGCTGATGGTGCGAGCCATGGGCACCGACCTCCTCACCGTGCGCATCGACCTCGAAGGAACTGCTCGCCGGACGCGGTCGGGGCCGACCGACGAGTAAGGCAGGTCCGATTTCGTCCCATGGCCATCCCCTCCCGCCGGCCGACACCAATGACCCTGGCTGGTGAGGTCCGCGGCCGTCAGGGGCGTTCGCAGGAGATCGCGGGCGTGTCGCGGCCGGGGGCGAGGTCGCAGCTGTCGCTCTGGGCGCCGCAGCGGTGCGAGCCCCGCCGCCTAGGTTGCGCATTTGCGTTTCCGCCGAGCCACGAGGGCCGTCACCAGCACAGGGAGCCACTGATGACCGTGCCCCCCACCAACGTCTCCATCCGGCAGGTCCGGGCGGGCGACGTCGAGCTCGAGATCGCCGAGGCAGGGGTCGGGGGCCGTCCATTGCTCATGGTCCACGGGTTCATGGGGGCCAAGGAGGATTTCGGCGACTGGTGGGAACGTCTGACCGAGCGGGGCTGGCACGTCGTGGCCCCGGACCTCCGCGGCCACGGCGCCAGTGACCATCCGCCCCGCACCCAGGACTACACCCTCGAGCTGTTCGAGACTGACCTGTTGGCGTTGGTGGACGACCTCGGGATCTGGCCGACGGTCGCCAGTTCAGTGCTCCTCGGCCACTCCACGTGGGCGGCATGATCGGACGGCCGAAGCCTTCGCCATCAACCAACCCCGTGACCGACTCGACGGGCTGCGTGCTCATGGACACCGTGGCCGCGTCCACCGAGTCGGGATGCCGTCGATCGTGACGATGTTCGTGCGGCACCGAATGAGACGCCGGTACCGCTGCGTGCCGTCGGCGGCGACGATGTTCGCCGCGTCATCGCCGCCGGACAGCCGCGGCCCGACCCGATGTAGAAGCCGATCTCGAAGCCGTCCGGCGCCCCGCCTGCGCCGAACCCGCCTGCTCGCAAGCGCTCGCCACGGTCGCGGCGTCGGCCGCGGCGCCCTTCTCGAAGAAGACCGCCGACTCGCCCGGCGCCAGCTCGCACGCCGTCAGGACCGCCGCGCTGGCTGCGGCGTTCAAGCGTCCTCGCACCTCGCTCACCGTCGGCCAAGCGTCGATGCCGCCGGAATTGGTCAGCCGAAGCAGTGCGCCGTATAGGCGTCGTGCCCAGCGCCGCCTCCCTACGACATCCCGGTCAGCTGGTGATCGTCGGGCGACCACACGAGCAGCTGGGGCTGCGTCGAGTCGCCGCCACAGCCCTCCGAGGTCGTGTACATGACGCGTCGCGGTCGACGGTGACGCCCTCATCGTCTGCGCCTGGACCGCGAGCGGGGCGCCGCCGTCGACGATGTCCAGCTGGTTGGCGATGGCGCCGTCGCGACCGACGTTGACGATCCGCCGGACTCCTGGCTGATGACCAGCAGGTTCTCGACTCGCCTGCCATCACGTCAGGCAGCAGCGACAGCGGGAAGACGTCGGAGAGTCGCCGGTGTCGCACCCAGCGCCGGGCGACAGGTTCGCCGGGGTCGTACATCGTCGGCGAATCGTCGATGTCCGGCCGCTCGAAGTCGATTGTCGGTCTGGAAGAGGCCGAGCGGCGCGCTCTCCGTGAGGTCGATGATGCCCAAGCCGCTCGTGTCGGTCGACAGCGGGTCGTAGCTGATGCCCTCGACGACGAAGTAGCCGACCGTCGTGCCAGCTCGACCGGCCTGCGCTCGAGGATCCTCGAGGGTGCGGCCGCCCTCGAACGTGCGAGCACGCCTGCGATCGCCACTTGGTGAGCGACGATCGTCGTCGCCGAGCTCAGCTGGGCGTTCGGGCCTCGAACTGGCCCGCGGAGGGTCGTCGAGTCGATGAGCCGACCGGTCTTGCAGATCTGGACGACGAGATCCCCTCGTCACCGCCCGCGAGCGTCTCGGGCCGTGTGGGCGATCGACGACACCTCGATCGCGCGCTCCAGCCCGCCTCGGCCTCGGCGTCGTCCGTCCGCCGCAAGCTGGTAGCTGGCCGTCGATCCGTAGCGCCACGTCGACTCCCGCCGTCGTCCGCTCGACGCCGCCGCAGGGTGAACGGCGACGGTCGCGTACTCGTTCATGCCGGGTCAGGCGATCGAGGTCGCGCGTTGACGGCCTGTCGACGGTGACCGGCCCGCATCGTTGCCGCGTTCGACGCGCCAGTTCGTATCGACCGCGGCCATCACGTGCCGCGGTGGGACCACCGAGTCGTCCCGCTCAGGCGTTCGGCCCCTCGACCTGGGACACCACCGAGATCCCGGCGTCCTCCGAGAACTGGATCGGATCGCCGTCGCCGAGGCCCGGCGGCTGCCGCCGAGGTCGTTCACCGCCGAGCACAGGTCCGAGTAGATGCGGAACGCCTCGCGGCACGTCGGTGAACACGCGGCGTCGCCATCCGCCACGATGCCGAGCGCGCTCAGGTGCGAAGGTGGCGATCTCGATGCTGTCGCGAAGAACCGACCCTCGAGTTGACCGCGTCCTGCCGATCGTTGGTCAGTTCCCCGAACTGCCTCCCGACGTACCGCAGCTGGCCGTGGAGCTCGGTGACGCGGATCGCAGACGGCTCCGCCAGGTCGGCGGTGCGTACTCGCTCGTGCCCCGCGATCCACAAACGACCTCCTCTTCGTCCTGCAGCAGCTCGCTGCAGACCCGGTCGATCTCCTCGGTCTGGGTGGGGATGAACGTGCTGGCCACGACCCGGAGGTCGCGGTCGGCCACCCCGCCCCGGGCGTTGACCCCCTCGGCCATTGCCTGGAACAGGTCCTCCACCGGGTATACGCCGATGTCGACGCCGAACTGGTCGAGGATCTCCTGGGCGTCGATCCAGGCCACGCCGACCGCGACCCTCGGTGTCGGTCGCCCCCTGGCTCGGCTCCGCGGTCGCTCCCGACGTCGTCGGCGCCTCGTCCTCCGCCGTAGGGCTGGAGCCGTCGGTGCAGGCACGAGGCGGCGAGGCGACGCGACGACGCGGCCGCCCGCCGACATTCTGAGAGATTCGCACGGCCGGGCATCCTAGCACCCCCTGCCGGTCGCAGTGCCGTGCCTGAACGTTCAGGCTGGCGGCTGAACAGTCCGTTGCCGCGGACTCAGGTCATCACGGCGCTGCCCTGCGCGTCTCGAACCCGACCAGTCAGGGATCCGGCTACTCGATGCGCATGCCGGAGATGGCCCGGCTGATGACCAGCAGCTGGATCTGCTCGGTGCCCTCGAAGATGTCGTAGATCTTGGAGTCGCGGTGCCAGCGCTCGACCGGGTGCTCGTCGACGTAGCCGGCGCCGCCCAGGATCTGGATGGCCCGCTCGGTGACCCAGACCGCGGTGCGGCCGGCCTTCAGCTTGGACATCGAGCCCTCGGCGGCCTCGAAGGTCTTGCCGGTGCGGCCCATCCAGGCGGCCCGCCAGACCAGCAGGCGGGCGGCATCGATCTCGGTCTTCATGTCGGCCAGCAGGAAGGCGATCGACTGGTTCTCGATGATCGCCTTGCCGAACTGCCTGCGCTCCTTGGCGTACTCGAGGGAGTACTCGTAGGCGGCCCGGGCGATGCCCACCGCCTGCGCGCCCACGGAGGGGCGGGTGGCCTCGAAGGTGGCCATGGCCGCCTGGCCGCCGCTCTTCTTGCCCTCCCGGGCGTTGGCCATGCGCTCGTCGAGGCGCTCCTTGCCCCCGAGCAGCAGCGAGCCGGGCACCCGCACGTCGTCGAACACGACCTCGGCGGTGTGGCTGGCCCGGATGCCCATCTTGGAGAACTTGGTGCCCTGGGACAGGCCCGGCGTCCCGGGCGGGACGATGAAGCTGGCCTGGCCGCGCGACCCCAGGTCGGGGTCGACGGTGGCGACGACGACGTGGATGTCGGCGATGCCGCCGTTGGTGATCCAGGTCTTGGTGCCGTTGATGACCCACTCGTCCTTGGCCTCGTCGTAGACGGCCTTGGTCCGCAGCGACGAGACATCGGAGCCGGCGTCGGGCTCGGACACGCAGAAGGCGCCGAGGGTCACCTTCTCGGGGGTGCCGAAGCACTGCGGGACCCACTCGCCGATCTGCTCGGGCGTGCCGTTGGCCATGATCCCGGCCACACCGAGGACGCTGCCCACGATGGAGAGGCCGATGCCGGCGTCACCCCAGAACAGCTCCTCCATCACGATCGGGATGGTGAGGCCGGTCTCGTCGGCGAAGGCGTTGGCGAAGAAGTCGAAGGAGTAGAGGCCGTTCTTGGCCGCCTCCTCGATCACGGGCCAGGGGGTCTCCTCCTTCTTGTCGTACTCGGCCGCAGCCGGCCGGACGACGTTCTCGGCGAAGTCGTGGACCCACTTCTGGAGCTGGAGCTGATCCTCGTTCAGGTCGAGGGAGAAGTCACTCATGGCGCACCTCGGGGGGAGAGGGGGACGGCCCTAAGTTACCAGCGGGTAACAACGAGCACCACCTTCCCCGTGACGGACGTCTCAGAACCGTCAGAGCCAGGTGGTGACCATGACCATGACCATGGACAGGGTCACGAGGAGCGCGGCCATGAGCCAGATCACCCGCTGGCCGACCTCGGTGCCCACGGGATCAGCCGAGCTTGGCCCGGGCGTCGCTGAGCTGGTTCCGCAGGCTGGCCGACTCGACCTTGAGGGCCACGGCCGCCTTGCGGGCGTGCTCCAGCTGGGCGACGACCCGTTCGGGGTCGCCCGTGCCGGCGTGGGCCGCGAGCTGGGCCTCGATGCGCTCGTAGCGCTCCTTCAGCCCGGCGACGGCGGCGTACTGGGTCTGGAGGTCGGCGAGCTGGCGGGCGACGGCCCGGGTCCGGCCGCTCTGGCTGGCCGCGGTCTCGCGGGCCGCATCGAGCTGGCGGGTGAGCTCGGCCCGGTCGGACTCCAGCTCCCCCAGGCGCATCATCAGCGCGGTCTGGTCGTCGACGTTCTCGGCGGCCGCCACCGCTTGGACCGAGTCCCAGCGCAGGCGGTCGAGCAGGTCGTCGACCTCGGTGGCGACCGGCGAGCGCACGCCCTCGAGCAGCTCGCGGGCCAGCTCGTGGACCCGCTCGGCGTAGGGCAGGTCCATGGGCTGGGTCTCGCTCATGTGGGCCCAGTTGTTCCGGGCGGTCAGCAGCTCCTTCACGACGTCGCGGAGGGCGGGATCGAGGTCGGCGGCGAACACCGGGCCCCAGAAGCGGGTGATCACCTCGAGCTGGAACTGGGGGTCGGTCAGCGAGACCGCGATGTCGGGCCGCTTCCCCAGCTTCGTGGACGCCACCAGGATCCAGTCGTCCCCCTCGAGGTGGGCGGCCATGCGGGCGTCGACGTACGGCGCGAGGCCCTCGGCGATGGCCTCGAAGGCCATGCCCACCTGCGCGCGGTAACCACCCAACACGAGCTACCTGTCGGCCGCCTTCAGGCGGCCTCAAGCCGGGTGGACCCTCGTCCCCCCGGGGGCGTCCTCGACGTCGTAGCCCGCGGCCCGGATGGCGTCCCGGAGCTCGTCGGCCCGCGACCAGTCCTTCGCCACCCGAGCCTCGTCGCGCTCGGCCGCCATCGCCGTGACCGCGGCGGGGACCTCGGCCTCCGGGCGTCCGATCTCGATGCCGACCGCCCGGGCGATCTCGACGATGGTGGCCCACGCCGTGGCCGCCGTCGCCTCGTCGCCGCCGTCCAGGGCGGTGTTCGCCGCCGTGACCAGCCCGAAGAGCTGGGCCGTGACCGCGGGGGTGTCGAGGTCGTCGTCCATGGCGGCCCGGAACCGGTCGAGCGCCTCGTCGTCGGGGGCCACCGGAGCGATCCCGATCATCCGGCGCTCGAGCGCGTCCAGGCGGGCCAGGGCGGTGGATGCCGCCTCGGCGGTGACCGGGTTGACCTCCACGGGCGAGCGGTAGTGGGCCTGGAGCACGAGGAGGCGGTAGGCCCTCGGGTCGGCCGAGGTGGCGAGGTCGAGCAGGTCGCTGTAGTTGCCGAGCGACTTGGACATCTTCTCCCCCGCCACCTCGACGAAGCCGTTGTGGACCCAGTGCCGGGCGAAGTCCCGGCCGAGCGCCTTGGCCTGGGCCCACTCGTTCTCGTGGTGCGGGAAGGCCAGGTCCTGGCCGCCGCCGTGGATGTCGAAGCCCTCGCCCAACAGCTCGAGCGACATGACGACGCACTCGGTGTGCCAGCCGGGCCGGCCGGGGCCCCACGGCGACTCCCAGGTCGGCTCGCCCGGCTTGGCCTTCTTCCAGAGGACGAAGTCGAGGGGCGAGCGCTTCTCCTCGTTGACGTCGACCCGGGCCCCGGAACGCAGGGAGTCGAGCGGCTGGCGGGCCAGCGTGCCGTAGCCCTCGATGCCCTCGGTGGCGAGGTACACGCCGTCGCTCGTCTCGTAGGCCCGGTCGGCGGCCACCAGGTCGGCGATGAGCTGCACCATCTGGTCGACGTAGGCGGTGGCGTGCGGGTCATGGGTCGGACGCTTCACGCCGATGAGGTCCATGCCCTCGTACCACCTCGCCTCGAACTCGATCGCCACTTCGGCCGGATCGCGGTCCTCGGCGGCGCCCTTGTTGATGATCTGGTCGTCGATGTCGGTCACGTTGGACACGTAGGTGACGTCGATCCCGGACCACTCGAGGTACCGGCGCAGCACGTCGAACACGAGGCTGAAGCGCCCGTGGCCCAGGTGCGGCGGCCCGTAGACGGTCGGCCCGCAGACGTACATCGTCGCCCTACCGGGTTCCCGGAACTCGACGGGGCGCACCTGGCCCCGGGCGGTGTCGAACAGGCTGAGCACGCCGCGACCGTACCGACCGGGCCCGTCCGCCTCCCGGCCTTTCGCGAGACGCGCTTGCCGCGCTCGGCGACCCGACACACTCTGGCGACCTCGGGGCGTCACCGTTCTCTTTCGAGGACGGTGACGCCCACCGGTAGCTTGGGACGGACCATGAGCGCCGTCCCCCGTCACGTCCCCGACAAGCCCTCGCTCGACGGTCTCGAGGCGCGCTGGGGCGAGGCCTGGGAGCGGGACGGCACCTACCGCTTCGACCGGTCCGAAGACCCGGGCCGAGATCTACTCGATCGACACCCCCCCGCCGACGGTCAGCGGGTCACTGCACGTGGGCCACGTGTTCTCGTTCACCCACACCGACACCATCGCCCGCTACCAACGCATGCGGGGCCGCGAGGTCTTCTACCCCATGGGCTGGGACGACAACGGCGTGCCCACCGAGCGGCGGGTGGAGAACTTCTACGGCGTCCGCTGCGACGCTTCCCTCCCCTACGACGCCGATTTCCAGCCCCCGGCCGAGCCGCCCAAGTCCAACCGGCGGGACGACCTCGTCCGGTGCTCACGGCAGAACTTCATCGAGCTGTGCTTCGGGCTCACCGCGGAGGACGAGCAGGCCTTCGAGACGCTCTGGCGCCACCTCGGGCTGTCGGTCGACTGGACCCTGACCTACGAGACCATCAACGACAGGAGCCGGCGGGCCAGCCAGCGCATGTTCCTGCGGAACCTGGCCCGGGGCGAGGCCTACCAGGCCGAGGCCCCGACCCTCTGGGACGTCGGCTTCGAGATGGCTGTCTCGCAGGCCGAGCTCGAGGACCGGGAGCACGCCGGGACCTACCATCAGATCGCCTTCCCTCGCGACGACGGCGACCCGATCGTCATCGACACGACGCGGCCCGAGCTGGTGCCGGCCTGCGTGGCCCTCGTCGCTCACCCGGACGACGCCCGCTACCAGGCCCTGTTCGAGTCGGAGGTGCGGACCCCGGTGTTCGGCGTGCCCATCCCGGTCAAGGCCCACCGCCTCGCCGACCCCGAGAAGGGCACCGGGATCGCCATGATCTGCACGTTCGGCGATGTCACCGACGTGACCTGGTGGCGCGAGCTGGACCTACCCGTGCGCGCCGTGGTGGGCCGGAACGGCCGGCTGCTGCCCGATCCTCCCGAGTCGTTCACCGACGAGGGCGCCGACCTCTACCGGTCCGAGCTCGCCGGCAAGACCATCTTCAGCGCCAAGGCGCGCATGGTCGAGCTCCTGGGTGAGGCCGGCGCCCTGCGGGGTGAGCCCCGCCAGATCACCCATGCGGTGAAGTTCTACGACAAGGGCGACAAGCCGCTCGAGATCGTCACCTCCCGCCAGTGGTACATCCGCAACGGGGGCCGCGAGGCCGACCTCCGGGAGCAGCTGATCGAGCAGGGCCGGGAGATCGACTGGCACCCCGGGTACATGCGGGCCCGCTACGAGGACTGGATCGAGGGCTTGAACGGCGACTGGCTCATCAGCCGCCAGCGCTACTTCGGCGTGCCCATCCCGGTCTGGTACGGCGTCACGGCCGAGGGCGAGGTCGACTACGACAAGGTGCTGGTACCCGACGAGGCCGACCTGCCGGTCGACCCGTCGTCGGACCCCGCGCCGGGCTTCGACGAGGCTCAGCGGGGCCAGCCCGGCGGCTTCGTCGGCGAGACCGACATCATGGACACCTGGGCGACGTCGTCGCTCACCCCGCAGATCGCCGGCGGTTGGGTGGACGATGACGACCTCTGGCAACGGGTCTTCCCCATGGACCTGCGCCCGCAGGGCCACGACATCATCCGCACCTGGCTGTTCTCGACGGTGGTGCGAGCCCACTTCGAGGAGGACACCGCGCCCTGGCGCCACGCCGCCATCTCCGGGTGGATCCTCGATCCCGACCGGAAGAAGATGTCCAAGTCCAAGGGCAACGTGGTCACCCCGATGGCCCTACTCGAGCAGTTCGGCTCCGACGCCGCCCGCTACTGGTCGGCCGAGGGGCGACCCGGCACCGACACGGCCTTCGACGAGGGCCAGATGAAGGTCGGCCGGCGACTGGCCATCAAGATCCTGAACGTCAGCCGCTTCGTCCTCAACCTCGGCGACGGTCCGCCACCCGAGGACGCCGTCGTCGACCACCCCGTCGACCAGGCGATGCTCGCCCGACTGGCCACGCTGGTCGACCAGGCCACCTCCGCGTTCGAGGGCTACGACTACGCCCGGGCGCTGGAGCGGACCGAGGCCTTCTTCTGGTGGTTCTGCGACGACCACGTCGAGCTGGTGAAGGGCCGGGCCTACGGCAACCAGGGCGACGCCGCCTCGGCGTCGGCCCGGGCCGCGCTGGAAGAGGCGCTGTCGGTGCTGCTGCGCCTGCTGGCCCCGGTCCTGCCCTACGCCACCGAGGAGGCGTGGTCGTGGTGGCACGAGGGCTCGGTCCACCGGTCGGCCTGGCCCGACCCCACCGACGTCGTGATGGACGCCGGTGGCGGTGACCCGGTCGTCATCGACGTGGCCAGCGCCGTGCTGACCGAGATCCGCAAGGCCAAGACCGAGGCCGGCGCCAGCCTGCGGGCCGACGTGGCCTCCGTGCTGGTGCGGGACACCCCCGAGCGGCTCGCCGCCCTGGCCCTGGCCGCCGACGACGTGGCCGACGCCGGCAAGGCGGCCAGCCTCACCACCGAGGAAGACGACTCCTTCGCCGTCGAGGTCACCCTCGCCCCCACCTGACCTCAGGCCCCCAGGGTGGCGGCGATCTCGGCGGCGAGGATGCGCTCGCCGAGGTCGGAGAGGTGGACACCGTCGACGGATCGGGTTCCGGGCCCGGCGAGCCGGTCGGCCGCGTCGGCGAGGTGGATGAAAGGCCGGCCGCGGGCGACCCGCGCGTACTCGCGACGAAGCGCGTCGACGACCCGCTGCAGGCTCTTCGCCGGCATGGGCGGCGGCAGCACGAGGACGGCCTCGGCCCCGACGGCGCCGATCGCCGCCATTGCCGCCTCGGTCTGGCGGCCCCACTTCCGGGCGAAGGCCGCCGACTCGATCGAGGTCACGGGCTGGCCCGAGGCCGAGACCCACAGGCGGTCGGGTTCGTCGGTGTAGTTCCCGATGAAGGAGAACACCACCACGTCGACCGGCGCCGACAGCTCGCGGGCCAGCCGGCCGGGCCAGTCGAAGAGGGCCGGCGTGAGCAGCCCCGAGCCGTTCACGGCCACGTTGCGGACGGTGAACCCCCGGCCGAGGCGCCGGGCCAGGGCCGGTCCGGTCTGCCGCAGGATCGAGTCGCCCACGAGCAGGACCCGCGTCGGCGCCTCGACGGTGGGGCGGGTCGGTGAAGCCGCGACGGGTGCTGGCGGGGTCTGGCCCGGCTCCGCCCCGCCGACCTGGTAGCCACCGACGAGCCCGATGACCAAGGCGAACACCGCCACCCGACCGCTGCGCACACCCGGGGAGACGCCCGCCGCCGAGCGATGGTTCGTTCAGCTCGCCGGCCCGGGAACCTCTTCGTCGGCGAGGGCCGCGGCGTCCTCGGGGCGGCGCACCCACAGCGTGCGCTGCGGGAACGGGATCTCGATGCCCTCGGCCTCGAACTTCTCCTTGATGCGGAGCTGGAGCTCACGGGTGACCACGTACTGGCGCCCGGGCCGGGTCTTCACGACGAGGCGGATGGTCACGCCGTCGACCGCCAGCTGCTCGACCCCCCACATCTCCGGCGGTTCGAGGAAGTCGATGGCCCACTCCTCGTCCTCCCGCATCTCGGCCGCCACCCGTTCGACCACTTCCATGGCGTGACGCAGATCACTGCCGTAGGCCACGGCCACGTCGACCTTGGACCGGGACCAGCCCTTCGTGGCGTTGCCCGCCTTGACGATCTCACCGTTGGACACGGTCCACAGCACGCCGCCGACGTCACGGATCTTCGAGGAGCGCAGGGACACCTCCTCGACGGTGCCGGCCACGTCCTGCAGGTCGACCACGTCGCCCACGCCGAACTGGTCCTCGACCACGATGAAGAACCCGGAGAGGAAGTCGCGGACGAGTGTCTGGGCGCCGAAGCCGAGGGCGACACCGGCCACCCCGGCGCCGGCGATCAGCGGCCCGAGGTTGATGTTCAGCTCGCCGAGGGCGACGAGGATGGCGATGACCCAGATGATCGTGCTGACCACGCTGCCCAGGACGTTCTGCACCGCCTCGGCCCGGGCGTGGGCCCGCACCGGGTCGGGGATGGCTGCCCCGACGACGGCGGTCTGACCGACCTTGCCCAGTCGCCCCTCGCGGGTGGAGCTGACCAGCCTGCGGGCCGATCGGCGGATGAGGCGCCGGGCGATGAGAGTGCAGATCCACGCCGCGAGCAGGATCAGGGCGATCTTCAGGGGCCTGTTGATCAGCCACTCGGCCCCGTCGGCGAGGGCCTCGTTGCTGGTCCACTCGTAGACGTTGCGACAGGCGACCCCGGGGTCCTCTCCGCACGCGTCGGTCAGGGACTGGGCGAGGATCACGGCCCTCACGTCTAGCGCGTCGCGGCGGTGGAGCGGTCAAACCACCCCGGTTCCAGGGTTCTCTGGTACAAAGCTTGCACATGCGAGCATTCCGGATGGGTGAAGCCGCGACGCTCCTCGGGGTGAGCGTGGACACCGTGCGGCGCTGGGCCGACGACGAGCGGTTGGCGACCACGCGGACCGAAGGCGGCCACCGGATGGTCGACGGGGCCGATCTCGCCCGACTGGCCACGGAGCTGGCCGACGCCCCGGAGCCGGGCGTCATCGCCGGGGCCTCGGCCCGCAACCGGCTGACCGGCTTGGTCACCCGGGTCCAGAAAGACGGGGTCATGGCGCAGGTCGACCTGCAGGCCGGCCCGTTCCGGCTCGTCTCCCTGATGAGCCGAGAGGCCGCCGACGAGCTCGGCCTCGAGCCCGGCGTGGTCGCGGTGGCGTCGGTGAAGGCGACGAACGTCGTCGTCGAGGTCCCGGAGCCGTGACCGCCTCCCGCTCCGGGTGAGTCGCCGCCGCCAGGGGGCGGCCCCCCTCCTCTCCGCCCTCGGCATCGTCGCCGCCGTCTTCCTCGCTCTCCCGCTGATCGCGCTGCTGCAGCGCACGCCGTGGAGCGACCTGGGGTCGCTCCTCTCCCAGCCCGAGGCCACGACCGCCCTCCGCCTCTCGTTGACCGTCGCCATCAGCGCGACGGTGCTCTCGACCCTCCTGGGTGTGCCGCTGGCCTGGCTACTGGCCCGGACCACCTTCCCCGGTCGATCCGTCGTGCGGGCCCTCGTCCTCCTGCCGATGGTCCTGCCCCCCGTGGTCGGCGGGGTCGCCCTCCTGTTCGCCCTCGGCCGTCGGGGCCTCGTCGGCCAGTACCTGGACGAGTGGTTCGGTGTCACGCTGCCCTTCACGATGGCCGGCGCCATCGTGGCCGTGACCTTCGTCGCCCTCCCGTTCCTCGTCATCACCGTGGAGTCCGGGCTGCGCTCGCTGGACCCCGGCTACGAGGAGGCCGCCCACACCCTGGGCGCCAGCCGTCTCGTCACGTTCTGGCGGGTGACCGTGCCGCTCATCGGCCCCCAGCTGGCCGCCGGCGCGGCGCTGGCCTTCGCCCGAGCCCTGGGCGAGTTCGGCGCGACCATCACCTTTGCGGGCAACGTGCAGGGGCGCACCCGGACGTTGCCCCTCGCGGTGTACGTCGCCCTCCAGACCGACCGGGAGGCGGCCCTCGCCCTCTCGGTGGTCCTGCTCGTCGTCTCGCTCCTCGTGTTGCTGCTGCTCCGGGACCGCGTCCTCGGCGGTGGCTCGTGATCGCCCTCGAGGGCCGCGTGAGCCGGGGTGGGTTCACGGCCCAGCTGGCCCTCGACGTCGGACCGGGCGAGCTCGTCGGCGTCGTCGGGGAGAACGGGGCGGGCAAGTCCACCCTGCTGCGGGTCCTGTCCGGGCTCACCCCGCTCGACGAAGGCCGCCTCGAGCTGGGGGGCGTCGTCGTCGACGATCCCGCGGCCGCCGTCTTCGTGGTGCCCGAGGACCGGCCCAGTGGCGTGGTGCACCAGAAGCCGACACTGTTCCCGCACCTCGACCTCCGGGACAACGTCGCCTTCGGCCTGCGCCGGGACGGCCACTCGAAGCCCTCGGCCCGCGAGACGGCCATGCGCCGGCTCGACCAGGTCGGGGTGGGCGATCTGGCCCGCGCCCGCCCGCGGCAGGTGTCGGGCGGGCAGGCGCAGCGGGCGGCGATCGCCCGGACGCTGGCGCGGGACCCCGACGTCCTCCTGCTCGACGAGCCCCTGGCCGCCCTCGACCAGGACGGTCGCACCCTGGTGCGCCGCCTGCTGCGGACCGAGGAGCGGCGACCGGACCGGGCCATCGTCCTCGTCTCCCACGACCCGGTCGACGCCTTCGCCCTGGCCGACCGGCTCGTCGTCCTGGAGGCCGGACGGATCACGCAGATCGACACCCCGGCGGCCATCACCCGCCGGCCGCGCTCGGCCTTCGTCGCCCGCCTCGTCGGGCTCAACCTGCTCGAGGGGCGATCCGCGGGGACGACGGTCACCCTCCCCGGCGAGCGCGAGCTGATCACGGCCACGAGTACCGACGGGCCGGTGCTGGTCACGGTGGCGCCGCACGCCGTGGCCCTCTACCGGAGCCGGCCCGATGGCAGCCCCCGCAACACCTGGGCGGCGCCGGTCGACGACCTCGAGGCCGTGGGCAACCGGGTGCGGGTCGCCCTCGGCGGTCCGCTCCCCCTGGTCGCCGAGATCACCCCCGGTGCGGTCGCCGACCTCGGCCTCACCGCCGGCGACACCGTCTGGCTCACCGTCAAGGCCACCGAGATCGACGTCTACCCCGCCTGACCCAATCGGTCAGTTGTCGATGGCGCGGACGAGGTGGCGGGCGAGGAGTTGTTCGCCGAACTCGGTGAGGTGCACGCCGTCCGGGATGCGCACCGGGCGGGGCCGGCCGATGCGCCCGGGAAGGGCCTCGACCCACTGCCCGTTCGGGCCGCCCACGGCGGCGGCGGCGTCGACCAGACGGACGAAGGGCCACTCGGCGGCCACCCGCTGGTACTCCGTCCGGAGGCGGTCGGCCACCGTCTGCTTCTCCCGGTCGGGCATCGGCGGGGGCAGGACGAGGACCACGTCGGCGCCGGCGTCCTCGATCATGGCCATGGCCTGGTCGGCCTTGCGGCCCCACTCCGCGGCGAAGGCGGCCGAGTCGACGGAGCGGATCTGCTCACCCTCGGGGGTGGACCAGAACTGGGCCGGGTCGTCGGTGTAGTTGCCGATGAAGAGGAACACCACGACGTCCGGGTCGGTGCGGGCCAGGTCCTGTTCCAGCTGGTCGGTCCAGTCGAAGACCTCAGGCGTCAGCAGCCCGGAGCCGTTCACGCCCTCGTTGTGCACGGTGAACCCGTCACCGAGCTGCTGGGCCACGGCCGGCCCCGTCTGGCGCATGATCGAGTCGCCCACGAGGAGGACGTGCTCGGTCGACGGCGACATCGCTGCGCCGACCGCGACCCCTCCCGCCAGGATGGCGAGCACGATCAGGCCGGCAGCGCGCCTCACCCCTGGTCGGCGGTCGCCGGTAGCCGGGCGCCGGCCTCGGTCGCCGCGGCCAGGGCGAGGGTGGCGAAGATCTGCGCCCGGGTGTGGTGATACTTCGGGTCGCCACCGCCGTCGGAGGCGCGACGGATGGACGCGAGGGCCATCTTCTCGTACTCCTCGGCACCACCCGCCATTGTCACGACGGTCCTATCGGCATGGAACAGTGTCCAGATGATGCTCGACCGCTTTCGAATGGACGGCAAGGTCGCCGTCGTCACCGGTGCCGGGCGCGGCATCGGTGCCGCCATCGCCCGCACCTACGCCGAAGTGGGCGCCGATCTGGTCCTCGCGGCCCGCACCGAGAGCCAACTCGAGGAGGTCGCGGCGGACGTCCGGGCCTCCGGCGGCGAGGCGCTGGTCGTGCCGTGCGACGTCTCCGACCTCGACAACCTCGACGGCCTCGTGGACCAGGCGGTGGAGGCCTTCGGCGGCATCGACGTGGTGGTCAACAACGCCGGCGGCTCCATGCCCCAGGCCTTCCTGGACACCAGCGTGCGGGCCTTCGAGAAGGCCTTCCACTTCAACGTCACCACCGCGTTCCGGCTGACCCAGCTCGCCGTCCCCCACCTGCTCGAGCGGGAGGGGGCGAGCGTGGTCAACATCTCGTCGGCCATCGGGCGCATGACTGACAGGGGCTTTGCGGCCTACGGCACCGCGAAGGGCGCGCTGACCCACCTCACCCGGCTGCTCGCGTCCGACCTCGCCCCGCGGGTCCGGGTCAACGGCATCGCGGTCGGCTCGGTCGCCACCTCGGCCCTCCAGGTCGTGCTGGACAGCGAGGAGATCCACGACGAGATGGTCCGGCGCACGCCCCTGCGCCGGCTCGGCGACCCCGTCGACATCGCCGCCGCCGCCCTGTGGCTGGCCAGCCCCGCCGGCGGGTGGGTCACCGGGAAGGTCATCGAGGTCGACGGCGGCCTCGAAGCCCCCAACCTCGCCATGGGCCTGCCCGACCTCTAGGGACGTGTGCGGAAAGGCTGAGGCCTGGTGCGCTTGAACCGGGAGCTCGCCAAGCTGCGCTTGGCGATGACCGCTGTGCTTGCCTGGTCGCCTCGCCTATCGGCTCGGCTCTACAGATCGCCCTCGTCGACGCTGAAGGTGTCGCACTGGTCGACGTCGCCCGTGTCGTAGCCGACGCGGAACCAGTGACGGCGCTGGTCGCTGGTGCCGTGGGTGAAGTTCTCGGGGCTGACCCGGCCGCCGGCCTGCTCCTGGATGCGGTCGTCGCCGACGGCTTCGGCGGCGCCGAGGCCCTCCGCGAGGTCGCCGTCGCTGAGCAGGTCCCGCTCGAACGCGGCGTGGGCCCACACGCCGGCCAGGCAGTCGGCCTGCAGCTCGAGGCGCACCGACAGGGCGTTGGCCTGGTCCGGATCCTGCTCCTGCAGCCGCCGGACCTCCTCGTTGATCCCGAGGACGTTCTGGACGTGGTGGCCGAGCTCGTGGGCCAGCACGTAGGCCTGGGCGAAGTCGCCCGGCGCGCCGAAGCGGTCGGTCAGCTCCCGGAAGAAGGCGACGTCGAGGTAGGCCTTGGAGTCCAGCGGGCAGTAGAAGGGCCCGGTGGCGGACGAGGCGAAGCCGCAGCCCGACTGCACGCCGTCGCGGAAGAGGACCAGCTCCGCCTCCGGGTAGTCGCGGCCGGCTTCGGCGAAGTGGCCGTCCCAGAACCCCTGGACGTCGTCGAGGACGAAGGACATGAAGTCGACTGTGTCGGCGTCGGGGTCGTCGGCTCGGTCGAGCGGGTCCTCACCCGACGACGCCCCGCTGGCCGTCGAGAACTGCCCGAGGATGTCGGTGATGTCCTCGACGTCGAAGCCACCCGACGCCGAGTCACCGCCGCCCCCGGTCAGGCACCCCCGGCCGAGGAAGGCGATGGCCACCAACACGACGAGGCCGACGACCCCGCCGCCTTTGCCGCCGATGGGGAGGCCGCCGAGGCCGCCGAGACCCCCGCCCGAACTGCCGCGCCGGTCCTCGATGTTCTCGCTACGGCGGCGTCGGTTCCAGCGCATGGGGTCCCTCCCTACCCCGTTCGGTCAGTCGTCCTCCTCGTCGTCCTCCTCGTCGTCCGGCTTGTCGTGCCCGTTGGCGTTGCCGTTGCCGTTGTTCCCGTTGCCATTCCCGTAGACGTCCCCGTCGTTGCCGGCGTCGCCGTCGCCCTGGCGGGCGAGCAGGACCTGGCAGGCGTCGACGTTGCCGTCGTCACACATCTCCTGCAGCTGGTCGTCGTCGAGCTCGTCGCAGGCCTCTTGGTCGCCCTCGCCGCAGCGGTCCTCGGCCGGGAGGGTGGTCGGCGGCGTGGTCGTCGGTGGCAGGGTGGCGGGCACCGTCGACGGGACGGTGGCGGGTGCGGTCGAGTCGACGGTGGCGACATCGCCCTCGCCGTCGTCTTCCGACGCGCTGAGGGCGAGGCCGACGCCGATCGCCACCACGAGCACGATCACGGCGACGGTGGCCACCAGGCCCGTCCGCCGGTACCACGGCAGTGCGGGATCACTCATGTCGAGGTCACCTCCAGAGATCGACCACCGTACGGAGCGCTTCGTCACCGACCACCAGCGTGCCCAGGTGGCTCTCCCCGTGACGGACGTGCAGCTCGGCGTCGGGGACCAGCTCCACCAGGCGCTCGGCGTGGGCCAGGGGGACGATGTGGTCGGCGTCGCCGTGCCAGAACCGCACGGGCACGCGGATGTCCGCCACCGAGAAGCCCCAGTACCGACCGAAGAGGGCCAGGTCGGTCATCACCGCGTGGACGCCCCCGTGGGCCGCGGCGTTGTCGAGGTCGTCGAGGAACATCTCCCGCATCCCCGGTTCGGCGAACGCGACGCGGTCGCCGGGCGGAGATACCCGTGAGTAGAGGGCGATGGTCTGCGGGCCCACCGGCTTCAGGACCCGAAAGAGCCCGGTCAGGGTCAGGCCCAGGGGCCAACGGCTCAGCGCGATCAGCGGACGGAGGCGACGGGTGAGGTCGACCGGACCGCCGGCGCAGGCGTCCACCCCGACCGACGGCGCCACCCCGCCGAGCACCACCGCACCGACGACCCGCTCCGGCAGCTCGTGCGCCGCGGCCAGCACGTACGGCCCCCCACCCGAGAGCCCGATCACGCCGAAGCGCTCCGCCCCGACCGTGTCGGCCACGACGGCGAGGTCGTCCGCGAAGGCCCGGATGTCGGGGTAGAGGTGGCCGGTCGACCGCCCGGTGCCGGGTCGCTCGACCCCGATGACGCGCACGCCGAGCTCGTCGGCCGCCCGTCGCGCCGCGGGCGGCACCTGGCGGCGCGCTCCGGGGGTGCCGTGGAGCCAGAACACGACCCGCCCGTCGACCGGACCGAACTCGGCGATCCCGAGCACCCGGTCCGCGGTTACGGCGACCGTCCGCTCGTCCCGGGGTGGCGGCAGCACCCCGGCATCGATGGTCACGTCAGCGGGGCGGGTTCCGGGGCGGCGGGTTCCCGTCGGCGGGGAACTCGTAGCCGCTCTCGGCGATGATCTCCATGAGGTGGACCATGTTGATGAGGTCCTCCTCGTAGGAGAACTTGCCGTCACCGGCGTAGGTCAGCGTCGAGACCCCCGGGACCTCGTAGTACGAGCCGTCGTCGCGCTGTCCCGGCAGGCGGTTCCACCACCGGAGGACCACCTGGTCCCCGTCGATGGCGGCCCAGTCGTTCGGGAACCGCCAGTCGTCGAGGCCGGCCATGCTCTCGCGCCAGAAGTGGCGCAGGTTGTCGATGCCGGTGACCCGACCCCAGGCAGGGTCGATGAAGGTGGCGTCGTCGGTGAACATCTCGTCCAGCGCGTCCCACCCCGAGCGACCCTCTTCGGCGTCAGACCGGATCTGGAGGTAGCGGTCGACCGCGGCCTCGATCTCTGCTCGGGGTGCGCTCATCACGTGCACTCGTTGACGGCGTCGGTCAGTTCCTGGGGCACCGGGGCGTCGGGGTTGGTCCGCGCCTCGTTGTCGATCTCCTGGTAGCGCTCGTAGGAGACGTTCTGTTGGAGGACGTCGATCACGCAGCGGCAGAACGACTCGCCGCTGCCCGCGCCGACGCAGTCGCCGACGAACGTCTCGATCTCCTCGGGCGGGTACTCGCCCTCGGGCGCGTCCTCGACTGGCTCCTCCGCAGGCTCGGCCGGCCCACCGGAGCCGTCGTCGCCTGCCATGTCGTCGAAGAGGTCCGAAGCCGACGGGTCGTCCTCGGGCTCGTCGGCCGGCTCGTCGGACGCATCCGAGCCGCTGGCGTCGTCGTCACCGTCGTCGTCGCCTCCGGCCAGGCTGAGGGCGACGCCGATGCCGACGGCGACGAGCACGACCACGACGGCGATGATCAGCACGGTCTTGCCCTTGCCGCCCTTGACCTCCGAGCCGGGCGGGACATAGGCGCTAGCAGGGGCGGCACCGCCGGCACCGACGGCACCGACCGGCTCGGCGGTACCCGGCGCCCCGGGCGGCGGTCCGCCGGTGGGCACGGAGACCGTCTGCTCGGCGGCCGTGGCCGGGGTCTGTGCGGGGGGGCCGCCGCCGTGGACCGGGTCGGTGCCCACGGCCTGGCCGTCGGCGACCTGGTCGGTCCAGTCGTCGCCGTTGAACCAGCGGTGGTCGTGGCGGCCGGTGGGGTCCGGGTACCAGCCGGCAGGTGTGCTCATCGTCGGCCTGCTCCTCCCGATGTCAGGGCTTGTCGCTCCCCACGATCCACATCGCGAAGAACTGGGCGCCCCCACCGTAGGCATGGCCGAGGGCCCGACGAGCGCCGTCGACCTGGTGGTCCCCGCACATGCCCCGCACCTGCATGGCCGCCTCCCCGAAGCGGATCATGCCCGAGGCCCCGATCGGGTTGGTCGACAGCACCCCGCCCGAGCAGTTCCAGGGGATGTCGCCGTCCATGGCCGTCGCCCCCGACTCGGTCACCTTCCAGCCCTCGCCCCTGTCGGCGAAGCCCAGGTTCTCCAGCCACATCGGCTCGTACCAGGAGAAGGGCACGTAGACCTCGGCCACGTCGATCTCGTCGCGGGGGTTGGTGATGCCGGCCTGCTGGTAGACGTCGGCGGCGCAGTCCCGGCCCGCCCACGGGTCGACGTGGTCCCGACCGGCGGCCATGGTCGCCTCGCTGCGCAGCGAGGTGCCGTGGATCCACGCCGGATTCGGGCTGGCGTCGCCGGTGGCTTCGTCGGCCAGCACCATGGCGAAGGCGCCATCGGAGGACGGGCAGGTCTCGTCGTAGCGGATCGGGTCCCAGAGCATCATCGAGTCCCGGATCGACTCGTAGGTGATGTGGGGCTGGTGGAGGTGGGCGAAGGGGTTCTTGCAGGCGTTGAGCCGGTCCTTCAGGGCCACGAGGATCCCGGTGTCGTCCGGCGCGCCCGACCGCCGCATGTAGGCCCGGATGTGCGGAGCGAAGAAGCCCCCGGCGCCCGCGACCAGCTTCTGCGAGAAGGGGATCGGCAGCGAGAGCGCCCACATGGCCTCGGACTCGGACTGCTTCTCGAAGGCGACGGTGAGGACCCGCTGGTGCACGCCGGAGGAGACGAGGCTGCTGGCCACGATGGCGGTCGAGCCGCCGACCGAGCCGGCGGTGTGGACCCGCAGGATCGGCTTCCCGATGGCCCCCAGGGCCTCGGCCAGGTAGAGCTCCGGCATCATCAGGCCCTCGAAGAAGTCCGGGGCCTTGCCGACGACCACGGCGTCGATGTCGCCCCAGGTCATCCCCGCGTCCTCCAGCGCCCGCATGGCCGCCTCGCGGACGAGGCCGGCGATCGAGACGTCGCCCCGGGTCGCCTGGTGGCGGGTCTGGCCGCACCCGACGACGGCTACGCGCTCGGCACCCATGTCAGTTCACTTTTCCTTCCAGGACGCAGACGAGGTTGTGCTGGAGGCACTGGCCGGAGGTGGCGTGGGCCACGGCCCGGCCGGCGGTGCCGGCGGAGATCCGGTTCGCGGCCTCGGCGATGCGGACCAGGCCGGCGGCCATCAGCGTGTTGGCGGCCAGCGCCCCGCCCGAGGGGTTGACGTCGACGTCGTCACCGAGCCCGAGCGCGTCCCGCAGGATCAGCTCCTGGGCCGTGAACGGCGCGTGCAGCTCGGCCACGTCGACCGGTCCGTCGGCCACCCCGGCGGCCTCGGCCGCGATGCGGGTCGACGGCGAGACGGTGAGGTCCCGCTGGCCGAGGGCGTGCACGTCGATGCGGTGGTCGATGCCCCGGATCCAGGCCGGGGCCTCGCTCAGCTCCCGGGCCCGGTCGTCGGCTGCCAGCACCACGGCGACGGCCCCGTCGCTCAGTGGCGGGCAGTCGTGCTTGCGGAGCGGGGCGACGAGGAAGTCCTCGGCCAGGATCTCGTCCACCGAGTGGTCGCCCTTCAGGGTGGCGAACGGGTTGTCCTTCGCCGCGGCCCGGGACCGGCTGGCCACTTCGGCCAGGTCCCGCTCGCTCGCCTTGCCCGAGTCCAGCAGCGCCCGGGTCTGGAGGGCGGCCAGGCTGATCGAGTCGGGCCAGAGCGGGCCGTAGTAGTAGGGGTCGAGCTGGCGGCTGAGCACCCGAGGCAGGTCACCGGGCGAGGACTTGCCGTAGCTGTAGACGAGGGCGGTGTCGGCCGCCCCGCTCTGGATCTTCACCCAGGCCTCGTAGAGCGCCCAGGCCCCGTCCTGTTCGACGTGGGACTCGCTGATCGGCGGGTAGGGCCCGACGCCGTCGAGCGTCCCGACGAAGCTGAAGCCCTGGCCGGCCAGGTAGTCGGTGCTGCCGGAGCAGGTGAAGTCGAGGTCGGCCTGCGTGATGCCCAGGCCGTCCTTCAGCTCCTGCAGGACCGGCATGAGCATCTCGACCTCGTTGCGGTCGTCGATGCGCGGGGCGTGCACCGACTGCGCGGTGCCGACGACGGCCACGTCCCTCATGTCAGACGTGCTCCTTGTAGGTCTCGTAGTCGGCGTCGGCCTCGCCGTTCGGGCGCCACCACTCGATGTTCTCGAACGAGGTCTCCCAGTCGGCGGGGTCCTTCCACTTCGCCTCGACCCGCAGGCCCATCCGGACCTGGTCGTGGGGGATCTCCTGGATCAGGCCGAACACGGCGAGGTCGGCGCCGTCGGGGAGGACGAGGGCCGAGGCGTACGGGATGTCGATGCCCCGTCCGGTGAACTCCACGTTCACGACGCAGAAGCTGACGACGGTCCCGACGGACGGCAGCTCGACGACCTCCTCGGTGGGGACGCCATCGGTGGGGCACGCGCCCCGGGAGGGCACGTAGACCTTCTCGCACTTCGGGCAGCGCTCGCCGAGGAGCTTGCCCTCGGCCATCCCCCGCAGGAAGCGGGTCTGGCTGATGCCCGCGGTGTACGTGTAGTCCAGCCGGGCGGGGGTGCGGATGGACCGCACCGGCTCGACCCCGTCCAGGGCGGCGATGCCGGAGGGGTCGACCGCGGGCTGGGACCAGAGGCCGTCGGGGAACGGGCTCACTTCGACGTCTGACATCTAGGCCTCCGGCTCGAAGCAGGCGATGTCGGTGATGTGGCCCTCACGCTCGTCGGCCCACCGGACCTTCACCCGCATGCCCGTGGCCATGGCGTCGATCGAGCCGGCGTCGACGGCGTGCAGCATGGCCGTGTCGGCCCCGTCGAGGCGGATCAGGGCCCAAGCGAACGGCTCGTCCAGCGGCTGGCCGGTGCGGGGCTGGTTGACCCAGGCCCACGTGGTCACTTCGCCCGCGTCGCCCACCTGGACCAGCTCCGTGAGGGGCTCGGAGGTCTGGGGGTCGTACTCCACGGGCGGGCACATCACCCCGCCGTCCGCCATCCGCACGCCGACGAAGACCCCTTCCCGCAGCCCGGTGAGGAAGGCCGACTGCACCGGCCCCACCGTGCGGGTGAACGGGTACTCGACGACGAGCGGCGCACGCAGGACGTCGCTCTCACTCATCGCCGCCGACACTAGAACACGTTCCAGTTTCGTGGGAACTGGCGACGCCTACCGAGGCACGCAGGGGGTGTGGCGCCCGTCTCCAGCCGCCGGCACCGGATCGCCACGCAGCGTGACGAACCCGCACCAGCAACTCGGCTTTCCCCTGACCTCGAGGCAATAGCCTGCGGATTCCGCCAGTTATTGCCTCGAGGTCTGCGGGCTGACCACGGTTCGTGAGATCCGCGGCTGAGCCGCCGCGACCCGCGGCCCCGAGCACCGCACTCCTCTACGTGCGTGGTTGCGTCCTCAGTCCTGGTCGAAGGTCCAGACGGGGGGGCGCTTCTCGGCGAAGGCGCGGCGGGCCTCCTGGGAGTCGGGGTGCTCGAGCAGGCGGCGGGTGTAGGTCTGCTCGGTGCGGTAGGCCTCCTTGAGGGGGAGGAACTCGGTCTCGTTGAGCGCCGCCTTGGCCAGCCGGAGCGCCAGCGGGCTCTTGGCCGCCAGTGACGCGGCCAGGTCGAGAGCCGTCGGCATCAGGTCGGCCGCGGGCACGACCCGGTTCACCGCCCCCAGCCGGAGCAGCTCGTTGGCGGGCGCGGGCACGCCGGTGAGGAAGAGCTCGCGCACCATGGGCCGGCCGAGCAGCAGGTTCAGGTGCGCGCTCGCCCCGAGGAGGCCGACGTTGATCTCGGTGGTGCCGAAGGTGGCGTGGTCGGCGGCGACGATCAGGTCGCAGACGGCGGCGTAGGCGAGTCCGGCGCCCAGCGCCGGGCCGTTGACGGCGGCGATGACGGGAACGGTGCAGTCGTACACCGCCTCGAGGGCCTCCCTCGGGAGGCGGCCCGGGTCGTCGGGATCGGGCTCGGTGTCGTCGGTGTCGAAGGTCTTGAGGTCGACCCCGGCCATGAACGCCTTCTCGCCGGCTCCGGTGAAGATCGCCGCCCGCACCTGCGGGTCGTCGCCGAGGGCCCGGAACGTGTCCCGGAGCTCGACCATCGTCGAGCGGGTGATGGCGTTCACCGGCGGCCGGTCGAGCGTCACGGTGGCGACGTGGTCGTCGACCACCACGTTGAGGTCGCTCATGGCCGCCATCCCTACCATGCGCAGCGATGCCTGATGCTCCCCTGTCCTGGGACGACGCCGTGGCCCAGGTCACCGGACCCGGCGGTCGCTTCGAGCTGGTCGACGGCGAGGTCGACGGCCGCACCTACAAGGTCTTCAAGAGCACCCCGCCGTCGCTTCGCTTCCTCTTCGAGCTGGCCAGCGGCTACGGCGACCAGGACTTCCTCGTCTACGAGGACGAGCGGCTCACCTTCGCCGACGTCTGGGGGCAGGCGGGGGCGATGGGGGCGCTGCTGGTCGAGCGCTACGGCGTGGCCCCGGGCGACCGGGTCGCCATTGCCATGCGCAACTACCCCGAGTGGATCGTCGCCTTCCAGGCGATCCTCTCGGTCGGGGGCGTGGCCGTGGCCATGAACGCCTGGTGGACCACCGACGAGCTGGAGTACGGCCTCGAGGACAGCGGCGCCAAGGTGGTCTTCGCCGACCGGGAGCGGGTGGAGCGACTGGAGCCCATCCGCGATGACCTCGGCCTGCAGATCATCGGCGTCCGCCTGCCCGGGTCGGTCGATGGTGTCGATCGCCTCGAGGTGGTGCTCGTCCCGGAGGCCTCGATGCCCGAGGTGGCCATCGACCTCGACGACGACGCCACCATCCTCTACACCTCCGGGACGACGGGCCACCCGAAGGGGGCCGTGTCGACCCACCGGGCGGTGCTGTCCGGGCTGCTTGGCGTTCGGCTGCCGGTCCGCGGTCAGCGTCCTGATGGAGCCCGAGCGGGAGGCGCCCGACGGACCGCGGGACCGCACCTCCTACATCCTCGTCGTCCCGCTGTTCCACGCCACCGGGCTCATCCCGGTCATGCTCGGCTCGACGGCCTCGGGGGCGAAGCTGGTGATGATGTACCGCTGGGACCCCGAGCGGGCGCTCGAGCTCATCGAGCGGGAGCGGGTCACCGCCTTCGTCGGCGTGCCCACGATGTCCTGGGACCTGCTGGAATCACCCGACTTCGAGAAGCGGGACACCTCCAGCCTCGTGTCCGTCGGCGGCGGCGGGGCCCCGGCACCCGCTGAGCTCGTGCGCCGGGTCGACAAGGGCTTCGCCAAGGGCCGCCCCCAGATCGGCTACGGCATGACCGAGACCAACGCCTACGGCCCCGGCAACAGCGGGGCCGACTACATGCGCAAGCCCACCAGCTCGGGCCGGGCCGTACCCGTGATGGAGGTCCGGGTCGTCGACGACGAGGGCAACCCCGTCCCCACCGGCGAGGTGGGCGAGATCTGCTTCCGGGGCCCGAACCTGATCCGGGGCTACTGGAACAAGCCCGAGGACACCGCCGAGGTCATCGACGCCGACGGCTGGCTGCGCTCCGGCGACCTCGGCCGGCTCGACGACGAGGGCTTCATCTACGTCGAGGACCGGGCCAAGGACATGGTCCTACGGGCGGGCGAGAACATCTACTGCGCCGAGGTCGAGGGCGCCGTGTACGAGTTCCCCGGGGTCGCCGAAGCCGCCGTGTACGGCGTGCCCCACGACCGCCTGGGCGAGGAGGTGGCGCTCGCCGTGGTCCCGTCCGCCGGCGTCGACCTCGACGTCGACGCCCTCCTGGCCCACCTCCGCCGCCATCTCGCGGCCTTCAAGGTCCCCACGATCGTGAAGGTCCGCACCGACCGCCTGCCGAGAAACGCCAGCGGCAAGGTCCTCAAGCGAGACCTCCGCGACGAAGCCTGACCCCTCCTGATCCGAAATTGCGCTTGTTTGTCACGCCGAGCGTGACAAATCGGAGCAATTTCGGCTAGGTGGGGGCGGGCTGGGCGCCGCGGATGAGCCGGCCGGGGAGCCGACCGGTGGACTCGCCGTCGCGGAAGGTGGTCTCGCCGGCGACCAGGGTGGCCCGGTAGCCGGTGGCGCGCTGGATGTAGCGCTTGCCGCCGGCGGGGAGGTCCTGGACCATCTCCGGCGCCAGGATGCCGAGCTCGGCCTCGTCGATCAGGTTGAGGTCGGCCCGGTAGCCGGGGGCGACCACGCCCCGGTCGGCCAGCCCCACGAGGCGGGCGGTCTCCCGGGTCTGCTGGCTCACCAGCCACTCCAGGGGCAGCGGGTCCTGCACGTCGCGGCCCCAGTGGCTGATGAGGTACGTGGGCATGGACCCGTCGCAGATCATCCCGCAGTGGGCGCCGGCGTCGCCGAGGCCGGGGACGGTGTGCGGGTGCAGGAGCATGGCCCGGATGGTGGCGAAGTCCTTGTCGGCGTAGTTGGCGAAGGGGAGGTAGAGCAGCCCCCGCCCGTCCCGCTCGAGCAGGACGTCGTAGGCGACCTCGATGGCCTCCCGCCCCTCCTGCCCCGCAATGGCCTCGATGCTGCGGTCGGCCCCGGGGTCGTACTCCGGCGGATCACCCAGCGGGAAGATCCCGTCGTACGAGCCGAAGACCAGCCCGCCGTTGGTCAGCTCGCCGACGACGGTGGCCCGCACGTCGGGATCCCGCAGTCGGGCCACCCGCTCGGCCAAGGGCGCGCCGGCGATGGACTGGTAGGTGGGCGAGGTCACCAGCGGGTGGATCCGCCCTTCGAGTCCCAGCAGCACGCCGACCGGCCGCGAGGCGACCTGGCCGCGGATCGGCACCCCGTCGGCCTGGGCGGCCTCGATGTGGTCGAGCAGCTCCCGCCAGTCGCCCCGGTGGGGCTCGGAGAGCGTGGTGATGGACAACGGCCGCCCGCTGACCTCGGCCATCGACCGGATGAGCGCGAACTCGGCGTCGACGTCGACCAGATCGGCGACGAGCTGGAGCACGCCGGCCCCGGTCGACCCCAGGCCCCGGGCGATGCCCAGCAGCTCCTCGGGCCCCGCGGTCAGGCTCGGCGTGGGCCGGCCGTCCGACGACCGGTGGTTGATCGTGCGGGAGGTGGTGAAGCCCAAGGCGCCGGCCCGGACGCCCTCCGCCGTGAGCCGGGCCATCTCCGCGATCTCGTCCTCGGTGGGGGCCTCGGTGTGATCGGCGCCGCGGTCCCCCATCACGTAGCCCCGCAGAGCGCCGTGGGGCACCTGGGCGGCCACGTCGAGCGCGTGCGGTGTCGACTCCAGGACGTCGAGATACTCCGGGAAGCTCTCCCAGCCCCACGTGATCCCCTCGGCCAGCGCCGTGCCGGGGATGTCCTCCACGCCCTCCATGAGGGCGATGAGCCAGTCGTGGCGATCGGGCTTGCAGGGGGCGAAGCCCACGCCGCAGTTGCCCATGACCACGGTGGTCACGCCCTGCCACGACGACGGGGTCAGCAGCGGGTCCCACGTGACCTGGCCGTCGTAGTGGGTGTGGACGTCGACCCAGCCCGGCGTCACCAGCAGCCCGGTGGCGTCCAGCTCCTCCCGACCTCCGCCGGCCACGTCGCCGACGGCGGTGATCGTCCCTCCGTCGACAGCGACGTCCGCACCTCGCCGCTCGGCACCCGTCCCGTCGACCACGGTCCCGCCCCGGACGACGAGGTCGTGCTCACTCATGAGAACGGGTCGCCTTCGCCCGAGACCTGGGCCGAGTCGCCCTCCTGCTCGCCGACGGTGACCGCCACGACGGGCTTGGCGTCGAGGTCCTCGAGCCGCACGTGCTCGTTGGCGTTGAGCGGGGTGGGGACCATCTGGGTGCGGAAGAGGATGTCGGTGACCTCACCCGCCCACCCGTCGCCCTCGGCGGTGGCGACGAGGTGGCACTCGGCGAACGAGTCCCCGGACGAGAACACCAGCGAGGCCTTGCCGTCGTAGCTGCTCATGGACCCGACGTTACGAGGCCAAGATGAGGGGATGCGACGGAACCTCCCGCTGAAGCTCGACGCCATGGCCATGGGCCTGCCGCTGCGGGAGAGCCAGCGGGTGGCCGCCGACGTGGAGGAGGCCGGCTTCTCCGGGCTCTGGTTCACCGAGAGCGGGCGGACGGCCTATCTCGGGGCCACCGCCGCCGCCCTCGCCACCACCGAGCTCGACCTCGGCACCGGCATCGCCGTGGCCTTCCCCCGCAGCCCCATGATCACCGCCTCGCTCGCCTGGGAGCTGGCCGAGGCCACCGGTGGCCGGTTCGTCCTGGGGCTGGGCACGCAGGTGAAGGCCCACATCGAGCGCCGCTACGGCGTCGTCCCCTACGAGAGCCCGGGGCCGTGGCTGCGGGAGTACCTCCTCGCCGTCCGGGCCATCTTCCGGGCCTTCCAGGGCGAGGCCCCGCTCGACTTCCACGGCGAGCACTACGACCTCGACCTCCTTCCGGCGACCTGGAGCCCCGGGCCCATCGAGCACCCCGAGGTGCCCATCTACCTGTCCGGCGTCCGCCCGTGGATGCTGCGGGCGGTCGGCGAGGTGGCCGACGGCCTGCACGTCCACCCGCTCCACTCCCGCCGCTACCTCGACGAGGTCATCGTGCCCAACGTGGCCGCGGGCCTGGCGCGCTCGGACCGGGCCGTGGCCGACGTCACCCTCGCCTGCCCGGTCCTGACGATCGTGGGCGACACCGACGAGGAGCAGGCCGGGTGGCGGGAGCGGGCCCGGTTCCAGCTCGCCTTCTACGGCTCGACCCGCACCTACCGCGAGGTGTTCGAGATCCACGGCTGGGCGGGCACCTCCGAGCGCCTGCACGAGCACCAGCGCGCCGGCGACCTCGCCGCCATGGCCGCCGTCATCACCGACGAGATGCTCGACGCCTTCGCCGTCACCAGCACCTGGGACGGCCTCGCGCCGGCGCTGCTCGACCGGTACCGGGGCGTCGAGCACCCCGTCCGCATCGTCTGCTACTTCGCCACGGCCTCGATGCGCCAGGACCAGACCTTCGACCAGTGGCAGGCCGTCGCCACCGCCATCCGCGCCGCCGCCGACTGACCGTTCAGGCGTCCAGGCCGCGGGGCCAGCCGTCGGCCAGGTCGCCCTGCCACTCGGGGTCCCGCTTCTCCAGCCAGGCCTGCACGCCCTCGGTGGTGTCGGGCGAGCCCATGAGGGCGAGGTGCACGGCCCGTTCCCAGCGGTCGACCTCATCGGCGTCCGGCGCCGGCGAGCGCCAGAGGATGGCCTTGCTCGCAGCCACGGACCGTGGCGCGGTGTTGACGGCGACGTCGTGGGCCACCTCGAGCGCCCGGTCGACGACGGCCTCCGCCGTCGGCAGGGCCTCCAAGGCCATGCCCCACGCGGCGGCCTCGGTGCCGGAGAACATCCGCCCGGTGAGCAGGAGCTCGGTCGCCCGCCCGTGGCCGACGAGTCGGGGCAGCGTCCAGTGCGATCGGAGGTCGGGATTGATGCCGCGCCGGTTCTGGACGATGCCCAGCTTGGCGTCGGCGGCCACGTAGCGGAGGTCGCACTGCAGGGCCAGGGTCAGGCCGATCCCCACCGCGTGGCCGTTGACCGCGGCGATCACCGGCTTGCGCACGTCCCAGGCGTGGAAGGCGAACGGGTCGGATCGGAAGTCGGCGCCGTCACCCGGCGCGGCGAACACCTCAGCGCCCGCGGAGAAGTCGGCCCCGGCGCAGAAGGCCCGGCCGGCCCCGGTGAGGACCACGGCCCGGACGGCGTCGTCCTCGTCGCAGTCCCGGTACGCCGCCTCGAGCTCGGCGGCCATGGCCCCGGTGAACGTGTTCAGCTCCTCCGCCCGGTCGAGGGTGAGGACCGCGACGCGACCGTCCCGCTCGACCCGGACATCCCCCACGGTCAGCCGTTGAGCTGCTTGAGCAGCTCCCGGGTGGCGACGAGGTCGTCGTGGTCGCCGAACTCGGCCGCGGCGAAGGTGGTCACGCCGGCGTCGGCCAGCTCGCTCACCCCTTCGGCCACCTGGTCGGCCGTGCCCACGATGGCCAGGTCGCCCGGTCCCTCGAGGCCCTCCCGGTCGAGCATCGCCCGGTAAGACGGGAGCATCCCGTACATCACCAGCTCCTCGGCCGCCCGGGCCCGCATGCCGGCTTCGTCGTCGGTGACGCAGATGGGCATGGCGGCCACGATCCGGGGCTCGGGCCGGCCCGCCTCCTCGGCCGCGGCGCGGATCGTGGGCACGGTGTGGTCGGCCAGCGTCTTGGGGCCGGTCATCCAGGTGACCGTGCCGTCGGCCAGGCGACCGGTGACCTTCAGCATCTGGGTGCCCAGGGCGGCCACCAGCACCGGCGGCGGGTCGGCGGCCACGCCCACGGCTCCCCGGGCCGTCACCGTCTCGCCGCCGAAGTGCGGATCCTCGCCCCGGAGCAACGGAACGAGGGCCTCGAGGTACTCGCGCATCTGCCGGACCGGCTTGTCCCAGGTCATCCCCCACATGCCCTCGATCACCAGCTGGTGCGAGAGGCCGATGCCGAGGTCGAGCCGCCCGCCGCTGACCTGGCTCACGGTGAGGGCCTGGCCGGCCAGCATCATCGGGTGCCGGGCCTGGATGGGCACGACGCCGGTCCCGAAGCGGATCCCTTCCACCTCCTGCGACGCCACCGCGATGGCGGTGAGGGCATCGAGGCTGAAGATCTGCGACGTCCAGCACGCGCCGAAGCCGTCGTCGGCCGCTCGCCGGGCATTGGTGACGAACGCGTCCACGGTGTCGGTCTGCGTGAAGATCGCGATGTCCATCGGTACCCCCTGGTCGGAGCAGGAGTATGGCCCGCGGTTCGGACGGCCGGCCGCCTGGACCCTACGATCACCGCCGGCACGGGGGACGGGCTTCCGGTCCATGGAGGTGGTGTCACATGGTGGGTCGTCTCGGGCGCTTCCTGCGCTCCAACATCGTCGGATTCGTCGCGCTGTTCTTCGCCCTCGGTGGTGTGGCGTACGCGCTTCCCGGGCAGAACACGGTCGATTCCGGCGACATCATCGACAACGCGGTCAAGTCCGTCGACATCCGGGGTGGGGCGGTCGGGCCGGCCGACCTGGCGCCGAGCGTGCGGCCTCGCTGGGCCCGGGTCGACGCGGACGGCATTCCCGCGATCCTCCGGCACCGGGGCGCCACGAACGTGTCGGACACCGGCAACGGCTCGGTCAACGTGAACTTCTCCATGGCGCTCAACAACTGCGGCTGGACGGCGACGCTCAACGATCTGAACAGCAGCGGTGCCCCGCCGCCAGGCGAGATCAGCGTGCGGCCGGCCGGGACCAACTCGCTCAACGTGAACTACGCCAACTCCGTGGGTGCCGCCGCCGAGTTCCCCGCCGGTTCCGGGTTCACCGTCGTCGTCCACTGCTGAGGACCTGCGCCTGGGGGCGCTACGGCGCCCCCAGGCGGTCCAGCATGGCCTCCAGCAGGGGGCCGTTCATGATGAGGCCGTCGTGGTGGTCGGGCTCCTCGATGGTGCCGGTGGCCACCGAGGTCTCGCCCGTGCGGATGCTGACGATCGCGTAGCGGATGGCGGCGAAGACGTCGTAGTAGTCGTAGTGGCGGACCTGCCGCCCCGACCGCTCCTCGTAGGCCGCGATCACCCGGTCCCGCCGGAAGAAGTCCTCCAGCGGGTCCATCTCGAAGCGGACGGCCAGGTCGTTGAAGAAGTCGTGCAGGTGCACCGCCCAGGCCAGGTCGACCTCGGGGGCGCCCAGCGCGGCCATCTCCCAGTCGAGCACCGCGACGGGTACGTCGTCGCGGAACATGGTGTTGCCCAGGCGGGCGTCGCCCCAGTTGAGGACGGTCGGGCCCTCGTCCTCGGGCCGGTTGGCCTCCAACCAGGCGAAGGCCCGGTCGATCTGGGTGAACTGCCGGTCCCCGCGGGCCCAGTCGTAGTACCAGCGCTGGTAGCCCAGGTGCTGGTCGAGGGGGGTCTTCCCGTACTCGGGCCGGTCGAGGAAGGCCGTGTCGGCGGCTCCGATGTCGATGGCGTGGAGGCCGACGAGGACGTCGATGACGCCGTCCTCGAGGCGCCGGCGCCCCTCGGGACCGTGGTCGACCACCCAGCCGCCGAACACGTACGGCGGGTTGTCCGACGCCACCACCCCGTCGACCCGCTCCATCACGAAGAAGGGGGATCCGAGCGGGCCCGGGTCGGGCTCCCACCACGGGGCGGCGGGCACCGGTACGGCGCTGTACTCCCTGACCAGCCGGAGGCAGCGGAACTGGAGCTCCAGGTCGTAGCTGGGGAAGACGGGGTGGTCGGCCTCCGCCGGCGCCAGACGGGCCGCGTAGCCGGTCGTGCGCCGCTCGCTCCCGGTGCCGGCCGTCACGTCGAAGAGCAGGGTCTCCGACGACATGCCCGTGCCGGACGGCGAGCGGACCTCGGAGACCTCGGGATCGGCGTCGCCGGACAGGGTGTGACGGAACCAGTCGGTGAGCTGGTCACGGAGGACCGCCGGGTCGCGTGTCGAAGCGATGACCATGGTCGGCGGTCTAGCACGGCCATCCGCCCCGAACGGCCACTCCTACACTCCGGCGCGGCCGCCAGCTGCAGGAGCTCAACCGAGGTGGGTGCGGAGGAACCGGCCGACGGCGGCGACGGCGTCGTCGGCTTCGGGGGTGAGGCCGGCGGTGGCGTGCCACACGTGGAAGACCCCGGGCCAGGCCTCGTACTCGACCGTGCCCCCGGCGGCCTCGATGGCCTCGGCCACCAGCCGGGCGTCATCGAGCAGGACCTCCTCGGTCGCGGCGTGGAGCAGGACCGGCGGGAGGCTGCTGAGGTCGGCGAAGCGGGGCGATGCCAGCGGCTGACGGGGGTCCTGGTCGCCGAGGTACCAGTCGGCGTAGGTCCGCAGCCGGTCGCGGTTGAGCATGGGGTCGGTGTCGCGGTTGGCGTCGACCGAGGCCTCGCCCAGGGTCAGGTCGGTCCACGGCGACAAGGCCGCGGCCGCCGCCGGGAGGGGGTCGCCCCCCTCTCGCAGCGCCAGGAGCGTCGCCAGGGTCAGGCCGCCCCCGGCCGAGTCGCCGGCGATGGCGATCCGCTCCGGCGCGAAGCCCTCGGCCACCAGCGCTCGGAACACGGCCCTCGCGTCGTCGACCGCGGCGGGGAACTGGTGCTCGGGGGCGAGCCGGTAGTCCACGAGCAGCACGGGCAGGCCGGCGGCGGCGCCCACCTTGCTGGCCATCGGCTTGTGGCTCACGAGCGAGCCAACGCAGTAGCCGCCACCGTGGAGGTAGACGAGCGCGGCGTCGTCGGCCCCGCCGGGAGGCCGCAACCACTCGCAGGGCACGCCTTCGACGTCGACCGGCTCCACCTCGGTCCCCTCGACCATGGGTGCCGCCCCGGCCAGGCTGTCCATGTCGGCCCGGCGCTGTTCGATGGGGGCACCGTCGTTGTCGGGGGCGGCCCGGAGGATCTCGAGCACCATGGCCATCTCGTCGGACATGGCCGCTGGTCTAGCCGTCAGCGGCGGTACACGCGGGCTCGCCACTCCCCGGTGAGGGGGACGGTGGCCAGGTGGGCCGCCGCCATCAGCAGCCACTCCAGCACCCGCTCGTGGGCCTCGGTGTCCGGCACCTGGGCCACCAGGCCGCGCCGGGGGTTGTCCTGCACGACGTACCAGCCGTCGGGGACCGGGTGACCAGCCGCCTCGAGCCGGCGGCGCGCCTTCGGGCCGGCGGCGTGGCGGATGCCGACGGCGAGCGGTTCGGGTCGCCGCCCGCCCCGCTCGCCCGGGACCCACGACAGCTCGGGCGCCTCGGGCCCCTTCGCCGTGAACAGGGTGCCGAACACGGACGACGGCGGGAGGTCCTCTTCGGCCACGGCGGGGTCGAGGACCAACCAGCCCGAGCCGTCGGCCAGCATCGCCATCTGGTCGAGCACCTGGCCGCGCTCGGGCACGCTGAACCTCAGCTCGGTCACCGGGCCCGACTCCGCCACGGGGGCGAGCGTACGCTCGCCCCGATGACGCCCACCCCGGTGCCGTGGCGGACGGTGATGCGCGAGCGCCACGTCCAGGCCACCCGGGAAGCCACCTGGGACCGCCTCGTCAGCGTGCTCGGCGCCGACGACGGTGACCTGTCGGTCGAGCCGCCGTGGCGCCACGTCCGCCGGCGGGCGGTTCCCGGCGTGGAGCGGTGCGAGACGACGGTGGCCCTGCGGGACGACGGACCCGAGTGCCACGTGGCGTGGTCCGCCGGGACGACCGCCGAGGGGGACGAGGCCGAGGCCCTGCTGGCCGATCTGGCGCTCGAGGGCGAGCGCCTGCTGGAGGAGGTGGGCGGGCGATGAGCGACGAGACCGAGCACCTGACGACGGGGTGGGAGGACGATGTGCCCGCGGCGGACTCCCTCCTGCGGGCTTACGTGCTCGCGACCATGGACCGCTCCGAAGGCATCGCCAACGCCGTCGGCGGCCGGGTCGAGCGGACCGATGCCCTCTCCCTCGTGGACACGGGCTCACCGCTCTTCTTCGACAACCTCGTGACCGTTCGCCACCCCCTGGCGGCCGATGAGGCCCGCGCCGCGGTGGCCGACGCCCTCCGGTGGTTCCCGGACGACCGGCCGTTCATCATCCTCTCGGCCTGGCCCATCCCCGGCGCCGGCGACCTCGGCATCCAGCTGGTGGGCCATCCCCCGTTCATGATCCGCCCGGCCGGCCCGCCGCCCGCCGATCGCCACGGTCAGGACCTCGACGTGCGGGCGGTCACCGACGTGAACGAGCTGGCCACCTTCTTCACGACGATCGCCGAGGCCTACCCGATCCCCGGTGGCCAGAGCGCCTTGGCCGACCCCGGCGTCCTCGAGGTCGACGGGCTCCGGTTCTGGGTGGGCTTCGACGGCGACCGACCCGTGGGCACGGCCGGGGTCTACGTCGGCCACGGCACCAACGACGTCGAGTGGATCAGCGTCTACGAGGACACCCGGGGCAAGGGTTACGGCGCCGAGCTGACCTGGGCCGCCACCCTCGCCGACCCCGAGCTCCCCGCAGTCCTGATCGCCAGCGACCCGGGCCAGCCGGTCTACGAACGGATGGGCTACCTGCGCCTGACCCGCATGAGCATGTGGTTCCGGCCGGTGGAGGACGGCTAGACCTCTGGCCCATGCGGTTCTCCTACGCGGAGTCGATGACCGATCCCGCCAACTACCTGCCCCTCGCTCGTGCGGTCGAGGCCGCCGGGTACGCCTCGTTCATCGTGCCCGACAGCATCTGCTACCCCGAGGTCTCGGACTCGACGTACCCGTACACCCCCGACGGGAGCCGGACCTTCCTCGAGGACAAGCCCTTCATCGAGCCCTTCAGCCTGATCCCGGCCATGGGAGCGGTGACCGAGACGCTGCGGTTCACGACCTTCGTGGTCAAGCTGCCGATCCGCCACCCGGTGCTGGTGGCCAAGCAGGCCGCCTCGGTGGCGGTCCTGACTGGGAACCGGTTCGGGTTCGGGGTGGGGACGAGCCCCTGGCCCGAGGACTACGACATCTGCGACGTGCCGTGGGAGCGGCGGGGCAAGCGCATGGACGAGATGCTCGACATCATCCGCGGCCTCACCTCACCCGGCTACTTCGCCTACGAGGGCGAGATCTTCCAGCTGCAGTCGGTCAAGATGAGCCCGACGCCGACCGAGCCCGTGCCGCTGCTGATCGGCGGCCACACCGAGCCGGCGCTGCGACGGGCCGCCCGCATGGGCGACGGCTGGATGCACGCCGGCGGTGATCCCGACGAGCTGACCCGGTGCCTCGACCGCCTGGCCGAGCTGCGCAAGGAGAACGAGCGGGATCACCTGCCCTTCGAGGTCCACGTCATCAGCTTCGACGCCTGGAGCGTCGACGGGGTCCGCCGCCTCGAGGACCTCGGGGTCACCGACGCCATCGTCGGCTTCCGCGACGCCTACCAGCCCGGCCCCGACACCCAGCCCCTCGCCGACAAGGTCACCGCGATCAACCAGTTCGCCGACCAGGTCATTCAACGCGTCTGAGCTCGCTGAGCTTCGGGGGAGCTCGAGGGGGCGGGTCCTCCCGGCCCCCTCGACCTGGTCGGATCCGACTTGCTCGGTCCGACCAGAGAAATCAGCGCGGCCGAAGGCCGCTCGATCAAGCCGGCTCGGCAACCTCTGGTTGCCGAGACGAACTCAGCTGACGGCGAGCATGACCAGGCCGACCATGGCGGCGGCGAGGGCGATGATCTGCACGAGGCGGAGGCGTTCGCCGAGGACGAGGGCGGCGAGCAGGACGGTGCCCGCCGGGTAGAGGTTGGCGGCGGGGGCGACGAGGGACACCAGGTCCTGGCGGAGGGCGACCATCAGGAGGGCGACAGCCGTGGCGTCGAAGAAGCCGCTGGCCACCATCGGGCGCCGGGCCTCGACCGGGGGGACGAAGGGGCGCCGGGTGAGCGCCAAGCCGGCGGCCAGGGTCGGGATGGCGACGAAGTGGGCGATCACCGGCGGCCAGAGGCCCGCCGCCTCGCGGGTCTCGGAGAGGGCGATCAGGATCACGCCGAAGGCCAATCCGGCGCCGACCGCCATGAAGCTGGCCCGCCGGTCGTCGCACTCGGCGGGGGCGTCGGTGTCGGCGGCCGGGGCTTCGGTCCGGGCCAGCACGACGGCGGCGCCGAGGGTGACGGCGGCGCCCACCAGCCCGATCACGCCGGGGCGCTCGCCCTGGAGCAGGCCCCACGCGATCGGCACCACCCCACCGACGCCGGCACTCACCGGCGCCACCACCGCCATGCGCCCGACGGCGAACCCGCCGAAGAGGAGCCCCAGCCCGATCACCGACGCGAGGCCGGCCAGGACGCTCAGGGCCACGTCGTGACCCGTCGGCCCACCGTCGGTCAGGAGCACCAGGTAGACGAGGAGCGGCGCGAGGCCGATGGCCTGGTTGCCGAAGACGACCAGCCACGGATCGGTCCGGCGGGACGCCAAACCGCCGAGGAAGTCCGCGCAGGAGAAGGTGACCGAGACGAGGAGACCGAGCAGGACCGCCACCACGGCGGAGCACCCTAGGGTGAGGTCGGTGAGCGCCATCCACCTCTGGGCGCAGGGTCAGAAGGCCATGAGCGCGCTCGGCCGTGACCTCGACGAGGGGCAGGGCGACCTCCCCGTCCCGGCCTGTCCCGAGTGGACCGTCCGGGAGGTCTTCGCCCACCAGGCCGGGGTGGCCACCGACCTCCTCGCCGGCCGGTTCGAGGGCGCGGGAACCGACGAGTGGACCGCCCGGCAGGTCGTCGAACGCCGCGGCCGGCCCCTCGACACCCTCCTCGACGAGTGGGACGCGGCGGCGCCCGCCCTCGTCGACACCCTCGCCGACTTCGGCGACGACATCGATCCCCGCCTGCTGATGGACCTCTGGCACCACCATCAGGACGTGCTCGGCGCCGTCGGCCGGCGGGGCGAGCGGTCCGGCGACCTGGCCGACTGGGTGCTGGCCCGCTGCCACGACCGCGTCGCCAACGTCGTCGGCGAGCACGGGCTCGAGGTCGTGCTCGGCCCGGCGCCCGCCGAGCCGACACCCGGGGCCCTGACCGTGGAGCCCTACGAGCTCGCACGCGGCCTCCTCGGCCGCCGCAGCCTCGGTCAGATCCGGGACTGGTCCTGGGGCGTCGACGACCCCGGTGACGTCGTGGCGGCCATCCCCGTGTTCGGCCCCCGCCCCGAACCCCTCCTGGAGCCGGAACCATGAGCTCGACCGAGACCCTCCACGACCCGGTCACGACCGACACGGGCGAGCCCGAGGTCGCCCACATCGCCCCCGCGGCGGACGTGAACCGGGCCTACGTCACCGGCGAAGCCATCACCGCGCTGTGCGGCACCGTGTTCGTGCCCACCCGGGACCCCAACCGCTACCCGGTGTGCGAGCCCTGCAAGGCCGTCCTCGACCAGATCAAGGCGGGCCGGACGGGGAGCAACTGAAGCCGACGGGCCTCACGCCCAGCCGGCTGCGACCTCCTCCTCCACCAACGCACGGGTGGCGTCGTCGCAGAAGCTGGCGACCACCGCGGCCGCCTGGATGTCGCCCAGCTCGGCGTCGGTGAAGCCGTGGTGCTCGGCCCACAGCGCCAGCTCCCGAGAGGTGGTCGTGGTGGTGATCGCCCGGTCGTCGGGGTTCACGGTCACGTTGAAGCCGGCGTCGACCAGCCGCCGGACGGGATGCTCCTCGACCGGGAGCCCGAGGCAGGCGTTCGAGGTCACGCACACCTCGAGGGCGAGGCCCCGCTCCCGGACCTGCGCCGCCACCGGCCCGTCGAGGTCGTCGGCAATGCGCCAGCCGTGGCCGATGCGGTCGGGACCCACCGTGAGGGCCGACGCCACGCTGTCGATGCCGTCCATCTCGCCGGCGTGCACGGTGCGGCCGAGCCCGGCTTCGGCGGCCACGACGAACGCCTCGCCGTAGTCGGCCGCGGGGTGGCCGACCTCGGCCCCGGCGATGTCGTAGCCGACGACTCCCCGGCTCGACCATGACGCGGCGAGGTGGGCTGCCTCGTTGGCGAGGTCCGGACCGTCCTCGCGGATGCCGCAGACGATGAGCCGGGCGATGGTGCCGGTCTCGGCCTCGCCGTCCTCCAGCCCTTCGTGGACCGCAACCATGACCTCGTCGGCACTCAGGCCGCCGCGCCGGTGGCTGAGCGGCCCGAAGCGGGTCTCGAGGTACACGACGCCGTCAGCGGCCACGTCCTCCACCGCCTCCCGGGCCACCCGGCGCAGCGACTCGGCGTCCTGCAGGAGGCGGATGACCAGGTGGAACCGGGCCCAGGCCTCCGCGAAGGGCATCCCCGGCTGCAGCGTGAACCATTCGGCGAGCGCCGACGCCCCCTCGACGGGGAGCTCCACCCCCTGCGCCTCGGCGAGCTCGACGACCGTCTCCGGCCGCACCCCGCCGTCGAGGTGGTCGTGGAGCACGACCTTGGGTCGTGAGCGGAACCGTTCGACCTCGACCATCGGCGCCGACACTACGAAGCCGGCTGGCACGGCGCAGACTGGACGGGTGAGTCGCACCAGCCGGGTCGGGCCCGTCGACGGCTTCTGGGCCACGGTCGACGCCTGGGCCGAAGAGGTGGCCGAGTCGAACCGGGTCACGGCGTGGCGGAACAGCCGCTGCCGCCCGGTCGCAGCCACGGGGCACTACCTCGACGTCACGGGTGACCTCGACGGCCGCCCGCTGCCGGCCCGCCGCCTCGACGACACGATCGCCAACCGCGGGACGGCCTTCCCGGCCGAGGACCGGGTTCGGGCCGCGCTGCTCGACGCCGGGGTCGACTACCGGGAGGTGACCCGGGCGGCGCGCTTCCGCTGGACCGGGCCCGCCCTGACCCCGGTGCTGCTGGAGGTCCACACCACCCTCGACGAGGCGGTGGTCGAGGCGTGGTGGGAGGACGTGTGGGCGGCGTGGCCGACCATCCGCCTCGGCCGGGAGAGCCAGGCCGAGAAGCCGCCCCGCCGGGCGGGCGCGGTGGCCCAGATCAGCCGCCTCTTCGAGGCCCTCGGCCACGCCCCCCTCGCCCGCCCGGAATAGCTGTCACACCCCCTCTTCATGATGGGGGCATGGCACTCGGGGGACGAGATCGGCAGGCCCGCAAGGCCCGGCTGGCCGCGCTCATGGCGCGCCTCGCCGGCGGAGACACGACGGCGGCCTTCCTGTTGGCCGGCGAGTACAGCGGCGAGATCGGCGCCGCGGTGCGCCGCCACCTGGCCGATCTGGGCGTGCACGACGTCGAGCGCGAAGCGCTCGACGAGCTCGTCATGGACGTGTGCCTGATGCTGGCCGACATCGCCGGCGCCTGGAAGGCCGACGGCGGGGCCGCCCCGTGGCAGTGGGCCTGGCACCGGGTGCGCACCGTCGTGAGCCGGTGGGTGGGCCAGCACGCCGACGCCCTCGACGACGCCGTCCTCGACCGCGAGGCGCCCGCCGCGTCACCGGGCGACGAGCCCGACGTGGTCGACGTGCTGGCCGAGCTCGCGGTCCGCTCGGAGGTCGTGGCGCTGGTGCGGGACGGCCTCGAAGCGGTCGCCAGCCCGCGCGACGGCGCCATCCTGCTCGAGTTCGGCGTGCAGGCCATCCTGGGCGACCCCTCCCCCGCCGTCACCGTGGCCACGCTGCGGGGCATGACGCCCGAGGCCGTGCGCCAGGTCGTCTCCCGCACCCGCCGGCGCCTGCGCGGCCTGGCCGAAGGCGACGCCCGGTTCGCTCCCCTTGCCGAGCTGCCGCTGGCGGCGTGACGAACGTCACTTTCGCTACGCTACGGTAGCGTTGTATAAATCGGGAGAACCCCGAGAGAAACGACGCTTTGGCATGGCCCCACCCACCGACGCCGCCAGCACCTACGACCGCCGCTACGCCGTCCTGGCGGTGATGAACCTCAGCCTCGTGCTCGTCGTGGCCGGCAACTCCGCCCTCAACGTGGCCCTGCCCACGATCGTCCGCGACCTCGGCGCCACCAGCGCCGAGCTGCAGTGGATCGTCGACGCCTACGCCCTGGTGTTCGCCGGCCTCCTCCTGCCCATGGGGGCCCTGGGCGACCGCTTCGGCCGCAAGGGCATCCTGCAGCTCGGCCTCACGGTCTTCGCCGGCGGTGCGCTCCTCGCCGTCTTCGCCACCGAGCCCTGGCACCTGATCGCCACCCGCTCGGTGATGGGCGTCGGGGCGGCGATGATCATGCCCGCCACCCTCTCGATCATCACCAACGTGTTCCCGCCCCAGGAGCGGGCGAAAGCCATCGCCATCTGGGCCGGCTTCGCCGGCGCCGGGGCCGCCATCGGCCCGGTCATGAGTGGCTTCCTGCTCGAGCACTTCTGGTTCGGCTCGGTCTTCCTGGTCAACATCCCCCTCGTCGCCGTCGCCCTCATCTCGGGTGCGGTGATCGTGCCCACGTCGCGGGACCCGCGCCAGCGCCGCCTCGATCCCATCGGCGCCGGGCTCTCGGTGCTGGCCCTGGGCAGCCTGCTCTACGCCATCATCGAGGCGCCCGAGAAGGGCTGGACCGACAGCGTCACCCTCGGCCTGTTCGCGGCCGCGGTCATCCTCGCGGTCGCCTTCGTGCGCTGGGAGCGGCACACCGACGAGCCCATGCTCCCCATGGAACAGTTCCGGGACGCCCGGTTCTCGATGGGCACCGGCACGATCGGGCTGACCTTCTTCGCCATGTTCGGCACCTTCTTCGTGGCCAGCCAGTACCTCCAGTTCGTGCTGGGCTACTCCCCGCTCCAGGCCGGCCTGGCCACGCTGCCCATGGCGGCGATGATGATCATCGTGGCCCCGCGGAGCGCGGGCTACGCCGCCCACTTCGGCCGCAACCGGGTCATGGCCGTCGGCCTGACCGTCGTCGCCACCGGGCTCTTCACCCTGTCGTTGCTGACCACCCACTCCCCGTACCTCCACCTCGCCCTGGGCCTGGTCCTGCTCGGCGGGGGCATGGCGCTGACCACGGCCCCGGCCACGGGCGCGGTCATGGAGTCCATGCCGCAGGCCAAGGCCGGGGTCGGTTCGGCCGTGAACGACACCGCCCGGGAGGTCGGTGGCGCCCTGGGCGTGGCGGTCCTCGGCAGCATCCTGGCGTCGGGCTACCGCTCGGCCCTCGACCTCGACCTCTCCCAGGCCTCGCCCGAGGCGGCCGCGGCCATCCGCGAGGGCGTCGGGTCGGCCATCGCCGCGGCCGATCTGGCCCCCGGTGGCATTGGACCCCAGATCGTCGATGCGGCCCGGTCGGCGTTCGCCGACGCCATGGCCCCCGTGTTCTGGTTCGCCGCCGTCGTGGTGCTGGTGACGGCCGGCCTCGTCTACCGGATCATGCCCAGCCACGGTGACGTCGTGGTCGACGAGGTCGAGGTCCCCGTCGGGTGAGCGAGGCCTGCGACCCCCGGGTCGCCCGCTCGCGGGCGGCGGTGCTCGACGCCACGGTCAGCCTGCTGGGCGAGGTCGGCCACCGCGGCACCACCGTCGAGGCCGTGGCCGAGCGCTCGGGGGTGGCCAAGACCACGATCTACCGCCACTGGCCGAGCCGGGCCGTCCTCCTCTTCGACGCCTTCCACAGCCTGATCGAGATCGAGACGCCGTCGCTCACCGGCGACGTCCGGACCGACCTCATCGGCCTCGCCCGCGGCCTGGCCGCCAAGCTCCGCGACCCGCAGTGGAGCGGCATCATGACCACCCTCATCGATGCCGCGCAGACCGACGACGAGCTGGCCGAGATGTCGACCACCTTCACCCGCGGCCGCCGCGAAGCCGTGCGCCAGGTGCTCCAACGCGGTGTCGAGAGTGGCGAGTTGCGCCCCGGGGCTGACACCGACCACGCCGCCCACCTCATCGGCGGGGCCCTCTTCTACCAGCGCATGTTGCTACGCGATCCGGCGAGCGACGCCGACGTCGAGACGCTCGTCGACCTCGTCCTCGACGGTCTACGCGCTCAAGCCTCGGCGACGTAGTAGCGGTTGCGGCCCTCGCGACCGCCGCCGAACCAGGTGCCCAGATCCAGCAGCACGCCGAAGGCCACGAACACCCAGCCGATGCCCTCGACGCCGGCGATCGGGGCGTACGCCAGCGCGTAGCAGAAGGTCGTCCAGGGCAGGAGGATGAACCCCGCCAGCCCCGCCCAGAACGAGTCGAAGGCGATGTCGAGCCGCTCGCTGAAGATCCACATCAGGAGCAGGACGAACCGGGGCGAGATCCACGAGGCGAGGACGAGCGCGCAACAACCCATGGCCCAACCCTGCCACGACGAGGGGGCTACGTGTCGTCCGGCCGGGGGACCCGGCGGTCGCGCTTGCGCTCGCTGCGAGCCCGCTTGTCGGCGAGCCGACGCTCCGTTGAGGACTTCGTCGGGCGGGTGGGACGCCGCCGGCGCGGCTCGCGGAGGGCATCGGCGATGGTCGAGCGCAGCCGGTCGAGGGCGACGTCGCGGTTGCGGCTCTGCGAGCGGGCCTCGGCCGCCGAGGCGGTGACCACCGGGCCCAGTCGGGCGAGCAGCCGCTCCCGCTCGGCGCCGGACAGCGACGGCGAGGCGGCCACGTCGAAGCGCACCTCGGCCCGGGTCGCCGCCCGGTTGGCGTGCTGGCCCCCGGGGCCGCCGGGCGTGTCGAAGCGCCAGGTCAGCTCGCTGAGTGGGACCCGGAGGCGCCCGACCCGGAGGTCATCAGTCACCCCGCGACCGTACCGACGCGCTGGTTGCGTAACCTCATGGCTGGTGGGTGCTCACATGAGCCGGGACGGCGCCGAAGGATCGGGGATGGCAATCGCGGTCCCGCCTCCATCTGCGAAGCCTCGTTTCCGGGGCGTGCTGCACCAAGCCGCCTTCCTCGTCTCGATCCCGCTCGGCCTCACCCTGGTCGCCGTGGCCCAGACCGCGCCGGCCAAGATCGCCGCCCTCGTCTACTCCCTCGGGGCCAGCGCCCTCTACGGCACGAGCGCCGCCTACCACCGGGGCAACTGGACCGACCGGGGCCGAGCCTGGATGAAGCGCCTCGACCACTCGATGATCTTCGTGCTCATCGCCGCCACCTACACCCCGATCTGCGTGCTCGGGCTCCGGGGCGGGGGCGCGCTGCTCACCCTGGTGGGCATCTGGGCCGGCGCCACGCTGGGCGTCGTCCTCGGCCTCGCCGGCATCGCCGAGAGGTCCGGCGTCGGCATGACCCTCTACCTGGTGATGGGCTGGGTGGCCGCCCTGTCGGCCCCGTCCCTGGCCGATCGCCTCGGTCCGCTCAACCTCGGCCTGGTCATCGCCGGTGGCATCGCCTACACCGTGGGCGCCATCGGCCTGGCCACCAACTGGCCCAACCCCCGGCCGGCCACCTTCGGGTACCACGAGGTCTGGCACACCTTCACGCTCGTGGCGGGCACCTGCTTCGCCATCGTGGTGTGGGGCCTCGTCCTCAACGCCGCCTGACGGAACCTCGAGGCAATACCTTGCGGATTCCGCAGGGCATTGCCTCGAGAAGAAGAACCGGCGCCGTTTGACGAGCTTCCCCAGCCGGGGAAGCATCCCCCGATGAGCCTCGCGGCGTGGATGGACGGGTACGTGCGGGCGTGGACGTCGAACGCCCCCGAGGAGGTCGCCGACCTCTTCACCGAGGACGCCGTCTACGACCCCCAGACCAGCGCCGAGCGCTGGGAGGGCCGCGAGGCCATCGTGGCGGGCTGGCGGGACATCGGCGACCAGCCCGACACCTGGACCTTCGAGTGGGAGCCGCTCGTCGAGAGCCCCGCCGTGTCGGTCATCACCGGGCGCACCGAGTACACCGACGACGAGCCCCGCACCTACCGCAACCTGTGGGTCGTCCACCTCGACCCCGATGGCCGCTGCCGCGAGTTCGTCGAATGGTGGATCGAGCAGGACTGGGACGAGGCGTGAGCCGCGGGTCCGCCGCCGCGTGAGCCTGGCCGCGCTGCGGGTCGACGACCCCGCGCCGCTGGCCGACCTGTACGGGCGTCATCCTGAGGTCCATCCCTACGGCTTGGCCGACCTGGAAGAGCCGTTCTGGTCACGGTCGACCTGGTACCGGTCGGGTGACGCGGTGGTCGGCGTCCTCGACCTCGGCTCGGACGAGCCCGTCCTCTACGCCGTGGCCGCCGACGCCGCCACCGATGCCGCCACCCTCGACCTGCTCGAGCACCTCGTCCCCCGCCTCCCCGACCACTTCGTCATCACCGGACCGGTGGGGCTCAGCGACCGGCTCGCCCCGACCCATGCCGCCGACTGGGTGATCCCTCACGTCAAGATGCACCTCATCGACCCGGGCCGGCTCCCCGAGCCCGATCCCCGGGTCGTCGCCCTCGACCGCGGCGCGGAGGATGCCGTTCTCGCCCTCCGGGCCCACGGCGGCGACGCCAGCGCCTTCTTCGTCCCCGAGCTCCTCGACACCGGGTGGTACCTCGGCCTCGACGACGGCGACGGGCAGCTGGCAGCCGTGGCCGGCGTCCACGTCATCTCCGAGCGCTACGGGGTGGCCGCCATCGGCAACGTCCTCACCCACCCGTCCCGCCGCCGCCAAGGCCTGGCCCGGGCGTTGATGGCCACGCTCTCGCGGCGCCTGCTCGACGCCGTGCCCACCGTGGGCCTGAACGTCGGCGTGGCCAACACTGCGGCGCGCGCCCTCTACGACGACCTGGGCTTCGTCCCCGTCATCACCTACGAGGAAGCGGAGATCCGGCGCCGCAACTGAGGGCCCAGCTCTTCGCGACGCCTCATCGTGCGCGGGTCCCGGCCCACCCGCAGATCTCCGCTACGCGCCTCATCGGGAGGAGAGCACCGTGAGCATCAAGTTCCGCACCCTGGCCGCGCTGCTGATGGCCTTCGGGCTGTTCGCCGCGGCCTGCGGGGACGACGACGGGGAGTCCGGCAGCGCCAGTGAGACGACCGAGGGCGCCAGTGAGACGACCGAGGGCGGAGGCGAGGAGGCCGGGGCCTGCGATCCGCTGCCCACCAAGACCGAGGGCACGCTGACCGTCGCCACCGGCGAGCCCGCCTTCCCGCCGTGGGTGTCGGGCACCGACGCCGAGGGGAACGACGACCCGACGCTCGGCGAGGGCTTCGAGTCGGCGCTGGTCTACGCGCTGGCCGAGCAGCTCGGCGTCGAGAACGTGGAGTGGGTCCGCACCGGCTTCGACGAAGCCGTCGCCCCGGGGGCGAAGGACTACGACTTCAACATCCAGCAGTACTCGATCACCCCGGAGCGGGACGAGGTCGTCGACTTCTCCGACGGCTACTACGAGGTCGAGCAGGCCCTGGTGGCCGCCGAGGACTCGTCCGTGGCCGAGGCCACCTCGGTCGCCGACCTCCAGGACGACCGCCTGGGCGCCGCCATCGGCACCACCAGCCTCGACTACATCGAGGAGGTCATCCAGCCCGAGACCGAGGCCGCGGTGTTCGACGACAACGCCGCGGCGAAGGCCGCCTTCGACGCCGGCCAGATCGACGGGTTGGTGTTCGACCTCCCGACCGCCTACTTCATCACCGCGGTCGAGATCCCGAACTCCTCGATCGTGGGGGTCCTGCCCCGGGTCGGCGAGGCCGAGGAGCTGGGGATGCTCTTCGAGGACGGCAGCACGCTCGTGCCCTGCGTGAACGAGGCGCTGGCGGCCCTGGAGGCCGACGGCAGCCTCGAGGCGCTCGAGGAGGAGTGGCTGAGCGCCGGGGGCGACATCCCGACGCTGTCCGAGTAGCCAGAGCGGCCACCGCGAGGCCGAGCCGCAGTGGACCCCGGGACTGATCCGTCGGCCGTCGCCGGCGAGGTCGGGACCGGTCCCCCACTGCCGCCCGGCCGGCTGGAGTCCTTCCGGGCCGAGCTGCGCGAGGAGGGGGCGCGGGGCGCGCTCATCGCCTTCGCCAGCACCCTCGTCGTCTTCGGGCTGATCGTCTGGCTGGTCCTGAGCAGTGAGACCTGGCCCCAGGTCCGCCAGCAGTTCCTGAACGGCGAGGACTTCCGGGCGTCGTTCCCCGAGGTCCTCTCCGGGTTCTGGGTGGACGTGAAGCTCTTCCTCGTCGCCCAGGTGCTCATCCTGGTGTTCGCCCTGGTCGTGGCCGTGATCCGGAACCTGCGGGGTCCGGCGTTCTTCCCGCTCCGGGTGCTGGCGATCGTCTACATCGACCTGTTCCGGGGGATCCCGCTCCTCCTGGTCATCCTGCTGCTCGGCTTCGGCGTGCCCGCCCTGCAGCTCGACGGCGTGCCCACCGACCCGAGGTTCTGGGGGGTCACCGCCCTCGTCCTCTCGTACTCCGCCTACACGGCCGAGGTCTACCGGGCCGGCATCGAGTCGGTGCACGAGAGCCAGCGGTCGGCGGCCCGGGCCCTCGGCCTGACCCAGTGGCAGGCGCTGCGCTTCGCCATCCTCCCGCAGGCCGTCCGCAACGTGATCCCGGCGCTGCTGAACGGGCTGGTCTCCCTGCAGAAGGACGTGGCCCTGGTCAGCGTCCTCGGCATCCGGGAGGCCGTCCGCGAGGCCGAGATCTACACGGCCCGCACGTTCAACTACACCTCGTACGTGGCCGCCACCGTCCTGTTCCTGCTGGCCAGCGTGCCCGTGGCCCGCTTCACCGACTGGTACACGGCCCGCGACCGTCGCCGCCGATCGCAGACGATGGCATGAGCACACAGGCGCCAGCGGGACGGCTCGAGGTGCGGGGGCTGCGCAAGGCCTTCGGCGCCAAGGTCGTCCTCGACGGCATCGACCTGTCGGTGGCCGAGCACGAGGTGGTCGCGGTCATCGGCCCCAGCGGCTGCGGGAAGTCGACCCTGCTGCGCTGCCTCGACCTCCTGGAGAAGATCGACGGGGGCTCGATCCACCTCGACGGTGAGCTGGTGACGACGCCGAGGGTGAACGCCAACGACGTGCGCAAGCGCATCGGGATCGTGTTCCAGGCCTTCAACCTGTTCCCGCACCTCTCCGTGCTCGACAACGTGACCCTGGCGCCCCGACGGGTCCACGGCGTGGGCCGCCGCGACGCCGAGGACCAGGCCCGCGAGGTCCTCACCCGCCTGGGGCTGGGTGACAAGGTGACCGACTACCCCGACCAGCTCTCCGGGGGGCAGCAGCAGCGGGCCGCCATCGCCCGGGCCCTGGTCACCGGGCCCGAGCTCCTCCTGCTCGACGAGGTCACCTCCGCGCTCGACCCGGAACTGGTGGGCGAGGTGCTGGCGGTGATCCGGGACCTGGCCGAGGGCGGGATGACCATGGTCCTGGCCACCCACGAGATGGGCTTCGCCCGCGACGTGGCCCACCGGGTCGCGTTCATGCACGAGGGGCGGGTCCTCGAGCAGGGGCCGCCCGCCGACCTCTTCGCCCATCCGCGGGAAGAGCGGACCCGCCAGTTCCTCAAGCGCGTCACCGACGCGGGAAGGCTGTGAGCGAAGGCGCGAGCCTTTCCGCCCACGTCACCTGACGGCCATCTGGCCGCAGTAGGCCCGTCATCCGCCCTCCCTACCTTCGCCGGCATGAGCCTGCGAGATCACCTCATCGCGGCCGGGCTGGCGGCGGTGGTCATGGCCGTGAGCCTGACCGTCGACCGCACCCCGGACACGACCGTGGTTTCCGATCCCCAGACCGCGGCGGAAGCGAGCCGGTGAAGCGGACGCCGACCACCTGAACCCCTCCTCCCCCACGGTGGCTCAGCGCACGGCGACGGTGACCAGGTGGGCGGCGTAGGCGGGGGCGCCGAAGGCGCGCACGGCGCCGTGGTAGATCGCGGCGAGGACCTCGCAGGCCCAGCGCCCGAACCCGGCCGTCGGGTGCAGGTACCGGCACGAGGCCCGGAGGTCGCGGAGGAGCCAGCTGTCGCAGGTGCGCCGGCTGGCCCAGTGACCCCGGTAGCAGCCGTCGTGGTGCACGCACCCGTGGTGGAAGTTCCAGCCCGGGCCGCGCTCGGGCGAAGCCGAACAGCCGTCGGTGGGCCAGGGATGGGGGCCGTCGTTGGCCGGCGTGGCCACGGCGCCAGGGGTCGGAGTCGCCCCGGCCGCAGCCGGGACGAGCAGGACCGAGCCGATGCTCAGGAAGGTGGCCGTCAGGGCGGCCGCGCCGAAGCGCAGGGAGGTGGACATGGTGTCCCCCGTTCACGATGAGGTGACGAGCGGGGGAAGCGCCGGGGGAAGCGCCGCCCCGATCCTGCCCGTTCAGATCGACCCGGGCAAGGGGGCAAGTACGGTGCCGCCCGTGGCCGAGGCCCCGGCGCAGCTGAGCGACGCGCAACGCCATGCCCTGCTCGACCTCGCCGCGGTGGCCCTGCTCGACGGTGAGCAGCGCTACACCGCCGTCGACGTCTGCGAGCAGGCGGCGGTGGACCGCGCCACCGCCGATTCCCTCTGGCGGGCCATGGGCTTCCCGGACGTGACCGACGACGAGGTGGCGTTCACCGACCGCGACGTCGCCGCCCTCCGGGCCGCCGTCGACCTGCAGCGCAGCGACCTCCTCGACGCCGACACCGTGCGGGGCCAGACCCGGGTGATGAGCCAGGCCCTGGCCACGATCGCCTCGGCCCACCTCGAGATCACCGAGCCGGAGGAGCGCCATGCCGAGCTCGTGGCCGACTTCGTCACCGGCGTCCTGCCCGCCCTCGACGACCTGCTCGTCTACCTCTACCGCCGCCACCTCCTCGCCGCCGTCGAGCGGGCGGTGCTCCAGCCGCGGGACGACAGTGCCCCCGGCCCCGTGCTGGCCGTGGGCTTCGCCGACCTCGTGGACTTCACCAGGGTGGCCAACCACCTCGAGGAGGACGAGCTCTCCTCACTCGTCGAGCGCTTCAGCCAGGCCGCGGCCGACGTCGTGGCCGAGGGGGCCGGACGGGTCGTGAAGATGATCGGCGACGAGGTCATGTTCACCTCCCCCGACCCGGCGGCCGCGGTGCACACGGCGGTGCGCCTCGTCCACGAGGTGGGCGGCCACGACGGGCTGCCTGACCTGCGAGCCGGGGTCGCCGCCGGGCCGGTCGTCCTGCGCCACGGCGACGTGTTCGGGCGCCCGGCCAACCTGGCCCATCGCCTGGTCGACACCGCGCGACGGGGCGGCGTCCTGATCGACGAAGCCGTGCACGACGCCGTCGAAGGTGCGGAGGACATCGAGCTGGTCCGCGTCCACGGGATCCGCCGGATCCGAGGCTTCGACAAGGTTCGGGTCTGGGCGGCGCGGCCGGTGTCACGAGCGGCCGACGAGGAGCCGACGTGAGCGACGTCCGGCGCGCGTCGCCACAGGGCCGGTGGCTCCTGGCCGCGGCCGTGCTCGGCTCCGGCCTCGCCGCCCTCGACGCCACCGTCATCAACGTCGCCCTCCCGGCCATCGGCGAGGACCTCGACACCGGCATCGCCGGCCTGCAGTGGATCCTCAACGGCTACCTGCTCACCCTCGCCGCGTTCCTCCTCCTCGGCGGATCGCTCGGTGACCGCTACGGCCGGCGCCGGGTCTTCGTGATCGGCGTGGTCTGGTTCGCGGCCGCGTCGACTGCTCTGCGGCCTCGCGCCGTCGGTGGAGGTCCTGGTCGCCGCCCGAGCCCTGCAGGGCGTGGGGGGCGCGCTGCTGACCCCGGGGAGCCTGGCGATCCTCCAGTCCGGGCTCCACCCCGACGACCGGGCCGCGGCCATCGGCGCCTGGTCCGGGCTGGGCGGCGTGGCCACCGCCATCGGTCCGTTCGCCGGCGGCTGGCTCGTGGAAGCAGCCTCCTGGCGCTGGATCTTCCTGCTGAACGTGCCCGTCGCCGGGCTCACCCTCTTGGCCGCCCGCCACGTGCCCGAGAGTCGCGACTCCACGATGCCGCCCGGCCTCGACATCGCGGGATCCGCGGCCGCCGCGATCGGGCTCGCCGGTGTCACCTACGCCCTGATCGGCACGGACTCCGGTGCCCCCGGGGTGGGTCTTGCGGCGGTGCTCGGGATGGCGGCGCTGTTCTCGTTCCTGGCGATCGAAGCCCGCAGCCCGCACCCGATCATGCCGCTCGAGCTGTTCAAGAACCGATGGTTCAGCACCACCAACGCCGTCACCCTGGCGCTGTACTTCGCCCTCGGCGGCTCGTTCTTCCTGCTGGTGATCCAGCTCCAGACCACGATGGGCTACTCACCCATCGAGGCCGGGGCGGCCCTCTTCCCGCTGACCCTGATCATGCTCCTGCTCTCCGCCCGGGCCGCCGCGCTCGGCCAGCGCATCGGGCCGCGGGTCCCGATGACCGTCGGTCCGATCGTGGCCGGGCTCGGCCTCTGGTGGCTCTCGAGCGTGGGGGCGGGCTCGACCTACGTCGGTGACGTGCTCCCCGCCATGCTCGTGTTCGGCTTCGGCCTGACCGCCACCGTCGCCCCCCTCACCGCCACGGTGCTGGCCTCGGCGGAGGAACGCCACGCCGGCATCGCCTCCGGGGTCAACAACACGGTCGCCCGGACCGCCGGGCTCCTGGCGGTGGCCGCGCTCCCGGGCCTGGCCGGCATCTCGAGTGACGACTTCAGCGATCCGGCCGCCTTCAGCGACGGGTTCCAGACCGCCCTGATGATCACGGGTTCCCTCGCCGCGCTCTCCGGCGTGATCGCCTTCATCTTCCTCTCCGGGCCCCGCCCGGTCACCGTCGTCGAAGCGGTGCCGCACCGCTCCTGCCCCCTCGACGGGCCGCCCCTGCGGGTCCCGGAAGCTGCCTCGACGTGACGGGCGTCACATTCGCGTGACACAAGTCACACGCGTGAAAGTTTCATTCCGGTGACGAACGAGCCGAGAATGACATCACCGACCAAGAAGAGCTCCTGACCCAACGCGCCCGCTGCGTCCCTCCCCCGAGGTGACCGCCCGGCCGGTCGAGGTCAGGAACGACCGGCGGCTCCCCTTCCGTAGCCCGTGCTCACGCGCGGGCCGAGGGGCCACCGCCAGGAGGCACCTCATCCCATGCGACGCATCGCGCTCCTGCTGCTGCTGGCTCTCGGCCTGCCCGTCGTGGCCCTGACGACCGGGGCCCTGTCCGCCGACGCCGGCGGCCGGGCCACCATCGACGCCGACTACATGGCCCGCATGCACGAGCGCCACGGCCACACCCAGTTCCGGCGCGGCGAGGGCACACCGGGTCACACCTGGACGGCGTACCGCCGCGAGGCCCGTCGCCTGCGCTCCTACCTCCGGGCCGTGCAGGTCGCCCACCGCCGCCAGGCGATGGTCCGGCGCTGGCAGGGCGTGGCCAACTGCGAGTCCGGGGGCAACTGGAACACCAACACCGGCAACGGTCACTACGGCGGCCTCCAGTTCAGCCTGAGCACGTGGAACGCCTACGGCGGCCAGGGCATGCCGCACACGCAGGCCGCCTGGAGGCAGGCCACCGTCGCCGACCGGGTGAAGAACGACACCGGGCTCGGCGCCTGGCCCCACTGCGGGCACAACTACGGGTAGCTAGCGCCCCCCTCGCCACCGCCCCGTGGTCAGGACCTGCAGGGGACCGCTCGTGGACCAGCGACCGTTGCCGACCACGACCTCGTGGGCCCCGTCGCCGTCGATGTCGAGCGTGGTCGCGGTGTCGCCGCACCCGCGCCCGACGAGTGGCGCCTGCACCTCCTGGTACTGACCGCCCGCCCGCTGGAGCAGCAGCAGATCGCGGACGTTCCCGCTCCGCCGGCAACCCTGCACCACGAAGATGTCGTTGCCCGGGCGACCGTCGATGTTGCCCACCGCGACCCAGTTGCCGGCCCGGATGTCCCGGATGTAGGTCGGTGGCCCGAAGCCACGCGCGGTGCCTGGCCTCACCGCCACCTGGCGGTCGGTCACGACGACGAGGTCCAGGAAGCGGTCGCGGTTCAGGTCGGCGATCCGCGCACTCCGGACGCCGCCGAGGGCGACACCGAGGCGCCCGGCGACGCCGACCAGGCGACGGCCACCGTCCGCCGCCGTCTGGTTCCGGAACAGGTAGAGGCGGCTGGGGTGCGTCCCGGACTCGGGTTCGGGCCCGGAGGTCCCACCACAGAGGAGGAGGTCCTGCCAGCCGTCGCGGTCGTAGTCGACGGCCTGGAGGCAGACCGAGCCCTTGTCGCCGATCGGGCCGAGCCGCTGGTCGGTCATGGGCGGTCCCGTGGTCTGGAGGAACGTCCGGTTCACCGAGAGCTCGCCGTCGACCCGCCCCGCCTCGTTGCCCACCACCAGGTCGAGGCCGCCCTCGTGGTCGAGGTCGGCGAAGGTCGTGCGCCGGCCGCGCCCGTACTCGTCGCTGACGCCGTACTCCGGGGCCCGCTGCACCCAGGTCCCCTCGGTGGGCTGGAGGAACAGGCGCTTGAACCCCCGGCCCGACCCGTGCCCGGCGCCCATCGTGCAGTAGATGTCGCCGAGGGCGTTCCCGTCGACGTCGCCGATCGCGCAGCCATGGGGGTCGGACAGGTTCAGGCCGAAGCCGGCCTCCAACCCCGGTCGGCGGTTCAGCCACACCTGCACGCGAGCGTGGTCGGCCACGACCAGGTCGGGGATGGCGTCGGCGTCGATGCGGCCGACGACGAGGTCCCAGCTGTGCGTGTTGCTGGGAAAGCCCAAGGCGGGCCCGACGTCGAACAGCCGCACCGGTGGCGGCTGCGCTTCGGCGGGAGCGGTCGGCGCAGTCGGCGCGGGGGTCGCGTTCGACGACAGGGGCGCGGCGGCGATCAGGACGGCGGCCACGCCCAGGACGCGCGCGGCAAGGGTCCAACGGCTCCGCCTACCCACGCCGAGGGACGCTATCGGGAGCGTTCGGCCGCCCGAGCGAGGGAGGTGGCGATGTCGTCCACCGTCCGGCGCAGGAACCAACCCAGCCCCGGCCACGCCGCGGTCCAGGTCGACGCCCACGTGATGGCCGTGCCGTCACCGTCGGGGCGCAGCGTCACATCGGCCCGGTAGCCCTTCACCGGCAGCCCGGAGACCAGCTCGTAGGCGAGGTGCTGGGGCGGCGCGTAGGCGACCACTCGCTCCCGCGAGCGGATCGGCCCCACCCCGAACGACCGGATGGCGCCGACGCCGTGCGTGTCCTCGCCCTCCGCCTCGTAGCCCGAGCGGGTGAACCGGGCCCAGGTCGACCAGGTCGTGGCGTCCGCCAGGAGGGCCCACACCGCGTCGACCGGCGCCTTGGACCGCGCCTCGACGTGCAGCTCTCCGGCGCTCACGCGGCCAGGTGGGTGACCGAGTTCACCATGGGCGACCGATGGTAGGGGCCGGGCCGGACCTAAGATTCCCCGGCCATCCTCAGGCGGACGATTCGACGAGGTAGCCCCCATGTCCACCAAGCTCCTGCGCCTCCTGGCGCTCCTGCTCAGCCTCGGCCTGCTCGTCGTGGCGTGCGGCGGCGGCGACAGCAGCGGCGACGACGACGAGGAGTCCTCGGCGTCCGCCTCCGAGCCCGCCGAGGGAGGACGAGGACGAAGAGGACGAGGGCGACGCCTCGACAACGACCACCGAGGCCCCTGAGGAGGATCGCGACGAGGCCATCGACGAGTTCGGTGACGAGGTCGAGAGCGACCTGGGCGGGGCGGCCGGCGACCTCACCACCTACGGCGAGTACGTCTCGGTCACCGACGACTCCGGGTTCCTCACGGTCGAGGTCCCGGCGGACTGGTCGGACGTGAACGGCGAGGCCGGCCTGTTCGGACCCGACGTCATCGCCTCCACCGACGTGCAGGCGTTCATCCAGACCTACGACGTCTCCGGCCTCGAGTTCCAGGCCACCGACATCCAGACCAACAGCACCCGGGACGAGACCCTGTCCGCGGTCAGCCAGGGCCAGACCGCACAGTGCACCTCGCTCGGCCGCCAGCCCTATTCGGACCCGCTCTACACCGGCGTGGCCGAGGTGTTCGAGGACTGCGCCGGCACCGACACCGACTTCGTCTGGCTGGCCTTCGAGCCCGCCGACCTGTCGTTCCACGGCGTCGTCGGCGTGCAGATCACCACCGAGGCCGACATCGAGGCCCTCGAGCGGGCGTTGGCCACCTTCCGGGTCAACGTCTGATCCAGCTGGAGGAAATGCCTGCGCGATTCGCGCACGTATTTCCTCCACCTCAGGTTCGCGACCGGTCGCCCCGTCAGCGTCGATGGGGCGGCCGGCTCGCGTCATGCGCTCTAGGTTCAAGGGCGTGGCCGGGCCGCTGCGGCACCTCTCCGGCGCGAGCGCCTCGGTCGACGAGGTGGTCGCCGCCCTCGATCAGGACGGTGTCGTCGTGCTCGACGACCGCCTCGACCCCAGCGAGGTGGCCTCCGCCCGCGCCGGGCTGGCCCCGGTGGTGGAGGCCACGCCGCTCGGGCGCAACGACTTCGAGGGCTTCGCCACCCGGCGGGCCTTCAGCCTCCTGGCCAAGACCCGGGCCGCCGACCGCCTGGTGCTCGACCCGCTCGTCCACGGGACGGTGGAGGCGGTGCTCGGCCACCACCAGCTCAGCGTGACCCTGGCCATCAGCATCGGCCCGGACGAGAGCCCCCAGGGACTGCACACCGACGACACCATCTACCCGCTGCGCCGGCCCCACGACGAGGTCATGGTCTCCTGCATGTGGGCCGTCGACGCGTTCACCGAGGCCAACGGCGCCACCCGGATCGTCCCGGGCAGCCACCGGTGGGGCAACGACGAGTTCCCGCCCGAGGGCGAGACCGGGACGCCCGCCCTCATGGACCCGGGCTCGGTCCTGGTGTGGCTCGGGTCGACCTGGCACCAGGGCGGGGCCAACACCAGCGAGGAGGCGAGGCTCGGGGTCAACTTCGAGTACATCGCCAGCTGGCTGCGCCCCCAGGAGAACCACCTGGTGGCGGTGCCGCCCGAGGCGGCCCGGGCGATGCCGGCCGAGATCGCCGAGCTGCTGGGCTACAACGTCCGTCCGCCGTTCCACGGCTACGTCGACGGCCGCCATCCCCGGAAGTACGTCGACGGCGTGGCCACGCCCCCGGCGGCCGGCTGATGGCCACCCGGGAGGAGATCGTCGCCCGGGTGGGGCTGGTCACGGGCTACGTGCAGAAGACGGTGTGGGGGCTGACCGCCGCCGCGTTCGCCGGAACGCTGGCCCTGGTCGGCGCCGTGGTCGTCTACGGCGGCACCGGCCAGAGCTCGCTCCTCCTCGCCGCGTGCCTCGGCGTCATGGGCCTCGTCACCGCGGTGTTCCTCGCCCTGTTCGCCCACGACCTCGGCGCGGTGCGGCGCCTGCCCGAGATCACCGGCGCGCACGTCAAGGCGGCGGCGGGCACCCTCGGGACCACCCTGCTCACCGGCGAGCGGCGCTTCATGGAGGCTCGCGGCCTCGGCCGGGTGGTCGGCCTCGGCCGGGCGCTCTGGGACATCCGCAGCGACGTGCAGGAGCTGGGCGACGGCGGCATGGCCCCGGCGGTGAAGCTCATCGACGTCCTGATCCCCACCCGCCTCCTCCGGGTCGGCATCTGCGCCCTCGCCGCCCCCTTCATCCTCTTCGTCGGCCTCATGGCCCTCACCTTCTCCTTCGTCCTCGCCTGAACGGGCCGGCGCGGCGGTACCCTGGGCGGCCACGCCACCGGGTGGAGGCAAGCACCCCCCTGGAGCTTCCCCGCTGGCCTTCGTTAGTCACCCCGTTCGGCTGGATCGCCTCTCCACCGTTTCGATCCGGAACGCGCGTGCGTCCCGTCCCGCCGATGGCGGGCAGTCAGGAGTTCCCCAATGTCCCCCTCGTTCGCCGACCTCGGCGTGCCCGGTGACCTCGTCGCCGATCTGGCCCGCCGCGGCATCTCCGAACCCTTCCCCATCCAGGCCGCCACCGTGCCGGACCTGCTGGCCGACCGCGACGTCTGCGGCCGGGCGCCCACCGGCTCGGGCAAGACCCTGGCCTTCGGCATCCCGCTGGCCGCCCGGGTCGGCTCGGGCACGGCCAAGCGCCCCAAGGCGCTGATCCTCTCCCCCACCCGCGAGCTGGCCGAGCAGATCGTCCGCGAGCTGCGTCCGCTGCTGGCCGTCCGCAAGCGCAAGGCCGTGTCGGTCTACGGCGGCGTCGGCTACGGCGCCCAGCGCCACGCCCTGCACAAGGGCGTCGACGTCCTGGTGGCCTGCCCCGGCCGCCTCGAGGACCTGATCTCGTCCGGCGACGTCCGCCTCGACCAGGTCGAGGTCGTGGTCGTCGACGAGGCCGACCGCATGGCCGACATGGGCTTCCTGCCCGCCGTCCGCCGCCTGCTCGACGCCACCCGCAAGGACCGCCAGACCGTCCTCTTCTCCGCCACCCTCGACGGTGACGTGAAGGTCCTCACCGACCGCTACCAGGACACGCCCGTCCGCCACGAGGTGGGCGACGTGGAGCCCGACGTGACCTCCGCCCGACACCTGTTCTGGCGGGTCGATCACCTCGACCGGGCCGATCACGCCCAGTCGGTGGTGAGCGCCGCCGGTCCCACCGTCGTCTTCTGCCGCACCCGCCGAGGGGCCGACCGGCTGACCAAGCAGCTCAGCCAGCGCGGCATCCGGGCCGCCGCCATCCACGGTGGTCGCTCCCAGGGCCAGCGGGACAACGCACTGTCCTCCTTCGCCAAGGGCCGGGTCGACGCCCTCGTGGCCACCGACGTGGCCGCCCGCGGGATCCACGTCGACGGCGTGGCCTGCGTGCTGCACTACGACCCGCCCGAAGACGGGAAGGCCTACCTCCACCGGTCCGGCCGGACGGCCCGCGCCGGGGCCGAGGGCACCGTGGTCTCCCTCATCCGGGAGAACGAAGTGGCCGACAGCCGCAAGCTCCAGCGCGCCCTGGGCCTGCCCGGTGAGATCACCAAGCCGGGGGCGCTGGAGAAGGCCAAACCGGCCCCTCGGCGCCACCGGACGCCCGCTGGGGGTGGTCGGAACTCGGCCTCTGAAACCGGTACGGTGGCCTTCTTCGACACCCGACGAGGCTTTGGTTTCATCACCGTGCCCGGCCGCGACGACCTGTTCGTGCACCACACGAACGTCACCGGGTCAGGCGGTTTGCTCGGCAAAGGCGAGCAGGTGTCGTTCGAGATCGCCCAGGGCCGACGAGGTGACGAGGCCCGCAACGTGAGGGTGGTGTGACATGGCACGTAGCGGAGAGACGTTCGCCAAGCGGCAGCGCGAGAAGGCCCGCCAGGAGAAGCAGGCCGCCAAGCGCGCCCGGCGTCTGGAGAAGGACGAGGACGAAGAGACGACCGAGGAAGCACCCGACCTCGATGCGTTGATGGAGGAGTTCCGCATCATCAACGAGCAGCACGCCGCCGGCGAGCTGGAGAGCGAGGAGTTCGAGGAGCGTCGGGACAGCATCCTGATGCAGCTCGGCGTCGAGTAGTCACCGCCAAGAGCTCTGACCACGACCCGTCCCGGTCCGCCGGGGCGGGTCGTGGCCGTTTTGTGGGTCATGCTGGGGCCATGATCATCGTCTCCGGAACGCTCCGCATCGACCCCGCCGACATCGACCAGGCCATGGCCCTCGGCAGCACCATGGCCGGGGCCAGCCTCGCCGAGGACGGCTGCCACGCCTACGGCTTCTGGCAGGATCCGAACGATCCCGGCCGGATCCGGGTGTTCGAGGAGTGGGACTCCCCGGAGGTCCTCGACCAGCACTTCGCCACGCCCCACATGGCCGAGTTCATGACCGGCCTCGGCCAGCTCACGATCAGTGACATGGATCTCAGCAGGTACACGGTCACCGACAAGGGTCCGCTCATGTAGGGCGGTACCCTGGAGGGGTCCTCATCCCCCCTGAGGGCGCCTTTTCTTCCCGGAGTTCCCCGCCATGCCCGCGCGCCCGCTGCGCAACGTCGCCATCATCGCCCACGTCGACCACGGCAAGACCACGCTGGTCGACGCCATGCTCTGGCAGACCGGCACCTTCCGCGTCAACGAGCACGTCGAGGAGCGGGTCATGGACTCGATGGACCTCGAGCGGGAGAAGGGCATCACCATCCTGGCCAAGAACACCTCGGTGGAGTGGGGCGGGACCAAGCTCAACATCGTCGACACCCCCGGCCACGCCGACTTCGGCGGCGAGGTCGAGCGGGCCCTGGCCATGGTCGACGGCGTGGTGCTGTTGGTCGACGCCGCCGAGGGGCCGCTGCCCCAGACCCGTTTCGTGCTCCGCAAGGCGCTGGCCCTCGACCTGCCGATGGTGCTGGTGGTCAACAAGGTCGACCGCCCCGACGAGCGCACGGCCGCCATCGCCGACGAGGTCCTCGACCTGCTCATCGACCTCGACGCCCACGACGACCAGCTGGAGTTCCCGGTGGTCTACGCCTCGGCCCGGGCGGGCTGGGCGTCGCTCGACATGGAGACCCCCGGGGTCGACCTCAAGCCGCTCTTCGAGGTGCTGCTCGACTCCGTGCCGCCCCCGTCCCGCGACGCCGACGGCCCGCTGCAGGCCCACGTCACCAACCTCGACGCCGACGCCTACGTCGGCCGCCTGGCCCTGTGCCGGGTCCACCGGGGCACGGTGCGCAAGGGCCAGGCCGTCGCCTGGTGCCGCCGCGACGGCACGGTGGCCAACGCCCGCATCGCCGAGCTCTACGTGACCGAGCAGCTCGACCGGGTCGCGGTCGACGAGGCCGGCCCGGGCGAGCTCATCGCCGTCTCCGGCCTGCCCGACGTGACCATCGGCGAGACGCTGTGCGCGCCCGAGGCCCCGGACCCGCTGCCGGTGCTGACCGTCGACGAACCGAGCCTGTCGGTGACCATCGGCGTGAACACGTCGCCGCTGGCGGGCATCGATGGCAACAAGCTGACCGCCCGCCTGCTCAAGAACCGCCTCGACGCCGAGCTGGTCGGCAACGTCTCGCTGCGGGTGCTCGACACCGAGCGCCCCGACACCTGGGAGGTCCAGGGCCGGGGCGAGCTGGCGCTGGCCGTGCTGGTCGAGATCATGCGCCGCGAGGGCTTCGAGCTGACCGTGGGCAAGCCCGAGGTCGTGACCAAGGAGGTCGACGGCGTCCTGCAGGAGCCGATCGAGCGCCTGACGGTCGACGTCCCCGAGGAGCACGTCGGCGCCGTCACCCAGATGATGGGCACCCGCCGGGGCGAGATGACCGAGATGGTCAACCACGGCACCGGCTGGGTCCGCCTCGACTACCTGATCCCGGCCCGGGGCCTGATCGGGTTCCGCACCGCCTTCCTGACCGAGACCCGGGGCACGGGCCTGGCCCACCACGTCTTCGAGCGCTACGAGACGTGGAAGGGTGAGCTGCGCAGCCGGGTGACCGGGTCGATCGTGTCGGACCGGTCGGGCAAGGCCACCCCGTACGCCATCGAGAGCATCCAGGAGCGGGCAAGTCTCTTCGTGGCCCCCACCGAGCCGGTCTACGAGGGGATGATCGTGGGCGAGAACAGCCGGTCCGAGGACATGGACATCAACATCGTCCGCGAGAAGAAGCAGACCAACGTCCGGGCCGCCGGCAGCGACAACACCGTGAAGCTGGTGCCACCCCGGGTGCTGTCCCTCGAGCATGCCCTGGAGTTCATCGCCGCCGACGAGGCCGTCGAGGTCACCCCGTTGAACCTCCGCCTCCGCAAGGTCCAGCTCGACGCCACCACCCGCGCCCGCTCCCGCAAGCAGCTGAAGGCCGACCGCTCCGCCTGACCCCGATTCGTTCTGGGTACTCAGGCTTGCGCCCTCGACAAACCTCAGTACCCAGAACCGGACAACTCGTCGTTCTGGGTACTCAGGCTTGCGCCCTCGACAAACCTCAGTACCCAGAACCAAGAGTCCGATCGTGCGGGAGACCGTCGGGGTGCGGCGCCGCTAGGGATACGGTCGGCCGCCATGGCCGACACCGAGAAGCCGCACGTCTACGTCCCGCCCGGCGAGGCGCCCCCGGGCGACCTGGCGATCGAGGAGCTCGAGGAGGGCACCGGTGCCGAGGCCGCCCCGGGCCAGGACGTCGAGGTCCACTACGTGGGCGTGGCCTGGAGCACCCGCCAGCAGTTCGACGCCAGCTGGGACCGGGGCGACACGTTCCGCTTCGGCCTCGGCCAGGGCCAGGTCATCAAGGGCTGGGACGAGGGCGTGGCCGGCATGAAGGTCGGCGGCCGCCGCAAGATCACCATCCCGCCCCACCTCGGCTACGGCAAGGCCGGCGCCGGCGGCGTCATCAAAGGCGGCGAGACCCTCGTCTTCGTCGTGGACCTGCTCGGCGTCGGCTGAGCGGCCTCAGGCCAGGCGCGACCCGATCTCGAGGACGGCGTCGGCGAGGCCGTCGACGTCGGACTCGGTGGTGCGGGGGTTGACGTAGCAGGGGCGAAGGGCGAGGTTGCCGCCGACCCGGGTGCTGCTGGGCACGTACGGCGTGTCGCGGCGGAGCACCTTGAGGATCCGGTCGTTCAGCTCGTCCAGCTCGGTGGCGGTGGCGCCGCCCTCGGGCACGTAGCGGAAGCAGACGATCGACAGCTCGGGCTCGGTGAGCAGCTCGAGCCGCTGCTCGCTCCGGGCCCGGTCGGCCAGGCGCTGGGCGAAGCCCACGTCCCGGCGGACGGTGGCCCGCACGCCGTCGACCCCCAGCTCACGCAACATCGCCCACACGACCATGCCCCGAGCCGGTGAGGTGAGCTCGACGCCGAAGTCGGCATACGGCACGCCCATGTCGTCGTAGGGCGACTCGGCGGCCTCGGGGTCGAAGAAGCCCTCGAGGTAGTCGGCCGGCTCCTCGGTGAACGCCCGGTAGAGGAGGTCGGCGTCGCGCACGAAGGTGGCGCCGATGCCGATGGGCGTGGCCAGCCACTTGTGAGGATCGGTGATGACGGAGTCGGCCCGCTCGACGCCGGCGTAGCGCTCGGCCAGCTCGGGCACGGCGGCGCCGAGGAGCCCGTAGGCGCCGTCGACGTGGAACCACACGTCGTGCTCGGCGGCCAGGTCGGCGAGGCGCGCCAACGGGTCGATGGCGCCGGTGTTGGTCGTGCCCGCCGTCCCCACGATGGCCACGGGCAGCAGTCCCGCGTCCCGGTCGGCCGCCATCGCCGCGACCATGGCGTCGACGTCGACCCGCTGGTGGTCGTCGACCGGGATGGGCACGACCGCCCGCCGGCCCAGCCCCAACACCGCGGCCGACCGGTTGACCGTGTGGTGGGCCTCCACCGACGCGTAGATGCGGCCGGGCCGGTCGATGCCGTCGGCCGCCGGGTCGACCCCCACGGCCTCGTAGGCCGCCTGCCGAGCCGCGCCCAGGGCGACCAGGTTCGCCACCGACCCACCCGTGGAGTAGATCCCCTGGTGCGACTCGGGGACCCCGCACAGCGCCTGGAGCCACTGCAACGACAGGGCCTCGAGGTGGTTGGGGGCGGTGCGCATGTACCGGTGGGGCGACGCCGCGATGGCCGCCACCTTCGCCGCCACCCCCGTCGTGGTCGGCCCGTTGACGATGAAGGCCGAGAACCCGGGCTTGCCCACCCGGGTTCCGTAGGGGATGACGTGGGCCGCCAGCTCGTCGAGCACCTGGTCCAGCCCCACGCCGGTCTCGGGCATCGCCTGGTCGAGGGCGGGGAGCCAGCGGTCCCGCTCGGTGAGAACCGTCTCCGGCTCCTCGAAGCGCCAGGCCTGCTCGAGGTGCGGCAGCAGGCGGGCGATGGCCTCGGTCAGGCGACCGGTCTCCGCGGTGTCACCCATCTGCCGAAGGGTACGGCCGCTCCGTGACGGCCGTTCGACGAATCCGGTCAGGCCGAACGACGGTCCAGTGGCGGTCCGGCGCTGAGGTCGGCCCGGTCGGCGGCGAGGCGGCCGGCGAACACGCCTTCGGCATCGGAGACCGACGGGGCGAAGGTCCCCCGGTCCGGGAAGGTGGCGTCCAGGGCGGCTTCAGCGGCCTCGTCACGGGCAGCCAAGATCGGCACCAGGTCGGTCCCGGTCTCGGCGATGGCCTCCTCGACGATCTCCTCGACCGCCTCCATCAGGCGGTCGGTGATCCGGCCCGCGTACGCGGTCAGGAAGGACCGGCGAAAGCTCTTGGTCCGGCTGCGCCCGTAGGCGTCCTGCTTCGAGCCCTCCCGGCGCATGGCGGCCATGGCCTGGACCAGGAGCGAGGTGTAGAGCTCCTCGATCACGTCGAGCTCGACCGCGTAGCCGAACACCGTGCTGGAGCCGAGCCCCTTGGCCCACACCGCCCGGGCGCCGTTGGCCTCGGCGATCCCGCCCAGCAGCATCGCCTTGGCGTCGGCGTAGGGGTCGTCGGTGCCGATGCGGCGGGCGAGGACCTCGTCGTCCTCGGCCCCGCCGGCACCGGCCAGCACTGCCCGATCGATGCGGTGGCGGGCCATCAGCTCCTGCGCCTTGGCGGTGAACGCCTCGGCCTCGGCGTCGAACGTGGTCGACTCGGCCTTGGCCAGCAGCGCCCGGATCTTCTGCAGCAGGGCTGCCGGGACGTCGACCGACGCCGGCACGGTGCCTTCCCGCCAGGCCGACGGCGGCTCGGTGAGCGTGGGGATCGCCGGCAGGTAGCCGAGCAGGGCCAGGAGCTCGACAGCCAGGGCCAGGGCGTCGGGCCAGGACTCGGCCACCGACCGCAGCACCGGGCCGAGGCCCTCACCGGAGGGCCGGGCCTCGAGGGCGTCGAGCTGCGCCATCCATGCCGGGGCCGCCCGCTCGCCGAGCTCGGCGTACGCCGCGGCCTGGGTGGCGATGACGCCCCGCACCAGGCGGGCGCCGGGATCACCCAGCTCCTTGGCCACGATGCGGTCGATGTCGGCCGGCTGCCACCCGTGGTCCCAGAGCCGGGCCACGTCACGCTCGAGCCGATCCTGGACCTCGGGCACGGCGTCGTCGGGCCAGAGGTCGGCGAGCTCGCCGAGCATCCACTCGACGGTGTCTTGGTCGCCGACATGGAGCGCCTGGGCGGCGCTCACGAAGAGCTGGGCCGGCGTCGGGGGTGGCCCGGCGTCGACGTGCGGCCGGCCGATGCCGCGCCCGCCCACCCGGGAGCGGCGGCGGACCTTCGCGGCCCGGCGCTGGCGGTTGTTCTTCCCCATGCCCCCTGTTCTAGTCAGGGGGTGGGACAGTGGCTCAGCCGGCGGGCGGCGGCGGAGCGGCGGGCGGCGGGGCCTCACCGCCACCGGTGGGCGGGACCGGTGGCGCCGCGCCACCGGCAGCCGGGACCGCGGCCCAGAGCTGGTTCAGGTTGGACTGGAGGTAGACGAAGTTCAGCGAGAACAGCAGGGCCAGCAGGAACGCGATGCCCCCGGACGCGTTCGCCGTGCCGGTCGCCGTCTGCTGGGCCTGGCCGACGCGGGTGCCCGTGCGCCACAGCGTGACGATGTTGCAGATGGGTACGAAGAGGGCCAGCATCGCCAGCAGCGGGTTGACCTCGATGCTGGGGTCGTACTCGGCGAGCTCCTCGTTGGTCTTGTACCACCAGTAGAGGCCGTAGATCCCCAGGGTCACGAGGACCAGCAGCCATACGACCCAGGGGTTGCGGGTGGTCCCCACGCGGCCGGTCATGTTCGAGCCTCGGGCGTGGTGATGGTCGTGCAGGTCATGGGGGTCCTCCCGGTTGCGGTCCGGGGGCACCTTAGATCCCCCGACGGAGGGGGTCGGGGAAGTCGCGTTGGTGTCCGGCGACCGGAGCAGCGAGGCTGAGCGGGTGCGACGGCGCCAGCCCGACCACGCCAAGGCCCGGGCCCGCATGGTGGACCGCGACCTGCGGCCCCGCGGCATCCGGGATCCGGCGGTGCTCGACGCCATGGGCGGGGTCCCGCGGGAGCGGTTCCTCCCGGCGCGCCTGGCCTCCGCCGCCTACGAGGACCGGGCCCTGCCCATCGCGGAGGGCCAGACCATCAGCCAGCCCTACATCGTCGCCGCCATGACCCAGGCCGCCGACGTGGCGCCCGGTGACCGGGTGCTCGAGGTGGGCACGGGGTCGGGCTACGGGGCCGCCGTCCTGGCCGACGTCGGCGCCAAAGTCACGACGGTCGAACGCCACGCCGAGCTGGCGAAGGCGGCGGCCGAGGTCCTGGCCGACCTGGCCCCGGCCGTGGCGGTGGTCGTCGGCGACGGCAGCCTCGGCTGGCCCGACGGCGCGCCCTACGACGCCATCCTGGTCACCGCCGCCGCCCCGCGGGTCCCCGACGCCCTCGTCGACCAGCTGGCGGGGCTCGGCCGGCTGGTCGTGCCCGTCGGCACCCGGAACGGCGTCCAGCACCTCCGCCGGGTCACCAAGTGGCCCGACGGCGGCCTGGTCGAGGACGACTTCGGGATGGTGGCCTTCGTGCCCCTGGTCGGTGACCAGGGCTTCTAGACCGCCCCTTTCGAGGGGTCTTCACCCTGGAAGGCTGGGAGCGCGATCGACCGGATCGGACCCCATACTGACGCGAACCTTTCCCGTGACAGGAAGCACCGTGCGACGAGCTCGTTCGACCTGCCTGGCGGTCGTCGCCGCGCTGGCCCTCGTCGGGGCCACGCCGGTGGCCTCCGCCCCTCGAGACCCGGCCCTGCCGCCCGGTGCCCTCGCCCGGATCGACGCCGTGCAGGACGCCGCCCGCCCCGAGGCCCGGGTCCGCGCCACCCAGCGAGGGTCGGTGAGCTCGCCCCTGACCGTCCAGGATCCGGCCAACGACTCCAGCCCCTACCACTCCCGGGGAGAGGTCACCGCCTACCAGATCCGCAACGGGCCGGCGTTCGTCGACCTCCGTTTCTGGACCGTGCGGCGGCCCGACACCTGGAACACGGCCGACACCGGGTTCATCGTGCGTCTCGACCTGGCCGCCAACGGCCTGGGCCGGGACTACGACGTCGTGGTGGCGTCGTCCCGCCAGACGGGGAAGTTCGCCGCCGTCGGCGAGCCCGACTTCGACGAGGACGACGAGATCACCTGCGTCAGCCCCAACGTCACCGAGCTCGGCCGCGGCCCGATGGGTAACGGCTACTCGGCCCGGTTCCAGCACCGCTGCATCGGCGGCGAGGGGGCCTTCAGCAGCCGGGCCCAGCTCGTCTACTCGTGGTTCCGCAACGATCCGCTGCCCACGGTCGACGTCGTCCCCAACCGCAAATGGACCGCCACCGTCCGTCCCGCCTGATCAGGCCGCCGGGTCGCCGCACTCGGTGCACACCACGTCGTCGACCTCCTCGCCGGCGACGTAGTCGTTGAGCCAGTCGATGAAGGCCACGCCCTCGGTCTCGAGCGTGTACAGCGCCGGGCTGCCGAGGATGGTGTGGTCGGTGCCGGCGGCGATGTAGCTGGCGATCGGCACCCCGGCGGCCTCGATCTCGGCCTCGTTGGTCTGGATGAGGGTGAGGAGGTCGTCGGTGTCGAGGTCGGCCAGGGCGGTGAAGCTCTGCTGGACCTCGTCGAAGGCGGTGTCGTAGCGGGCCATGCGGATGTCGGGGTTGTGCAGCCCGGTCTGGGTGAAGAGCCCGGGGATGCCCCACTCCTCCGGGCTCACGCCCTCGTTCTCGGGCCAGTCCGGGACGTTCTCGTACGTGCCCCAGAGGCCGCCGATGGCGGCGTTGACCGTGGGGTTCGAGGGGTAGGCGCCGGAGGCGTCGGCCAGGACGGTGACCTCGGCGTCGGGCATCTCGTCGGCCAGCAGGCCGGCCATCAGCGGGGAGGGCACGCCGCCGGCGCTGGAGCCGGTGACGAAGACCTCGCTGGCGTCGCCGAACTCGTCGATCACGTGCTGCATGCCGGCGCTGGCGTTGCGATAGCCGACGTGGTTGACCGAGAGCTCGGGCGAGTACTCGTGCACGGCGTCGCCGAGGTGCACGTCGCCGGTGCAGTAGGGCACGAACACGAAGGACCAGTCCCGGAAGGGGTTGTCGGGGTTCTCGAAGTCGAAGATGCCGTCGGCCGTCCCGTCGGTCACGCCCGTGGCGTCGGCCTGCACCGTGTAGGTCCCGTCGGTGAACGAGCACATCTCCTCGGAGAAGCAGGCCCCGCCGCCCTGGTAGTAGAGGACGACCTTGTCGGGGTCGGCCGTGCGGCTCCAGTAGGTGAACTCGCTGCCGTCGGCGCACTCGCACTCGGGCGGCGCCTCGTGCTCCACCCACTCCGGTTCCGGGGCGGCCGTCGTCGAGGGGGCGGCGCTCTCGCCCTCGGCGCCGCCGCCGTCGTCGTCACCCCCGCAGGCCGCGACCAGGAGGACGAGCAGCATCACGACGACGAGTCGCAACGAGGTGAACGAAGAGTGACGAGCAGGCATCGGGGCGGAACCGTAGTGCTACGCCCTCGTCGGAACGCCGTCAGGCGCTGTCGTTCCAGAGGGCGAGGCCGACGTCGATCCGGTGGATCACGGTCTCCAGCACGGCCACCCGGGCCCACTTCTTCTGCTCCCCCGAGACCAGGTTCCACGGCGCCAGGGCGTGGTCGGTGTGCTCGAACATGTCCTCCGCCGCGAGCTCGTACTGCGCCCGCTTCTCCCGGTTGCGCCAGTCCTCGTCGGTCAGCTTCCACCGCCGCAGCCGGTCGTCCCTGCGGCTCTCGAACCGCTCGAGCTGCTCCTCGGCGCTGATCTGCAGCCAGAACTTGACGAGGATGACCCCTTCCTGGACGAGGGACCGCTCGAACTGGACGATCTCGTCGAAGGCGCGGGTCCACTCCCGCGGCGAGGCGAACCCCTCGACCCGCTCGACCAGGATCCGCCCGTACCAGCTGCGATCGAAGACGCACATCCCGCCCCGTCCTGGCACCCGCGACCAGAACCGCCACATGAAGTGGTGGCGGAGCTCGCGCGCGTCGGGCCCGGCAAAGGTGTGCACCTGATAGTGGCGAGGATCGAGCGGGCCGACCATGCGCTTGATGGCGCCACCCTTGCCCGCGGCGTCGGATCCCTCCATCACCACCAGGAGACCGGGGCCGAGCTCGCCGCCGGTCGTCTGGCCGCCGAGCTGCAGCCGGAGCTCGAGGAAGCGGGTCTGCGCCGCGGCCAGACGCGCCTCGTAGTCCTCGTGGCTGAGGCGCGGACTCAGATCGAGTGCGTCGAGTCGGCTCATGTCGCGATGCTAAGCGGGGCCGGTCGGACGCTGTGGGGCCGAAGCCGTCACCGAGGAGCAGCTCCCGTGTCACCGACGTTCGAGGTTCTAGACCGTTGCATTGCGGGTAGGAGTGCCGCTCAGCCCGTTGGGGAGCTGAACAAGGGGGAAGCCCGTGAAGCGGTCCATCCTTCTCATTGCCGCGCTGGCCGCGGCAATGATCGCCGTCGTCGCACCCGCCAAGGCCCAGCAGCAGGGCCAGCCCGAGGAGGCCGACGCGCTCGACATCTACACCGCGACGGTCACGCCGGCTCAGGCGGCCGAGCTGTCGGAGGAGGGCGTCGACATCATCCGAGCGGAACAGGCCGGCGCCAACGTCGCGGTGGACGCCGTGCTGACCGAGGCCGAGAGCGAACGGATCGAGGCCCGGACTGACATCGACCTGCGGCTCAAGCGCAACGCCCAGGGTCAGACGGCACGCGAGGCCGCCGCGCTACAGGCGGCCGGCGGGTTCAACGTCTGGCGGTCGTGGGACGAGCCCGGGGGCATCCGCGACGAGCTGTACGAGATCGCCGCCGACAACCCCCAGCTCGTGAAGCTCCAGGTACTGGGCGAGACCCACCAGGGCCGCGAGATCATCGCGCTCAAGGTCACCCAGGGCGCACGGGGCCAACGCGACGGCCGCCGCCCCGCCGTGCTCTACTCCTCGCTCCAGCACGCCCGCGAGTGGATCTCGGTCGAGGTCAATCGACGGTTCCTGCATCACGTGATCGACGGCTGGCGGTCCCACGACCGCGAGATCAGGAGACTCCTGCAGGACCACCGAGCTGTGGTTCGTCATCGTGGCCAACCCCGATGGCTACCAGTACACCTTCGACGTCGAGCGCATGTGGCGGAAGAACCTGCGCGACAACGACGGCGACAACGAGATCACGCGCAACGACGGCGTCGACCCCAACCGCAACTTCGACGAGCACTTCAACTACGACAACGAGGGCTCGTCGACCGCGATGGCCAGCGACACCTATCGCGGCCCGAGCCCGGCGTCGGAGCCGGAGACCCAGGCCATGCAGGGGCTGATCGACCGGGTCGAGCCCGCGTTCATGGCCAACTGGCACTCGTTCGGGAACTGGATCCTGTACCCGCAGGGCTGGCAGATCGGCACGCCGGACGCCGACAACCCGATCTACACCGCGCTCGCCGGCACCGATGCCAACCCCGCCATACCGGGCTTCGACCCGGGAATCAGCTCCGATGAGCTGTACGTGACCAACGGTGAGACCACCGACTACGCCGACATCAACGGCGGGACCATCGCGTTCACGCCCGAGCTGGGCGAAGGCACCCCCGGATCCGCGTTCGTGTTCCCCGACGACGAGGCGCTGGTTCAGGCCGAGTTCGCCAAGACGCTGAACTTCTCGCTCAGCCTCGCCCGCTCGGCGCAGGACCCGGACGACCCGGAGTCGGCTGTCGGCACCGAGATCGAGCCCTTCTACCTCGACCAGGCCGACGTCGACGCCGAGAACGGTCCGCTGTCGATGTTCGACTTCACCTTCGACGTGTCCTACGGCGACCCGCAGGAGGTGCGCGTCCTCGCCCAGCGCAGCCTCGGACCGGTGAAGGTCAAGTACCGGATCAACGACGGCCGGACGCGGAGCGCGTCCACGAGCGAATGGACCGGCGGCGAGCGCTACGGCGTCGGCAACGCCACCCACTACCGCGTCATGAGCGGGGAGGTCACGGGCACCGATCCGGGCGACACCGTGGAGGTGTGGTTCGAGGCCGGGCGCCACCGCAGCGACTCGTTCGAGTACGAAGCCGTATCCGAGACCGACAACCGGACCCTCGTCCTCGCCGCCGAGGACTACACGGGCGCGTCACCGGTGTACGCCGACCAGACCCAGCCGTCGTTCCTGTCCTTCTACACCGACGCGCTCGATGCCAACGACGTGCCGCACGACGTGTACGACGTCGATGCCAACGGGCGGACGGCCCCCGACGCGCTGGGTGTGCTGAGCCACTACGACGCCGTGGTCTGGTACACGGGGAACGACGCCATCACCCGCGAGCCCGGATGGGGGCCGGGCAACGCGTCGAGCCTGGCGATCACCGAGCTGTTCGAGGTGCGCGACTTCATCAACGAGGGCGGACGGGTGCTCTACACCGGCAAGTTCGCCGGGCACCAGTACGGCACCGGTCATGGCAGCCAGCTCTACGACCCGTTCAACAACGCCCAGTGCTCGGCCGATCCGGCGGTCCTGGCCCTGTGCCGTCCGCTGAACGGGTCGGGCGACCTCAACGGCGACGTGCTCGAGTACTGGTTCGGGTCGGGGATCCTCGTGGAGGACGCCGGCACCGACCCCGACACCGGCGACCTGTTCGACGTGCTCGGCGTCGATGACCCGCTGACCGGACTGTCCTGGGGCTTCAACGGAGCCGACAGCGCCCAGAACCAGGACCACAGCGCGTCGTTCATCACGACGAGTGGTCTGCTCCCCGCGGCCGAGTACCCACAGTTCGAGAGCTGGGTGGCCGGTCGCTACGACCGCCCCGGCGGTCCGTTCGACCCCCACAGTGGTGAGCGCTACGTGTACTCGCAGATCGGCGACATCTCCTACAAGCGGCTCACGAGGACCATCACGGTCCCGGCCGGCGGGGCCAACCTGTCGTTCTGGGTGTCCCACGACACCGAGGCCGAGTGGGACCACTTCTTCGTCGAGGCGCGCACGCCCGGCCAGGAGGACTGGACCACGTTGCCGGACGCCAATCTGCACACCAGCCAGTCGCCGGGCCAGAGCTGTCCGGCCGGCTGGCGGGAGCTGCACCCGCACCTCGACCACTACCAGACGCTGAACGCCGACGGGACCTGCAGTGCCACCGGATCGACCCGAGACGCCGGGGGCCTGGAACGCGGCATCGGGTGCGTCGGGAGGCTGGCAGCAGTGGTCCGTAGACCTGTCCGACTACGCAAACGGGCAGGTCGAGATCTCACTCGCCTACGTCAGCGACTGGTCGGTGCAGGGCCTCGGGGTGTTCCTCGACGACATCGAGGTGTCGACGGGCGAGGGCAGCACCGACTTCGAGGCCGATCTGGGCGGCTGGACGATTTCCGGTCCGGCCGAGGGCAGCGCACCCAACCCGAACAACTTCGAACACATCACCGGTGCCGGCTTCCCCGAGGCTGCCGTGGTGGCCACCGACGACACCCTGTACATGGGCTTCGGCTTCGAGGGGATCTCCGACGTCGCCACCCGGAACGCCGTGATGGGCGAGGCGATCGACTATCTCCTCCGCGACGACTGAGCGGGAGGTCACGTCGTGGTGCACCAGCTCCAGTTGCTGGTGCACCAAGGCGTGAGCCGATAGTCGTCAGCCGGCCCAGCTGATCGGCCGACGATCACGATCGCGCAGCCGGCGAGGCCGAGGAGCCGTCGCCACGGGTTCACACCCCGGACGACCTCGTCGATCGCCCACCAGGCGAGCGCCACCAGCGCGACCGCCCGCAGCGCCGTGAAGGCGCCCGTGTCCTCGGGGACGACCCAGCGCAGGACGACCGTGGCGAGGAAGATCCACAGCGCCAGGTTGGGGAACTGGGCGACCACGATCTCGCCCGTCCGTCGGTGCCGGAACCACCAGTCGACCACCGCGCCCGCCCGCGCCGCCCGTCGTCCGCTGAGGTCGGTCGGCGTCGGGCACGACGCCAGTGTGGTGCCCGGAGCGGGCCCACGAGCGCCCGCCCACCGAAGGTGAGAGCCTGCTCTCGAGGACGGCGCCGAACGGCGCCGCCGCAGCGAAGGAGCCAGATCATGGCCGAGAGCGTGTACAAGGTGATCCAGTTGGTCGGAACCAGCAGCGAGAGCTGGGAGAAGGCCGCCGCGGCCGCCATCGAGCGGGCCTCCGGGACGGTGCGGGACCTCCGCGTCGCCGAGGTCGACGAGCTCGACGTGGTCGTCGAGAACGGGGCCGTGTCCGCCTACCGGGCCAAGCTCAACGTCTCGTTCAAGTACGAGGACGCCTGACCGACTCGGCTGACCGATCGCGCCAGCGACCAGGATGCCGTCGCCGATCTGACGCCTGACCGGAACGGCTCGCCCCGGCCCGGCGGGTCGGACCGGCAGAACGGGCCGGAGCGTGGCATCGTGTCGCCGCGCGCGATCGGCCGAACGCAGCGGAGGTAGCAATGGCGCACGGGAAGGACCACACCTGCCCTTCCTGTGGCGCCGCCAACCCGTCGGCCCGGCGGTTCTGTGGCCGGTGCGGCACCACCCTCGAGCTCGCGTGCGTCGGGTGCGGGTTCGTCAACGATCCGGCCGACCGCTACTGCGGTGGCTGCGGGCAGGGCGTGGGGGATCGTGTCCCGGCCACCCTCGGAACCGGCCGGGACGGGCTGGGTGACGGCGACCGTCGGTGGGTGACGGCGTTCTTCGTCGATCTGGTCAACTCCAGCAACCTGACCACCCGCCTCGACCCCGAGGACATGCGGGACGTCCTCCGCACCTACCACGGTGCCGTCGGCGAGGTCATCGATGGGCTCGACGGCACGGTGGCCCGGGTCCAGGGCGACGGCGTGTTCGCCTACTTCGGATGGCCCGTCGCCCACGGGGACGACGCCCGCCGGGCGGTGCGGGCCGGCCTGGACGTGCTCGGACGGGTCGCGGCGCTGCGCCCGTCGACCTCGGCACCGTTCGACGGCGACCTCCAGGCCCGCGTCGGAATCCACAGCGGGCTGACGGTGGTCGCCGACATGGGCACCGACGGCCACCCCGAGCCCGACGACCTGGTGGGACTCACGCCCACGCTGGCCGCCCGGCTCCAGGCCGCGGCCGACCCCGGCCAGATCCTGCTCAGCGGGGACACCGCGCGCCAGGTCGAAGGCTGGTTCGACCTCGAAGACCAGGGACAGCTCGCATTGAAGGGCATCGACGGGCCGGTGCAGGTGTGGCGGGCCCTCGGCGCGACCACGGCCCGCTCTCGGGTGGAGGCCCGGTACGGCTCGGATCTGCCGCCCCTCGTGGGTCGCGGCGCCGAGCTGGATTGGCTGGAGCACCGTGCGGCCGACAGCGCCGATGGGCGGGCCGTGGTGTCCGTGCTCCTCGGCGACGCCGGGGCGGGGAAGTCCCGCTTGGTCCGGGCGTTCGCCGACCGCCGGGACGAGCCCACCGTCGTCCTCATCTGTCGCGAGACCCACCGGGCCACGCCGCTGCACCCACTCGGCGCCGTCGACCCGCCCGTGCCCGGCCTGGTCGAGGATGTCGCGGGGCAGGCCGCCGAGGAGTCCCGCTCCACCTGGTTGGCCCGGCTGGCCACGACACTGGCCGACGCCGCCTCGGTGGTCGTGGTCGAAGACGTCCACTGGGCCGACCCCACGACCCTCGATCTCGTCGCCGCGCTGGGCCGACTCGACCGGCCGGTGCTCCTCCTGCTCACGGCCCGAACCGACCACGATCTCGACCTGAGGCCGCTCGCGGCCCCTCACGTGTGGACCCTCGACGAGCTCGGCCGGACCGAGGTGGAGGCGCTGGCCCGGCAGGTGGCCGCCGATCGGGCCCTGCCCGACGACGTCCTCCGGGAGATCGCCCTCCGCGGCGCCGGCAACCCGCTGTTCGTCGAAGAGCTCACCGAGTCCTACCTGGCCGCCGGCGACGACGTGCCCGCCGGCCTGCAGGGGCTGCTCACCGCTCGCCTCGACCGTCTGGGCTCGGCTCGCCAGGTCGCTCAGGCCGCCGCGGTCATCGGGACCCGCTTCGACGCCGACACCCTCGACGTGCTGCTGCCGGACGCGCCGTCCGACGGTCTGGACCGATTGATCGACGAACGCATCGTCGAACCTCGCCCCGCCACCGACGGCCGGGTGGTGTTCGAGTTCCGCCATGCCCTGCTCCACCAGACGGCCTACGAGTCCGTCCTGCTCCGGGAGCGGCGGTCGCTGCACGGACAGCTGGCCGACCGTCTCCTCGAGCGGGACGACCCGACGGTCCCCGCCGAGGCCATCGCCCGTCACCTTCAGGCGGCCCGCCGGCCCGAGGCCATCGACTACTGGGCCCGGGCCGCCCGTCGGGCCACGCGGGCCCGCCACTGGGCGGAGGCCGCCCAGCACCTCGAGGCGGCCATCGGCCTGCTCGACCTGCTCGAGGACCAGGGCGACGCTGAGGCGCGCGAGCTCGAACTCCGCATCCAGCACACGGTCGCCTCCGGGATGACCGGCCAGGTCCCTCTGACCGAACAGCGCGACAACGCGGCCCGCCTCCTGGTCCTGGCCCGCCAGCTCGGTGCCGCCCAGGCGCAGGTCTATGCCGGGCTCCTGCTCGCCATCAGTGAGCAGTCGTTGGGTGAGTTCGACCGGGCCTTGCGTCGCGCCGCCGAGGTCGTCGAGGTCGCCGACGCCACAGGCGACCACTGGTTCCAGGGCGTCGCCCGCGTCGTGCGCGACGCCATGTCGGTCTGGCTCGGCGCCGATGCGGCCAACGTCGACGCGCTCGAGGCGACCCTCGCGGACCTCGGCTTCGGGCTCGACCAGGCCGTCGCCGTCGCCAAGGTGGCCGGCCCCACCGTCAACGGCTGGGTCGGGGGCCTGTCGCTGTCGGGTCTGGTCCACCTGCTCCGCGACGGGACCGACGCCGCCGAGACCCGATGGGACACCTGCCAGCAGCTCGCCGAGTCGGCTCAAGAACCCGGCTCGCTGGCCATGTACCTCGTGACCCGGGCGATGGGGGAAGCCGCGCGAGGGAACGTCGAGGCGGCGGCCGACGCCGCCGGACGGGCGCGGTCGGTCGCGGGCGAGGCCGAGCACACCCAGTGGCAGGGATGGTCGATGATCCTCGCCGGGTGGGCGGAGGCCCACGACGACCCGGCGGAGGGGCTGCGGACGTTGGAGGGCGGGATCGACCGCCTCGACGCCGACGCCCGCCACCTCCGGCCGTACTTCGGCGCCCTCCACGCCGAGGCCCTCCTTCGTCTGGACCCGGCCCGCGCCCGTCACGTGCTGGACGAGGCCGCCGTCACCATGGAGATGACCGGGGAGCGGCTCTTCGAGCCTGAGCTCCACCGGGTGCGGGCGGCCATGGCCACCGCCGAGGGCCGAGACGAGGACGCCGCGCAGGCCTGGGCGGCCGCCCTGGCGTCGGCGGAGCGCCAAGGCCTCACCTACCTGGCCCACCGCGAAGTGGGCTCGCCGCGGCGCTGAGGCCGGCCACGTCCTACTCTCCGCCGGGGGAGGCCGGTGCATGGCGCGGACCTGGGACGACAAGACGCTGGATCCGTTGCGCGAGGTCGCCGACCCGGCCGCCGACGCCGTGGTTGCCGCGTACTTCGCCGACCGGGCCGCGGCTGCGGTCGGCCCGCTCGACCATGGGGAGCTCCTCGGGCACCTGGTGCGCCACGTCGACCTCGATCCCGAGCAGCAGCATCCGGCGGTCGCCGCCTATCTGAGCGCACCGGCACCATGGCCGTCATGGGCCGACCCGGCCAAGGTCGCGCTGGCGTCGGAGCGGTTCGGCAACTGGGGCCTCCACGTCTTCTCCGCCCTGTTCGGCGCTTCGCTGCCCATGGCCTACGCCTGTGACCGGGGGGTGCAGGTGCTGTTCCTCACCGCCCGGCTGCGAACCGACACCCGCCGGCGGCTGAACGAGACGGCGCAGTTCCACGTGGACGTCCTCCGGCCCGGGGGCCTCGAGCCGGGAGCGTCGGGGCATCGTCACGCGCGCCATGTCCGGCTCATGCACGCGGGAGCGCGCTGGCTCATCCTCAACGACCCACAGGTGGCCAGGACCGCGGATTCGACGATCACGCCGCGCTGGGACCCGGCGTGGGGGCACCCGGTCAACCAGGAGGACCTGCTCGAGACCCTGCTCACCTTCACCGAGATCGTCTTCCAGGTGTTCGACCGCACCCACTTCCGCTACACCTCCGAAGAAGCCGACGCCTACCTGCACACCTGGTGCGTGGTCGGCCACCTGCTCGGGGTCAGGGACGACCTCCTCCCGCTCGACCGGGACGACACCCGGTCGCTGCTCGACGCCGTCCACCGCCGCCAGCTCGGGGCCAGCGAGGCCGGTGGTGCGATGGCCGCAGCGCTCCTGGACGTGGCCCGGGACCCCTTGCCCCGACCGCTCAAGGGGCTGCCCGCCAGCGCCGTCCGGTTCTACGTGGACGACCACGTCGCCAACCTGATCGGAGTCCCGAAGGCCGACTGGACGCGCCACCTCCTTCGTTCGACGGCGCGGGCCAGTGACCTCCTCGGCGGGCTACCGGCGTGGATGCGACCGGAGTCGGCGTCGTCCAAGCTGGGGCGCTGGATGCTCCAGGCGATGGTGGACGCGGTCCGCGGCGGGGACCGGGCCGCCTTCCAGATCCCCACCCACTTGGCCGACCAGTGGGGCGTGCGCGTCTGAGGAGCCGAGCCGAGAGGCGAGGCGACCACCGAGCCTCGGCCTCTCCGCGCCCGTCCTAGAGAGGTGGCTCGGGCAGCTGGCCGAGCGCCATGACCGTCAACTGGGCGTCGGTGAAGGGCGGATCGAGCAGCGGACGGTGCTGCTGGCGGGAACGGAACAGGTTGACGATGTAGTTCATCCGCTGATCGAGGAGGCTCCAGTCGTCGGCGGCGGTGCCTCGGAGGTCCGCCTGGGCCCGGTTCCAGGCCGTCCAGAGATCGCTGGGGGTCGGTTCGGCGAGCATCATCAGCGAGGCCGGGAACACGTCCTGGCCGAGGGGCGGGAGGTCCCGGCCGAGGCGCAGGGTCTCGTCCGGGGTTTCCAGCGTGGTGAGCTCCTCGGTGACCACATGGCGCCAGGCCCCTTCCATCTCGTCGCTGAGCTTGGCCAGCATCCGGTCGAGGATCCGGTGCAGGGCGCCCTCCAGTCGGACGGCCTGGATCACGTCGTGGACGACCGCCTGGAAGCCGAGGGTGACGGCGGCGTCGAGTGCCCCGGCGATGGCGTCCTGGAGCCGCTGCTGCTCGTGGAGCACGGCAGCGATGTTGCCTTCGAGCACGTGCTGGCTGCGCGTGGCCGGGTCGGTGTCGAAGACGGCCGCCCACCAGGCCCGCAGGGCCTGCTCGAGGAGCGAGCCGTCCACCCCCTGGGGGGTGTTGGCGGCGAGCAACGGCTCGACGACGGCCTCGTAGTCATCCACCCTCGGGCGGGGCCGGCGTTCGAAGGCGTCGACGACGCCGGCCAGGATCGAGCCGAGCTCGGTGAAGACCAGCAGGTTGCCGCGGGCGACCTGGCCGCTGATCTCGACCGCGACCCGGTCGGCCACGCCGAACAGGTGCGAGCGCTCCAGCCGGTCAGTCAGCCGGAGGTGGCTGAAGAAGCCGGTGAACCGGCCCACCCACTTCGTCGTCGAATCGAGGTGCTCGCTCTGGTCGAGGGCGTCGCGCAGGAGCCCGGGGAGCTCGTCGCCCCGGATCGTGCGTCCCGCCGACTTCGACGCCCACGTCCCGAACCCGCACCAGGAGACGTCCTCGTCGCCCATCAGCCGGGACAGGGCCACCCCCCACTCGTGATAGGCGTGGGTGATCCAGAGGTTGCGAACCACTGGATCCTCGATCCCGGCGATCACCGCCACCTCGGCGCTGCGTACCGGCCGGCGGACGACCACCACGCCGGTGACCCTAGTCCTCAGCCCCGAACCGCAGCCCTGTCAGGCCGGAGGCTCGGGTCAGAGCCAGTCGCGGCTGCGGAACAGGGCAAAGAGGCCCCCGGCCACGGCCCCCATCAGCAGGAGCACGATCGGGAAGGCCAGCTCGTGCTCCAGCAACGGCATGTGGCGCAGGTTCATCCCGAAGATCCCGGCCAGCAACGTGGGCACCGCACCGATGGCCACCCAGGCCGAGATCTTGCGCATGTCCTCGTTCTGGCGCACCCCGACCTGCGTGAGGTTGGCCTCCAGGACGCTGGTGAGCATGTCTCGGCCCGACGCGACCCGGTCGTTGATCCGGGCCAGGTGGTCCTGCACGTCGCGGAAGTAGGGCTGGATGTCGCCGTGGATGGCCGGCACCCGTCCCTCGGCCAGCTGGGCCACGGCCTCGCTCAGCGGCACCGTCGCCCGGCTGAACTCGAGGACCTCCCGCTTCAGGTTGTAGATGCGCTCGACCGGGTTCTCTCGCCGGGGTGAGAAGACCTCGGCCTCGACCTCCTCGATGTCCTTCTCGATGCCGTCGATGACCGGCAGGTAGTCGTCCACGACCCGGTCGACGATGGCGTGGAGCACGGCGCTGGGCCCGCACGCCAGTCGGTCCGAGCTCGTCTCGAGCTGGTGGCGCACCTCGGCCAGGGCGCTGGCCTTCCCGTGGCGCACGGCGACGACGAACCCGCGGTCGACGAAGAGGAAGATCTCCCCGAACTCGACCTCCTCCTCGGCGTCGAGGTAGCGAGCGGTCTTCAGCACCATGGTCACGGTGTCGCCGTAGACCTCGAGCTTGGCCCGCTGATGAGCGTTGATGGCGTCCTCCACGGCCAGCTCGTGCAGGTCGAACTGGCGGCAGGCGACGTCGAACTCCTCCTCGGTGGGCTCGTAGAGCCCCAGCCAGACGAAGCCGTCCGACCGCACAGGTCTCCAGGGCCTCGTCGAGGGTGGTGACGTGGGCGACGCGCTTGCCTCCCCGGTACGACGCGACGTCGATGATCACGGCTCCGGCTCCCGATCCGTAGGCGTCCCGGAGAACCGATCTCGCAGGACCGATCTCGCTGACGTGGGGTGAGCAGTGTCCCCCTGACCGGTCGTCCGGTCAACGGCCACGGCGGTGCGGGGACGTCCCTCCACCGGTGGGCGTAGCTTGACGTCCGCTTGGACGTCGACTCCGCACCCGTCGTGATCGGCACCGGGGGACTGACCGCGGCCGAGGTCGTGAGCGTCGCCCGGCGAGGTGCTCAGGTGAGCGTCGGGGACGACGCCGGCGAGGCGCTGGCCCGGAGCGCGGCCATCGTCGAGGACCACGCCGCCTCCGACGAGCCCGTCTACGGCATCTCCACCGGCTTCGGGTCGCTGGCCAACACCGCCATCCCGCCCGAGCGGCGAGAGGAGCTCCAGCGGGGCCTCATCCGCTCCCACGCCGCCGGCATGGGACCCCTGGTCGAGCCCGAAGTGGTCCGGGCCATGATGCTGCTGCGGGCCCGGACCCTGGCCATGGGCTACTCGGGCGTGCGCCCGGTCGTGGTCGACACCATCGTGGCCCTGCTCAACGCCGACATCACCCCCGCGGTGCACGAGTACGGCTCGCTCGGGGCGAGCGGGGACCTGGCCCCCCTGGCCCACGTCGCCCTGGCCCTCATCGGCGAGGGCGAGTGCGCCCCCGCCCTGGCCGCCGCCGGCATCGAGCCCTTGACCCTGCGGGCCAAGGAGGGCCTGGCCCTCATCAACGGCACCGACGGCATGCTCGGCCTGCTGGTCCTGGCCCTCGCCGACCTCCGGGTCCTGGTCCGGGCCGCCGACATCACCGCCGCCATGTCGGTCGAGGCCCTCCTGGGCACCGACCGGGCCTTCGCCGAGGACCTCATGGCCCTGCGCCCCCATGCCGGGCAGACGGCCAGCGCCGCCAACCTGCGCCGCCTGCTGGCCGACAGCCCGATCGTGGCCAGCCACCGCACCGACGACCCCCGGGTCCAGGACGCCTACTCGCTGCGCTGCACGCCCCAGGTCCACGGCGCCGCCCGGGACACGGTCGCCCACGCCGCGGGGGTGGCCGACGTCGAGCTGGGCTCGGCCATCGACAACCCCACCGTGCTGCCCGACGGCCGGGTCGAGTCCTGCGGCCACTTCCACGGCGCCCCCGTGGGCTTCGCCTGCGACTTCCTGGCCGTGGCCACCGCCGAGGTCGGGGCCATCGCCGAGCGCCGGACCGACCGCCTGCTGGACCAGACCCGCTCCCAGGGCCTGCCCCCGTTCCTGGTCGAGGACGCGGGCGTGAACTCAGGCCTGATGCTGGCCCAGTACACCCAGGCCGCCATGGTGGCCGAGAACCGGCGGCTGGCCGCCCCGGCCAGCGTCGACTCCCTGCCCACCTCCGCCATGCAGGAGGACCACGTGTCCATGGGCTGGGGCGCGGCCCGCAAGCTGCGGCGCTCGGTGGCCAACCTGGGCCGGATCATCGCCTGCGAGCTGGTCTGCGCCGCCCGCGGGCTGGACTTCCGCCGGCCCCTGGAGCCCGCGGCGGGGACCGGTGCCGCGTTGACCGCCCTGCGGGACGCCGGGGTGGCGGGGGCCGGCCCCGACCGCTGGCTGGCCCCCGACCTGGCCACGGCCGAGGAGCTGGTGTCGTCCGGCGCGCTGGTCGAGGCCGTCGAGGCCGTCACCGGGCCCCTGGACTGAGGAGGACGAGATGGCAGGACCGAGACCGGTGCGGGCCGACCGGGGCACCGAGCTGTCCTGCCAGGGCTGGCCGCAGGAGGCCGCCCTGCGCATGCTCATGAACAACCTCGACCCCGAGGTGGCCGAGCGCCCCGACGACCTCGTCGTCTACGGCGGCACGGGACGTGCCGCCCGGTCCTGGGACGCCTTCGACGCCATCTGCCGCACCCTCACCACCCTGGAGGGCGACCAGACCCTGCTCGTCCAGTCGGGCAAGCCCGTCGGCGTCATGCGCACCCACGAATGGGCGCCCCGGGTCCTCATCGCCAACTCCAACCTGGTGCCCGACTGGGCCACCTGGGACGAGTTCCGCCGCCTCGAGGACCTCGGCCTCACCATGTACGGGCAGATGACCGCCGGCTCCTGGATCTACATCGGCACCCAGGGGATCCTCCAGGGGACCTACGAGTGCTTCGCCGAGATCGGCCGCCGCCGCTTCGGGGGCACGCTGGCCGGGACCATCACCCTGACCGCCGGGCTGGGGGGCATGGGCGGGGCCCAGCCCCTGGCCGTCACCCTCAACGACGGCGTGGCCCTCTGCGTCGAGGTCGACCCGCACCGCATCCAGCGTCGGCTCGAGACCCGCTACCTCGACGAGGTCGCCGACGACCTGGAGGACGCCGTGGCCCGCTGCACCCGGGCCCGGGACGAGCGGCGGGCCCTGTCGGTCGGCCTCGCCGGCAACGCCGCCGTGGTCCTGCCCCAGCTGCTGGACCTCGACTTCGCCGCCGACGTCGTCACCGACCAGACCAGCGCCCACGACCCGCTCAGCTACGTCCCCGCCGACCTGACGCCCGAGGCCACGGCCGAGATGGCCCGCACCGACCCGGCCGAGCTGACCCGCCGGGCCCGCGAATCGATGGCCACGCACTGCCAGGCCATGGTCGGCTTCCTCGACGGGGGCGCGGAGGTCTTCGACTACGGCAACAGCCTGCGCACCGAGGCCAAGCTCGGCGGCTTCGACCGGGCCTTCGAGTACCCCGGCTTCCTGCCCGCGTACATCCGCCCGCTGTTCTGCGAGGGCAAGGGACCGTTCCGCTGGGTGGCCCTGTCCGGGGACCCAGCCGACATCGCCGCCACCGACCGGGCCGTGCTCGAGGAGTTCCCCGACGACGAGGGCCTGCACCGCTGGATCGGCCTGGCCGGCGAGCGGGTGGCCTTCCAGGGCCTGCCCGCCCGCATCTGCTGGCTGGGCTACGGCGAGCGCCACCGCCTCGGCCTGCGCTTCAACGAGCTGGTGCGCTCCGGCGAGGTGTCGGCCCCCATCGTCATCGGCCGGGACCACCTCGACTCCGGCTCGGTCGCCTCCCCCTACCGGGAGACCGAGGCCATGGCCGACGGCTCCGACGCCATCGCCGACTGGCCCCTGCTCAACGCCCTGGTCAACACCGCCAGCGGGGCCACCTGGGTCAGCATCCACCACGGCGGCGGGGTCGGCATCGGCCGCTCCATCCACGCCGGCATGGTGGCCCTGGCCGACGGCACCGACCTGGCCGCCGAGAAGCTGGAGCGGGTGTTGACCAACGACCCCGGCACGGGCGTCATCCGCCACGTCGACGCCGGCTACGAGCGGGCCCGGGAGGTCGCCGACGAGCGGGGCGTGCGCATCCCCATGGACCCGGCGTGAAGATCGAGGGCGACTACTGGCGGGACGGGGCCGTCTGCGTCCGGGGGGCGTTCTCCCCCGCCGACATCGAGGCGGCCCGGGCCGCGATCGAGGCCAACCTGGCCGACCTGTCGCCGCTGGCCAAGCGGGCCAGCAGCGCGGACGACGGGGCCTTCGTCGAGGACTTCCGCTCGTGGGACCGGATCCCCGAGATGGAGGCGTTCATCCGGGACTCCCCCGCCGCCGCCATCGCCGGCGAGCTGATGGGGGCCTCGACCGTGCGCCTCTTCCACGACCACGTCCTGGTCAAGGAGCCCGGCACCCGCCAGCGCACCCCCTGGCACCAGGACCTGCCGTACTACAACGTCGCCGGCGACCAGAACGTCAGCCTGTGGCTCCCGGTCGACCCGGTGCCCCGCGAGTCGACCCTCGAGCTGGTGGCCGGCTCCCACCGGGGCCCGTGGTACATGCCGCGGACGTTCCTGGACGGCGAGGCCAAGTGGTTCCCGGACGGCGCGCTGGCCGACCTGCCCGACATCGAGGGCGACCCCGAGCGCTACCCGATCCTGGCCTGGGCCCTCGAGCCGGGCGACGCCGTCTTCTTCCACATGCTCATGCTCCACGGGGCGGGCGGGGCCATGGAGGCCGGGCCCCGGCGGCGGGTGCTCTCCGTGCGCTTCCTGGGCGACGACATGGTGCACGCCCCCCGCCCGTGGACGACCTCGCCGCCGTTCCCGGGGCTGGAGGACGAGCTGGCCGACGGCGCCCCGCTGGACCACCCCCTGTTCCCCGTCCTCTGGGAGCGGGCGCGTGACCGTCCGCGAGATCGTCACCGTCGGCCACCCCGCCCTGCGCCGGCCCGCGGTCGAGGTGGCGGCCGACGAGCTGGCCTCGGTCGAGGTCCAGGCGCTGATCGACGACCTGGTCGACACCATGCGGGACGCTCGGGGCGCGGGGCTGGCCGCCAACCAGATCGCCGACCCCCGGCGCATCGCCGTCATCGAGGTCGACGACAACCCCCGCTACCCCTACAAGCCCCGCATCCCCCTGACCGTCGTGGTCAACCCCGTCATCGAGTTCGTCGACGACGAGCTGGTCGAGATCAACGAGGGCTGCCTGTCCGTGCCCGACCTGCGGGGCTCGGTCCCCCGCCACGTCAACGTGCGGGTGCGGTGGCTGGACCGCGACGGGACGCCCCACGACGAGGTCAAGCGGGGCCTGACCGCGGGCACCTTCCAGCACGAGTGCGACCACCTCGACGGCGTCCTCTTCCTCGACCGGGTGACCGACCCGACCACCTTCACCACCTGGGCCCAGTTCGAGCGCTACCACCGGGACGCGTTCGTCGAGCGCATCACCGCCTTCGTGGAGCGCGTCGGTTCGTGACCACCTGGTGGTGCGAGCGGGCCTGGCTCGGTGACCCGACCGGGGCGACCGAGTCCGGGGTCACCATCACGGCCGAGGGCGACCGCATCACGGCGGTCGACGTCGGCGTCGCCGCGCCGGCCGGTAGCGAGCGCCTGGCCGGGCTGACCATCCCGGGCGCGGCCAACGCCCACAGCCACGCCTTCCACCGGGCGCTGCGGGGCCGGACCCACGCCGACGGCGGCACCTTCTGGACCTGGCGGGACACGATGTACGCCCTGGCCGCCCGCCTGGACCCCGACACCTACCGGGCCCTGGCCACCGCCACCTTCGCCGAGATGGCCCTGGCCGGCTTCACCTGCGTCGGCGAGTTCCACTACCTCCACCACGGCCCCGACGGCGTGCCCTACGCCGACCCCAACGAGATGGGCGAGGTCATCCGGGCCGCGGCCGAGGCCGCCGGCGTCCGGCTGACCCTGCTCGACACCTGCTACCTCCACGCCGCCCCCGGCCTGCCGGAGCTCGACCCGGTGCAGCGGCGGTTCAGCGACGGGGAGGTCGGGGCGTGGGCGGCGCGGGTCGACGAGCTGCGGCCGACGGCGACGAGCCGGATCGGGGCGGCCATCCACTCGGTCCGGGCCGTCGACCCGGTGTCCATCGAGGCGGTGGCGGCCTGGGCCGACGGGGCCGGCGCGCCGCTGCACGCCCACGTCAGCGAGCAGCCGGCCGAGAACGAGCAGTGCCACGAGGCCTACGGCCTCACCCCGACCGGGCTCCTGGCCCAGCACGGCGCGCTGGGCGAGCGGTTCACCGCCGTCCACGCCACCCACCTGACCAGCGAGGACCTGGCCCTCCTCGCCGGCTCCGGCGCGGGCTGCTGCCTCTGCCCCACCACGGAACGGGACCTGGCCGACGGGATCGGCCCGTCCACGGCCTTCCGGGACCAGGGCACGCCCCTCTGCCTGGGCACCGACTCCCACGCCGTCATCGACCCCTTCGAGGAGGCCCGGGCCGTCGAGCTGGACGAGCGGCTGGCGTCGGGGCAGCGGGGCACGCACGCCCCGGCCCGCCTGCTGGCCATGGCCACGACCGAGGGCTACCGCCGCCTCGGCTGGCCCGAGGGGGGCCGGATCGAGGTCGGGGCGCTGGCCGACCTCACCACCGTCGCCCTCGACTCGCCGCGGCTGGCGGGCACCCCCGCCGACCAGGTCGTCGCCGGCGTCGTCTTCGGGGCCACGGCGGCCGACGTCCACCACGTGGTCGTGGGTGGGCAGCCCGTGGTCCGCGACGGCCGGCACCTGCGCATCGACGTCGCCGCCGAGCTCGAACGGTCGATCACGGCGGTGTGGGCATGAAGGCCACGGTGGTCGCGGGGATCGGGCGGCTGATCACCAACGACCCCGCGCTCGGCCGGGGACCGACCGGTGAGCTGCGGGACGCGTGGCTGGTCATGGCCGACGGCGTGGTCGCCGAGGTCGGGGACGGCCCGGCGCCGGAGGCCGACGACCGGATCGACGCCGCCGGCCGGTGCGTGCTGCCCGGGTTCGTCGACAGCCACAGCCACCTGGTGTTCGCCGGCGACCGGGCGGACGAGTTCGCCGCCCGGATGGCGGGCCAGGCCTACTCCGCCGGCGGCATCCGCACGACCGTCGAGGCCACCCGGGCGGCGTCCGACGCCGACCTCCTGGACGGGGCCCGGCGCCTCCAGGACGAAGCGGCCCGCTCCGGCACCACCACGATCGAGATCAAGTCGGGCTACGGCCTCACGGCCACCGACGAGGCCCGCTGCCTGCGGGTGGCCGGCCGGCTCACGAGCGAGACGACCTTCCTCGGCGCCCACGTCGTCCCGCCCGAGTTCGACGGCCGGGCCGACGACTACGTGGCCGAGGTCTGCGGGCCCATGCTGGCCGCCTGCGCCCCGCACGCCCGCTGGGTCGACGCCTTCTGCGAGGAGGGGGCCTTCGACGCCGACCAGAGCCGGGCGGTGCTGGAAGCCGGCCGGGCCGCCGGGCTCGGCCTCCGCCTCCACGCCAACCAGCTCGGCCCCGGCCCCGGCGTGCAGCTCGCCGTCGAGCTGGGCTGTGCGTCCGCCGACCACTGCACCCACCTGACCGACGCCGACGTGGCGGCGCTGGCCGGCAGCGCCACCGTCGCCACCTTCCTCCCCGCCACCGACTTCTCCACCCGCCAGCCCTACCCGGACGCCCGGCGGGTGCTCGACGCCGGCGCCACCGTGGCCCTGGCCGTCAACTGCAACCCCGGCTCGAGCCACACGACCTCCATGCCCTTCGTGCTCGCCCTCGCCGTCCGGGACCTCCACATGACCATCGACGAGGCGGTGTGGTCCGCCACGGCAGGCGGAGCGGCGGCCCTCCAGCGCGACGACATCGGCCGCCTCGCCCCGGGCTGCCGGGCCGACCTCGTCCTGCTCGACGCGCCGGCCCCGATCCACCTCGTCTACCGCCCCGGCGTGCCCCTGGTCGCGCTCACCGTGCGGGCCGGCGAGGTCGTCTAGGTGGACGGTGTGCCCGACGTCTCCTTGTCCGCTCTTCCCGCCAGACCTACGGTCAGGTGGTGACGAACGGGTCGGGCCCCGCCGGGGTCACGTCGGTCCGGGTGTCGGCGACCAGCGGCCGGGTGAAGGTGGTCGCCGAGGACCGCGACGACGTGCTGGTCCGGGGTGACGCGACCCTGCAGCACGACGGCAGCACGGCGACCGTCGAAGCCGGTTCCGAGCGGGTGGAGATCCGGGTTCCGTCGGGGGTCGACCTCGTGGTGGGCTCGGACTCGGGCCGGGTGGACGTGAAGGGCCCGCTGGGCGTCGTGGCCGTGGTCACCGACTCGGGGAAGATCACCGTGGAGCAGGCCGCCGCCGTCGATGTGCGGACGTCGAGCGGCAGGGTGGCGATCGGACGCGTCGAGGGCAGCAGCCGGGTGCGTACCGACTCGGCTCGGGTCACCGTGGACGAGACCGCGGAGGCCGATGTCGCCACTGACTCGGGCCGGATCGACCTTCGCTCGGTCTCGGGGCGCACGACGGCGCACTGCGTGAGCGGCCGGATCGACATCGGGCTCGATGCCGCCGCCGACGTCGAGGCGGAGACCGTGAGCGGTCGGATCACGGTGCGCGTCGCCGACGCCGTGCGGATCCACTCGGTGACCGGGCCGCTTCCCGCCGACCCCGAGCCTCACGGGGCGGACTGCACCATCGCCACCCGGGCGGTCAGTGGTCGCGTCTCGGTCACGTCGAGTTGACCGACACGCGCGCACCTGCGGTCGGGCGCCGGGTCGGGGCCGTCCTCTTCACCGACCTCGTCGGCTTCACCGAGTACACCGACACCGAGGGCGACGTCGCCGCGCTGCGGGTGCTCGAGCACCAGACCCGCCTCATGAGCGGGATCACCGGCGCTCGGCCCGACGCCCGGATCGTGAAGGAGCTCGGTGACGGCCTCATGGTCTGGTTCGCGTTCGCCATGGATGCCATCGAGGGTGCCCTCGCCATGCTCCTCGCCGTCGAAGCGGCTCGGTCCATCGACGCGTTCCCCGTCGCCATCCGGATGGGGCTCCACGCCGGTGAGGTGCTGCCCCGTGAGGGCGACCTCATCGGCGCCACCGTGAACGTCGCCGCCCGCATCGTCGCGCTCGCCGGCCCCGGGGAGCTCCTCGCCTCCGAGGTCGTGGTCGACGGCTGCGGAGACCGGCGGCCGGCGGCCCGGTTCGACCCCGTGGGTCCGGTGCCGGTCAAGGGGGTGAGCACCCCGGTCTGGCTCGTGCGCGTCAGCCCGGACCCCTGAGCCGCCCCTGGTTCCGTTCTGGGTACTGAGGCTTGTTGTCACCACAAGTTTCAGTACCCAGAACGGCCGATCTCGGGTTCGGATCTCCACGAGCGCTCCCCCGTTTCTCCAAGCCTTGGCGGCCGATCCGGCGGACCCTCTCCCTACGAGCAAGGGAACGAGAGGAGAGGGTCGACATGGAATCGATCATCGAAACGCTCTCGGAGGCCGCGCCGGCGGTCGACGCCACCAACGAGCCCACGGGCACCCGGGTCGACGTGATCCAGGTCGACCACCGCGTCGGTGGCCGCCAGATCCTGCACGAGGTCTCGCTGTCGATCGCCAGCGGGGAGCTGGTCGCCATCGCCGGGGGCAGCGGGGCGGGCAAGACGACCCTGCTCCAGATCATGGCCGGGCTCCGCCGGCCGACCGACGGCTGCGTGTTGCACGACGGCGTGCAGACCGGGGCGACGAAGCAGGCCCCTGTGGTCGGCTACGTGCCCCAGGACGACATCATCCACCGCGAGCTGCCGCTGCGGCGGACCCTGCGCTTCGCCGCCGAGCTCCGGCTGCCGGCGGGTTCGTCGAAGGACGAGATCGACCAGGCCGTCGAGGCGACGCTGCGGGACCTGGACCTCGCCGACCGGGCCGACGTCGCCGTGGGCGCGCTCTCGGGCGGCCAGCGCAAGCGGGCGAGCACGGCGGTCGAGCTGCTGGCCCGCCCCCGCCTCCTGCTGCTGGACGAGCCGACGTCGGGCCTCGACCCCTCCACCGCGGCGGAGGTCATGGCCGTGCTCCGGCGGCTGGCCGGACGGGGCGTCACGGTGGTGCTCACCACCCACGTCACCGCCGACATCGAGGCCTGTGACCGGGTCGTGTTCCTGGCCCGCGAGGGCCACCTGGCCTTCGCCGGCACCCCGACCGAGGCCAAGCGCTACTTCGAGGTCGCCGACCTGTCCGGCGTCTACCGCCGCCTCAGCGGCGAGGAGACCCCCGCGGCGTGGGGCCGGCGCTTCGCGGCGGAGCGGCCCCTGGTCGAGCCGGCTCCGGCCCGCGCGCCCGAGCCGAGGGCTGCGCCCATCGGTGCCGTGCACCAGTGGGCGCTGCTGACCCGCCGGGCCGCCGAGGTCATGACCCACAACCGCCTCACCCTGGCGGTGCTGCTGGGCTCGCCCTTCCTCGTGACGGCGATGATGGCCGTCCTGTTCCAGCCCGGCGCGATCGGGGCGCAGGACCCGGGGTCGATCGGGCCGGCCCAGACCGTGTTCTGGATCGCCTTCGCCGGGTTCTTCTTCGGGCTGACCTTCGGCCTGCTCCAGATCGTCGGGGAGCAGGCGGTCTTCCGGCGAGAGCGCTTCGCCGGCATGGGCATCGGCGCCTACGTCCTGTCGAAGATCGCCGTGCTGGCGCCGGTGCTGGCGCTGGTGTCGGCGGGCCTGCTCGGTGTCCTGCGAGTCCTCGACCGGCTGCCCGCCGCCGGGTGGGACACCTACGGGAGCCTGTTCGTGACCCTCTTCATCGAGGCGCTGGCCGCCCTGGCCCTCGGCCTGCTGGCCTCGGCCGCGGTGGCCGACGCCGCCCAGGCCACCCTCGCCCTGCCGATGCTGTGCTTCCCGCAGGTCCTCTTCGCCGGCGCCGTGGTGCCGATCGGCGACATGTCCGCCCCGGGTCGCGGCATCAGCGTGCTGATGGCCAACCGCTGGGCCTTCGAAGCCCTCGGCCGGTCGCTGGGCCTCGACGCCCTCACGACCCGCGTGGGCAGCCTGTCGGGCTACGACGCCGCCTTCAGCGGCTCACCGGCTCAGGCCTGGGCCCTGCTGGCCGGCTTCGCCGTGGTCCTGACCGCCGCCACCGTGGCGGTCCTCGGTCGCCGCTGCCGGACGACCTAGTGCCGCGTCAGGCAACGTTCGCCCTGCCCCCTGCCGGCACTTCGGGGGCAGCGGTGCCAGGCCGAGCCGACGTCGGCTCACTGCGAACCGGCCGCGACGAGGACTACGGCAAGAGGCTCGAGGTCCTCGATGAGCTGGTCGAGCTCGTTCGGCTCGAGAATGTCGTAGGCCGGAGCGGCGAGCTCGTCGGTGAGCGTCTCGACCCGTTCCTTGATCTGCCGGCCGGCGGCGGTGAGCCAGCCATCGGCGCCGATGAGGCCGCGGGCGCGCATCGCGTCCACGACCGCTGCCAGCTGGGCTCGGGGCAGGTGCGCGACCCGCCCGAACTGCTCTGCTGGCATGCCTTCTGAGAGCGCGTGCAGTACGTGCGCCTCCGTGCCGCCGATACCGACGGTCACGAGCGCGGCGACGTGGCCGTCGCCGCGGTGCTCGCGGAGCAGGTTGGCCCCGTGCCAGAGCCGCGCCATCGGCTCGGTGGGCAATGGCAGCGTCCGCACCGCGGCGTACAGGGCCCGTCCCTCCGTCGGGGCGCTGGTCCCCGCCTTGATCACGAGCTCGGCAGCACGGGCGACGCCGGGACTCTCGGCGAGGTCGCCCAGGATCCGGCGGAGTGCGGCAACCGAGCCCCGTTGGCGCGCGGCGTTGGCAGCCTCGGGAGTGACCCTGTCCCAGACGCGCGGGATGTGACGGGCGACCTCGCCGTCGGCGAAGTTGTAGAACAGCGCGTGGACCACTTCGGGCGGTACATCGCGGCCCAACGGGGCAGCCCGTCCCGCGAAATAGGCGTCCCACACGTTGCCGGCGCCGAGCGCCATCACTGCTTCGGTCGGCTCGTGAGCCATGTAGGTGACGACCGCGACAGGCTCGACCAGCTGAAAGAGACGGCGGGCCACGGAGCTCGACATGGGCGGGACCTGGCGATGCTTACGCGGTGGGGTCGAGCGGTGGGTGCTCGAGCACGCGGGGCCGGTATTCGACCAGCTGGATGCGGCCGTCGAAGGTGCGGTGATCGATCATCTCGAGGGCGACGTCCGGGTAGCCGTCGTAGATGCGTTCTTCTCCCGTGGCGCCGGTGATCACCGGGAACATCCCGACCCGGAAGCGGTCAACGAGTCCGGCTCGCAGCAGGGACCGGCACAGGCTGAGGCTGCCGATCGTGCTGATGAGGCCCGAGGCACTCGCCTTCATCGCCCGGACCGACTCGACCGCGTCATCGCGCACGAGCGTGGAGTTGGCCCACGTGAGCGGCTCGTCGAGAGAGGCGGAGAACACCACCTTCGTCGCTCGCGTGAGTCCGTCGACGGACGCCTCCTCGTCGGCGGTGAACTCGTCCGTTCCCGCTGGGGTCTCTCCGGCGGCGAAGCCCGACATCAGCCGGTAGGTGTTCGCTCCCATCACGTACGTGACCTCGGGTTGTTCGCCCAGCCAGGCGAGGTACTCAGGCCCCTCGAGACCCCAGAAGCCGGGCCAGCCCTCCCCCGATGCGTATCCGTCGAGGGAGGTGATGAAGTCGACCAGAAGCTCGGGCATGGTGGTGTCCTTTCCCCGGGTGTCATGTCGCCGCTCTTGGCTGTGTTGCCATGGCGACACACGCTTGGACCGGTGGCGAGTCGCGAAATCATCGCGAGCACGGGCAGGCCCCGCTCACCACAACGAGCCCGCTACATCGTCACCCAGGGCGTGAAGAGCTGCACCGGGCCGCCGCCGGTGAACCGCGCCCGGAGCTCGGCGCTGGGTTCACCGAGGAGCTCACCGAACACCGATCCCGTGGCGGTGATCGCGTCCATCAGGTGGGCGAGGTTCTCGCCGTGCTGGATGAGCGCTTCGGAGTCGCGAAAGCGCTCGATGACGATGCACTCCGTCTCATCGTCGTTGAAGTAGGTGTCGTACTGCAGCGTCCCGGTGTCCTCGGTGCGGACGATCTCCATGCACTCCGCGGACAAGCGCTTGAACTCTTCGACGTCGCCGTCGTGGAACCGGAACCGGACGATGGCCTGAAGCTCGGTCGCAGCCATGCTCACTCTCCTTCAATTCGCGCAGCCCCATCGGCTGCTCTGACCCAGGGACGGAGCCGGGACGATGTTCTCGACATCCGACGGCGAGAAAGCAACACACCGGCCACGACGGCGTCGGCCACCTCGCCCCACGTGCCGGAACCAGGTCGGAAGGTCGGCTGCGCCGTCGCGCACCGGGAGGAGGACGACGATCTGGAAGGTCACCGCCCTACGGCCCGGTGTCGCTGAGGAGGGAGGCGGTGACGGCGCGCGGGTCCCGCTGCTCGAGACGGCGACCGAGCCACAGCAGGGGACGGGTCGGTAGCGGCGGTCGGGTGATGAGGTAGGCGAGCACGCTGACGAGCCGGTCGAGCTCGGCCAGATACGCCGCCCGCTCCTCCTCGTGCTCGAGGGCGTGGATCCGCTCGGCTGCGCCCCACGCCCGGGTCCGGGCGAGCCGGAGCGAGAAGTTGAACACCTTCCCCCCACCGACCGAGGCGGCCAGGTTGGTCCACCGCGACACCCGGTCGAGCGATCGCAGCACGTCGTCGTAGGTCTCGGCCAGGATGTCGTTCACGGCGTCGAAGTCCGGCCTGGCACCGGCGAGGTCGCCATCCGGGCCCACCACCTCCACCACGGCCTGGGCGAGGTCGTGGTTCACGTGGGCGTTGATGCCCAGGAGGAGGTGCTGGACGATCAGCAGGTCGGCGTCGCCGGCGACGTCCCAGCACGCCTGCCAGCACCGGGGCCGCTGGTCGACGGCTTCGGTCGCCCGCACGAAGTAGGACGCGAAGGTGGTGGCGAAGACGTCCATGCGGTCGCCGTCGGCGAAGCGACCGTCGTCGATCGACGCCGCGATGCGCTCGGTGACCCGGGCGTACAGGGCGGGGAAGTAGCCGGAGGCGTCGGTCGCGGCGAGGGCCAGCACCCGCAACTGCTCAGCCGTCGAGCGAATCGCGGGAGGCATCTCGGTCGACCGATCAGTCGCCCGCTGCGGCAGCTTGGGGTTGGGCCACGCCGACGACCTTCTCGTCCCAGTTGTCGACGGTCTGGGCGATCCAGTACACGGCGAAGAACGCGATCTCGTAGGCCTCCAACGCGAACACGGTGTGCTCGTCGAACACCCGGGTCAGGGAGATGACCGCGGCCCCGACGACCATGAGCAGCGCGCAGAGCGCGTACAGCGGGAACCACACCGTGGCCCCCTCGCGCCGGCGCTCGATGGCCTTGCCGGCGACCGCACCGATGAGGAACACGAACATGGCGACGGCGGCGATTCCGTGGACGTGGGTGTAGAAGTCATCCCAGTTCTCGATGAGCCACCAGCCCAAGACCAAGACCAGCGCGGTGATCGCCAGGGTGATCGTGGTCCCGTTGATGATCTGACGGGTGGGTGGCCGTTGCTTGTATCTCGCCGCCAGGGAAATGGCCAGGGCGACGGCCAGTCCGATGCCGCCGGTGATCAGCAGTGAGTAGAAGTTGTTGTCGATGTTCCGCACCACCCAGTCGGCGGGCGAGCCGTCCTGGACCGGCAAGGGGTTCGGCTCGACCGACCAGCAGTCGCCGACATCCATCGTCGGTGCCACCGCGACCACCGGCGCGAGCATCCCGGCGAAGTTGAGGCAGGTGTCCTCCCACCAGCCCCGGCCCTTGTAGACGATCAGCGCGAAGCCGACGACGAACATCGCCCCGACGAAGATCGCTCGAACGGGCGTGTAGTAGTACGCGCTGATGGAGGTCTGGAAGCAGTCGACCTTGGACCGCTCGATCAGGATCGACGTCGCCAACACGACGGCGGCGCCGATCATCCCGATGCGCAGGTAGCGGTAGGTCCTCAGCGCGTCGGTGGACTTCAGCTTCTCCGGAGCAACGGTGGCCATCGATCAACCCCGACGTACAGCGTGTCACGGGCGAACGGATCGATCATCATGGTCGCCATGGCCGACGCCCCGGCCACTGGTCGGTCGCCCTCGGTGCAGGCCGCGCTCGATTGGGCGACGGCCGTGGCGAGGGTGCGCGAGCGGACGCCTGCGGGCGATCCGGATCCGGTAGCGAACCCGTCGGATCTGCTCGTCGGGTCGATGCTGGCGCACGCGGACGAAGACGGCGAGGTCCGGGTGCTCCTCTCGCACTTCGGTCTCACCGCACGGGATGTCGTCGGTGAGGACTACGCCCGGGTGACCCCGGCCAGCCTCGCTGCGGCCGCACCTCACGTTGCGTCCGGCCGTTCGGCACTCGAAGAAGTGAGTCGCGACATCAGCGCCTGGGCCGAGCAGCACAGCGGCGGAGAGGTTCAGCTGCTCCACGTGGTCGGCGGCATGCTGGCGGCGCCGAGCGAGCTGATGACCCGGTTCGAGTCCAATTTCGCCTACGTCGGCGAGACCCGACAGGCCGTGGCGTCGTCGTACGAGGGATGGCTGTCGTCGCGCCCGCAGTCCGGCGGGATCGCGGGTCGGTCGCTGCGGACTTGGCTGCAGGAGAACAACCCCCGTGCGCCGGTGAGCGTCGCCGGCTTCTCCACAGACGACGTGGCCAGCCCGGACCCGAAGCTGAAGCAACCGGACCTGGTCGGGATCTCGGCGGAGGCCAACGCCCTCGCCTACCTCGTCGCCTCTCGTGACCTGGCCCCACCGCTGGCGGTCGGTCTGTTCGGTGACTGGGGAAGTGGAAAGTCCTTCCTGATGCGCGACGTACGTGACCGCGTCCGCGCGCTGGATGCGCTGAGTGCCGAGCAGCCCCAGGACGGCTCGGCGATCTGGAAGAACATCCAACATGTCGAGTTCAACGCCTGGGAGTACGTGCAGGGCGATCTCTGGGCGGGCTTGCTCGAGAAGACCTTCGAAGCACTCGGCACCAAGGTCCCGAAGGCGAGCTTGGTCACGGCGAGGAAGCAGCCGATCAAGCTTCAGTTGGACGGACAACTCGGCGTCGTCGAGAAGGCAGTGGCGGCCAACCGTGAGCTCACCAAGCAGGCCGCGGCCGCCGGGACCGAAGTCGAGCAGGCGACGAAGGTCCTCGCGAAGCGGAAGAAGCACTACGACAGCCTGGACGGGACGGTGTCGGAGAAGGAGAAGGCTGATATCTCGAAGGTCCTCCGCGAGTTCTGGTCCGACGATCGCATCGCCGCGCTGGATTACGACGTCGACGGATTGTTGGACGCGCTGAGCGAGGCCTGGGACGAAGCCCAGCAGGGACGAGCACTCCTGGGGCCGTATTGGAAGAAGTGGCGCAGGATCGTCCCCATCACCTTGGTCGTTCTCGTCGTACCCCTGGTCACCTGGTGGCTCGACCGATACACCGAGGTCGGGGATCTCACCTCGGCCCTCTTCGGCCTGGCCGCCGGGGTGCCGGCGCTGACCGCCTGGCTGAAGCAGTTCACGGCCTGGAGCCAGAAGCAAATGAAGAAGATCGAGGACGCCCGCCGGAAGGTGCGGGCGAAGGATCTCGAGCCGGTCCTCGAGGCCGAACGAGCCCTGGCCGAGGCCAAGGCGCGCCAGGCCGAGGTCAGCAAGGCACTGGCCGACCAGACGGCAAGCGTTGCCCAGGAGAAGCGACGGGCCCGGGACCTCGCGGTCGAGCTGAAGACCCTGACCCCCGGCCGCGTCTTCGCCGAGTTCGCCGACAAGCGCAGCACGGACTATCGCAGCCAACTGGGCGTCCTCGGCAAGGTGCGTGAGGACCTGCGGACGATCGAAGCCGAGATCACGAAGAACAACCGAGCGGCTCTGGGGCAGGCCGACGACGACACCGCGTTCGACGCGCAGGTCCCCAATCGGATCGTGCTCTACATCGACGACCTCGACCGCTGCCCCCCGGCGAAGGTGCTCCAGGTCCTCGAGGCCGTCCACCTTCTGCTCGCGTTTCCCCTCTTCGTGGTCTTCGTGGCCGTCGACTCGCGATGGCTCTCGTCGGCGCTCATCGAGGAGCTCCACGCCCTCCGGGTCGTGAGGCGCGTCGGGCCGGTCCGTCCGACCGACACGCCGACCGCACGTGACTACCTCGAGAAGATCTTTCAGCTGCCCTTCTGGGTGCAGCCGCTGTCGGGCGACGACCGCCGCAACATCGTGTCGGGACTGCTGGCGCCCACGGTTCGGACCGACGCGACCGCCGACGGATCGGGTGACCGCGGTGGGCTCGACGTGAGCAAGGAGCGGTCGGCGGCGCTCGAGGCGATGCTCTCCCAGAGCGGGACCGGGCTGAGTCTCGACGCGAGCTCATTGGCGCTGAGTCCCGCCGAGCTCGAGTTCATCGCCAGCCTCGGCCCGCTTCTCGGGGACACGCCGCGTCGCGTCAAACGCTTCGTCAACACGGTGCAATTCCTGCTCTCGATCCGGCCGCCACTGTCCGACGAGGGCCCGCGGTCGCCGCGGATGGCGGCTGCCCTACTCGCCGCGATCCACGAGGGCCTGCCCACCATCGCCCGGCACGTCTTCCGGGAGTCCAGCTCCCTCGAGCCTCTGGACATCGCGCTCAACGCGCGCGGCGTAGCCAGCGCAGAGCGCGACGCGCTGGTGAAGTGGCTGGACGAGCCCGGCCATGAGGACTGGCGCCAGGTCACGCCGAGCGAGATAGGTGAGCGCCTGGAGATGGTGCAACGCATCGGGTTCGAGCGGCCGGTGCGCTGAGCCGCTCAAGCCCGGGCGGCCGCTTGCACGAAGTCGACGGCCCGCTCGCCGATCATCACCGACGGGGCGTGGGTGTGGCCCCGGTTGATGCGGGGCATGACCGAGGCGTCGGCCACCCGGAGGCCCTCGACGCCGCGGACCGCGAGCTCGGGGTCGACGACGCTGTCGGCGTCGGCTCCCATCCGACAGGTGCCGACCGGGTGGTAGAGGGTCTCGGCCTGCTCGGCCAGGAACGCCTCGATGGCCGTGTCGTCGTCGGAGGCCGGGGCCTCGATGGGCTCGCCGACGAAGGGCGCCATGGCCTCGGTAGCCAGCAGGCGCTGGGCCTCCCGCACGCCGAGGATCATCGTCTCGAGGTCGCCGGCGGCCTGCAGGTAGGCCGGGTCGATGACGGGCGGGGCGGCCGGGTCGGCCGAGGCCAGGCGGACGGTGCCCCGGCTCTCGGGCTGCAGGAGGATGGGGCCGGCCGTGATGCCGTGGCCGGGTGGTTCCTCGACCTGGCCGTGGTCGATGTAGGCCACGGGGCCGAAGATCAGCTCGATGTCGGGGGCGGTGAGCTCGGGGCGGGTCCGAATGAAGGCCGCCGCCTCCCCGACGTTGGAGGTGAGCAGGCCCATGCGGCGGGTGAGGTAGCGCACCAGCTGGCGGGGCGTCTCGGCCGCGGCGAGGGTCACCGGCTGGGGGCAGCTGATGACGAGGGCCACCATGAGGTGGTCCTGGAGGTTCTCCCCCACCTGGGGCGAGGCGGCCACCACGTCGATGCCGTGCTCGGCCAGCTGGGCGGGGTCCCCGACGCCGGAGCGCAACAGGAGCGTCGGTGAGCTCACCGCCCCCGCGGCCAGGATGACCTCGCGCTCGGCCGGGACCGCACGAGGCGTGCCGTCGGCGTCGACGTAGGCCACCGCCACGGCCCGGCCGTCGTCGACGACCACCCGGTCGGCGACGGCGCCGGTGATGACGGTCAGGTTCTCCCGGCGCATGGCCGGCCTGAGGTAGGCGTCATAGGAGCTCCAGCGCCGGCCCCGCTTCTGGTTGACGATGGTCTGGGCGAAGCCCTCGTTGTCACCGGTGTTGTGGTGGGGCTTGCGCTCGAGGCCCACCTCGGCGCAGGCGGCGAGGTAGGCGATTGTGGCCGGGTTGGGGTCGCGCAGGTCCTGGATGTGCAGCGGCCCGCTCGTCCCGTGGCTGCCGTCGCCGTTGTCGGGCGAGCGGCACTCGGCCCGCTGGAAGTAGGGCAGGACCTGGTCGTAGCCCCAGGAGTCGTCGGTGCGCTCGGCCCAGCCGTCGTAGTCGGCCCGGTGGCCCCGGATCCACATCTGGGCGTTGAGGACCGAGGAGCCGCCGAGGGCCCGCCCCCGGGGCCAGAACAGCTCCCGGTCGCCGAGGCGCGCCTGGGGAACGGTGTGGAGGTTCCAGTCGAGGTCGGTGGTGAACAGGGCCGAGAAGGCGGCCGGGATGTTCACCTCCTTGCGCTTCGGGACCCCGCCCGCCTCGATCAGGGTGACGGTCACGGCCGGATCGGCCGACAGCCGGTGCGCCAGCACCGCCCCGGCCGAGCCCCCACCCACGATCACGTAGTCGGACATGCCTGCCTCCCCCGGTCACAACGCGAGCCGAGCGAGGCGAGGTTACGACGCGACCTCCGCCGGCACCGTCGCGCTCCGGTAGGCGGCGAGGAGCTCACCGAGGAGGTCGTTGAGGGCGATCGAGGCGTCGTCCACCGCCCGGACGCGGGCATCGCCCGTCCGGAGCAGGGCGTTGCCGACGTCGACCGTTGTGTTGTAGCCGTCGCCGTCGTCCGCTCGGATCGCCTGGAGGCCAACGTCGTAGTTGGCGAACAGGTTCCGATTGAGCTGGACCTCCGCACCGGAGGCCGCGAGCAGGGTGTCGACCCCGCGGCTCACCTGCCGGCGAGTCGCTCGGGTCTCGTGCAACCGTTCGGCGATCTCACGGTCGACCCCGCGGATCGTCTGGTTGACCGCCTTCTGGTCGTCTCGGGCGGTTGTGGCGGCGGCGACGTCGTCGACGGCCTCATCCGCCCTACTGGTGCCGGTCAGGAACAGCGCGAGACCGCCGGCGAACACGAGCAGGCCGACGGCGAGGAGGATCAGATCCTTGCGCCGCGCCTTCACCGGATCCTCCTCGGGAGGTCGCGCTCCTGGCGACGCAACGTCTGCTGGAGCTCCTCGATGTCCCGCAGGTACGGAGGCCACTCACCGAGCAACCCGGGGATCTCGGCGTCGACGATGGCGACGGCCCCCGCATGATCACCGGTGTTCCAGACGTCGACGGCGCGGTCGAAGACGTCTCCGGGACGGGTCCCCGGGTTGACGAGGGGCAGTGCCCGGTGGGCCAGGGTGAGGTCCTGGGCCGTGGTCTGGAGCACGTCGGCGGCGTCACGGGTCCGCTCGGTACGTCGCACCAGCGCCACCTGGTCCCCTTCCAGCGTGGCGCCGGCGTCGGCCAGGTCGGCGGTCTCGGCCCGCAGGGCGTCCGCTCGAGCCTCGTCGTCGTCGGCCTGCTGGTTGGCCTGCACGCCCAGTCCGCCGAGGACCAGGCCGCCGACGACCGCTAGGCCGGCCAGGCCCCGCAGCACTCGCCGCGGCCACTTCTTGTCCCCGCTGTGCCCGTGATCTTCATCGACGGGTTCCATCGTCCCCTCCCCCCTCTGGCCCGATCTGGACCCGTCACAACGCGATCAACTCATGGCCACGTCAAGGCATCGTCAAGCCCCCTAGCCGTGGACGCGGGCCAGGGCGACCCGGCCCGGGGTGCCGCCCGAGCCTCCGACCAGGACGATCTTGCCGTCGTCCTGCACCGCCACGCCGGTGGCGGCGTCGAACTGGCTGGTGAAGTTGAACCGGGCCCAGCCGTCACCGCCGAGCGTCCGGTCCGGGGACCCGTTGGCCCGAAAGCGGAGCAGGCCGAACTCGCCCGTGCCCGCGGCCGAGACGCCACCGAGCACGACCCGTCCGTCCGGCTGGAGGGCGATGTCCCACGCGAAGTCATGGCCGTTGCTGAAGTCCGAGGTCGCCCACCCGTTGCCGCTGAAGGACCGGTCGAAGGCCCCGTCGCCGTGAGCCGGGCCACGGCCCAGGTCCCCGTGCTGGTTCTCGCCGTACTCCCCACCGATCAGGATCTTTCCGTCGGGCTGGACCAGGACCGCTTTGGCCGACTCCGGCCGAGGACCCAGGTTCGGGGCGACCCGGCCGTCGCCCCCGAAGGTGGGGTCGAGGGACCCATTGGCCCGGTACCGGACCAGGGCCATGGTCGGGCGCGGAAGGCCGTGACCGAGGCCGGCGGCCACGATCTTGCCGTCGGCCTGCAGGGTGAGATCCCAGGCCCAGTCCTCGCCGGACGAGATGTTGGTGGCGGCCCACCCGTTGGCGCTGAAGGACCGGTCGAGGGCGCCGTTCGCGTGGTAGCGAGCGACCATGAACTGGCCGCCGGCGCCGCCGGTCTCGCCCGCGATCACGATCTTGCCGTCGGCCTGGAGCTCGACCGAGGTGGCCCAGTCGAAGCCCGGACCGAAGTCGGAGATCAGCTTGCCGTCACCGCTGAAGCTGGGGTCCGGCGCCCCGTTGCCCAGGTACCGGGCCAGGCCGATCCGGCCCGTGTCCAGGTAGCCGACGACCATGATCCGCCCGTCGGCGAGCAGCTCGAGGTCCATCGCCTCGTCCCAGCCCGACGAGAAGTTGGTGGCGGTCCACCCGTTGCCGCTGAACGAGGGATCGAGCGTGCCGTTCTCGAGGTAGCGGGCCACCATGAACCGGCCGCCCTGGCCTCCGGCCTCGCCCGCCACCACGATGCGGTCATCGGGCTGGAGGACCACGGCGCGGGCGTAGTCATCGCCCGCGGTCAGGTTGGACTCCACCCGGCCGTCGGTGTGGAAGGCGAGGTCGAGCGTGCCCGCGAACGGCGTGCTCACCGCCAGCAGCCGCGCCACCGAGCTGTAGGGCAGGAAGTTCATCTCCGTGAACGCGCCGCCCGCGATGATCTGGCCGTCGCCCTGGACCGCAACGGACTCGACCCAGGAGTTCGCCCCCGGGTCGAGGAGGGTGGTGTCGAGGGTGCCGTCGCTGTTGAGCCGGGCGACCCCGTGGCGATTCCGGCCGCCGACCGAGCCGAACGAACCGCCGATGACGACCTTGCCCCCGTCGGCCAACTGAACGTCGAACACGGCCGCAGCGGCGGGGTCCACGAAGGAGGTGTCGAGGCTGCCGTCGGCGTTCAACCGGGCGGCGCCGTGGCGGGCCGAACCGTTGACGGCGGAGAAGTAACCCCCGATCACGACCTTGCCATCACCCTGCACGGCCACGGACTGGACCGTGTCGGCCACGACGGGATCGGCGAACGTCGCGTCGAGGGTGCCGTCGTCGTCGAGCCGCGCCACCCGCTGACGGCTCTCGCCGGCGACGGTGGTGAAGGCCCCGCCGATCACGATCTGACCGTCGTCCTCGAGGACGATCGAGGTCACCTGGCCGTTGACCTGTGGGTCGACGAACGTCGGGTCGAGCGTGCCGTCCTCGTTGAGCCGGGCGACCCGCTGGCGGGACTCGCCGTCCACCGTCGTGAAGTACCCGCCCACCAGGATCTTGCCGTCGTCCTGGACCGCGATGGCGTAGACGTCGGGGTAGCCGGCCGAGTTGGTGATCTCCGGGTCGACGAACGTGGCGTCGAGCGTCCCGTCGTCGTCGAGGCGAGCCAGCTGCTGGCGGCTCTCGCCGCCGACGCTGGTGAAGGCCCCACCGATGAGGACCTGCCCGTCCGCGTCGTGAGTGACCGCGAAGACGTTGCCGGCCACCACCGGGTTGGCGAACGAGGTGTCGTGGGTGCCGTTGGCGTTCAGGCGGGCCGCGCCCTGCCGAGTCGACCCGCCGACGCTGTTGAAGAACCCGCCGATGACCGCCTTGCCGTCCGCGTCCAACGACACGGCAACCACCCGGTCGTTGGCGTCCGGGTTGGCGTAACTCGGATCCACCGCCGCCTCGGCCGCTTCGGGCACCAGGTTCTCGGCCGCGGGACTCGAACCGCCGCCTCCTTCCCGAGGCCCGTCGTAACTCGGCGCGGCATCGACGCCGACCACGGCCAGGATCTGGCCCCCCAGGACCGCGATCGCCACCGCCAACCCTCGCAGCACCCGCGTTTGGGGCGCCGCCGTCCGCCCAGGAGCCATGGTCCTTCCCTTCCCCGACCGCCTGTTGGGGCGAGAGTCTTGCAGGTCCGGCGGACCTGTCCGCGCGATCGGCGCCGGGACTACGACGTCTGCAGGTTCTCGAAGGCGACCTGGCGCTCGCCCTGGGGCCCGAGGGTGACCCGGAAGCGGTAGGCCTCGTTCAGGCCCGCCTTGCCGCTGTGGGTGAAGACCAGCACCCGCTCGCCGTCGGTGCGCACGTGGATGATGCCGAAGTTGGTCCGCTCGAAGCCCTGGAACACGCCGGGCGGGTCCTCGGGCCGCCGCACGCCGGTGAACATGTCCTTGAGCTGGGCGCCGGTGAAGCTGTCGGTGGGCCGGTCGCCGAACCAGTCGGCCAGGTCGGCCCGGCGGTAGCTCTCGTCCTTGTAGGTGAAGAAGGCCGCCAGCTCGGTCGAGAACACGAGCCCCGTGTCGCCCCGCATGGCCTGGCCCAGCGCGCTCATGAGCGTGGCCCGGGGGTGGATGTACTCGACGAAGGCCCGCTCGTCCCCGCTGCTCACCGCGGCCACGACCGGCTTGGTCGCCTTCATGGCGGCCAGGTCGAACTCGTGGGAGCCGTGGTGGGGGGCCTTGACGAACTCGCCCTCCAGCAGGGACTCGTCGAGCCGGTCCCGCAGCAGCTCCATCGACGCCTTGTTCATGTCGCCGGTGAGGACGAAGCGGACGTTGCCGTAGGTCAGGCGCAGCCCGATCGAGTGCCCGTTGATGGTGTGCGACACCGACGGGCTGCCCACGCCGGCCCCGCCGGTCTCGAGGTGGATCTCCGGGGCCTTCTTCGGCGCCGGGAACCACCGCAGCCCCGTGACCGTCCCCGGCCCGGAGGGGTCGGGCACCTCGTCGGCGAACGGACCGAGCAGCTCGACGCCGATGCCCTCGGCGGCCAGGAAGGCGAACAGGTCGGCCGGATCCATCGAGGCGTCGACCCGGTGGAACTCGATCGGCCCCCGGGTCTCCCACAGGTCGAGCGATGGCCTTGAAGCTCTTGAACGGGTCGGACATGTTGGCCTCGCCCGCGTCCCGAGGGTCGTCGAACAGGTCGATGGCGTACCGCAGCCCGTTGTGATCCACCTTCCGCCCGAACTGGTCCGCCGCGGCCACGCTCGACGGCGCCTTCACCAGCCCGTTGGTGAAGACCCGCTTCGGGTGGATGGGCAGCCGCTTCTCCGCACTCGTCGCCGGCAGGTCCTCCGACCGCCGCAGCTCGTTCAGCCCGTCGAAGTGGTCGGCGTCGCCGTGGCTGATGACGATGGCCTCGATCTCCAGCGGCGCAGCCGGCGTCGGGTTCCGGTGCCGGAACCGGGCCGCCACGTGCCGAGCGAAGAGCTTGTTGTCGCCGGCGTCGAGCAGCACGATCTTCCCCGCCGGCGTCTCGAACACCATCCCGTCGCCCTGCTGCACGTCGACCATCGAGAATCGGACGAGCGGATCGTTGCGGAGATCGGCCGATGCCTTGATGAACCCCGTCGCCTGCCCGTCGACCCAGTTGACGATCCGCACCTCCTGCCAGCCACCGGCGGGCTGACCGAGAAGCTCGACCTCGTCGCCGAAGGCCAGGGTCATGACCCGCCTGGCGCTCCCTGAGGCGGTCGACCGCACGACTACGAAGTCATCGTCGATGAACGACTGCGCCATACCCAGTATCAGAACACTGTCGAGCCGCGGCTGCTAGCGGCGTCGTTTAGTCAGGTGAGGCGGGGCTGTCCGATCGTCCATCGGAGTATGGATCCGAATGTGACCAGGGGTGGTCATGTCGCGAGGCCGCCACCGCGGGGGACGGCCGATCGTCGCTCTGCCTGAGCTCCGGACCGGCGCGGCAGGGGGACTGCGCTCACGTCAGGCGTCGCGGTGTTCGCCGGTCGACGCCGTGGCCGACGGCCACAGGACCTGGGCAACGTCCCCCCACAGGTTGCGGTACGCGCTCCGAGCGGGAGTCGACCGCGCGAAGGCACCCACTGGGGCCCGCTCTGATCCCATGCGCTCGACCACAGCGCTGGCGGGCACCTGGGTCGTGAGGAGCGCCGGCCACGCCGCGGCGAGCTGGTCGGCCAGCTCCCGCTGGAGCTTGCGCCGGCGATCGACCATCGACAGGAACGGAAGGACGACCGGGGCGTCGGGCCGGCCCTCGAGGAACCGGGTGAGCTGGCGGAGCGTCCGACTGGCGAGCGTGGCCGGGATGACAGGCACGAGGAGAGCATCGGCCGCCCCGAAGATGCTCTCGCTGGCCAGGGAGATACTCGGCGCACCGTCCAGCAGGGCCAGGTCGTAGTCGTCCGCGAGTGGCTGCAGGAGCTCCGCCAGCCGCGAGCCGGGGGCGTCGGTGCGCGCCAGGTGCAGGTCGAGGTGACGCAGCGAGAAGTCCGCTGGCAGCACGTGCACCGTCGAAAGATCCGACCCGAGGACGTGCTCGGCCAGCTCGCCTCGGACCATCAGCTTCTTGCTGCCGCCGCGAAGCTTCGGACGCACACGGAGCAGGAACGTGGCACCGCCCTGCGGGTCGAGGTCCCACACCAACACCCGAACCCCGGCCTGGGCGGCCTCGAAGGCCAGGTTGACTGCCGCGCTCGTCTTCCCCACCCCGCCCTTGATGCTGTAGGTGGCAGCCACCTTCATGGGCGTCTCACCACCCGCAGGAGATCCTTGAGGGCCCGGCGGTTGGCCTTGGTGTCGTACGCACCGAAGTGCTCCGCGAACGCGGCCCGCTCGTCGCGCCGCCTCCGCTCGAGGTGCTCGCTCAACCGTCCCATGGCCAGGAGGACGTCGGCGTCCACCTCGCCCTGTGCATGCAGATCGCGCGCCAGGTCGCGGAGCTCGGCGAGGTGGACCTCGGCGTCCTGGTGCTCGCCGAGGTTGTCCTGGAGTCCCTTGAGCTCGCGAACGAAGCGTCGGCGCGCGCCCGAGGGGAAGAGGCCTCCGAAGCACTCGAGCAGGTAGCGGAGCCGCTTGGCGTCCTTGCGCAGGTCGTGGAGCCGCTCGGCCGGGGTCGCTGGGGTGATCAACCGACCGTCGCGCAGGACCGTCTCCTGCGCTGAGGCGATGCGCTCCGCCACGATCGAGCCGAGCAGGCACGGCCGTACAGCCTCGACCGATGGGTCGAGGAGCCACTCGCGCCACGATGCCAGAAGCTCGGTCGTCCGAGGGCTCTGGAGCGCGTCCTCCAGCGCTCGGTGCGCCTGCTGGCGTCGGCCCTCGAGGGCTCGTCGAACGGTCTCGAGCGTCGCCCGCTCGATCGGATCCAAGGGACCCACGTACTGGTCCCAGTCCAGAACGTAGACGTCGAGGTCGCGGGGCGACCCGGTCACCTGACCCAACCAGCCGAACTCGTCGCGGTAGCGGGCGCGCACGTCCTTCGGCAGAACGCTCTTGCCCTGGCCCAGCACCGAACGGGTCCGGCGGACGGCCACGCGCAGCTCGTGGAGGAACTCGGGGTCGATGCCCTCGACGGTCCCGGCCAGGGTGGCGTCAACCGTGCCCACGAGGTTGAGGAGCACTCGCCGGAAGCCGCCCAGGGCGTCCTCGTCAGGGTTGAGGCGCACGGTCGGTGAGTCGTCGTACCCCGAGATCGGCGAGGCCGCGGCGCGTGCTGCGCACTCGACGAGGTCGCCCTCGAGCGGCTCGAGCCCTGCGCCCATGAGGCACTGCACTGCCGTGTCCGCGGCATCCCGGTGGCCCGCAACCGGAAGCACCTCGGCGGCCCAGCTCGGCCCTGGGACCTCCGACTGACCAACGACCTCGACGGCGTCGTGCACCACGACGCGCACGATCGTCTTGGCCCTCCGATCCAGACGTCGGAGCTCGTGGACCCTCGACCTGACGGTGACCAACGGGACCAGGGCACGCTCCCTCGTGACCGCGGCCAGGCGATCGCGGAGCGGGCCCGGGGGGAGGTCCGACGGCCATCTCGGAGGCTGTGAGCACTCGAGGCGGGCGGGTGGAGCCTTCGCCGTCCCCCAGAGCAGCAGGGCGGCCGAGCGCCCGACGTGGTGCTCGAGCCGCAGACCAGCGGCGTGGAGTCGACCGTCGAAGGTGTCGAGGACTGTCTGGGAGACCCGCTCCGGCTTGCGGTCCTCGAACCCGGCGGCGCCCAGCGCGTCGACCGCAACGGAGGGTGGAAGGTCGGGGTGAGTGAGGGCGGCGCGCATGCGGGATGGGTTCGGCCCCATGACGATATGTCCACGAGATCGCAGACTGCTGGGGCACCTACAGCCAGTGGCCGCCTTCAGAGCGTGGGACAGCGACGAGGCCTGGGACAGCGGCGGCCTGATCCAGATCGACCACCGCACCTCGGGTCCGGCCGGAGCGGTCGGGTACCGTCGCTGCCATGAGCCAACCAGGACTGCGACCGATCGAACGACGGATGCGGCGCCTGAGCGACGAGGGCATGGACGACGTCGAGATCGCCTGGCGGTTCCGGCGCAGCCCTCGGTATGTCCGCCAGGTGCGCGAGCTGAGCGCCCGTCCCGACCGGTCCAGCCGCCACGACGGTGCCCGCCTGCGCCCGATCGAGCGGCGGGTCCTCTCGTGGCGCGAACAGGGGGTCGCCTACGAGGACCTGGCGCCGCGCTTTCGGCGTGGGGTCGGCTACCTCCGACAGGTCGAGCACCTGGCTCGCTACAAGCTCCGCGACGCCTCGTCCTGACGGGCGCCGGCCGGTCGCCGCCGACGAAGCCCCAGCAGTCGCCGACATCCATCGTCGGGGCGACCGCGACCACCGGCGCGAGCATGCCGGCGAAGTTGAGGCAGGTGTCCTCCCTGCGGGCGATCGATCAGCGACCAAGCCTGCCAGTGCATGACCAAGCCGCGCGCGTCCTAATGACGACCGAAGCAAGAGGGGAGCGTAAGCGTGGACGAGAAGGTGGTCGCGACGGTGACAACGCGATGACCGCCGATGCTTTGGAGCAGTGGCGGACCGGGTGTTGCTACTCAGCCTGCAACGACTCGAGCCTCACTGAATAGATCCGCAGGCATCGGGGACGCCAGCTTCCAGGTAATGGCGATTGGACGGTCTCCTTGATGCGCCACGTAGTCGCACGGGCCTAGCGCCATGTAGGGAGCCGCACCGAGCAGGCCAGACTTCCTGGCGCGGACAAAGAGGATCACGTTCGTGCCGTTCTTGCGGTGGCTCAGGTAGCGGCGCCCTGTCGGCGAGTCGACGCTGGTGGTGCTCTGGGACTCCCAATGGAACAACTCAGGCGAGAGTGCGTGGTCCCTGTAGAGAGTGCTCGGTGAATAGTCCCGCTCGGACTTGTTGAGGGTCACGAAGAAGAGGTCGGTCCGACTGGCCTCGTCCCACTTGACCCCTTCCCGAACCGACGGAGGCTTCTCGGCGGACCCGATGCCGAAGGCGGCCAGGATCTCGTCTCGCCCATACCGGCCGTGCAGGGTCAAGGGCACAGGGAGCGGGAGGCCGAGGGGTGCCCCCACATGGGTCATTCTGTCTGCCAGGAGACCAAGGAGCTCGACGAGCTCGAGACGGATCGGCTCGCACGCCCACAGCCTCTCGAAGCCGTCAGATAGCGAGCCGATCGAAGCCTGCACACCCCACAGCGAGAAATGCAGCATCGTGAGCAAGCGCTCGAAGCGCAGATCGGCACTGTCGAGGACGGGCGGCGCAGATGCAGCCAAGACCTGATGCCAGGTATCGATCCGCTCGCGGTCGTCGACGTGCAACAGTCGTCCGAGCGCCGACACCAACCGCTTCGCGTCCGCGCCTTCGACCGGCGGCCCGAACCCGGCCTCCGCCCGCAACTGCGCCCAAGACCGGCTGTTCCGGTAGACGTCCTCCAGCTCGAGACCGGTTTCGTAGAGATAGCTCTCGAGGTCGACGTCGCCCTGCGACTTGAGCTCCGCCACTCGCTGGGTCCAGGTCGTCGGCAAGGCCTCCTTCAGGCCGCGCAAGACCAGGCTCTTGACGTCCCGGTCGAGATCGATCGAGCAGCCCGCTGGCAGGAACGGGAACCCGGTGTCGACCTGGTGCTCAAGCTCCCGCCGGGTCCCCGGCGCCAAGGCTCTGTAGCGCAGGTCGAAGCGGTACTTCCGGTGCTGCTGGCCGACGAAGTCGAACACCGTCAGGCAGGCCTTCTCCCGCGAGTGGCGCAGGCCCCGGCCGATCTGCTGGAGGAAGACGGTCGCGCTCTCGGTCGGGCGCAGCAGCAGGACGGTGTCGACCTCGGGTACGTCGACGCCTTCGTTGAAGAGGTCCACGGCGAAGACGACGTTGACCTCCTGCAGGCGCAGCTTGCGCAGGGCCAGCGTCGTCGCTCGGCCGAGGGCGTCGGCGCGAGACCGCCACCGATGGGATGCCCGCCTCGTTGAAGCGCCGGGCCATGTAGTGGGCGTGCTCGACGCTGACGCAGAAGCCGAGGGCCCGCATCTGCCGAGGTCGAGGACGCTGGTCGTCCAGCGCCTCCAGGACCTTGGCCACGCGTAAGTCGTTGCCGGTGTAGAGGTTGTCCAGCTCGCTGGTGACGTAGCCGCCCCGCTGCCACTTCACGTTGCGTGAGATCGACGTCGTCGTGGACTCCGAAGTACTGGAAGGGAACCAGCAGGCCCTCGTCGATGGCGTCCCACAGGCGCAGCTCGGCGGCGAAACGCCCGTCGAACCACTCCGTGACGCTTTGGCCGTCGGCCCGCTCGGGCGTGGCCGTGAGTCCGAGCAGGACCTTCGGCTTCAGATGGTCGAGCAGCGCCCGGTAGGTGCCGGCGGCCGCGTGGTGGAACTCGTCGACGATCACGACGTCGAAGTGACTGGGGGTCAGACGGTCGAAAGGTCGACGCTGGGCCAGCGACTGGACCGACGCGAAGACCTCGCGCCACTCGTCGGGCCGGTGACCGTCGACGTAGAGCTCGCCGAAAGAGCCGTCCCGCAGCGCGTGACCGAAGGTCGATGCGGCTCTGGGTGAGGATCTCCTTGCGATGGGCGACGAACAGCAGGTTGGCCCGGGGCAGCTCATCCGCGCAGGCGACGGTAGTCGAGGGCGGCGATGACCGTCTTGCCCGTCCCCGTCGCTGCCACGACCAGGTTGCGCCACCGGCCGTGCAGGCGACGCTCGGCGTCGAGCTGGTCGAGGATGCGCTGCTGAAACGGCTTCGGCTCGAGGTCGAAGAAGGTCGTGACCTCCAGAGGCAACTCCTCACCTGCCCGGGCCCGGCCGACCGCCATGTCGAAGCGTTCGCCGTCCCTGTCGGGTTCATAGGGCTCGAACTGGGGGTTGTTCCAGTAGCTGTCGAAGGTGGCCTCGAACTTGCCCAGGAGGTCGGCCTGGGTGACCTGGGACAGGCGGACATTCCACTCCAGGCCCTCGTGCAGCGCCGTCGTCGACAGGTTCGACGAGCCCACGTAAGCCGTCGAGAACCCAGAGTGCCGCTTGAACAGCCAAGCCTTGGCGTGCAACCGGGTCCGGTCGGTCTCATACGAGACCTGGACCTGCGCGCCGAGGCGCACCAGCTCGTCGAGGGCCTTGCGCTCGGTAGAACCGAGGTAGGTAGTGGTGATGATCCGCACCCGCTTGCCCGCCTCTGTAAGCGCACCGATTGCGTCCCGCATACGACGGATGCCGCTCCAGCGGATGAAAGCGCAAATGAGGTCCACCCCGTCCGCGGACGCCAGCTCCAACAACAGTTCAGATCCGATGGTCGGTTCGCCCCGGGCGTTAGTCAGCAGGTCGCTGGCCGCCAACGGTGTCGTCGGTCTCTCGGGCACCTGAGGCCCACCGAGACCGACATCGTGGACGAGGGCGGAGAGCACATCGAGCCTGGTTATGGCCTCCTCGTCGGCGTTCACCGCCCGAGGCACGCGGGTCGCCAGAGAGCGAGCTATCTCGTTGACCAGCGCGGCCGCGGCCTCGGCCCGCTCCTTCTCTGCGACGCCTTCGATGGCCCGCTGGACAAGTGGTGCCAAGTGCACGGCCACGACCTGCGCCAGCTCGGCACCGTCTACGGGACCGGTCACCGCGTGCCCGCCGGCAGCGACGACCTCGTCCACCGCAAGGCGCAACCGGGTTGTCAGTACTTGCTCGTAGAGCCCGGCCGCCAGGTTCACAAGCTGTAGCCATGTTCCTGGTCGCGCCGCCCCGCTGTGTTGACCTCGCTACGGGGGAACAGCGCAGCGAACTTGCTACTCGCCACCTGCGCCACGAGGCTCACGTCGAGTGGGCGGCCGAGCTCCCACAACGAGGTCAACCCATCCGATGGCTTGTCGGTGGCCAGGAGCGGTGCGCCGCTTCGACTCCGCCCTCCTGGGCCACCACTCGCGCGAAATGGTGCCCGAAGTGTCCCATCTCCCGCTTGGTTCGATCGTGCACTTCGGCCATCACACGATGAAGGCACGAAGCCACAACCTCGTCCCCAACAGGTGACACGATCCTCACACGGGCACAGGGCGAGACCGCCAGCGGTCAGCTCATGGGCGGCCCCAGGAAACATCCCCCAGCTCGCCGGTTCCTTCATGGGCGGACAGGGCCAGGCCCGGCCGACGGCGTAGCCGTCGGTGAACGAGCCCATCGCACACTCAGTACGTGAGCACTCGGTCGTGGGCGAAGGTCAGTTCCACGAGTTTGGTGGGCATGGCGAAGGTGCCGTTCTTGGGGGTGATGTCGTCCTCGGTGACGCCCCGGGCCTTGGAGGACATGCCGGAGCAGTGGATGGGCACCTTGGCCTCGACCAGGGCGGCCATGTGCTCGGCCAGGGCTCCGGTGCCCTTGCCCTCGAGGCTGGCGATGACGTCGTCGGTCATCAACAGCACGGCCTCGCCGGCGAGGAACATGGTCACGTCGTGGCCCTCGGCGACGGCGGTGCGGGCCACCAGGAAGCCGAGGGCGGCCGGGGTGGGGTCCTCAGGTCCGTGCGTGATGTGCACCAGCAGCGATCCCATGGCGTCCCTCCGGTGGATGACGGCGGGCGGGAGAGTAGCGCTGGAGGCGTGCCCGTGGCGGGCGCATGCGTAGAACTGAGCCGCCCAATCGGGCGTGGGCTGACAGGGGAAGCGGGTAGCCTCTTGTCGAAGTACGAGGCGAGGGGCGCAGCGGAGATGCTGCGCGGCGGAGGGAATGCTGCAGTGCGCAAGGCGGGAGCAATTTTCGGAATCGTGTTGTTCGTCGCGGTCCTCGGGACGGCGAGCGCGGACGCCGGTCCCATTCGGATCACCAAGATGTCGTGTGGCGGGGAGTACGTCGACATCCGCAACACGTCCAACAGTCCAAAGAACCTGGGAGGCTTCCGCCTGTACGACAAGGGGCGGGTGCACCGGTTCGACTACCCGAGCGAGCGGCTCCCGCCTGGCGCATCTGCTCGCGTGTGGGCCGATGGCAAGAGCGGCGGGCCGATCAGGCGGTGGTGGACCGGATGGAATGGCCCGGTGTGGGGCAGCAACGACCGGGCGCAACTCGTGAACCCACATGGGGACGTGGTCTCGGCCAGAGACTGCGACGACGGGGCACCGCCACCGCCGCCGGGCAACAACTGCAATCCGAACTACACGCCGTGTGTGCCAAACGCGTCGGATGTCGATTGTGCCGGGGGCTCCGGCAATGGACCGGCGTATGTCCAGGGGCCGGTCCGGGTCATCGGCAACGACGTCTACGACCTCGACTCTGACAACGACGGGATCGGTTGCGAATAGTTCGGGGTCGGCCAGAACGAACCTGCTTGTCTGCAGACCGGTCCTGAACCGATTGACCCTCTGACGAACGCCCGGAGCGGACGTCGATAGTCTGCTCCTTGCGCTACGGGGCACGGTCACCGTCGTCGACGGCACCGGCCGGCTGGGGGGCCATGGACCGTCACGGGAGGTCGACGAGTCGATGACGTCGGGGGCTCGGCTCACCCAGCGCATGGGTGCCCTCGACGCGGCCGCCGTGCCCTACGTCCACGCCACCGTGGTGCGGGCCCAGCCGCCCACCTCGACCTGGCCCGGGGCCACCGCCCTGATCCTGCGGGACGGGACCATGGAGGGCTTCGTCGGTGGCCAGTGTGCCGAGAGCTCGGTGCGGGCCGTGGCCGTGGAGGCGCTCGACACGGGCGAGCCGGTGCTGCTGCGTATCCTGCCCGAGGGCGACGAGGACTACCCCGACGCACCCGGCGCCCGCACGGTCGTGAACCCCTGCCTCTCGGGCGGAGCCATCGAGTTGTTCCTCGCACCCCACCTACCCCCCCGCCGCCTCGTCCTGGTCGGCCACACGCCGATCGCCGACGCGCTGGCTGCGCTGGCCGAGACGATGGACTTCCGGGTCGTGCGCGGCGACGAAGCCGCCAGCGCCCCGCTGGGCGCGATCGCCGTGGTGGTGTCGAGCCACGGCCACGGGGAGACCGAGGCCATCCGGGCCGCCCTCGACGCCGGGGTGGGCTTCATCGGCCTCGTCGCCAGCCCCCGGCGGGGGGCCGCCGTCCTCGACGAGCTGGACCTCGAGGAGAAGGAGCGGGCCCGGGTCCACACCCCGGTCGGCCTCTACATCGGGGCCCGGACCCCGGAGGAGATCGCCCTGTCCATCGTGGCCGAGCTGGTGCAGGCCATCCGGCTCGACGGCCTCGTCGCCCCGGCGGGCGGTGAGCACGCCCCGGACGACGAAGGTGACGCACCGGGCCCGCGGCCGCCCACCGCGGTCGACCCCATCTGCGGCATGACCGTCGTGGCCGCCCCGCCGACGCTCGTCCTCGAGGTCGACGGCGACACGATCTGGTTCTGCAGCGCCGGTTGCCAGCAGCAGTTCGCCGACCAGACCGCCGGCTGATCCGCTAGCCAGCTCGTGTACGAGATCGCGCTCACCGTCGCCGCCTGCCGCCGGGCCGACACGCGGGTCGACGTGGCCTGGCTGGTCGACGCCGAGGGCTTCGGCGACCGGGACCCGACCGAGGCCGTGGCCCTCACCCCGGGCGGGGGCCGGGTCGGCGCCCTGCTCGCCGGCAGCCTGGACGACCAGCTGGCCGACGTCGCCGGGCGGATGGGCGACCACGGGCGGTTCGTGGAGCTGCAGGTGGCCGACTTCGAGGCGGCCGTGGTCGGCCTGCCGTCGGGCGGGACCGCCCGGTGCCTGGTGGTGCCGGCCGACCAGCTCCCCGACGAGCTCTGGGCCCGCCTGCTGGAGCGCCAGCCGATCGTCCTGGTGACCCAGCTCGAGGGCGACCGGGTCACGAGCACCACGCTCGTGGCCACCGACGCGCTCGACGCCGACGACGACGTGGCGGAGGCCGTCCGGCGAGGGGTCAGCGCCACGCAGGTGAGCGACGACCGGGTGCTGACCGTGCTCTTCCCCGTCCCCAAGCTGGTCATCGTGGGTGGGGGGCCGCACGCCGAGGCGCTCGAGGCCGCCGCCGCGCTCCTCGGCTGGCAGGTCCGCACGGTCAACGAGACCGCCACCGCGACCGGCCTCGTGGCGACCATGGCCCCGATGGACAAGCTGGTGGTCATGGCCCACGACCTCGAGCTGGCCGGCCCGGTGCTGGCCGCCGCCCTGGACGGCGACGTCGGCTACATCGGCGCCCTCGGCTCCCGCCGCACCCAGCAGGCCCGGGCCGAATGGCTGGCCTACCGCGGCATCACCGACCTCGAGCGGATCCACGGCCCGGCCGGCCTCGACATCGGGGCGACGACACCCCCGGAGATCGCGGTCTCGATCCTGGCCGAAGCCCTGGCCGCGGGCGGGTGAACCCCCGCCCCGGCCCCACCCGGCCGGGCCCACCTCCGGGGTACCGTGGAGGACCACCGACCCCGCCGATCCGGGAGGGCAGGCCATGACCGACGACGCCACCGACGAACGTCAGGTGCTGCGGTCGATCTGGGCCGCCGAGGGCCAGCGGCTCGACGTGGACGAGGACGTCAGCCCGACCAAGGCGTGCCGGAACATGAAGGACGTCACCTTCGACGGCCTGGCCGAGCCGGGCAGCGACCTGCAGTCGGCCTGGCGGGACCGGCTGGCCCGCGAGGGCAAGCTCAGCACCTCGGGGGACTCGATCCGGGACCTGGTCCTGGGCGCCGCCGACGACGACGACCGGTAGGCCGTGGTCCCACCCGGAAGTGCTGGCTCAGGGGGTGCCGGCCCAGGCAGTGTCGGCGAGCTCACCGACCTGCTGCGCACCGACGACTACCTCGCCGACCGGGGACTGGCCACGGCCGTCTTCGTCGCCTGGTCGCTCGGCCGCCCCCTCCTGCTCGAGGGTGAGGTGGGGGTGGGCAAGACCGAGGTGGCCAAGGCGCTGGCCACCGTGTCCGGGCGCCGCCTGATCCGCCTCCAGTGCTACGAGGGCATCGACACCAACCAGGCGCTCTACGAGTGGGACTACGCCCGCCAGATGCTGCAGATCCGGGCCCTCTCCGAGCACCAGCTCGCCGACGAGGACGCGGTCGACGCCCTGTTCGGGCCCAAGTTCCTGCTCGAGCGACCCGCTGCTCGACGCCGTGCGCGCCGGTGACGGCGCGGTGCTCCTGATCGACGAGGTCGACCGGGCCGACGACGAGTTCGAGGCCTTCCTGCTCGAGCTGCTGTCGGACTTCCAGATCTCCATCCCCGAGATCGGCACCATCCGGGCCGACACGCCACCCCTCGTGATCCTGACCTCCAACCGCACCCGGGAGCTGCACGACGCCCTCAAGCGCCGCTGCCTCTACCACTGGGTCGGCTACCCGGGGCCGGAGCGCGAGGTGGCGATCGTGCTGGCCCGCCTGCCCGGCATCGCCGAGGCCATGGCCCGCAAGGTCGTGGCCGCCGTCAACCGCCTGCGGGACCTCGACCTGGACAAGCCCCCGGGGGTGGCCGAGACCCTCGACTGGGTCCAGACGCTCACCGTCCTGGGGGCCGACGACCTCGACCCCGGCACCCTGGAGGACTCCCTGGGTGCGGTGGTCAAGGCGCGCGACGACCTCGAGGTGGTGCTGGAGCACCTCGACGAGCTCGCCGTCGATGGCTGACACCGCCGTCGAGGAGGCGCCGTTCGTCGGCATGCTCGTCGACTTCGGCCGGGCCCTGCGCGCCGCCGACGTGCCCGTCGGGTCCGGCGACCTGCTCACCTACTGCGCGGCGATGGAGCCGCTCGACCCCACCGACGTCGTCGACCTCTACTGGGCCGGCCGGACCACCCTGGTGACCCGCCGGGGGCAGATCCCCACCTACGACCGGGTGTTCCGGCGCTTCTTCCTCGACGAGGGCGACGACGACGCCGACGCGCTGCGGCAGACCGTCCGGGCCAAGGCGCTCAGCCAGGCCACCCTGGAGATCCCCGACCCCGGGCCCGACGCCGAGGCGCGGGACGAGGAGGAGGCCCGGCTCGGGCTCCATGGCGTCCGATGTCGAGCTGCTGCGCCAGAAGGCCTTCGCCGCCTGCACCCCCGACGAGCTGGCGGCCCTGCGCCGGATCATGGCCCGGGTCCGCCTCACCCCGCCCCGCCGCCGGACCCGACGGACCACCAGGGCCGAGCGCGGGCCCCGGCCCGACCTGCGCCGCGCCGTCCGGGAGACCCTGCGCACGCACGGCGAGCCCTCCCGCCTGTTCTGGCGCCGGCGGCGCCTGCGCGTGCGTCCGCTGATCCTCATCCTCGACGTGTCCGGCTCCATGTCGGACCACTCCCGGAACCTGCTGCAGTTCGCCTACTCGGCCCGGCGGGCCAACACCCGGGTCGAGGTCTTCTGCTTCGGCACCCGCCTCACCCGCATCACCCGGGCCCTGGAGCGCCGCCGCCCGGACGAGGCGATGGAGCAGGCCGCGGCCACCGTCTTCGACTGGGACGGCGGCACCCGCATCGGGGACTCCCTGACCACCTTCGTCCGGGAGTGGGCGGCGCGGGGGACCTGTCGAGGCGGCATCGTGGTGATCTGCTCGGACGGGCTCGACCGCGGCGACCCCGACGTCCTGGCCAAGGCCATGGAGCGCCTGGCCCGCCTGAGCCACCGGGTCGTGTGGATCAACCCGAACCTGGTCGACGGCGGGCACCGCCCGGACACGCTCGGGATGGCGGTGGCCACGCCCCACATCGACGAGCTGCTGTCGGGCCACGACCTGGCCGGCCTGGAGCGCTTCGTCGAGCGCCTCCCCGCCCTGGGCTGAGAGGCTCGGTCCGTGCGCTTCAGCGTGACCGTGGTGGCCGAGGGCGACCGGCTGCTGACCCGGGAGGAGATCGTCGAGCTGGCCGACGCCGTGGCGGCCCACGAGGGCATCGCCTCGGGCATCGGGACCTCGACCTACGGGGCCCAGCTCGTCATCGAGGCGGCGACGGACGAGGAGGCGGTCGAGGCGGGGGTGGCCGCCCTGGAGGTCGCGGCCCGGCAGGCGGGGCTCCCCGTCTGGCCGGTGAGCCGGGCCGAGGTCATCGGCGAGGACGACGACTGGGACGACGCGTGATCCGGCTCGGCTCCCTCGCCGGCTACCCCTTCGAGGGGCCTCGGGCCCTCGGGGGCTGGACGGCGCCGGCCCGGCCCGGGATCTACGCCATCTGCTACCGCCCCGACCCCGAGGCCAAGCCCGACCAGCACGCGGTGATCTACGTCGGGCACAGCGACGACCTGTCCACCGCGGGGTTCCCGTTCCACCACCCGCAGGCGCCGTGCTGGATCGAGCGGGCGGGCAGCCGTTGGAAGGTGTTCATCTGCACCTACGAGGTGCCGGGCGGCCTGCGCTCGCACCGCGAGCAGATCGCCCGCGAGCTGACCGCCGTCTACCAGCCGGGCTGCAACCCCGAGCAGTACGACCCGGCGTGGAAGGACGAGTGGATCGGCGAGTACTCGGCCCCCACCGCCGGGCCCCTGACCACCGGCCGCGACCCGGGAGCCGCCGACCGCTGACCGGTGGTGCGCTACTCGGCGTCGTAGCCGACGGCGTGGGTGAGCCGCGAGCGACGCCGGCCCGAGGCGGGCCGGGCCGGAGCGCGCTCGGCGTCGTCGGGGGCCGGCTCGTAGGTGGCGCCGACCACGATGTCCTCGGCCATGCCGTAGAGCAGGGGCAGGGCGCCGGCCACGATGCCGCCGGTGTGGTTGATGTTCTCCACCCCGGGCCCGATCTTCTCGGCGTCGCTCACGATCGTCCGGACGATCTCGGAGCACTCCTCGAGGTTGGTGGCGACACGCGCGAGCTGGCCGCCGACGATCCACAGGTAGATCGCAAGCCCGGCGATGAGCAGGACGATGTCGACGACGGTGAGGACGACGAGGGTGGTCACGAGCGCACCGCCTGGCGGACCCGGCCGAGGAAGAGGTGGTGCTTGAGGCCCTCGGAGAGGACCGCCTCGACGCCGGCGGCGGTCTCGGCGATGAGCGCCGTGTCGGCCGTGTTGGCCGCCGCCGCCTGCAGCGAGTCACGGACGGCCACGACCCGCTTGTCGATGCGATTGACGAGCAGCACGAGGATGGTCAGCAGGGCGGCCACGGCCAGGACGACCACGAACCCCCCGATGACCGCGCCCCACCACAGGTCCTCCTGGGTCTCGGTCAGTGCCAGCAAGGTCATCCTCCCAACCTCGTCCGGCCCCGCTCGAGCCCGGCCACGATGGCCGTGGCCGAGGCGTTCGTGGTCCTGAGCTCGGCCAGGGCCGAGGTGTTGTCGACGGCCTCGGTCAGCGCCTCGTTGATGGCGCCGGCCTGGTTCCCGATCCGGTGGGCCAGCACGAGGATCGGCACGACGAGGGCGACGACCACGAGGACGACGATGACCGCCGATCGTGTACCCGATGTCCCAGCTGACGGTGGAGTCACTGGTCGCGGCGAGCACAGGGAGCATGGCGGTCACCTCCTCAGATCGATTCGCAGAAGTCGCGCACCGGCGCGAGGTCGGCGTTCACCGCGGCGACGGACGCGGGAACGGTGGCGGTCTTGTCGGCGACGGCCTGGACGCCGCCGACCACCCCGTCGAGGGTCTTGGCCACCGCCGTCAGGTGCAGGATCACCCGGACCAGGCCGAGGGCGGCGGCGGCGATGATGAGCGTGGCCAGGACCAGGGTGACGATGGCGACGGCGGGCATCAGTCCTCCTTCGGGGGCAGGAGCTTGGCGACGGAGCCGGCGTAGCGCACCGCGCCCACCGAGACGTCGTGGATGGTGCCGCCGGTCGTGGCCAGGAGGTCGGGGACGGCGTCCAGCTCACCCACGAGGGCCACGCCGCCGGTCAGGATCTCGTCCGACGCCCCCCGGATGCGCTCGAGGGCGGCCAGCACCCGGTTGAGCAGGGCCACCAGCACGGGGACGATCACCAACAGCAGCACGACGTTGCCGATCCACCACAGCCACACGGGTCGTCCTCCTCAGCTCGGGCTCGGTCGGTAGGGCAGGAAGAAGCGCCGGAACACCCGGGCCAGGGCCAGGCGCAGGGCCGCCAGCCCGACCGAGAAGCCGCCGGCCGGGGCGGCGGAGGCGATCTCGTGGGCGGCGTGGCCCTGCTGGAGCCTCGTCATCCGGTCCTGCAGGTTCCGGGAGAAGTCCCGCATCAGCACCGCGGTGACGTCGGTGACCATGCCCCGCCCGTACTGGGCCGCGGCGCCGGAGAGCTGGAGGTCCTGGGTCACCTCGACCTTGGTCCCGCCGCCCGCCGGGGAGAGCGCCGCGGTCAGGAGCATGGCGGCCTGGCCCCGGCCCTTCTCGTCGGCGCCGGCGGCGTCGACGACGAGCCGCTTGGCGTCCTCGTCGCGCTCCTTGATCGTCGCCGTCCCCGTGAACTGGAGCTTCACCGGCCCCATGCGGATCGCCACCCTGCCCTTGTAGGCGTCGGGCCCGACCTCGTCGGTCAGCTCGGCCCCGGGCAGGCAGGCGGCCACCTGCGGGATGTCGGCGAAGAAGGCCCAGACCTCGTCGACCGGCTGGTCGACCTCGAAGGTGTTGGCGATCAGCATCGGGCCGCCCTCACCAGCCCGTCTTCACCGGCGGGGCGCCGGAGATGTCCTGGCCGTCCTGGAGCGCGGCGTAGACCCGGTCGGGCAGCAGGGGCATGTCGATGTTGCGCACCCCGGTGTCCTTGAGCGCGTCCATCACCGCGTTCACGAAGGCCGCCGGCCCGCCCACGGTGGCGCACTCCCCGACGCCCTTGGCCCCGATCGGGTGGTGGGGGCAGGGGGTGACCACCTCGTGGAGCTGGAACCCGGGGGTCTCCCACGCCGTGGGCAGGAGGTAGTCCATGTAGTTGGACCCGATGCAGTTGCCCTCTTCGTCGAAGGTGATGAACTGCATGTTGGCCATGGCGTAGGCCTCGGTCAGCCCGCCCATGATCTGGCCCTCGACGATCATGGGGTTGATGCGCACCCCGCAGTCGTCCACCGCGACGACGTCGAGCACGTCCCAGACCCCGGTGCCGGGGTCCACCTCGACGGTGGCGATGTAGCAGGCGAAGGGCCACGTGAGGTTGGGCGGGTCGTAGTAGGCGTTGTTCTCGAGGCCGGGCTCCATGCCGTCGGGCATGTTGCTGTAGGCCGCCATCGCGCACTCCTGGATGGTCACGCCCTGGTCGGGGGCGCTGCGCACGTAGAAGCGGCCCAGCTCCCACTCGACGTCCTCCTCGGACACCTCGAGCAGGTGCGCGGCCAGCTTGCGGGCCTTGGCCTTGATCTTGCGGGACACCATGGCCACGGCGGCCCCGGCCACGGGGGTGCTGCGCGAGGCGTAGGTCCCCATCCCGAACGGCGCGGTGTCGGTGTCGCCCTCCTCGACGGTGATGTCCTCGGCCGGGATCCCCAGCTCGTGGGCCACGATCTGGGCCCAGGTCGTCTCGTGGCCCTGGCCCTGGGTCTTGGCCCCGGTGCGCAGGATCGCCTTGCCGGTCATGTGGACCCGCAGCTCGGCGGAGTCGAACATCTTGATGCCGAGGATGTCGTACTCCCGGCTGTTGCCGGCGCCCAGGGGCTCGGTCATGGTCGAGATGCCGATGCCCAGGAGGCGGCCCTTGGCCTTGGCCTCCTCCTTGCGCTGCAGGAAGCCCTCGTAGTCGATGGCCTCCAGGCCGATGTCGAGGCACTTGCCGTACTGGCCCGAGTCGGTGAGGAAGCCCCACGGCGTGCGGTGCGGGAAGTCGTCGTCCCGGACGAGGTTGACCCGCCGGAACGCGGCCTGGTCCATCCCGAGGTCGTCGGCCGCGGCCTGGACCATGCGCTCCTGGAAGTACATGGCCTCGGTGACCCGGAACGAGCACCGGTAGGCGACCCCGCCCGGGGCCTTGTTGGTGTAGACGCCGCGGGCGGTCAGGTGGGCGGCCGGGATGTCGTAGCAGCTGAACGCCGAGTGCATCAGCCCGATCTTGAACTTGCTCGGCTGGGCGTCGGAGAAGAAGGCCCCGTGGTCGGACACGGTGTGCATCCGCACGCCGAGGATCCGTCCGTCCTGGCGCAGCGCCAGCTCGCCCTCCAGGTAGACGTCCCGGCCGAACCCGGTCGAGATGAGGTTGCCGGTCTTGTCCTCGATCCACTTCACCGGCTGCTCGAGCAGGATCGAGGCCAGGATCGAGACGACGTAGCCGGGGTACACCGGCACCTTGTTGCCGAAGCCGCCGCCCAGGTCGGGCGAGACGATCCGGATCATCTGCTCGGGCAGCTCGGCCACCAGCGCCACCGCGGCCCGGATGATGTGGGGCGCCTGCGAGGTCATGTAGACGGTCAGCTTCGAGGTCGACCGGTCGAAGTCGGCGATCGACCCGCAGCACTCGATCGGCGAGGGGTGCGAGCGCGGGTAGTGCATCGCGATCTTGGAGACCACGTCCGCCTCGGCGAAGGCCCGCTCGGTGCCGTCGCGGTCGCCGACCTCCCAGTCGAAGGTCACGTTGTCGTGCTGGTTCTCCTTGTCGTCCCGGATGACCGGGGCGCCCTCGGCCAACGCCTGGGTGGGGTTGACGATCGGCGGCAGCGGCTCGTACTCGACGACGATCGCCTCGCAGGCGTCCTTGGCGATGTAGGGGTCGTCGGCGATGACGGCGGCGACCTCCTGGCCCTGGAACCGGACCTTGTCGGTGGCCAGGACGGCCTGGGTGTCATAGGACAGGGTGGGCATCCAGGCCAGGTTGCGGCTGGCCATCATCTCGCCGGTCAGGACGAGCCGGACCCCGGGGGTCTCCCAGGCCGCGCTGGTGTCGATCGAGGTGATGCGGGCGTGGGCCAGGGGGCTGCGCAGGATCTCCATGTGGAGCATGCCGGGCAGCACGATGTCGTCGATGTAGTTGCCTCGACCGCGGATGAACCGGTCGTCCTCGACCCGGCGCCGGTTGGCGCCCATGCCGCCGATCTTGATCTCGTCGACGGCCGTCATGGCCGGCTCCCGTCATCGGTCTCCACGGCCTCGCCGCGCTGCTTGGCCGCCGCCCAGAGGACGGCCTTCACGATGTTCTGGTAGCCCGTGCAGCGACAGAGGTTCCCCGACAGGGCCCAGCGCACCTCGTCCTCGGTCGGGTCGGGGTTCTCGGCCAGCAGTGCGGTCGCCGAGATCATCATCCCCGGCGTGCAGAAGCCGCACTGGAGGCCGTGCTCCTGCTTGAAGCCCTCCTGCACGGGGCTCAGCTCACTGGCCGTGGCCAGGCCCTCGATGGTGGTGACCTCGTGGCCGTCGGCCTGGACGGCGAGCATCGTGCAGCTCTTCAGCGGGACGCCGTCGTAGAGGACCGTGCAGGCGCCGCAGTTGGACGTGTCGCAGCCGGTGTGCGTGCCGGTGAGGCCGAGGCCTTGGCGCAGGAGGTGGGCCAGCAGCAGGCGGGGCTCGATCTCGGCCGCCCGCGGCTCGCCGTTGACGGTGATGCTGACCCGGCGGGTCGCCACCCCCTGTTCGGGCTCCGGGCTGATCTCGGTGAACAGGCTGCTCATCTCAGGCCGCCTTCTCTTCGGTCTCGGCGATGCGCCGGAGCAGTCGGACCACGAAGGTGTGCACGATGTGGCGCTTGTACTCGGCGCTGCCCCGGTGGTCGCTGAACGGCCGGGCGGCCTCGGCGGCCAGGTCGGCGGCCCGCTCGATGCCGTCGGAGGTCAGGGGCCCACCCGTCAGCGAGTCGGCGGCCGCCGAGGCGTCGATGGTGGAGCCGCCGACACCGGTCAGGGCGATGCCCGCCTTGGTGACGTTCGTCCCCGTGGTCTCCAGGGCGACGGCCACGCCGGCGGTGGCGAAGTCGCCGACCCGGCGCTCGAGCTTCAGGTAACCGCCGGCGGGCGTGCCCACCGGAGCCGGGATGACCGCCTCGACCGCGATCTCGTCGGGGCGGAGCGTGGTCTGGAAGGGACCGCTCACGAAGTCCTTGATGGAGATCGTGCGCCGACTGTGGGCGCCCTGGGCCACCACGTGGCCGTCGAGGGCGGTGACGACCGACGCCCAGTCCCCCTGCGGGTCGGCGTGGCACAGCGACCCGACGAGGGTGCCCCGGGTGCGCACCAGCGGGTCGGCCACCAGCGGCGCCACCGCGGCCATGGTCGGCTGCTTGGCGGCGAGGAGCTCGGAGCGCTCGAGGTCGGCGTGCCGACAGAGGGCGCCGATGCGGATCGAACCGTCGTCCTCGACGCTCAGGTGGTCGAGGCCGGGGAGGCCGTTGATGTCGACGAGGAGGTCGGGCGAGGCGAAGCGCAGCTTCAACATGGGCACGAGGCTCTGGCCGCCGGCCAGCACCTTGGCCTCCCCCTGGCCGTCGGCGAGCAGGCCGATGGCCTCGTCGATGTCGGTCGGGGCCTCGTAGGCGAAGCGGGACGGGTACACGGCGGCCCTGGCCTACGGCCCGTCAGGGGTCGGCGGCGCCCCCGGCTCGGGTCGGGACGACTGCGGGTCGCGCACGGCGACCGGGAGGGTGTCCTCCGAGGGGTCGGGGCGGGGCTCCTGGTGCGGCGGCCAGGGGCCCTGGACGGGTTGGCCGGCGACCTTGAGGTAGTCCATCAGCTCGGGCCAGGCCCACACCGTCGGGCTCTTGCCGGTCTTGGGCGTCCCCTCCACGACCTCGTAGAGGCGGGGGTTGCCCCGACTGTGACCACTGGACTCCACGCCCATCGGCAGAGACTCCCCCCGGGCTCCCGTCGATCCGGACGGTCCCGGACCGGTCGCAAGCGACGGAGAGGGATTGTGACACGTCGGGGCGGGCCACGCGACCGCCGCGGTAACGCCTGGGCCTTGACGGGGACGGTTCTCGGAGCGACGGTGCAGTGCGCACCCCCGATCAAGGAGCCGCCATGTACGTGCAGGTCATCACCGGGAAGGTCAGCGACGCCGACGCCATGAAGGCGCGGGGCGAGGCGTGGGCGTCGGAGGTGAAGCCCGTGGCCGAGGGCTTCGTCGGCGCCACCAGCGGGGTCACCGCCGACAACCAGTTCATCGTCGTGGCCCGCTTCGCCGACCGGGCGGTGGCGGAGGCCAACAACAACCGGCCCGAGCAGACGGCCTGGTGGGAGGCGACGGCGCCGCTCTTCGAGGGGGAGCCCACCTTCGAGGAGAGCGAGGACGTCGAGGACGTCATGGGCGGGGGCTCCGACGACGCCGGGTTCGTGCAGGTCATGCGGGGCACGGTCAAGGACCGGGCCGCGGCGGCCGCCTTCGAGGCGGAGTGGAACCCGCAAAGTGCAGGCGGCCCGGCCCGACATCCTCGGCGGCTTCCGGGTCTGGCACGAGGGTGGGCGCTTCACCGACGTGTCCTACTTCACCAGCGAGGCCGAGGCCCGGGCCGGGGAGAAGGGCGAGATGCCCGCGGACATCGCCGAGGCCTTCGGCACCTTCCAGGAGACGTTCGTGGTGGACGAGTGGCTCGATCTCACCGATCCCGTCATGCACTGACCCGGATGCGGCGGGAGCACACCGCCGCCTCTTCGCAGACCAGGTCCTGGGTGTGGTCGACGGTGCCGTCACCGTCGAGGTCGATTCGGACCTGGTCCTCGCCCGCCTCGACCAGCGCGGAGAACGCCCCGTAGGGGTCGGTCACCGTGCGGCTGCAGTCGCCCGCGGGCGTCTCGGCGTCGACGCAGAAGCGCAGCTCGGCGCCGGGCGCCCCCACGTCGTCCGGCTCCTCCTGCACCAGGCCCTGGACGCAGCTCAGGGCCCGCACGGTGGACATCTCGGCCAGGCCGCCGTCGAGCCAGGCCCGGGCCGCCAGCAGGGAGCACTGGTTTCCGCTGCCGCCGAGCTGGGCCCGCATGTCGGCCCGGGCCTCCTCGGAGAGCTGCCACCCCATCGGCGCCTGCAGGCCGGGGTGCGACCGGGGGTACACCCGGATGTAGCGGGGCAGGTCGGGCTCGGCCGCCTCGCAGTTGATCGTCTCCCCCCGTAGCAGCGTGGTGGCGTGCTCGGCCAGCATCTGCCGCCCGGCCTGGGCCCGGCCACTGTTCACCGTCGCCCGGCCCGACGGTGGGGCGAGCGTCTCCATGGGCCGACCGGAGCCGGCGTCGCCCGCCTCGTCCTCGTAGCCGTTGTCGAGCTGGAGCACGACGGGCTGGATGCACGGGTCGCCGCTGTCCCGTCGGCGCAGGTTCTCGGCCTGCACCAGGTCCACGAGCTCGTCGAGCACCGCCGCGGTCTGGCTGGCCGCGGAGGAGTCCACGTACCCGCCGTCGACGAGGAAGGTGAAGGGCGGGTCCTCGGCGCCGCCGCACCGCTGCAGCGCCCCGGTGGGCGACACGTACGGGAAGCGGGCCGACAGCAGCGCCGCCGTCGACAGGCGCAGGTCCTCCTCCTGGCAGAGGTAGTCGGCCAGGTCCCGGGCCCCCGGCAACGGGGCCATGCGGCGGTCGTCGACCTCGAGCTCCCGGGTGGCCTGCTCGAAGCGGGCCAGCGACCGGCACTGGGCCAGGAAGCCGGCCTGCTCGTCGGGGTCGACGACATCGCCCGCGGACAGGTCGAGCACCGAGGTGTTGAAGATGCAGCCGTCCTCGACCGAGGCGCTGTTGAGCATCAGGCGGGGGAAGTGACCGTGCTCGCCGTCGAGCTGGGTGGCGAAGAAGCCGTCCTCCATCTCGGGCAGGTGGTCCTGCCACTCCTGCTCGAGCACCGCCGCCCGGTCGTCGAGGTGCAGCAGGTCGGTGAAGGGCAGGTCGACCTCGGTGACCTGGGTGAAGCTGTTCAGCAGGTCGGTCGTGGCCAGGCCCGCTGCTGCCGGGGCCAGCGAGGGGCCCCGGAACGGCGCTTCCTCGTCGAAGTCCGGCTCGCCGGCCACGGGATCGCCGCGGTCCCAGCGGTCGGTGGCGAACATGGTGAGGCCGACGCTGCCGCCCGAGATCCCCGAGGCCAGCATGACCTGGCTGAACCCGCCCGTGGCCGGCCCGGAGCAGGCCGGCAGCAGGACGTCGCCCTCGCCCCCGGCGTTGGGCTGCTCGACCTCGCCCCCGAAGAGGCACTCGAGGCTGATCATGGTCCAGTAGGCCGACCGGGACGCGCCCCCCGACGCGGCCACGATGAACAGCGGCTCGTAGCCGGCCGAGTCGCCCTCGGACTCCGCCAGCCAGTTCCGGAACGCGGCGTCGAGCCGCTCCGGTATCCGGGGCACGCCGGAGCGGGTGGCCGTGTCCTCGTCGAGCAGCCGGGCCCGGTGGAAGCTCGGCACCGTGTTGACCGTCGCCGCCAGCACGAGGAGCAGCAGGGTGACGGTCAGCACCGGGAAGTGCCGCAGGCGCAGGGCGGCGAACGCACCCCGCGGGGGCCGGTGGTCGAGGAGCACGACGGCCGTCGTCAGGCCGATCGTGATCAAGAGGACGAGCACGCCCACGTAGGCCAGGGCCCCGAGCGCGTGGCCGGCCGCAAGGGGCTTGAGGACAGCCCACAGGGTGAGCAGCGCCGTCACGGCCACCAGCAGCGTGACCGTCCCGAGCCGCCACGACGCCCATTGCGGGCCCGCGACCGCGCCGGTGACCCGCTGGTCGACCAAGTGGCCGAGCAGGCCCCAGACCACGCCGAGGGCGAGGATCGTCAGGAGGGCGACCAGCCCCGTCACGCCGAGCCATTCCGCCACGCCGGTCTCGGCCCGGATCCAGAGCAGAGCCAGGGCGAACACCGGTAGGAAGGCGAGCAGGCCCAGCAGCGACCAGCTCGGGTCCTCCAGCGGCGGTCGCCGACCGGGCAGCGACCAGACCTCGGTGACCGCGCCGGACAGCAGGGCGTGGACGACCACGAGAGCGAGGGGCAGCACGGCCACTGCCCACACGACGTTGGTCAGCAGCAGGGCCAGCACGAGGAACGCCACGGTCACGATGAGCGGCAGCCGGTAGCGGGCGAGGACGGCCCGGATGCGGGCGAGCACCCCCGAGTCGGCGTCGGTCTCCGGGGCCGGGCCTGCGGCCTCGATCTTCAGGGCCAGGGGGGCGTCGCCCGACGAGCGCAACACGGGACCACTCTCGACGTGGGCCACGAGGAGCCGGGTGCCGGAGACCCAGACGAAGAGGCTGAGCCCGGCGAACAGGACCACAGCCGTGACCGCCTCGACCGGCCGGTCGCCCAGGGCCCGGGCCACGTCGGCCAGCTGGTTCCCGACGTCGCTGCCCACCATCACCAGGAAGACGAAGACGAGGATGGCGCCCACTGCCTGGGCCCGAACGACGACAAGGGTGCGCCACACCCGGCGCAGCGGGTCGGCCGACGCCCAGACGAACGACACCAGGATGGGCAGCAGGGCGAGGGCGAAGAACACCAGCTTGAGCGCGGACAGCGGGCGCACCAACCAGATGAGGTCCACCCCCGCCATCAGGTCACCGGTGACCGAAGCGAAGGTGACCAGGTTCTCGAGGAGGTCGAAGATGACGTAGAGGCCGACCAGCCCGACGGAGACGTCGAGCACGGCCCGGACGGCCCGGCGCACGTCCGAATCGGGCGCCTCGTCGTCGGTGTCCGTGCCGCCGAGCGCCCGGCAGCGCGAGCGGTTCAGCAGGATCAGCACCAACCCGAGCAGCGGTGCCAGGAAGAACGAGTCGAGAAGCAGCCACCACGTGGCGATCGTCCCGGGCGGTACCGGCTGGGCCGCCCCGGCGACCCGAGCGTCGGCGCCGCCCTGGGGCCTCGGACCGCCGCTGGCGTCCTCGTCACCCAGGGTCTGCTGCTGTTCCTGGGCGCGGCGCTCGAGGTCCCAGTCGGCCCATGCCGCCCGGATCTCCTCGGCCGCCCGGGCCGAGGTCAGGGGGCTGGCGATCGAAGTGACCCCGCCCGCGCTCCCGCCCGCCAAGTGCATGTCGGCCAGGACGGCGTCGAGGCGGCCCATCACCGTGGTCACCAGGAGCAGCGGGATGATCAGGCCGAGGGCGCCGAACCGCCGGACCCCGGTCCACCAACCCGTCCACCACGAACCCACGAGCTGGCGCATCAGGCCCCCTCCGTCGAGTCATGCCCTCAGCGGGCGGCGGACACCTCGCGCACGATCGGGGCGAAGGGGCTCCAGAGGAACCAGGAGCCGAAGCGGCGCACCAGCTTCGGTGGGCCCTCCAGGGTGACGCGGTCGCCGCGGCGGGCGTGGTCGAGGGTCTCGATGCCGGAGAACACCCGCATGAGGTCGACCGGGGCGGCAGTCAGCACCAGGTCGGTGTCGAAGCCGGGGTGCTGGTTGCAGACCGACGGCTCGCCCCGGTCGAGCACCAGCCAGAGCACGGTGGGGTCCTCGCCCGTGTACTGGAACTCGACCACCACCCGCTCGTCGGGCAGGGCCGTCTCGTCCACCCTCCGGTGCATCCACCAGGTCAGGGCGATGGGGTCGACCTCGGCGGGCTCGGGCTCGGTGAAGAGCCAGCGGGCGGCCCACTCCCCCAGGCCGATGATGACCGGCTCCAGCTCCTGGCCGGCGGCGGTCAGGTGGTACTCGTGGCCCCGGCCGGCCCGGGCGGGGCGGGTCTCGACCACGCCCTTGCGCTCCAGGTGGCGCAGGCGCTGCGCCAGCAGGGTGCGGGAGATGCCGGGCAGGCCCCGCTCGATGTCGTTGAAGCGGGTGCTGCCGAGGATCATCTCCCGCAGGATCATCGGCGTCCAGCGGTCGGCGACCACCTCACTGCCCAGCGTGACCGGGCAGTACTGGCCGTAGTCACGGCTCATAGGGCGGTCATCCTCCCACAGGTACAGATCCAGCACTAGAGACGCCGGCCGGTCCTTCGTACGGTCGGCCCATGAGCAGCACCATGACCGAAACGAAGCCGGCCACCGAGCGTGAGCAGGAGCTCGTCGCCTGGGCCGACGAGCTGGGCCAGGCCATCGCCGGCCACGCCCCCGAGCACGACCGCGACGGCACCTTCGTGTCCGAGGCCTACGAGCTCCTGGCCAAGGAGCGCTACTTCGCCCTCGCCGTGCCCGAGGAGCTGGGCGGCCACGGGGCGAGCATCCGTCAGGTGGCCATGGCCCAGCGGGCCCTGGCCCGCCACTGCGCCTCCACCGCCCTGGCCTCGGTGATGCACCACCACGTGGTGCTCTTCACCGCCTGGCGCTACCGGCGCGACATGCCGGGCGCCGAGGCCACCCTGCGCAAGGTGGCCGACGACGGGATCGTCCTCGTCTCCACCGGCGGCGCCGACCAGACCCGTCCCCGGGGCAAGGCCGAGAAGGTCGACGGCGGCTACAAGGTGAGCGGCCGCAAGATCTTCTGCAGCCAGTCGCCCGTCGGCTCGGTGATGTCGACCATGTTCCCCTACGACGACCCCGACGAGGGCCGGCTCGTGCTCAACCTGGCCGTGCCCATGGGCGAGGGCGTGACCGTCCTCGACACCTGGGACGCCATGGGCATGCGGGGCACCGGCAGCCACGACGTCGAGATCGACGGCGTCTTCGTCCCCGACGACAAGGTCCTGGCCCGCCGCCCCTACGGCAAGGTCGACCCGCCGCTGCAGGTCATCTTCAGCATCGCCTTCCCGGCCATCTCCGCCGTCTACCTCGGCGTGGCCGAGGCCGCCCGGGACCACGCGGTCGAGGCCATCGCCGGCTCGGCCAAGGTCGAGGACCCCTCGGTCCAGCGCAGCGTCGGGCTCATGGACACCCGGCTGCGGGTGGCGGGCTGGGCCCTCGACGGCGCCCTGAACGTCGTCGGCGACGACCCCGCCCCCTCGATGGACACCGTGACCGCGGTCATGGCCGCCAAGCGGGAGATCGCCCTGGCCGGCGTCGAGGTCTGCGACCTGGCCATGGACGTGGCCAGCGGGCCGGCCTTCTACAAGACCTCGCCCATCGAGCAGTGCTACCGGGACGTCCGGGGCGCCAAGTTCCACCCCTACGGCCCGGAGGAGACCCTGGTCCGGGCCGGGCTGGTCGGCCTCGGCCTCCCCGCCGACGAGCGATGAGCCGCATCCGGCGGGTCGCCGCCGTCCAGGCCGCCCCGGTGTTCCTCGACCGGGACGCCACCGTCGACAAGGCGACCGGCCTGGTCGCCGAGGCGGCCGCCGAGGGGGCCGAGCTGGTCGTGCTGCCCGAGAGCTTCGTGCCCACCTATCCCGACTGGGTGTGGCGCACGAAGCCGTGGGACGAGCACGCCACCGCCCTCTGGGACCGCCTCGTCGACCAGGCCGTGGTCGTGGGCTCCCCCGCCACCGACGCGCTGGCCGCCTGCGCCCGCCGGCACCGGGTCCACCTCTCGATCGGGGTGACCGAGCGGGACGCCCACGGCGCCTCGCTCTACAACACGACGCTGCTGTTCGGCCCCGACGGGGACCTCCTGCACCGGCACCGCAAGCTGATGCCCACGGGCGGCGAGCGCCTGGTGTGGGGCATGGGCGACGGCTCGTCGCTGCACGCGGTCGACACCGACGTCGGGCGGATCGGGACGCTGATCTGCTGGGAGAACCTCATGCCGCTGGCCCGGACGGCGTTGTTCACCGACGGCATCGAGATCCACCTGGCCCCGACGTGGGACTCCAACCCGGTGTGGCTGGCCTCGATGCAGCACATCGCCCGGGAGGGCCGGGTCTTCGTCATCTCGGTGGCGTCCGCCCAGCGGGGCAGCGACGTGGGCGCCGACGCCTTCCCCGACCGCGACGAGCTGTACGGCGGCGAGGACGACTGGATGTGCCGGGGCAACGCCGCGATCGTCGACCCCGACGGCAACTTCGTGGCCGGCCCGCTGGTGGACCAGGCGGGGATGCTGGTGGCCGACATCGACCTCGACGAGGTGGTCACCGCCCGCCAGCGGTTCGACCCCACCGGCCACTACGCCCGCCCCGACGTGCTGGGGCTCCGGGACGACCGGCCCCCGCCGCGGCCCTTCGACGCCGAGGCCATGAAGGACGATGGCGACGGTCTCGACGATCTCCTGGTGTCCGACGAGGTGGTCGCGGGTCACTCCTAGGTCCTCGCATGGGCGCTCACGGCGTCGCTGGGCCCTGGAGATCCGGACGGTGGTGTGGTTGCATGACCACTCGGAGTAAGCGACAGGAGACGACCATGCGGACTCGAGTCCTACTCGCGGTGACCTTGCTGGTTCTCGGCGCAATTGGGGCGTCGCCCCTGGGAGCCAGTGAGGGGCGGGGGCAGGTCTGCCAGGGCAGGGCGGTGACCGTCAACCTGGTGCTCGGGCAGCACCCCACCAACGGCCCCGATGTGATCCAGGGCACCAACGGCCCCGATGTGATCACCGCGGGTGGCGGTGGGGACGTCGTCTGCGCCCTGGGCGGCAGAGACGGGGTCCATGCCGGAACGGGCAACGACCGGGTCCGGGCCGGTGACGGGCCCGACACGGTCAACCTCGGCGCGGGGGATGACTTCGGATGGGGTGACAAGGGAGGGGACCTCCTGCGAGGTCAAGCGGGCTCCGACTTCATGATCGGCGGCCCTGGGGACAACCGCTACCAAGGTGGTCCCGGGTTCGATGTCTGCGGCGGGGACCAGGACGTCAACGACGGAGACCAGGGATGCGATGCCTTCCCGGGTGAGTAGCGCGGTCTGGCGGGCGACGTAGAGACGGTTTCGAGCTCGGCCAGGAGCTCAGAGCCGCCGGCACTGGTCTTCCTTGTTGCCCTGCACGACGTTGCCGCCGCCCGTCGGAGCTGGCCGGTTCTGCTTGCACTGCAGGTTGCCGTCGACCGTGTTGCGGGCGATGTGCACCCCGCCGGAGTTCTGGAACGCCTGGATCTGGCCGCCGACGATGTTGCGCTGGATGACGATCGCCCGCCGGTCCTCGTCGACGAGGACGTCGCCGTTCAGCCGGCTGTCGAGCAGGCGGGCCCGGCCGCCCTGGACGACCTGGAAGCTCCCGCCGATGCGCGATCCCTGGCTGACGTTCACGGCGGCGGCGTTCTCGCCCTGGACGTTGCCGTTGACCCGGACCGCGGTGGCCCGGAGGGTGGCACCGCGCTCGACCTTGATCGTGCCCTGGACCCGGGTGCGGTGCAGGGTGCAGGTCGCGCCCTGGGGCACCCTCAGGTTGTCGACGGTGATCGCGCCCAGCGATCCCCGGCAGACGCGCTCTTCGGCCTCGGCGGGCGAAGCGGCGACGGTCGCCAGGGCGGCGGCGAGGACGGATGTGGCCAGCAGTTTGCGGATCATGGGGGCCACGCTCCCCCGGGAGCCTGAGAGGACGATGAGCGGGCGATGAGATCTTCCTCATCGCGGGGCGTCAGCCCGTGAGGCGGTAGCCCATGCCCCGGACGGTCTCGATGACGTCGTCGCCGAGCTTCTTGCGCAGGTACCGGACGTACACCTCGACGATGTTGGACCCGGGGTCGAAGTCGTAGCCCCAGACGTGGCTCAGGATCTGCTCGCGGGACAGGACCTGGTCGGGGTGGCGCAGCAGCACCTCGAGCAGCGCGTACTCCCGGCTGGTCAGCTCCACCGAGCGCCCGTCGACGGTGGCGCGCCGGGTGCGCAGGTCCAGGGTGACCGAGCCCTCCCGCAGCAGGGTCGTCTCGTCCGTGCCCGAGTCCCGCAGCCGGACCCGGATCCGGGCCAGCAGCTCCTCGAAGCTGAACGGCTTGGTCACGTAGTCGTCGGCGCCGCCCTCCAGCCCGGCCACCCGGTCGGGGACGGCCTCGCGGGCGGTGAGCACGATGACCGGCAGCCGGTCGCCCCGGCGGCGGATCTCGGCCAGGACCTCCAGCCCGTCCTGGCGGGGCAGCCCGAGGTCGAGGATGACGAGGTCGAAGTCGGCGTCGCGGGCGGCCGACGCCGCGGTGGGCCCGTCGGCGACGATCAGGGTGGTGAAGCCGTTGGCCCGCAGGCCCTTCTCCAGGAACGAGGCGATGCGGGCTTCGTCCTCGGCGATCAGGATCCGGGCCATCGGCGTCAGCGCCTCGCGGGGTCGGCCGGCGCGTCGGCGGACGGGGCCGACCCGGCATCGCCGAGGTGGGCCTCGCCGGGCAGGACGAGGGTGAAGGTGGCCCCCGCACCGGGCGCGCTGTCGACCTCGACCCGGCCGCCGTGGCCCTCGGCGACGGCCTGGGCGATCGGGAGCCCGAGCCCGGCACCCTCCGAGCGTCGGGGACGGTCCCGGCCGCGGGCGAAGCGCTCGAAGATGCGCTCGCGTTCGGCCCGGTCGATGCCGGGGCCGACGTCGCGCACCCAGAAGCGCACCTCGCCGTTGCGACGGGCGCTGCCCAGGGCGATCTCGTCGCCCGGCTCGGTGTGCTCGACGGCGTTGCGGACCAGGTTGAGCACCGCCTGGGTCAGGCGCTGCGGGTCGCCGTGCGATCAGGCCTTCGGCGCTGGCGTCGAGGTGCCAGTCGCGATCGCCGAGGGCGCGGGCCTTGACCAGCAGCTCGGTGGTCAGGTCGCTCAGCTCGACCGGTTCGGGCTGGACGAAGTCGGGTTGCTCGGCCTTGGCCAGCAGCAGCAGGTCGTCGACGATGCGGGACATCCGGTCCAGCTCGTCGGTCACCAGCCCGAGGGTCCGCTCACGGTCCTCGGGATCGTCCTCCATGAGCTCGAGGTGGCCCCGGACGATGGTGATCGGCGTGCGCAGCTCGTGGCCGGCGTCGTCGACGAAGGCCCGCTGGGCGGTGAACGCCCCGTCCAGTCGGTCGAGCATCTCGTTGAACGTCCGCGCCAGCTCCGCGATCTCGTCGTCGCCCTGCACCGGGATCCGGCGGGAGAGATCGGTCTCGGTGATCGACCGGGCGCTCTCGGTGAGCTCCCGGACGGGCCGCAACAGGCGCCCCGCGATCACCCAGGCCGCGCCCATCGCCACGACCAGCACGACGCCGGCGACCAGCGCCTCGATGCGGATGCCCGCCTCGATCTCCTCCCGCTCGCCGCGGACGAAGTTGGCCACGACGAAGACGCCGACCGTCTCGCCCTCGTCCCGCAGCGGGACGGCGAGGTACTCGACCGGGCCGGCCTCAGTGTCCAGATGGCCGCGCTCGGCTCGGGACAGCGACGCCCAGCGGTCGACGAGCTCGGGGTCCTGGTCCAGGCGCACCGGCGCCGGCGTCGACTGGTACGGCTCGCCGGCCAGGAACGTCAGGTAGACCTCGCCTTCGAGGGCGACGTTGCGGTCCAGGAAGGTGTCGAAGACCGCCTGCGCATCGCCCGCGAAGCGCTCGCCCGTCGCCGGGTCCCGCCCGCCGGCCAACGACTCCAGCTCCCGGCGCTCCTGGCGCAGCGACGCCGCCACCTCCCGGTCGAGGCGCTCGAGCAGGACGGCCCGCTGCACGACCAGGCCGACCACGGCCGCCGCGGCCAGGAGCGCGGCCGAGAAGCCGAGCACCCGGACCCGAAAGCCGGGGCGGAGCCGGACGCGCGCAGCCATCGTCGATCTCCCGTCGTCGCCTTCATCATCCCCGCGATCACGGCGGGAAGGGAGAAGGACCGCGGGATCGCGGCCGTCGTGCACGTCGGGAGCCTGGGGGCGGCCCCTGAACCGCCCATGAGAGCGAGATGAGAAAACCCTCATCTGCTCCGGCCGGGGGTGGATGAGAGAAGTCTCACCGTCATCTCAGGGCGGACTCATGGGGCGGCGACACCGTGTGCTCACCCCCGACCCACGAGGTGAGCACCATGACCACCGACGACAAGAAGAAGAACTGGAAGGCGTACACGGTCGGGCTCGGCGCGGCCGCCGCCACCGCCGGGCTCTTCATCATCGACCCGCTCTCCGCCGGTTCGCCGACGAGGCCGGCCGGGGATCCGATCCAGCTCCAGGGTGAGTCCCGGCAGCGGGCGGACCGGCCCCGCGAAGCCCGGCCGGAGCGACCCCGCCAGACCCGGGAGGAGCGGCGCCGGGAGCGCCTGCTCGCGGCCATCGCGGCGGACTTCGTGCCCACCCCGGACTTCAACCTCCCGCCGAACTTCATGCCCACCCCGCGGTTCCCGTCGAGCTCGAACTCCTCCAGCAACTCCAGCTACAACTCGTCGGGCAACTCCAGCTCGAACACCTCGAGCAACTCCAGCTCCAACTCGTCCAACAACAGCAGCTCCAACTCGTCGAGCAACTCCAGCTCGAACTCGTCGAGCAACTCCTCGAGCAACTCGAGCTCGAACTCGTCCAGCAACTCGAACTCGTCCAGCAACTCCTCGACCTGAGGCGAGGGCGTCACCATGGCCAGATCGAGGCCGCGCCGGTCGCCGGCGATCGAGTTCCTGTGTCGACCCGCCGACGAGGGGGTGATCGCCCCGCCGGTGCCGGCCGGGTCGGCGCTGCCGGCCTGGTTCCGTCAGCTCCCCGGGGTGGACCCGAGCCACCTCGGGGTCACCAACAACGGCCTCACCGTGAAGCGGTGCCTGCCGTTCCTGGACGCGCTGTCGGCGGGGTGGCTCCTCCCCCTCGCCGCCGAGGTCCGCCTCGAGATCACCGACGACGGCCGAACGGTGAACGCGGGATGGGAGTTCGACCGCGAGATGGTCAGCACCCACAGCGCCTTCCAGGTCGAGGGCAACCCCTTCGCACCCCGCCCGCCGATGAAGTTCCACAACCACTGGACCATCCGGACGCCCCCGGGCTGGAGCTGCCTGTTCCTGCCCCCGATCAACCGACCGCACGACATCGTCCAGGTCCTGTCCGGGATGGTCGACACCGACACCTACACCGCGCCCGTCAACCTGCCGTTCATCGCCATCGGGCCCGACGGCGTCCACACCCTCCCCAAGGGGACGCCGCTGGCGCAGGTCATCCCCTTCCGCCGAGACGACCTCCACCTCGACGCCGAGATCCGGGCCGAAGCCGACGACGAGGCCGACGCCCGCGAACGGGTCCACCGCAGCACGCTGGCCGGCTCGGGCTGGTACCGCCGTGAGGCCCGCAGCCGTCGCGAGGCCGTCACCGGCCACCGGTAGGATCGGGGGCGCTTCCCCGAGCAGCGTCTGCCGACCACATGGAGGCGGCCCCGTGGCCCTGACGGAGAAGCACCGGAACCGGATCTACCAGCACCTGGCTCCCGAATGGGGGGAAGAGGTGACCGAAGCCTTTCTGTCCCAGTTCCCGGCCCGCGAGGGCGAAGAGCCGATCACGCGCGACTACTTGCGCGCCGAGCTCGGTGACCTTCGAGGCGAGCTTCGGGGTGAGATCGCTGAGCTCCGAGGCGAGATGCACCAGCTCGGCAGCAGGCTGGCCGGTTTGATCGTCGGCGTCACGAGCCTGCTCGTCGCGGTGATCGCGGTGGCCACGACGGTCGTCGTGGCCGCGAGCTGAGGCTCTACCCCACCACCTCGTACTCCTCGCCGAGGAAGAGCGGGGAGTTCGGGAGGTCGATGAAGCGGCGCTCGTCCTCGAGCAGCTCGGCCCCGGCCGCCGCGCCCTCGGGGGAGGAGACCGCGGCGACGATGGCCTCGAGGTCGTCCCACCAGAGCTCGGCCACGCCGTCGTAGGCCTCCGCCCCACCCCGGGAGGCGGCGATGGCGTCGGCCACGGGTGAGGGCCGGGTGTGGACCTGGACGTACCGGCGGATGCCGAGCGCCTCGGCGTGGCGGCGGACGAGCGGGGCGTGCTCCTCCATCCAATAGCGCTGGAACTCGTCCAGGCTCATCCCGTCACGGCGGCGGAGGCAGAAGACCAGCTTGACCATCGGCGCAGGTGGCTAGAGGCCCTCAGCCTTCTCGCTGGCCATGCGCCGCACGCTTGCGTTCGTCTCGGAGCGCCCAAGTTCCTCGATGCGGCCTCGGACCGCGACGTTGTTGCGCTCGGACGAGGACATGACCGCGAACTTTCGGACACCGATCTCCGGGTCATCCAACAGTCGCGACAGGAGTACGTCGGAGACCGCTGGAGGTAACGACGCCGCCGATGCCGCGACCGCGACTCGAACTTCTGCGCGCGCGTTCTCGCTCGCCTCGATGAGCGCCAGCCGGGCATCCTCGCTGTTGATGCGGCTCAGCGCATGGACCGCGCGCGCGGCGAGCCAAGGTTCGTCATCGTCAAGGAGCTGCCGGAGGACATCGACGTCCGACGGTCCGATTCCGTCGTACGTGCTGTCATCCGGCTCGATGTCGCTCAGCTGAGCGCGCAGCTCCTCATTCGTCATCGGCATCACCACTCGGACCGGTCGGGCGAACACGCCCTCGTGAGGTCGCTATCGAGAATTGTCGATACCTCGTCCGCCGAAAGGTCGGGCGGTGTGTTCGTCCAACCAATGTTCGGGAACATGAGGAAGTCCTTGTTCGTTACAGGCGTCTCCGAAACATGATTGAGATCGAGGACATGGCCGACCTCGTGCGCGGTCAGCCAATCCGCCATCCGTTGGACAATGGCCGCGCCGGGTCGGCCATCAGGGTGACTCGCGCAGCCGACGAAGTTGCCCTTGCCACCTTGAAGGGTCTGAACGAGGTAGATGACGAGATCGTCGTTTCCGGCGTTGTTCCGATTGGCAAACAGGTCGTCCTGATCGTCGGTCGTATCGCCCCGGCATTCGCCCACGTCCAGAGCCGTCAGATGCGCGAGGGCGGCGTTTCCGCTCAGATCTTCGGTTGTGCCTCGAAACGCTCGGATCTCGAAGTTGGCGAGCAGGTCGGCAAGGGCCGAGTGCTGATCGTCGAGATAGGTGCTGATCGTGGTGGAGATCGGGAGCAGAGACTTGTAGTGGAGGACCAGGAACTCCTTGTAGCCGATTCGGAACCAGTCAACCCCCCAGCCGCCGACGCCGTTCCAGTACGCGCTGTACACCCCGCCATTCACGCCGACCGCGAAGAGATCGAGGTTCTCGGAGGTTCTGGCCACGGCCGTGACGCTGCTGTCCTTGGAGAACTGGACGTCTTGGCGCCCGACACGGAACCAGTCGCTGGCCCAGCCGCCCGAGCTGTTCCAGTACGTGCTGTAGATGCCACCGTCCTCGCCCACGACGAACAGGTCCAGGTTGTCCGGCGTCCTGGCGACGACCGTCACGGTGTTCGTGTTGGCAACGACGGCGTGCGGGACGCGGAACCACGTTCCGCCCCAACCGGCGGCGCTGTTCCAGTACGTGCTGTACACCCCACCGTCATGGCCGGTCACGAACAGGTCCAGGTTGTCGGGAGTGCGGGCCACGGCCGTAACCGTGTTGCCGTTCGGGACGAATGCGTCGGGGACCTGGAACCAGTCGCTGGCCCAGCCGCCCGAGCTGTTCCAGTACGTGCTGTAGATGCCACCGTCCTCGCCCACGACGAACAGGTCCAGGTTGTCCGGCGTCCTGGCGACGACCGTCACGGTGTTCGTGTTGGCAACGACGGCGTGCGGGACGCGGAACCACGTTCCGCCCCAACCGGCGGCGCTGTTCCAGTACGTGCTGTACACCCCACCGTCATGGCCGGTCACGAACAGGTCCAGGTTGTCGGGAGTGCGGGCCACGGCCGTAACCGTGTTGCCGTTCGGGACGAATGCGTCGGGGACCTGGAACCAGTCGCTGGCCCAGCCGCCCGAGCTGTTCCAGTACGTGCTGTAGATGCCACCGTCCTCGCCCACGACGAACAGGTCCAGGTTGTCCGGCGTCCTGGCGACGACCGTCACGGTGTTCGTGTTGGAAGAAGCAACGCCTTCGCGCCCGACTGGAAACCACTCAGCCCAAGTCGCCGCGTCGTCCCACCACGTGCTCTGCACGCCGCCGTTTGGTCCGACGACGAAGAGGTCCAGGTGGCCCGGTGTCCGGGCTGCCGATGCAGTGGTGTTCCCGCTCGGGAAGATGTTTCCCAAGGTCAACTCCTTCGACGCTTCCAAGTCTTGGCGAACGACCGTGGCAATTGCGCCCCTGTGTCTGCCGCCCATGGGCGGCCTCCGTACGTCTCACAGGAGTTGCCGAGGAGATCGTGCGCAAATTATCAGATTGGCGTCTGCCTCACGGCCGTGCCCCGACCCCTAGGGTCAGCGGGCCGTGAGCGACGATCCCGAGAGCGCCGCGCCGCCCGAGGTGTCGGTCGTGATCCCCGTGCGCAACGGCGAGGCGGTCATCGCCGGCCAGCTCGCGGCCCTCGCCCGCCAGGACTTCGCCGGCCCGTGGGAGCTGGTGGTCAGCGACAACGGGTCGACCGACGGCACCCGGGCCGTGGTCGAGGCGTGGCGGGACCGGCTGCCGGCGCTCACCATGGTCGACTCGTCCGCCCAGATCGGCGTGAACTTCGCCCGCAACACCGCGGTCGGCCAGGCCCGGGCCGACCGGATCCTCTTCGCCGACGCCGACGACGAGGTCACCCCCGGCTGGGTGACCGCGATGGCCGCCGTCCTGTCGACGGCCGACCTGGCCACGGGCCCGGCCGAGCAGTTCGACGACCAGGGCCGCGACCTCCCCGTGCTCCAGCCCCACGGGGTGGGCCCGTGGCTCGACTTCCTCCCCTACGCCCTCGGCTGCAACCTGGGGGTGCGGCGGGCCACCTTCGACCAGGTGGGGGGCTTCGACGAGACGTGGCCGGTGGACGTCGGCGGCGACGACTACGACTTCTCCTGGCGGGCGCAGCTCGGCGGCGCCGAGCTGGGGTTCTCCGAGGCCGCCCGCATCCGCTACCGCCAGCCCGCCACCCTGGGTCACGCCTTCAGGAAGCAGTGGCACTACGGCGTGGGCGCGGCCGTGGTCGCCCGGCGCTTCGAGCCGTTCGGCGCCCAGCCCTGGACCTGGCGCGACCACGTGCGCGACGTCGTCGCCCTCGGTCGCGAGACGTCTGGTGGCTCGGCTCGTCGCCGCGGCGGATCCGCTGGGTCAAGCGGGCGGGCTGGACGGCGGGCCGGCTCCGGGGCCAGCTCCGCCGCGGCGCCTGAGTCAGCCCACCGGGTCGGGAACGGGCACGAGCGACCGGCCGTCGGCGTCGCCGCTGCCGGCCAGGGCCACCACGGTCGGGGCGACGTCGAAGGCCGAGCGCAGCTCGTAGTCGTGGGGCTCGATGCCCGGGCCGGCGACGAAGCAGACGCCGTGGGGGCCGGTGTGGCCACCCGTGCGGCGGTGGGGCACCGGCCCGATGCGGCCGTGCTCGGGGTGCTCGAAGGCGTTGGCCGTCCCCTGCCAGATCACGACGAGGTCGGCGTGGTCGGACGGCACGTCGAGCGGATCGGCGGCCCGGGGCCGCTCGAAGCCGGCCACGACGCCCTCGCCGGTCTGCGGGTCGCGACACTCCCGCAGCAGTTGCTCGAGGTCGTCGAGCGTGGCGTCGAGGTCGGCCAGGGCCACCCGGCCGTGGCGCTCCCGGCCCTCGAGGTTCACCCGGATCCGGCCCTGGTAGTAGGCGGGCAGGGCGAAGGCGTCCATGCCCGGCCACCGGTCGGCGTAGCGGGCGGCCGGCATCCAATCGACGGGCCAGGGGGCGGTCGCCGGGCCCGGTCGGGTCGGCACCATCCCCCGGAGGCGGTGCAGCCCTTCCCGCAGCGGGCCGGGGAGGCGCCGGCTGAGCTCGACCAGCCGCCGCCCGCGGCCCTGGGCGGGGAGCTGGCCCAGGACGGCGCGCTCCCAGCCCTCCTCCGGATCCAGGATCGGGACCCCGCCGGGCGCCGCCGCCCAGTCCGCCCGGGGCCTGAGCAGCGGGGCGCCGTAGGCCCAGCGATGGAGCAGCTCGGGCAGCAGCACCATGGTGGGCACGTCGGACACGTTGTCGCCCATCCCGCCCAGGTTGAAGGCGACCACGTGGGCGTCGGGGCCGGCGGCGTCGAGGACCCGGCCGAGGAGGTCGTCCACCGCCCGGTGGGTGGCGTCGAGGGCGGCGCGGGCGACGGGCGCCGACGGGTGCCCGTGCAGAGGGTGCCCGGGCGAAGCTCCGTGCCAGAGCGCTTCGATGGCGCTGTGCAGCTCGCCGCTGACGACCGTGAAGACCTCCCAGTCCGGCGTCACCTCGGTCATCAGCCGGACCGCGGCGTCGGCCCGGGCCTCGGCGCCGGCGACGAGGTCCTCCCCCATCGCCCGGCAGCGGTCGACCGACGGCCACGGCAGGGCGTAGATGGCCTGCGACGCCGGGTACGGCTCGAGGGCGTCGACCAGCGATGGCGGCCGCGCCGTGGCCACGATCCCGGGGTCGTGGGCACCCCAGGCGACGACGCCGCGCAACGACGGGGCTCGCTCGAGGTCGCAGTAGGGGGCGTCGAACACCACGGTCCGCGCCGCCAACCGTCCGAGGAACGGCTCGTGTTGGACCCCGTCCTGCACGACCGTGTAGGCGTCGGGATCGAAGATGATCGGCGAGTCCCGGCCGAAGCGCTCGGGGGTCAAGCCGGAGGCGAACTCCTCCCACTCCAGCCCCGTCCGCCGCTCGGGGGGGTTGGCCAGCAGGAAGGCGGCGCTGCGCCGGCGCAGGGCGGCGAGGTGGGGCAGCTCGCCGGCGTCCATGAGCTGCTCGGCGTAGCTGATCTCGAGCCCGTCCAGCCCGACCACCAGCACCCGCCCGTCCCCGCCCATCCCCATCAGTATTCCGTGGGACCGGGGCGGACGAGCAGACGGTTGACCGGGCGCTCCAGCAGGTGGAGGCCGTAGTCGACGCCTTTGGTGAGCTTGTCGATCCCGAGCTTGGCCACGAGGTGCTTCACCGGGCCGAAGATGGGGCGACGGAGGCCGTTGGCGAAGCCGATGGCGGAGCCGTGGGACGGGTCGATGTCGTGCTTGGCGAAGAAGTGGTCGAAGCTCTGCCGGTTGGCCCGCTCGCTCCAGCGCCGGCAGATGAAGCCGAGGTCGGCCCACGAGCGCACGACGGTCGGGTACAGGAAGGTGGCGCGGGCGGCGGGCTCGAACCAGACGGTCTCACCTCGGTCCCGCAGTTGCAGGCACAGGTCCTCGACCTCGCGGACGCTGAGGAAGCGCTGGTCGAAGGGGCCGAGCTCGTCGAGCACCTCACGCCGGGCCAGCAGGCAGTGGAACTCGGCGAAGTCGCACTGGCTGCGAACGAGCGGCTCGGGCACCGCGTCGAGCGTCACGCCCTGGTACCGGTGCACGGTGCGGAACGGGCGGGGGCTGGTCGAGGCGTCCATCACGAAGTCGCCGCCGACGAGGTGGATCTCCTGGTTGTCGAGCGGGCCCATGAACTGCAGCGGGCCCACCAGGGCGGCGCCGGTGTCGTCGGCGCAGGCGACGAGAGCGGGAAGCCAGCCCGGGGTCACGATCGAGTCGTTGTCGATGTAGGCCACGTACTCGGTGTGGACGTGGGCCATGGCCAGGTTGCGGGCCTCGCTCGGCACGAGGTGTCGGCCCTCGTCGAGGACGGTGGCGCCGAGGGCATCGAGCCGCCGGCGCAGCACGGCGCCGACCTTCTTGGGCGGCTTGCCCAGCACGTAGACCAGCTCGTAGGTGCCCGCCTCGGTGTGGGCGACGAGGGCGTCGAGGCTGGCCAGCGCGTCGTGATGGTGGTCGCGGGGCGAGCAGACGACCGTGACCCGGGCAGCCGTCCCTCCGGAGGTCTCGGGCGATGACGGCGATACGGACATGGCTCGGGCTCCCGGGTCGACGTGAGATCGTAACGAGGTGCAGGACGGCGGGCGGCCCCGGCTCCTCGGGGTGAGCTGGCAGTTCCCCGTCGCGTCCGAGACCTTCATCGTCGACCACCTCACCGCCATGGCCGACCACGGGTGGGCCGTGTCCCTGTGCTGTGTCGAGGCCGACGACGAGCGACTGGCCGCGAACCGAGAGCTGCTCCTGCGGCTGGACGAGCTCGTCGTCCTGGGGCGCCCGAACCCGATCGTCCGGGCCGGGCGCCTGGCGCGGGGCCGGCCGGTCGCCTCGCGGCAGTCCCGGGTGATCCGCCATGCCGCCGAGCTGGGGCCGTCGCTCCGTCCGGTGATCGACCGGATGGCCCCCGACGTCATCCACGCCTACTACGGGCCCAACGCCGCCGCGGTCGGCCGGGCCCAGGGCGACGACCCGGTGCCGGTCATCGCCGACCTGCTGGGCTTCGACCTGACCGAGGTGCCGGCGACCGAGGGCTGGTCGGCCTACCGGCGCCTGCTCGCGGGCCAGCGCGTCGTCGTCCACAGTCGCTTCGCCGCCGACCAGGTCCGAGCGGGCCTGGGGGTCGAGCCGACGCTCGTCCGCTCACCGGTGGCGCCGACCTTCGTGCCCGTCGAACGGCCGAGGCACTGGGCCACGCCGCTGGCGCTGCTGTTCGTCGGGCGGCTGGTGCCCGAGAAGGGAGCCGACGTCGCCATCGAGGCGGTCGACCTGCTCGACCAGCGGCGTTCGACCCTCGGTGCCCAGCTCACGATCGTGGGCGACGGACCGGAGCGGCAGGCGCTCGAGGACCTGGCCCGGGGTCGACCGGTCGAGTTCACCGGCGCGCTTGCCTCCCGACGGGGTCGCCTGGGCGATGCTCAACCACGAGGTGCTGCTGGTCCCGTCCCGGCCGTCGCCGTCCGGTTGGACCGAGGCGTACGGGCTGGTGGCCGCCGAGGGCCGAGCCTGCGGGATGCGGAGTGGTGGCCAGCGATGTCGGCGGCCTGTCCGAAGCGGCGGGGTCGGGCGCCGTGCTCGTGCCGCCCGGTGACCCCGGGGCCCTGGCCGACGGGATCGAGCGGCTGCTCTTCGACCTGCCGTGGGTGACACCCGAGGTCGATGTCGAGCCGGAGCCCACGACGACCTACGACCAGGTGGCTCGCGAGCTGCTCGCCGCCCGGCGCTAGTCGCCCCTCGCCCCTCGGGCCCAGAGGCGGTCGAGCCGGCGGCGGACCGCCGGTGACAGCACCGGCTTGGGGCCGAGCAGCGGCCGAGCCCGCCAATAGGCCCACGAGCCGAGCTCCCGGCCCGTCACCCGCACGAACCCCGACGATCCGCCGAAGGTGGCCGCCGCCCGCTCGCCGATCACCCGCCGGGAGGCCAGGCGCCGACGCATCGAGTGGGCCTCCCCCTTGCGCCGGGCGAAGTACTGCTCCGCGTGCCGGCGGGTGGCGACCAACGGCTGGGGCAGGGCGGCCAGGCGCCCCTGCCCGCCGACCCGGATGTAGAGGTCGACGTCGAGGCCCACCGTCAGGTCGACGTCGTAGCCGCCCACCGCGTCGAGCGCCCCCTTGCGCACCGTGATCGAGCTGTGCGGGAACGGCGCGTACTGGCGGCGCAGCAGCCGTCGGATGCCGGCGTCGTCGACGGCCGGTCCGGGACGACGGCCCAGCTCGTGACCCGCTTCGTCGACGAACACCCAGGTCCCCGATCCCACGAGGTCGACGTCGGGATGCGCCTCGAGGAAGGCGACCGGATCGGCCAGCCGTCCGGGCAGGGCGATGTCGTCGGCGTCGAGCACCGCCAGGTACCGACCGCTGCTCCGAGCTGCGGCCGCGTTGAGGGCCGCAGCCCGGCCCTCGTGCTCCCGGGAGAGCACCGTGACCCGCGGGTCGTCGATGGCCGCGAGCTGCACCGCCGTGCCGTCGGTGGACCCGTCGTCGACCACGACCACCTCGAGGTCCACGTCGGTCGTGGCCAGCACGCTCTGCACGGCCTCGGCGACGAAGTGCTCCCCGTTGAACACGGTCGTCAGGACGCTCACCGTGGGCGGGGGCATGCCCTTGCCATCGTCGCGCGCCGGGTCCGGAGCCGAGCCATAGGCGAGGCGACCAATGAGCACAGCGCGCTGTTCGCCAAGCGCAGCTTGGCGAAGCTCTAGGAGGTCCGCGGCGCAAACGTCCTGCCTACTCGCGGATGCCTAACCGAGCTGGCGGCCCTGGCAGGGGCGGGCGGCACAGGTGTCGGTGATCTCGCCGGTTGTCAGGAAGGTGAGGGCCTGGGTCAGCACGCCGGGCTCGCTGCTGCCGGCGCCGTGGGGGTCCTCGCCGTAGTCGGGCTCGAGGGGCGGGAGGTTGACGTTCGGCGGCGCCGGGGTGCCGTAGTCCCAGACCGACAGCACCGAGTCGGTGGCCGGGAAGCCGTCGAGCACGTCGATGCCCCACATCGGCTCGACCGACTCGCTGCGCCCGTCGGCCAGCGCGGGCTCCGTGACCGCGGCGCCGATCGTGCGGGCCAGCTTCTCGGTGCTCACGTTGGCCACCTGGTGGTCGCCGAAGGCCTCGACGAGCAGCACGGTCTTGGCCGGCACGCCGTCGTAGGGGTCGGTGGTGAGGTGCTGGGCGTAGGCGCTGTTCTCGCCCCGGTCCCACAGGAGCTGGATGAGCTCGAGGACGAGAGGGCGCTCGGCCGGCTCGGGGTAGGCCTCGTCGAAGATGGTCTGGAACTGCGGCCAGTCGCTGGAGCGGGTGAGGAGCAGGTTGTAGCCCATGCCCGGGACGCCGAGGACGACCCGCTCCCACTCGTCGGTCACCGCGCTGACTGCCCCGCCGAGGATGCCGCCCTGGCTGTTGCCGACGAAGCTGGCCCCGCCTTCGGCCAGCAGCGGCTCGCCGGCGGCGGTCTGGAAGGCGGGGTCGGAGGCGAAGCCGTCGGGCTCGTTGACCAGACGGCCCAGCAGGTGGAAGGCCAGCTGGCCCTGCTGGAGCCGGTCGGCCTGAGCGGGGAAGCCGGAGACCTCACCCAGGATCTCGGTGACCGTCGGCAGGTCCTCGGTGGCCATGCCGATCCAGTCGGTGGCGCAGGCGTTGAGCCCGGCGACGCCGGTGATATCGGCCAGCGACAGGACCTCGTCCTGCGAGCCCAGGAGCCCGTGGCCGTAGATCACGGTGCCCGCCTCGGGCCGGCTGCCGAGCACGCAGGTGAAGGTGGCCTCGGCGTCGGGCTGGTCCTCGTTGAACCGCGGGAGGCCGTCGTCGTCGAGCACGAAGCGGCCGCCGGTCGACCCGTCGTTGTCGAGGAAGTTGGGCACGACGTAGGTGCCCTCGACGACGACGGGGTCCTCGCCCGACACGGACGTGACCTCGAACGCCGGGATCAGGTCGCCGAACTCGTCGATCATCGAACGCAGGCGGCCGGACAGGGAGTCGGCGCTGGCGACGGTGAAGGTCCACGGCTCGGGGACCTCGACCGGCTCGTCCCCGGCGTCGACCAGGCCGTCGAGGGCCACCTCGTACTCGTGGGCCTCGGTCAGGGCGACGGCCGGGCGGACCATGAGGAGCTGTTCGCCCTCGGGGGCCTGGGCGTCCAGCTCGGCCCAGTAGGGCCACCGGTCGCCCGTCGTCAGGTCGGTGAGCTGGATGGGGGCGTCGTCGTCGAGGGACGCGCCGATGTCGGTGCTCGGCGCCGCGCCGCTGGCCTCGAGGTCGACGCCGGGGGCCGAGGCCACGATCGTCGCCGAGGGCGAGAACCCGTCGGCCCGGTTCTGGTCGGTCACGTCGACCGGGATGCCCTCGGCGTTGGCCGGCATGCCCTGGGCGGGCAGGGCGAGGCGCCGGCCGGTCGGGGTCGACTCGTCGGCCACGGTGAGCCGGTCGCTCGGCCACGGCAGCAGGCACTCGACCGGCTCGAGGCCGTCACACGCCGGCGGGCCCGCCTGCTCGACCGGCGCCGTGGTCTCCCCCGGCGCTTCCCCGCCGTCGTCCCCACCGCACGCCGCCGCCAGCGCCAGCAGCACGACCACCCCAACCGTTCTGGCGCCTGATCTCCCGGTCATAGGCGGGAGATCAGGCGCCAGAACAGAAGGTCGGTCCCCCACGGCGCGGACCCTACGGCCCGTACGCTCGTGGCGATGGGCACGGACCCGGAGCGGGACAAGCGGCGGGAGGAAGAGGCGGCTCGCCTCGGCATCACGCCCGACGAGCTCCGGGCCCAGCGCAAGGCCGAGCAGGAGGGCGACCTCGAGCGAAAGGCCGAAGAGCTGGGCGTCTCGGTCGACGACTACGTCGCCGAGCATCGCAAGAAGAAGCGGGCCGGCCGCCCCTGGAAGGCCCGCCCCCAGCCCTGATCAGGCAGGGCGGGGGATGCCGCTGATCTCGGTCATCCGGGTCCACCAGGTGTCGTAGTCCGCGGCGCCGAGGGCGACCCACTCCTCGTCGGTGATGGACTCGCGGTAGGCGACGATGGACTCGGCGTCGGGGCCGACGAGGTAACGGAGCTTGGGGGCGGGGTCGGCGACGACCTCGGCGATCACGTCGGCCACCGCCTCGGGTGCGAGCGGGTCGTTCATCAGCGACTGCATGAACCACTCCCCCAGGTGGCGGTTGGCGGCGTAGACCGAGTCGTCCGGGGGAAGGTCGGTCATTGCCTTCTCGAAGATCGGGGTCATGATCACGCCCGGCTCGATGGCCGAGACATGGATGCCGAAGGCCGCCACCTCGCCGGCCAAGATCTCGGTGTAGGCCTCGGCCGCCCACTTGGACATGCAGTAGGCGCCCTGGCTCGGGTTGGCCAGGCGCCCCGCCGCCGAGGTGACGTTGAGGATGCGGCCCGAACCCCGCGCCCGCATCGAGGGCAGCACGGCGTGGACGCAGCGCACGATGCCCCAGGCGTTGGTGTTCATCGAGGCCTGGAAGTCGGCCAGCGGCGTCTCCTCGATGGCGTTGCCCTTGGCGATGCCGGCGTTGTTGACCAGCACGTCGACGCCGCTCGCCTCGACGAGCGCACCGAGGGCCGACGCCACCGAGGCGTCGTCGTCGACGTCCATGATCAGCAGCTGCAGGTCGAGGCCGTCGGCCGCCTCCAGCAAGGCCGCCCCGCTGGCTTCGGAGCGGACCGACGCGTGGACCTGGTGACCGTCCTTGGCCAGCCGCAGCGCGGTGGCGTAGCCGATCCCGGTGGACGAGCCGGTCACGACGGACACGGTCATGGTGCTGCCTCCCAGGCGCCGAGCGTCGGCGACCGGCGGAGCGTAGGCGGTCCGGCTCAGCCCATCCCGGCGAAGCTCTCGGGCCGGAAGCGGACCACCAGCCGGCTGTCCTCGACCATGGCCCGGAAGAAGTCGTCGGGGTCGTCGTGGGGGTTCGGGGCCACGGCGTCGTGGAGGGCGAGGAGCTCGCGGCCGGCGTCGTCACCCGGCTCGGTGCTCACCGCGGACAGCTCGACCGTGCCCGAGGCCGACACGTACTGGTACCAGTTGCCTCCCACCACGTGGAGGACGGCCCGGGGATCCCGGCGCAGGTTGGCGGTCTTGGCCCGCCCGTCGGTGACCGAGATGCGGGCCACCCCGTCGGCGTAGTGGTAGGCGATGTTGGACGACTGGGGCCGGCCGTCGGCCCGGAGCGTGATCAGCACCGCCCGGTGGTTGTCGGCCAGGAAGGCCTCGGTAGCAGTGGGATCCATGGGCGAGCCTCCTCAGGCGGCCGGGGCGGACTCGGGAGCATGCTCCACACGGCCGTCGGCATGACGGGCGAATCGACCCTCGTCCCGGGGGTGGGTGGGGGCGTCGTCGGCGAAGGGCCAGCCGCCGAAGCTGGTACGGCGGTAGTCCTCGAAGGCCTGCTCGATGCCTTCCCGGTCGTTGAGGACGAACGGCCCGTACTGGGCCACCGGCTCGCCGATGGGTCGGCCCTGGAGGATCAGCGCCTCGACCGGCTCGTCGCCGGCCGTGAGCACGACCGGGCGGTCGGCCTCGACGGCGGCCCCGGTGCTGGGGGGGAGCACGTGGCCCCCGACGTCCAGCCCGGCGCCCTCGAACAGGTACAGCATGCGGACGGTGTCGTCCCGCTTGGCGGCGGGCAGCTCCCAGCTCGCCCCGGCGTCGAGGCGGAGGTGCCAGATGGCCACGTCCGTGTCGGTCCGGCTGGCCCACGACCGCGGCGGGGGTGACGCCGGCTCGCGGCCGGCCAGCTCGCCGGCGATGACGGTGACCTCGACCGTCCGACCCTCATCGTCGGTGACCACGATCCGGGGGATGTCCTCGTCCCAGAGCATGGCGAAGTGCGGCTCGACGAGCTTGTCCTCGCGGGGCAGGTTGAGCCAGATCTGGAAGAGCTCGGTGGGGTTGCCCTCGTCGGCCTCGACCAGCGGGAACATCTCGGAGTGGACGATGCCGCCGCCGGCGGTCAGCCACTGGACGTCGCCCCGGCCGAAGCGGGCCGTAGCCCCGAGGGAGTCGGAGTGGTCGATGTAGCCGTGGCGCACGTAGGTCACGGTCTCGAAGCCCCGGTGCGGGTGCTGCGGGAAGCCGGGCACGACCAGGCCGTGGTACATGCTCCAACCGTCCCGGCCGGAGAAGTCGCGGCCCAGCTCCCGGCCTTCGAGGGCGGCCTTGGGCGCCATCCGCTCGTCGCCGGCGGGGTAGTCGTCGCGGTGGTGGGCACAGAAGAGGAAGGGGTCGATCATCGGCCACTGGGCGCCCAGCGGCACGGTCTGGATGACGGGATCGCTCATGCCGGGTACAACGAGGCGACCCCGACGGAGATTCCGCCATGCCCGCTGCTGCTTTCACCACCCTCGACGTCACGATCGACGGCGCCGTCGGCCACCTCGCCCTCGACCGGCCGGAGAAGCTCAATCCCCTCGGCGCCGCCACCCTGCTGGAGCTGATCGACGCCGCCCACTGGTTCGACGAGCAGGCCGGGGTCAAGGTGGTGATCGTCACCGGCCGGGGCCGGGCGTTCAGCGCCGGGGCCGACCTGGCGTCGTTCAGCGGCCAGCAGGGCATGGCCGGGCTCAGCCCGCACGACGCCGCCGACGCCGGGCGGCGGATGGTCGAGGCCGTCGCCGGGATGCGGGCGGTGACCGTGGCCGCCGTCCACGGCCACTGCATCGGCGGCGCCCTCCTGCTGGCGCTGGCCTGCGACTTCCGCCTCGCCGCGGCGGACACCTCGTTCGCCATCCCCGAGATCGAGCTCGGGATCCCGCTGACCTGGAGCGGCATCCCCCGCCTGGTGCGCGAGGTCGGGCCGGCCGTCACCCGCGACCTCGTCCTCACCGGCCGGCGGTTCCCCGCCGACGAGGCCCTCGCCCTGGGCCTGGTGAGCCGGGTGGTCCCGGGTGACCGGCTGGTGGACGACGTCCGAGCGTTGGCCGAACTCCTGGCGACCCGTTCGCCATTCACCCTGACCACGACCTTGCGCCAGATCGACGAGGCCGCCGAGGCCCTGGTGTCGACCGCCGGCAGCGAATCTGACGCCGATCTGCTGGTCCAGGCCCTGCAGGATCCCGAGTCCCGGGCCGTCGCCGCCGACTACCTGGCGCGCGTACGTCAACGCTGAGGGTCGGCTGAGGGTCGGCTGAGGGTCCGCGATTCGCGCATTCCGGGTGATTACGTTCATCGTCGGCGTCTCCGCTAAAGGGAGGTGGCGACGATGGCATGGATCACGGCTTCCGACGGCGATCTGTACGTCGGTTCGGCGCAGGCCGCGGCGGGCTACTGCCATGCGGTCGATCCCAACAACGGGTCGACGGCGTGCGGTGCCGGGACCAGCACTCTGCAGCTCTGGTACGAAGTGCCCTTCAGCCGGGCCCGGATGGCCGGCGGCGAGGTGTGCCCGAGCTGCGAGGCGCTGACGGAGGAGCACGCCACGGTCTGATCCGTTTGGGGGCGACCGGCGGGGGCGGTAGGCATCTGCCCCGATGCGCCCGCCCACGCGTGAGCTCAGGACTCCGCGGCGGCGACCAGGGCCAGTAGGTCGTCGCCGTAGGCCTCGATCTTGGCCGGGCCGATCCCGGTGCAGGCCCGCAGCTCGATGTAGGTGGCGGGGCGCCGGGCGACCAGATCGTCGAGCGTCTTGTTGTTGAACACGACGTAGGCGGGGACCCCGTCGGTCCGGGACCGGTCGAGCCGCCAGGACTGCAGCCGGTCCCGCAACGCGCCATCGCCCGGGCCGTCGACCCGGGTCGGTGCCTTCGGTTGTTCCCGCGGGGGCGCCAGCGGCTTCACGTCGTCGACCTCCCCCGGACGGGCCTCGCGGGTGAGCTGCTCGATGAACCGGGAAGGCTGCTCGGCGGGGGCGACGACGGTGACCGACGCTGAGCAGCGGGTGAGGGCGACGTGGAAGACCCGGCGCTCCTCTTCGACGTCCTCGGCCAGGCGGTGCGGGAACAGGCCGGCGGAGACCTCGTGGACGACGACGTGGGGCCACTCGAGGCCCTTCACCCGATGCACGGTGGACAGCCGGACCCGAGGGCCGGCGGGGGGCGGCCCGGCCCGGAGGCGGTCGGCCAGCCAGTCGCCGAAGGTGGCGGCGTCCTCGTGGAGGTCGGCCAGCTGGATGAGGGCGTCGAGGTCGTCGGTGTGGCTCGAGCGGTCGACCCGGCCCCGGCTGCGATCGAGGCCGGCCATGGCGCCGTCGAGGCCGAGGCCGTCACGGACGTGGAGGAGCACGGACCGGGACGTGCCGCCCCGGGCCCGCTCGGCGACGGAGCGGAGGTCGGCGGCGAAGCCCTCGACCTTCTCGCGGTCACGGTCCCGGGAGAGGCGGCCGGCCAGGCGATCGATGCCGCTGGCGTCGCGCTGTTCCGCCATCCACTCGATGACCTTGGCCGAGAGGCCCCGGGAGGGCCGTCGGGCGGCGTCACCGACGTCGGCGGGATCGAGCCCGCGGGTGGTGGCCAGCCGGAGCCAGGCGAGCGCCGAGCGGACGCCGGTGCGCTGCAGCCACGCCGGGCCGGCCACGCGGTCGGCCGGGATGCCGGCCAGATCGAGGGCGACCTGGACCGGAGCGAGGGTGGCGTTGACCCGGGTGAGCACGGCGATGTCGTCGGGAGCGGCACCGGCGGCGATCCGCTCGGCCACGGCCTCGACGGTGGCGGCGACGGTGCGCTCGGCCGAGCGGACGGCGAGCTGGTCGTCGGTCCCGGTGCGCCCCGGGGCGGGATGGATGACCTTGTCGACCCGGCGCCGGTTGTGGGTGAGCAAGGTGCGGGCCGCGTCGACCACGGGCGGTGGGCACCGGTAGTTCACGGTGAGCGGGTGATGGCCAGCGCCGGCGAAGAAGCGCTGGAAGTCGATGAGCCAGGTGGGGTCGGCGCCGTTGTAGCCGTAGATGGTCTGGTCGTCGTCGCCCACGCCGAAGACGTCGAAGCCGGGAGCGGCGAGGAGCCGGAGCAGAAGGAGGTGGGCGGGCGTCAGGTCCTGGAACTCGTCGACCAGGAGGACCCGGCTGGCCCGCTGGGCGACCGCCCGCACGGCCGGCTCGGTGAGCAGGAGCTGCACGGCGCCGTAGATCTGCTGGTCGAAGTCGACCACGCCCCGGTTGGCCAGGGCCTCCTGGTAACGGGGGAAGACGTCGGCGAGGCCGTCGACGTCGCCGCCGTACTCGTCCTCCACCTCGCGGGGCGGGCGCAGGCCGAGGCGGATCCGGCCCAGGGCCTCGAGCCACGCCGCCGCCGGGTCGGTGTTGGCCCGGCGGGGGAAGTCGACCAGCGCGTCGAGGATCCGGCGCTGGTCGGCCTCCTCGAGCACGCCGACGTCGCGCTGGCTGCTCCCGGCCACCCGGAACGGGCCGCGACCGGTGAGCACGGCGAGGCCGAGCGAGTTGAGCGTGCGGATGTCGAGCCCGGCCGCGTCCTCGAGGCGCTCCCGCATCTCCCCCGCGGCCCGCACGTTGTAGGCCACGAGGCCGAGGGCGCCCGGCGGGAGGCGCTGGTCGCGGACGAGGTGGCGGGCCCGCTCGGTCAGCGTCCGGGTCTTGCCCGAGCCCGCCGGCGAGATGACCCGGCACGGCCCACCCCGGTGCGCCACCGCCGCGAGCTGGTCCGCCGCCAAGTCGGCCGTCGGCGGATCGAGGCCGAACGGCTCCAGGTGCCCCCGCTCGACCGAGAGCGCGGGCAGCAGGGGGAGGCCGAGCGTCCGGGCCAGCTCCACGTCCAGCGGGCCTCCGTCGCACCACGCCTCGCGGCCATCGGGCAGCCGGACATCGGTGTCGTCGCCTGCCGTCGCGCCCGCCGCGATCGCCTGCGAGCGAGGGAGGAAGGTGGGTTCGTCGCGGGCATCGACGGCATTCGCCCGCACGAGGTGGCTCAGGCGATCGAGCGGGAACGTGAAGGACGGCTCCAGCGTCCACGGCTCCGCCGTCTCGATGCCGGTCGGCTCCTCGGGCAGGTCGACCCCGAGCTCGATGACCACCCGCTCCCGGCCCCGCCAGGCCGCATCCAGCCGCTCGACCAGCTCCTCGACGTCCGCCTCCTCGTCGACGACGACCCGGGGGGCATCCGTCCACGGCGGCGGCACGTCCTGCCCCGGCGCCACCACAACCGACCGCCCGAGGCAGTCCGGCCCCGCCAGCACCGCCAGGTCCCCAGCCGCCGGCTCAACCGTTCTGGCCCTTGATTTCGGTGCCATAGCCCCGAAATCAACGGCCAGAACCGAGGGGTCGTCGGGCTCGAGACCGGGGAGGTCGTCGGGCGCGGGAAGGGTGCCGGTGCAGGAGCGGACGTCGGCGACCGTGGGGTGCCGCTCGCCACAGTGCCCGCAGAGGATCCCGCTCACGAGGCCCGAGTCCACGCGGCGGGCACCGGTGCCTTGCGGCGAGGACGTCTGGGTCCCAGAGCAAGGTGCCGGTGCCCGCCGCTCCCCGCACCACGTCGAAGGCCCACCCCCGGACCGTACCGACAACGTGGGACACTCTCCCGATGGCCGACCTGCCCACGGTGACGCCGGTCAACGCCGTGATCGGGGCGGTGATCGACGGGGTCGACCTCGCCGACCTGACCGACGACCAGTTCGCGGTCATCGACGAGGCGCTGCTCGACCACCAGGTCGTCTTCTTCCACGACCAGGACCTGGACGACGACGAGCACCAGGCGTTCGCCTCCCGCTTCGGCGAGCTGAGCATCTTCCCGGTGGGCAAGGTGCTCGGGTCAGAGAGCCGGCTGCAGTACATCGAGGACACGGCCGACAGCCCGCCCGACGCCGACGGCTGGCACACCGACGTGACGTGGATCGCCGAGCCGCCGCAGGTGGCGGTGCTCAGCGCCCGGGTCATCCCCGACGTGGGCGGCGACACCCTCTGGGCGAGCATGACCGCGGCGTTCGACGCCCTCTCCCCCACCATGCAGGCGCTGTGCGCCGGGCTCAGCGTGCGCCATCACCGGGGGGACGAGTTCGACGCCGCCGTCGGCCGCTTCCTCGACGCCGACCAGATGGCCGAGCTGGCCGCCGCCCACCCGCCGGTCGAGCACCCGCTCGTGCGGACCCATCCGCGGACCGGCCGCCAGGCCCTCTTCCTGTCCGGCCTGTTCATGGACCAGATCGTGGGCATGAGCCGGCCGGAGAGCGACGCCCTCCTCGGGTTCCTGACCCAGCACGCCCAGGACCCCAACTTCCAGGTCCGCTGGCGCTGGACCGCCAACGACCTGGCAGTGTGGGACGAGCGCTGCACCAACCACCGGGCCCTGAGCGACCACTTCCCCCGGCACCGGGTGATGCGCCGGGTCACCGTCGACGGCGATCGGCCGGCCTACATCCCTATCTGACTGTCATACCCCGGCCGTAGGGTGCGGCGGTCGCTTCCCCCGACTCGTGATCCCTCACGTCTGGGGAGGCCCCATGCCCGTCCACCGCGGCCGAGCACGCCCCGACCCCGGCCGCGTGGTGAGACGTATACGTTTCGTACACGCACCGCCTATCGTGGTCGGCGTGCGCGTGCCGGTGACCGCTCGGATGGACGAGGCCGTGGTGGCGTCGTTGGATGAGTCCGTTCGCGCCGGCCGGGCCGAGACCCGGGCCGCACTCGTCGAGACGGCGGTCACGGAGTGGCTCGACCGCCACAGTGAGGAGGCGATCGTCGCCTCGTACCGCCGGGCGTATGCCGAACCCGATCCGGAGCACGAGGCACTGCTCGAAGCCCTGAGCGCGCATTCCGCCCGCGTCATCCTCAGTGACGACGATGCACCGGGGTGAGGTGTGGGATGCCGACATCCCCGCCGTGGGTCGCCACCCGGCGGTGATCGTGACTCGGGATGCCGCCATCCCGGTGCTGAGCTCGCTCGTCTGCGTCCTCGTGACCTCGACGATCCGGGGGCACGCGGCTGAGGTCGAGCTCGACGCGGGCGAAGGCCTCGACCACCCGTCCGCGGCCAACTGCGACAACCTGCTCACGCTGACCAAAGCCGACCTCGTCCGACGGCGGGGCTCGCTGGGCCCTGTCCGTCTTGCCTTGCTGGACGACGCGCTCCGGGTCGCCCTCGGCTTGGCTTGATCAGCCGCCCAGGAGGTGGGGGGCGGCGCGGCCGGCGACCAGGGGGAGGTCGAGGTAGGTCTTGATCCCGGGCTCGGCGGCGCAGACGTAAGGGACGGCGCTGACGCAGTGGATGGCGGTGGCGACGATGCCGCGGTTGCGCTCGAGGCCCTCCGCGATGGAGTCGGGATGCAGGCCGTGGAACGTGACCTGCACCGGGGGGTCACCCGTGATGTCGACCTCGAAGCGCTCGCCCTCGGGGCCGAAGGTCCAGGCCGGGTCGAGGTCCTCCTCGCCCATGAACCAGTTCACGGCGGCGGTGACGACGGGCTCGCCGTCGACCGTGCCCACCCAGCGGAACCGCTGGGCGGCGACGAGGCCGGGCTCGATGGGGCCGATGGGCGAGTCGATGGGGGCGGTGGCGACGGCGACTTCGTGGCTGGTGGACAGCTCGGGGTCGAGCGTGACGCCGAGCACGTCGGCCACCATGCGCACCGACTGCTGGAAACCGGCACCGAGAACGGAGAGCATGATGCTCTCGGCCGCCGCCTCGGGCGTGGCCCCGAAGAGCATCACGTCCCGGACGACCTCCGGGGCGCCGTAGGTCCGGATGTCGCTGAACTCCTCGGCCCGGACGTGGGTGATGGCGTGCGACAGCGCCGACAGCATCAGCGGGAAGCGCTCGGTGATGCCGCCGGGGTGGATGCCGGTGCCGTGCAGGGTGGCCCCGCCCTCGGCACATGCCTCCTCCAGGCGGGACGTGTCCTGGTCGGTCGGGTAGAACCAGCCGAGCGGGGTGATCACGTTCTTGCCCGAGCGCAGGATCCGGTCGACCACCCCGGGGTCGGCCATGATCGGCGAGTAGAGGACGGCGTCGGCCTCGGTCGCGAGCAGGGCGTCGACGTCGGTGGTGGCCGTGACCCCGACCGGGTCGCGGCCGATGAGCTCGCCGACGTCCTTGCCCTCCTTGTCGGCGCTGTGCACCCAGCAGCCGACCAGCTCCAGTTCCGGGTGGTCGAGCACGCCTTCGATGGCGGCCCGGCCCACGCCGCCGGTCGCCCACTGGATCACGCGGTAGGTCACGCCGTCATCATGGCCTTCCCTGAGCTGGTGGATCACCCGGGCGGACGGAGCCCCAGCGGGTGCTGGTTGATCATGTGGGTGGCGGTGGTCTCGACGTACTCGAGGAACGCCGCCTCGTCTTCGGCGTCGAGCCCGCCGGCTCGGATCGCCTCGGTCATGTGGCCGACCCAGGCGTCCCGCTCGGGGGTGTCGATCGCGAAGGGCAGGTGCCGGGCCCGGAGGCGGGGATGGCCCCGCTCGGCCGAGTACGCCTGCGGCCCACCCCAGTACTGGCCGAGGAAGAGGCCCAGGCCCCGCTTCCCCGAGGTCAGGTCCTCGGGGTAGAGGGGCCGGAGCACCGGGTCGTGCTCGACCCGGTCGTAGAACCGCTCCACGAGGGCGTCGAACCAGGGTTGGCCGCCCGCCCGGTCGTAGAGGGTGTCACCGTCGGCCACCAGCGCAGTATGCGCCGGTGGCCGACTGGCTCAACGCTCGCCGGGGCCGGCGTCGGGGCCGGGATCGCCGCCGCTGGCCGCCACCGCCAGGCGGTCCAGGTAGTGGGTCCAGCCGTGCGAGTGGTCGGCGACGGCGTCCTCGGGCAGGCCGTAGTGGCGCATGCGCAGCCGGGTCTTGTCGCCCTCGGGCTCCAGCGTGAACTCGACGGTGGTCGAGCCGGGACGAATGGGGTTGTCCGGCCTGTCCCAACCGAAGGTGTGGACCACCTTCTCGTTGGGGACCAGCTCGACGAACTCGCCGGCGCTCCGGTGCTCACCGTGGACGAGCACGGAGTACACGCCGCCGGGCCGGGGGTCGAGCTCGGCCTCGGTCCCCTCCCACTGCAGGAACTTGTCGGTCTCGGTCAGGAACCCGTAGATCGTCGCCGGACTGGCGTCGATCATGATCTCTCGTACGAACTCGGCCATCAGGCTTGCTCCTTGTGTTGCTCGTTGTCTCGCTCGGCAGCCTCGGCGACGTCACGGAGACGGTCGAGGCGGTCATCCCAGAACCGGGCGAGGAACTCCTGGAGCTCCCCGACCGTGTCGGGCCGCGCCCGGTAGAAGCGGCGGGTGCCTTCGCGGCGCTCGCTCACGAGATCGGCCTCAGCCAGCACCCGCAGGTGCTGGGAGATGGCCGGCCGGGTGACCGAGAAGTGCGTCGCGATCTCACCCGCCGCCCGCTCCTGGCTCCAGACCAGCCGGAGGATGTCCCTCCGTCGGGGCTCGGCCAGGGCTTTGAGGGCTGCGTCCACCCGGCAAACGATAGTACTTACTTACGTAAGTGTCAACTTTCGCTTGGGGGACTAGGGTCCGCGGCATGTCCGAGAAGCTGCGCCGGTTCACCAAAGCCGTCTACGGGTTCGACGCGGTGGTGCGCCGCGTCGGCGGGGCCTGGGACCAACCCAGCCCCTGCCCCGAGTGGACGGCTCGGGACGTGGCCGGCCACCAGGTCCAGGTCATGTCCCTCGTCGCCGACGCGGCCCGCGGCTCGACCGAGCCCCGGCCGCTCATGTCGGTCACCGAGGCGGCTGGTGATCAGCCCGAGGAGGCCTGGGCCGCGGCGCGGGACGACCTCTTGGACGCCCTCGACACCGAGGGCGCCCTGCAGCGCGAGACCGACACGCCGTTCGGCCGCATGGCCGTCGACCGCTTCGTCGGCATCCTCTACGTCGACCCGCTGGCCCACACCTGGGACCTGGCCGCGGCCGCCGGCATCGACGCCGCGCTGGACGAGGTCCTCTGCCAGTCCGGTGCCGCGCAGCTCGAGCGGGCGGGCGAGCTCATCCGGGGCCCGGGGATGTACGGCGACGCCCTCCCGGTGAGCCAGGGCGACGACCCGGCCAGCCGCTTCCTCGAGGTCGCGGGACGGGATCCCCTGTTCGCCTCCCGCTGGGGCTAGTCCGCGAAGCGGAATCGAGGGGTGAGGTCGAGGAGGGTGAGGACGCCGGGGTCGGCGGCCACGACCGCGGGGATGGCGTTGACCACGTGCATGGCGGTGCCGAGGCAACCGGCGTGGTTGTGGTCACCGAGGTCGGACGACACCGACACCTCCAGCTTCACGTGGGGCTCGCCCTCGATCAGGATCCGGTAGCCCTCGCCCTGGGGCCACCCGGGGGCGTCGCCGTCGCGGAGGCGAGTGACGTGCTCGACCACGACCCGCTCCTCGCCGTCGTCCATGCCCTTGATCTCGAAGCGCATGCCTGAGATGGTCCCGGCCTCGATCGGGCCGGAGGCGATCTCGAAGTCCTCGTCGGCCATCAGGACCTCGTGCTCCTCCACGATGTCGTCCAGCTCGACGCCCATGGACGCCGCCACCAGGGCCACGACGGGACCCCACGCCAGCGCCGTGCTCCCGGGCGCCAGCAGGAGCGACTGCGACTCGTCGGGCTTCCCGAACCCCATGATCTCGAACATGGTGAAGGGGTTGTCCCAGGTGGCGTAGTTGACGATCTCCATCATCCGGACGTGGCGGACCTCCTTGCACAGGCCGAGGGCGCCGATGGTGACGCCGGCGTTGCCGTAGCCGGGGTCGATGCCCGAGGTGAAGAAGGACGTACCCCCCGCCTCGCAGGCGGCCTGGAGCTGGTCGTGGAAGCCGGCCTGCTGCGGGTACAGCAGCGGCACGAACGAGGTGTTGACCACGTTCTTGCCGCCCTCCAGCATCCGGCACAGGTCGTCGACCACCTCGCCGGGGCGGACGTCGGAGTGGGCCGTGTAGCAGACGCAGTCGGCGTCGAGGGCGAGCAGGGCCTCGGCGTCCTGGGTGGCGGTGACGCCGACGGGGTCGATCCCGCACAGCTCGCCGGCGTCGCGCCCGGCCTTGTCGTCGGAGTGGACCCAGAGGCCCACGAGCTCGAGGTCGGGATGCTCGACGATGGCGGGCACGGCGTGGATGCCGACCGTCCCGGTCGCCCACTGGATCACACGGCTGGTCATCCGCGGGACCGTACTGCGGACAGAACTACGGTCTTGAGCCGGGGAAGGGACCACGTCGACACAGGGGTGGCGCACGATGGATCGACGACGAGCGCTCGGGGCCGAAGTGCTGGGGACGTTCCTGCTGGTGCTCGGCGGGCTGCGGCGCCGCGGTGGTGTCGGCCAACTTCCCCAACGCCGACCTCAACACCCTGGGGATCGGGCTGCTCGGGGTGTCGCTGGCCTTCGGGCTGACCGTCGTGTGCGGGGCCTACGCCCTCGCCCACCTGTCGGGCGCCCACTTCAACCCGGCGGTGACCATCGGGCTGTGGACGGCGAAGCGCTTCCCCGCCAAGGACGTCCTGCCCTACATCGTGGCCCAGCTCATCGGGGCGATCCTGGCCTCGCTCGCCCTGTGGGGGATCCTCGAGGGCCGACCGGGCTTCGCCACCGACGGCAACTGGCTGGCGGCCAACGGCTTCGGTGACACCGGTTCGCCCGGGCTCTACGCCATCGGCGCCTGCATCATCGCCGAGGTCGTCCTGACCGCCCTCTTCGTCATCGTCATCCTCGGCGTGACGAGCGGCCGGGCGCCGGTGGGCTTCGCCCCGCTGGCCATCGGGCTCACGCTGGCCCTGATCCACCTGGTCAGCATCCCGGTCACCAACACCTCGGTGAACCCCGCCCGGTCCAGCGGCCCCGCCCTCTTGGTGGGCGGCGACTTCCTGGAGCAGCTCTGGTTCTTCTGGGTCTTCCCGATCGCCGGCGCCGTCATCGGCGCGGTGATCCACCGCTACGTGCTGGAGGACGAGGCGTCGGAGGTCGACATCACCGGCGACCTCGTCGAGGAGTGACCGGCGCGCCCTAGCGGGGGGTGAAGCGGCCGATGCCGCGGTAGGGGCGGGAGAGCATGCCGCCGATCCAGAGGTGGCGGCCGTCGGCGTGGAAGGCCAACACCTCGCCGCCGCCGATGTTCGGGCGGAAGATCGAGGTGTCCCAGGCGCCCGGGTTCTCGTAGTCGACGGTGGCCACTTCCTGGTTGCCCGGGATCAGCTCGTGGCCGCCGAAGGTTCGGCGGCCGCTGGGCCGATGGCCAACGCCAGCGTCACGGCCAGGACGGCTGCTACCTGTCGCCCTCGCCTCGCCATGCGCCCGTTCCCGCCATCGCCCAGCGGCCCTCCGACAACACACAGTAGCAGAAACCACCACTCGGTGTGACTGTCCACCGTTCTGGGTACTCAGGCTTGTGCAGGGAACAAACCTCAGTACCCAGAACGACTGGCGGTGAGGGCGGGGATGGGGTGGCCGTCGGCGGGGGGTGGGGGGACGCCGAGTCGGGTCAGGATCGAGGGGGCGAGGTCGGTGATGGACACGTCGGGGGCGGTGGCCGCCGCGGTGATGCCGTCGCCGCGGGCGAGGGCGAAGCCGTGGGCGTGGTGGTGTCCGGTGCGGTCCGGTGGGGCGGAGACCACCTCACCCAGCCGCTCGGAGCGGGCGGCTCGGACGGGGTTGCGGCGCGGCGTCCAGTGGACGAAGAGGTCGGGCAGGTCACCGACGTAGGTTCCCGAGTGGGTCTCTTGCGGACGCTCGATCGCCCGGACCAGGGGGGTCCCGTCATCGGCGTCGACGAGCTCGCCCAGGGCAGCCTCGAGGTCCGCCAGCAGGGCCGCGTGGTCCTCTCTGGGGACCACCCCGCCGTCCTCGCGGCCGGCCAGGTTCACGCGCACGCCGCTCGTCCGCCCGCCGCAGTCGACCATCCAGTACGACCGGCGGGCCCGAAGGTCGGCGCCCCGCTGGCGGGCGGCGGCGTGCCATGCGGCCGGCATCGCCCGGCGGAGCCGGAGCGGCACGAGCCGACGCCAGGCGCTCGCCGTCGTCCCGTGCGGCGTGAGGGTGGTGCGGGGGCGGCGCGGATCGAGGCCCAGGAGGGCCGGCTCGAGGATGCCGACGCCGGAGAAGTTGGTGGTCATGCCGAGACAGGCGAAGACGATCACGGTGGCGTCGGGGCCGGCGGCGTCGAGCACCCGTCCGATCTCGCGGTCGACGGCCCGGTAGACGGCGAGCATCGGGTCGCCCACGCGCTCGGCCATGACCGGGTCGAAGTCCGGGTGATCTCGATCGTGGAGGTGCCAGCACTGGTGGCCGGAGCAGTGGGTCGAGTTGAAGACCCCGACCACGAGATCCGCGGACCGGGCTGCCAGTTGCTCGACGAGGAGGTCACCCTTGCGTCGGACCATGTCGACCCGAGCCTCGAGCCAAGCGGCCAGCTCGTCGCCGGTGCGCCCGTACGCCAGGCACACCTTGGGATGCCCCGCCCCGTGGGCGGCGACGACCTCGTCCACGAACCCGGGCGGCTCGCTCAGCGGCTCGCTGCTGTCGGCCCCATGGACCAGCCAATCGACCAGCTCCACGCCGTTCAGGTCTCGGCCCCGGGGCGACTTGGGCACGTCGAGCACGGTCACGGTCCGCCCCGCGTCGGAGGCCACCTGCCAGAACGCGGTCCCGTCGATGCTGTCGCGGTAGACCCGCTCGACGTCGTGCCCACCCGGCCGGACGCGGTTGTACTGCATCCAGCCGTGGTTCACGGGGTCGCGCCCGGTGCTGAACGAGGCCCAGATGGCGTTGTCGTTGTAGGCCTCGGGGCAGCGGATCCGGGCGAGCGTGCCCTGCGCCCGCAGCGCGGCCAGCACGGGCAGCTCGCCGGCCGTGGCCCAGGTGTCGATCAGGGGCCAGGCGGCGCCGTCCAGCCCCAGCATGACGAGTGGCGCGCCCATCCGCCGAGCGTAGGTTGGGCCGGCTGATGCACACCGACGAGCTCCTCGAGCGCGCCCGATCGAGCTTCGAGGCGGCCGCCGCCGAAGGGCCGGTCACGGAACGGCGCGTGCGCATCGGTGGCCGCCCGGTCCTGGTGCGGGCGGTCGGCGAGGTCGCGGCGCGGTTGCGGCCACCGACGGTCCACCTCGAGACGCCCGGGGACGACCGCCCACCCGAGCTCACGATCCACGCCTGGGCGTCCGGCGGCGCGGAACAGGTCGTCGACCCGATGACGTGGCCCGGCGGCAACGATCTGGTCCGTTACGCCGACCTCGGACCCGACCGCTGCGCCATGGCCTGGCCGACCGAGCGCATGGTGGAGGGGTTCGTCCGGGGCCAGGAGGCGAGCGACGCGTGGTGGTGGGTACCCGACGTGGACCGGACGCCGCTGGCCGAGCTGGCCATGCCCTTCCGGCCGATCCTGCACTGGTGGGCCGAGGGCCTCGGCCTGCAGATGGTCCACGCCGCCGCGGTGGGCACCGTCGAGCACGGCGCGGTCCTCCTCGCCGGCACCAGCGGCTCGGGCAAGTCCACGACCTCGCTGTTCGCCCTGCGCTCCCCGACGCTGCAGTTCCTGGGCGACGACTACGTCCTCGTCGACCCGGACGTCCCCGAGGTCTTCTCGCTCTACACGACGGCCAAGATCCACGAGCCCGACCAGCCCCGCGTGCCCCACGTGCGGGCCGAGGTGGTCGGGCGCCAGGAGGCCGACAAGCTGATCGCCTTCCTCGCCGAGCCCTACGGCGACCGGTTCGTCGAGCGCCTGCCCGTCACCGCCATCCTCTGCCCGCAGGTCACCGACGAGGGCCCGCGGATCGAGCCGATCGGGGCCGGCGAGGCCTTCCGCCGCCTGGCCCCGAGCACGGTCCTGCAGTTCCCCGGCGCCGATCCCGCGGCGATCCTGGCCGCCCTCCGCCGCCTGATCCAGGCCGTTCCGGCCTTCCACTTCGCCCTCGGCCCCGAGCCGGCCGCCACCACCCCGGCCATCGAAGCGTTCCTCGCCGCCCGCTAGGCACGCTCCCCCCTCTTCGAGCGCAGGGAGGCGCCCCGGTAGGCTCGCTCGAATGGCGGTGTACCGGATCCGCGGCCCGCAGGTCGTGCACGAGACCGTCGACGGCGAGGTCATCGCCATCGACTTCGCGACGGGCAGCTACTACAGCCTGCGCGACGGGGCCGAAGCCGCCTGGAGCGTCCTCGCCACCGGCGAAGCGCCCACGGCCGAGGTCGTGGCGTCGGCCGTGGCCGAGCGGTACCCGGACCACGGCGAGGTCGACGGCGTGGCCGGCCTTCCTCGACCGACTGGTCGACGAGGGCCTCCTCCTGCGCGACGGCGCTCCGTCCGGCGCGGCGGCCAACGGCCTGGCCTTCGAGAAGTTCACCGACATGGAGGAGCTCATCCTCCTCGACCCCGTGCACGACGTCTCCGAGGCGGGCTGGCCGAACGCCCCGGCGTGACCGTTCCGGCGCGGGCAACCCGATGACCGCGCTCCCCGCCATCTCGGTCGTCATCCCGGCCTACCAGGCCGAACGCCATCTCGCCGAGGCGATCGCCTCCGTGCTCGCCCAGGACCTGCCCCGCGATCGAGGTCCTCGTCGTCGACGACGGCTCGACCGACGCCACGGCGACCATCGCCGACAGCTTCGGTGCGCCGGTGCGCACCATCCGGCACCCGCAGAACCTCGGGGAGCCCGCCGCCCGCAACCGGGGCGTGGCGGAGGCGACGGCGCCGGCCATCGCCATGCACGACGCCGACGACCGCATGGTGCCCAACCGGCTCCGCCTACAGGCCGAGCACCTGGTGGCCGGCGGCGAGGCGATGGGTTGCGTCGTGGGCGAGCAGGCCGTGTTCACCGACGACGGCCGCCCCCTGCCGACGTGGGCCCTCGACGCCGCCGGCGACCCCATCAGCGTCGCCATCAGCCCCGTGCTGGCGTGGCGCCGCACCTACGACCAGGTGGGGACCTACGACGAGAGCTTCAGGACGGGCGCCGACAGCGACTGGCTGCTCCGGGTCCGGGCCGCGGGCCTCGAGGTCGGGATCATCCCCGAACCGCTCATCGAACGCCGGATCCACGACACCAACCTGTCGTGGACCGGCGTCCCCAACGAGCGCCTCTCCTTCACCCGCTCGCTGCGCAAGATCCTCGACGCCCGACGGGGCGGTCCATGACCCGGGTCAGCGTGGCCGTGGCCGTCCGCGACGTCGAGGCGTACGTCGTCGAGGCGCTCGACAGCGTGCTCGACCAGCTCGGCCCCGACGACGAGCTGGTGGTGGTCGACGACGGGTCGACCGACGCCACCCCCCAGCTCCTGGCGGCCTACGGCGACCGGATCCGGCTGTTCAGCCCCGGGCCGGTCGGCCTGGGCGCGGCCCGCAACCTGAGCATCGAGCCGACGCGGGGCGAGCTCCTCGGCTTCGTGGACGGCGACGACCGCTGGGCCCCCGGGTCCCTCGACCACCTCGTCCGGTCCCTGGCGGCGCATCCGGAGGCCGACGTCGTGGTGGGCCGGAGCAACGAGTTCATCGATGCCGGCGTCGACCGCCGGGCGGCGGGGCTGCGGGCTCCGGTGCGCAACGCCGGCGGCCTGTTCCTCGGCGCCATGCTGGCCCGGCGGGCGGTCTTCGAGGAGGTGCCCTTCAGGCCGGAACAACCTCTCGCCGTCACCACCGACTGGTTGGGCCGGGCCCGGTCGGCCGGCGTCCGGTTCGTCCACGTCGACGACATCGTGCTGGAGCGCCGGCTCCGACCGGGGAGCATGACCACCGACGCCCCCGCCTACCAGCAGGCCCTGCTCGACGCGCTGCGGACGAACGTCCAGCGCGACCGCACGCCTCCGTGACCGCCCGGGACGGTCGCTGGCCCGACCCCGTCCAGCGGCTCGCCGTGCAGGCCGCCGTGGCCGAGCCCGAGGTCGCCCGCGCCGCCTGGCAGGAGCTGACGGGGCGCGTGGACCTGGAAGACCTCTGGGACGCGGAGGTGTACCGCCTGCTGCCGCTGGTGTGGCACCACCTCGGCGCCGAGGTCGGGGCCGAGCACGTCGACCGGCTCAAGGGGCTGTATCGCAAGTCGTGGGTCCAGAACCAGCACCACCTCCGCAACGCCGCCGACGCCGTCACCCACTTCGGCGAGGCCGGCATCGACGTCCTCGTGCTCAAGGGGCTCCCCGTCGCCCTGTGCTTCCTCGGCGACCTGGGCGCCCGGCCCATGGGCGACGTGGACCTCCTCGTCCGCCCCGACCAGGTGACCGCGGCGTGGCGGACGCTCGAACAGCTCGGCTACCGGAGCGAATCCGTCCGGGGGCACCACCCCAGCCGCTGGGAGCAGGAGGGCGACGACGACTGGTACCTCCGCCTGCGGCACGCCCGGGGCTACCGCCGGGGCCCGCTCGATGCCCTCGACGTGCACTCGACGCTCAGCCTCGACTTCGTGAGCGCCGATCCGGCGGTGGCCGACACGACGGCCTTCTGGGCCGACGCCCGGCCCCTCGACCTCGGCGGGGTCCCGGCCCAGACCCTGTCCCCGAGCCACCATCTCTTCCATGCCATCGTCCACGGGTTGGGCAGCACCGGGGAGGCCGTCCTGCGGTGGGTGCCCGACGCCCTCACCATCCTGCAGGCAGCCGCGGACGACCTCGACTGGGACGCCTTCGTGGCCGCCGCCCGCCGCCACCACTGCACCCTGCTGGTGAGCGAGGGGGTGGGCTACCTCGTCGAGGCCTGGGACGCCGAGATCCCCGAGACCGTCCGGGCCGAGCTGGCCTCCGGGCCGGCCGACCGTCGCGAGCACACCCTGCGGTGGATCCGCCGCCGCTCCGGACAGCCCCTCGTGGGCACCGGCTACGCCGCCGGTGTCTTCGTCACGAGCACGCGCGGCCTCGGCCCCCTCGGCACCGCCGCCCGGGCCCCCGGGTTCCTCGCCGACCACTGGCAGGTGGCCCACGTCCGCCACGTGCCCCTGGTGCTGGGCCACAAGGTGCGCGAGCAGCTGCGAGCACGGGGGCGAACCCGGAGCTCATGACCGACCTCACCGAGCCACCCCCGGAGCTGCGCTACCGCCGGCGCCTGCACCTCGGCCGCGCGCTCCGCGACCTCTGGCACTCGCGGGAGCTCCTGGTCACCCTCACCGAACGCGAGGTCCGGGCCCGCTACAAGGACGCCTACCTCGGGTTCGTCTGGGCCGCGCTCAACCCCCTGATGTTGATGCTGGTCTTCACGATCTTCTTCGACCGCGTGGCCGAGATCGACACCGGCGGGATCCCCTACCCGCTGTTCACGTACGTGGCCCTCGTCCCGTGGACCTTCTTCTCGCAGTCCGTCGCCTTCGGCGGCCCGCTGCTGATCATGGAGCGGGACCTGATCGGGAAGGTGGCGTTCCCGCGCGAGGTGCTCTCGCTCTCGGCGGTGGGCGTGGCCGGCGTCCATGCGGCCATGTCGCTGCCCGCCCTGGCCGTCGTGTTCCTGGTCGAGGGGACGGTGCCGAAGGCCACTTCGGTCTGGGTGCCGCTGCTCCTGGCCATCCAGGTGGCGTGGACCGTGGGCGTGGTCCTCGGGCTCTCGGCCACCCTCGTGTACTGGCGGGACCTGCGCCAGACCCTGCCCGCCCTGCTGCAGCTCGGGCTCTTCGCCACGCCGGTGGCCTACGGGATCGACGCCGTGCCCCCGGACTTCCTCAACGCCTACACCGTGGTCAACCCCCTCGTCGGGCTGATCGACGGCTACCGGCGGACCGTCCTGCTCGGCGAGGCGCCGCAGGCCGATCTGCTGGCCCTCAGCACGCTCGGCGCCGTCATCGCCCTCGTCGGCGGCTACCTGCTGTTCAAGCGGCTGGAGGGGGGCTTCGCCGATGTCGCCTGACCCTGTGGGCCGGATCGACGCCGAGCGCATCTGGAAGCGCTTCCGCACCGACCCCAACGCGGGGTTCTTCGGTCGCGTCGGCCGGGCCCGGGCCGGAGGGCCGCGGTGGCGCTGGGCCCTGCGGGACGTGAGCCTGCAGATGGAGCCGGGCGAGGCGGTGGGCATCGTGGGCGTCAACGGCTCCGGCAAGTCGACCCTGCTCAAGCTGCTCACCGGCACGATGGTCCCCAACGCGGGACGCCTCGACGTGGCCGGGAAGGTCGGGTCGCTGATCGAGCTCCAGGCCGGGCTCCATCCCGAGCTGAGCGGCCGGGAGAACGCGCTGGCCTACGGCGCCCTGCTCGGGCTCTCCCGCCGCCAGGCCCGGGACGGTCTCGACGACGTCGTCGAGTTCGCCGGCGTCGGTGACGCCGCCGAGCGTCAGGTGAAGTTCTATTCGACCGGCATGCGCCTGCGGCTGGGGTTCGCCATCGCCGCCCACCTCGGCGCCCCGGTGCTGCTGGTGGACGAGGTCCTGGCCGTGGCCGACGCCGACTTCCAGCACCGCAGCATCGCCCGCCTCCGCGACCTGCACGCCGCCGGGACCACGCTCGTCGTGGTCTCCCACGACCTGACCGTCATCGATGCGCTCTGCCCCCGCACGGTGTGGCTCGACGACGGGGTCCTGGCCGCCGACGGTCCCACCGCGGAGGTCCTGGCCCGCTACCGGGCCTGAGCCATGCGGGTCCTCGTCGCCCACAACCGGTACCGGAGCGGCCAACCGTCGGGCGAGAACGCCATCGTCGACGCCGAGGTGGCCGGGCTCCGCGGTCGGGGCGTCACCGTCGACCTGTTGCTGGCGGAGAGCGACGACATCGCCGACTTCGGGCTGGTCGCCCGGGCGGGGCTGCCGTTGCGCCCGACGTGGTCGGCCGCGACCCGGCGCCGCTTCCGGGCCATGGTGGACGCGCACCGGCCCGACGTCGTGCACGTCCACAACCTGTACCCGCTGCTGTCGCCCATGGTCGTGCGCTGGGCCGGGTCGGCCGGCCTGCCCGTCGTGGCGACCGTCCACAACGTACGCCTGGCCTGCCTGGCGGGGACCTGGTTCCGCGACGGCGGGGAATGTCGCGACTGTGCCGGACATCGGGTGCCCCTGCCCGGCGTGCGCCACGGTTGCCATCCGCAGGGGCGAGCCGCCGGGACCGCCCTCGCCGTGGCCCACGGGATCCATCGTGGGACGTGGCGCCAGGTCGACCGCTACCTGGCGGTCTCCCGCTACGTGACCGAGGCGCTCACGGCGGCCGCCATCCCGCCGGACCGGATCGAGGTGCGACCGAACGGGGTCGCGGATCCCGGGCCGTCGGGACCGCCGGGCCGCCACGTGCTCTTCGCCGGCCGGCTGAGCGAGGCGAAGGGCCTCCCGCTGCTGCTGGAGGCCTGGCGTCGGGGCCCACGGCCGCCGGGCGCGGAGCTCCGCCTGGCGGGCGACGGCGACCTGCGGGCGGCGGCCGAGCGGGCGGCGGCCGACGACCCGTCGATCCGGGTCCTCGGGCAGCTCGGGCCGGAGGCCATCCAGGCCGAGCTGCGGGCCGCGGCCGTGGTGGCCGTGCCGTCGCTCGGGCCCGAGGCCTGCCCCACCGTCGTGCTCGAGGCGCTGGCGGCGGGGCGGGCCGTGGTGGCCACCCCGGTCGGTGGTCTCCCCGAGCTGGTCGACGACGCCGTCGGCACACTGGCACCGGCTCGCCCCGAGGCCCTGGCCGGCGCACTCAGCGACGTCGCGGGCGACGCCGTCGACCGGGGAGCCGCGGCCCGTCGCCGCTACGAGGAGCGCTTCACGGCCGACCGGGCCCTCGATCGGCTGGTGGCGGTCTACGACGAGCTGGCGGGCTGATCGCCGAGGCGGTGGGGTCGGTCGCGTACGAGCTCGCGCAGGAAGATCGTGTTCCCGACCACATAGCGCCGGCCCAGCCGGCGAGGCTCGGTGACCAGCCGGTACGCCCACTCCAGGCCAGTGCGCTGCATCGACGGCGGGGCCTGGCGCTGCGCCCCGGCCAGGAAGTCGAAGGCCGCGCCGACCCCGACGAGGGCGCCCGGCACCCGATCGCGCAGCCGGTGGGCGAGGTGGTCCTGGGCCGGGGTCCCGAGCGCGACCCACACCACGTCGGCGCCGACCTCGGTCAGGCGCTCGGCCGCCGCGTCCACGGCGGCATCGGTCAGCGGCCCGAACGGCGGGGCGTCGGCTGCCGCGATCTCGACCCCCGGGTGGCGAGCCTCCAGCACGGCGGCCACCTCGCCGACCACGGCCTGGGTGCCACCCCAGAGGTGGTGCCGGGTGCCGGTCGCCCGCCCGCGGTCGACCACCCGGTCGAGGAGCTCCGGGCCGTACACCCGGCCCGGTAGGTCGAAGCCGAGCCGCCGGGCGACCCAGACGAGGGGCATGCCGTCGGGCACGACCAGGTCCCCGGCGGCGAGGGCGGCCCGGTGCTCGGGCTGGCGGGCGGCACAGGCCAACGACCAGGCGTTGGCCAGGTGCACGGCCCCGCCCTGGCCCGCTCGACCGAGGGCGAGCACCGCCTCGGCCGCCTCGTCGAGGGTGACGGCGTCGACGGCGACCCCGCAGCAGGCGAACCGGTCGGTCACGCCCGGACGGCCGCGCCGGCCGGCCGTCCACCGGCGGACGGCTCCGGGCGGGGCGGCCGGTCGTCCGCCGCCGCCAGCGTGAGGAGGAAGAGCAGGAAGAGCTGGCCGCCGATCTCGAACGTGCTCCCGGTGATGGACTTCACCAGCAGCAGCGTCATCAGGAGGGCGGGCAGCATGTTGCCGTCATAGGACCAGCGGCGCCATGCCGCGAAGACCCCCAGCAGGGCCGCGACAGCGAGCAGGCCCACCCCCAGGAGCCCGGTGCCCACGTAGGCCTCGACCCACGTGCTGTGGATGGTCGACGTGGCGCCGTTGAAGCGGGCCTGCAGCACCTCGAAGCGGACCCCGCTGGAGAGGCCGATCCCGGTCAGTGGTGCCCGCTCCGCGGCGTCCACCGCCTCCGCCCACCACACGGTCCGGCCGCTGAGCGACGAGAGGCTGGCCGCCGAGGCCTCGTCGCGGAGCCACACGTCCTCGACCACGGAGCTCTGCACGGCCAAGGGCAGCAGCACGGCCAAGGCGACCAGGACCACCCGGGCGGCGGCGTGACGGCGCAGGACGAGGGTCACGACGACCAAGGCGAGGAGGGCGACGTAGCCGGTGCGGTACTGGGCCGCGAGCAGGAGCGCCACGCCGAGCGCCACCAACCCGGCGTTGATGCGGCGACGCCCGAGGCCGAACGCCACCAGCACCAGGCCGATGGTGCCGACGTCGTTGGCCGACAGCTGCGCCAGCGCGCCCCGGAGCTGCACCGGGAGCACCGAGTCCGCGGTGGTCAGCGTCTCGTTCGGGAACAACACGATGCTCGCGCCCAGGGACGCGACCAGGACGCCGGTGGCGATCAGGAAGTGGCGGAGCGGGACGCGGGTGTCGTTCGGGAAGGCCCGGGTCAGGGCCAACCACACGATCACGAAGGTCACCAGCTCGACCCACTTGAACATCACCAGCGACTTCGACACCGCCTCCACCACTCCGAGGGGGACGACGGCCACGTAGGCGACGACGAGCCACCCGGCCGTCGGGACGCCGCGCAGGGTGAAGCGCCGCGACAGCATCGACACGCAGGCCAGGACGAAGGCGCCGACCAGGGTGATCACGCGGAACTGGCCGGCGAGGTCGAGGGGGTCGTCGGCCAGCTCGGTCGCCGTCCGCTGGCGGAACACCAGCGTGCTGGCGAAGGCGAGGTAGAGGGCGCCGAGGGCGAGCACCTGGCGCCCGGTGAGCGGCGGGCGGGGCGGGCCCGGCGGGGCCGGGCCGCGCAGGAACGAGCCGACGACGGCGACGACGACCACGGCCACGGCCAGCAGCAGGATGGCGTCCCAGCGGGCGGGGGCCAGGCCGATGACCAGCCCCATCGCCGCTCCGAGGGCGATCGCCGCCTTCATCGCTCGGCGGTGGCCATGGCGCGACGGTAGTGGTGATCGATCTCCGCAGGCAGGCGTTCCGCCCGCCACCAGTCGACCGGGGCCGTGACGGGAAGGGTGCCGAGGGCCGCGGCCAGCGCAGCCGGCGCCCGACGGTCCGCCGGAATGGTGAGCCCACCGGCCGGCGCCCGCACGAGCGCCGGCGGCCCGCCCCGATCCAGGGTGACGACGGGTACGCCGAGCGTGACCGCTTCGGCCACCGCCCACGACGAGGAGTCGTGGATGCTGGGGTGCACCAGCGCGTCGGCCCCGGCCAACGCCTCGAGCACGTCGACCCGGGGCCGGTGGCCGTGGAACGTGACCCGATCGGCCACCCCGAGGCGGTCGGCGAGGCGCCGACCCGGCTCGGCGTCCGGCCCGTGCCCGTAGACCTCCAGCGCCCACTCGTCGGTCCGGGCGATGGCGGCCACCGCGAGGCGGACGCCCTTCCATGCGGCCAGGCGGCCCACGAAGAGGGCCCGCCGGAGGCCGTCCCCCGCCGGGGGCCGTCGCTGCACGCCGTCAGGCAGGCGGATCGCGGGGTTGGGCGCCACCTCGACGGCGCCGTGCCGTCGGAAGCGACGGGCGACGTCGTCGTTCTGGGCCAGCACGAGGGCCGCGCCCCGGGCGAGGCGGTCGCCCCACAGGCGCCGGGCCGGGCGGGTCACCACCTCCCGGGCGAGGTCGGCGGCCAGCCCTCGGGCACCCAGCCACCGGGCCAGGCCCAGGGTGGTCGGCGTGGCCCCACCCACCGGCCCCCAGAGGTAGGGCAGGCCCGGGATGCCCGCCACCGCCGCCGGCTGCCAGTCGACCGCATAGGTCAGGTGGTGGGCGAGGTCGAACCCGATCTCGGCGTGCCGGCGGGCGATGAACGGGCGGGCCGCCCGCTGCCAGCGCCGGTAGCGGAGCTGCAGGTGGCGGCTCTCGCGGATCCCCCCGACCTCGTCCTCCAGGAACCAGACGGCCCGCAGCCCCTCGGGGCGGGCCTCGGCAATGGCGGGCTCGACCCATTCGGCGTGGCGGGCGCTGGTCAGGAGCCAGACCTCGTGACGCTCGGCGGCGGCCATCGCCCACTCCCACCCCGCGCCCGGCTCCGAGCCCCTACGGGGCTGGCAGGCGTAGGCACTGACGACGACCCGGAGCGGGCGGTCAGACAGGGGCACCGTCCACCGATGTCTCGTGGCGCACGGGATCGGCCCCTGTCCACGTCGGCACCTCGTCGAGGGAACGGATCGGGGTGCGACCGAGGAGGCCGGCGGCGGTGCGCCAGAGGACCCAGAGGTCGAGGCGGATCGTGCGGTGGGCGACGTAGTGGAGGTCGTACTCGGGGTGGTCGGCGATCATGCCCTCGACGGCCTGGCTGATCTGCCACAGCCCGGTGATGCCCGGACGCACCGTGCTCCGGGCCTGGGCCAGGTCGTCCGGGAGCAGCTCGTGCAGGGCCACCATCTCCGGGCGGGGGCCGACCAGGCTCATGGATCCGCCCAGCACGTTGAACAGCTGAGGCAGTTCGTCGAGGTGGTGGGCCCGCAGGAACCGGCACGCCCCGTCGGGGCGGTAGGCCTCGAGCTGCGCCTTGGGCAGCGCCGACGGCGTGGACGGATCGAGCGTGCGCACCTTGACCAACCGGAAGGGACGGCCGCCCTGGCCGACCCGGTCCTGGGCGAAGAACGGCGGGCGCCGGTAGTCGGCGAAGCTGACCAGGGCGGCGACGGCGATCACCGGTAGGGCCAGGACGAGCATCACAATCCCGCCCACCAGGTCGACCATCCGCTTGCCCACGCCGCTCCTCCTGCACCCCATCCCGGGAGCGCCCGTCCGAGGGTAATGGGCCGGTGGCTCGCACCGACGTCGGTAGCATCTCCGCGCCGTGACCGCCTCCGCGCCCCTGCCCACGGAACCGGGCATCCGCGAGCAGTTCGCCACCCTCGGGCGGCGCAAGGTCACGATCGCGCTCACCGCCGCCCTCGCGGTCGGTGTCGCCCTCGCCGTCAGCCTGACCCAGACGCCCCAGTACCGCGCCACGGCCGTGGTCCTCGTCCCCACCTCGACCGTCAACCCGATCACGGGCGAGGCCCAGGAGGTCGACCCCGAGCGGGCGATCCGCAACGAGGTCGACTTCGTCGACAGCGACGCCGTGACCGTGGCCGTGGCGGAGCAGCTGGGCGACGAGGTCGAGATCTCGGTCAGCTCCTCGGACGACCGTGACTCCCTTGGTTTCACCGCCGTCGACACCGATGCCGAACAGGCAGCCGAGACGGCCAACGTGTACGCCGAGACCTACATCGACGTCCGCCGCGAGCGGGCCGTGGACCAGGTCGCGGCCACCCGGGTGACCGTCCAGGAGCGGATCGGCCTCCTCAACCAGCAGCTGACCCAGCTCGACCCCGCCGACCCGGCCAACCAAGCGCGCATCGACAGCCTGACGGCCGAGCGGATCGAGCTCTCGACCACCCTCCGCAACCTGCAGTTCGCGTCCGATGTCAGCCAGGGCGCCGGCCCGCAGGTGATCGAGGCGGCGGAGGTCCCCGACTCGCCCTTCGAACCGAACCTGATCCGCAACGTCGCCATCGCCCTCGGCGTGGGGCTCCTGCTCGGCGTGGGCCTGGCCTTCCTCCGCGAGCAGCTCGACGACACCGTGACCAGCCGAGGCGACCTGGAGGCGGCCACCGGCGACGTACCGGTCCTGGCCCTCGTCCCCCGGGCCGTCGATCGGCGGGGGCGCGACCTGGCCGGGCTGGCCACCCGACTCGCCCCCGAATCACCCGCGGCCGAGGCCTACCGGGCCCTGCGCACCTCGGTGCAGTTCCTCGGCGTCGAGCGCTCGCTGCGCTCGCTGCTCGTGACCAGCCCCGGCGCCGGGGACGGCAAGACGACGACCGTGGCCAACCTGGCGGTCGCCATCGCCCAGGCGGGCCGGACCTGCGGGGTGATCGGTGGGGACCTGCGCCGGCCCGCGCTGCACCGGGTCTTCGAGGTCGCGCCGCGACCCGGCCTCACCACCGTCCTGCTGGGCGAGCTGGAGCCCGAGTCCGCCTTCCAACCCGTGCCCGGCATCGACGACCTGCACGTGCTCACCGCCGGCGACCTCCCGCCCAACCCCTCCGAGCTGTTGTCGGGCGACGCCGCGGCCAAGGTGCTGGCCGCCGCCACCAGCGCCTTCGACGTCGTCCTCGTCGATGCCCCACCCGTGCTCCCGGTCACCGACCCGCTGGTGCTGGCTCAGCACGTCGACGGCGTGATCCTGGTGACCGACGCCCGGCACACGAGCCTGGCCGACGCCCGCGAGGCCGACCGAGCGCCTCCGGCAGGTCGGCGCCCCGGTCATCGGGACCGTGCTCAACGGCGCCGACGTGACCATGAGGCGTACACCTACTGAGGAACTCGCAGCCAGTGCACGAGGTCGTGGCGCCGCTCCAGGGCCGAGTGGTCGGCCTCCCGGTCGCACCCGGCGGGGCGGTCCGGGCGGGGGCGACCCTCGTGGTCATCGAGTCCATGAAGATGGAGCACGTGGTGGCGGCCGAGGTCGACGCCGCGGTCCTCGAGGTCCGGGTGGCCCCGGGTGACGCCGTGCAGGCCGGCGACGTGCTGGTGGTCCTCGATCCCGACGCGGTGCTCGATCACACGGAGGACCCGGTCGCCGAAGCCGCCTCCGCCGAGCGGGCCGACCGGGCCGAGGTCGCGGCCCGCCACGCGATCGGTCTCGACCCCGCCCGACCCGACGCCGTCGAGCGGCGCCGGCGCACCGGCCAACGGACGGCGAGGGAGAACGTCGACGACCTGTGCGATCCCGGGAGCTTCGTGGAGCTCGCCCCGCTGGCCGTGGCCGCCCAGCGTCGTCGCCGTGACATCGAGGACCTGATCGCCCGGACCCCGGCCGACGGGCTCGTGGGCGGCATCGGCCGGGTGGACGGCCGACCGGTCGTCGTGGCGTCGTACGACTACACCGTCCTGGCCGGCACCCAGGGGTTCCAGAACCACCGCAAGAAGGACCGCCTGTTCGAGCTGGCCGAGCGCCAGCGCCTGCCCGTCGTGCTCTTCGCCGAGGGTGGGGGCGGGCGCCCGGGCGACACCGACGCGCCCGGGGTGTCGGGCCTCGACACGATGGCCTTCCACCTGTTCGCCCGGCTCAGCGGCTCCGTGCCCCTGGTCGGGATCACCTCGGGGCGCTGCTTCGCCGGCAACGCCGCCCTCCTCGGGTGCTGCGACGTCGTCATCGCCACCGAGGGCTCGAACATCGGCATGGGCGGCCCGGCGATGATCGAGGGCGGCGGCCTCGGCCAGTTCACCCCCGACGAGATCGGTCCGCTCGAGGACCAGTGGGCCAACGGCGTGGTCGACCTCCGCGTCGCCGACGAGGCCGAGGCCGTCGCCGTCGCCCGTCGGTGGCTGGGTTACCTCAGCGGCCCGACCTCTCCCGGCGCCGCCCCCGACCCGCAGGCCCTGCGCGATGTCGTGCCCGAGCGCCGCTCGCAGCTCTACGACGTGCGCGCCGTCGTCGCCGGCCTGGCCGACGAGGACAGCGTGCTGGAGGTCCGGGGCGGGTTCGGGCCGGGCATCGTCACCGCGCTGGCCCGGGTCGAGGGGCGCCCCCTCGGGATCGTGGCCAACGACCCCCGCCACCTCGGCGGCGCCATCGACGCCGACGGGGCGGACAAGGCGGCGCGCTTCCTGCAGCTGTGCGACGGCCACGGCCTGCCCGTCCTGTTCCTGTGCGACACCCCGGGGTTCATGGTCGGGCCCGAGGCCGAGCGCACCGGCCTCGTGCGCCACGTCAGCCGGCTCTTCGTGACCGGGGCCAACCTCGGCGTGCCCTTCGGCACCGTCGTGTTGCGCAAGGGCTACGGCCTCGGCGCCCAGGCCATGGCCGGCGGCAGCTTCAAGGCCGGCCTGTTCTGCGTGGCCTGGCCCACCGGCGAGTTCGGGGGGATGAACCTGGAGGGCGCGGTCCGGCTCGGCTACCGCAAGGAGCTCGAGGCGGTCGCGGACGAGGCCGAGCGCGACGCACTGTTCGCCGAGATGGTCGAGCGGGCGCACGAGCACGGTCGGGCGCTCAACGTCGCCAGCCACTTCGAGATCGACGACGTCATCGACCCGGCCGACACCCGGCGCTGGATCACCGGGGTGCTGTTCGCCGTCGACCCACCGCCGGCGGGACGGCGCCCGAACCTCGACACGTGGTGAGCGACCGGATCCCCGAGACCGCGGCGTACACCCACGGCCACCACGAGAGCGTGCTGCGCAGCCACCGGTGGCGCACGGCCGAGAACTCCGCCGCCTACCTCCTCCCCCACCTGGCGCCCGGGAAGGATCTGCTCGACGTCGGCTGCGGGCCCGGCAACCTGACCTGCGACCTCGCCGCCCGGGTGGCACCGGGTCGGGCCGTGGGCATCGACGCCGCGGAGGAGGTCGTCGCCGCGGCCCGAGAGGAGGCCGGTCGCCGGGGCGTCGAGGTCGAGTTCGCCCCGGGCGACGTGTACGCCCTCACCTTCGGCGACGACGAGTTCGACGTCGTCCACGCCCACCAGGTGCTGCAGCACCTGACCGATCCCGTCGCCGCGCTGGCCGAGCTCCGGCGGGTGGTGCGCCCGGACGGGCTCGTGGCGGTCCGCGACAGCGACTACGCGGCCATGACGTGGGCCCCGGCCGAGCCCCGCCTCGACCGGTGGCTGGAGCTCTACCACCAGGTGACGGCGCGCAACGGGGCGGAGGCCGACGCCGGGCGGCACCTCGCGGCCTGGGTCCGGGCGGCGGGCTTCACGGACATCGAGGTGAGCTCGTCGACCTGGACCTTCGCCGAGCCCGACGCCCGAAGGTGGTGGGGCGGGCTCTGGGCGGACCGGGTCGGCGACGACGGGTCAGCGCTGCACCGGCAGGCGCTCGAGTACGGCCTGGCCGAGGCACGCGAGTTGGCCGACCTGGCCGCCGGCTGGCGCGCCTGGGCCGAGGCGGACGACGCCGTGTTCGTCGTCGTCCACGTCGAGGTGCTGGCTCGAGGTTGAGGGCGAGCCGGTCGGCGCCGGGCCTCAGATCAACTTGACGTTGCGGGCCTCGTCACCCTTGCGGCCGGGGCCGACCTCGAACTCGACCTCCTGTCCCTCCTCGAGGTTGCGATAGCCGTCACCCTCGATGTTCGAGTAGTGGACGAACACGTCCTCGCCGTCGGAACGGGAGATGAATCCGTAACCCTTCTCACGGTTGAAGAACTTCACTGTGCCAGTTGCCATACGAGGCCGAGGGTACGAGTCCGGTGATCGGAAGACGACCCCGTCAACCCCCGTCGGGGACCCAGTTCCCGTGGAACCCGAAGGGCACCCGCTGGGGCAGGTGGACCGTGGCGACCGGGTCCCCGGTGAAGTCGTCGGCCGCCAGGACGACCACCTCCGAGCGGTCGGTGCCGGCGTCGTAGACGTAGGAGAGGATCCAGCCCTCGTCCTCCCCCGCGTCGTCGGACCGGGGGACGAACACGGGCTCGAGGGTCATCCGCCCCGGGCCGAAGTCGTGGGTCTCGGCGGTGCCGGCGGCCAGGTCGTACTTGTGGGCTCCGCCGTGGTGGAGATCGCCGGCGAAGGACATGGCATAGCCGTAGCGGTAGGGCTTGCCGATCCTGCGCTCGTCGTGCCGGGGCAGCTCGACGTAGGTGTCGTCGAGCGTCGACTCCAGCGCCTTGCCCGCGGCGGGGTCGATGGTCCAGCGATCGAGCCGGGTGGCGCCGTCGTTGGGGCCCAGCACGTCCCGGTCGAACATCTTCGGGTGCCGGACCACGTCGACGACCACCCGGCCGTCCGGCTCCTCGTAGGCGTTCAGCGGGTGGTACACGTAGCAGGGCTCGACCTCGTACCAGCGCACGGCGTCGGCCTCGGCCTCGAACGGCAGGAGCCCCACCCGGGCGCCGTAGCCCGGGTTCCAGCGGAACGGCAGCCCGTGGCCCGCCATTGCGGCGTCGAGGTCGAAGGTCACCGGCAGGTCGAAGAGGACGAGGTGGTTCTCGGTGATCGCGCAGTCGTGCACCATCGGGTGGCCGGGCACGGGGACGTGCACCTCCCGGCGCACGCGCCCGTCGGCGCCGACCACGGTGTAGCGGACGTGGTCCCAGGCCCAGAAGTAGGAGACGGCGTGCAGCTCGCCCGTGTCGGGGTGGCGCTTCGGATGGGCGGTGTAGCCCTCTTCCAGGGTCCCGTCGAACCCGTTGGGGCCGATGGTCTCGAGCTCGTCGGTCAGCTCGGTGGGGAGGGTGCCGTGCTCGACGAGGGCCCAGGTCCGGCCGGCGTGGCCGATGACGTTGGTGTTGGGCCCGAAGCCGTCGCCGCCGACGTAGCGGTTCCGATACCACTCGGCCCGGCCCTCGCGCAGGCGGACCCCGTGGACCATGCCGTTACCGAGGAACCAGTGGTGCAGGGAGGGGTCCACCTCGCCCCGGGGGTTGGGGCCGTTGCGCAGGAGGCGGCCGTTCAGCTCCGGCGGCAGTGCACCGGTGACCTCGAGGTCGAAGGCGGTGATCTCTTCGGTGACCGGGGCGAAGTTGCCCTCGAGGTAGGGGTTGGTGACGGTCATGGTGCTCCTCCGGTGGTCGGGACGGGTGTGGCGGTGCCCAGGAGGTCCTGGGCCAGGTCGGTGAGGTGGGTGAGGTCCGCATCACCGCCGTGGGCGGCGACGGTGTGAGGCAGCGAGGTCTGCAAGGTGAGGCTGGCCAGGCCGTGGAGGGTGGCCCACACCACGCCCGCCAGCTCGGCCGGGTGGTCGTCGGGTCGCCAGCCGGCCCCCTGCGCACCGGCCACGGCGGCGACGATCTGGGTGAAGGCGGCCTCGCCGGCGGCCATGAGCTCGGCGTCGGTCCAGTCGCAGCGGTCGGGCCGGAAGAGCAGGCTGAACGGTCCGGGGTTGGCGACGGCGAAGCGCACGTAGCCATGGCCGGCGGCGCGGAGGCGGGCCAACGGCTCGTCGCCCGCGCCGTCCATGGCGGTGGCGACCTCGTCGTAGAGCTCCCGGAAGCCCTGCGCGGCCACCACCGAGCACAGGGCCGCGAGGGACGGGAAGTGCCGCAGCGGCGCACCGTGGGACACCCCGGCGCGGCGGGCGACCTCCCGGAGGGTCAGCCCTTCCAGCCCCTGCTCGTCCAGGTACCGGCGGGCTTCCCCCACCAACAGTTCCCTCGTGCCTCGGGCCATCGGTAGACAGTGTCTACCTACTTGTAGACACTGTCAACAGGTATCTGTCGTACGCTCGCCTCCGTGGCCGACGTGCCGGTGATCGACCTCCGCGACCCCGATGCCGGAAGCCGGATCGACGCCGCCTGCCGGGCCCACGGCTTCTTCTCGATCACCGGCCACGGCATCGACCCCGACCTGTTCGACCGCCTGCTCACCTCGGCGCGGGAGTTCTTCGCCCTCCCGGAGGCGGACAAGGCGGCCATCGCCATGGACCGCGGCGGCCGCGCCTGGCGGGGCTGGTTCCCCCTGGCCGGCGAGCTCACCAGCGGGGTGCCGGACCGCAAGGAGGGGATCTACTTCGGCGCCGAGGGCCGCGGCGGACGATCACCGCCCGCTGCACGGGCCCAACCTCTTCCCCGTCCACCCCACCGACCTCGGCCCCACCGTGCTCGAGGTCCTCGACGCCTTCACCGCCGTGGGGCACCGGGTCATGGCCCTCCTGGCCGAGGGGCTCGGCCTCGACCGCGAGTGGTTCGCCGAGCACCTCACTGGGGACGCCACGATCCTGTTCCGCATCTTCCACTACCCGCCACCGTCGGACAGCGACGGCGCCGGCGACTGGGGCGTGGCCGAGCACACGGACTACGGCCTGCTCACGCTGCTCCTCCAGGACGGGACCGGCGGGCTCCAGGTCCGCACCGGCGGCGAGTGGGTCGACATCCCGCCCGTGCCCGGCGCGCTGGTCTGCAACCTCGGCGACATGCTCGAGCGCCTCACCGCCGGCCGCTACCGGTCGACCCCGCACCGGGTGCAGAGCCCCTCCGGGTCCGGCCGGCTGTCCTGCCCGTTCTTCTTCGACCCGGGATGGGACGTGCTGGTCGAGCCCCTCCCCCTGCCCGACCCCGCGCCCGGCGAAGCCGTCGAACGCTGGGACGGCGCCGATCCGTTGGCCTACGACGGGCCCTACGGGGAGTACCTGCTCAGCCGGGTGGCCAAGGTCTTCCCCCACCTGTTCGCGGACGTGATCACCGACTGATCTCCTCGGCGATGCGGTGGGCGTCGTCGCGGGTGCCGGTCGTCTCGACCCGGATGATCAGCCCGTCCTCCTCCCAGGCGAGCGTGGCCCCGGCCAGGCGGGGCGCCTGCTCGATCCGGTGGTCGTCCTCGTCGAGGAAGGCCACCGCGTGCCCGCCGTCCACCCACACCGCGGCGTGGCCCTCGACGGTCGTCGGGTGGGCGGCGGTGCCGGCCTCGACCAACTTCTGCACGGCGACCAGGTTCCCCGGGTGCTCGGTCACCACGACCCCGGCCCGGCGCCAGACCATGGTGAGCCCCCCGGCCGGGCCGACGTAGAGCTCCTCCGGCGGGCCGAGGCCCGCAGGCAGGCGGGGGACGACGTCGGTCTGCTCGGCCACCGCCTCGATCGCCACCGGCCGCCCGAGGTCGGCCTTGCTGGTGACGTCCACGGGGAGGCGCTCGACGGTGACCACGTCGACGAAGCCGAAGTCCAGGAGGTCGGCGACCGCGGTGCGCACCGGGGAGATGGCGGCGCCCACGACCACGGCCGCCACTGCGGCCACGGCCGCGACCTTGCGGCGGGTCCAGCCCGGGGCGGCGCGCTCGGCCAGCCGCCGGTCGACGGCGGGCGACGAGGTCGGCCTCGACCCAGGCCACGTGGTGACCGAGGTCGGCGAGCGACAGCTCGAGCTCAGTCACCGTCGCCCACCTCCTGGCGCAGGCGGTCCAGGGCTCGGGCCAGGTGGGACTTCACCGTGCCCGCCGACACCCCGAGCACCTCCGCCGTTTCGGCCTCGGACAGCTCGAGCAGGTAGCGGCAGGCAACCACGTCCCGCTGGCGGGTGGGCAGGCCGGCCACCGCGGTCAGCAGCTGCGCCCGGCGGGCGTCGACCTCGGTCGCCACCTCGGGCGAGCTCACGTCGACCCGCTGCGAGCGGTCCTCGACGAGGGTGAGCTCGTAGTGGCCCCGGCGCCCCGTGGCCCGGCGCCGGTTGCGGGCCTCGTTGGCCACGATCGTGAGCAGCCAGGGCCGGAAGGGGGCGCCGGCCCGGAACCGGTGGAGGGACCGGTAGCCCTTCACGAACGCCTCCTGGGCGATGTCCTCGGCGTCGGCGGGCAGGCCGGAGAGGGCCTGGGCCAGGCGCACGGCCGCGCGCTGGTGGCGCTCGACCAGGACCGAGAAGGCCCGGGTGTCACCGGCCCGGGCCCGCTCGACCAGAGGCGCGTCGTCATCGCCAGCACCGTCCGCCACCGACCAGGAACGATGTCAGGCCGAAGCCGCCACCGCTCGCCGGCTCTCCGTCGACCGGCGGCGGGCCCACCCGGCGACGGCCAGGCCACCAAGACCGAGAGCGGCGACGGCGAGGACCGTGGTCCACGGGAACCCGCCGGGGTCGGGGCTGTCGGCCCGGAGCGGCGGGGCCGGCGGCGCCGGTGACTGGGCCGCCGCCAGCACGGCGCGGCTGGGGACCCCGACCTCATGGAGCACGGTCACTGTTTCACCGCTCATGGCGAACCACTCGTCCTCGGTCGGCGCGTTCATGATCGACTCCTGGCCGGGCAGGACGTGCAGACGAGGACCGTCCTCCGCCCACAGGTAGAGCTCGACGACGACATCGAAGTCCTCGGTCGGCGTCTGGGGGCCGGCCCAGCGCACGGTCAGCATCGGGCCGAGCCCGCCCGTCGGTGCGGGCACGGTTGCGTCGTGGGGTTGGCCGACGGCCTGCACGTACCCCAGCTCGTCGGTCACCTCCCAGAAGGCGGTGGGGCCGAGCTCGTTCATCAGGTCGATCGGGGCCGCCATGCCCTCGCCGTCGATCGTGGCCTCAGACGGGCCCTTGGCCGAGGCGGGAGCCGCCAGCAGCACCACGGCGGCCAGGGCGAGAACAGGGAGCAGCAGGTGTCGTCGCATGCCCGGGGTACACCGCCCGCCCCGGATCGGTTGTCAGGCCTTGAAGCCGAAGCCGCGGCCGGGGAGGCGGCGGACCTCGGCCCGGCCGGTGACGACCTCGTCGACCAGGCCGTAGGCCTTGGCCTCGTCGGCGTCGAGGTGGCGGCCGGCCCGCAGGTCGGCGGCCACCTCGGCCTCGTCGCGGCCGACGGCGCGGGACAGGCGGGTGACGAAGTGGCCCAGCTGGCGCTGGAACAGCTCGGCCCACCCGACCACGTCGTTGGCGTGGCCGGTGTAGGAGGACCGGGGCTCGGTGAGCTGGACCTGGGCGTGCGGCAGCGCCAGGCGCCGGTCGGCGACCGCCAGGATCCCGACCGACGGCCCCACGACCCGGCCGACGGCGACGGCGTGGACCGGCACCCCGATGAGGTCGACCACGTCCATCAGGGTGAAGGCGGCCTCGAGCGACCCGCCCGAGCAGTCGAGGTGGACGCTCACCAGCTCATCGCCCTCCCCGTCGAGGGTCATGAGCTCGGCGGCCGCGGCGGTGGCGAGCGTGGCGTCCAACTCGCCGCTGATCAGCACGGTCCGCTGGTCGTACAGCCGCCCCCGCACCCAGTCCCCGAAGCTCAGCCCCGGCTCCACCGTCACGCTTCCAGCTTCCACTCGATGCGGCGGCCGAGGGCCGCGGCGTAGCGCTCCAGCGAGGACAGGCGCAGGTCGCCCTGGCCGGCCTCGAGCCGGGCCACGGCCGACTGCGACGTCCCCATGCGGGCCGCCACCTCGGTCTGCGAGAGGCCGGCGTCCTGGCGCAACTTCACGAGATCCCCCGCCAGCTCCTTGCGGCGTGCGCCCAGGTCGTCGAAGCCCGGGAAGGCCGAACGGCGTCGCTCTGCCATGTCATACCACCTATGCTATCTCATATCTGAGATCGCATCTGAGCGATCTCAGCAACGAGTGTAGGCCGAGCACGGGAGCCCACATGACCCTCATCCCCACCGTCGTCGAGCAGACCGCCCGGGGCGACCGGGCCTTCGACATCTTCTCGATGCTGCTCCGCGAGCGCATCGTCTTCCTGGGCCAGGAGGTGGACGACCAGATCGCCAACCTGCTCATCGCCCAGATCCTGCACCTCGAGGCCGAGGACCCGGACAAGGACATCAACCTCTACATCAACTCCCCCGGCGGCATGGCCTACGGCGGCATGGCCATCTACGACACGATGCAGCACGTCCGCTGCGACGTGGCCACCATCTGCGTGGGCATGGGCATGTCGGCGGCGGCGATGATCCTCTGCGGCGGTGCGGCCGGGAAGCGCTTCGCCCTCCCGAGCGCCAAGCTCATGATCCACCAGGGCTCGGCCGGCGCCCGGGGTGCCCCCCGGGACATGGAGATCCACCTGCGGGAGGTCCTCGCCACCACCCAGCGGATGACCGACATCCTCGCCCACCACAGCGGCCGGAGCGTCGAGCAGGTGACCGAGGACCTCGACCGCGACTACTTCATGACCGCGGAGGAGGCCACGGAGTGGGGGCTGATCGACGAGATCCTCGTCCCCCGCCGCGGCGTGTCCGCCCCGGCCATCGCCGCCGCGTCGTAGACAGAGCGGATACGCAGCACGTTGTTCGCGGACCTCCTAGAGCTCGCCAAGCTGCGCTTGGCGATGACCGCGCTGTGCTCATTGGTCGCCTCGCCCATCGGCTCGGCTCCTTAGGTCTCCATGGCCTCGCGGCAGCGGGCGGCGTCGAGCGGCTGATCCGCCGTGTCGAACAGGCCGGCGGCGCGGCGCAGGAGATCCTCGGCGTCGTCGGGCCGGCCCTCGGCCCGAGCGAGGACGGCCTCCGCCTCGGCCACTGCCCCCTGCCAGGCCGTGCCATGCCACCGGGCCGCGGAGTGACGGGCGCGCTCGAGGTGCTCCCGGGCCTCGTCGAGGAGGCCGGCCTCGGCGTAGGTGGCGGCCGAGGGCGCCGCCAGCATCACGTCGCAGTACTCACAGCGCGACGGCTCGTCGACGGCCAGCTCGGCCTCCCGGACCACGGCCAGCGCCGTGTCGAGGTCGGGGGCGGCCGCGACGAGGGTGCCGTAGGTGCGTTGGACCAGGTGGCGGGCAAGTGGTGACCAGCGGGCCAACGGCAGCGCCTCCCTCGCCCGTTCCTCGGCCTCGACCCGGTTGCCCTCGGCCAGCTCGACCTCGGCCAGCCGCTGCAGCGAATGGGCCATGCCGGTGTCGGCCCGAAGGTCACGGTGGAGATCAATGGAGCGCGTGAGGTCGACCCGGGCCTCGTCGAGACGGCCGGCCAGCAGGAGCGCCTCGCCGGCCACACAGACGGCGAAGGCCTCCGCCCGGCGAGCGCCACTGGCCGCGGCCGACGCCTGGAGGTCGCGGGCCAGGCCCACCACCTCGTCGTAGGGCATCGGCCCGTACAGCAGGTACTCGGCCACGCAGAGGTGGGAGTCGAAGACGGTGGAGGCCAGCTCGGGGCTCTCCCGGCTGGCCTGGAGCTCCCGGCGCAGCCGGTCGAACCACTCTCCCCGGTTGTGGGCGATCATGCCCTGGAGGGTGATGACGTCGAGCAGCCGGCTGGGCGCCCCGGGGGCCAGGGCCAGCTCCCGGGCCGCGTCGGCCGCGGCCTCGGCGTCGTCGAGCCGACCGTCGAAGAAGGCCACCATGCCCTGGGCCAGGTAGACGGCCCCGTCGAAGGGCCCGCCGTCGGGGGTCAACCCGGCGATGGCCTCCTTCGCTCCCGGCAGGTCGCCGGCCAGGATGGCGGACTGGGCCAACCCGGCGCGCAGCAGGGTGCGCCAGTCGTCGTCGACGGCCCCGCGCAAGGCCTCCCGGAACGCCGCGGCCGCGCCGGGATGACCGGTGGCCACCATCGCCGCGCCCCGCAGGGCCAACAGCTCCACCCGTTCCTGGCCGGTCGCGTGGTCCACCACGGGTCCCACCCAGCCCAGGACCTCGTCGTGCAGGTGCAGCTCGGCGGCCCGTCGGGCGGCCACGAGGGCATACGGCACGGCGCCGGCCGGGTCCCCGGCGGCCAGCAGGTGCTCGGCGACCCGAGGCGCCGGCCCGCCCGACTCGGCCAGCGCCCTACCGGTCTCCGCCCGCACCGCCGTCCGCCGGTGCGGGGCCAGCGACTCCGTCAGCCGCATCGCGTCCTCGGCGTCGACGAACCGGTAGCCGTCGGCCACCGCCTCGACCACGCCGGCCCCGAGGGCGACGTCGAGCGCCCGGTCCGTGGCGTCGGGCGGGATGCCGCTCGCGGCGAGCAGGTCGCCGTGGTCGAACTGTTGCCCGCCGAGCGCGACCCGGGTGAGCACGGTGACCACCTCAGGGGCCAGCTCGGGGACGTCGCGGTCGGTCGGCCGCCGAGCCCCTGACGCCAGCTCGACCACGGGGAGGTCGGGATCGACGGTCGCGGCCTCGCTCACCGCGGCCACGACACCGACGCGGTGGCGGCGGCCGAGGCGAGCCAGGTGGGCGACGAGCGCGAGCGTGCCCGAGTCGGCCAGCTCGAGGTCGTCGAAGCACAGGATCACGCCGGCGGCGGACGCCGCGGCCAGAACCGTCTCGCGCACGGTGAGCTGGAAGCGCCCGGGCGTCGACGGTCCGGCGCCGCCGAGCACCGCGTCCAGCTCGGCGTGGCAGCCCTCGGGGATCTCGTCCGCCAGCGACGGACGACGCTGCACGAGCTCGTCGAGCACGGCGACGATCGCGGCCAGCGGGCGCAGGGCGGCCGCGCTGGACCGGGCGGCGAGGAGGCCGGCCGCCAGGCCGTCCTCATAGACCTCGTCCAGCGCCTCCGAGCGGGCCCGTCCGGGCGGGCCGACGAGAGCGACGGCGCCGCCTCGTCCCGACGCCAGGCCGCGCACGACCTCCGAGAGCTCGGTCGGCGCGCCCTCGGTCGACAGCGGGGCCGCTCCGGGATCGCCCTGCACCTCGGCGACGAAGCGGTAGCCCCGGCCGTGGACGGTCCGGATGATCCGCTGGTCGCGCCCGTTGTCCCCCACGGCCCGCCGCGCCGCCTTGATCCGGCTGGTGAGGGCGGACTCGGAGACGAAGCGGTCCCCCCAGATCTCGTCGAGGAGCTCGGTCTTGGGGACCATCCGCTCCCGGTGGGTCAGCAGGTAGGCGAGGACGTCGAAGACCTGGGGCTCGACGGGAACCGGCCCACCCGCCCGACGGATCTCGTGGCCCGCGAGGTCGACCTCGATCTCCCCGAAGACCGTGAGCGCCACCGCTCCCCCTTTCTCGCATGATCCCGATCCGCGTCGGGACCGGCGGGCGAGTCTGCCGCACCGTACGACCGGCGGCGACCCGCCCGTTGCGGCTCCTCTCCATGAGAATCGCCCGGTCCTCTCCAAGACCTGCAGGCGGTCGTCCCGCATCGTCGAGGCATGAGCAGCACGCACGTGACCGAGAGCGACGTGGTGGTCGTCGGCGCCCGCTGCGCCGGGGCCGCCACCGCCATGCTGCTGGCCCGCCAGGGCCACCGGGTGACGTTGGTCGACCGGGCCAGCTTCCCGAGCGACACGCTGTCGACCCACGCGATCGCCCGCGGGGGCGTGGTCCAGCTGGCCCGCTGGGGCCTGCTCGACGAGGTCCTGGCGTCGGGGGCGCCGCCCATCCTCCACGCCAGCTTCCACGTGGGCGGCGAGGTCACCCGGCACCGGATCAAGGCCAAGGCGGGCGTGGACCACCTGCTCGCCCCCCGGCGCCACGTGCTCGACGCCCTGCTGGTCGACGCGGCCGTCCGGGCGGGAGTCGACCTGCGCACCGGCGTCAACATCACCCGGGTCGACCAGTACCTCGGTCGGGTCACCGGCGTGGTCGGCCGCGACGCCGACGGTGCCGACCTCCAGGTCACCGCCCGATTCGTCGTGGGGGCGGACGGGCTGCGCTCGCGCATCGCCCGCGCCGTCGGTGCGCCGATCGTCGATTCCCGACCGCCCGGTGGGGCCACCCACTACAGCTACTTCCACGGCCCGGCGTGGGACGGGTTCGAGTTCCACATCGCCGAGGGCGTGATGGCCGGCATCTTCCCGACCCACGCCGGCGAGGCCAACGTCTGGACCTGCACGCCGGGGGCAACCACGCCGAACGTCGCCGGCGGCGAGACCGACGGCTTCCTCCAGCTGTTGGCCCTCGCCAACCCGGCGCTGGCCGACCGGATGGCGGGCGCCGAGCGCACGGCCCCCGTCCGGAGCGCCTTCAACCTGCCCAACCACGCCCGTCAGCCCTGGGGCCCGGGATGGGCCCTCGTCGGTGACGCCGGCATGCACCGGGACCCCGTCTCGGGCCACGGCATCACCGACGCCTTCCGGGACGCCGAGCTGCTGGCTCGGGCCCTCGACGGCGCCCTCCGGGGCGAGCTGAGCGAGGCGGCAGCCGGGCGCGCCTTCCGGGACCTGCGCGACGAGCTGAGCCGCGAGGTCTTCGACACCACCGCGGTGATGTCGCAGTACCCGCCGGTCAAGACGTTCGTGGCCGAGCAGCGCCGGGGCAACGCCGCCATGGACGCCGAGGCCACCTTCCTGTCCGAGCTGTCCCCGTGGCCGGCCCCGCTGGCCGCCGTCGCCTGAGAGGAGGAGCCATGAGCAACCCGCTGGTCATGACCGTCGCGCTGGCGTCGTCGGTCGGCCGCACGCCACCTGCGCCGTTGGGCGCCCGCGTGCGGCGGCCGCGCCGCCGGCGCTTCCGTCGATCGCGCTGACCCGATCGATCCCGATCCACACCAACCCAACCAACAACCAACAACAGGAGCACCACCGATGACCATCACCGATGACCCCACCCGCACCAACGGGGTCGACGTGACGACGCTGTTCGCCACGATCGACGCCGTGCGGGCCCAGCCCGAGGCGGCCCAGTTCCAGTTCCGGGCCGTCAACCGCTGGGTCTCCGGCACCCACAGCCGGGGCTACGTGCAGGGCTTCTTCGGCGTCGGCGCCGAGGACACGTCCCGGACCGAGCCCTTCGTCCTGAACGCCGATCACCCGACCGTGCTGGTCGGCACCGACGAAGGCCCGACGCCCGTGGAGTACCTGCTCCACGCCCTGGCCGCCTGCCTCACGGCCGGCATCGCCAACATCTCTGCCGCCCGGAAGGTGAACCTGCACCGGGTCGAGTCCTCCGTCGAGGGCGACATCGACCTGCAGGGGATCCTCGGCCTCGATCCCGAGGTCCGCAACGGCTTCCAGGGCGTGCGGATCAAGTTCTCGGTGGAGGCCGAGGCCTCGCCGGAGGTGATCCGCCAGATCGTGGAGCAGTCCGTCGCCCGCTCGGCGGTCTACGACGTGCTCACCAACGGCATCGACGTCGACGTCGACGTGGCCGTCGACTGATCGTCCACGAACGCGGAGCCGGCCAGCCGCCCGGGAGGGGGCGAAGGCGGCTGGCCGGTTCCGACAGTCAGGGCGATCAAGTCGCCCCGTGGTGGTTGTGGCGGCCCACCTACCCCGGTCGGGGGCGGTCAGACCACCAAATCGGAGAAACTTTCAGCGGCCCTCGACCTCGAGCCAGAGAGGCAGGCCGATGGGCTCACGGGCCTCCTCGGCGAGGTGGGCCACCAGGCCGGCCGTGCGGCCGATGAGGACGAAGCCTCGGATGATCGTCGGCGGCAGGCCCACGTCGGCCAGGGCCGCCCCGGCGGCGCCAGCGCCGTTGATCGGCAGGTGCTTGCCCAACTGGCGGTCATGGGCCTCGGCCACGGCGGTCAGGAGCCGGAGGTGGTCGCCGAGAAGCCCCTCCTCGGCCGCGATCTCGTAGAGCCGCGGCGTCCGGGGATCGACCTCGCGGTGCACGGGGTGACCGAGCCCGGGCACCCGCTGTCCGGCCGACCGGCGCTCGGCCACCGCCGCGTCCGCGAGCGCGGCGAGGTCGGGCTCATCGCCAGCGTCGGCCAGCAGGGCGGCCAGGAACTCCGCGGTGTCGCCCGTCGGGCCCAGGAACACACTGCCGGCCCCGAGGAGGCCGGCGGCGACCTGGGCCTGGACCGCTTCGGGAGCGCCGGTGTAGGTCAGCCGCGCCGCTAGCGCACTCGGGGTGAGGCCGTGCTCGGCCAGGGCCACGAGCACCGTGTCGAGCAGGCGCCGCTCCCCGTCGGACGGCTCGCGTCCGGCCACGAGCAGGAAGGCCAGGTCGGTCAGCGACAGCCGGCCCATGACCTCGGACGGCAGGTCGAGCCCGCCGACCGTGATCGAGTCCGGGGTCGAGGACCCGATGGTGGTGTGGAACTCACCCAAGGTCGACCTCCTGGTCGGTGCGGCCCTTCGGCAGCTGGTGCTTGGCGATCCGGTCGGTGGCCGTGTGCGGGAGCTCGTCGACGACCTCCCACCAGCGAGGCACCTTGAAGCGGGCCAGGTGCTCACCGGCGTGGTCCTTGAGGGCGGCGAGGTCGATGGTGGCTCCCGGCGCGGGGACCACGAACGCCTTGACCTCCTCCTCGGAGAGATCGGACTCCACACCGATGACCGCGGCCTCAGCCACGTCGGGGTGGCGCTCGAGGGCGGCCTCGACCTCCGCCGGGCTGAGGTTCTCGCCCCGCCGGCGGATGACCTCCTTCTTGCGGCCGATGAAGGTGTAGGTCTCGTCGGCGTTGCGGCGCACGAGATCGCCCGTCTTCAGCCAGCCGTCCTGGAGGACCGCCGCGGTCTCCTCCGGCATCTCGTAGTAGCCCTTCATCACCGCGGGGTTGCGCAGCTCGAGCTCGCCCTCCTCGCCGACGGCCACCTCGGCGCCGTCGGCCATGACCCGGCCGTCGTTGACGTGACCGAGCGTCGGGTGCTGGCGGACGGCGCCGAGCGTGCCGTAGGGCCGGGTGCCGTGGCGCCACACGGTGCCGTACGGGGTCTCCGACAGCGCGTACCCACAGGTGATGCGCAGCCCGAAGCGGGCCTCGGCTTCGAGCTGGCGCTCCTCGCTCGGCGACGGCCCCGTGTAGCAGAGGCGCAGCGGGGTGTCGGCGTCGTCGTCCCGCTCGGGCTGGCGCAGGAGGATCTCGAGCATCGCCCCGATGGAGTTGAACTCGGTCGCCCCGTAGCGCCGAGCGGCGTCCAGGAACCCGCTCCCCGAGAACGACGGCAGCAGGACGAGGCTGGCGCCGGCCGCCACCGAGCCGAGGGTCGAGTAGGCCGGGGCGTTGATGTGGAACAGGGGCAGCGAGGTCATGAGCCGGTCCTCGGCGGTCAGCTCCAGCCACCAGGGAAAGCCCTCGCCCGCCATGACGTAGGCCCGGTGGGTCTGCATGACCAGCTTCGAGCGGCCCGTCGTGCCCGAGGTCGGGATCATCACGGCGACGTCGTCGGGGTCGACGGCGGCCGGACCGCGGCCGTCGGCGGCTCCTTCGTGCAGGTCGGCGGCGAGCAGGACCGGCCCGTCGACCTCGCCGGCCAGCTCGGCGAGGTCGGGATCGGTGATCACCGCCGCGGGGCCGACCTGGACCATGAAGCCGGCCAGCTCGGCGGCCGTGCCCTTCGGGTTGACCGGGACCTGGGTGGCGCCGACCTCCATGAGGGCCAGCCAGGCCAGGAGGTGGTCGGGGTGGTTCCGGGGCGTGTGCAACACCCGGTCACCGGGCCGGATCCCGGCCGTCCGCAGCGCGGTGGCGGCCTGCTCGATGCGGCCGAGGGCCTCGCCGTAGGTCAGCTCGAGGTCCGGAGTCACCAGCCAGGTGCGGTCGGCGGCCGATTCGACCGTGTCCCGGAAGAACCGGGGGATCGTGCGGGTCTCCGGGGCCACCGGCGGAGTCTGCCACCGGCCGGCCTTGCCGAGCCTCGAGCCGTCGATTAAGTTCGTTTGTTGAACTCACTACAGGAGGCAACCCCCGTGAGCGAGTGGCACCAGAGCGCCTGCATCCTCTGCTCGGTCAACTGCGGCATCGAGGTGCGCCTCGGTGGTGACGACGGCCGGACCTTCGAGCGGGTGCGGGGGGACAAGGCCCACCCCACCAGCGCCGGGTACACCTGCGAGAAGGCGCTCCGGCTGGACCACTACCAGAACGGGCGGCACCGGCTGACCAGCCCTCTGCGCCGGCGCGACGACGGCAGCTTCGAGGAGATCGACTGGGACACGGCCATCGCCGAGATCGCCGCCCGTCTGAACGACGTCCGAGCGGCGCACGGCGGCGAGTCGATCCTGTACTACGGCGGCGGCGGCCAGGGGAACCACCTGGGCGGGGCCTACGGCCGGGCCACCCGGGCGGCGTTCGGCTCCACGTACACGTCCAACGCCCTGGCCCAGGAGAAGACCGGCGAGTTCTGGGTCGACGGCCAGCTGTTCGGGCGGTCCCGGTGTCACACCACCGGCGACTGGGAGGAGGCCGAGGTCCTGGTGTTCGTGGGCAAGAACCCGTGGCAGTCCCACGGCTTCCCCCGGGCCCGGACCGTGCTCAAGGCCGTGGCCAACGACCCCGAGCGCTCGATGATCGTGATCGACCCGCGCCGTTCGGAGACCGCGGAGCTGGCCGACCTGCACCTCCAGGTCCGTCCGGGCGGGGACGCCTGGTGCCTCGGCGCCATCCTCGCCGTCTTCGTCGAGGAGGGACTGCTGGCCGAGCGCTGGCTGGCCGAGCACGCCACCGGTCGGGACGAGCTGGTCGCCGAGCTGGCCCGCATCCCTGTCGCCGACTGGTGCGAGCGGGCCGGCGTGGCCGAGGACGACGTGCGGGCCGCCGCCCGCCTCATCGCCGGGGCCAAGGGCGGGGTGTCCATCTTCGAGGACCTCGGCATCCAGCAGGCACCCCACTCGACGCTCTCCTCGTACCTCGAGAAGCTCGTCTACCTGGTCACCGGCAACTTCGGGATCCCGGGCGGCATGAACATCCACACCAAGTTCGCCAGCCTCGGCGGCGGAGGGGGCGGAGGGCAGAGCCGCACCAGCCCGGTGACCGGCGAGCGCATCATCACCGGCCTCATCCCCGCCGCCGTGCTGCCCGACGAGATCCTCACCGACCACCCCGACCGCTTCCGGGCGTTGATCGTCGAGTCCGGCAACCCCGCCCACTCCCTGCCCGACTCGGCCCGCTTCCGAGAGGCGCTGGACGCGCTCGAGGTCGTCGTGGTCATCGACGTCGCCCTGACCGAGACCGGCCGCTGCGCCGACTACGTCCTGCCCGGCGCCTCGCAGTACGAGAAGTGGGAAGCGACCTTCTTCACCCTCGAGTTCCCGCGCAACGCCTTCCACCTCCGGCCGCCACTGCTCGAGCCGCTGGAGGGCACCCTCGCCCGAGGCCGAGATCCACGCCCGCCTGGTGCGAGCGAGTGGGGCGCTCGACGGCGACGCCGACGCCCTCGACGAGCTCCGGGCGGCCGCCGAGGGGGGACGGGGAGCCTTCCTCGACGCCTTCCTCCGCATCAACGGCGAGCGCCCCCACCTGGGTGCCTTCGCCCCGATCGTGCTCTACGAGACGCTCGGCCCGACCCTCGGTGAGGGCCGGGCGGCGACAGCCGCCGTCTGGGGCCTGGCCCAGACGACGATGCTGGCCTACCCGCAGTCGGTGCAACGGGCCGGCTTCGCCGACGGCGACGCCCTCTTCGACGCCGTGGTGTCCAGCCCCTCGGGGGTCATGTTCAGCATCGACGAGTACGAGGACACCTGGCGCCGGATGGACACGCCCGACGGCAAGGTCGACCTCGTCGTCGGCGAGCTCCTGGCCGAGCTGCGCACGCTGCACGACGAGGTCGCCGGACCGAAGGACCCGGCCTACCCGTTCGTGCTCTCCGCCGGCGAGCGGCGGTCGTCGACCGCCAACACCATCTTCCGGGACCCGGGGTGGCGCAAGAAGGACCTCAGCGGTGCACTCCGCCTCTCCCCCGTCGACGCCGACGCCCTGGGCATCGCCGACGGCGAGGCCGCCCGGGTGACCACCAAACGGGGCACGGCCGTCGCGGTGGTCGAGGTCACCGACACGCTCCAGCCCGGCCACGTCTCGCTGCCCAACGGCTTCGGTGTCGGCGAGGCGGGCGACAGCGTGGGGGTGGCCCCCAACGAGCTCACCGCCACCGAGGACCGGGACTGGCTGGCGGGCACCCCCCACCACAAGCACGTCCCCGCCCGCATCGAGCGCCTCGAGCCCCAGCCGGTACCGGCGTGACCGGCGATCAGTGGGTCGCCGACTTCGCCCGGCGCCTCGGTGTCGACCCCCCCGACGAGGCCACGGTGGACGCCCTGCTCGACCTCGCCGGCGTGGCCGCCCACGCCTCGGAGCGGACCGCGGCGCCGATCGCCTGCTGGCTGGTCGGACGGGCCGGCGTCACGGTCGCGGAGGCCCGCGAGCACGCCGACCAGGTCGGCGGCTGATGCGCCGCACCCGCTTCGACGACTGGCCCTGCCCCATCGCCCGGGTCACCGACCTCATGGGCGACTGGTGGACGCCCATCGTGCTCCGCGAGTGCTTCTACGGCCGCCGCCGGTTCGACGAGTTCGTCGAGGCGCTGGGCATACCCCGCCCGGTCCTCACGCAGCGCCTCACCCGCCTGGTCGACGAGGGCCTGCTCGAGAAGCGCCAGTACGAGGAGCGCCCGCCGCGGTGGGAGTACCGCCTGACCGACAAGGGCCGGGAGTTCTACCGGGTGCTCGCCGCCATGTGGCGCTGGGGCATGGACTGGCAGTGGACCGACGACGATCCCGCCCTGCAGCTCGTCGACAAGGAGACCGGCGAGGAGATCGTGCCCCTCGTGGTCGACGAACGCACCGGCGTGCCCATCGACGTCCGCCGCCTCCGCCTCGCGGTCCGCCATCCCGCGTGAGGATCCGAGATCAGCGGAGGATGTAGTCGTCGGGTTCGGGGGTGCGGGTGCGCTTCCAGAACTCGAGGAGCGGGAAGGGCCAGTTCTGCGCCACCCGGCCCGAGGCGTTCTTGTACCAGGAGCTCACCTTGGAGTGGCCCCACGCCATCTGGCGGTTGGTGGCGTCGACGGTCGCGTTGTAGGCGTCGTGGACCTCGGGGCGGACGTCCATGGAGGCCTTCTCCTGCTCGAGCAGGAGGCGGACGCTCTCGGTGATGTAGTGCGCCTCGCACTCGGAGAAGTAGATGATGCTGCCGTTGACGACGATGTTCGTGTTCGGGCCGTACATCAGGAACAGGTTCGGGAAGTGGGGCACGGTGAGGCCGAGGTAGGCCCGGGCCTCGCCGTCCCAGTGCTCGTGCAGGTCCACCCCACCGACGCCGGTGAGCTGCATCGGGGTCAGGAACTTCGAGGCGTGGAAGCCGGTCCCGTAGACGATCACGTCGGCCAGGTGCTCGACCCCGTCGGCGGTCCGCACGCCCTTCTCGGTGATCTCGGCGATGTCGGTCGTCACGAGGTCGACGTTCTCCCTGGTGAACGTGCGGGCCCAGATGCCGTTGTCCCGGACGAAGCGCTTCGACAGCGGGGGGTAGTCCGGCAGCACCTTGGCCAGCAGCTCGGGATCGGTGAACTCGAGCTGCAGGTAGGCGGTCAGGAGCTGGCGGATGAGGTCGTTGGGCAGGCTGACCGACGCCTCGCCGCCCTCCCACTCGGGGTCGACCACGGCCATCGGCCCCAGCCCCTCCAGCGACCGCCAGAAGAGCCACAGCCGGTCCCAGCGGGCGTAGCCGGGGACGTGCTCGAGCACCCAGCGCACGCCGCGCTCGAGATCGTCGTGGTAGTTGGGCGTCGGGATGAGCCAGGGCGCGGTGCGCTGGAACACCACCAGCTCGGCGGCCTGCTCGGCGACGGTGGGGATGAACTGGGCCGCGCTGGCCCCGGTGCCGATGATCGCCACCCGCTTGCCGGTGAGGTCGAGGCCGTGCTCCCACTCCGCGGAGTGGAACGACTCGCCGGCGAACCGGTCCCGCCCCGCGATCTCGGGCCAGTGGGGCCGGTTGAGCTGGCCCACCGCGCTCACCACGGCGTGGTACCCGGCCTCGTCGCGCGCCGCTGACCCGTCGTGCAGGTGCAGCGTCCAGGACTGGGCGCCCTCGTCCCAGGTGGCGCCCGAGACCTCGGTCCCGAAGCGCACGTGGCGGCGCAGGTCGAAGCGATCGAGGCAGGTGGTGAAGTAGTCGAGCAGGACGTCCTGGGTGGAGTAGTACTGCGGCCAGTCGCCGGTCTGGGCGAACGAGTAGCTGTACACGTGGTTGGGGACGTCGACCCGGCAGCCCGGGTACACGTTCTCGTACCAGGTGCCGCCGGCGTCCTCGTTCTTCTCGAAGATCGTGTACGGCACCCCGGCCTGGCCCAGCCGGTGGGCGGCGGCGATCCCCGACATGCCCGCACCGATGATCGCGACCCGGAACTCCCGCTCGGGGGCGATGTCGTCCTTCTGCCAGGCCGGCGCCCGGAGGTCGCCCTCGAGGGCCAGCTCCTCGGTGAGCATGGCCAGGTACTCGTCGGTGTCGTCGCCGACCAGGAAGTGGATCAGCGTCCGCAGGTCGTCGCCGGTGGGCGCCGGGGCGGGCACCGAGCCGGCATCCCGGTAGCGACCCAGGGCGGCGGCGGCGAGCTGGCGTCCCCGCGCCATCTGCTCGGGGGAGTAGCCGGCGTCGGGCTCGATCTTGCGGCTCTGGTCCGGCCGGAGGTCCTCCGCCAAGAGGTCGTACTCCCCGGTCAGCTGGGCCACGGCCACGAGGAGGGCGATGACGTCGGCCCCGTCCAGGGCGGCGCGGATGGCCTCGTCGTCCTCGTCGATGGGCTCGGGCGCGACGTCGAAGCGCATCGCGTCAGCTTCGCGCGCCACCTGGCATTGGCCGGAACCGGGCCTTGACGAGCACTACCTAACGTGTATATATAACAGCTATGCAGCTGGGGCCGCAGGCATGAAGCACGTCTTCCTCGCCCTCCTGGCGTCCGGCCGCACGCACGGCTACGAGCTGAAGCGGCGCTACGACGCCCTGTTCGCCGCCGTGTGGGGCCCGGTCAACATCGGCCAGATCTACGTCACCCTCGGTCGCCTCGCCCGCGAGGGCCTCGTCGTCCAGGAGGTGGTCGCCCAAGCGGGCCGACCCGACCGCAAGGACTACGAGCTCACCGCCGCGGGCCGCGAAGCGCTCGGGCAGTGGCTGGCCGAGCCCGCGGACGTGCCGCTGCCCAAGTCCGACCTGCTGCTCAAGCTGGTCGGCACCGCCCTGGCCGGCACCGATGCCTCGAGCCTGCTCGCGGAGCACCGGCAGCGCTGCCTCCAGGCCCTCCGCGACCTCGACCACGCCCTGATCGACCGGGCCGGCGATCCCATCGCCGACCTCCTGGCCGAGGGCACCGCCCTGCACCTCGAAGCCGAACTGCGCTGGCTCGACCACTGCGACGAGGTCCTGCGCACCGGCCCTCTCCCGTCCCCCCTCCAAGCCTCCTCAGGAGCTGACCGATGACCACCGATCCCGTCCTGTTGCGCGCCGAGGGCGTGCAGCGCTCCTTCACCACCGGCCCTCGACGGGTCGCCGCCGTCCGCGGCGTGGACCTCACGGTCGCCGCCGGCGAGTGGGTGGCGATCATGGGCCCGAGTGGCTGCGGCAAGTCCACCCTGCTGCACCTGCTCGGCGGCCTCGACGTCCCCGACGAGGGCACGATCTCGTTGGCCGGGCGCCGGATCGACGACCGCTCCGAGTCCGAACGAGCGGTGCTCCGCCGGACGCATGTGGGCTACGTCTTCCAGCTCTACAACCTGGTCCCCGACCTCGACGCCGGCGAGAACGTGGAGATCGCCGCCCAGCTGGCCGGCGTCGGACGGCGCGAGGCCCGGCGCCGAGCCGATGACCTGTTCGCCGAGCTCGGACTGGGGGCCGTGCGCCGGGCCGCCGTGTCCGAGCTCTCCGGCGGCGAGCAGCAGCGGGTGGCGCTGGCCCGGGCGCTGGTCAACGAGCCGGACCTGCTCCTGGCGGACGAACCGACCGGCGCCCTCGACACCGAATCGGCGAGAACGGTCCTCGGCCTCCTGCGCGCCGCCCACGAACGGGGTCAGACCATCGTCATGGTCACCCACGACCACCGGGTGGCCGCGGCCGCCGACCGGGTGCTGCTCATGCAGGACGGCAGCTTCACGGACGAGCGGGCGCTGGCTCCCAGCGGTGGCTCGCCGCTGGCCGCGCTCCTCCCTCTGGAGGCGTGATGACGGTCACCCTGCGCCTCGCGTTCGCCGGCCTCCGTCGCCGGTCCCGCGGTCAGGTCCTCGCGCTCGTCCTCGTGTGTGCCGTCGCCGCCACCGCCGTGGTGGCCGGCCTCGCCGCGCAGACCTCGGCCGCCGACCTGGCGGACCAGGCCTACGAGGACGCCAACCACCCCGATCTCGTCCTCTACGGCCCCCCCGCCGCCCTCGAGGAGGCCGGCACCGACGACGCCGTGGCGGTGGCCGGCACGCCGGTGCCGGTCCTGTCCGACCTGAAGACCGACGTCGACGATCGGCCCGTGGACGTCGAGCTCGCCGGTGTCGACCCCGAGGCCCTGTCACCCGTCGGCGCGCCGCGCCTCGTCGATGGGCGCTGGCCGACGCCGGGGGCCGTCGACGAGATCGTCGTCGAGCGGTCGATCGAGGCCACGGGGATCACCGCGATCGGCGACACCTTGACGGTGACCGGGCCGACGGGATCGAACGACCTGACCGTCGTCGGCACCGCCATCGAGCTGAGTGACTGCTTCTGGCCGAACTGCGATCCCCTGCGGATCTTCGGACGGCCCGAGGCCCTGAGCGCCCTGGGCGGGGACGGCCAGGCCGACACCTCGGTCGCCGCCTATCGCCTGGTGGATCCCGAGGCGGCGCCCGAGGTCGGCGGTCGCCTGCTCGCCGATCCCGGGCTGGGCCTGCAGGGCGGCAACATCTGGCCCGACACCCGCTCCGACATCCTGATCATGGGCACGGTGTTCTCCAGCCTCGTCGGCGGGTTCGGCGCCGTCCTGCTCATCGCCGCGGCGTTCGTGGTCGCGGGAGCGACCACCGCCCGGATGCTGGCCCGGCGTCGCTCCCTGGCCCTGCTCAAGGCCACCGGCGTCACCCCGCGCCAACTGTTCGCCGCCACCTGGCTCGAGCACCTCCTGATCGGCGCGGTGGGTGTGCTGGTGGGCTGGGCGTTCGGGCTCGTCCTGGCCCCGGCGTTCCAAGCCGGCCTCGACGGCGTCCTCGACGGCGACGCGGGCGGGCTGGACCTGTCCGCCCTGGTCGCCGCCGCCCTCCTCGTGGGGATCCTGCTCAGCCTGAGCGTGGCGTTCCCGGCGTGGCAGTCGAGCCGCCGCCCGGTCACCGAGGGCCTCCGCGACGCGGCCCCGTCGGCCTCCGGTGGCCGCGGTCTGGCGGCCCTCGCCCGCCGCCTGGGCGCCGGGACGTCGACGCAGGCAGGGTTGCGCCGCACCTTCAGCCGGCGGGGACGGGCCGTGCTCGCCGGAGGAGCGCTGGCCGTGGCCGGCGTCGGGGCCCTGATCGCCGCCGGCTTCCTGGCCACCTTCGACGACGTCGATGCCGACCCGGCGGTGACCGGCAATCCCTGGGACGTGGCCGTCGAGGCCCGGACGGCGAGCCGCGCCGAGATCGAGGCCGCTCTGGCCGACACCCCCGAAGCCGGTGCGTGGTTCACCGAGCGCGAGGTCAGCGGCACGGTCGACGACGTCGGCTACACCGTGCGGCTGATGGGCGGCGACCCGGACGCGGCCGCCTACGTGATCCAGGAGGGCAGCCCGCTGCAGACGGCCGACGAAGCGATCGTCGGCTACGGGTTCCTCCAGGAGACCGGCTACGAGGTCGGCGACACCATGACGGTCGACGTCGACGACGACGAAGCCGAGGTGCGCATCGTGGGCTGGTACAGCGACACGGCCGACTCCGGGAAGATGGTCCAGCTGCGAGACGACGCCGTCACCGACCCTGGAGGCGACGCGCGGCCGACGTGGCGGGTCGTGGCCGCCGACGGCGTCGATCCGGACCAGCTGGCCGACACGCTGGCCGTGGCGCTCGGCGACACCGCATCCGTGGACGCGCTCGAGGTGGACGGCCTCAGCCCCGCCCGGGCCGCGATGGTGGCGATGGCCGCGCTCCTGGCCCTCGTCGCCCTCGCCAACCTGGTCGCCATGACCCTCGCCGCCACCCGGGAACGGGCGCGGGCGCTCGGGGTCCTGCGCACCGTGGGGTGCACGTCAGCCCAGCTCGTGGGCCAGTCGGCCACCGGTGGGGCCGTACTCGGCCTGGCCGCGGCTGCGGTCGCCCTGCCGATCGGTTGGCTGGCCAACCGCGCCCTGGCCGACACGCTCACGGCCGGCATCGGGATCGGGCCCGGATTCGGTTCGTCGCCCTCGGTGCTCGTGGCCGTCGGGGTCGTCCTCGGCTCGGCCGTGCTCGCCGCAGGAGCAGCGGCCCTGGCCACCCTCGGCCTGGCGGGCCGGTCGGCCGCCGAGCTCGTCCGCTACGAGTGACTGGAGGACCGCAGCCCCGCGTGCTCGGCGACGAGGGCGACGATCGGGTCCCACACCAGCGGGGGGTAGTCGTGGCCCATCCCCTCGATGACCTCGAAGCGGGCTCCCGGCACCGCCTCCGCCGTACGGCGCCCACCCGAGAGGTCGACCAGGTGGTCCTGGTCGCCGTGGATCACCAGGGTCGGCACGGTGACCCGACCGAGCGCCTCGGTCCGGCTCGGGGCGGTCATGAGCGCGAGCATCTGCCGGTTCTGGCCGGCCGGGTGGAACGCCCGGTCGTAGGCCTCGCCGTGGACGGCCCGCAACCGGTCCTCGTCGTAGGCCGCCGGTGAGCCCCAGGTGCGTATGGCCTCGAACTGGCGCTGGATGTACTCCTCGCGCGTGGCCGGCGCGGGCGCCGTGATGAGGGCGAGGGCCTCCGCGGTCGGGTTGCCGACGTCGGGATCCCCCGTCGACGACATGACCGAGGTCATGGAGAGCAGCCGGTCGGGCTGCTCGATGGCCAGGGTCTGCACGATCATCCCGCCCATCGAGAACCCGATGACGTGGGCCCGGTCGACGCCCACGGCATCGAGGACGGCCACGGCGTCGTCGGCCATGTCCGACAGGGTGTAGGCCGCCGCGGACGGGTCGATCGCCCGCTCGTCGAACCACGTCGACAACCCCACGTCGCGGTTGTCGAAGCGGATGACGAAGAACCCGACCGCGGCGAACCGCTCGCACCACTCGGACCGGAAGTTGATGCACTGGCTGCCCAGGCCGTTGACCATCAGCAGCGCCGGATCGGCGTCGAAACCGAAGGTCTCGTAGTACAGCTCGACATCGTCGTTCAGGGCGTGGGGCACGGCCCGAGAACTTACTCCCCTCAAGAATTCCCCCTCTCTACCGACCGGTCGGTAGAGTGCCTTCCGTGACCGCCACCCTCACCGATCGGCCCGACACCCCGACCACCACCGAGGCGCCCGCCAACGGGTCGCTCAAGCCGGTGATCGACATCATCCCCGAGGCCGCCTACGACAACCCGACGTGGAAGGGACTGGCCTACTTCGGCCGCGACCTCGTCTTCTACGGCCTCGTCGTCTGGGGCCTGATCGTGTTCAGCAACCCGCTCGCCATCCTCGGCCTCGAGGTCCTGGCCGCGCTGGCCGTCACCGCCCTGTTCGTGGTCGCCCACGACAGCGCCCATGGCGCCCTGTTCAAGAGCAAGCGGCTCAACTCGGTCGTCGGCCACATCGCCATGCTCCCGTCCTGGCACGTGTACGAGGGCTGGATCCTCGGCCACAACCGGGTCCACCACAACTACACCGTGCGCCAGGGCTACGACTTCGTCTGGCACCCGTACACGCCCGAGGAGTACGCCGCCATGGGCCCGCTGGGCAAGCTCCGCCACCGCATCGAGTGGTCGTGGGCCGGGGCCGGGGCGTACTACATCCGCGAGGTCTGGATGTCGAAGATGATGACCGGCGAGCCCCCCGCCCGGTGGCGCAAGGCCATCCGTCGCGACCGGGTCGTGGTCTACGCCTTCATCGCCACGGCGAGCCTCGCCCTCGGCCTCATCGGTTGGAACCAGACCGGCACGGTGCTCGGTACGGCGTGGCTCATCACCCGGGTGCTGGTGATCCCGTTCCTGGCTTTCTCGTTCATGATCGGGTCGGTGGTCCACGTGCACCACGTGGCCCCCGACATCCGCTGGTGGAAGCGCCGGGAGTGGACGAAGTTCAAGGCCCAGATGGAGGGCACCACGATCCTGCGGGTGCGCCCCGGGATGAACTTCTTCTTCCACTGGATCATGGTCCACATCCCCCACCACGTGGACATGCGCATCCCGATGTACAACCTCGAGCTGGCCGCCGACGCCATCAAGGCGGCGTACCCCGAGACCGTGCACGACGAGCCGCTGCGCTTCCGCGACTTCATGGCCAACAGCCGGCAGTGCAAGCTCTACGACTACGACGCCGGCACGTGGCTGACCTACGACGCAGCCAAGGAGCGGGTCGCGGCCTGACGCTCCCGCGGCCCGGTCAGGGCAGCTGGAACTGGGGGTTCCTTTCGGCAGCGCTGGCGGCTCAGGCGGGCGCGTTCAGGCGATCCGCCGCCCGACGGAGGAGCACCCGAAGGTTCTCCTCCGGCACGAACGTGAGCGACTCGTCGACGTCGAGCCACCGCAGCTTCGCCGTCGGGTTCTCGGGGCGAATGGCCTCGGGCGCGGCGGTGGCCAGGAGGTACCGGACGTCGAGGTGCTCGTGGTCGGGCTCACCCTTGGCGGCTGGCACGGGCACCGTCACGAGGTGCTCGATCACCGGTTCGGGCCCCGGCCAGGCGACGAGGTCGTCGAGACCGGTCTCCTCCCGGCCCTCGCGGACCGCGGTGACGAACGGGTCGATCTCACCGGGATCGGCGTGGCCACCCACCTGGAACCACCCGCCGAGACGGTCGTGCCACCGCAGCAGGATCCGGCGGGTGGGCGGGTGCACGACGAGGGCCGAGCCGGTCATGTGCAACGGCCGCGTCCGGCTCCAGGCGTCACCGCCGGCCAGCAGGGCCCGGGCCCGGGCGAGGTCGGTGGCCTCGTCCGGCGACCGGGCGACGTACGCCTCGAGGGCCTCGGCGAAGGTCGGGTGCGCAGAGCGCTCGTTCATGCTGTCATGGTCCCCGACGACCGTAGGGCGACCGGAGCGTGGGATGGGACTGTTCAAGAGCATCAAGCAGGGGATCGAGTCGTCGCTGAGCGGGCCCGACCCGGAGCAGACGGAAGCCGCGCTGGCCAGCCTGACGCCCGAGCAGCGCGCCGCGTACGACGCGCAGATGGCCAAGGTGGCCGAGGCCCAAGCCGAGAGCCAGGCGTCCTTCGAGGAGGCCCGGGCCATCGGTGACCAGGCCCGTGTCCTCGACGGCCCGGCCGGTGACTATGTCCACGGCCCGAAGCCGGACGACGGGATGAGCCCCGACGCCATCGCCCGGCAGATGCAGGCGGGCGGCTCGGGCTCGGTGCTCAAGCAGGCCTTCAAGCAGAGCTTCAGCCAGTTCGGCGACGTGGTGAAGGACACGATGGCGAGCGGCAAGGTCGACGAGATCACCGACCCGGCGCTGCGGGCCCAGGTGCAGGCCGACCAGCTGGCGGCCCGCACCGCGGCGCGCCAGCCCTACTTCGGTCCGTCGGCGCCGCAGGTCGCCATCAGCCGGATCGCCACCCGGGGCAAGTCCCAGATGGAGGAGCTCGTCGCCCACCTCCAGCGGACCGGCCTGTCGGCGCACCCCGAGCGGGTCTTCGGGGTGTACCGGGTCCCCGACCGCATCAGCCAGGCCCTCACCGTGCACTCGGAGAAGGGGCGGGTCGTCGAGTGGGACATCGTGCACCTCGTGGGCGCCGAGAGCGGCGCGGACAGCACCGAGGTGGTCGACGCCTGGTTCCCGGCCCCGGCGCAGTGGGTGGCCCGACGCATCGGTGAGCCTTCGGTGCTCGACGAGGACCTGGCCGCGGCGTACTGCGTCCAAGCGGGCATCGGTCCCGAGCAGTGCCTCGGCATCGCCCGCCACGGCAACTTCATCCACCGGACCTGGGATCGGTCCGAGGACCTCGATCCGATCGTCCCGCAGATCGTGGGCGTGCACGTCCTGCACCCGGCCGGCCTCGGTGCCGGTGTGGTCGAGGCGATGGCGGCCGCCGCGCCGCTGCCGCTCGGTCCGGACGCTCTCACCGGTGTGCACACCGAGGTGCTCAACGCCGTGGCGATCCGCCAGGCGGTCCACCAGCGCAACCAGGACCCCGTCCCGGTGCCCTCGCCCTTCCCGTACCTGCCGGGGACGCCACAGGAGCTGCTGGTCATGTACCTGCAGGTCGTCGGCATCGCCCCTTCCGACTGCTACGGCGCTCAGGTGACGCGCAACCACCCGGAGGAGCTGTCCGGCCGGCTCGGTCCCGCCGGCTCGACGAACACGGGGCCCAAGCAGCCCTGCGCCGACGGCAAGGACCGCATGCGCCTCCACGGCGCCCACTACGTGGTGATCACCTACCGGGACACGCCGGCCTACGTCGAGGGCCGCACCCGATGGGCGGCGTACCAGGAGCAGGTCCTGCAGGCCCACCTGGAGCGAGGGACCGGAGCCCGGGAGCTGGTCACCTCGGACAGCTCGGCGGACGGCCTCTCCAACCCGCTCCTGCGAGCAGCCGGCCACCTCGCAGACAAGATCGACGACATCGAGCAGGCGCTCGACGGACGGCGCCCCAACCCCTACCGCTACTGCTGGCCGCCGGTCGACTGACCACTCCGGAGGTCCTTGCGCATGGCGACGCGCTGGGTGGGGTCGAGGCCGGCGGCGGCCTCGTCGGCCTGGCGCTGGAGGAGCTCGGGCGGGATCTCGTCGTCGGCCAGGACCCGGTAGCCGCGCCGCTCGTACCACGGGCGGTTGAAGGGGACTTCGGCGAACGTGGTGAGGGTCACGGCGGGAAGGCCCTTGCGGGCGGCCCACTGCTCGACCTGCCGGAGCAGGGCCATGCCGTGACCCTTCCCCTGCTCGTCGGCCCGCACCGACACCTCTTCCACGTGGGCGCACCCGTCGAGCAGGTCGACCACGACGAAGCCGACCGGGTGACCCTCGCGGTCGGTGCTGACCCAGGCCCGCCCGGCCCGGCGCCAGGCCTCGAGCGCGGCCAGGTCGAGGGGCGGGTCTTCCGCCACGTCGGGGAAGCCCGCCTCGGCGAAGCGGCGGCCGGCATCGACGCCGATGGCCTGGAGGAGCGGCAGCTCGTCGCCCAGCGGGGCCCGGACCGCCATCAGCTCTCGAGCAGCTGGTGCAGCGCTTCGGCCGCGGGGTTCTCCAGCCAGATGGTGTGGTCGGCGGGGAACACGCCCCGGTCGACCCAGCGGTTCATGACCCGCACCACGATCGCGCTGTAGCGGTAGGCCGCGAGCAGCTCGTAGACCGCGGTGTCGCCCACGTCCCGGCCGGCGGCGGCCGAGTACAGGTCCCGCTGCTCCTCCCGGTTGGGCTCGCCGTCGAGCCGGTCGAGGCCGGGGACCTCGTGGCAGGACCGGTCGAACATGAGCCACCAGCCCAGGTCCAGCTCGGCGGGGGCGATGGCTGCCGCCTCCCAGTCGGTCACGCTGGCGCAGGCGTAGTCGTCCCAGATGATGTTGCCGGGCCGGGGGTCGCCCCAGCACAGGGCGGGGGCGGAGGGCTCGGGCAGCTCGTCTCGCAACCGGTCGAGGGCGCGGGCCATGTCGGGGTGGTGGCGCCCGGCCAGCTCCCGCTCGGCGTACGCCGCCCAGAGCTCCAGCTGGCGGTGGAGCGTGGGCTCGACCCCGGCCGGCACCAACCAGTCCAGCCCGGCGGCCCGCCAGTCGACGGCGTGGACCTCAGCCAGCACCCGGAGCCCGTCGGCCACCATGCGCCGCCGATCGTCCGGGGCGGCGTCGGCGAAGACGCCGGCCGCGGGGTACGGCGGGTCGACCGGCGGGACCACGCCCTCGACGAACTCCATGACGAAGAAGGGCGAGCCGATGCCCTCGTCGGTCAGGTCGGCGGCGAGGATCGACGCCACCGGGAGCTCGCTGTGGGCCGCCAGCGCCGACATGATCCGGTGCTGGATGGCGATCTCCACGTCGATGCCCTCGACCTGGGCCGGGTACACGGCCGGCTCGGGGGTCTCCCCGCGCAGCACCAGCTTCCGGCGGACCGGGCCGCTGGCGGTCGTGTAGGCGGCGGTGAAGATCAGGGTCTCGGCCGAGTACCCGATGCCGTCGGGCACGCCGCCGTCGCTGATCTCGACCTCGCCCTCGGCGCCGAGGGCGGGGGCCAGGAACCGGGCCAAGCGGTCCCAACGCTCCTGCAGCTCGGTCATCCCCTCCCCTCCCCCACGGGTGGCGTCACGCCCGCCAGGTCAGGAGCTCGCCCTGGCCCTTCATCATGAGGCTGCCCGGCATGACCCGCAGGGCGTGCGGGTGCAGGTGGAGGATGCCGAACTCGGGCGAGGTCGGGTCGTCCCACTGGGGGATGATCGACGGGTCGTAGCCGACCGGGGCCGGGCCCTCGGCGAAGCGGCGCCAGCCCTCGGCCACCAGCTCCGGGGTGTCGTCCCAGGTGGTCGTGCACTCGGCCGTGGCCGTGTCGTGGGTGGGGTCCCAGTACGTCAGCGAGATCTCGGGGTGCTCGGCCAGGTGGCGGGCCTTGGGCGAGTTCGGCGAGGTGGCGATCCAACCGGTGAGGTCGGATCCGTCCCACTCCCAGATCGGGTGGAGGATGCGGGTCCGGGGGCGGCCCTGGCCGTCGACGGTGGCGACGGTGCACCACACGATCCGGTGGGCCATGGTGACGAAGGCGGGGGCGACGGAGTCGAGGCTCATGGTTCGGACGCTAGGTCGCGCAGCTTCAGGACCGTGTTCCAGTTGCGGGCGGTGAAGTCGATGTGGCGCACGCCGGGGACGTCGAGGCTCAGCTTCGACCGCCCCGAACCGTTCGGGAACCAGAGGTAGACCTCGTTGGTCCCCACTCGGAGGTCGTCGGGCGCGAACCTGCTGCGATCGAGCTCGGCGAACGCCCCCGCCGGGACCTTCGCCGAGGCGAAGGCGACCTGGAGGTACTTCGGCTCCCGCTTCGCTTCCGCCGGGAACGGATTGGCGTCGATGACCTTGGCGAGCTGGGCGCCGGTGCGGACCAGCACCGGGACCGGGAAGCCGAACTCGGCCTCGATGGCCTTCGCCAGGGCCTGTTCGAGCTTGGTCGCCGAGGTGCGAGGGGCGGCGAACACGACGTTTCCGCTCTGGAGGACGGTCTGGACCTCGTCGTGGCCGAGCTCCTCGAGCAGCGTGCGCAGCCGGCCCATGGCCACCTGCCGCTTGCCCACGTTCACCGCCCGGAGGAGCCCGACATAGCGCACCGCGCCATGATGCCGTCGTGGTCTGGACCTGTCCGAACTGCGAGCGCACGTTCGGCCGCAAGGGCCAGTCGCACCTGTGCATCCCGGGGACCTCGGTGGACGAGTGGTTCGCCGATGAGCCGCCGGAGCACCGGGCCATCCATGACCGCATCGTCGAGCACCTCGACCAGCTGGGCGACGTGCGGGTCGAGGCCGTCGCCGTCGGCATCTTCTACAAGCGCCGGCGCAACCTGGCCGAGCTGCGGCCGCGGGCCGACCACCTCGGGCTGGCGATGGTGCTGCCCTCGGGGCGGGACCATGCCCGCTTCTCGCGCCGGACGAAGATGGACGGTGACCGCACGTCGTTCTCCGTCCCGCTGCGGAGGCCGGACGACGTCGACCAGCAGGTGCTCGACTGGCTGACCGAGGCCTGGGACCTCTGCGGCTGAGCCCCGCCGACGGCAGACTGGGGCCATGACCGTTCAGCTGAACCACACCATCGTGGGCGCGACGGACAAGGAGGTCGTCGGCCCGCTTCCTCGTCGAGATGTTCGGCCTCGCCGACCCGGTCCCCTACGGCCCCTTCATGGACGTGAAGCTCGCCAACGGCGCCTCGCTCGACTTCATGGACTGGGGCGACGTCGAGATCCCGCCGCAGCACTACGCCTTCCTCGTCAGCGAGGAGGAGTTCGACGCCGTCTACGGCCGGATCCTGGACCGCGGACTCGACCACTGGGCCGACCCGCACCAGCATCAGCCCGGCGAGATCAACCACGACGACGGCGGTCGGGGCGTGTACTTCCTCGACCCGTCCGGTCACCTCCTCGAGGCGCTGACCGTGCCCTACGGGGGCTGGCCGGAGACGTCCGGATCCGGCGAGAACTGAGCCACCGGGGGGCGTACAAAGGACCCATGCACACCGCCGCAACCGACACCCCCACCGGCCTCGTGGAGATCGAGGTCGACGACGGCGAGCTGGTCTCGCTGCACTTCGTCGACGAGTCCGATGCTCCCGCCGACGACCCGTCCGGCATCCTCGACGCCGTCCGCCGCTACTTCAACGGCGACCTGGCCGCCCTCGACGACGTCCCCGTCCGCTTCGAGAAGGGCACGCCCTTCCAGCAGGAGGTCTGGGCCGAGCTGCGGGCCATCCCCGTGGGCGAGACCATCAGCTACGCCGAGCTGGCCCGCCGGGTCGGCCGTCCGACCGGCTTCCGCGCCGTGGGCTCGGCCAACGGCCAGAACCCGGTCGGCGTGGTCGTCCCCTGCCATCGGGTCATCGCCTCCGACGGCTCCCTCGGCGGCTACGCCGGCGGCCTCGACCGCAAGCGCTGGCTCCTGAGCCACGAGGGCGTCGAGCTGGCCGACGAAGAGGTCCGCCTCCCCGGCTTCTGACCTCGCTCCTTCCGTTCGCGCGGCTGATCAGCCGGCGAGCACGCGGAGGGTGGGGGCGAGGTCGCCGCGGTCCTTGACCACGACGTCGTCGAGTGCGAGCCAGGTGGCCATGAGGCGCAGCTCCTCGTGCAGGGCCTCGGCCACCTCGACGTCGTCGACGCCTTCCTCGGTCCAGGCCGCTTGGACGAGGAGGGCCGATCCGGCCCGGTCGGCCTTGAGGTCGACCCGGCCGACGTAGCGGTCGCCGAGCAGGAACGGCAGCACGTAGTAGCCGTAGCGGCGCTTCGGCTTCGGCGTGTAGATCTCGATGCGGTAGTCGAACCCGAACACCCGGGCCACGCGGGCCCGCTCCCACATGACCGAGTCGAAGGGTGACACCAGCGCCCGGGCCCGCACCCACCGGGGCAGGTGGGCGTCGGGGTGGATGTAGGTGGGATGCACCCAGCCCTCGACCTCGACCCGGTCGACGACCCCGTCCGCGGCCATCTCCTCGAGCAGCTGCCGCGAGACCTTGATGGGAAGGCGGAAGTAGTCGGCCAGGTCCTTGGCCGTCCCGACGCCGTGGCCCCGGGCCGCCTGCTCGAGCAGCCCCACGAGGGCGTCCCGCTCGGTCGGCGTCGGACGCGCCCGGATGGCCTCCGGGACCACGAGGGCGGCATCGGTGTACGCCCGCTCGAAGCTGTCGCGCCGGATCGCTCCGAGCCGGCCCACGTGGAAGAGGTGCTCCAGGGCCTGCTTGGTCTCGCCCCATCCCCACCACGGCCCCTTCTTCCGCTCAACGGCATCGAGGTCGCCGGCGCTCGACGGTCCGTCGGCCAGGACCTGGGCGTGGAGGGCCTCGATGAGCTCCGCCTGTTCCTCGGCGATGGCCCGGAGGCCGCGCCACTGGTGCTCCTCGCCCATCCGCCAGCGCAGGAGCGGCTGGAGCTCGCTGCTGACGAGCGAGGCCTCGTGGCCCCAGTACTCGAACGCCCGGTGGTCCCGGTAGGCGTACCGGTCGAGGAGGGACCGGTCGTAGGGCCCGAGCCGGGAGAAGAACGGCAGGTAGTGGCTGCGGACCAGCACGTTGACCGAGTCGATCTGCACGAGCCCGAGCCGGTCGAAGACCTTGCGCGATGTGGCGCCGGTCGATGCGCCCCGTCGGTCGCCGCTCAGTGAAGCCCTGGGCGGCCAGGGTGACGCGGCGGGCCTGGGCGGCGGTCAGCGAGTCGGGGCGGGGCAAGGCCGACGAGGCTACGGCCAGGGGAGCTGCCCCCCTGGCCGCATCCGGTCAGGCCGCCTCCTCAGCGGAAGCGGAGCTGCGCCGCGCCCGTGATCGGCGGCAGGTCGAGCGGGCTCACCGGACCCGCCGGTGCCTCGCTCACCGCCGGGATGGCGTTGACGATGCGGTTCGCCGCCGACGCATTGCCCCCACCCGCCGCACCGGGCTCGCCCGGCTCGGTCCCGTGGATGCTGACGGCGAGGTCGGGATGACCGCTCAGCTGCACCCGGTGCTCACCCCCGGGCGAGGTGGACTGCTGCCAGTCGGGGGCGCAGTCGTCGTCGATGCGGGTGATGTGCTCGACCACGAGGCGGGGCTGACCGGCAACGATCCCCCGCACCTCGAAGCGGAAGGCCCCCTGGGTCCCGGCCTCGAACGTGCCCATGCCGGGCACCTCGACGGTGCGCTCGAGCGGGCGGCGCTCGACGTGGAAGGTCACGTCCTCGAGATCGACCTCCAGGAGATCGGCCAGCAGCCGCACCATCGGGGCCCAGACCATCTCGAGCGAGAAGTCGTGGAGCATGAGGGGCAGGGCGTCCATGGACTCACCGAAGCCGATGATCTGGCGCACGACGTCGGGCTGGTCGTACAACGCGTAGTTGAAGACCTCCTGGACCCGGATCTCGGTGATGCCCGCGCCGACCCCGCTGAGCAGCGCCGGGAGGATGTCGAGCGCCCAGCCGGGGTCGACGCCCGAGACGAAGACCGAGGTGTCGCCCGCCTGGCACGCCGCGTCGACCACGTCGAGCAGCGCCCGGGGCGCCGACGGCGGGTGCAGCAGCGGGAAGAACGAGGTGGACACCACGTCCTTGCCCGCTCGGAGGCACTGCTCGAGATCGGCGAGGGCGGCCTCGGGGCGGGTGTCGCCGGTCGCGGTGTAGACGACGGCGTCGACGTCGTCGGCCAGCGCCCGCTCGGTGTCGTCGGTGGCGGCCACGCCCAGGCGGTCGACGAAGGCCAGCTCGCCGGCATCCGCTCCGACCTTGTCGGGGTTGGCCACGATCGCTCCGACCAGCTCCAGGTCTCGATGCGCGGCTACCGCCCGGATCGCCGGCCGGCCCACGTTGCCCGTCCCCCAGACCACGACTCGATGCATCGACCGAAGCTAGTGCGGCCTCCCCGGTTGACGCTGCAAAGAACTTTTGCAAAGATCCTTTGCATGAGTCGGGACGAGGTTGAACTGACCGTCAAGCAGCTCGATGCCGCTGACCTGCGGGTGCTGGCCCACCCGCTCCGGGTCCGCCTGGTCGGCGCGCTCCGCGTCCACGGCTCGGCCACGGCCAGCGGCCTGGCCGAGCGCCTCGGCGTGAGCTCGGGCCTGACCAGCTACCACCTCCGCGCCCTGGCCGAGGCCGGCTTCGTCGAGGACGACCCCGAGCACGCCCGGAGCGGTCGCGAGCGGTGGTGGCGGGCGGCCCACGACATGACGTCGTGGCGTCCGGGCGCGGCCGGCGAGGACCCTGACGCCCAGGCCGCCGAGGAGTGGCTGGCCGGGTGGACGGCCCGGCGGACGATGGAGTGGATCGACGGCTGGCTCGAGCGGCGGGCCGAGGCGGACCCGGTGTGGCAGGAGGTCAGCGGCACCAGCGACTACCTGATCGATGTCACCCCGGACGAGCTCGAGGCGCTCCTCGACCAGATCACCGACCTGGTGACCCCCTACCTGCGCAGGGTCACCCAACGAGCGCCCGCCGACGTAGAGCCGGTCCAGGGAAGGGAGGAGGTCCGCCTCCTGCTGCAGGCCTTCCCGCGGGGATCCGACACATGAGCCCGGCCGAGGACCTGCGCCGGCGCTTCCTCGTCCTCTCCGCCCTGCGGTGGCTGGGCGTGGGCTGCACGATCCCCACCCTCGTCGTGCTCATGCAGGACCGGGGGCTCTCCCTGGCCCAGATCGGCGTGGCCGCCGCCTTCCAGGGCGTCGTCGTCCTCCTGCTCGAACTGCCGACCGGTGGTCTGGCCGACACGCTCGGGCCCCGGCGGGTCCTGCTGGTGTCGGCGGCGATCCAGGCCGTGGCCCTCGGCCTGTTCATCGCGGCCGAGTCCTTCGTCGTGCTGGCCGCCGCCTGGGCGGTCATGGGCGTGTCCCGGGCCCTGGACTCCGGGCCGCTCGAGGCGTGGTTCGTCGACCGGAGCCTGCGTCTCGACCGCGAGGCGGACATCGAGCGGGGCATCGCCCACGGCGGCGCCGCGCTGAGCACGGCCATCTCCGCCGGCGCGCTGCTCGCCGCCCTGCTGGTGACGATCGGTCCCCTGGGCGGCATCGATGCGCTCGTCCTGCCGATGGTGGCGGCCCTCGTCCTGACGGTCGTGAACGTGGTCGCCGTCGCCCGGCTGGTCACCGACGACCCCGATCGCCACGGCGGCTCGGCCCGCCACGCCGTGCGCGACGTCCCCACCGCCGTGCGCGAGGGCGTGGGCGTCGTGCGGGCCAGCACCGGCTTGCGGGCGCTCGTGCTGATCGAGGTGTTCTGGTCGGCCGGCCTCGTCGGCGTCGAGGCCCTGAGCGGCCCGCGCCTGTTCGAAGTGCTGGGCGACCCCGAGGAGGGCGTGGCCGTCCTCGGCGTCACCGCCGCCATCGGCTGGTCGATCTCGGGGGCCGGGGCGGCGGCGACCGGGACGCTCGTGCGCTGGTGCGGGTCACCGGCCCGGGCCGGCGTCGTCACCCGGTTCGTCCAGGCCGGCGCGGTGGCCCTGATGGCCGTGGTCGCCGGCCCGGTCGGCCTGGTGACGGGCTACCTCGGCTTCTACCTCGTCCACGGGGCGGCCAACGCCGTGCACTACGGCATGGTCCATCGTCTGGTCGACGAGGGGCGCCGCACCACCGTGCTGTCGACCTCGAGCCTCGCCGCCCGGCTCGGCGGGACCGTGGCCGACGTCGCCCTCGGCATCGTGGCCACCGGGCCCGGCATCGGTGTGGCCTTCGCCGTGTCGGCCCTCCTCTTGCTGGCCGGGGCACCGCTCTACCCGGTCGCCGGACGGGCCAGGGCGCTCACCGGCCCCGCGGCTGCGCCATGATCCCGGGGTGACCTCCCGCCAACGCTTCCCCGGGCTGTCGGACGGCTGGGCCCGCCTGGACGGCGCCGCCGGCACGCTGATGGTCGACACCGCCATCGACGCCATGACCGACTTCATGCGCTCCCCCGCCGCCAGCAACCTCGGCGGGACCTTCGCCGCCAGCGACCTCTGCGACGACGTGATCGAGGGGGCCCGGGCGACCGTCGGCCGGCTGCTCGACGTCCAGGGCGGGGAGATCGTCTTCGGACCCAACTCGACGACCCTGATCCTGGGCTGGACCCGGGCCCTGGGCCGGACGCTGGGACCGGGCGACCGGATCGTCTGCACCCAGCTCGACCACGACAGCAACGTCTCGACCTGGATGGCGATGGCCGAGGACTGCGGCGCCGAGGTCGTCTTCTGGCCGCTGGCGCCGGACCGCACCCTCGACCTGGCCGAGCTCGACCGCCTGCTCGACGCCGGCGGCGTCCGCTGGGTGGCCGTGTCCGGGACCTCGAACCTCACCGGGTACGTGCCCCCGGTCCGTCAGGTCGTCGAGCGGGCCCACGCCGCTGGGGCCCGGGTCCACCTCGATGCCGTCGCCCGGGTGCCCCACCTGCGCACGTCGTACGCCGAGCTGGGCGTCGATTCGCTGATGACCTCGGCCTACAAGTGGTTCGGGCCGCACGTGGGCGCGCTCGTGCTGAGCGATGAGCTGCTGGCCACGGTCGAGCCGTACCGGGTCCGGCCGGCGGACTACCCCGGCGCGCGGCGGTGGGAGACCGGCACGCCGTCGTTCGAGACGCTGGCCGGCGTGCGGGCCGCGGCCGAGTTCCTGCTGGAGGAGCCCGAGCCCACGACGCACGAGCAGGATCTGATCGAGCGCCTCGAAGCGGGGCTGTCGGGCCTTCCGGGGATCGAGCTCTACGCCCCGGCGCCCGCCGACCACCGGGCGCCGACCACCATCTTCAACGTCGGCGACCGCCACCCCGATGCCGTGGCCGCCCACCTGGCCTCCCGGGAGGTGGCCGTGTGGTCGGGCGACGCCTACGCCCAGGAGCTGATCGCCGCGCTGGGCCTCACCGAGCGGGGCGGCGCCGTCCGGGCCAGCCTCGTCCGCTACAACGACGCCACCGACGTCGACCGCCTCCTCGAAGCCCTCTCAGAGCTCACCTGACCCCGTCCGTTCTGGGTACTCCCACTTGTGCCCTCAACAAACCTCAGTACCCAGAACGCGAGCTGAACCGTTCTGGGTACTCCGGCTTGTGCCCTCAACAAACCTCAGTACCCAGAACGCTCAGGCGAGGATGCGGTCTCGCTTGGGGTCGTAGAGGGGGGCGAGGCTCGGACGGGCCCGGTGACAGGAGCCGGCCACGTCGATCTCCCACGTGCCGGACTCGATCCACTCCTTGGTCACGCCGTCCTCGCGATGGACCGAGCCGAGCCCGACCGCCCCACCGAGCGTGTGGCCGAACGCCCCGGCCCGGAGGTAGCCGACCCAGCTGCCGTCGCGGAACACCGGCTCGGTGCCGAGCAGCAGCGGCTCGGGATCCTCGAGCAGGAAGCTGAGATGCCGCTTGGTGAGAGGGCCGGCCTCCTTCTGGGCGACCAGCGCGTCCCGGCCGACGAAGTCGTCCTTGTCCCAGCCGACCGTGAAGCCCAGCCCCGCTTCGAGCGGGGTGTCGGTGTTGTCGATGTCGTGGCCGTAGTCCCGGTAGCCCTTCTCCATGCGGAGGGTGCTCAGCGCCGACAACCCCGCCGGCCGCAGCCCGAGGTCGGCGCCGACGGCGAACAGGGCGTCGTACACGCCCCCCGCCAGGTCGGCGGGCACGTGGAGCTCCCAGCCCAACTCGCCCAGGTAGGTGACCCGCAGGGCGAGGAGTGGGGCGTAGGCCACCTCGGCCGGCCGGGCCGACAGGTACGGGAAGGCCTCGTTGGAGAAGTCGTTGGGCGAGAGCCGCTGCAGCAGGGCCCGGGAGTTGGGGCCCTGCACCGTGAACAGCGCCGTGCCCGAGGTGTGCTCGACGACTGCAGCGTCGGCGTGGAGCTGGCGGATGGCCCGGCGGATCATCCACAGGATCCGGGTCTGGATCACGTCGCTGGTGATGACGTTGTACTCATCGTCGCCGAGGCGGGTGACGGTGAGGTCGGCCTCCATCCCCCCCGCCGGGTTGCACCACGGCGTGTAGACGACCCGGCCGACCTCGGTGTCGACATCGGCCGCCGACAGGTGGTTCAACACCCGGCAGGCATCGGGCCCGGTCACCCGGAACTTGGCCATGAGCGACATGTCCATCACCCCGACCGCCTCGCGGACGGCCACGTGCTCCAGTCGGGCCCGCTCGAACGAGTGGCCCCGCCCGAACGCGCTCGCCGGACGGGGGGGCTCGGGGCGCTCTCCCTCGCCGGCGAACCAGAGGGGGAACTCCCAGCCCATCGACACGCCGAAGCTGGCGCCCTGGGCCACGAGCTGGCCGTGGACGGCGCTGCGCCGGATGCCCCGGGCCGACTCCGGCTCCCAGTTGGGGAAGACGGCGTCGCCGAAGAGCGCGCCCAGCAGCTCGACGGTCCGGTCGGTCCGGTACGCCCGGGTGGACTCATAGCCCAGCGCCCGGTCGACGTGGTAGTGGGTGACGTCCTGGGGCGCCGTGCCCTCGGTGATCCAGTGCGCCATCACCGAGCCCACGCCGCCGCCCAGGAGGATGCCGAGCGAGTTCATCCCGGCCGCCACCCAGAGGTTGTCGAGCTCGGGCGCCGGCCCGAGGTGCGGGTGCAGGTTGGTGGTGAACGACTCCGGCCCGCAGAAGAGCTGCTTGATGCCCACACCCTCGAGCGCCGGGACCCGGTCCAAGGCCGCCTCGACGAACGGCGCCATGCGGTCCCAGTCCGGCGGCAGGGTCGTGAAGGCGGCGTCGTGCGGGATGCCCTCGGTCTTCCAGGCGGCGCCGACCGGCTCGAAGAGGCCGACGAGCAGGCCGCCGCCCTCTTCCCGGTAGTAGCCGTAGCGCTCGGGATCCTCGATGACCGGCAGCTCGCGGTGGCAGCCCTCGAACGGCTCGGTCAGCAGGTAGTAGTGCTCCGCGGCCTGCAACGGCACGTTGACCCCCGCCCCCGCCGCCAGCTCCCGGGTCCACATGCCGCCGGCCAGCACGACCTGCTCGGCCTCGACCGGCCCCTGGTCGGTGTCGACCCCCACCACCCGCTCGCCCTCCACCCGCAGGCCGGTCACGGCGACGCCCTGCACGACCCGGGCCCCGCCGTTGCGGGCGCCCCGGGCGAGGGACATGGTCACGTCCACCGGGTTCGCCCGGCCGTCGTTCGGGTTGTAGATGGCGGCGATCACGTCGTCGACCCGGGCCATCGGCCACATCTCGGCCACGTCGGCCGCCGACACCATGTGGCTCTCGATGCCGAAACCGGCCTGGAAGGCGTGCTCCCGGCGCATGGCCTCGAACCGCTGGGGTGAGGTGGCCAGGTGGAGGTGGCCGATCTTCATGAACCCGGTGGCCAGCCCGGTCTCGCCCTCCAGCTTCTCGTAGAGGTCCCGGCTGTACTCGCTCATCCAGAGCGTGGTCTCGTCGGTGAAGCCGGCGGAGGTGATGAGACCGGCCGCGTGCCAGGTCGTGCCGGCCGTCAGCTGGTGGCGCTCGAGGAGGAGGACGTCGGTCACCCCCGCCTTCGTCAGGTGGTAGGCGATCGAGGCCCCGATCACCCCGCCGCCGACGACGACGACCTGAGCCCGGTCCGGCAGCGCTCCGTCAACCATGGGGCGCCGAGGTTAGAGGCTTTCGCCGCGGGGCAGACTGGGGACATGGCGACGCGCGGGTTCTTCGGACGGCAGCGGGGGCCCCGGGACGAGCGCCTGCCGCCGGGGCAGTACGACACCGGGTCGAGCTGGCCGGTGCTGACCGCCGAGGTCACGCCGACGCTCTCGACCGACGACTGGACCTTCTCGGTCGACGGCCTCGTCGAGCGGCCGACGACGTGGACCTGGGACGAGCTGCAGGCGCTGCCCCACTCGACCTACGAGGGGGCGATCCACTGCGTCACGACCTGGTCCAAGTTCGACATGACCTGGACGGGTGTGTCGGTCGACCTTCTCTTGGCGGCGGCCGGCACGAGGCCCGAGGCGGCCTTCGCCCTGATCACCTGCCACACCGCCTACACCACCAACCTCCCCCTGGCCGACCTGACCGGCGGCCAGGCCTGGGTGGCGTGGGCCGCCGACGGGCAGCCGCTGGCCCGCGAGCACGGCGGCCCGGCCCGGCTGCTGGTCCCCCACCTCTACTTCTGGAAGAGCGCCAAGTACGTGGCCGGGCTCCGCCTGCTCGACCACGACGAGCCGGGCTTCTGGGAGGTCAACGGCTACCACGACCGGGGCGACCCGTGGTTGGAGCAGCGCTACCAGGGCGACTGAGGTGGGCTCACCCTGGCAGACGGCTCGGGTCCTCGAGGTCCGGCCCGAGACGGCGAACGCCAAGACCTTCCGGCTGTCGTTGGCGGGGCCGACGGGTCACCGGGCGGGCCAGCACTACGTGGTCCGCCTGACCGCGCCCGATGGCTACACGGCGTCCCGCTCCTACTCGGTGGCCTCGGCGCCCGACGGGAGCAACGAGCTGGACCTGACCGTCGAGCTGCTGGCCGACGGCGAGGTGTCGGGCTACCTCCACGAGGTGGTCGAACCGGGCGACGAGCTGGAGGTGCGCGGCCCGATCGGCGGTTGGTTCGTGTGGGACGGCGACACGCCGGCTCTCCTGGTCGGAGGGGGCTCGGGGATCGTCCCCCTCATGGCGATGCTCCGCCTGGCCCGGGCGACGGGGCGCTCCGACCTGGTCCGGCTGCTGGCCTCGGTGCGGACGCCCGCCGACCTCTACTACGCCGCCGAGCTCCCTGGCCCGGAGGCGACGGTGGTCCACTCCAGGGTCGCGCCGCCGGGTTCGGAGCGGGCCGCCGGCCGCCTGGCCGCCGAGGACCTGACGCCGCTGGTCACCCCCGGCATCACGGCGTACGTGTGCGGCTCCGACGGCTTCGCCGACGCCGCCAGCCAGCTCCTGGTCGACGCCGACGTCCCCGTCGACCGGATCAGAGTCGAACGCTTCGGCGCTACCGGGTAGACGTGACGCAGGCGTCGGAGATCGCGCTGATGTGGTTGACGTCGGTGCCGCAGCAGCCGCCGAGGACCTTGATCTGCGGGTGGGTGTCCCGCAGCTCGCGGTACTGGGCGCCGAGCTCGGCCGGATCGCCGCTGTCGAGCTCCTCGGCCTCGTCCAGCTCGGCGTGGCTGAGCCGGGAGGCGTTGGCTCGGATCCCGCTGATGCGACGGGTCCATGCCGCGTCCGGGTCCAGCACGGAGCTGAAGTGGTCCGGATGGGCGCAGTTGACCATGAAGTAGGCGACGTAGCCGTCGGTGGCGGCGTCGACCGCCTCGATGGCCTCGCCGAGGCCCTCGCCGCTCGGCAGCGTGCCGTCGGTCTCGACGGTGAACGAGATGACGACGGGCATCCCGGCGTCCCGGGCCGCCTCGACCACCCCCTGGGCTTCGGCCGGGTGGGTCATGGTGATGGCGGTGATGAGGTCGGCGCCGGCGGCGGCGAAGGTGCGGGCCTGCAGCGCGTGGTACGCCCGGGCCTCCTCGACGCTCATGAGCTCGCTGGGCTGGTAGCCGTCGCCCCGGGGTCCGATGCAGCCGCTGATGACGATCGGCGTGTCGGGGGTCTGGTGACGCTGCCGGACGTCCTTCAGGAGGGCGACAGCATCGCGGTTGAGGCGCTCGAGGTCCTCGAGGCTCAGGCCCTGGCGGGCGGCCCAGTCGGCGCTGGCCCGCCAGGTGGGCGTCTCCAGCACGATGCCGACGTGGTCGCGGATGGCGATGACGGCGTAGCTGTCGAAGTAGCGGACCAGTGCGGCCCGACCTTCCTCGTCGTCCAGCAGGCCGAACGCGGCGAAGTCGGGCAGGTCCAGCCCGTCGTCGAAGACGAGCGTGGTCTCGAGGCCGCCGTCCGTCAGGAAGACATCGGCGTCGAGCTGGGGCAGTCGGTCGGTGGACACGGGGAATCTCCTCGTCTCGATGATCACCCACGACGGCGTGAAGATCCACCCCAGATCCGGTGCCCTCAGCGGAACATCGGCGGGGGGACGGCCGTTGGACCGGGGGTGACCCCTGGACACACGATGACCATCACGCCCAGTTCCCAGCACGTGGAGGTCCGGATCGGAGGCGAGACCGTCGCCACCTCGGACCGCCCCGTCCTCCTGGAGGAGACCGGGATGCCGACCCGCTACTACCTCCCTCGCGAGGACGTGACGCTCGACAAGTTCCGGCGCACGACCTTCGAGAGCACCTGTCCTCTCAAGGGCCAGGCCTCCTACTGGTCCTACGAATCACCCGACACCGTGCTGGACGGGGTGCTCTGGAGCTACGAGGACCCGATCCCGCAGGCCGAAGGGATCACCGACCTGGTCAGCTTCTACAACGACCGGGTCGAGCTGCTCGTCGACGGCGAAGCCGCCTGAGGACGTCGCCGGACGCCCCGCCCGACCAGTAGGCCGCCCCGCTCAGCGGTAGGACGCGGCCTGGATGCCGTACAGCTCGGCGTACTGGCCGCCCCGGGCCATGAGCTCCTCGTGGCTGCCCACCTCGACGACCCGGGCGCCGTCGAGGACGACGATCAGGTCGGCCATGCGCACCGTGCTGAAGCGATGGGACACGAGGACGGTGATCCGACCGTTGGCCGCCTCGCGCTCGGCCCCCTCGGCGTAGCGCTCGAAGAGGGCGTGCTCGGTCTCGGCGTCGAGCGCCGCGGTCGGCTCGTCGAGCACGAGCAGCAGGGGCCCGCCCCGCATGAACCCCCGGGCGAGGGCCAACTTCTGCCACTGGCCGAAGGACACCTCGACGCCCTCGGGCCAGGTCGCGCCGAGCTGGGTGTCCAGGCCCTCGGCCAGGCCATCGACGACGTCGTCGGCCCCGGCCCGGCCGACCGCGACCCGCACGGCGGGCTCGTCGTCCACGCGGTCGACGTCGCCGACCCCGACCGACTGCCGGGCCTTCAGCTCGAAGCGGAAGAAGTCCTGGTAGGCGCCGGCGAGTCGGGTCCGCCACTCGTCGGGATCCATCTGGGCCAGCGGCGCTCCGTCGACCAGGATCCGCCCCGCCGTCGGCTCGTAGAAGCGGGAGAGGAGCTTGACCAGCGTGGTCTTCCCCGCCCCGTTCTCACCGACGACCGCGATCACCGCGCCCGCCGGCAGGGTCAGGTCGACGTCCTGGAGGACCTCGCGCTCGGTGCCGGGGTAGACGAAGCTCACCCCTTCGAGCCGGATGCCCTCGTGCAGGGTGGTCGGCACGGGGACCTGGACCGCCGGCACGAGCGACGCGGCGTAGTCCTCGAGCCAGGCCAGGCGCTGGGAGCCGTCCATCCAGATGCCGCGGAGGAAGCCGATCTCGCCCACGGTCGCCCCGATGTAGGCCGAGAGCCGGGACCCGGCGGCCAGCACGAGCAGGACGTCGGGCGACGGGGCATCGAGTCCCGCGGCCACGTAGACGACGGCGCCCGACGAAGCCGGCACCGAACAGCGCCCAACCCAGCGTGTGCCAGACCGCGGACGTGCGCCGGGTTTCGGCGACCGGGCCGTACCAGCGCTCCCACGCGGCGCGCCGGTCCTCGGCCACCCGGGCCTCGATCCCGGTCACCCGCACCTCCTTGGCCGGTGGCGCGGTCGTGGCCAACGTGAAGAGGTGGTCGGTCAGGCGACGATCTGGCGCCCCCCGCTCCTCGACCACTCGCTCGACGGCCGGCCGCCAGGACGACGTGGCCACCGTCGGGATCGCGAAGAGCAGCGAGGAGGAGCAGGACCGGGCTGACCGACGCCAGGATCAGGAGCGTGACCACCAGGCGCAGGAGCCAGCCCACCGTCGTGTACAGCGACAGGTACATGTGATCCAGGACGAACACCTGGTTGCGCAGGACCGACAGGCGGTCGAGGTACTCCGGCCGCTCCTGATGGGCGATGGTGACGACGGATGCCTGAAGGCGAGCGACATGGGATTCCAGGGCGATGGTGACCCGGTCGCGGAAGCGCCGCTGCACGCGCGTCGAGATCGTCATCAGGAACCAGGTGGCCGCGCCCAGCGACGCCGATGACCAGCGCCGTGGCCCGCAGGCGGTCGGCGTCGCCCTCGAGCAGCGCGTCGGCCAACACCTTGAAGCCCACGGCCAGGAGGGCTTCCGGTAGCGCGGCGATCAGGGTGAGGCCGAGGGCGATCGCCATCAGCGCGGGCTCGTGCCGGTAGCCCAGGCGGACCAGGCGCCACATCGATGTCAGCGCGGGCGGGAGGTCCTCGATGGCGTCGCGCTCGACCTCCGGCTCGAGGTCAGAGGACATCGAGGACCACCTCCTCCTCGCCCTCCTGGGGCTGACCCGCGGCGAAGCGCTCGGCCTGCAGGTCGAACATCGTCCGGTAGCGGCCACGAAGGGCCATCAGCTCGTCGTGGCTCCCGAGCTCGACCACCCGCCCGTGCTCGAGCACACAGATGCGGTCCACGTGGCGCACGGTCGAGAACCGGTGCGAGACCAGGATCGTCGTGCAGTGCCGGGTGGCGGCCAGGATGCGCTCGAAGATCTCCGCCTCACCGCGGACGTCGAGCTGGGCGGTCGGCTCGTCGAGCAGCACCAGACCGGCGCCCTGCTGCACGGCGCACAGCGCCCGGGCCAACGCGACCCGTTGCCACTGGCCGCCCGAGAGATCGGTGCCGCCCTCGTAGCCCTTGGCCAGCGGGGTGTCGAGGGCGGCCAGGTCGTGGGCCCCGGCCTGTTCGAGCGCGGCCTGCACCACCTCGTCGGGCGCCCCACCCGGGGCCACGTTGTCCCGCAGCGAGCGCTCGAAGCGGATGAAGTCCTGGAAGACGGCGGCCAGCCGCGGTCGCCAGGTGGCGAGGTCGAGGTCCCGCAGGTCGGTGCCGTCGACCTCGATCGTGCCCCGCTCGGGGTCGTACAGCCGGCAGAGGAGCTTGGCCAAGGTGGTCTTTCCGGCCCCGTTCTGGCCGACGATAGCCAGCGACGATCCCGCCGGGATCTCGAGGTCGACGCCGTCGAGGACCCGGGTCGACGTGCCGGGATAGGTGAAGGCCACGTCCCGGAGCCGCACGTGCTCAGCGGGCCGGCCGGCCGCGTCGAGGTCCCCGTTCGGCAAGGCCCCGACGGGCGCCATCGCCTCCCGCAGGCGCAGCACCGCCGCGACGGGGGCGGCCGACCCGTCGAGGGCCCAGTTGAGCCCGCCGAAGGCGATGGCCGAGGCGCCGAGGGCGGCCTGGGTGAAGGTGGTCAGCTGGCCGAGGCCGATGGAGCCGTCGATGGCCCGCTCGGCCAGCAGCCAGAAGACCGGCAGGCTGGTGACCAGGACGATGACGAGGCACTTGATCACGGACCGCTCGCGCAGCCGCGTCGCTTCGTACTGCAGCTCGTGCAAGCGCCGGCGGCGGACGACGAAGCGGTCCAGTGTCCACCCCGCCAGCCCGAACAGCCGGAGCTCCTTCGCCGCCGGCGGGTCGACGGCCAGCCTGTAGGCGTAGTCGGCGTCGCGCTGGGCGCTGCGCACCTCGTCGGTGTTCCGGTCCCGCCAGACGGCGCTCTCGCGCAGCAACCAGTGCGTCGACAACCAGCCCCCGGCCACGGCCAGCGGCGCCCACCACGCGAAGCCGAAGAGCACCGCGGCGCTGGCCAACCCGCCGAGCAGGAGCGCCAACCCGTCGGCGATGAAGTCCATGGAGATCCGCAGCGGCGGGCCGGTCACCCCGAGGTCGAAGTCGCGGGCGACCTCCAAGTCGGTGGCCAGATCGGAGTCCTCGAGGTGGCCGATGCCCGGCGGCTCGAGGCAGGCCCCGGTCAGTTCGTCGAAGAGCCAGGCCGCGACCCGGTCACCGAGGTCGGCGCTGATCGCCGTGTGGATCGGGAACAGGACCTGCACCCCGACGAAGACGATCCCGAAGGCGGTCAGCGGCCCGACCAGCGAGTCGCCCGCCTGCACGGCGGCCACCAGGACGCCGGTGGCGATGGCCATCGCCGCAGGAAGCAGGCCGCGGAGGACGAGGATCGCCCACCAGGCGAAGGCCAGGCCGCGGTCCGCCTGGTGCAGCGAGGTGAAGAAGATCCACTCCTGACGCTGGCTCAGCCGTGCGACGGCACCCCGGATCCCCACCGAGCCAGTCTCGCGTTCGGTGCCGCCGCCGGTCTTGGAAGAACGGAACGGGTCAGGCCGGCGCCGCTCGCCAGCTGGCCGACAGGCGGCGGTACGAGCGCGACATCCAGACCCCGATCGTCACCGCGACCCCGAGCAGCCCGGCCAGGGTGAACATGAGCGCGATCCCCCGCTCGGGCCCGCTCCCGAACCAGTCGCCGATCCACTCGACGCCACGGCCGTCGGTCATGAAGGGCATGAAGACGGTCTCGGCCAGGGGCGCCATGAGGAACGCGGTGAGCGGGGCGGCGGCGTTCTCCACCAACTGGGCGAAGCCGAACACCCGCCCTTGGCGTTCGAAGGGGATGGCCCGCTGCAGCACGGTCTGCTCGGCGGCCTCGATGACCGGCGCCAGGGCCAGCCACACCAACATGCCCACGGTCAGCAGGGCGATGCTGGACCGGAGCGCAAACACCGAGCAGGCGATCCAGTTGGCCAGGTTGCCGAGCAACACGATGCGCAAGGGGTCGGACCCGAGGCCGAAGCGAGCCACGGCGAGGCCGCCGGCGATGAAGGCCAGGCTGATGAAGCCCCACAGGATGCCCCACGCCTCGACCGACACCAGCGACAGCCCGTAGGCGTCGACCAACGCCATGAACACGCCGACCAGCAGGTTGTTGAAGGCGGCCAGCAGGACGAGCAGCATCAGGCCGGGCACGGCGTGGATGGCGTCGAGGGCGCCGCGGATGTCGACGTGGGCCGTCGAGGCACCCTCGGCGGCCGGCTCGGGCTCGGGTTCGTCGATCTCGATGGTCCGCAGGTGGACCAGCGCCACGACGGTGAGGATGACCGTGACCCAGAAGGCCCACCCCATGCCCAGCAGGCCGACGACCAGGCCGCTGAACACCGACGTCAGCGCGAACGACACCCCGGTGACGGTGCCGACCATGCCGTTGGCCTTGTCCCGCCGATGCTCGGGCACGAGCAGGGTCACGGTGGTCGACAGGGCGATGCCGCGCAGCTGGCCGGCCACCGCCCCGAGCAGGGTGGCCGCAACCAGGACCCAGAAGAGGGGGTTCCGGAGCTGGAGGAGGTCCTCCTTGGGGACGGCGTAGAACACGACGGTCGCCACGGCGAAGCCCGCCGCCGACAGCTCGGCCATGCGCATCATGGCGGTGTGCTTGCGGTGCCGGTCCACGTAGGTGCCGAAGAACGGGCCCAGCACCGCGGAGGTGATGCTGAAGGCCCCGCCGATGACGCCGGTGGCGACCACCGAGCGGGTCTCGAGGTACACCCAGAAGGTCAGGGCGAACCAGAGGAACGTGCTGCTCACGCCGGTGACCAGCGTGTTGGCCAGGAGCTGGTGGAACGTCGACATCGACCGGTCGACCGACGCATCCGAGGGCGGTGGGGTCGTCTCGCCCTCGGTCGTCATGCCCGTGCTCATAGCAGTTCGACCGGCCGATGCGGCACTTCTCATCGACCGCCGGTGGCGCCGGAGGTCAGGTCCCGGTGAGCTCGGCCACCACGGGGGCGAAGTCGTGGGCCTTGTCGCCCGGGATCACGTGGTACGAGTAGCCCCACCGCTCGCGGCGCTCGTGGACCATGTCGTGCACCTCACCCGGGCTGCCGATGAGCGTCAACGGCGACTGGCGCAGGGACGTGGGATCGGTGTTGAAGAACGCGGCCACGGCCTCGGTGACCGACGGATCCTCGGTGATCTCGGCCGCGGCCAGCCAGGCGTTGAGCTCCAGATCGTCGAACCGCTCCCCCGCCCCCTCGCGGAGCCACGCCACCTTCTCGTCGATGCGCGCCGCCAAGGCGTCCTGGGCGGCGGCATCGTCGACCTCGCCGGAGTGGATCGAGGCGTTGACCCCGACGATGTCGGCCGTCGCCCCGGCCCAGCGCAGCAGGCGGGGCGCCCCGCCGCCGACCAGGATCGGGGGGCCGCCCGGCGTGTGGGGCGTGGGCGAGCCGTCGAGCTCGGTGATCCGGTAGTGCTCGCCCTCGAAGCTGAACGGGCCGTCCCCCCAGAGGCCCTTGAGCACGGCACAGTGCTCGACGAGACGGTCGACGCGGACGCCGGGGCGGTCCATCGGGATGCCGGAGTGCTCGTAGTCGGTGTTCTTCCAGCCCGCCCCGAGACCGACCTCGAGCCGGCCCTCGGCGACCTGGTCGAGCGAGGCCAGCTCCTGCGCCAGCACCGCCGGGTGGCGGAAGTCGCAGTCGAAGACCAGGGCGCCGACGTTCAGCGTCGTGGTGGCCGCGGCCATCGCGGTCATCGCCGCGATCGGGCCGTGGCCCTCGTCGAAGTGGTCCGGCACGAAGACCGTCGAGTAGCCGAGCTGCTCGACCTCCTTGGCCGAGTCCATCCACGAGAGGTCCGGCAGCGGCGCGTTGAGCTGGGTGGCGAAGCGAAAGCGACGGGCGTGGGCCATGGCTTGCAGTCTGACCCAGCTCCTAGGACGGACGCGGAAAAGGCTGAGGCCCGGTGTGCATGACCCGGATCGGCGAGTACCGCCGGGAGATGAAAGCCGAGCTGGAACCGGCCTGACCCGCGACACTGCGGCGATGGCGCCCGCCCGACTCCACGCGCCGGAATCCGCAAGCCGGTCACCTTCGTCGAGCTCTTCTTCGACCTGGTCTTCGTCTTCGCCGTCACCCAGGTCACCGCGCTGACCGCCGAGCACCTCGACGCCAGCGGGGTCGGGCGCTCGCTGGTGCTGTTCTGGCTGATCTGGTGGGCCTGGACACAGTTCACCTGGACGCTCAGCCCGGCCGACACCGGGCACACCATCGTGCGGGGCTTCACGCTGGCCGCCACGGCCTTCGCCTTCGTGATGGCGGCGTCCGTGACCCGGGCCTTTGCCGACGATCCGTTCTGGTTCGCCATCCCGTACGTGCTGATCCGGTTGGTGGGGCTCGGGCTGCAGGTCCGGATCGACCACGAGCGGGCGGGCGAGGGCGTGGGCATCAGCATGACCTGGATCTATGTGTCGCTTCTGGGCCTGGTCGTCGTGCTCGCCGGCGCCGCGGCGCCGGAGGCGGCGCGGGCCTGGGTCTGGCTGGGGGCGATCGCCGTCGATCTCGTCGCCGCGGCCCTCTCCGGTCGCAACGCGGTCTGGGACCTCGACCCCCGTCACTTCAGCGAGCGCAACGGACTCTTCGTGATCATCGCCCTGGGCGAGTCGCTCATCGTGGCCGGCACGGCGACGGCGAGCGACGAGCGCACGGCCGATCTCGTCCTGGCGGCCGGCGCGGCGCTGGCGGTGGCCTGCCTGCTGTGGTGGACCTACTTCGGCTGGCTCAAGGAGGCGATGGAGGACGCCTTCGCCGCGGTCGGCGCCGACGACCTCGGCGGCGCGGCCCGGGACGCCTACAGCCTCGGCCACTTCCCGCTCGTCTGCGGGATCATCGGCTTCGCGGTGGCGGTCGAGGAGGTCGTGGCCCATCCCGAGACACCGATGAGCAACACCGTCGTCGCCTCCCTCCTGGTCGGCATCGGGCTGTTCATCGGCGCCTCGTGCTTCGCCTTCTGGCGCCTCGTCGGGCGGCTGCTCGTGGCCCGTTTGGTGCTCCTCGCCGTCACCTTGGCCGTGACCCTCCTGGTGTCGGGCGCCGACCCGGTCTGGCCCTTCACCACGGCGGCCATCGGCCTCCTCGCCATCGTGCTGGTCGAGGAACGGACGGAACCGGCCGAGCCGGCCAGCACCTTCGAGGTCGACTGAGTCCCGCGGGGCTACGAGGTCACGGTGCCGTAGCGGTGGCGGGTGCGGCTGATCGCCTGCTCCCGCACCCAGCGGCGCAGCTCGATCCGGCCGTGGTCGACCACCGGGTTGTCGTCGACGGTGATCCCGGCCTCGTGGGCCATCGCGTAGAGCTCCGGGCGGCGGCGGCCGAGCATCCGCAGCCTGGGTCGCCCCCGTCAGGTCGAGCTCGTCGTCGGACTGGACCTCGACCGGTGTCCCGACGGTGGCGGCGGCGAGCCGGGCCACCGCCACCTCCTCGTCGGTACCGTGTCGTCGACTCGGACCACGACCTTCGGCAGCGGCCGGTGGCGCAGCACGTTGGTCTCGGCCCGCAGGCGGCGAGGTCCTGCTCGTCGACCGGCGTGAACGATGGCTCTGCCCGGCCGAGGGAGGGTCCGCCGGGCGAGCGCCAACGGCCGAGGCAGAGCACGTAGTCCGGGCCGCCCGCTTTGGCCGTCGGCCCGACGCTCGATCGCTTCCAGCCCCCGAACGGCTGCCGGCCCACGATCGCTCCCGTCGTGTGGCGGTTGACGTACACGTTGCCCACCTCGACGCGGTCGGTCCAGTGGGCGATCTCGGCCGGATCGAGGCTGTGCAGGCCACCGGTCAGCCCGTAGGCGACCGCGTTCTGCACCTCGATGGCCTCGTCGAGGTCCGCCACCCGCATGACGCCGAGCACCGGGCCGAAGCACTCGGTCTGGTGGAACCACGAGCCGGGCCGCACCCCCGTCCGCACGGCCGGACGCTCGCCCTCGGGCGGGACCAGCCAGGCCTCGCCCTCGTCGAGCCGGTCCAGGGCCCGGGCCAGCGGGCCCTCGGGCGGGCCGATGAGCGGGCCGATCCGGCTGGCCGGGTCGGTCGCCGCGCCCGAGGGGAGGCTGCGCACGGCGTCGGCCAGCCGGCGCAGGAAGTGGGGGCCGTCGTAGACCGAGGCCTCGACCACGGCCAGGCTGGCCGCCGAGCACTTCTGGCCGCTGTGGCTGAAGGCCGAGCGGACCAGGTCGGCGATGGCGGCATCGAGGTCGGCGGTGGCGGTGATGACCATGGCGTTCTTGCCGCTGGTCTCCGCGTGCAGGCGCAGGGTCGGCGCCCAGGTGTGGAACAGCTGAGCGGTGTCCCAGGACCCCGTCAGGATCACCCCGTCGACCTCGGGGTGGGTGATCAGGCGGCGACCGGCGTCGTCCTCCGGCGTGGGGAGGAAGGCGAGGACGTCCTCGGGCACACCGGCCTCGTGGCAGCAGTCGACCAGGAAGCGGCCGACGGCGACGGTCTGCGGCGCCGGCTTCAAGATCACCCCGGACCCCGCGGCCAGAGCGGCGAGGACCCCGCCCGCCGGGATCGCCAGGGGGAAGTTCCACGGCGAGGCCACCACGGTGCGCTCGTAGGGCGCGAACGCCAGGCCCGCCTCGGCGAGCTCGGCGATCTCCCGGCCACTGCGGGCGTACCAGGTGGCGAAGTCGATGGCCTCCGACACCTCCGGGTCGGCTTCGGCGATGGTCTTGCGACCGTCGTGCACCATCACCGCGACCGCCTCCCCCCGGCGGGCGGCCAGGACGTCGGCGACCCGGTGCAGGATCCGGCGCCGTTCCGGCTCGGGCCAGTCGGCCCAGCCCTGCAGCCGGGCAACGGTGCGGTCGACGGTGGCCACGTCGGCGAGCGGGGTCGGGGCCGGAGGGCGCCATCGGGCCACGGCGTCGGCCACCCACCGGCGGTTCGCGGCCGAGGTGAAGTCGGTGTCCGGCTCGTTCTCGAACGGGCCGTCCGGGTCGAAGCGGCGCTGCTCGGTGGTGCGGTCCTGGTCCCGGCGGGGCCGGTCACCGACCTCGTCGCGCTCGGCCACGGACCGGGTGAACCGGGCCCGCTGGTCCTCCCAGTCCGGCGAGCCCGGCTCCAGGGAGAACAGGTGGTGGAGGAAGTTCTCGGGCGCGGTGTTCTCGTCGAGGCGGCGGACCAGGTAGGCGATGGCCGCCTGGAAGTCGTCCTCGGCGACCACAGGTGCGTAGAGCAGGAGCCGGCCCGCACGCCGGCACACGGCGTCCGCCTGCGCCGGCGCCATCCCCTCGAGCATCTCCAGCTCGACCCGGTCCGTGGCCCCGGCCTCCTCGGCCCGCACCATCGCCCAGGCCACGTCGAAGAGGTTGTGACTGCCCACACCGACGCGGAGGTGGCTGTCGAGGGCGAGGTCGAGCAGCCGCTTGGCGTTGGCGTCGACCTCGGCCTTGGTCTCGTACGGGGCCTGGGGCCAGCCCCGCAGCTCGGCCTCGACCCGCTCCATGGCCAGGTTGGCGCCCTTGACGATGCGGACCTTGAGCGGGTGGCCCCAGGCGATCAGGTCCCGCAGGACCTCGACCGAGTCGGGGATGTAGGCCTGGAGCACGATGCCGGCGTCGAGGTCGACGAACTCGGGCTCGTCCAGCACCCGCCGGAAGGCGGCCACGGTCAGGTGGAGGTCGTCGTAGGCCTCCATGTCGAGGTTGACGAACGTCCCGGCGTCACGGGCGACCCGGTACAGCCCCCGCAGGCGGTCGCTGAGCACGTCGACGGTGTGGGCGAAGGCCAGCGGGTCGACCTGGGAGTAGATGGCGGTGATCTTCACCGAGACGTAGTCGACGTCCGGCCGCCGGACGGCCGCCAGGACCGTGTCGAGCCGGTGCGCGGCCTCGACCTCACCGAGCACGGCTTCCCCGAGGGGGTTCACGTTCTGCCCGAAGCCGGCCTGGCGCCGGGCGGCCAGATGACGGGCCAACGCCGGGTCCTCGCCGGGGAGGATCACGCCCTCGGCCTCGCGGCGCAGGCGCCGGTTGACCAGGGCCATGACCGGCCGAGGGGCGAGGGGCGCCACCCGAGCGCCCAGGTTCAGGGCCACCCGGTCGAGGGGGCCGGCCACGTCGGGCACGCCCCGGCGGGTCACGATGTCGTGGAAGCGCGCCGCGGCCCGCCGGGGGTCGCCGATCCGAGGCACCTGGTCGGTGAGGTCCTGGACGAAGGCTCGGCTGGCCTCGTTCGCCACCAACCGCCCGAGGCGGCGTCGTTGCCGGGCGTGGTGGCGCCCCTCGAGCGCCTGGGCAGCCTCGAGGAGCTCAGCCGCCAACGCCGTCGCCCGATCGACCGTGATGGTCCTGTCCTACCCCGTGGCCGTGAAGGCTTCGACGTGGCGCACGAAGTCCGACCAGGCCGGTTCGCCATCCAGGAGCAGGTGATTGCTGCTCTCGAGGGGTACGAGCCGCGCGCCGGGGATGAGCGCCGCGAGCAGTTCACCCTGGTCGAACGGGATCCGCCGGTCGTCGCGTGCGTGCAGCACGAGGGTCGGCGTGCGGACCTGCGGGGCGACGTCGCGCACGTCGATGTCGGCGGCGACCTGCATCAGTCGGCGAGCCATGGCGGGGGAGGCGGTGAGCACCTGGTGGCGATCGAAGGCCTCCCACTGCTCGGTGGTGCCCTCGGGCATGAACTGGGCGGCGAACAACTGGCGGAACAACGAGGTCTCCTGGCCCCAGCCCGACTCGACGAGGTCGAGCATCATCTCCGCCTCTCTCCGCTCGGCCGCCGTCTTGGTCCGCGCGTTGCGGCCGGCGGCGAAGGCCCCGTACAGCACGAGGTGGCTGACCCGCTCGGGATGGCGGGCGGCGTAGGTCACGGCTACTCCCCCACCTTGGGATATCCCCAGGAGGGCGAACCGCTCCTGCCCGGAGGCATCAGCCACGGCCTCGAGGTCCTGGACCCAGGCCTCGAGCGACTGGTCCTCCACGTCCCAGTCCGACAGGCCGGAGCCGCGCTCGTCGTAGTGCACCAGCCGGAAGCGGGCCGACAGCTCACGGAGCCAGTGCCCCCACACGATGCTCTCCCAATCCGCACGGAGATGCGTCAGCCAGTTGGCCGCCTTGAGCAGCGGCGGGCCGGCGCCGGCCGCGGCATACGCGAGGCGAACCCCGTCCGGCGTCGAGCAGAAGCGGACCTCCTGCCTCGCGGTGGTCCCCGCGACGGCGCTGGGCGCCGCGTGGCCTTCGGCGGAGACCTGGGCGTCCGCCGTGAAGCGAAAGCCCCGACCGTGCACGGTCGCGATGGTGCGCTGCGCGCGGCCGTCGTCGCCGACCGCCCGACGAGCGGCCTTGATGCGGCTGCTCAACGCCGACTCGCTGACGAAGCGGTCGCCCCACACGTTGTCGAGCAGCTCGGCCTTGGTCACGACCCGCTCCCGGTGGGCGACCAGGTAGACGAGGACGTCGAAGACCTGCGGCTCGATGGCGACCCGCTGGCCGCCCCGTCGGAGCTCGTACAGGTCGGTGTCGAGCTCGAAGTCCTCGAACGCGTAGATCATGGCGGCACACCGAGCCTAGAGAACGGCTCGCCCCGGGTGCGGGGCTCCGTCCCGGTCGTGCTAGACGTGCCGCCGTGTCGACCCCGTTCCACGAGCGGCTCCAGGCCTGGGTGGGTCAGCCGGTCGGCCGCGGCCACGCGGTCGCCCCCGATCCGGTGAACCAGCCCATGATCCGCCACTGGGCCGCCGCCTTCGAGGACGACAACCCCGTGTACGTCGACCCCGACGCCGCGGCCCGGTCCCGCCACGGCCAGATCGTGGCCCCGCCCCTCATGCTCCAGACCTGGACGATGGCCACGCCGCTGATCCGGGGCATCGGTGAGCGGGGCGGCTCGCCCGTCGAGTCCGACGACGAGGGCGGGGCGTTGGCCGACCTCGACGCCGCCGGGTTCACGGCCACGCTGGCCTCCAACTCGGAGTTCGAGATCGAGCGCTACCTCCACCTCGGCGAGGTGGTGTCGGCGACGACGGTCGTGGAGTCGATCTCCGAGGAGAAGCAGACCCGGCTGGGCCCGGCGCACTTCCTCACCTGGGTCGACGACCTACACCGACGACTCGGGTGAGGTCGTGGGCCGACAGCGGTTCCGCATCCTCAAGTTCCGGCCGGGCGGGGCGTCGTGACCACGACCTCCCCGTCGTGGGCCTCGGTGGCCCCCGGCGACGAGCTGCCGGACCTGAGCATCGACCTGACGCCCACGGTGATCGTGGCCGGCGCCGTGGCGACCCGGGACTTCATGCCCGTGCACCACGACCGGGACTACGCCACCGCCCAGGGCGCACCTGACATCTTCATGAACATCCTGTCCAGCACCGGCCACTGCAGCCGCTGGCTCACCGACTGGGCGGGACCGGACGCGTTGGTCCGCCGCCTGGCGATCCGCCTCGGCGTCCCGGCGATACCCGGCGGCACCCTCGCCTTCAGCGGTGCCGTCACGTCGACCTCGACCGAAGACGACGAGGGCCTCGTCGAGATCGAGTTCCGGGCCGCCACCGACCTCGGCGACCACCTCACGGGCACCGCCACCGTCTCGCTCCCGCTCGCCTGAGGCCGAAGGCGCTACGCCACGACCTCGGCGGCCCGGAAGTCGGCGATGCGGTCGCCCAGGCCCAGCTCGGCGAGGATCTCGTCGGTGTGCTCGCCGAGGGCCGGGGAGTGGGCGCCGAGGGCGGCGGGCGTGGCCCCGAACCGGGTCGGGTGGCGGGGCAGGCGGATCCGGCCGACGACGGGGTGCACGGACTCCTCGAACAGGCCCATGGCCACGGCGTGGGGATCGTCGGGCAGCTCCTCGGGGCTGAGGATCATGGCGAAGGGCACCCGCTCGGCCTCGAAGCGCTCGGTGGCCTCCGCCATGGTGAGGTTGGCGGCGCGGGCGTAACAGAGGTCGATGACCGGCTCGAGCACCTCACGGTGCTTGACCCGCTCGGCGATGGTGGCGATCCGGGGGTCGTCGTAGCCGTCGGCCTCGAGCGCCTTGCACATCCCGGCGAAGTCGTGATCCGAGGTCGGGGTCACGATGCCCCACCCGTCGGCGAAGCGCATGGGCCGGAACCCGGCGACGAAGCTCGACGGCTGGCTGTGGTCGGACTCCAGCAGCACCTCGTTGGCCGCGGCATCGGCCCAGAGGAACGAGATGACCGCGTCGGTCATGGACAGCTCGAGGTGCTGACCGCCGCCGCCCCGTTCGCGGGCGAAGAGGGCCGCGGTGATGGCCTGGCTGGCGAACAGGGCGGTGACCTTGTCGGCGGCGGTCTGGCGCAGGAACACCGGCACGCGGTCCTCGGGGTCGGCCTGGTTGGCGGCGAGCCCGGCGTAGGCCTGGATGACGGTGTCGTAGGCGCTGCGATCCCGGTAGGGGCCGACCGACCCGAACCCGGTGAGCGACGCGTACACGAGGTCGGGGTTGTCGCCCCGGAGGTCGTCGTAGCCGAGCCCGAGGCGGTCCATCGTGCCCGGACGGAAGTTCTCGATGACCACGTCGGAACGGGCGGCCAACCGCCGGACGACCTCGACCCCCTCGGGCTGGTGCAGGTCGACGGCGATGCTGCGCTTCCCCCGGTTGCAGACCAGGTACAGCGAGCTCATGCCCGTTGACCATGACGCCGACCCAGCGGGCGATGTCGCCGATGCCGGGGCGCTCGACCTTGACCACGTCCGCCCCCTGGTCGGCCAGCAGCGCGGCGGCGTAGGGCCCGGTGAGGGCGATCGACAGGTCGAGCACCCGCACGCCCGCCATCGGTCCGCTCATCGCTTCCTCCCCCACGGTCGACATCCTGCCCGCTGGGCACCCCCGGGGCGTGAGGGGGTAGGCCTACCGCATGGAACCGGACGACGCGGGAGCGGCACCATGACCCTGACCGTCGGGAGGGCACCCTTCACCTCGGGCTGGGACGGACAGCTGAACTTCGACCCGCCGAAGCGGGTGGTGCTCGTCGAGCCGCTCGGCCGTCGGTTGCGGGCGACCCGCGGCACCACGACCGTGATCGACACGGACGACGCCCAGCTGGTCCACGTCACGGGTCAGCTCGCCCGGTACGCCATCCCGAAGCAGGACGTGCACGTCCCCGCCGAGCCCCATCCCGACGTGGACGACCACGTGACCGTCGCCTGGGACACGGTCGACGCGTGGTACGAGGAGGACGAGCGGGTCTTCGTCCACCCGAGAGACCCGTACCACCGGATCGACTGCCTGCCCACCTCCCGTCGGGTCCAGGTCGCCGTCGCCGGCCAGGTGCTGGCCGAATCGACCCGCGCCACAGCGCTGTACGAGACCGCACTGCCCGTCCGGTACTACCTGCCCCCGGAAGACGTCCGCCTCGACCTGCTCCAGCCGTCCTCCACGACGACCGAGTGCGCCTACAAGGGCACGGCCGATCATTTCGCCGTCACCCTCGAGGACGAGCACCTCGACGTGGCCTGGATCTACGAGTTGGGCCGGACCCGGCGGGAGGGCGAACCGGTCGCCGGTCGCATCGCGTTCTACAACGAGCGGGTCGACCTGACCGTCGACGGCCAGCTCGGGGACCGCCCCGAGACCGAATGGAGCCCGTCCCGGACCGGGTGACGAGCGATTCGACTCAGGCGGCCGGACGCGCCGCTTGGAGGTCATCGTGGCGCACGGGCGCAACTATGGCGTCGAGGGCCTGCTGCAGGCTTCGGACGGCGCCGATGCCGGTGTTCCACGAGCTAATCGGGAGGCCGTCGGGCCGGACGAGCAGCGCGCCGCCCCGAGCGATCCCGAGGGCCCGCGCCGCCACATCGTCGAGGTCGTGGACGGTGATCGGGACGGCGTGGCGGACCCCGGTCACCGCCCGATGCCAGGCGTCGGCAGGTCCGGCCGTGAGCAGGGTGGCCCCGTCGCCGACCAGGTCGAGGGTCGACATCGGGCCGTCGGCCGTCGACACCCAGAGGTGCGGGAGGCGTCCGCCGAGATCAGCGGCCAGCTCGGCGTTCACCGCCCGTCGACTGCCGTCGGGATCCGCGGAACGGGCGAGGTTGTGCTCGACCGGGGGACGGCGCTCCGCTTCGTACGTGTCGAGCAGCGTCGCCGGCGCCCAGCCTCGGAGCACCCAGGCCAGCTTCCAGCCGAGGTCGAACCCACTGGCGATCGCCGTGTTCATCCCCGTGCCGCCGCGGGGGCTGATCCGGTGCGCCGCATCACCGACCAGGAAGACGTCGTCACGCCGGAAGCGATCGGCGATCTGGGCCGCAGACGAGAACGGCGTGATCTGCTCGATCTGCGCCTCGAGGTCCGGGACGCCGGTCGCCAGCGCGAGCAGCGCGCGGGCCCTGGCCTCGTCGGCTCGCCGGTCGCCGGTGGGCTCCCACTCGAGGCCGGCCAGCCAGCGATCGTGACGGCCGGCGGGCAGGAGGACGCCGGGCGCCTCGGGATGGGTGGTCACGTAGATGCCGTAGCGGTGCTCGCCGACGACATCCCAGAGGGGCGCCCGGAACTCGATCTGGGTGCCATCCAGCACCCCGTCGTCTCCGACCATGGCGATGCCCAGCGCGTGGCGGACGAAGCTGTGGGCACCGTCGGCGCCGATCACATAGCGGGCCTCGACGCGCTGCGACTCGCCCGACAACACGTCGCGGAGCACGACGCGGGGATGCGGGCCCGCTCGATCGAGAGCGCTCACCTCGACACCGAAGCGGAGCCGCGCCGCCGGAAGCGTTTCCAGGTGAGCGCGCAGCACCGTCTCGAGGTGGTCCTGCGGGATGCACGCCGGCGCGGTCGGGCTCAGCGCCGCGCTCTGCGCCGTCGTCGGATACCCCACCTCGTGGACGCTCCCGTAGGCCGCCTGCGCCAGCGTCTCGCACTCCAGCAGCAGCCACTCCACGTCGTTGCCGCCGGCCCGGGCGGCGTCGTCGATCCCCCACGAGCGCAGGTGTTCCATCGTGCGGAGGCTGACCACGGTCGCCCGCGGCCGCGCCGGCGGACCGGCCCGGCGTTCGACCACGACGCACTCGATGCCCTGGCGGGCCAGGACGATTGCGGCCACAAGACCGGCCGGGCCGGCGCCGACGACGACGACCTCGGAGGTGGAGGCATTGGCTGATGACATCGCGGATGACACTTTCGCTGGACAGATTGTCGTTGATCGGACATCCTGTTGTTTGAACTACAGGCTGTCAAGTCAAATCGTTAGGCTGTGACGAATGGCCGTTCGCAAGTACGAGCAGGGGCTGCGCGCCGAGCAGGCCGAGGAGACCCGGCGTCGCATCCTCGATGCGGTCGCCGAGTGCCTGCGCGAGGCGCCCACCGAGTCGCCGAGCCTGGACCGGGTGGCGAGGCTGGCCAAGGTCGCCCGCTCCACCATCTACCTGGTGTTCGGGTCGCGGGCGGGGCTCTTCGACGCCTTCGCCGACGATCTCTTCTCCCGCTCCGGCCTCTCGGCCCTCACCGAGGCGACCCAACACCCCGACGCCCGGAAGCACCTCCGGGGCGGCCTCGCCGCGGCCAACGCCATGTACGTCGCCGATCGGGACATCTTCCGGGTCCTGTACTCCATGGCCCAGCTCGACCCCGAGTCGGTCGGCCGGGTCATGCGCCGGAGCGAGCAGGAGCGGTCCGGTGGCATGGCCCACCTCGCCCGCCGGCTCGCCGAGGACGGGGTGCTGCGGGACGACGTCTCCGTCGACGAGGCCGAGACGGTGCTGTGGATGCTGTGCAGCTTCGAGAGCTTCGACGTCCTGTACAGCGGCCGAGGCCTGACCGTGGACGAGGTCACCGAGGTCCTCGCAACCAGCGCCGAGCGCACCCTCTGTCGCTGACACCGCCGATCAGGCGGTTCGTTCCAGCTCGTCCGGCAGGTCGTCGAACTGGATCCGGTAGGAGGTGGCGTAGTGGTTGTCGCGGGCGAGCAGGTCGGCGTGGCGGCCCCGTTCGACGACGCGGCCGCGGTCGATGACCGCGATCTGGTCCGCCGCCCGGATGGTGGACAGGCGATGCGCGATCACCAGCGCCGTCCGGCCCCGGAGGGCTTCGGCCAGCGCGGCCTGCACCGCGGCCTCGGATGAGGAGTCCAGGCTCGACGTGGCCTCGTCGAGGATCACGATGCGGGGCTGGGCGAGCAGGACCCGGGCGATGGTGAGGCGCTGGCGCTCGCCGCCGGAGAACCGGTAGCCCCGCTCCCCCACGACCGTCTCCAGCCCATCCGGGAGCGAGGCGACCAGGTCGTCGAGTCGGGCCTTGACCAGAGCGTCCCACAGCTCCTCGTCGGTCGCCTCGGGCCGGGCGAAGCGGAGGTTGGCGGCGACGGTGTCGTGGAACAGGTGCCCGTCCTGGGTCACCACGCCGACGGCGGAGCGGATCGAGGCGGCCGACAGGTCACGCACGTCGACGCCGCCGATGCGCACGGTCCCGGCGTCGGGGTCGTAGAGCCGGGGCACGAGCGACGCGATGGTCGACTTGCCCGCGCCCGAGGCACCCACCAGGGCGAGCGTCTGGCCCGGCTCGACCCGCAGGGAGATGTCGTGGAGCACGTCGTCGCCGACGCGGTCGTCGAGGACGGCGACATCCTCGAGCGAGCTGAGCGACACCTTCTCCGCCGACGGGTAGGCGAAGCGGACGTCGTCGATCTCGACCGACAGCGGGCCCTCGGGGAGGTCCACGGGCCGCTCGGGCTCGGCCAGCAGCGGCTCGAGGTCGAGGATCTCGAAGACCCGCTCGAAGCTGACCAACGCGGTGACGATGTCGAGCCGGGCGGTGGCCAGGGCGGTCAGCGGGGCGTAGAGCCGGTTGAGCAGCAGGGCGAGGGTGACCACGGTCCCGGCCTCGAGGTGGCCCTGCGAGGGCGAGGTAGCCCCCGACGCCGTAGATGATCGCCTGGGCGAGGCCCGAGACGAGCGTCAGCGCCTTGATGAACACCTCGGTGGCCATGGCCGAGCGCACCCCGATGTCGCTGACCCGGCTGGCCCGCCGCGTGAACTCGGCCTCCTCGGCGGCGGGACGGCCGAAGAGCTTCACGAGGGTGGCGCCGGGGGCCGAGAACCGTTCGGTCATCTGCGAGGTCATGGCCGCGTTGTGCTCCGCGGCCTCTCGTTCGAGGTGGCCGACCCGGGCGCCGACCCGGCGCGCGGGGATCACGAACACCGGGAGCAGGACGACGGCGAGCAGGGTGACGATCCAGGACAGCCGGACCATCACCGCGAGCGTCAGCACCAGGACGATGAGGTTGGTGACGACACCGGCCAAGGCCGACGTGAAGGCCCGTTGGGCGCCGAGGACGTCGTTGTTCAGGCGGCTCACCAGGGCCCCGGTGCGGGTGCGGGTGAAGAAGGCCACCGGCATGGACTGCACGTGGGCGAAGACCCGCCGGCGGAGGTCCAGGATCAGGCCCTCACCCAGGCGCGACGACTGCAGCCGCTCCCAGAGCCCGATGCCGGTGTCGAACACGGCGACCACCGCGATCACGGCGGCGAGGCCGATGACCGTGCCGAGGTCGTCGCCGGCGACGATGGCGTTGACCGCGGCACCGGCGAGCAACGGCGTGGCCACACCGAGGATGGCGCCGAGCACCGCCAGCACCAGGAAGGCGGTGATGGTGCGCCGGTGGGGGCGGGCGAACTCACCGACCCGGCGGAGGGTCTTCCAGGGGATCCGTTGGTGCGTGCCGTCGTCGCGCATGGCGCTGCGCAGCGCCATCCAGGTGTTCATCTCGTTCATCAGCACCACGATAAAACCTCAAGTTCCCTTGAGGTCAAGGGGTGTGACGGGTGACCTCACCGGGATCGAGCACGTAGCGGGGGCCCGGGCCGCGCGCCGCGGCCTCGTCGCCCGGGTTGACCAGCCGGCACACCTTCAGGGACAGGCAGCCACACCCGATGCATCCGTCGAGGCGGTCACGGAGCCGCTCCAGCACCCCGATCTGGGCGTCGATGCGCGGGCGCCAGGAGGTCGACAGCCGGTGCCAGTCGTGCTGGTTGGGGGTGCGGTTGTCGGGCAGGGTGGCCAGCGCCTCCCGGATCTCCTCGAGGCTCAGCCCCACCTGCTGGGCGACCCGGATGAAGGAGACCCGCCGGACCACCTCGCGCGGGTAGCGGCGCTGACCGCCGTCTGTCCGATCGGCGTGGATGAGCCCCTCGGACTCGTAGTAGCGCAACGCGGAGTGGGCGACCCCGGTGCGCCCGCTCACTTCGCCGATGCTCCACAGTTCGGTCTCCACGGGACCGACGCTACCGATCCGGCGTTCTACTTCAAGTCAGGTTGAGGAAGCCGCGGCGAAGAGGCGCTCGATGACCGCGACGTTGGCCACGGCGTCGGCGGGTGGGGTCGGGAGCGGGGTGCCGTCGAGCACGGCGGCGGCGAACGCCTCGGCCTGGATGCGGTACTGGTCGACCGGGTCGAACCGGAGGGTCTCGGTGTCGGGGCGGACCGGGGGATCGCCGCCCTGGGTGACGTGCACCTCGGTCGGGAGGTCGGGCGGGATGTTGAAGGGGATGTCGACGCTGATCCGCCCGTCGGTGCCGTACACGTGCACCCGCTGGTCGGGTTCGAGCCGGGTGGCGCAGGTGAAGGTCGCCGTTCCTTCGTCGAACTCGAGCAGCCCCGCCGACAGCACGTCGACGCCGGATGCCAGGTCTCGGTCGATCGACGCCTCGACCCGGGACGGCTCGGCGCCGAACAGCAGGCGGGCCACGTTGACGGCGTAGCACCCGATGTCCCACAGGGCGCCCCCGCCCGCCTCGGCGATGTTGCGGATGTTGGCGGGGTCGTCGTTGAAGTACGAGAACCAGACGTCGACTGCCCGCAAGGACCCGATGCGACCGGAGGCCACCAGGTCCCGCACCCCCAGCCACGACGGGTGCAGGCGGTACATGAACGCCTCCATGACGAGCACGCCGGCGTCGGCGCAGGCGGCCACCATCCGCTCGACGTCGGCGGCGGTGAGGGCCATCGGCTTCTCGCACAGGACGTGCTTGCCGGCCCGGGCGGCGGCGATCGTCCACTCGGCGTGCAGGTGGTTCGGCAGCGGGATGTAGACCGCGTCGACCTCGGGGTCGGCGAGCAGCGCCTCGTAGGAGCCGTGGGCCCGGGGGATGCCGAGCGCGTCCGCCGCGGCCTGCGCTCGTTCCTCTGAGCGTGAGGCGATGGCGGCGACCTCACACCGGTCGGCCGCCTGGGTGGCGGGGATCACCTTGGCGGTGCCGATGTGCGCGGGCGACAGGATCCCCCATCGCAGCACCGTCACCGGTCGAGGACCTCGACGGTCCCGTTGCGAGCGCTCCGCTGCGCCGCCTCCAGGACCCGCAGGCCGGTGATCGAGTCCTCCGGGTCGACCGGTGGCGGGCCACCGTCGCGGAGCGCGGCCGCCACACCGGCGTAGTACGCGGGGTAGTCGCCCGGCTCGGTCTCGATCGGCCGTTCGCCGCCGTCGTCGGCGAGCGTGCCCCACCGGTCCTCGGGCTCCCGCCCCCATCCGGGCTGGGCGGGGTCCCCGCCCGAGGCCAAGGCGTCCTCCTGGGGGTCGAGCCCGTGCTTCACGTAGGCGCCCCGGAGCCCGAGGACGCGCAGCCTCGGGCCGAGGAGGCGGGCGGTCACGCTGAACCACAGGTGGCTGCGCTCACCCCCGGGGTGTTCGAGGGCGACGAACGAATCGTCGTCGATCTCGGCCCCTTCGCGACGCCGGTCGACCTCGGCGTAGACGCGCGTCGGAGGGCCGAACAGCAGCATCGCCTGGTCGACGAGGTGGCTGCCGAGGTCGAAGAGCAGCCCTCCCGCTTCGGCGGGATCGCCCTGTTCACGCCAGGCGTCGGCGTTGCGCTCGGGCCGCCACCGCTCGAAGCGCGACTCGAAGCGGACGACCGAGCCGAGGGCGCCGTCGGCGAGCAGGCGGCGGACCGTGAGGAAGTCGCCGTCCCACCGCCGGTTCTGGAACACGCTGAGCAGCAGCCCTTGACGCTCCGCTTGGGTGACGACCGCCTCGGCGTCGTCGGCGGTCGCGGCCATGGGCTTGTCCAGCACGACCGGCAGGCCGGCCGCGAGAGCGGCCATCGCGAGCGAGACGTGGGCGATGTTCGGCGTGGTGATGACGACGAGGTCGTGGTCGCCGTCGGCGTTCCACAGCTGATCCGGGCGGTCCAGCACCGTGGCGTCGGGGTAGCGCACCCTCGCCTCGTGCTGGCGGCCCGGATCCCCCGTCACGATCGACGCCACCCGAAGCCCCGGCGTCGCCGCGACGAGCGGGGCGTGGAAGACGCGGCCGCCCAGGCCATAACCGATCACCGCGACGCGAAGGTCGTCGGCGGGCATGGTTCAGGCTCGCCGGTTCAGTTGATGCCTCGCGAGGCCCGGCTGCGCTTCGACAGGGCGTCGACCAGCACGGCGCCCAGGAGGACGAGCCCGGTGATGATGAACTTCGTTCCCTGCGGCAGGCCGAGCAGCCCCATCCCGTTCTCGATCGAGGCGATGACCATCGCGCCGAGCAGCGCCGAGACGACGCGGCCGGTGCCCCCGAAGAGGCTGGTCCCGCCGATCACGGCGGCCGCGATCACGTTCAGCAGGAGGTTCCCGCCGCCGGCACCGGTGGCGACCGACCGGGCGCGGGAGACGAGCATGATCCCGCCCACGCCGGCCATGAACCCGCTGATCATGAAGACGGCGGTCCGCACCCGGTCGACGTTGATGCCGGCCCGGCGAGCGGCTTCGGCGTTCCCGCCCACGGCGTACACGTGCCGACCGAATCGCAGCCGGGACGCCACGAACGACCAGAACACCAGGAAAATGGCGAGGATCACCGTCACCGTCGGCACGCCGCGGTCGGTGTTCGCGTACCACACCGCGGTGAAGGTGACGGCCGCGAGCCCGGTGAGCTGGAGGAGGAGGACCGACGCCGGCTTGGCGTACAGCCCGCCGGCTCGGCGCGACCGCGCCGTCTGGACCTGGGTGAGGGCGTACGCGGCCACGACGATCAGCGCGATCGCCCACCCTGCCGCGTCGCTCAGGAAGTCGTTGGCGATGTCGATGACGGTCTGGTCCTGGATGCGGATCGTGCCCGCCGTCGAGTAGTCGACCAGGAGGTACAACACGACGCCGTTCCAGATGAGCAGGCCGGCGAGGGTGACCACGAACGACGGGACGCCCGCCTTGGTGATGACGACGGCCTGGAGGAAGCCGATGGTCGTCGTGATGGCGAGGGCGATGAGGAGGACGACCCACCACGGCCAGCCCGGATCGCCCGGCGCGCAGGAGCAGCGCGGTGACGACGCCACCGACGGCGCTGACGTAGGCCACCGACAGGTCGATCTCGCCGATGAGCAGGACGAAGACGACGCCGATGGCAATGGTGGCCGTGGCGGCCATCTGCAGCAGCAGGTTGGTGAAGTTCCGGGCCTCGAAGAACGTGTCGTCGAGCAGGCCGAACACGACGGCGATGACGACCAGCCCGACGATGATCGGGAGGGACCCGAGCTGGCCGGCCTTGACGCCCTGCCACCACCGGTTCGTGTAGCCGGCGAAGCTCTCCCCTTCGGCCGTCGGAGCCGGGGCCTCCAGCGTCTCGGGAATCGGCGCGGGTTCCACCTCGAGCTCGCCACTCATCGGTTCGCGATCCCGGGGACGTGGTCGAGCGTGCCGGCGGTGATGGCGTGCACGACCTCCTGCTCGGTCGTCTCCGACCGGTTGAGCACGTCGACCCGCTGGCCCAGTCGGAGCACGCTGATGCGGTCGGCGACCTCGAAGACGTCGTGCAGGTTGTGGGAGATGAGCACCACGCCGAGGCCCCGCTCGGCCAGACGACGCACGAGGTCGAGCACCTGGCGGGTCTGGGCCACGCCGAGGGCTGCGGTGGGCTCGTCGAGCAGGACGACCTTCGAGTTCCACATCACCGACTTCGCCACCGCGACGGCCTGCCGCTGGCCGCCGGAGAGACCGGCGACCAGCTGGCGCACCGACCGCACGCGTCGTCACCGACAGGCTCTCCAGCGTCTCCTGCGACGCGTGCTCCATGTCGGGCTCGTCGAGGATGAAGCGGCGCCGCACCCGCTCACGCCCGAGGAACATGTTGGCGACGATGTCGAGGTTGTCCGCCAGCGCCAGGTCCTGGTACACGACCTCGATCCCGAGCTTGGCGGCGTCGCGCGGTCCGTGGAGGTGGACCGGCTGGCCCTCGAACAGGATCTCGCCGCTGTCGAACGGGTAGATGCCGACGATCCCCTTGATCAGGGTCGACTTGCCGGCACCGTTGTCGCCGACCAGGGCCATGACCTCGCCCGAGCGCACCTCGAAGTCGACCTCGTGCAGGGCCCGGACCGCGCCGAAGGCCTTCGAGCAGCGCCTGCATTCCACGAGTGGTGTGTCAGCCATCAGCCCTGCCCGTGAGAGGAACGTCTGGAGCGGGAGCGCCGATGGACGCTCCCGCTCACCTTGACCCGTCGTGGCGGTCAGTTGTCCTGGCAGAAGTCCGTCTCGGCCACGTCACCGACGCAGATCTCCTCGACGGTGCGGAACCCGTCGGCGATGACCGTGTCGGCGATGTTGTCGGCCGTGACCCCGATCGGCGTGAGGGCCAAGTACGGGACCACACCGTCGCCGTCCGCCGACTCCGCCGGCGACCCGTCCTCGGCGTTGATGCCGATGACGGTGAAGTCGAACTCGCTCTCGATGGCGGTCGGGTCCTCGCCGTCGCGCAGGGCGAGGGCGACCGCCGCGGCGACGGCGGCCTCCGCCTCGATGGGCTTGTAGACCGTCATCGTCTGCGTGCCGAGCAGGAGGTTCTGGATGCCGGGCGCCGTCGCGTCCTGGCCGCTCACCGGCACCGGACCGATGCCCGCGGCCTCCATGGCGTTGATGGCGGCCTGGCCGAGGCCGTCGTTGGCCGCGAACACCGCGTCGACCCCGTTGTCGGCGTCGACGAGGATCTGCTCCATGATCGTCTGCGCCTCTTGGTTGTCCCAGCCCGGCACGTGCTGGTCGGCGACGATCTCCCACTCGCCGGCGTCGGCCCGGGCCTCGACGGTCTCGGCGTAGCCGTCCCGGAAGAGGAACGAGTTGTTGTCCTCCTCACCGCCGTTCAGCATCACGACACGCGGGACGTCGAGACCGAGATCGTCGATGACGGGCTCCATGACCTCGGCCATGGTGGCCCCGACCTGGACGTTGTCGAAGCTGACGTAGGCCGCGCCCCCGCTGCCACCGGTGTTGAACCGGTCGTACTCGACGACCTCGACGCCGGCGTCCTTGGCGGTGTCGATGATCGTCGCGCCGGAACCGGTGTCGAGGCTGGTCAGGAGGATCACGCTGGCGTCGTCGGCGATGGCCTGCTCGGCCTGGCTCTGCTGGGCCGCGGCGTCGCCCTCGGCGTTGACGATCGTGAAGTCGTCGCCCTCGGCGAGACCCGCCTCCTCGAAGAACTGCGTGAAGAACCGTCGGTCGTCGTTCTCCCAGCGCTCGGACGACTCGGTGTCGGGCAACAGGACCCAGATCGGGCCGTCGCTGGCCTCCCCACCCTCGCCGCTGGCGTCGCCGCCACCGTCGTCGTCACCGCAGGCGGTGGCCAGCAGGGTCAATGAAAGGGCGATCCCCAAGAAAGTCGCGCGCGCTTGCTCACAGTGCCGTCCCCCCGGATTGGCGTTGGCCGAAACGTAGCCCGGGTGACGTAAACGGAACGTCAATGTTGCCGCCGGGGGCGACAACAAACTGTGAACGTCATTCGGTGGTGAAGCGGTAGCCGGAGCGGGGCTCGGTGATGAAGAGGGGCGGCTCGTCGGGGCCCTCCAGCTTGGAGCGCAACCGGGCGACGTAGACCCGGGTGTACTCCGTCTCGGTCTCGTAGCCGCGGCCCCACACCTCGCGCAGCAGGGTGGCGTGGCTCAGCAGCGTGCCCGGGTTCAGGACGAACTCCCGGAGCAGGGCGAACTCGGTCGGCGTGAGGTGGACGAGGTCGCCGGCCTTCGTCACCCGCCGCGCCTCGAGGTCGACCTCGACGTCGCGCGACGGAGATCACCGTGGCGTGCTCGGGCTCCGAGGGCGCCGGTCGGCTCCGCCGCAAGGTGGCGTGGATGCGGGCGAGCAGCTCGTCGATGCCGAACGGCTTGGTCATGTAGTCGTCGGCGCCGAGGTTCAGCGCCCGCACCTTGTCGGTCTCGGCCCGCCGGGCGGAGAGCACGACGATGCCGACCGACGACCGCTCCCGCAGCTCCCGGCACAGGTCGAACCCGTCGATGCCGGGGAGCATCAGGTCGAGGATGACCATCTCCGGCTTGGCCTGCTCGAACAGGTCGACGGCGTCGGAGCCGTCCTTCGACACCGTCACGTCGTGGCCCCGCGCGATGAGGTTCGAACGCACGAGATCGACGATGTTCTGGTCGTCCTCGACCAGCAGCACCCCGGTCCGGTCAGACGACATGCGGCTCTCCCGTGTCGATCACGACGCTCCAGGCCGCGCCCTCCGGCGGTTCCGTCGGCAGGGTGACCACGAACGTCGCCCCGTCATCGGCGCTGGCCACCTCGATGGTCCCTCCATGGGCCCCGACGATCCCCTTGGCGATGGACAGCCCGAGCCCGGCGCCGGGGACCTCGTTGGTGCCCCGGACGTGGGGGTGGAAGATCCGGTCCGCGACCGCCGCGGTGATGCCCGCGCCGTGGTCACGGACCTCGATCTCGGTCGTGGGCTGACCTCGTCCCCGGCGAACGGTGACGTCGACGCCACGGTCGGAGCGCCCGTGGGTCACCGCGTTCTCGAGGAGGTTCACGATCACCTGCTCGAGCCGATCGTGGTCGGCCCACACGGGCTCGAGGTCGGCGTCGACGCGCGTCCGGATGGCGTCGCCGCCGTGGACGCAGTTGGTCGCCGCCTCGACGACGAGACGGACATCGCACCAGTCGGGGTTGAGCCGGAGGCTCCCGGATTCGATGGCGGTGGAGTCGAGGAGGTCGCCGACGAGGCGCTCCAACCGCGCCGACTCGGCGGCGATGGAGCGCAGGAACCGCTCGGTCGACTCCTGGTCCCACGTGAGGTCCGGCTGGCACAGGGTCGAGGCGTAGCCCTGGATGGCGGTCAACGGCGTGCGCAGCTCGTGGCTCAGCGACGAGAGCAGCTCGCGCTGGATGGCGTGGGAGCGCCGCAGCGCATGCGTCTCCCGCTGGGCCGACTCCAGCGCCTCGGCCTCCATCGCGAGGGCGAGCGACCGGCTGGCGTCGTCGAGCAGCTCGAGCGTGTCGGGGGCCGATGCCGACGCCGGCAGGTGCGCGACGAGCGAGGCCGGGCCCTGGGGCATCCGGAGGATGACCGCGGCGACGTCGTCGGTCACGAGCCGGGCGTGGCCGGCCTCGCCGTCGCCGTCACCCTCCGCCAGCAACTGCGCGGCCGCCCACCGCAGCTTCGTGGCGGTCTCGACGCCGACCCGGCGCTCGGCGTCGCTGGCGACGTGGAAGGCGAGCTCGCCGTCGTGCTCGACCAGCGCGCCCACGGCGACGTCGCCGAGACCGCGGCTCAGCGAGAGCAGCGCCGCCGCCAGCCCGCCCTCGACCCGGTCGGGCCCGGCGAGGGTGTCGAGCATGGCCCGCACCGCCTCGAGCACCCGGTTGCGGCGCGACACCTCGGCGAGCAGGCGCTCACGCTCGATCGCGCTGGCGGCGTACCCGAGGTACAGGCGGGCCAGCTCCAGGCGCTCGGCGTCGGGCCGACCGATCGACGTGCCGTAGCCGGTCACCGTCCCGAGCACGCCGCGCGTGCCGACCACCGGGGCCGCCCACTCGCTCTGGATGCCCGAACGGGCCGCGCCCCGGCGGTACTCGGCGGGGACCGGGTGGCTCGACAGGTCGTCGACCACCACGACGTCCTCGGTCTCGGCGGCCAATCCGGCGCAGGCACCGTCGACACCGATCGGCAGCCGGTCGTTGACGTCGAGCAGCGGCGGGGGCAGGCCGACGGCCGCCGACCGGCGCAGGGCGACCTCGTCACCGGACGGGTCGAGGAGGTGCACGCACAGCATCTCCTGTTCCAGCGCCGCGGCCATGGCCGACACGATGAGCGGCAGCGAGGCGGCCGGCTCCACGTCGGAGAGCTGGTCGACGAGGCTGCGCAGGCGGTGGAGCTGGCGGTGCGCGGTCGAGTCCATCTCGATGCCCGACATGAGGGCCACGACGTCGGCCCGCTGCACCTCCATCGGCGACACGTCGGCGACCACGCGGCCCTGGCGGAGCACGACGATGCGGTCGGCGAGCGCGAACACCTGCTCGAGGTCATGGGTGACGAGCAGCACGCCGGCGCCGAGGTCGCGGATCTCGGTGACGAGGTCCTGCACCCGGGCCGACTCGGTGACGCCGAGCGAGGCGGTCGGCTCGTCGAGCACGAGCAGCTTCGGGCTGGTCAGCAGCGAGCGAGCCAGCGCCACCAGTTGCTTCTGGCCTCGGGAGAGCGTCCGCACCGGGCGGTCGAGCGTCAGGTGCTCGGCGCCGACCCGGCCGAGGGCGGCGATGGCTTCGGCGCTCCGGCTGCCTTGCCGACCGAGGATCTGACCCTCGCGGCCGAGGATGACGTTGGCGGCGACGTCGAGGTCGTCGCACAGCCCGTGGTCCTGCCACACGATCTCGACGCCGGCGCGGCGCACGAGGCGGGGTGACGGCGGCATCGGCTCACCGTCGAAGCGCACCTCGCCGCCATCGGGCTCGAGGACCCGGGCGATGCACGACACCAATGACGACTTGCCCGCGCCGGTCTCGCCGACGAGGGCGACGACCTCACCCCGACGGACGCGCAGCGACACGTCGTGCAGCACGCGGACGGCGCCGAACCGCTTCGTGACGCCGACCGTCTCCAGGAGCGCCGCCCCCGGCCGTCGCATGCGCTCTTCCCCCCGGCTCGACCCTGGCACCCCACCTCCGTGGCACTCGTCCAGCACCGTCGAAACTCCGGCGACGGTACCCGAGCCTGCCGTTCGGGGCCGGGCGGCCACCCGATCTCAGGGCAGCGGGACGACGTACGAGTCGACGCGCTCGATGCGGTCGCCGGCGAAGGTGAACAGGTCGTTGTACGCAAAGCGGAACGGGCCGTGCTGCTTGTGGGCCCCCTTGCCCTCACCAGTGATCACCACGACGTTGCCGTCCTCGAAGACCCGGTCGACCGACAGCTCGGGGCTCCCCTCGAACTCATCGTTCTCGATCTCGTCGTCGAACTCGGCCCTGCCCCTGGTCGTGCGGTGCCCGTGGATGACCCAGTCGACGTCCTCGGTCAGGCATCCCAGGATCTTCTGGTGGTCGCTCGTGCGGAACCCATCCATGTACGTCTCGACGACGGATGTCTGCGTGGACATGACTCGCTCCTCGGTTTGCTGGTCATTCGGCGGGTGAAGGGCGGCGGAGGCGGCGGAGCAGGTCCTCGAGCTGGTCGAGGATGCCGGCAAGGCCGGTCGCGGCCCGGCGGGTGCGGAGCTCCGGCGGGAGCCGGCGCTGGTGGATCGTGAGGACGGTTCCGTCGCCCTGCGGTTCCAGGACCAGGTGGGTCACGATGCCCGTGGCCGACTCCTCGAAGACGAGTCCCTTGGGTTCGTCGATCTCCAGGTAGGTGAAGCGGAGCGGATGGCGGGCGCCGCCGGGCCCCACCGTGTCCAGGGCGAACGAGCCGCCCCGGCGCAGGTCGATGGTCACCGATTCCACCGGTATGTCGGCGTGGTGCCCACCCCAGAACGCGGCGACGTGTTCGGGAACCGTGAAGGCCTCCCACACCAGGGCCGGATCGGCGTCCAGGTAGCGGGAAGCGATCAGCTGATCGTCACTCACCGGTCGGCCGCATCCTGTCGAGGTGGCCCTCGAGACGATCGAGCCGCTCCTCCCAACGCTGCTTCTGGTCCACGATCCAGTCGGCGAGCTCGCCCATGCGGTCGGCGTTGAGGCGGCATGGTCGTCGCTGGCCGTCCACTCGCTGCTCGATGATCCCGCAGCGACGGAGCACGCCGACGTGGCGGGACACGGCCTGCGGCGTCAACGTGAACGGCGCGGCCAGGTCGCTGACCGTGGCCTCTCCCTCGGCCAGCCGGGCCACGATCGCCCGCCGCGTGGGATCGGCCAACGCCGCGAACGCGGCGTCGAGATCGGTCACGCTCATGGGTTCGACCATATACAAGGGATTCGTTGATCAACAACTACCTTGTATATCGACGCGTCGCTACAGGACGGTGGTGGCCAGCCATTCCATGGCCTCGAGCCACTCCTGCAGGTCTTTGCGCCAGGGGGCGGCGACCACGTGCTGGATGCCGGCCGCCTCGAAGCCCGCGAGCTCCTCGGCGATCTCCTCGACGGGCATCCCCAGCGGGTCCCACCCCGTGCGGAGCGAGATGGTGAAGGTGTCGGGATCCGGGTGGTCGGCGCGCAGGCGGGCGATGGGCTCGACCACGGTGTCGGGCTTGAGGCCGATGAGCTGGAAGCCGTCGCCGTGCTGCTTGGCCCGCTCGTAGGCCGCGTCCGCGCCCCCACCGATCCAGACGGCGATGTCGTGGGCCGGCTTCGGCAGGACCCGGACGTCGGCGAAGGCGTAGTGCTCCCCCTGGTAGCTGCTGGGGTCGGTCGACCAGCAGGTGCCGAGGATCTCGAGGATCTCGTCGGTGCGTCGCCCACGCGTGTGGAAGTCCTGGCCGAGCAGCCGGAACTCCGCCTCGCTCCAACCCACCCCGACCCCCAGGGTGAGGCGACCGCCGCTCAGGGCGTCGAGGCTGGACGTGGCGTTGGCCAGCCAGAGCGGGTGGTACTGGGGGGCCACCAGCACGCTGGTGCCCAGCCCGATCGTCTCGGTCGCCGCCGCCGCCCAGGTCAGGGCGAGGAAGGGGTCGAAGAGGTGCGGCGACGGGTACGTCTGGGCGGCGGGGTGGATGACGTGGTCGCTCACCCAGACGTCGCTGAAGCCCAGGCGCTCCGCGGCCCGGGCTGCTTCGCGGATCGCGACCGGGCCGGCCGCCTGGCCGTACTGGGGCAGGTGGATGCCGACGCGCATGGCCCTCCGACACTGCCACACCGGGGCGAGAGCCGGGCCCAGCTCGCCGTCTAGAAGGAGAGGTCGACGACCGGCCGTTCGAGGGGGTTCACGTTGACCTCCCGCAGCGCCGGGAGCAGCTTCTCGTAGGGCAGGCCGGCGAGGAACCCGTCGAGGGTCCGTTCGAAGTTCGAGAGGTGCCCCTCGGCCCGCTCGGACAGGCGCATGTACTCGAAGCCCTTGGCGTGGAGGCCCTGCTGCTGCCTCGGCAGGTTCGAGAAGTCCTGCGCCGGGATCGGCGGCCACCTGGGGTCGTCGTACTCCCACACCTCCGGCGGCGTCGGGCGCTCCGGCTCGCCGCCCTCCGGGAACCGGGTGAGCGACCAGATCTCCATCAGGGTCTCCTCCGGCCCGAGCGGGCGGAAGCGGTAGGACGAGGCACTGCTGTACATGGGCAGGACGAACCAGTGCGGGAAGCAGTAGCCCATCGGCTCGGCGATCCCCTGGTCCTCGAGCTGGTTGAGATCGGGGACGTCACTGCCCTCGGCCCGGTGCCAGTCCACGACCGCGTCGTTGAGGGCGCGGTACCAGGTCGACATCGCCTGCTCCCGGTCGTCGGGCAGCTCGACGTCCCGCAGGCCCTCGGCGATGCGGACGTCGTTGGCGTGGACCATCCCGGCCATGCCCTCGCTCATCGTGCGCAGGTACCGGAGCTCCGCGTCGATGAAGGAGCGGGGATCGTCCTTCCCGTCGCGGCGCCCCGTACCGCATCCCGGGGATGACGAGCTGGGGATGCGCCTCCACCACGTGGTACTGCTCCTGGAACGCCTGCTCGGCCAGCTTCCAGTTCACGGGGAGACGGCAGGCGTACCACCACTCGGTGCGCAGCGACTCCACCTTCCACCCGTCGAGGATGGTGGCGGCCGGCTCGAGGCACGCCCGCAGTGGCGGCGCGTCGTCGTCGAGGTTGATCCACGCGCACCCGCCCCACACCTCACAGCGCACCGGCGTGAGGTCGATGTCGCCCGGCCGCGACGTTGTGCTCGCTGAACGTCCGGCGCTGGGGGATGTGGGTGTTCGTCGCCATCGAGGCCGTAGCACCACCCGTGGAACGGGCAGGTGAACCCGCTCGCCGCGGTCCCGCGACCCTGCACGAGCTTGACGCCACGGTGGCGGCACACGTTGTAGAAGGCCCGCACCTCCAGGTCGTCCCCCCGCAGCACGATCACCGACTGGTCGAGGATCTCGTACTCGACGACGTCGCCGGGCTCGGGGATCTCCTCGAGCCGGCAGGCCATCTGCCAGACCCGGGGCCAGAGCTGCTCGACCTCCAGCTGGTAGAAGTCCGGGTCGTAGTAGCGCTCCTTGCGGGCCCGGTCGGGGACCTCGATCGCATAGGGCACCGGCAGTGGCTCCACGACCGACATCCTCGCGTAGTCGCCGGACTACCTTCTCGACCAACCGGTCGGTACAGGAGAGCGATGGGCACGACGACGTTCGCGGAGGTGGCCGAGGGCGTACGGGCCACGATCGCCGAGTACACCCAGGCCCTGGACGACGGTCGCACCGACGACGTCGTTGCCACCTACTGCCCCGACGGCATCTTCGACATGCCGGATCTGGGCACCTTCGAGGGCCACGACGCGCTACGCGAGGCCTACGCCCGGTGGACGCCGCGGCGCCCTCAGCGCCACCTCGTCGTCAACACCCTCGTCACGGACTGGGACGACCATGAAGCCGAGGCGATCAGCGACGTGGTCTTCATCCTGCAGGGCGACGACGGCTGGGCGATCCAGTTCGTGGCCCGCTACACCGACACCCTCCACCACGACGACAGCACGTGGAGGTTCCACCGCCGGACGGTCTCCTAGAGATGCAGCCGGACCTGAGCTGGGTCGGCGTGCTCGAGCACCACGCGCAGCGCACGCCGGACAAGCCCATCGCCGTCTTCGGGGACGACGTCGTCACCTACGCGGGCATGGTCGGCCGGGCCGCGGTGCTGGCCGGCGGGTTCCAGGAGCGAGGCGTCGGGGCCGGCGACGTCGTCGGCCTCCTCTCCTACAACAACATCGACTTCCTGACGACGATCTTCGCCGCCAACCACCTCGGGGCGATCGCCATGCCGATCAACTGGCGGCTGGCGGCCGAGGAGGTGCGCTTCATCCTCGATCACTCGCAGGCCCGCGCCCTCGTCTGCGACGACGAGCTCCTCGACCCTGGCGAACGACGCCGTCGGCCGGCTCGACGGGGACCTCGTCCGGGTGAGCATCTCGACCGAAGCGCACGAGGGGTGGGAGCGGCTGGCCGACCTGGGGGTCGGGTCCGAGCACCCGGAACGGGTGCCGGTCGCGGCGGACGACCTCCACCGGCTGATGTACACGTCCGGGACCACCGGGCGGCCGAAGGGGGTGATGATCACCCACGCCAACCTGGCGTGGAAGAACTTCGCCCACATCACCGAGTTCGGCTTCACCAACGCCGACGTCGGCCTCGCCTGCGGCCCGCTCTACCACGTCGGCGCCCTCGATCTCGTCACCACGACGATGATCGCGGTGGGGGCGACCACCGTCATCCACCGGGTGTTCGACGCCGACGCGGTCGTCGACGAGATCGAGCGGTCCCGGGTGACCCTCGTGTGGGCCGCACCGGCGATGGTCCGGGCGATCCTCGACGTCCCCGGTGTCGAAGGGCGAGACCTGTCGTCGGTCCGGGTGATCATCGCCGGCGGCGAGAAGATGCCGATCCCGTACCTCGAGCGCCTGCGCACGACCTTCCCCTCCGCCTGGCTGGCGGACGCGTACGGCCTGACCGAGACGGTGTCGGGGGACACCTTCCTCGACGCCGACAGCACCCTGACCAAGCTGGGCAGTTGCGGGCGCGTGTGCCAGTACCTCGAGCTCGACATCTGGGACGAGGACGGCACTCCGCTGCCCGCCGGCGAGAAGGGCGAGGTCGTCCTCCGCGGGCCGAAGGTCTTCAAGGGCTACTGGCGCAACCCCGAAGCCACCGCGGAGGCGTTCGCAGGCGGCTGGTTCCACACCGGCGACATCGGCGTGCTCGACGACGACGGCTACCTCTACATCGTCGACCGCCTCAAGGACATGATCGTCTCCGGCGGGGAGAACATCGCCAGCTCCGAGATCGAGCGCGTGCTCTACGAGCACGAGGCCGTGGTCGAGGTCGCCGTCGTCGGACGGCCCGACGAGCGCTGGGGCGAGGTCCCGGTGGCCTACGTCGTGGTCAACCGAGGACGACGGCGGCCGAGGAGCTGATCGAGCTCTGCCGCGGCCAGCTGGCCAAGTTCAAGGTCCCCAAGGACGTGCTGTTCATCGACGAGCTGCCGCGGAACCCCTCCGGCAAGGTCCTCAAGCGCGAGCTCCGCGATAGGCCGACCTGAACCAGCACCGAAACGGGTCATCGGGTTGGCGACGGTGGCCCCACGCGGGGCGGGAGTCTTCGTTGGTTGCGGTCGGGGTTGTCTGGCGGCGGGTCGTGTTTGTGGTTGGTCTTCCAGATGTTGTGGCCGCCGTCGAGGCCTTGGCCGTTGGTCAGCTCGGTCGGTCCGCCGTCGGTGTGTTCGACCACGTGATCGGATTGCAGGAACGGATGGCTGCGGTCACAGCCGTAGGGGTGCGCGCAGCGCCGGTACTTGGCCCGCAGCGCTCGAGCCTGGGCCCGGTTGAACAGCCGGCGCTCCTTGCCCAAGCGGATGACCTCGCCGTCGGGGTCATAGAGGATCCCGCTCACCGTGCCGGTGAGCAGGGCCAGCACGATGGTGTTGATCGTCACCACGGTGCCGTCGTCGAGCTCATGCAGGCTGTCGGTCCCGAGCTCGATCTCGTCGAGGGCCGCGGTCCAAGTCGTAGTCCTCATCGGCCAGGGCCTGGCGCAGGGCGGCGACGATGCAGGCCACCAACACCGCGTCACCGTGCACCGTCACACAGAAGCCGGACGGGCCGAGGGCTTGGTCACCAAAGGCGGCGGAACGTTCCGCCATCAGCACCATGGCGTCGGCGCGCCGCTGCCGGGCCGTGCGCCGGAGCTCGGCGGCGACCGGGTCGCGGCCGAGGCGGTCCCGGGCTTCGGCCCGGTCCGCCTCCAGGAGGTGCTGACAGAGCCGTTCGAGCTCTGCCTGCCAGGTCGTGAACCCCACGGGGTCGATGCCCGCATCCACCTTGCCCGAACCCCCGAAGGTCCGAGACGAGGACCCGTAGCGATCCTCCAGCTGCCGCGAGGCTCGATCCTCGGCATCCCAGGGCCGGGCCCGGACCACCGCGTACTCCACGGTGCGCAGGAAGTCCGAGAAGCGTGACTCGATCGCCGCGTCCAACAGCGGTTTCTCCAGGAGCCCGAAGATCTCCTCGCCCACCACCTGCTGGGCCCGGGCCAGCACCTCGACGTGCTCCACGGTGATCAAGCCTGAGACCAGGGCTTCCTCGACGAGTGGGAGGGACTTGAGATGCCGAGCCAGGCGCCGGCGCCGTGACGCATCCGGGCCCTTGACCCGGCAGTGGTGCTTCTGCCACTCGATCGGCGAGGTGTGGCCCTCGGCCCGATGCTCCTGGGTGGCTTCGAACGCAGTGAGCACGTGCGCCCCGAAGGCCTCGAACTTGCTGGCCAGCCGGTTGAAGGACTCCAGCGCCTCGGCCTTCACTCCGGAGGGGGTGCCGGCGAAACAGACCTTGTTCACCAGGTCCAGGGCGTGCTCCAGATCGACCAACTCACTGGTCATGCCGGGCACCTCCCTTCGGATCAGGTCACGAACTGATGTTCGTTTCCAATCTACTCCGGGGGTGTGACAGCCATCAGGCGAAGGTGCGGACCAGGTCGAGGACGTCGGCCTCGTCCGGACCCTCGGCCGTGAGACCGGTCGTCGACGCGTCCGCCCGCTGGCCGGCGACCTCGCACAGATCGCTCGCCGGTCCGCGCACGACGGTGACGGGTCCCGTCGCCTCGGGTGAGCGGAACGACCAAACCGTGTCGTCCGGCGCGGTCAGTTCGAACGCCACGGCAGCAGCAGGCACACGGCCGGCCCGTGCGTACGCGTACGGCACCGTCCGCCAGGCCAGCCGCGCGATGTGCCAGAGGCGTTCGGTGGGTGCCGGCCGCTCCCCGTACGCCGAGGCCACGTCGACGGTGTGGATCCAGCTCTCCGACAGGCGCGTGGAGGCGAGCGTGCGGGCGGCCATGTCGCCGGCCACCCACAGGACCCTCTTCTGGGGATCGCACCGCTCGAAGGCGTCGACCTGCGCGTCGGCGCTCCGCTGCCACCGGTCGCGGATCTCCGATGGCGGGCGATCCCGTTCCGATGCGACCGCCCGGTCGGCGAGCTCGTCCACGTCGCTCACGGAAGCACCGTCGATCCCGCCGAGCAGGAAGCTGTCGAGTCGCCCCTCGACGCTCGCCACCGCGGCCTCGTTGGTCTGCGCCAGGTGGAGCAGGACGTCGACGGCCGTCCACCCGTCGCACCGGGTCGGCCGCAGCAGCTCCGCTTCGGCGCGATCGTCGACGAACGTCCGCAGCTCCCCCTGCTGGTCCGCAAGCGCCTGCACGACGTCGTCCACGGTCAGCCGTCGCGGAGGTGGGCGGTGAAGGTGGTGGACCAGTCCATGAGGTCGGCGGGGACGGTAGTAACCGGTCTCGTCGTTGATCGGCGGCCCAGTGCTCGGCGACGTCCTCGACCGTGGGCTCGGAGCTGGAGGTGGCCCGGCGTCGAGGCGATGAAGAGGCGGGCGAAGCGGCCGGCGCCGGCGACGTAGATCTCGCCGGTGACCGGGCAGTCCTCGTGGGCGAGGAAGGCGACCATCGGCGCGACCAGCTCGGGCGCCATCGTCGCGGGCTCGTCCTCGTCCGCGTCGGCGCCGGCCATGCGGGTCATGGCCGCCGGGGCGATGAGGTTGACCTTGATGCCGTGGCGCGGCGCCGGCGATCGTCAGGCTGCGGGTCGAGCCCGATGACGCCCGCCTTGGCGGTGGCGTAGGCGTGGTTCTTCGGCCAGCCCGAACATCCCCGGACGACGTCGTCATGACCACGCGGCCGTAGCCCTGGTCGACCATGTGGGGCCACGCGGCCCGGGTGGTGTTGAACGAGCCGCCGACGTGCACGGCGAGGTGCCGCTCGAGGTTGTCGGCGTCGGCGTCCGGGAAGCTCGGCCCAGCGGATGATGCCGGCGTTGTTGACCAGGACGTCGATACGCCCGAACTCGCTCGATGGCCGCGTCGACGAGCGCCTGGCCCCCGCCGATCGGTCGCCACGTCGCTGATGTCGGCGATGGCAACGCCGCCGTCAGCCACGATCTCGGCCGCGACAGCCGCCGCCGGCCCGGCGTCGCTCCCCTCACCCGCCATCGAGCCGCCCAGGTCGTTGACGACCACGTTCGCCCCCCGCTCGGCCAGCAGGCGGGCGTAGGCCCGGCCGATGCCCCGACCGGCGCCGGTGACGACCGCCACCCGCCCGTCGAAGCGGTGCTGGCTCATGCGTCCACTCCCCTCTTGTACCGTGCAGTCCAATGCCGACGGCCGCAACGAGCACCGAGCGCCCTCGCAGCGACAAGTGGAAGGCGCGCCGTGACGCCATCGTCGACACCTCGGCCCGGGTCTTCGCCCAGGGCGGCTACCACGGCACGGGCATCGCGGAGCTGTGCGAGGTCAACGGGCTCGGCAAGGGCGCGTTCTACCACTACATCGGGTCGAAGGAGGAGCTGCTCGCCGCCATCCACGACCGGGTGATGGACGAGGTCATGGTCGGGGCCGAACGCGTCGCCGCGGCGGACGGCGACCCCTCCGCCCAGCTGGCCATGCTGGGCGACGAGCTGCTCGACGTCATCTACCGCTATCCCGATCACGTCTGGGTCTTCCTCCACGAGTTCCCGGCGCTGACGGCCGAACGGGCCGAGACGTTCCGCGTGCGCCGGCGCGAGTACGAGCGGCGGGTCGAGGCGGTCCTGCAGGCCGGCATCGACGCCGGTGAGTTCCGTGAGGTCGACCCCCGACTGACGGCCCTCGCGTGGCTGGGCATGCACAACTACACGTACCTCTGGCTCAAGGTCGACGGGCGGCTCTCGGCGGGCGACGTGGCGAAGCCGTTCGCCGACATCTTCATCCGAGGCATCGCGAACGACCACCGCTGACCCCGCGGTGTCGCCGGCGGGCGCTCAGGCGGCGACGGAGGCGTCGAGGCCCAGCAGGTCGCCCAGGGTGCCGCCGACCATGGCCTTGCGCTCGTCGTCGGGCACGCCGACGAACTCCCGGTCGAGCAGCTCGCGGCTGCCGCGGAAGGTCCCCTCGGCGTGGGGGTAGTCGTTGCCCCACACGATGCTCGTCACCCCGGTGATGTGCCGGCAGGCGATGGCCACGGGATCGTCCTGGAACGAGATGTGGAACTGGCGCTGGACGTACTCGCTGGGCGTCAGCGGGTAGGGCCACTTCTCGTTCAGGCGGAACAGCTGCGCCATGTGGGGCTGGTCGTCGGCGGGGCGGGAGTCGTCCCAGTGCCCCAGCCACCAGTCGGCGTCCTGGCCGATGCCGGTCACCCAGCACTTGTCCATGCCGCCGACGAGCGACGCCAGCCAGTTGGCGTTGAACTCGATCAGCGCGAAGTGGAGGTCGGGGTAGCGCTCGGGCACCCCGCCGCCGATCAGCTCGCACATGACCTGCTGCGGGACGATCGTGCTGTAGATGGACTGGGTGATCATCCGCTTGGAGGCGGCCTTCTCGGTCATCGGCTGGTTGACCTGCGCCGCCGACTCCATGACGACCTTGAGGGTCGTGGACTCGGGGTCGTCGACCTTCACCCCACCCGTCTGGGTGTGGATGAAGACGTGGGTGCCGTTGGCCTGGGCGGCGGCCCACACCGGGTCGAGGTCCCGCGACCAGTAGGGCATCGGCGGGGTGGCCGGGAGGAGAATGGCGCGGAACCCGGCGGCCGCGACCCGCTCGATCTCGGCGACCGCATCGTCGATGTCGGTGATCGGGACGGGCGCGGTGGGCACGAGCCGGTCGAAGTGCGGAGCGAACCGCTCGATGAGGTAGTCGTTGTAGACCCGGGCGTGGGCCATGGAGAGCTCGTGGTCGTCGGAGTAGAGGCCGAACAGCGACAGGTTCGGGTGCATCACCCCGACATCGACCCCGTCGAGGGCCAGGTCCTCGATGATGATCTCGGGGTCGCCCTCGGGCATCCGACCGCTCGTCTGGCGGTACCGGGAGACCGTCCAGCCCTCGAACCCCGGGGTGTGCAGCTTGCGGAAGACGCGGGCGCCACCCTCCTCGAGGGGCTCGATCTCGAAGTCCTCCTCCCAGACGCCGCGGTGCCGGAGGTGCTTCGGCAGGCGGGTGATGAAGAGGTCGGTCGGCTCGAGGATGTGCCCGTCGGCGGAGACGACGAAATCCTTGTCCGGCATCCGTTCCGAGGCTAAACCAACCGGTCGGTACAATCAACGGATGACGAAGCGCTGGCAGCGGCGTCCGGAGGGCTCGACCTGGGGCGACTGGGGCGCCGACGACGAGCTCGGTCGCATCAACCTGCTCACGCCCGAGAAGGTCCTCCAGGGCGTGGCCGAGGTCGAGGCCGGCATCAGCTTCTGCCTCAGCCTGCCGCTCGACTACCCCGGAGGGACGATCCTGAACCAGCGGCGGCCGCCCCCCGTCGTGGCGCCGACCGAGGACATGAAGGGCAACCCCGGCACCTTCTACAACGTCCACATGAGCGAGATGGAGGACTGGGGGGACCCCAAGTACGTCGACGTCTGGGCCGACGACATCGTGACCCTCGCGCTGCAGTACTCGACGCAATGGGACTCGCTCGCCCACGTCGGCGCCGAGTTCGACGCCGACGGCGACGGGACCGAGGAGGCCGTCTACTACAACGGCTACCGCGCCGGCATCGACCTCGTGGGGCCCGACGCCGACGCCGCGGGCGACGGCGGCAGCCACCTCAGCTTCGCGAAGCACCTCGGCCTCGAGCACATGGCGTTCCACGGCGTCCAGGGGCGGGGCGTCCTCGTCGACGTGGCCCACCACCTGGGCCACGACTGGCGCGGGGTCGACTTGGCGACGCTCCAGGAGATCATGGCGGCGGACGACGTCGTGGTGGAGCCCGGCGACATGCTCCTGATCCACACCGGGTTCGCGACCAAGGTCCTCGAGTGGGAGAAGGACCCGGATCCGCGGCAGATCTTCACGACCTGCGCCTACCTCGACGCCCACGACGAGGCCCTGCTGGCGTGGATCGCCGACTCGCAGATCTCGGCCCTGGTGGCGGACAACTACGCGGTGGAGGGTCTGCTCGGCAAGGACCGCGATCCGAGCCGGCACTCCTTCCTCCCCATCCACCACCTCTGCCTCTTCAAGCTCGGCGTCCCCCTCGGGGAGCTGTGGTACCTGCACGAGCTGGCCACGTGGCTGCGCGAGCACGATCGGAGCCGGTTCCTGCTCACCGCACCCCCGCTGCGCCTGCCCGGCATCGTCGGCTCCCCGCTGACGCCGGTCGCGACGGTCTGAACCAAAGAGGAGCGCTCATGGCGATCAAGGTGGTGCAGTGGACGACGGGCAACGTCGGCCGGCGATCCGTGCGGGCCGCGGTCGCGAACCCGGACCTCGACCTGGTCGGCTGCTACGCCTGGTCGCCCGACAAGGTCGGGCGCGACGTCGGCGAGCTGTGCGGCATCGACCCGGTGGGGGTGACGGCCACGGACGACGTGGATGCCCTGCTGGCCCTGGAGCCGGACTGCGTCGTCTACAACCCCATGTGGCCCGACACCGACGAGGTCGTCCGCATCCTCGAGGCCGGCGTGAACGTCGTCAGCACGGCGGCGTTCATCACCGGGCAGCGCAACCCCGCCGACCGCGAGCGCATCCTCGCCGCCTGCGAGCGCGGCGGGTCGTCGATGTTCGGCACCGGCATCAGCCCCGGCTTCGTCGAGCTGATGGGCATCGGCGCGGCCAGCATCTGCGACCGGATCGACAAGATCACCATCGACGAGGCGTCGGACACCACCGGCTACGACTCCCCCGCCACCGAGCTGCCCTGCGGCTTCGGGCGGCCGATGGACGACCCGGACCTGCCGGGGATGGCGGCCGAGGGCACCGCGGTGTTCGGCGAGGCCGTGGCCATGGTCGCCGACGCCCTCGGCGTCGAGCTGGACGACATCGTCTGCGAGGCCGAGTACGCCCAGACGACCGAGGACGTCGTGATGGACTCGTGGACGATCGAGGCCGGCTGCGTGGCCGGTGTCGCCGCCAGCTGGCAGGGCCGGATCGGCGATCGCACCGTCGTCGAGCTCAACGTCCGCTGGAAGAAGGGCCAGACCCTCGATCCCGACTGGCCGATCGAGGAGGGCCACGTCATCACCGTCGACGGGCTGCCCACCGTGCGGGCCAAGCTCGACTACCTCCCCCCGCCCGACTTCGAGGCGACGACCTTCGCCGACTTCATGGTGATCGGGATGGTCATGACGGCGATGCCGGCGATGAACGCCATCCCCTACGTCGTCGCCGCCCCGCCGGGCATCGTGACGTACAACGACCTCCCCCTACCGCTCCCCCGTCACCTCGTGGCGGCCGACCGCGACAGGCGGAACGCCTCGTAGTCGGTGGCGCGGACCCGGGCGATCTCCTTGAAGAGCTTGGGGCGACCCCCGGCGTTGAGGAGGTAGCGCCGCGGCTTGCCGGGGATGTTGCCCCCGACGTACTGGCCGATCGTCCCGAACGGGGTGAGCGCCGCGGCCCGGTCGATCATGCTCGTCCACCGCTCCTCCGCCTCCGGCGTGACCTCGATCACGTCGTGGCCGTGCTCGCGGGCGTAGACGAGCGTGGCGGTGACGAAGTCGACCTGGTCGCCGTTGTACCGCGGGTTGTTGCCGGCCGCGGCGTGGGGACCGCCCGGGAAGAAGAGGTTCGGGAAGCCGCTGGTCTGCACCCCGAGGAACGTCGTCGGACCGTCGGCCCAGTGGTCGGCGAGGGCCAGGCCGTCACGGCCGCGGATCCCCATCCGCACCATGGCGCCGGTGCCGAAGTCGAACCCGGTCGCCCACACGATGACGTCGACGTCCCGCCCGCCGTCGGTCGTCTCGATGCCGGTCTCGGTCAACCGGACGATCGGGGTCTCGCGCAGGTCGACGAGCGAGACGTTCGGCCGGTTGAACGCCTCGAAGTAACCGGTGACGTACGGCGGGCGCTTCTGGCCGTACCGGTGGTCCTCGGGGACGAGCTTGTCCGCCGTCTCGGGATCGTCGACGATGCTGCGGATCTTCCCGGCGATGAACGCACACCACTCGGCGTTCGCCTCGCGGTTGTCGAGCAGGTCGATGTAGTTGCTGGTGAACTTCATGAACCCCGGGCTCGACCACATCTGCTCGAAGAAGGCCAGCCGCTCCTCTGGCGAGTCGTCGAAGGCGCTGCGGGTGTTCATCGGATGGTGGAACCCGTGGATCGAGGTGTTCACCACCTCGCGCAGCTGCTCGAAGCCGGCGCGCAGCTCGGCCTGCTCCTCGGCCGTGATGGGGCGGTTGTTCAGCGGCGTGCACCAGTTCGCCGAGCGTTGGTAGACGAACAGCTACTCGACCTCGTCGGCGATGACGGGGACCACCTGCACCCCGCTCGACGAGGTCCCGACCACCGCCACTCGCTTGCCGACGACGTCGACCGGCTCGGCCGGCCACCGGCCGGTGTGGTGCTGCACGCCCCGGAACTGCTCGCGCCCGGGGATGTCGGGGACGTACGGCACCGAAAGGACGCCGGTCGCGGCGACGAGGAACTGCGCCCGGAGCTCGTGGCCGTCGGCGGCCGTGACGGCCCAGGTCCCCGTCGACTCGTCCCAGACGGCGGAGGTGACCTCGGCGCCGAAGCGCATGTGGCGGCGGAGGTCGAACCGGTCGACGACGTGGTTGAGGTAGCGCTCGGTCTCCGGCTGTTCGGCGAAGTGCTCCTGCCACTCCCACTCGTCGAAGAGCTCCCTCGAGAACAGGTAGCCGTAGGTGTAGCTCTCGGAGTCGAACCGCGCCCCCGGGTAGCGGTTCCAGAACCAGGTCCCGCCGACGCCGTCACCGGCCTCGAGCAGCGTCGCGGAGAACCCTTCTTCGAGGGCGCGGTAGAGCTGGTAGATGCCCGTGATCCCGGCGCCGACGACCAGGACGTCGACCTCCGTCGTGTCCCCAGAACTTGTACCGATCGGTCTAGTCTAGGGCATGGACTTCGCGCTCACGGAGACGGAGCACGACCTGGTCGGCCTCTGCCGCGACTTCGCGCAGAACGAGATCGCCCGCCGGGCCCCGCAGGCCTGGGAGGACGCGGTCTGCCCCACCGACCTGCTCCGCGAGATGGGCGAGCTCGGCCTCCTCGGGATGCTGATCCCCGAGGAGTGGGGCGGGATCGGCATGTCGACGGTCGGCTTCGTCGCCGCCATGGAGCAGCTCGGCCGGGCCGACCAGTCGGTGGCTGCGGCCTGGCAGGCCCACGTGACGATCGGTTCGCTCCCCCTCTACCTCTTCGGCAACGACGACCAGCGCGAGCGTTGGCTCCGGCCGCTGGCCGAGGGCCGGGCGCTCGGTGCGTTCGGCCTGACCGAGCCCGATGCCGGATCCGACGCCCGCGGCATCCGCACCCGCGCCGAACCGCGCGACGGCGGCTGGGTGATCAACGGCCAGAAGACCTTCATCTCCAACGCCGGCACGGACATGTCGTTCGGGGTGACCCTGCTGGCCCGCACGACGGCCGAGGGCGGAGGCGCCGAAGTTCGCCAGCTTCGTCGTCGAGAAGGACACCCCCGGCTTCACCATGGGCCCGAAGATGCGCGGCATCGGCTGGCGCGGCCTCGACACCCGCGAGCTGTGGTTCGACGACGTCTGGGTGCCCGACGACCAGCTCGTCGGCGATCCCGAGCTGGGCCTGTCCCAGTTCCTGCGGACGCTCGAGGTCGGGCGCATCTCCATCGCCGCCCTGTCCCTCAGCCTGACCCAGGCCGTGCTCGACCTGGCCACGGACTACGCCAAGCAGCGGGTGCAGTTCGGGCATCCGATCTCGACCTACCAGGCGATCCAGTTCAAGCTGGCGGACATCGCCACCGAGCTCGAGGCGGCACGGTGGCTCACGTACCGGGCCGCGTACCTGCGTGACGCCGGCCAGCCGTTCCTCAAGGAGGCGGCGATGGCGAAGCTGAAGGCCAGCCGCCTCGCGGTGGCGGCGGCGTCGGAGGCCGTCCAGATCCACGGTGGCCTCGGCTACATGCTCGACACGCCGGTGGCCCGCTTCTACTGCGACGCCAAGGTGCTCGAGATCGGCGAAGGCACCAACGAGATCCAGCACCTCGTCATCGCGACGGGCATTGGGCTGTTGAGCGTCACTCGGCGGCGAGGTGGCGGATGGCGTCGGCGATGTCGTCGCGGTCGGGGAGCCACGCCTGTTCGAGTTCGGGCGCGTAGGGGGGCGGCGTGGCCGCGGCGCCCACTCGCTGGATGGGGGCGTCGAGATCCCAGAAGCCGTCGCGGGCGACGACGGCCGCGATCTCGGCGCCGATGCCGAACGGGACGACCGCCTCGTGCGCGATGAGCAGCCGGGAGGTCTTGGCGACCGATTCGAGGATCGGGCCGGTGTCGAGCGGCGCGACCGTCCGCAGGTCGATCACCTCGGCCGAGATGCCGTCCTCGGCCAGGCGGTCGGCCGCCGCGACCGCTTCGTGGACCATGCGCGAGACGGAGACGACGGTGACATCGGTCCCCTCCCGCACGACGCGCGACCTGCCGATCGGGACGAGGTGGTCGGCGGGCGGCTGGGGCCCCTTCATGCCGTAGAGCAGGCGGTTCTCGATGAAGATCACCGGGTTGGGGTCCTGGATCGCGGCGCGCAACAGGCCGTAGGTGTCCGCCGGGGTCGACGGCATGACCACGCTGAGCCCGGGGATGTGGGCGAGGAGGGCTTCGAGGCTCTGCGAGTGCTGGCTCCCTGAGGACCGGCCGGCACCGAACTGGGTCCGGACCGTCAGGGCCATCTCCGCGGCGCCGCCGGTCATGAACGGCAGCTTCGCCGCCTGGTTCAGCAGCTGGTCGAGGCACACGCCGATGAAGTCCAGGTACATCAGCTCCACCACGGGCCGCATCCCGGCCATCGCCGCGCCGACGCCGACGCCCACGATCGCGGTCTCCGAGATCGGCGTGTCCCGCACGCGGTCACCGAAGCGGTCGCGGAGGCCACGGGTGAGACCGAAGACGTTGCCCCCGTCGCCGATGTCGATCCCCGCCATGAACACGCGCTCGTCGGCCTCGAGCTCGGCCTCCAACGCGGTGCGGACGGCGTCCATCACGCGGAACACCGGCGCGTCGTCGTCCGGGCTCGGCGGCTCGGGATGGGCGGGTCGGGGCCGGACGACGAAGTCGGACAGGGTCGCCGGGGTCGGGCGGGCCAGAGCTCGAGCCGCGTCGACGGCCTCGTCCAGCTCCTGTCCCACCGAGGCCTCGAGCGATCGGATCGCCTCGTCGTCCACGCCGGCGGCCCGGAGCCGAGCGGCATGGGCGACGAGCGGGTCGCGGCCTTCCCACTCAGTCACCTCGTCGGGCGTCCGGTAGCGCTGCGGGTCGCCCTCGTAGTGGCCGTGCCACCGGTACGTGGCCGCCTCGACGATCGACGGGGCCGCGCCCGCCGCGCATCGACTCGACCACCTTCTCCATGGCCGCGGCCGTGGCCACGACGTCGTTGCCGTCGACGGCGACGTAGTCGACGCCGTAGCCGTCGGCCCGCCGCTCGAGCGGCGCCGCGTGCTGGGCGGACGCCGGGGAGAACTCGGCGTAGCCGTTGTTCTCGCAGAAGAAGACGACCGGCAGCTGCCACACGGCGGCGAGGTTCACCGCCTCGTGGAAGGCGCCGTGGGCCACCGCGCCGTCACCGAAGAACGCCACCGTGACATTGCCGTCCGCTCGCAGCTGGGCCGCGGTCGCCGCACCTGCCGCGATCGGCAGACCGGCCCCCACGATCCCGTTCGCCCCGAAGATCCCGACGGTCGGGTCGGCGATGTGCATCGAACCCCCGCGGCCCCGGTTCGTGCTCTGGTCCCGGCCCATCAGCTCGGCGAACATGCCGAGCGGCGCCAACCCCTTGGCCAGGCAGTGCCCGTGGCCGCGGTGGGTCGAGGTGATCACGTCGGCGGGCGCCAGCGGCCAGCAGGCGCCCACCGCCGACGCCTCCTGGCCGATCGACAGGTGGACGAACCCCGGCACCTCACCGTCCCGGTACAGGTCGGCCACGCGCTGCTCGAACCCCCGGATGACCAGCATCCGCCGGTGCATCTCGAGCAGGTCGTCGCTGGTCACCATGGAGGATGTACTGTACTGACCGGTACAAGACCGCGGAGGGTGATGAGCGAATCGATCGAGATCCCACCCTCCCTGCCCCGGGGCGGCGACGTCCGGGGAAAGCGGGTGGTCCTCACCGGCGCCGGCCGGGGACTCGGTCGGGTCCTGGCCCATGCGTTCTCGCAGGCGGGCGCGCGCGTGACGCTGGTGGCTCGCACCGAGACCGACCTGAAGGGCGTCGCCGCGGAGCTGCCCGGGCCCTCGCTCGTGTGCAGCGGGGACGTGACCGACGAAGCCGTCAACGAAGCGGCGGCCGATGCCACCGTGGCCGAATGGGGCGGGGTCGACGTCTGGATCGGCAACGCCGGGATCTCGCCCATCGTGGCCGGCCCGCTCGAGACCGATCCGGCGATCTGGCGCGAGGTGCTCGACGTGAACCTCACCGCCGCCTTCCTGGGCGCACGAGCCGCCGCCCGGGTCATGGGCGAGGGGGGGCGCCTCATCTTCACCGGCTCGGTGCTGGGTGAGCGCCCGGGCCGGCGCCTGACCGCGTACAGCGCGTCCAAGGCCGGGCTCGTGGGCCTGGCCAAGGGGCTGGCGCTGGACCTCGCCCCTGCGGGCATCACCGTGAACGTCGTCGCGCCGGGCTGGTTCGACTCGCCGCTGATGGACGGGTGGAAGAACAACCCGAAGCTGGCGGCCGGGATCCTCGGCCACACCGCCCAGGAGCGGTGGGGCGACGCCACCGACCTGGCGGGCGCCTACCAGTTCCTGGCGTCCGACGCTTCGGCCTTCGTCACCGGTGCCGTCCTGAACGTCGACGGGGGGTACCTGCTCGTATGAGCCGACGGGCCATCGCCATCACCGGGGCGGGCGGCGCGCTCGGCGCGGCCCTCTCCGCCCACTTCGCCGGCGAGCCCGACACCGACCTGGTGCTGAGCGACGTCAGCGCGCCGTCGCTCGAGGCGACCGTCGGCGGCCTGCCGGAGGGAGCGGGCGCGGTCGAGACCCTGCTGGCCGACGTCAGCGACGTCGCCCAGGTCGAGGCGGTCGTCGCCCGGGCCGTGGACCGCTTCGGCCGGTTGGACGCGCTGATCAGCAACGCCGGGGTGCTGTCCCCGAACGGCCGCATCCACAACCTGTCGACCGAGGACTGGGAGCGGGCCTTCCGCATCAACGTCCTCGGCGCCGTGAACGGCATCCGGGCCGCGGTGCCGGTCATGCGGGCCCAGCAGTCGGGCTCGATCGTGCTGACCGCGTCGGTCGCCGGTCTGACGGCGTGGTCCCATGCGGCGCCCTACTGCGCCACGAAGGCCGCGGTGATCCAGCTGGCCAAGGTCGCGGCCGTGGAGTACGCCCGCGACGGGATCCGGGTCAACTGCGTGTGCCCGGGGACCTTCCTGTCGGCCATCCACGCCGACCTCCCGCAGGAGGCGATCGACACGATGGCCGCCAAGCATCCGCTCGGGCTGGGATCCGCCGTCGACCTCGTCGGGGCCTACGCCTACCTCACCAGCGAGGCGTCGACCTGGACGACCGGTTCGGCGGTCGTCGTCGACGGTGGGTACTCGGCCCCCTGACGCGATCCCAGCTGGAGGAGCTAGTCCGTGAACTCGGGCATCACGTCGCGGACGAAGGCCTCGATCTGCGATCGGCCGGCGTCGGGCCAGCCGCACACGAGATAGCCACACCCCGCCTCGTGCCACTTCGACGCGTGCTTCCGAGTCGTCTCGAGGTCGTCGAGGGACAGCGAGCTCGCCCGGGTGATCGACGCGGGGTCGCGCCCGGCCTCGACCGCCAGCTCGTCGACCCGGGCGTTGAGGTCCCGCAGGGAGTTCGGTGAGCCCCACGTGTGCCACACGTCGGCGTACTTCGCGACCAGCGGGAGGGTGCGGCGGGGACCGCTGCCCCCGATCCAGATCGGCGGGTGGGGCTGCTGCACCGGCGTCGGCCGCAGGGAGGCGTCCCGCAGCGACACGACCCGGCCCTCGTAGGACACGACGTCGCCGGTGAACAGCCGCTGCACGATCTCCAGCGCGTCCTCGAGCAGGTCGAAGCGGGTCGACGTCGACGGGAACGGGATGCCGAGCTCGTCGTGCTCCTTGTCGAACCACGCCGCGCCGAGCGAGAGCTCGAGCCGGCCGTGCGACGCGTGGTCGATCGTCAGCGCCTGCGCGGCGAACACGGACGGGTGGCGGTAGGTCACGCCCGCCACGAGCAGCCCGAGGCGGATCCGCGAGGTGACGCCGGCCAGCGCGGCGAGGGTGGTCATGCCCTCGAAGGTCTCCCCCGGGCCCTCGCCGTACATCGGTTGGAAGTGGTCGAAGCCCCACGCGCCGTCGAAGCCCAGCTCCTCGGCGAACTGCACGCGGCTCACGATCTCGTCCCACGGCATCCGCTGCTGCGCCACGTCCAGGCCGAATCGCATCACGGGCAACCATAGAATCGATTCACATGGCGTCGGACCGGACACCGCACACGTACCCGAAGTTCACGAACGTCGACGACGAGCGTCGGCACCGCAAGCAACGCCTGGCCGCCGCCTTCCGGCTCTTCGGGCAGTTCGGGTTCGACGAGGGCGTCGCCGGACACATCACCGCCCGCGATCCCGAACGGCTCGATCACTTCTGGGTGAACCCGCTGGGGATGAACTTCAAGCAGGTCCGGGTGAAGGACCTCCTGCTCGTGAACCACCAGGGCGAGGTGGTCGAGGGTGACTGGCCGCTCAACCAGGCCGCGTTCGTGATCCACTCGCAGGTCCACGCGGCGCGTCCCGATGTGATCGCCGCCGCCCACGCCCACTCCGTGTACGGCAAGGCATGGTCCTCGCTGCGCCGGCCGCTGGATCCACTGACCCAGGACGCGTGCGCGTTCCACGGCGACCACGCCGTGTTCGACGACTACACCGGCGTCGTGCTCGACCTCGACGAGGGCAAGCGCCTCGCCCACGCGCTCGGCGACAGCAAGGCCGTCATCCTCTCGAACCACGGCCTGCTCACCGTCGGCCAGTCGGTCGACGAAGCGGCGTGGTGGTTCATCACCATGGAGCGCACCTGCCAGGCCCAGCTGCTCGCCGAGTCCGCCGGCACGCCGGTGCTGATCGATCCCGAGCAGGCGGAGAAGACCGCGGAGCAGGTCGGCAACGGTCTCGCCGGCTGGTTCTCCTTCCAGCCGCTCTACGACTGGATCGTCGCCCAACAGCCGGACCTGCTCGAGGAGTGACTTCGGGGGAGGCCGGATGACCACGCCCGCCCCCTCCGGCTCCACGACGGTTACCGCGTGGATCGCCCCTGCCGACACCGGCCGGCTGCTCGAGTTCATCACCGCCGCCTTCGACGGCGAGGAGCTCGGGCGGGTCCCGCTCGAGGACGGCACCATCGGCCACGCCGAGATCCGGATCGGCGACACCGTGTTGCTCGCCTTCGACCGGCGACCGGGCTGGCCGGAGATGCCGTCGATGCTCCGCCTCTTCGTCGCCGACGTCGACGCCACCATGGACCGCGCCGTCGCCGCCGGGGCCCGGGTGGTCACCCCACCGCGCACCCACGCCTTCGGCCAGCGCACCGGCCGTGTCGGCGACCCGTTCGGCAACCTCTGGTGGATCAGCGCGGTCGTCGAGGACGTCAGCCCCGACGACGCCATGAGCCGGCTGACCGAGCCCGAGTACGTCGACGCCATGAGCGAGGCCCAGGAGACGCTGGACCGGGAGCTCAGCAACCGAATCCGCCCCGACGAGAGGAACAGCCGTGAGTGACTGGAACCGCCAGACCATCGAGGAGTTCCGGGCCAACGAGGGCAAGGTCGGCGGCCCGTTCGAGGGCGCACCCCTGCTGCTGCTCCACACGACCGGTGCCCGTTCCGGCCAGGAACGGGTCAACCCGGTGATGTACCAGGACCTCGGCGGTCCCGTGGCCGTGTTCGCCTCGAAGGCGGGGGCGCCGGACAACCCCGACTGGTACCACAACCTGCGCGCCAACCCCGAGGTCACCGCCGAGATCGGCACCGAGACGCGCTCCTTTCGAGCCCGCACCGCCACCGCCGAGGAACGAGCGCCGATCTGGGCCAAGCAGAAGCAGGACTACCCGGGCTTCGCCGACTACGAGTCCAAGACCAGCCGCGAGATCCCCGTGGTCATCCTCGAGCCTGCGTGACGAGCGCGACCTGACGGACGTTTGTCTTGTCGCCGCGGTCGTCGGCACCGCAGACCGCGCCGGCGGTCAGTCGGTGTCCTCGACGTGGAGGGAGAAGTGGGCGGTGAACGTCGCTGCCGGGAGCCACGAGGGCGCAGCTGCCGTCGACGAGGGCGTTGACGGCAGCCGTCATCGGCTCGAGGCAGACGCTGTCGGAGGCGTCCGGGGTGAACACCTGCGCGAAGGGATAGCCGTCCCCGAGCTCCAGGGCGAGACGGCGTCCGCCTCCCGTCAGCTCGAGCCGCCGATCGGCGTCGAGCTGGTAGAGGTCGTCGAAGGTGCGTGATCCGAGTGGCTCGTCCTCGGCGTCCTCGGGGCGGGCCGCTCCCGTCGGCAGCCCCCGGTCGTCGAGCTCGACGTGCCGGCGAGCCGGGAGGCGGAGGTGGACGTCGGCCCGCCGGACGCCCGGGATGCGGAGGTAGGGGTGGTAGCCGAACGCGACCGGGACCGATCGGTCCGTGGTCGCGGCCACGGTCGTCGCCACCCGCAGCGTGGTCGCCTCGACGGCGACCCGGATCCAGAGCTCGTGGGGGAAGGGGAACGAGGCGAGGAGCTCGGGGTGGTCGCCGAAGTCGAACCGGGTGGTGAACGAGTGCTCGGTCGGTCTCGACGACCTCCCAGCCCGGCTGGGCGGACATCGTGCCGTGGATGGGGAGACCATGGTCGTCGGTGTGAAGGGCGAGCCCGTCGAGGTCGACGGCCGTGCCCTCGACCTCGTAGCGGCGCTCGCCGAGGCGGTTGGCCCACGGGGCCAGCAGCGGCAGGCCGGTGACGTCGCCCGCCCGGTAGCCGTCGAGCCCGCCCGGCAGCGCGAGGAGCTCGTCGCCGCGATGGCGGAGCGAGACGCCGAGCATGCCGAGCGCGGGGAGGAAGGTGGCGAGCAGGGGCCCGGAGGACACGGTCAGCCCCGCGGGGAGATCGGTCATCGCGAGGCAGACCGTAGGAGATGTCCGCACGTTGTGTCGTCCCGGTCGACGACTCGCCATGCCCCGTTCACGTGCACGTCACCACGCCCCACAAGCCTCATCCCGGGCGGGTGACGACAGCTCGGACCAGGTCTCGTAGGGTCCGATCAGACGGCACGAGGAGCCAGCAGATGGCGACACCGACCGGCCGAGCGACGGCGAGGGAGCAGGTGACGCCGAGCGTCCGAACGTGGTCGTCCTCGGTGGGGGCTTCGGTGGTGTCGGTGCCGCCCGGAAGCTGAAGCACGCCGACGTCGCCGTGACGCTGATCGACCAGCACAACTACCACACGTTCCAGCCGCTCCTCTACCAGGTCGCCACCGACCTGCTCGAACCTTCCGCGGTCGGCCACCCGCTGCGGGACCTGTTCCACGAACAGCCGAACGTCACCGTCCACGAGGCGGAGGTGAGCAGCATCGACCTCAGCGGGCGCGAGGTCCAGTTCGCGGACATGGCGCCGCTGTCCTACGACTACCTCGTCCTGGCGCTCGGCGCCCGCGTCCAGTTCTTCGGCGTCGAGAGCGCCGCCCAGCACGGGTTCCCGATGTACACCCTCGCCGACGCCGTGCGCCTCAAGGACCACGTGCTGACGAAGTGGGAGGCGGCCGACAAGGACCCGGCGCTGGTCGAAGACGGGGCCCTCAACGTCGTCGTTGTCGGCGGCGGGCCCACCGGCATCGAGAGCGCCGGCGCCCTCGCCGAGCTGTACCGCGGCAACTTCGCCCAGGACTACCCGGCGATCGCACCGGACAAGGCCCGGATCACGCTCGTCGAGGCGGGGCCGGCACTCATGTCGATGTTCAAAGCCGACATCCGCTCCTATGCGCAGCGCGAGCTCGAAAAGCGCGGAGTCGAGGTCCTGCTGGGTGAAGTGGTCGCCTCGGTCGACCCCACGCGCGTCACGCTCGAGTCGGGGACCGTGCTCGACGCGCACACGCTCGTGTGGGGCGCCGGCTTGCAGGCCAGCCCCCTCGTCGCATCGCTCGGCGTGGAGCTGCAACACGGCAATCGCCTCCCAGCCGAACCCGATCTCAGCGTCGCCGATCATCCCGAGGTGTTCGCCGTCGGCGACATCGCCTGGATCACCGACACCGAGACGAACAAGGTCCTCCCGCAGCTCGGCTCGGTCGCGCTCCAGGCCGGCGAGCAGGCCGGCGAGAACATCGCGCGATGCGTCGCCGGCAAGGACACCGAGCCCTTCCGCTACCACGACAAGGGCACGATGGCGACCATCGGCCGCGGCACCGCCGTGATCCAGACGCACGGGGGGCGGACGGTCAAGGGCAAGACCGCAGCGCTCGCCTGGGGCGCGGTCCACCTGGCGCTCCTGTCCACCGGCGAGGACCGCGCCAAGGCGCTTGTCGACTGGACCTGGGCGGGCTTCACCCACGAGCGCCCCGGCCGGATCACGGTGCGAACGGACCGGGACTGAGAAGAGGAGCACACCATGGCGAACGACCGGATGTCTTCGTCGTCTTCGGGATCACGGGTGATCTCGCCAAGGTGATGACGTTCCGGTCGTTGTACCGGCTCGAACGAAACGGGCTGCTGACGTGCCCCATCGTCGGGGTCGCCGTCGACGACGTGACCGACGATCAGCTCCGCGAGCGCGCCCGTGACGCGATCGTCGCGACGGGCGAAGACCTCGACCCCGCGGTGTTCGACCGCTTCGCGGCGCGGCTCTCCTACGTACGGGGCGACTTCGCCGACGCCGCCACCTACGAGCAGGTGGGCACGGCCATCAAGGGGGCCGAGCACCCCGTCTTCTACCTGGAGATCCCGCCGTTCCTGTTCGGCACCGTCGTGCGGGGTCTCGCCGAGGCCGGCCTCACCAACCAGGCCCGAGTGGTCGTCGAGAAGCCGTTCGGTCACGACCAGACCTCGGCCACGGCGCTGGCCGCCGAGCTCCACGAGCACCTCGACGAGTCGCAGATCTACCGGATCGACCACTTCCTCGGGAAGATGGGCCTCGAGGAGCTCCTCTACCTCCGCTTCGCCAACACGATGCTCGAGCCGGTGTGGAACCGGGACCACCTCGACTGCGTCCAGATCACCATGGCCGAGAGCTTCGGGGTCGAGGACCGAGGCCACTTCTACGACCCCGTCGGCGCGCTGCGGGACGTCGTGGTCAACCACCTCATGCAGGTCGTCGCGGTCACGGCCATGGAGGCGCCGGCCGGCGGCGAGCCCGAGACGCTCAAGGACGCGCAGCTCGCCGTCTTCCGCGCCGTCGCGACCGCCGACCCCGCCCACTACGTGCGCGGCCAGTACGACGGCTACCTCGACACCGCGGGCGTCGCCGCGGACTCGACCACCGAGTCCTATGCCGCCCTCCGCCTCGACATCGACAACTGGCGCTGGTCGGGCGTCCCCTTCTTCATCCGCACGGGCAAGCACCTGGCCGCGACCCAGACCGAGGTCAGGCTCGTGTTCGAACACCCGCCCAAGCTGGGGTTCAGCGCTGACCGACACCAACCCGGAACCCGACCAGCTCATCATCAAGCTCGACCCCACGACGGGGATCCGGCTGCTCCTCAACGCCCGGCGCGCCGACTCGCCGACGCCTCGAGACCATCAACCTCGACATGGAGTTCGCCGAGGAGGGGGGCGAGGGCGCGACGCCGTACGAGGTGCTGCTCCACGCGGCGATGGTCGGCAACAGCACGCGCTTCACGCGCCAGGACGGCGTCGAGGAGACCTGGCGGATCATGCAGCCGCTCCTCGACGCACCGCCTCCGGTCCACAGCTATCCGCTGGGATCGTGGGGACCCGCGGCCGCCGACGACATCGTCGCCGGCCACGGCCACTGGCACACGCCGTGGTTGGCGCCATGAGCTCCTCCGGTGCCGCCCCGCCGCCGCGCGAGCAGAGCGCGGCGATGCCGTCGCCCTTCCCTCCGATCGAGGACTACGCGTTCCTGTCCAACTGCCACACCGGGGCGCTGATTGCGCCCGACGGGGGCGTCGGCTGGCTCTGCGTGCCGCGCTTCGACGCGCCGAGCGTGTTCGCCACCCTGCTCGACCGCCAGGCGGGGTACTTCCGCCTGGCACCGTTCGGCGATCAACGTCCCGACGGCGCGGGCGTACGAGCCCGGCACCAACATCCTCTCCACGACCTGGCACACCAAGGGCGGCTGGGTCGTCGTCCGGGACGCGCTGACGATGGGCCCGCACGACGGTGAGGACGAGGTCACGCCCCACACCCGGCCCCCTGCCGACGACGACGCCGACCACATCCTGGTGCGCACGGCCGAGTGCATCGACGGCGAGGTCGAGATCGAGCTCGTGTGCGAGCCGGTCTTCGACTACGGCCGCGTGCCCGCCGAGTGGACGCTCGTGGACGGCAGCCGTCACACCGCCGACGCCGCCGGCGCGGGCCAGACCATCAGGCTGCAGACCGACATGGCGCTCGGCATCGAGGGCGAGCGGGTCCGGGCCCGACACCTCCTCCGGGCGGGCGACCAGGTGTACTGCGCGCTGTCGTGGGCCGTCGGGCCTCGCCGTCCCCGACGACGGGGATGACGCCCGGGCCCGCTTGGCCGCCACGACCCGGTTCTGGCGGTCCTGGCTGGCGCGAGCGCGCATCCCCGACCACCCCTACCGCCAGGCGCATCGAGCGGTCGGCCCTGGCGATCAAGGGCCTGACCTACATGCCCACGGGGGCGACGGTCGCCGCCCTCACCACGTCACTGCCGGAGACCCCCGGAGGCGAACGCAACTGGGACTACCGCTACACGTGGATGCGCGACACGACCTTCACCCTCCAGGCCCTGCACTACCTCGACCTCGACTGGGAAGCCGACGAGTTCATGCAGTTCGTCAGCGACCTCGAGCCGAACGACGACGGCGCGCTCCAGATCATGTACGGCATCGACGGCAGGCGGAACCTCGCCGAGACGACGCGCGACGACCTCACCGGCTACCGGGGTGCCCGACCCGTGCGCATCGGCAACGGGGCGTTCGACCAGCGACAGAACGACGTGTTCGGCGCCGTGCTCAACTCGATCCTCCTCCACACCCGGCGCAGCGGTCGCCTGCCGAGGGCGCTGTGGCCGATCGTCCAGTCGCAGGCCACCTGCGCCACCGAGGTGTGGCGCGAACCCGACCAGGGCATCTGGGAGGCCCGCGGCCAGCCCCAGCACTACGTGTCCTCCAAGCTGATGTGCTGGGTCGCTCTGGACCGCGCCGCCGATCTGGCCGAGATCCGCGGCGACGCCGACCTGACGGCGACATGGCGCGGCACCGCCGACGAGATCAAGGCCGACATCCTGGAGCACGGCGTCGACGGGCGCGGGGTGCTGCGCCAGCACTACGACACCGACGCGCTCGACGCGTCGACCCTCCTGGCGGCGATCTTCGGGTTCCTGCCCGGCGACGACGAGCGCCTGCGCAAGAGCGTCCTGGCCATCGCCGACGAGCTGTCCGACCACGGCTTCGTGCTCCGCTACCGCACCGACGAGACGGACGACGGCCTGAGCGGCAAGGAGGGGACGTTCCTGATCTGCTCGTTCTGGCTGGTCTCGGCGCTGGCGATCATCGAGGAGCCGCAACGCGCCCGCGACCTGATGGAGCGCCTCCTGCGCGTCGCCTCGCCGCTGGGGCTCTACGCCGAGGAGTTCGACGCCGACACGGGCCACCACCTCGGCAACTTCCCGCAGGCGTTCTCGCACCTGGCGCTGATCGAAGCAGCAGCGCGGATCATCCTGCAGGAGCGCATCGAGGAGTTCACCTGAGCGACGACGGCTACGACGTCATCCACAGGTCCACTACTACGTCGGCGACCACCTGCTCGAGCGCCTCGCGCCGTGACGCCGTCCAGCTAGTCCGTGAGCTCGAACCGGTCGTTGTAGAAGGCGAACTGCGCCCGGAGCTGAGCGAGGTCGATGCCGTACTGCTCCGGGTGGTACTCGTGGACCCCCTGCTTGTCGGCCGGGTTTGACTCCCACCAGGACCGCATGCGGTCGGCGACGTCGTCGGTGAGCTCGAGGCCGAGCCAGCCGTAGAGCCGGTCGATGGCCGGGATCGGGTCCGGCCGCATGTCGGCGAAGCCGAGGTCGAAGAAGCGGTCCTCGTTGCCGGCATCGCGCCAAGCGAGGGTCTTGCGCAGCCCACGCTCCCAGTACGCAGCCTGGTTGGCGGCGAAATCGGGCGCAAGCGGACCGGTGCGGAGGTACTCGGACGTGGCATCGAGGAGGCTCACCACCGACGGGATCACCTGGGCGATGTCGCGATGCGTCATGACGAACCGGGCGTCGGGATAGACCTCGAGCAGCGCGTCGATGGAGTCCATGTGGGCCGGGGACTTCAGCCGCCACGGCCGGGCCGGGAACTTCCACTGGAGGAGCTTGAGGACCCGCTCGTGGTACCGGTAGGCCGACACCATGTCGCAGCTCGCCATCCACGACTCGTAGTGCCGGTTGTCTCCGAGGGCCCCGAACATCGCAGAACGGAAGTCGAGGGCCATGATCTGCAGGCACTCGGTCGGCCCGGTCGGTGAGCTCGGCAACATCGTCTTGAACTTCGGAGCCATCTCGTCGATCAGCGAGATCTGCACGGCCGACTCGGCGATGCGGGGGTCGGTGTCGTAGGTGGCCGGGTCCGGCGGCGGCGTGGGTGCGCCGGTCTCCCAGGCGAGCAACGACCGGGCCCGGGGATCCTCACCGAGGAGGAAGCTCAACGCGGTGGAGCCGGTGCGGGGCAGGCCGAGCCCGAACAGTGGCGGCAGGATCTCCTGGTCGTCGATCTCGGGGTGGCGGTGGTACCAGTCTTCGATCGACAGGCGCGTCCGCAGCAGCCCGACGGCCTGGTCGCGGAGCACCGCCACCCCCAGCTCGTTGAACGACCCGGCGGCCTCGGCCCCCTCGAGCAGCGCCACGAGTCCCTCGTGGAACGACTCCTCGCCCAGATCGGTGAGACCGGAGCGAGCCCTCGCTTCGGCGACCAATTCGTCGACCAGCGCCATCAGCCTGCCGCGCGGGTCATCGAGCGGCGCGACAGCCCGGCGAAGCTGCGCAGGTTGGCAAGGAGTACCTCGGTCGTGTTCGCGGCGGCGTCAACGTACTCCGCAGCCCCCGTTGGGTGGAGTCCCCCGACACGGTGGTAGGCAGGCACCCTTGCGGGGAGGCCCCGCTGGGGGGACAACGGGAACGTGCGGGGTCATCGTGGTGCGGTTGCGTACTGCGTGCGGGCGGACGCACGGCGGTCGTGGCCGTCCTGGCTGGCCCTCGGTGTGCTGGTCGGCCTCGCCGCTGGCGCGGCGATGGCCGCCGCCGCGGCGGGGAACCGCACGGACTCGGCCTACCGCGACCTCCGGGACGAAACGGCGGCCATGGACGGGGCGATCGTCCTGACGTGCATGGTCGAGGACCCCGCCGCCTGCCCGACCGTCGAGGAGCTCCGGAGGTGGCCGGGTGTCGCCGGTGCGGCACGCTTCGCCACTGACGCGGTACCAATCCTCGACTTCGACGGGCACCTGGTTCAGGCCAACAGCGACACCTGTTACAGCGGCAGCGGGGCCGTCAACGTCATCACACCGATCGACCCCGCGTTCGGCACGTCCGTCCACCGGCTGCGGATGCTCGAAGGGCGGCGGCCCGACCCCACGCGTGTCGACGAGGTCGTGATGGCCCCCATCGCCGCCGAGCTGCTGGGCGTGGGCGTGGGCGACCGCCTCTTCCCGCGCCTCGTGGACTGCCTCGAGGACCCCGAGCGGTGGGGGGCTCCCGTCCCGGTCACCGTCGTCGGCCTCGGCTTGACGGCAATCGAGGTCCCGCCCAAGAACGGCCGATACCTCCAGGGCATACACACCACGCCGGCCTTCGCCGAGCTGCTGCCCGAGCGCGAGGCCGGAGACGAGGAGGGGGGCGTCCAGATCGCGGTGCGCCTCGAGGCGGGCGTGTCCTTCGAGGAACTCGCCGACACTCCCGGGGTCGCCGACTTCGAGGTGGTGTTCGACGAGGCGGCGATCGGCGACCCGGTCGACGAGGGCCTCCGCACCGACGCCAACGCGATCTGGCTGGTCGCCGCCCTCGGTGGGGTCACGTCCCTCTTCGTGCTCGGCCCGACGCTGGCCCGCTACCGCTCCGGTGCCGCCGAGGTGGACCGGATCCTGAGCTCGCTGGGCTGGTCGAGGCGGGACCGGGTCCTGCGCAGCGCGGGCCACGGCCTGGCGATTGGCGCGATCGCCGTCGCCGTTGCCGTCGGCGTGATGATCCTCGTGTCGTTCTGGACGCCGATTGGCGACGCCCGCGCCATCGAGCCGGCACCGGGCGCTGAGGTGGACCTCCCGGTCTTCCTGGCCGGCGCCGCCATCACCCTCCTGCTGGTCACCGTCGTTCTGGCGGGACTCGCCTGGCGGCCGGTGGCCTCCTCCCGACCGCCGCGGCGGACGCCCCTGGCCGGTCATGCCGCCCGGGCCGGGCTGTCGAGTCCCGGCGTCCTCGGCATCCGCATCGGGCTCGAGCCCGGGCGGGGTGGGTCGCCGGTGCGCTCGTCGATCCTGGCGGTGGCGATCGGCGCCGCCAGCATCACCGGAGCGCTGGCCTACACGAGCAGCGCCCAGCACCTGCGGGAGACCCCGGCCTGGTTGGGGCTCAACTTCGACGATGTCGTCTATGTGGGCGAGAACCCCGACGGCGTGGCGATCGCCGACCGGGCCCGGGCATGGCCCGAGGTGGAGGCCGTGGGTCATCTCCTCCTGTTCCTCCCGGCCATGGGGCTCGGCCCGGATCGCGAACAACCATGGGTGATCGCCTTCAGCACCGGCCCCGACGCCGTGCAACCGACCGTGATCGACGGCCGGGCCCCTGAAGGCGCCGACGAACTGCTCCTCAGCCCGCAGCTGGCCGAACGCCTCGACGCCGACGTCGGTGACCGACTCGAGGCCGCGTTCGACACCAGTGAGTTCACCGGCTCCCCGTCGGAGGGCGAGCCGTTCCCGCTGGAGGTCGTCGGCATCGGCCCGGTACCGGTCGGCGACGGCCGCACCGTCCTCGGCGCGACCATGACCTACGAGGGAGCCCTCGCCGGCCTGCCCGCCGAGATGACCGCCGAGCTCGACGAGGCGCCGCGCACGGACGTCATCCTGGTGGACCGGGCCGACGGCGTCACCGACGAGGCGATCACGGCTCGGTTCGCGACCGAGGGCGTCGTGCTCGGTGAGGGCGACATCGATCGCGAGACGCTGGCGGAGAACATCGTGTCGGTCGACCCGACGAGCACCGAGTCGGCTCCCGACCTGCTCGCCGGCCTGATGGCGCTGCTGGCAGGCGGCGTGCTCGTCTACGGCCTGTCGATCACCATGAGCCGCAACGCCCGCGACCTGGCCGTGGTCCGCGCGCTGGGCTTCACCCCTCGCCTGCTCCGCCGCACCGCCCTGTGGGCCTCGCTGGTCTTCGTCCTCGCCGCGCTGACCGTCGGCATCCCGATCGGGCTCGTGGTCGGCCGGGTGATCTGGCAGGTCTACGCCGGGAACCTTGGTGTCGTCCCCGACCCCGTCGTCGCCCCCGAGGAGATCGTGGCCCTCGTGCTCTCGACCCTGCTCCTCGCCTTCCTGGTGGGCACCGCGGCGGCCCGCCGCCAGGCCCGGACCCGACCGGCAACCCTCCTGCGCACGGAGTGACCGCCGCCCCCTGACGCGGTCAGTGACCGATGCCTTCTGGGCCGTCAGCCGATCACGCGGAGATGGGGAGGGCTCGTGGGCACGTCCGTAGCGCCCATCCGGGCGAGGGCGGTGGCGGTGGCGTCGTCGGCGGGCAGCCAGGTGATGAGCCGTTGCTCGTCGGCATCGTCCGGGAGGAGGAGCACCTCGTAGTCGAGGCGCAGCGGGCCGAGGTCAGGGTGGACGAGGCGCGTCGTGCCTCGGCGTTTCTCGCTGGCCGCGAAGATCTCCCAGCGTTCGACGAAGGCCGGCGCGGCGCGCAGATCGTCCATCAGGGCGACGAAGCCCTCGTCGTCGCCCCAGCGTCCGGCGGCCTCACGCAGCCGGCTCACCTGCTCGTTCGCCTCGGCGTCCCAGTCGGGGTACACCGTCGTCGCATCAGGGTGCAGGAACACATGCCGAGCCAGGTTCGGCATCTCGTCGTCGAGCAGGCCGAGCGGCCGGACGAGCAGATCCCACGCGGGATTCCACGCGAGGACATCGTTGGCGGGGCCGGCCACGAACGCGGGCGTCGAGCCCAAGCGTTCGAGGAGCGTCCTGACAGTCGGTGCCACCGTGCGGGTCAGCGGGCGGGCCGCGGGGCACAGCTCCTGGCTCTGGCTGACCATCGCCAGCGTGTACAGCTGCCGACGCTGTTCCTCGTCGAGGAGCAAGGCGTCGGCCAATGCGGCGATCACGCTCGGCGACGGCCGAGTGTCCCGGCCCTGCTCGAGGCGGATGAGGTAGTCGATGCTCACCCCCGCCAGGGTGGCCACCTCTTCGCGGCGCAGCCCCGGGGTTCGTCGACGGCCGCTGTCCGGCAGGCCGACGTCGCCCGGTTGCAGCTGTTCACGGCGAGCCCGCAGGAACTCGGCCACCGTCGTCACCTCCACAGCATGCCCCAGGAGCCGGAGGATCATCCTGGCCCCCTCAGTACCAGGATCAGCCCGGCCTTCCCGGCCCGCCCACGTGCCCTGATGATGCGGCCATGACCACCGCATCAACCGACACCACGCTCCCCTTGGGCCCCGGCCACTGGGCCGTCGACACCAACCACTCCTCGATCGGCTTCACCATCCGGCACCTCGGCGTCTCCAAGGTGCGGGGCCGCTTCACCGGCTTCGAGGCGGACGTCGTCATCGGCGAGACTCTCGAGACGACCACCGTCAACGCCATCGTCGACATCGCGTCGATCGACACCGCCAACGCCGACCGTGACGCGGACGTGCTGTCGCCCGACATCATCGACGTCACCAAGCGCCCGACCATGGTGTTCCGCTCCACACGGGTCGCGGGAGCGGGGGTCGAGTACCAGGTCGACGGCGATCTGACCATCGGCGACGTCACCCATCCGGTCGTCCTCGCCGTCGAGCTCGGCGGCATCGAGACCTTCCCGGGCGGCCCTCGCCACGCCGGCTTCGAGGCGACCACCGAGATCCGCCGCAAGGACTTCGGCATTGACCTCGCCATGCCCCCCGGGGTCAGCGCCGTCGCGCTCGGGGACGTCGTGAAGGTCGAGATCGACCTCCAGCTGCTCGAGCCCACCAACTGAGGGGCCCCTTCCGAAACCAGAGGAGCCAGCCATGAGCGCCCACGAGATCGAGTTCGGGTTGGACACGTTCGTCCCGGTGACCGTCGACCAGTCCGGTCGACGGCAGGATGGTGATGTCGTCATCCGCAACACCGTCGAGGAGGCCGTCCTCGCCGACGCCGTCGGGATCGACTCGTTCAACATCGGCGAGCACTACCGGCCGGAGATGATGGACTCGGCGGGGCACGTGATGTTGGCCGCGATCGCGGGCCGGACGGAGCGCATCCGTCTCGGCACGGGCGTGACGGTGCTGAGCACGCAGGATCCGGTGCGCGTGTACACCGAGTTCGCAACCCTCGACGCGGTGTCGAACGGTCGGGCCCAGCTCATCGTCGGCCGAGGTTCGCTGACCGAATCCTTCCCGCTGTTCGGCTTCGACCTGGCCGACTACGAGACGCTGTTCGAGGAGAAGCTCGACCTGCTGACGCGGCTGCTCCGTGACCAGCCCGTCACCTGGTCCGGCTCCTCCCGACCACCGCTCGCCGACCAGTACCTGAGCCCGCCGCTCCCGGCCGGGCACCTCCCCACCTGGGTGGGGGTCGGAGGCAACCCGCAATCGGTCGTCCGAGCCGCCCGCTACGGCCTTCCGCTGATGCTGGCGATCATCGGCGGCCACCCGAGCCGCTTCGCCGGCCACATCGAGCTCTACAAGCGTGCGCTCGATGAGTACGGGCACCCGCCGCTGCCGGTCGGCGTGCACTCCCTCGGCTTCGTGGCCGAGACGGACGAGGAAGCGGTCGACGTCCAGTACCCGCACTGGCACGAGATCCTCGATGCGGCATCGCGCGAAGCGCGGATGGGCGCGGCCGACCAGGGACACGTTCGAGGCCGAGATCGCCGAAGGATCCCTCTACGTCGGATCACCCACGACGGTCGCGACCAAGGTCGCGGCCACCATCCGGCTGCTCGGGCTCCGGCGGTTCGACCTGGCGTACGCCATCGGAGCGGTGCCCCACGAGCAGCGGATGGCGACCATCGAGCTCTACGGCCGCGAGGTGATCCCGCGGGTCCGGGCGTTGCTCGCGGTGGACCCGGCCGACCGGCTCGCCTCGCAGGACGTCGCGTGAACCAGACTGCGGCAGGACTCGATCGAGGCAGGAGCACGCCATGAGCGACGGCTGCAGTCATGTCGACCAGGTCGCCGACGTCGAGCCGAGCAGCGACGGATGCCAGGACTGCCTACTCATCGGCAGCCGGTGGGTCCACCTGCGGATGTGCATGTCCTGTGGCCACGTCGGCTGCTGTGACAGCTCGCCCAACCGGCACGCCACCGCCCACTTCGCTTCGGAGCACCACCCCGTCATCCAGTCCTACGAGCCGGGCGAGGACTGGTGGTTCTGCTACGTCGACGACCTCGCCTTCCTCGTCGAGGGGGCGCCGTCGTTCGAGCACCGCTGAGCAAGGGGCCAGCGCTCGGGACGGCCGAGGGGTAGGCGCTCAGGCGTCGGCGGGGAGGGGACAGCCGAGGGCGGCGAGCTCCGCCTCGCCCTCGACGCGGCGGTCGGGCAGAAGCAGCAGGGTGACGGCCCGCTCGAAGCGGGCACCGAGGGCCTCCCACTGGGCCACGGCCACCTCCAGCGCACCGGCATCGTGGTGGAGCCGGCCCGCCGCCCGATGGAGAATGGCCGCGGCGTAGTCGTTCTCGGAGGCCGCGGTCGGGGCGATCTCGTGCAACCGCTGTTCGGCGTCTGGCTCTCCCGCCACCACGGCCACCTCCACCCGGATGCTCTCGGCGTAGCCGGCGGCATGCCCGACCACGACGTCCACGGGCCAGAGCTCGTCCCGACCGATCCGGCCGTGATGCAGTGCCACCCGCTGCCCGACGTAGTCCCGCATCACCGTGAACGAGGACCGACGGTTGAGCTCCATGCCCATCTCCCACCAGTCGTCGAACGAGTCCGATCCCCGTAGACCGTGCACCATTGCCACCGCGAAGACGGCGCCGGCCATCCACCCCACGACGGGCCGCCCCGCCGCCTCCCAGCTGTCCCGCATCAGCTCCGCCTGCGTGAGGACCTCGTCGAAGTCGCCCCGCAGCGCGAGCGGGAGCACGAGGTGGCTGGCGGGTTGGTACGGGACCGCCGCAGCGAGGCGGTCGGCCTTCGACCGCCGGGCGATGTCGAGCGCCCCCTCCAGGTCGCCGGAGGCAAGCCGGGTCTCGGTGGCCATGTGGTAGGCGTCGAAGACCTCGAGCCCCACCTCAGGGGCGTGGCGGGCCATGACGTCGACCAGCGCGATCCGCTCCGTTGTCAGCCGGGCGGCCTCCTTGTGCCGGCCGGCGAACGACGCCACCGAGGCCACGGCATCGAGGGCGTCGCTGATCAGCAGCGGATCGCCCACCTCCCGGGCCAGCGCCAGCGCCTCGTCGGCCAGCGCGGGGTCGGGCTCGGTGGCGTGCGGGGCGCCGTTCCACGCCCTCGCCAGGGTGACCGCGGCCCGCACCTCGGGGTCGTCACCAGGGTCGAGCGCCCGGGCCCGTTCGATCAGGCCGGCGACGGCCTCCGCGTCGGGCGCTTCGGCGAGCCCAGCGGGGAAGCGCCCGATGTCCCCTGCAAGGTCGGCGAAGCAGCGCGCCGCGGCGGCCCGGTCACCGGCCGCCTCGGCGATCTCCCCGGCCCGCGACAGCAGCTCGACGTTGACCTCGAAGCGCTGGTCGACCCGGGCCACCGCGGCGGCGGCCCGGTAGGCGACCACCGCGCCCGCCGGGTCCGGCGACCGCTCGCCGGCGGTGACGTAGTGCTCCCGGGCCTCGAGCAGCAGGCCGCGGGCGTAGCAGAGGTGCGCGAGGGAGAGCCCGAGGACGTGGGCGTCGCCTGACAGCTCGGCGGGCGCGGGACGGGCCAGGGCCGCCCGGAGATCGTCGGCGGTGGCGTCGAAGTCGTCGGCCCAGGGCCTGCCCTCGACGAGGGCCGCCTCACCGGCGGCGGCGGTGGCGACGGCCCAGCGGAGGTGGGCGGTCTCGGTGGCCGCCCGCTCGTGGCTCGCCTCCAGCTCCTCGCGGGCGAAGGCCCGCACGGTCTCCAACATCCGCCACCGGCTGGTGGACCCGTCCCGCCCCCGGACGAGGAGGCTCTTGTCCGCCAGCCGCCCGATGGCATCGCTCGCCAGTGCCGGGTCGCCGTCGGTGGCCACCGCGGTCGCCGAGGCGAGGTCGAACGCCCCGGCGAACACGGCAACCCGCCGGAACAGCACCCGCTCCTCGTCGTCGAGCAGGTCGTGGCTCCAGTCGATCACTGCCCGCAGCGACCGGTGCCGCCCGGTCGCTGCGTCGCGGTCGGCCGAGCGGCCCAACAGGCGGAGGTGGTCGTCGAGCCCGGTCAGGAGCCCGTCCACACCGAGCGAGGCGACCCGGGCCGCGGCCAGCTCGATCGCCAGCGGCATGCCGTCGAGCCGCCCGCAGATGTCCCCCACCTCCGAGGGGTCGGTGTCGAGGTCGGCCCCGCCGGTCGCGGCCCGCTCGACGAAGAGCGCCGGCGCGTCGTCGCCCAGTGGGGGGACGGCGACGACCCGCTCGCCACCCACCCCCAGGCGCTCCCGGCTGGTGGCCAGCACCACGAGCTCCGGGCAGTCGGCGAGGGCGGCCTCGACCCATGCCGCGGCGTCGTCCAGGACGTGCTCGCAGTTGTCGAGGACGACCAGCGCCGGCCCGCCGCGGAGCGCCTCCCGGACGACGACCTCGAGCGGGGTCTGGGGCTGGTCGACCACGTCGAGGGCGGCGGCCACCGCCGACAGCAGGCCGCCGCGGTCGACCGGGACGAGGTCGACGAACGCGCCTCCGCCCGCCAGGGTCGGGGCGAGGCGCTCCGCGGTCGCCACGGCGAGCCGGGTCTTGCCGATGCCCCCCGGGCCCACCAGCGTGACCATCCGGTGCTCGCCGACCGCGGTCGCCACGTCGGCCAGGTCGTCGATCCGGCCGACGAAGCTCGTCCACGTGGTCGGCAGGCCCCGGAACGAGCGGGGGGCGCCGTCGTCCGGGCCCTCCGCGGCAGCCGCCTTCGCCGCCAGCGCCCGCCGGTCGGAGACGTCGAGCTTGCGCAGGAGGGAGGAGACGTGGCTCTCCACCGTCCGGATCGAGATGTGCAGGCGCTGAGCGATCTCGGCGTTGGTCAGGTGCTCGCCGACGGCCGCGAGGACCTCCGCCTCCCGCGCCGAGACCGATTCGTCGCCGACCGGCGCCATCGGGCCATCTTCACATCACCGAGGCCGCTCCGTGGCGGTTCCGTGGTCGATCCGTGGTGGTTCCGTGGGCCGCACGGATGTGCGAACGCCCGCCGGAGCGCATCGTCGGAGCCATGACCAACTTCTACGCCAGCGACATCCTCGTCCGGCAGCACCACGCCCGCCTGCGGGCCGATGCCGACAACCATCGTCTCGTGCGGGCGGCCCGCCGCACCCGGAACCGGCGCGGGAACGGCGTTCTCGCGCGCGTTGCGCGGCCCCTCGGGCGCTAGGCGGTGCTAACGAGCGCCGAGTAGGGGACGGCATCGCGGCGATGAGTTCGGGCCCGGCGAGCAGTCTCACTGGCATGGAAACCGAGCACGTCACCGCGTCCACGACGATCGAGGCCGCCCCCGAGGCGGTGTTCGCGGTGCTGGCCGACCCGTCGGCCCACGCCGCCATCGACGGCACCGGCTGGGTGCGCGGGTCTCGGGACGGCGATCGCATCACCGCCGCCGGCCAGGTGTTCCGGATGGCGATGTACCACGAGAACCACCCGGACAAGGACTACAAGATGGCCAACCGGGTCGAGGTGTTCGACGAGCCGCGGGCCATCGCGTGGCGGCCCGGGACGGAGTCACCCGAGACCGGGGAACTCAGCTTCGGCGGCTGGACCTGGCGCTACGACCTCGAGGCGACCGGCCCGTCGCGGACGACCGTGACGCTGACGTACGACTGGTCAGCGGTCCCGCCCCAGGTGCGCGAGTACCTCCAGTTCCCGCCGTTCGAGCCGGACCACCTCGACAACTCGCTGCAGCACCTGTCCGACCTCGTCGCCCAGGTGGGGCTGCCCTGACCAGCGGTCGCCCCAGCTCCTCGGCACGTGACACGGACTCCCGAGCCGTCTCGGGCGAGAAGGGTGCTCGGAACGCCCAAGGAGGTTCTGGACTGGTTCGAGTCGTGACATGGTGGCCGTCTGCCGATCCCGAGAGAATTTCTCGTCGAGGCTGTCGAATCGGGCGGGACAGCACGACGTCATGACGTACGGCGACGAGGTCGTACACCACAGCCCCTGAGGAGGCCCCGAAATGAAGTACATGCTGCTGCTCCGCCATTCTCCGGACGCCGGACCGGCCGAAGGCACCCCCGAGTTCGACGCCGAGATGGCCAAGTGGGGTGAGCTCATGGGTGAGCTCGAGGGGTCCGGCGGGCTGGTCGCGGCCCACGGGCTCGACACCGAGGCGACCGCCACGACCGTCCGCATCCGGGACGACGAGGCGCTCGTGACCGACGGCCCGTTCGCCGAGACCAAGGAGTCGTTCTTCAGCTACATCATCATCGACGTCGCCGACCTCGACGCCGCCCTCGGCTGGGCCAAGCGCATGCCGAACGTGACCTACGGCTCCGTCGAGGTCCGACCCCTGTCCGTCCACGAGCAGGACGCCTGAGCCGCTTGGCGGACCCTGCGGCCGGCACCGCGGCGCACCTGGCCATCGAGCGGGCGTACCGCGAGGAGTGGACCTCGCTTCTCGCGACGCTCGCCGGCCAGGTGGGCGGCGATGTCGGCCTCGCCGAGGAAGCCGTCGCCGACGCCTTCGCCGCTGCCGCGGCGGAGTGGCCGACCAGCGGCGTCCCCGCCAGGCCCGGCGGTTGGCTGACGACCGTCGCCCGCAGGCGGGCGATCGACGCCCTCCGCCGCGGTCGCACCCGCACCGCCAACCAGGCCGCTCTCGAGCACCTCGAAGCACTCGTGCGTCACGACAACGACACCTCACCGGCCGATGAGCACGGCCACGACCGCAGCGGCGTCGCCGATGACCGGCTCCGCCTGCTCTTCACCTGCTGTCACCCCGCCCTCGCCCTCGACGCCCGGGTGGCGCTCACCCTCCGAGCCGTCGGCGGCCTCGAAGTACCCGAGATCGCCCGGGCCTTCCTCACCACCGAGACGACCATGTACCAGCGGCTGGTGCGGGCCAAACGCAAGGTCAAGGCGGCCGCCATCCCCTACCGGGTGCCGGCCGACGACGACCTGCCCGAGCGGCTCGGCGGCGTCCTGCACGTGCTGCACCTCGTCTACACCGAAGGCCACGTCGCCACGACCGGCGACGAGCTGGTGCGGGCCGATCTCTGCGAGGAGGCGATCCGCCTCGCCCGACTCGTCGTCGAGTTGCTCCCCGACGCCGCCGAGGCTCACGGCCTCCTCGCGCTCCTGCTGCTCACCGACGCCCGTCGGCCCGCCCGCACCGACCCCGACGGCACACCGATCAGCCTCGAGGACCAGGACCGCGCCCGCTGGGACCGCGACGCCATCGCCGAGGGCATCGCCGTGCTCGACCACGCCCTTGGCCGCGGTGCGCCCGGTCCGTTCCAGGTGCAGGCCGCCGTCGCCGCGCTCCACGCCGAGTCCCCATCGTGGGACGCCACCGACTGGCCCCAGATCGCGGCCCTCTACGGCGAGCTCCACCGGCTCGCCCCGTCCCCGGTCGTCACCCTCAACCGGGCCGCCGCCGTCGCCCTCGCCGACGGCCCACAGGTCGGCCTCGCGCTCCTCGCCACCCTCGACGGGGACGACCGGCTCGACCGCTACCAGCCACTGCACGCCACTCGGGCGGAGCTCCTCGCCCGGAACGGCGACCTCGACGACGCCGCGGATGCCTACCGCCGGGCCATCGACCTCACCCACAACGCCGCCGAGCGACGAGCTCTGGTGGCCCGAGCCACCCGGTTCGGCTGCTCGGTCCCGTCCTAGCGGTCTCCCTCGACCGCAGTGAGCTGCTGGCTGAGGGTCGGGATGATGATGGCCGCCGCGAGGAGGTGGGCCCCGACGAGAACGGCTTTGGTGGCGGTGTCGTCGGGAGCTGCGATCGCGGGGATGAGCGACAGGCCGGTGGCGACGGTGGTGACGACGACGAAGCGTCGGCGCTCGCGGAGGAGTCGGGCCAACACGACGCCCAGAGCGGCACCGACGATGGTCCACCACGCGAACGCGGAGATCGGAATGGCCTCGGCGTCGATCTCGAGAGGGACATCGGCAGCGCTCGCGATGGCGGCCACGACGGTGGTGCAGACGGCCGCGGCCGCGCCGGCGAGCACCCCGCTTCGAACAAGACGGCGAGTGCTCGGTTGTGTGGAAGACGACGTCAGTGTTCCCATCACGACCTCGCGTCGTTGAGATAGGTGGCGAGGTTGTCGAGCATCGGGATCACGCCGTCGATCATCTCGGCGAAGAACTCGTTCTCCCAGTCCGCTCCGCTTCCGTACGCACTCGTGACGACGCGGACCACGCAACTGCCGCCGGACGCCGATTCGATGAGGAACTCCGTCGCGATCGGGGTGACCGACGACAGGTCGTGCTCGGTGGTCGGCCACGGTTCCGCGTACGCGAAGCGCCTCCCGGGTGTGTAGTCGGTGACGATGCCGTGCGACCAGAAGCCGACGTCGAACGACACGGCGCCGCCGACCTGCGGGTCGAGTCGGGTCGGCACCATCCAGGCCGAGATCCCATCGGCCGTTGCGATCGCGTCCCACACCTCTTCCGGTGTCGCGGCCACCTCATAGGTGCGCTCCATCCGATGTTCGACACGGTCGGGTTGGTCGGGATTGGTCACGAGGGCTCCTCGGGTCGGGGGTAGGACGAAACGGTCAGACGGTGCGGTCGCCCGTCGTCGTGGTGGTAGCGGGCGACCAGGGCCGCGACCGCTGGACTGCAGGTCGGCCGCGAAGGCGGCCCGGTCTTCTGGCGACTCGAACCCGATCACCGTGTCCACGGTCAGGGTCGGCAGACGGGTTCCTGTCGCCGCGTTGCGGGCGATCGCACCGACCTCGGACACCGTCCGAGCGTTCACCGCGATCAGATACGCAGCCGAGAGACGGTCGGCGACCTCGTTCGGGTCGAGCGCAGTGCCCTGCAACACGTCGGGAGCAACCACGAGATGGCGCGCGGAACGACGCACCACTCGTTCGGTGATTCCGCCCCACACGCGTTCCTCGGCCAACTCGACCAGCCCATGGGCCTCCAACGCCTTCAGGTGATAGTTCACCTTCTGACGGGTCGACCCGACCGCGGCCGCAACCGTGGTCGCCGACCCCGGTTCGGTCAACGCGTCGAGGATCGAGGCCCGAATCGGATCGAGCGCCACTTCCACGGCGGCAGCGTCAGCGAGCACTCGAACATCGTCCACGGACCCCAAGGTAACGCCTTGACAATAAATATTGTCAAGGCGGGACTGTGGCCTCACTGATCGCTGGAGCTCCTCCACAGGTTGATGTCTGCGTCGGTGGCGTGTTGATCGATCTCGGCCAGCTCGTCAGCCGTCAAGGACAGGTTCCGTAGCGCGGCGACGTTGTCCTCGAGTTGCCTCACGTTGCTGGCGCCGATCACCAGCGAGGTCATCCGTTGGTCGCGCAACGCCCACACGAGTGCCAGCTCGGCCAGGGTCTGGCCACGGCGAGCGGCGATCTCGTTGAGGGCGCGGACGTGGGCGAGCCGCTGATCGGTGATCGAGTCGGCGCTCAGCGCGCCACCCGTTGCCGCGCGCGAGTCGGAGGGGATCCCGTTCAGGTAGCGGTCGGTGAGCAGGCCCTGGGCCAGTGGTGAGAAGGCGATGCAGCCGGCGCCGACTTCGTCGAGCGTGTCGAGCAGGTGGTCGTCCTCCGTCCAACGGTTGAACATGGAGTACGACGGCTGGTGGATGAGCAGCGGAACCTTGTGCTCGGCGAGGAGCGCCGCCATGTGGACGGTGCGTTTCGAGGAGTACGAGGAGATCCCGACGTACAAGGCCTTGCCTTGCGTGACGGCCGACGCGAGCGCGCCCGCCGTTTCCTCCATCGGTGTGTCGGGGTCGACGCGGTGGGAGTAGAAGATGTCGACATAGTCGAGACCCATCCTCGTGAGCGATTGATCGAGTGATGCGAGCAGGTACTTGCGCGATCCGAGGTCGCCGTAGGGACCCGGCCACATGTCGTAACCCGCCTTCGTGGAAATGAGCAGCTCGTCGCGGTGGGCGGCGAAATCGGTTGCCAGGATGCGCCCGAAGTTCGACTCGGCGGCTCCGTAGGGCGGCCCGTAGTTGTTGGCCAGATCGAAGTGGGTGACGCCGAGATCGAAGGCCCGTCGGCAGATCTGGCGCTGGGTCTCCCATGGTCGGTCATCGCCGAAGTTGTGCCACAGCCCCAGCGAGATGGCAGGCAGGCGAACGCCACTCCGACCACATCGCCGGTAGCTCATCGACTCGTAGCGAGCGGGATCGGCGGAGTACGACATGAGACGAGACGACCGCTCGTCAGACGTTCGGGATGCTGGCGAGGTAGCCGTTCTCCACGATCATCTGGCCGGCCTCGGCGTAGTCACTGCGGTCGGCCGGTGCCCAGGTCCCCAAGCCGTCGACGTAGCGGTTGTACATGCAGAAGGCTGCGGCGATGAGCACCGTGTCGTGGATCTCGACGTCCGTGGCGCCCTCGGCTCGGGCCGCCTCGACGACATCAGGCGTCACGTTGAGGCCGCCCTGCTGGACCTTCGTCGCGATGTGCAGGAGCGCACGGAGCTTGTCGGAGATCGGCGCACCATCAAGATCGACCATGACGGCATCGACGGTTCCCCAGCCCTCATCGAGCTGCAGCGCGGCGAAGGTGGCGTGGGAGGTCTGGCAGAAGTGGCAGTCGTTCAACCGCGACACGTGGGCGGCGATCAGCTCGCGCTCGCCGCGGGTCAGGTCGACATCGGGGTGGTCATCGCGGAGGAGCACCTCCACCAGTTCGTTCAGCGGCTTGGCCGTCTCCGGGCGGAAGGCCATCGGGCCGATGATGCCCGGGAGGCCGGCGACAAGGTCGATGTGAGGCATGGGGTGCGAGCATACGAGGCCGGGGACATGGGAGAGGCCCTCCTCGACATCTCGAGAAGGGCCCTCTGACCAGGTACTTCAGTTGGTGGCGGAGGGAGGATTCGACCCTCCGCCCTTCAGGTCATGGGTTTCACGATCGGTCTCTCAGCCCGTACCCAGCGTGGCGGTGGCAACCCGGTAGAACTCCTGGCCGTGCATGGCGCAAGCGGCATCGCCCTAGTACCGCGACGTCACGCAGCCGGTGTGACGACTCGACCGTGAACCAGCATCCGTGCCACGTGGTGCGTTTGACACCCGTTTGAACACGGCGGACGCGACGAGGCCCCTCCGCTCGGGAGGGGCCTCTCAGAACTTTGGTGGCGGGGATTTGAACCTCCGACCTTCGGGTTATGAGCCGCGGATTCGGGGACACCCTGCGGCCTTCCGGGCTTGCCCAGAGCCGTCGTTCCGTCGCGAGGCAGCGGCCGACGTGCCAGGACAGATCACGTCAAGCCGTAACTCGCGTGGGCCGGTATCGCAGGGCGACCGCCCCCGACCGGAACTCATGGCGATCCACGAGCTCGAGCTGGATGCGCTCGCGCAGACCGGCGAGCAACGTCGGCCCCTGTCCGGCAAGGACCGGCTGCACAAGGAACTCGTACTCGTCGATCAGTCCCAGATCTGCCAACGCCAGGGGGAGCGTCACGCCACCCACCCACAGGCCCTCGCCTGGCTCCTGCTTGAGCCGCTCAACCGCTTGCCCCAAGTCGCCTCGCACCAGCTCGGCATTCCAATCGACCCCGCTCAGCGTGCTCGTCACGACGTACTTCTTCGCCCGGTCGATGGTCTCGGCGAACGGGATCTCCCACTCATCCATCCAGTCAGGCCACGTCCCCGTGGCCGGCTGCCGCCACGCCGACTCCATCATCTCGTAGGTCACCCGGCCGAACAGCAGGGCATCGGCTCGTTCCATCTCAGCGGTCCAGTAGCGCATCGACTCCCCGTCCGGCGGGAGCCCTGCCTCGTGATGGCAGCAGCCGTCGAGCGTGACGTTGATCGAGTATCGAAGTGGTCTCATCTCGGTGCTCTCCCTTGATGCGCGCCACGTGTTCACCGGACTGTACGCAGACGATTGTCGGCGCCATTTCTCATCGGCGCCCCGATCGCACCTACTCAACACCGTCGTGGTTCGAACCAGACCGCAGACCGAGGGACCGGTTCGATGCTTCGCTTCAGGAGGCGGGGGCGCGGGCGGCGAGGATGCCTTCGATCTGACCGATCGCTTCGAGCATGCCTTCCTCCTGGCCCATCTCGAGCAACTTCTCCATGGTCTCGAGTGACTCGAAGCTCGACTCGATAGCCATGAGCGTGCCGCCCTCGTTCTCGGCGAGGGTGACGACCATGAGGCCGGTCGGCATCTCGGGGTTGGGCCTGCCGTCGGAGTCGCCGAAACCGTCTTGCAGCTCGAGGCGCGTCGGCGGGTCGACGGCCTGAACCTTCCACCAGCCGTGATGCTGCTCGCCGTCGGGTCCCGTCATGAAGTACGAGACGTGCGCGCCCGCCGTCAGGGCGTGCGTCGTGAATGTCGCCGGGTAGCCCGGCGGACCCCACCACTGTTCGAGCTGGCGCGGGTCGGCCCAGAGCTGCCACGCGTGATCGACAGTCGCGTCCAGCTCCGCGGTGATCGTCATCGTGAGGTGCTCGGGGTCCTTGACGACGTGCGTTGCGATCATGGTTTCCGTCCTCCGTTGCGGTCGGTGGCGAGCAGGTCGCCGATGCGATCGATGCGGCCGCGCCAGGCGGCTTCCAACTTCTCGAGGAGCTCGACGGCGCGGTGCATCGTGTCGGCGTTGCCCCGCACGAGTTGTTCCCGGCCGTGGCGGTGCTTACTGACGAGCCCCGCGTGTTCGAGCACGGCGACGTGCTTCTGCACCGCGGTGACCGACATCGAGTAGTTGCGGGCGAGGGCCGAGACACTGTGCTGCCCGTCGAGCGCGCGCGACGAGGATGTCGCGGCGCGTGCTGTCGGCCAGGGCGTGGAACACCCGGTCGGCCTGTGCGTCCTGCAACTTACCTACAACCATATGGTTGTAGGTAACCACATGCAGTCGACGGTTGCAACCCCTCGAGCAGATCGGCGCCGCCTCAACCTGATGCACGGACGCCCTGCAGAGGACTGGAGCGTCGACCGCCTCGCCCGAACGGTCGCCATGTCGAGGCCCGCCTTCTGCATCGACGAGGCTCGACAGGCGGCTCGCGAGCACGCTGCCGCGGCTCGGCGACCTGAGCGACCAAGTCCACGAACCTTCGGTTGCCGTAGAACAGCTCGACGGGATCTCCGGCCTCGTGGCGGCGCTGACCGCCCTCGCCGAGCAGGGGATCACGATGACCTACGACGGAATTCACCAGGTCGTCGCCGAGGGTGACTTCGCCTACCTGCGCTCCGAGGGCCACTTCGCCGGGCAGCCGTTCGTCTTCCACGACCTCTTCCGCGTTGCCGACGGCCGCTGCGTCGAGCACTGGGACGTGATGGTTCCACGCTGAAGTCGATCCATCACCTCGATTCCATCCGTAGAGGGAGTCGGGAAAATGATGTGATCTGCCGTGTGAAGGAACGGGCGGTCCCCGGCACGCAACGGGGAGCTTGCCGCGACGCGTATGGCTAGCGCCGACCAGCGCGCAGTGCCGCGTCTACAAGTTCGTTCGCTGCGGCCTTGGCTGCTTTGGCGGCCGCGAGGGTTGGGTCGAGCCTCGACTGCGCGAGGGCGCCGTCGTAGAGCAGGGTGAGCTGTCTCGCCAGTTCGGCGGGATCGGCGGCGCCGAGCGCGGTGGTGAGCTCGATCATCGTGTCGAGCAGCCAGCGGCGAACGTTGCGGGTGACGTCGGCGGCGGCGCTGTCGAGCTCGGACTCAGCGACGGCGTTGGCGAACGCGCAGCCACGGAAGGTCGGTTGAGCGACGGTCGTGGCGAGCACGTCGAAGATGGCGAGCAGCCGCTCCTTCGGGTCGTTATGACGCTCGATCTCGGCCGTCAGGCGCGCTCGTCGTGCTTCGTGCCTGGCCTCGAGGTAGGCGCGGACGAGTCCGTCCTTGCTGCCGAAGGTGTTGTAGAGGCTGGCCTTCGCGACCCCGGCGCGCTCGATGATCGTGTCGATGCCGACGGTGTGCACGCCCTGCTCGTAGAAGAGCTCGCTGGCGGCGGCCAGCAGCCGGTCCCGGGGCGAGCCTTCGGCTGTTGCAACCATGCCCTTGATTATACAGACAGGTCTGTCTATGATTCAAGTGACCAGACAGACCTGTCTGTTCGAGCAGGGCGACCGAGACTCGTCGCCTGAAACCGAACCCAAGGAGCCGAAGAGGAGCCTCAAATGACAACAAGTGATGTCTCGTCGATCACCACGCTATTTCCGAGTCAGCGACGGGGTGCGCGTGAGGTTCGCAGACAACAAGGCCGATGCGGACGTCAGCTGTGCTGCTGCTGTCGCCGTGGCCCGAAAGCCTCTGGGCCTTCCGCCGCATCTGGGACCGCGTCGCAGGTCTAGGGCGGGTAGTCGCCATCGACCTGCCGGGCTTCGGCCACTCCGACGGTCGCCCCGAACTCATCGCCCCGGACAGCGCGGGAGCGTTCCTCGCCCGCCTGATCGACGAGTGGGCCCTCGGCGCTCCGCACGTCGTCGGTCCCGACGTCGGAACCGCCGCAGCGCTGTTCCTCGCCGCGAAGGCTCCCGAACGCGTCACGAGCCTGACCATCGGCGGCGGCGCGGTCCGCTTCCCGATCGAAGCGGGCGGCGCGCTCAAGAACATCATCGAAGCGCCGAGCCTGGACGACGTGCGAGAGCTCGACGCCCGAACCAACATCGGCGCCGCCGTCGAGGCCGCAGCCGCGAGCGCCACAGAACCCGACGTCCACGAGGACTACGTCAGCGCCTACGACCTCGGACGCTTCGCCGAGTCCGCTCGCTTCGTGCGGCACTACCCCGAGCAGAACCCGGTAGCTGCGCGATCTGCTCCCGTCGATCACAACGCCAACCCAGATCGTGGCCGGCCGTGACGATGACCTCGTGCCCTGGTCGAACAACGAGTACCTCCACGACCTGCTCCCCAACAGCGAGATCCACCCGCTCGACGCCGGACACTTCGCCTGGGAGCAAGCCGCCGATGACTACGGTCGACTCGTTGCCGACTGGATCAGCGGCGGGTACCGCCGAGTCGTCGCGGGTTAGCGCCGGTGTCGCCGTGGTCGGCGCGAAGAGCGGAGCAAGCTCCTCGTCGGGTTGTGCACCCGAAGGTCGAGCCGGATGCATGCAACGCAGCGCCACGGGCGGAGACGAAACGCATCGCGGTGACAAGTCGCGGCGTGCGGATGCCTCTCAGCTCGACCCTTCTAAGGGTGGATCTCGCAGAGTCGCGCTGCGTGCTCGAGGGCGGCAATGTGCGCAGCGGCTGAGTCCAGCCCGAGGCCCATGGTGTTGATCGTGAGGTGAGTGGCGCCGGCCGCGCGCCAATGTTCCACCTGGCGGACGAAGCGGTCGGGGTCTCGTGGGTCCCACAGGACGCGGCCTTCCATGCCGATCGTGGTCGGGTCGCGGCTGACTTCGGTCGCGGCCTGGGCGATGACGTCACGGGCGTGCGCGAGGTCGGGACCTGGCCGCACCATTGGGAACCAGCCGTCGGCGAGGCGGCCAATCCGGCGGTACGCGGGGTCGGACGAGCCGCCGATCCAGATCGGGATCGGGCGCTGCACCGGCGGCGGCGCAAGGCCGGCTCCACTGACCCGGTCGAACGTGCCGTCGAAGGTGACAGATCGTTGTGTCCATAGGGCTCGGAGCAAGGTGATCTGCTCAGTGAGCCGGCGGCCCCGTTGGTCGAAGGGCTGACCGAGGGCCTCGTACTCGACGGCGTTCCAACCGACTCCTACCCCGAGCCTGAACTTCCCTCCGGTAAGCAGGTCGACTTCCGCCGCCTGCTTGGCGAGAAGGGCGGTCTGGCGTTGCGGAGCGATGACCACACCGCTCACGAGCTCGATCGAGGTGATCGCCGCGAGAAATCCGAACAATACGAAGGGCTCGTGGAAGGTCGAGTCAACGTCGTAGGGGCCGTCCCAGCCGGTGTGCGCGGCGGGGTCGGCGCCGAGAACGTGGTCGTAGGCGAGTACGTGGGTGAACCCGAGTCCGGGCAGGGTCTCGCCGTAGCCGCGGACCGCGCTGACATCGCCGCCGAGCTCGATCTGCGGGAAGATCACGCCGATCTTCACGATGAGCTCATCGATGTGCGGTCAGCCTCGGCCGGAAAGCGCGAGGTCTGTTGGGTACCCGGGTCCCGGTCTGGCGAGCACGCTTCGGGCATCGAGCGGCTGCGCGCACTCGCTGCAGGTCACCACCGCGTGCATGTCGTGATCGCAGGTGAGGTGGCGGAAGATGACCAGGGGCTCGCCACCGCCGTGGAGCCACTTGTCGCCGAAGGTCGCCATCGCAGCAAGGATCGGATACACGTCGCGTCCCTTGTCGGTGAGGCGGTACTCATGGCGCGAGGGACGCTCCTGGTATTGCACCTTCGTCAGGAGACCTTCGTCGACGAGGGTGTTGAGCCGCAGGGTCAGGATGTTGCGGCCGAGTCCCAGCACGCGCTGGAACTCCTCGAACCGCCGCACGCCGTACAACGCCTCGCGCATGATGAGCAGCGTCCACCCTTCGCCGATGAGGTCGGCGGTGCGGGCCAGCGGGCACGGCCAGCCGGAGGTGTCGGTCCTCGTCACGTGCCCAAGGCTAGTCGGTTGCGTAAGAGAACGGAATGACTTATGGTCCGTTCCCTTACGCAACTATTCGGAGCTCATCGTGCGTCGCCTCGAGGTCATCGCCCCCGGTCGTCTCCGCTCTGGACGATGTTCATGAACGGCACGACCTTCACCACCGGCCGCGCTGATGTCGGCCACTCGATCCCGCAGGTCCTCGATCTGATCCTCACCGGCGCCATCGATCCGCTGCCGATCTACAGCCACGAGATCGCGTGGGACGACGCCCCGACCGCGCTCGCTGAGTCTCCCGACAAGCCGATCGTCGAACGCGAACGCCTACTCGCCCCTCCCGCCACCGACCTTCCGGAGTGAACCCATGACCTACGACGACTTCACCGCGCTCGAAGGTGCGGATCGACCAGCAGATCGCGTGGGTGACCCTCGACCACCCGCCGATCAACCTCCTCGACCTTCAGCTCATCCTCGAGCTCGACCAGCTCGGCCGTGCCCTGACCGACGACACCGCGGTCCGCGTCGTCGTACTCGACTCCGCCGATCCCGAGTTCTTCTCCGCGCACGCCGATGTGACCCTGATCAAGGCGCTCCCCACCGACGACCCGTCGCTGCACACCGAGCTCGAGCTGTTCCACGCCATGGTCGACCGGTTCCGCACCATGCCCAAGGCAACGATCTCCATCATCGAGGGCATCTGCCGCGGCGGCGCGCAGCGAGCTCGCCCTGTCCTGCGACATGCGCTTCGCCGCGCTCGACCGCGCCGTGTTCGCCCAACCCGAAGTGTCGCTCGGCATCATTCCCGGCGGCAGCGGCACGCAGCGCCTCCCCGTCCTCGTCGGCCGCAGCCGCGCGCTCGAAGTCGTGCTCGGCTGCGCCGACATCGACGCCGCCACTGCCGAGCGATGGGGCTACGTGAACCGAGCGCTACCAGACGGCGAGCTCCGCCCCTTCGTCGAGGCACTCGCCACCCGCATCGCCTCCTTCCCGGCTGCGACGGTCGCCCGAGCGAAAGCGGCCGTCGACGCGGCGCTCGTCGACCCCATCAGCGGGCTCCTATTCGAAGCCCAACAGTTCCGAGCCTCCCTCAGCGATCCCGAGACGCACCCGCGCCTGGGGGCGTTCATGGAACGCGGCGGACAGACCCGCGCCGTAGAAGTCCAAGGCGTCATCTGACCCGTCCGCAGTCGCGGCAGCGGAGGTCCGCAGGGAGGTCGCAACGCAACCGACTCCCCTGCGCCGGGCGAACGATCGGTCGAGGCTGCGAGGTCTTCGCGAACCGCGAGTCGCGTCGCCCACCCGCCTCTTGACGGCGAACGGATCCCCGGGCTGACGCCCCTCAGCCACCGAACCGGTCGAGCGCACTGGCCACGTACCGGTCGAGGACCGAGAAGCCCTCGGTGGGTTCCAGGTTGGCGCCGACGTCGGCGAACAACAGGACGACGGTGCCGTCGGACCACGCGTAGATGCACTGTTCGCCGTACTGCGGGCTGTCGGTCAGGCACGTACCGGCGAGCGAACCGGTGCCGGCCGCCTCCAGCTCCGGGTCGTAGCCCAGGTTGCTGAGCTCACCCTCCGGGGCCGGGTCCAGGTCGGCGTAGTACTGATCCAGGTAGTCGACGGCGTCGAGGTCGGTGACCCCGGCCGAAACGCTGAAGAGCCCGAGATCGGTGTCCAGGTTGCAGTAGGCAGTGGCGATGGGGCCCTCGTCCAGGGTGACCTCGTCCGGTCCGCTGGAGATCGAGGTCACCGCCCCCAGACCGGCGACCACCGACTCGGTGTCCTCGGCCAGGAGAGGACAGTCGTCGGTCAGCTCGGCGTCGTCGATCACCGGGGCCAGGGCCTCGGCCAGCCCGTCGGCGGGGTCCGTGGCGGGTTCATCGGCGGGTTCATCGGCCGGCTCGTCGGCCGCCGGTGCCACATCGCCGGTGCCGCCGTCATCGTCCCCGCTTCCAGCGAACACGACGTAGGCCCCGACGGCCGCGACGAGGAGCACGACAACCGCACCGATCCCCAGCACCTTGGCGCGGCCGTTCCTCGCCGGTGTGGTCGGGACGGAGATCGGCGGACCGGCGGGGGGCGGCGGGATCACCGGTCCCGCTGGCGGGGGCGGGGTCGGGGGTCGCTCCATCGGATCGGTGCCGGTCGCGCCGTCGTTACTCACGTGGTCGGTCCACGCCGACCCGTCCCACCAACGGACCTGGTGACGGCCGGTCGGATCAGGGCTCCAGGAACCACTCATCGCGACCTCCCCTTCTGGCGACCGTAGTCCAGGTCTGTCCGCCCGGTTCACCGGTACTCCGGGTTGGGGAAGTCGAAGCGGCAGCCGGCGTCCCACTCGAGCCGGGGGAGCCGTCGGAGGTGACGGGGTAAGCCTGTCGTTGCGTGGCGTCTCGGACCGGTCCGTCCCGGCGCGTCCCAACTCCGCGGTGTAGAAGAAGGTGTAGAAATCGGCCCCTGAGATGCACAGAGAGGCCCTCCCGGATCGCTCCGGAAAGGGCCTCTGACCTGGGCCTTCGTCGTCGATTCCTTGGTGGCGAGCGGAGGATTTGAACCTCCGACATTCGGGATCATCCAGCGACGCATCATCGAAGTACACCATCCGACTCAGGGCTCGTCGGGCGGTTCGTCAGACGCCGATGCGGCCCCAGGGACCCCAGATGGCGAAGGTGATCGCTGCCGACGCCTGGATGTTCACGAACAGCGTGTCGGTGCCCGGGCCGAACGTGGCCCCCGCGAACTCCTCGCCGAACCGGGGCGCGCCGGTTGTGTTGTTCGTCAGCCGGTTCAGGGCGATGTCGAAAAGCTCGGCCTCGCGCGTCAGACCTCGTATGAAGTTGGGCGCCGCACCGTCCTCGCACAGGACAATCGTGCCCCGGTCGCTCTTGGCCGTGATGTTGTCGGGGAAGTCGAGCGTGTCGACATTCGGCGACTGGTACCGGCAGGTGAGCGTCGACGTCAGCGGGTTGTAGGACCACACCTGCCCTCGACCGTTGCCGTACCCGGTGATCAACTCGGGACCGGTCTCGGCCGCGCCGCCACCCTGGGTCGAGGTGAAGTAGATCTCCCCGCGCGTGTACGAGGCCCCCTCGAGGCGGGAGAAGTGGGCGGCCCCCAGGGCCCGACCCTGGTTGCCGACAAAGGTGAGCGCCTCGTCGTTTGTCGTGGGGCTCGTGAACAACGCGTCGGTGCTGGTGCCGAAGTTCGGATAGGGCATGGCGATGTCGACCCACTCGACGGCGTACGCGGTCCCGTTGACCTGGCCCTGCTCGAGGTGGGCCTGGTCGACGCCGACGACCTTGAGCATCTGGAGCTGGCCGCCGTCCTCCACGTGGCCGTCGACCATGGGGTCGTTGGGCGGGATGTAGCGGTAGAAGCCCGACGGGAAGGCGAAGTTGTCCTCGGTGAGATACAGGTAGGCCTCATCGGGACTGAACGCCGCCGCCTCGTGAGCGAAGCGCCCCGCATGCTTGATGGGCAGCCGGTTCGACTGCCCACTGGCCGGCACCTCGAAGATGAAGCCGTGGGGCTTGAGGAGGTGCTCGTTGGTGATACCGGTGAAGTCGGGACCGACGTCCGGTCCGTTCACGGTCTCCTCGCAGGTGATCCACGAGCCCCACGGCATGTTGCCACCAGCGCAGTTCTGCACGGTGCCGTTGAGACTGGTGAAGCTCTCGAGGACCTCTCCGAACGGTGACACCAGCGCGGTCGTTGTTCCGCCGCGGCCGCGGGCGTCGTACGGAGTCCCTGGCCCGAAGGCCACTGACGCCGGGACTGGGTTGGGCCACGGCGTAAAGGCGCTGGGCATCTCGTGGTTGCGCACGAGCCACACGTTCCCGTCACCGGCGGGGAACGCAGCCATACCGTCGTGGCGGCCTGGCAGGACTGTGCCGTCATCGAGGATCACCGGCGGACCGTCGGTGTCATGGAACGACCGGTACTGGAAGCCCGGCGGCAGGTGCAGGCGCACCTTGTTACCGCGCAGGTCGGCCACGGGCCCGAGCGTGCGGAACCGGCCGGGCGGTGCTGCCCCGGCCGCCTCAGCCAGCAGCGCCGGGAGCGACCCGCCGACGAGCACTCCGCCCGTCGTGGCCGCCGCCCCCCGCAGGAATGCACGCCGATCAACCGTCGCCATGGGGTCACTCCCGAGTTCGGCCGGTGGACCGCCTCACACTAACCAATCGATCCCCGCTCGCCCACGGGTGGCCGCGAGGATCGGGTGTCGACCAGCACCCGGGCCATGGACAGCATCCGCGAAGACTCGCGCGGCGGCACCCCTGACACCGGCGCGGCGTACACGAAGGGTCGAAGCCGCGTCGACTCAGGCCACCTGGACGGCATCCCGGAGCTTGGCGGGGACCTTCTCGGGGAACGACACGACGACGTACGCCCACGTCATCCCTGGCATGCAGGCTGAGGCTGCCACGACCATCGCCGCGGCCGTCAGACGGGCGTAAAACGGCGCCCAGATCCGATGTTGGCCGTGTTGTCCGACATGGACCCTCCTTCCGTTGGCGGGCGCAAGCTACCTGCGTCCCCGGCACGGATCGATCAGATTGTCCCGACATGTCGGGTCTCGAGCACCTGGGACATGACCACGACGACGGCCCCGGCGAGCGGCACGACCAGCAGCGCCGCACGGAGTGACATCGCGTCGGAGATCGAGCCGACCACCAGCGGCGACAGCAGGAAGCCGATCCGCATCAGCCAGCTCACCACGGCCAGGCCGGTTCCCGCGCGCAGGCCGGGGAGCATGTCCGCGCCGTGCATCGCTGCAGGGACCAGGGTCGCCACTCCGAATCCGGCTGCTGCGAACCCGAGGATCGTGCCGGGAACGGTCGGCACCGCGAGTGCAGCGCCCATGCCCACCGCGACGAGCATGCCACCGGTGCGGGCGGTGGCGCGCTGGCCGAAGCGGTCGACCATCCGGTCTCCGAGCAGCCTGCCGATGAACTGTGCGCCCGTCAGCGCGACGAAGCCGAGTGCCGCGACCGACAACCGAGCTCCGAGCGACGACAGGTAGATGGCCGACCAGGAACTGCCCGCGTCCTCGACGACCGCACCGCTGGCAGCGATGGTGACGAGCGCAGCCAGAACTGCGATCCGGGCAATGTCTCGCGTGATCGTGGGTGAGGCGCCGGTGGACGACACCGTGGCGGCACGGTCCTCGTCGTCTGCGCCGGGCAGGAGGAACTGCCGACACGACAAGGCCACCGCCGCGAACAGCACAGCCGAGACACCGAGATGGACGCCGCGTGGCATGAGTGCCACGGCGGCAGCGCCCATCAGTCCGCCGGTGACGGCGCCCAGGCTCCACACCGCGTGAAAGGAGTTCAGGATCGATCGGCCGTAGCGGCGCTGGACGCGCAGACCGTGGGCGTTCTGCGCGACGTCGGTGATCGCGTCTGCTGCACCGGCGACCAGCAACGCGGCAGCCAGCATCACCCAAGCCTTGGACAGTCCGGCGCACAGCACGCCGACACCCGTCACGATCGTGCCGGCGACTGCGACCCGCGAGGAGTGGAACCGCCGTATCACCCGCGCGGCCCCCAGGCCGGCGATCAGCGCGCCCAAGGGGAATGCGGCGACAGCCAGACCGAACATGACGTTGTTCAGCCCGAGCTCGGCCTTGATGGTCGGATACTCGGGGAGCAGGTTGGCGAAGATCGCGCCATTGGTGAAGAACAGCGCGGCGACAGCCAGGCGCGCACGGCGTGCGTCACGCGGCGCCATCATCCTGGGCGTCGGCGCCCGGAGGGACTCGCCGACCTGTGCCGTCACCACCCACACTCCGTGGCGGCGGGCGCGGACGGGATGACGTCAGACACAGAGCACCTCCAGACCCGCATCTCGCAGCTGCACCACGTCTGCGGCGGCGGCGTCGGTCACGACGATGTCGAAGTCGGTGATCGGGCACACCACGGCCAGCGAGGTGCGGGAGAACTTCGCAGCCTCGGCCACCAGCACACGCCGACGAGCGCTCGCCATCGCGGTCCTCTTGGTCGAGGCCTCGATGTCGTCGTAGGCGGTGACGCCGTCGGCGAGCGACACCCCGCAGCAGCTGACGATCGCGGTGTCGACGCGGAGTGACCGCAGCGACGCCTCCGTCATCGGGCCGACCAACGAACCCTCGCCGTACCGCACGGTGCCCCCGGGAACCTTCAACGTGATCGACGCACTTCCCGACAGTGGCTCGGCGGCACGCAACGACAGCGGAACGATCGTCAGACGGCGACCGATCACGGCTCGGGCGACAGCCAGACCCGTCGTGCCGCTGTCGACGATGACGGCCTCACCGTCGACGAGCAGATCGGCCACGACCTGCCCGATGCGATCCTTGGCCGACGACGACTCCATCTCGCGCAGAGCGAACGGCAGCTCCTCGCCGCGCAGCAACAGACTGACGGCGCCGCCATAGACCCTACGCAATGCGCCCGAGGCCGCTAGTGCGTCCAGATCGCGGCGCACGGTGACCTCCGAGGTGTGGAGTTCTCGGGCCAGATCGGCCACTTCGACGCGCTCGTGCTCCTGCAGGCGTCGAATGATCTGTTCCTGTCGAGACAATCCATCCATCGCGCGAACGTACACGGTGATGTTTCGAACGCAAGCACATGCTGCTCGTTTCCCGACCGTCGCGGTGTGCGAGTCGAGCGGCTGCTTGGTGCTACCCAATCGCCGGCGGTTACCGATGGCGGGTCGGCCAGCACTTGGGTGAGACGGCTGGCACAGTCAGAACAACGTTTCGCCGCGTCGAATCGCCGAGTGGGGACCGCCAGCGGCGTCAGTGACGTCGGCTCTGCTCACCAGGTTCGCCTGCTGTCTTTCAGCCAATCGGCCGCCTCGCTGCCGATCTTGCGGCCGGCCCAGGTCTGCCGCAGACGCGCGACCAAGTACTCGTCGTTGGTGGCGCCGGCTGCTCGGAGTCGATCGCGCCAAGCGGTCGGCTCGTCTTCGTGTCCAGTAGCCACACCGATCTTGGAGGTGGAGGTCGTCGGCATCGTCGGGCCACGTGATCCTCCTTCGGATCGAGGCGTGGAGCGGCGGCCGACGGGGTGGGGGGCGCCGGCCGCCGCTCCGACGATCAGTGCAGCGCGGTCCGCAGCGTCGAGGTCGCGAGGTCGAGGGCGGCCTGAGCGGCGTGGGTGGGCCGGAGGGCGTTGAGCATCATGAAGTCGTGGATGATGCCGCCGAAGCGAACTGCCGTCGTTGGGACACCCGCTGCGCGGAGCTTGGCCGCGTACGCCTCGCCTTCGTCGCGGAGCACGTCGGCCTCTCCGGTGATCACCAGCGCCGGCGGGAGACCGGCGAGCTGATCGGGGGTTGCGCGGAGCGGTGACGCCGTGAGCTCGGCACGCTGGTTCGGGTCCGTCGTGTACTGATCCCAGAACCACTGCATGGCGTCCCGCCGGAGGAAGTAGCCCTCGGAGAACTGGAGGTACGAGCCAGTGTCGAAGTTCGCGTCGGTCACCGGGTAGAGAAGCGCCTGCGCGACGAGGTCGACGTCGCCACGATCCTTGGCCATGAGCGTGAGCGCGATGGCCATGTTTCCGCCGACGGAGTCGCCGGCGACAGCCATGCGGCTGGCGTCGAGGCCCTTCTCCGCACCGTGGGTCATGACCCACTGTGCCGCGGCGTAGTTCTGCTCGATGGCGGTCGGGTACGGGGCTTCGGGAGCGCGGTCGTACTCGGGGAACACGACGGCAGCGTCTGCACCGACGGCGAGTTCGCGGACGAGCCGGTCATGGGTGTGTGCGTCACCGAAGACCCAGCCGGCGCCGTGGATGTAGAAGACCACGGGCAGCGTGCCGACCGCGCCCGCTGGCTTGACGATCCGGACCTTGACCTCGCCGGTCGGGCCGCCGGGGATCGTGATCCACTCTTCGTCGATCGCGGGCTTGTCGATCTCACCGGACTGGACGTCGTCGACGGCTGCCCGTCCCTTCTCCGGCCCGAGGTCGGGAAGGAACGGCGGGCTCGCCGTCGCGTCGGAGAATGCTTGGGCCTCGGGCTCGAGAACCGGTCGGACGAGGACAGAGCTGTCGGTCATGAGTTGCTCCCTGCAATCGGGGCCTGTCCGAAGCGACAGAGCCTGGCGCCCTGAGCGTGCGCCAGAGGCGGGCCGGCACGCATCCGTCATATGACGGTTCGTTGCTGGTTCAGGGAGTGACCGCGCCCTGGCCCGCGCCCTCGATCGCGTCCTTGAGCTGGGCTCGGGGGGTGACGCCGAGCTTGGGGAAGGCGTGGTACAGGTGTGAGCTCACGGTGCGAGGCGAGAGGTACAGCTGCTGTCCGATCTCACGGTTGGTCAGCCCGGCTGCTGCCAGCTGCACGATCTGGCGAGGCGGGCTCGGCGGTGTAGACGATCACTCCTGGGTTCGGGTTCGTTCAGCCGATAGCGCGGCCAACCCCATAGCTTGCATAGAAGACCTATGAGTCGGCGGTTAAGCCCTCGAGTGCATCCCGGAGCGCGGCACGCGAGGTGATCCCGAGCTTTGGGAAGATCTGGTAGAGGTGAGAGCCGACCGTCCGGTGTGAGAGGAACAGGCGCTCGCCGATCTCTTTGTTGCTCAGTCCCGCGGCTGCGAGTCGTGCGATCTCGAGTTGCTGCGGCGACAACGCTTCGGGTCCATTGGTGTGCGGGCGTCCGATGGTGGTGCCGGTGGCCCGCATCTCGTTCGCTGCCCGCTGCGCCCAAGGGTGCGCCCCGAGGCGCTCGAACGCGTCGAGAGCAGCGGCGAGGTGCGTGCGCGACTCAGCTGTCTGTTTTGCTCGCCGGAGCCGTTCCCCGTAGGCGAGTTCGACGCGCGCCAGGTCGAATGCCCACAGTTCTGCACCACGAATCGCCAACGCCTTCTCGAAGGATTCATCGAGCTCGATCGCAGCGATGCCGGCCGCTCCTTCAGTGACCAGTGCAAGGCGGGACGAGATCAGCCCCAGGTTGGCATCGCGCGCTGCTTCGACATGGGCAACAGCCTCCTCTCGGCGGCCGGTGCGCACCGCGGCTTCCACAAGGTCCATCACCACCCACATCGCCTGTGGAACATGCGAGGCGATCGTTCCTGCAGGACTGATCGCGCAGACGTCCTGGTACGCACGCTCGAAGTCCCCGCCAGCGAGAGAGTCGAGCACCCGCGCGTGCAATGCCGCGAACTGGAGCTGCTTGGCCCTGCGAGGCACCGCCCATTGGAGTACCTCATCGGTGATGGCACGCGCCGCTTCTCGATCGCCCCGACCTGCAGCCAGCATCGCTTGCGTTGAGCGATGAGGCCAGCGACGTAGCACGTAACCGTGTGCGTCACACAGTTCAACGGCCTCGTCCGTCAACTGCTGTACCTCGTCCCACCGGCCCGTGAGGTACGCGTCCATGCTGAGGAGCGCGAGTCCCTGGATCGAGAAGGTGATCACGCCTCCATCGCGTCCCTCGTCAACGAGGCGCCGCAGCGCGGATCGAACCTCCGGGATGCGATCGCTGTACCCACAGGCGATGGCGATTCGTATGACCTGCACCGGATCGGACTCGTGGCTGAGCTGATCGATGAGCTCGTCAAGCCGACCGAGAGCCGGCACGGCGCGTCTTGCGGGATCCTCAAGCGTCTCGGCGATGAGCCCGAGGAGCTCGGGGGGACGCGGTGTGAGCCGCCCGAGGGCGCGATCGAACGGTTCCCAGAGCTCCGCCCGGCCACCGCAGAAGCAGATCCCGAAGAGGTTGTAGATCGCCTCGACAAGTACTTCATTGTTGGCGTCACTGGGGTCCTCGCATGTCTCGATGGCACCGACCAGTAGCCGGTGGGCGGTGTCGACATCGCCCACCCCGTTGAGCAGGTGATAGGCGGCGGCCATTGCCCCAGCCAACGAACCGGCATGTACGGGGTCACTCTCACGCACCGCGTCCAGTAGCTCCGGCGCATTGCCAAGGTCACCCAGAAAGTTGGCGCCGAGGTACGCAGCCTCCGCCATTCGCCGGCCCCGGTCCACAGCAGCAGGACTCATCTCAGCCGCGCGCAGCAGACCGTCGATCGCGGCTACGGCGTCGCCTCGCCGCAACACTCTGCGTGCAGTCTGTTCAAGCAGGGACGCAACTTCTTCGTCATCCCCAACTGTCGCCTCAGCGAGGTGCCAAGCACGACGTTCGGGAGCGACATGCGGAGCAAGAGCTCGGTGTGCTTCGCGACGCTCATTGCTGGTCGAGAGCTCGGTTACCGCTGACCGCGTGAGCGGGTGTCTGAACGCAAGTCGCCCGTCTCGATCGACAGCCACCAGCCTCGCTCGCTCGGCGGGACCGAGCCCCTCCAGGTCCGTCTGCCCGGAGGCGGACTGCAGGATGCCTAGATCCCCGGTGCCATCGAGAACGGCCAACAGGAGCAGGTGCCGGGAAGCAGCGGGCAGTCCGGTGATTCGCGCGGCAAAGACCGCTTGGAGCCGTTCGCTGAGGGGCAGGGTTTGCGGCGTCGCCGAGCGGGAGGACTTGTCCGTGCTCACCAGTGCGGCTGGAAGCTCCAAGAGCGCGAGCGGATTGCCCTGCGACTCCGCGAGGAGCCGTTGGCGGACCTGAGGGGCGAGCGCGGGGAATCGATCGGCGAGCAACGCTGTCGAGGACGCATCGTCGAGCGGGCCGAGGTCGTGGCTGCGGAGTCCGCTTCGCTCGAAGAAGCTCTCGTCCCCTGAGCGGGACGCCGCAAGGAACCCCACCCGGGTGGCATGAAGTCGACGAGCGACGAACCCAAGCACAAGTGCGCTGGCTCGATCCACCCACTGCAGGTCATCGACGATCACCAACAAGGGTTCTTTCGAGCCCACGTTCGCCAGCAACGACAATCCCGCGTTGCACACCACGAGCCGATCGGGTGCTGGGCCCTCGCCCAGCCCTAACGCCACCTCCAGCGCCGCGCGCTGCGGTGGGCTCAATCCTTCGATGTCGTCAAAGAGGGGGTGCAGAACCTGATTCAGCCCAGCGAAGCTGAGATCCGCCTCGAACTCCGCGCCAGCTGCACGTAGCACGCGAAGGCCGGCATCCGCGGCATGAGCTTCCACAGCACTCAGGAGGACGGTCTTGCCTACTCCGGGGGCTCCCGACAGCAGGAGCGCGTCCCCGTTGGCCGACGACTGATCGACGAACGCGCGAAGGAGCTCAAGTTCCTGGTCCCGTCCGAACAGCAGCGTCGCGTCCTGATGGAATGAGCCCGCCACAGCGGTCCTCCATGCGCCAACACGGCCGGTCTGGCCTGTCGTTGAGACGTTAGGCCGAACGCAGGAAAGGCGCAGTTGCGTCGACCAGCGTGACGGTCTGCCAGGAAGGCTCAGGCGAGTTGAAGCTCGGGGTCTTGTTGCGGCGTTCGGGACAGCATCGTCGATGCCGCGTCCTCGTCGTGGATGAGCAGGCCGGACAGCGAGGCGAGTGCGATCAGGAGGGCTCCGACAACGAACGCGAGATGGAAGCCGCTCAGCGTGCCTTGCGCCAATGCCTGCGGATCGGTCACTCCAGCATTGGCGGCGTTGATGCCACTGGTGAGCACGGTGGCAAGCGTGGCGACCCCGAACGCCGCGGCCACCTGTCGTTGCGTCGTGAAGATCGCCGTCGCTCGCCCGGTGTCGACGGGCGTGACGTTGGCGTACGTTGCAGCCTGCAGGGGGACGAACAAGAACGCGATGAAGATGCCGCGAGCGAACATGATCGTGCGGATCTCCCACAGGCTGGTGTGGAGTCCTATGAACGCGAGGGGCAGCGTGGCCGCGGACATGGCGAGCATGCCGAACACGATGAGGCGACGCGGTCCCACGCGGTGATAGAGCCCGCCGACGAATCTGCTCGAGACGATGGCCCCCAGCGCCTGGGGAAACGTCGTGAGTCCCGACTCCAGCGGAGTGAACCCGCGCAGGGTCTGGAGATAGAGCGGCATGAGGAAGGCCACGCCGGCGAAGCTGCCAAAGGTGAATGCCATCGCCACGCTGGCGTTGCGGAACATGCGCTCGCGGTGCAACCGGAGCGCGAGCAACGGCTGAGGCACCCGCGTCTCCACCACGACCAGCAACACGATCAGGACGATGCCGGCCACGCCTGTTGCGAGGACCTGCGGCGAGCGCCAGCCCTGTTCGGGGGCTTGTGAGAGCGCGTACAACAGGAGGGCAAGTCCAGCCCCCGACAACACGAAGCCGCGAAGATCGAACTTCCCCGCGATGCCCACGCGCTCCTCACGCAGGAACAGGAAGCCGATCGTGAATCCCAGCACGCCGACCGGCAGATTCACGTAGAAGATCCACCGCCACGACACGTTCGTCACGAGCCACCCACTGAGCACCGGACCGAGCGCTCCGACGGTGCTCGCCCCCGCGAAGAGCACCGTGGCCGCCTTGGCCCTTTCGATCGGCGGGAAAGCGCGGAACAACATCGCCGCCCCAACCGGAACGAGCATGCCCCCGCCGACCCCTTGCAGCACACGGAACGCGACCAGCTGGCCCAGGCTTTGGGCCTGTCCGCACAGCGCAGATGCAAACGTGAACATCGCTAGGGCGAAGAGGAACACCCGCCTCGTCCCAAAGCGGTCGCCGATCCACCCAGACGCCGGGATGAACACGGCGAGCGAGAGCAAGTAGCCAAGCACGACCCACGCGAGCGATGCGGTCGTGGCATGGAACTCGCGTCCGAGCTCCGGCAACGCAACGTTCACGAGAGCCATGTCGAGAATGTCGAGGAATATCCCGCAGAACCACACCGCGGCGACGATCCACTTGTACTCGACCCGGGTGGTCGTTCGACGTGCCGTCGCTGTCGCGTTCACCTCGACCCCGGCCCCGTCGGCGTCACGCCCGAGCAGCAACTCGGAAGCGCCAGCCCCCATCGCCGCTCCCTTCGTGGTCCATGATCCGTGGACCCTCGAGACGGTAGGCGGTCCGAGCACCGACGGCCATCGAGGGGTCCGCCGAGCCCGGTGTGGCGGCGGGGGGACCTGCCACACCGGGCTGGCGGTGGGCTACCGGAGCGACGAGGTGACCTGGGCCGCTGCCTGGGCAATGAGCGAACACACCGCCTCGGGTTGGGAGACGTAGACGGAGTGGCTGGCTGCGACCTCTGCGCTGGTCGCGCCGATCCGTTCGCACATGGCTCGCTGCGCAGGCGGCGGGATCATGTGGTCGTCAGTGGAGACCAGGTACCAGCTCGGCTTGGAACGCCAGGCGGGCTCGCTGACTGCGCCGTTGAGGGCTCCGAGTCCCCACGGGACCTGGGAGTCGGCCATGAACGCGGCCTCGGCCGAGGGAAGGTCCGCGGCGAATGACGCGGCGAACTGGTCTCGGTCGAGGAACAGGAACCCGTCCTGGGGGGGAAGGATCGGCGGCACGGGCGCTCCCGGGGGCGGGTCAGCGATGAGGGTGCCGACCGACTCGCCCTTGTCGGGCGCGAAGGCGGCGATGTAGACGAGCGCCTCGACGGCGGGGTGGTTGCCGGCCTCGGTGATCACGACGCCGCCGTAGGAGTGGCCGACGAGGATCGTCGGTCCGTCGTGGGTGTCGAGTGCCTGCGTCGTGGCAGCGACGTCGCCCTCCAGGTCGATGGTGGGGTTCTGCACAACGGTGACCGAGTGGCCTTCAGCGGTGAGCAGCTCGTAGACGCGCCGCCAACCTGAGCCGTCGACGAATCCGCCGTGGACAAGGGCGATGTGCGGTCGGTTCGTGGTCATGTTCATCTCCTGCTCGGGGGTGTGTCCTCGGTGTACGACGCCCCCCGTGTGGACGCTTCAGTCATTCGACTGAGTTGCCGCATCTAGGCCCGCCCGCGGCGTCCGAGGCGGTCCGATCGGCGACTGCTTACGGACGACGCAGTCGAATGACGGAAGCCTCAGCGGTCTGTCCTTCTTATGTTCGGGCTCCACCCCCACCGGAAACGGAGCACCCCCATGTCCACGTTCTCTGGACTCTCAACGGCCGACTCGCCGACGTCATCGCCGGCGTCGCGTTCTTGGCCGCGACCGTGCTGCCTTGGCGCTGCAGCGCCACCGTGGCCGTCGCATCACCAACTCGCCGGTCATCGGAACAACGCACCGAAGCCCACCGTGGTGCTCGTGCACGGCGGGTGGGACAACTCGACAGGTTGGAACGCCGTGATCGAGCAGCTCCAGCGTAGCGGCTATCCCGTCATCGCCCCCGCCAACCCGCAGCGCGGTCTCGCGTCACGACGCCGAGTACGTCTCGAGTGTTCTCGACACCATCGAAGGCCCGGTCGTGCTGGTCGGACACTCCTACGGCGGCGCCGTCATCACCAACGCCGCCGTCGGTCACGACAACGTCGAGGCCCTCGTCTACATCGCCGCGTTCGCCCCCGACGAAGGCGAGTCGCTCGGGCAGCTCGTGTCGATGAACCCGGGCAGCGAGATCGGTCCGCAGACACCATCATCGGTCGTCCGTACCCGCTCCCCGACGGCAGCCAGGGCGATCGACCTGTACCTGACCCGCGAAGGGCTCGGCACCGCGTTCGCCGCCGACGTGCCCCGCCGAGTTGCCGACCAGATGTACGCCACCCAGCGGCCCTTCTCGGAGGCTGCGTTCGGGAGCCCCTCCGGCACGCCCGCCTGGGAGACCATCCCGTCGTGGTACCTCGTTGCGACCAGGGACCGGGCGATCCCGCCGGCGACCCAGCGGTTCATGGCCGAACGAGCCGGTGCGCACACCACCGAGGTCAGGGCCTCGCACGTCGCGCACATCTCCCAGCCCGACACCACGGTGCGGGTCATCCGGGCAGCGGCCGACGCTGTGAACTGACCTCATGCGTACGCACTGCGTACGTCCGCACCGAAGGCGCATCGCTGTTCGCCAGTCGGCGGGCAGCGATGCGCCACAAGGAGGCAGCCATGCCCAGCGAACGCCCCATTCACCAAGTCGTCCACGGCGAGGAGTTCCACTGGGTCGGCGACGGGTTCCGAGTCACGAACCTGTTCCCGTCGACCGCCGACCTCGGCGCCCGCATCAGCCCGTTCCTGCTCCTCGACTACCACGCCCCCTACCAGTACGGACCGACCGACCGACCCCGCGGGGTCGGCGTTCACCCCCACCGGGGGTTCGAGACCGTCACCCTCGCCTTCGAAGGCAGCGTCGCCCACCACGACAGCACCGGCGCCGGTGGGGTCATCCACCCCGGCGACGTGCAGTGGATGACCGCCGCGTCCGGCATCCTGCACAAGGAGTACCACGAGACCGACTGGGCCAAGGCCGGCGGCACCTTCCATATGGTCCAGCTTTGGGTGAACCTCCCCGCGGACCAGAAGATGAGCCCGCCCCGCTACCAGCCGCTCACCGCGGAGCGGATCGGCAGCGTCGAACTTCCCGACGGCGCCGGCACCGTCCGCGTCATCGCCGGCCAGTACAACGGCCACCGCGGGCCCGCTCAGACCGCCACGCCGATCAACCTCTGGGACCTGCAGCTCACTGGCGAAGCACCCGTAGAGCTCATGTTCGCCGCGGAGGAGAACACCGCCCTGCTCGTCCTCGACGGCGCCGTCGCCGTCAACGGCACCAAGGCAACCCACCGAGACCTGGTCGTCCTCGACAACATCGGGGACGGCGTCACCATCGACGCCGAAGCACCGGCGCGGCTGTTGCTTCTCAACGGCGAACCCATCGATGAACCCGTCGTGTACTACGGGCCGTTCGTCATGAACACCCGCGAGCAGATCCAACAAGCCTTCCAGGACTTCGACGCCGGCAAGTTTGGTCACCTCGAAGACTGACGCCGACCGGCCTGAGCCGGGCCTCGGCGAGGGCCAGCACGCTCGGGCTCAACGCAGCCACGAGGATGGCCCAGACCGTTCTTCCCCGATCGGCTCATGACGTGGGTCAGGCTCGCCGGTGCGTGCTCCGACGTAATCGTGACAACAGCCGTTGCACAGCACCGTGACAAGCAGAGAGGCCCTCTCCGTCTCCGGAAAGGGCCTCTGACCTGCTTGTTTGTTGGTGGCGGGGGGCAGGATTTGAACCTGCGACCTTCGGGTTATGAGCCCGATTGTCTACGTCCCATTGCATCCAAATCCGTACCGAACTGTGCCTCTGACCAGGGCCTTCTCGGATGTGGGGTTTCGATCCGTACCTACTTATACCACAGAATCCCAGCCCGTGGAGTAGAAAAAGTGTAGAAATCAGCGGCCCTGAGGCGGGTCCCCCACCGCCGCGCGAGCGAGCAGCCGCGGCACCGTGCGCGACATCCCGGCGGACAGACGACGTCAGACCACACATCGATGCGAAGAGGCGCTTCTCCTTCAGCCACCGGTCATCCCTTGAGGCGTTGGCCGAGCAACGTGCCGATCCGTGTCGCGCCTGCGGGTGAGCCCGGGTCGGTCGGCAGCCGCAACCCCCAGCCGTCGCTGGCGTCGGCGACATATGGCACGACGAACGCGGGCGTACCGATGTCAAAGCGGCGGCTCTCCTTCAGTGACCCGGCGTCCACCGCATCCCAGCCAAGCCGGTCGAGCAGCCGGGTCGTGACCAGTTTCGCCTCGATCGAGTCGCCGGCAATCGGCAGGGCGCTGCGGTCGGGCGCACCCGCTGGCCGGCTCAGAGCCGCCAGGTGGTTCGCGAAGATGCTGCTAAAGGCCTTCACGACGCTCGCGCCGGCCAGCCGGGCAGCCAACAGCTCGGCGGGCGTCTGCCCAGTTTCGATCAGGGCGGCAACTGCCCCGTCGCGTCCGGGGTCAAAGTTCATCGTGTCGATCACGGTGCGGTCAGCGAACGCGGCTGCGGGCAGGTCCCGGAACCGGAAGAACGGGATGGCGACCACCACGCACTCACCGGCGCGGGCAGCCTGATCGACGGACCCAGCCCGAACCCCGGGGCCGAGCTCGTCAACCAGCCCAGCGAGGGACTCAGGCCCACGCGAGTTCGCGATAACGACCTCTAGACCTGCTTTCGCCGCCAGCCGGGCCACGACCGAGCCGATGTTCCCGGCTCCGACCACACCAACGGTCCCTTCATCTGACACGCGCTACCTCAGTTTCGTCGGACGATGCCGCCGAGGCTTCGGCGAGGAACCTGTCGATCAGCGGTCGCGTCCAGGTGTTGAAGAAGCTTGGCACCTTCGACGTCCAGGTCGGGCAGGTTGCGTAGCCAGCGCGGAAGCCACCACGCGGCCTTGTCGAACAGGGTCATCACGGCAGGGACGATGATCATGCGGACGATGGTCGCGTCGAGCAGGACGGCCACGGCCAGGCCGATTCCGAACATCTTGATGATCACGTCGTCGCCGAGGACGAAGGCCCCGAACACGGAGATCATGATCAACGCGGCGGCAGTGATGACACGCGCAGAGCTCGCCAGCCCCTTGAGCACTGCGTGGTGGGGATCGCCACTGTGCGAGTACTCCTCTCGCACCCGGGAGAGGATGAACACCTCGTAGTCCATCGACAGGCCGAAGAGGATCCCGAACATGATCGTCGGGATGAACGAGACGATCGGGACGCTGGAATCGACGCCGATCCAGCTGGCCGCCCAGCCCCACTGAAAGATGGCGACGACGACACCGAGTGATGCACCGATCGACAGGAGAATCGCGATCGCTGCCTTGATGGGCACCAGGATCGAGCGGAACGCGACGAGCAGGAGCAGCATCGTCAGAACGATCACGAACGCCATGTACTTCGGTAGTGCCGAGCCGAGCTTGTCGGAGATGTCGATGTTGGATGCGGTGTTGCCCGTGATGTACGTCACCGCACCTGACCCGGCTACGGCATCCGAAGCGAACGTCTGCCTCAGTCGATGGACGAGATCCTCGGTCTCCTCGCTTGCTGGCCCCGACTTGGGGATGACGGCCACGATGGCGGTGTCACGCTCGGCGTTGATGATCGGGTCGGCGACGACCACGACGTTGGGATCGTCGGCCGCAGCGGCGCGAATCGCTCTGAGCGCCTCGGTCCGGTCAGTGACCTCTTGCAGGTCGACGACGACGGTCAAGGGACCGTTGAAGCCGGCGCCGAATCCGTCAACGAGCATGTCGTACGCCTGACGTTCGGTCGTCGCGAGTGCCTTGGTGCCATCATCCGGGAGGCCAAGCCGCATCGACAGCATCGGTGTGGCGAGAACGAGCATGAACGCGACGCCAACGATGAGGTACGGCCAGGGTCGATCGGTGATGGCCTTGGCGAATCGTCCGGAGACGGTGGCCCCACTGTCGGCGACCTCGCCGGTCGAGAGCTTGATGCCGGGGATCCGAACCCGGTCGATGTTGTCGCCGGCGAACCCGAGGAGGGCGGGCACCAGGGTGATCGCGACGAGCACGGCGATGGTCACCGCGCCGGCGGCGCACAGGCCCATCACCGTGAGGAACGGAACGCCGGTGACGAACAGGCCGGCGAGGGCGATGATCACGGTGCCACCGGCAAAGACGACGGCACCGCCAGACGTCGCGGTTGCGCGGGCGGCGGCCTCCTCAGGGGGCAGGCCGGTGGTGTGGAACGCTCGGTGACGGGTGACGATGAAGAGCGCGTAGTCGATGCCGACGGCGAGGCCGATCATGATCGCCAGCGTTGGGGCAGTGCTGCTCAAGTTGACGAACGCTGACATCAGCGTGATGCCGAGCACCGCGATCACCACGCCGATGAGAGCTGTGAGCATTGGCAGCCCCATCGCGAGCACGGACCCGAAGGCAAGTAGCAGCACGACCATCGCGACCACGAACCCGATCAACTCGGACGGTGGCTCCGGCTGCTCGATGGCCTTGCTGACGGCCTCGCCACTGAAGGCGACCTTCAGCAATGCTGGAGCGGCCTCCTCGGTTCCGTCGACGATCGCCTGGATCAGGTCCTCGGGGACGTCGGTCGCCGATTGGTCGAACCGGATCTCGATGAATGCGATCCGCCCGTCGGCAGAGACGGTGACCGCCGACGACGGATCCGTCGGGGCAACGACGTTCGGGAGCAGGAACAGCGGCTGCAGATCGCGAGCGAGCTGCGCCGTCGGAGCGAAGTCTTCGATCGTCCGACCCTCGGGTGCTTCGAGAGCGATGCGGATCGTTGTGCCGGACTGCGCGGGGAATCGCGCGGCCAGCAGATCAGCCGCATCCTGTGATTCGGTTCCGGGGATGGACAGCTTGTCATTGACCGTGCCGCCGGCGGCATTCGACCAAATGCCGACCACAGCGAGCACTGCAACCCATCCAAGGAGTACAAGTCGACGTCGTCGGACGCAGAAATGGCCTAATCGATAGAGCAGCTTCGCCATCGAGGCTCCTTCGGGCGTGGTGCTTAGGGCGGCAGCGGCGGGCTCGCGGGCGGGGGGAGGTGGCGGCGAGCCCGCCGCTGTGGGATCAACTCGCATTGGCCGGGCGGAACGTGTCTTGGAGCGCGCTGATGGCAATGGTCATCGCCCCGCGAGTGGCGTGGGTGTTGGCGAGGGCGTCGAGCATCACGAAGTCGTGGATCGTGCCGTCGAACCGCGCTGCACTGACAGGGACTCCGGCCCGACGCAGGCTGGCGGCGTAGGCCTCACCTTCGTCGCGGAGCACGTCGGCCTCCGCAGTGATCACGGTGGCCGGCGGCAGCCCTGCGAGGTCGGCGGACGTTGCTCGCAGGGGCGACGCGGTGATTTCGGCACGCTGCGCCGGGTCGGTCGTGTACTGGTCCCAGAACCACTGCATGGCGTCGCGGCGGAGATGGAATCCCTCGGCGAACTGCTCGTACGACGGCGTGTCGAAGGCCGCGTTCGTCACGGGGTAGAAGAGCAGTTGGTGCGCGAGCGTCGGTCCGCCGCGCGCCTTGGCCATCAGGCTGACGGCGGTTGCCATGTTGCCGCCGACACTGTCGCCGGCGATCGCGATCCGTGAGGAGTCGAAGCCGTTGGCGGATCCTTGGGCCGCGATCCACTGCGCCACCGCGTAGATCTCCTCGATGGCAGTCGGGTACCGCGCCTCGGGCGACAGGCTGTAGCTCGGAAACACAACCGCGGCCGGGGTGCCGACGGCGAGTTCGCGGATAAGCCGGTCGTGGGTGAGGGTGCTGCCGAGCACCCATCCTCCGCCGTGCACGTAGAGAACAACCGGTAGGTCGCTCGGCGCGTTGGGTGGGCGCACGATGCGCACCGAAACGCGTCCGGTCGGCCCGCCAGCGACGTCGATGTCGGTGACCTCAACAACTGGTTTGGTGACATCGCCGGATTGGACGTCGTCGAGCACGGCGCGCCCCTTCTCGGGTGGGAGGTCGGACAGGAACGGCGGGTCGGCGACGGCGTCGGCGAATCCGCGGGCGTCCGGTTCGAGCACGATTTCGCCGGTGGTGATGGTGGACATGGCAGTTCTCCTTCTGAGTGTTGGCGGGTCAGTTCGTGGCGTTGACGGCAGCGAGTCCGTCGACGAGGACTTACAGGCGCGCGACCTGCGAGCGTTCGCTGGACTGTCCAGCCGCTATGCGTTGTGCACAGAAACCACGGCGAGGAACGTGTCGACGTCGGTGGCGAACTCGCCGTAGTGCTGAAACAGGAACCCGTGGGCGGCGCTTTGCGTCCTTCATGATCTCTCC
>CAWBVI010000001.1:0-131753 GCA_963792205.1 uncultured Microthrixaceae bacterium | reverse complement strand
GAGGTCGCTCATCGACGTGCCATCGAAGCCGTGGTCCCAGAACAACCGCATCGCGAACGTCAAGGACCTCCTCCTCGTCGAAGCCTCGTGGCCTGCCTCGCTCTGCCATCCTCGAACCTCCTTGCGGAAACTGCGAACTCCGCTATGATAACCGAACGGTTCGGTAATTAGTACCCAGTGTTCCGCAGTCGGGATCGATGGCACATCCACATGTCCTTAAGTAAACGAACCATTCGATACGACTCATCGGATACGTGAGGAGCATCATGACTGAGACAGCACGACTCGACGACGTCGCCAGGGCCCCGCTCGCAGGCATGCGAGCGCTGGTCACCGGTGGTTCTCGGGGGATCGGCGCCGGCATCGCTCCGGCGGCTCGCGGCCGATGGCGCCGCCGTGGCGTTCACCTACCGAGAGGCCAAGGGCCCCGCGAACGACCTCGAGCAGGAGATCGTCGATTCCGGTGGCACGGCCTCGGCGATCCAGGCCGACAGTGAGGAGCCCGAGGCGGTTCGCTCAGCGATCTCGGAGACGGTCGACGGGGTCGGCGGCCTCGAGGTGCTGGTGAAACGCGGGCACCTCTCACATCGCGTCGATCGAGGAGTTCCCGCTGGCCGAATACGACCGGCTTCTGGCCGTCAACGTCCGGGCGATCTTCGTGGCGGTCCAGGCCGCTTTGCCGCATCTCGGCGCGGGCGGGCGGATCATCAACATCGGGAGCACGTTGGCCGACCGGATCCCGGTCCCGGTCAGCGGTATCAGCGTCTACTCGCTCTCGAAGGCCGCGGTCGCTGGACTGTCCCGCGGCCTCGCCCGTGAACTCGGACCCCGTGGCATCACCGTCAACACCGTCCAGCCGGGGCCGGTGGACACCGACATGAATCCCGACTCCGGGGAGTTCGCCGACGCCATGCGGTCGTTGACCGCGGTCGGCCACTACGGCCAACCCCACGACATCGCCGATGCCGTGGCCTTTCTACCGCGGGCCGAGGCCCGGTTCGTCACCGGCACGACCTGGAACGTCGACGGCGGCTTCGCCCTGTGAGCCTCCACGCCGCCCATCCTCCCGGGCTGCGACTCAACCACCACGACACACAACTCGCCACCACAACACAAAAGAGGGAGTTCCCCACAACCATGGGCTCATGCTCAATCGACCGCGGCGTGAGCCCTTAACGGGAGGTATTTCCATGCAGGTATTCATCACCGGGGGGTCTGGCTACGTCGGGTCCGCCGTTATCCCGGAGATCTTTGCAACCGCCGTCTTCAGCCGCTCAAGGAGGGAGTCATGAAAGTCATTGTCGTTGGGAATGGAACCGTCGGTTCCGCCGTGCAGCAGGCCCTGCGTGAGCACGGCCACGATGTCGTCGACATCGGCAGGACCCGAGGCACCTACAAGGCTGACACCACCAACATCGATGAGCTTCGAGCGCTCTTCCCCGTCCTGACGCCATTCGATGCCGTTGCAAACGCGGCGGGCGACGCCTTCCTGGTACCTCTGGCTGAAAGCACCGACCACCAATGGGCGGCATCGATCCAGGCAAAGGGGATGGGTCAGATCAATCTGGTCCGCGCCGCCCTGCCCCATATCTCAGATGGCGGATCGTTCACGCTGGTTTCCGGCATTCTGGGCGACGAGTTCAATCCTGCCAGCAGCATCGGTGCGACTGTCGACTACATGGTGGAGGGCTTCGTAAAGGCGGCGGCTACGGAGCTGCCGAGAGGGCTGCGAATCAACTGCGTCAGCCCGACGGTCCTAGCCGAGTCCCCCGCCTATCACGACGACCTTCCCCGGCTTCACCCCGGTCCCCGCCGCAGAGGTGGCCCAGGCCTACTTTCGGGCCATCTCGAATCCGATAACCGGTCGCATCCTCAAAGTCCACAACCTCTGATCCCGACGCAACTAGCTCAAGATTCCCAAGTATGCGCACCCGATGACGCGGGTGGTCCCACCCTGGGAGTCCTAGCCGTGGAAGCAAAACCGTCCCGCAGCCTCGTTGACTTCGCCGGCGCCCAAGTCGGCGAGGTCAACGCCCCGCATCGCCTTCGGCGAACTACTCGAACGAAAGGACTGATCATGACCACTTCACGCTGGACATCAACCGACCTACCCGACCTCTCTGAGCGCACTGTCGTCGTGACCGGCGCTTCGAGCGGACTCGGGCTCGAAACCACCCGAGCGCTCGCCGGAGCCGGCGCCCACGTCGTGCTCGCCGTGCGCGACCCCGGGAAGGGCCAGCGGGTGGCGGCCGGCATCAACGGCAGCACCGAGATCCGAGCGCTCGACGTGGCCGATCTGGCCTCGGTGCACGCATTCGCCGAGGGCTGGCGCGGATCCCTTGACGTTCTGATCAACAACGCCGGGATTATGGCTGTGCCGGAAGGGAGGACCGTCGACGGCTTCGAGCTGCAGATCGGGACCAATCACCTTGGCCCGTTTCTGCTTACGAACCTACTGCTTCCCTCAATCACCGCCCGGGTGGTCACGGTTAGCTCTGTGTTCCACCGCCGCGGACGGCTCGACCTCGACGACATGAACTGGCACAGTCGCCGCTACAACGCGGTACGGGCGTACTCCGACTCCAAGCTCGCCAACCTGCTGTTCACCTTAGAGCTACAGGCTCAGCTGACCGAAGCCGGCAGTGGCGTCCAGGCGATCACCGCCCATCCCGGCATCACAGCGGACGAATCTCCTCAAACACGCTGGTCGACCATACGCCACGTTCGACCGGTACGTCGCATGGCTGTTCGGATGGCTGTTAAGCGATGCCGAGCGTGGCGCCCTGCCGATCGAGTACGCCGCTACCCAGGACGTGCCGGGAGGCTCATACGTGGGGCCGGACGGCCTAGGCCACCTCCGCGGTTATCCGGAGATCCAGGAACCGGCCAAGGCCGCGCGCGGAATTCGAAGATGGCCAGGACGCTGTGGGAGCTCTCCGCCCGCCTCACGAGCGCCCCAGAGACGATCCGGGTCGAGCCCAAGAGCAGGCCTGAGAGGAAGACAGCATGACAGCCATCGATCTGCCGAGCCCCTAGCCGAGCCACGGCGACCAGCGTCGGTCGATTTCGGGCCGTCAGGAACACGGGCCGGACCATCCGCCTCCCGATACGCACCTTCGGACCGCCAGTCAGATGCTGCGATCCCGTCGAGGGCCCGCACTGTGGTGTTCGACGGACTCCGCCGGCCGCGCCACGGGCAGCGTGGTCACGGTCTGGTCACGGACGTACCCGGACCAGGCAGCACGACGACCCAGGACGAGCGTGGCGTAGCGCTCTGACCAGGGACTTCTTGCGCGCTCGGAGGGACTCGAACCCCCAACCTTCTGATCCGTAGTCAGACGCTCTATCCAAATTGAGCTACGAGCGCAGAATCGGCGTCGTCTACCCCTGGGTTGCACCAGGACGTGGGCACCGTTCAGCCGCGCCGACAGCCTCAGCATAGGTGACACCCGGTCTCTTTGACGCTGCGCTCGACCGGGTCAGCGGCGGCGGACGGTGGCTTTGACGGTGTCGGTGCGGGTGGTGTTGGTGGTGCTGGTGAGGGTGAGGAGGCGGTTGATCAGGTTGTTGATCGGGGTGCCCGGTTTGGCCTTGATCTGGATGGTGAGGGTTCGGGTGCCGCCGGCGGGGAGGTTGGCCAGGGTGTAGGTGCCGGCCACCACGGCGGTGGTGACGTTGGTGGCGCCCTGCTTGTAGGTGACGGTGTAGCGGTTGGTGGTGCCCTGGCCCAGCACGGTGAGGGTGTCGGTCATGGTGCCGTCGTTCTGGAAGGTGGCGGTGAAGGTGGCGGTGCCCAGGGTGGGGACGGTGGTGGAGCGGGTCTGGCCGGCGCCGTTGGTGTTGTAGAGGTCGTTGCCGACCGAGGCACCGGCGCCGAGACGGATCAGGGCGTCGGGTTGCACGGTGAGCACCGTCACCGCCGCGGTGTCGTTGACCGGGCTGGTCTGGGTGCTGTCGGCGGTGGCGAAGTTGGTGAAGGTCGGGGCGAACCCGTCTTGGGCGGTGAGCTGGCAGTTGTCGCTGTACTGCGCGCCCGGCGCCAGGGTGGTGGGTTCGGCGTCGGCGCAGCCGGGGGTGTCGGGGGCGGTGACGGTGACGCCGGTGAGGGTGAGGTTGCCGGTGTTGGTGACGGTGAGGTCGAAGAACATGTCCGAGCCCGAGATGACCGACGGCTGCTCAGCCGACAGGTCGACCGTCAGCTCCGGGTCGGGGGCGTCCACCCGCTGTCCGCGCGTCCCCGACAGCCCGAACACCCCCTGCCCGGTCGTGACGAGGACCTGGTTGGTCATCTGCGGGCACGTCGGCGGCGTCGTGGTGTGCTCGCAGGCGTACGTGGTCGACGCGCCCGGGGCGAGGTCACCGATCGCCTGGGAGCAGTCCGCGACGTCGGGAGCGATCACGCTCACCTCGGTCAGCGGGAGCCCGCCCGTGTTGGTGACCGTGACGTCGTAGTCGATGTCGTCGCCGGCCACGACGAGGCTCTGGTCGGCGGTGACGGTCACGCCGACCCGGGCCACGCGGGCCGACCGTTGCGGCCGGTGCCGAGGTCGACGGCGGGGAGGTTGTCGCCCATCTCGCCGGGCGCCGTCGCCGCGGTCGGCGGTGTCGCCGTGGCCGAGCTGGCCGTCGACGCCGTCGCCCCAGCACTTGACGGTGGCGTTGTCGAGCAGGGCGCAGGTGTGGTCGCTGCCGGCGGTGACGGCGGTGGCGGTGCGGCCGGTGCCGAGGTCGACGGCGGGGAGGTTGTCGCCCATCTCGCCGGCGGCCGTCGCCGCGGTCGGCGGTGTCGCCGAGGCCGAGCTGCCCGATGCTGTTGTCGCCCCAGCACTTGACGGTGGCGTTGTCGAGCAGGGCGCAGGTGTGGTTGTCGCCGGCGGTGATGGCGGTGGCGGTGCGGCCGGTGCCGAGGTCGACGGCGGGGAGGTTGTCGCCCATCTCGCCGGGGCCGTCGCCGCGGTCGGCGGTGTCGCCGTGGCCGAGCTGGCCCGTGGCCGTTGTAGCCCCAGCACTTGACGGTGGCGTTGTCGAGCAGGGCGCAGGTGTGGACGTCGCCGGCGGTGATGGCGGTGGCGGTGCGGCCGGTGCCGAGGTCGACGGCGGGGAGGTTGTCGCCCATCTCGCCGGCGTCGTCGCCGCGGTCGGCGGTGTCGCCGAGGCCGAGCTGCCCGTAGGCGTTGTCGCCCCAGCACTTGACGGTGCCGTTGTCGAGGAGGGCGCAGGTGTGGTCGTCGCCGGCGGTGATGGCGGTGGCGGTGCGGCCGGTGCCGAGGTCGACGGCGGGGAGGTTGTCGCCCATCTCGCCGGCGCCGTCGCCGCGGTCGGCGGTGTCGCCGAGGCCGAGCTGGCCGTCGCCGTTGTCGCCCCAGCACTTGACGGTGCCGTTGTCGAGGAGGGCGCAGGTGTGGCTGCTGCCGGCGGTGATGGCGGTGGCGGTGCGGCCGGTGCCGAGGTTGACGGCGGGGAGGTTGTCGCCCATCTCGCCGGCGTCGTCGCCGCGGTTGGCGGTGTCGCCGTGGCCGAGCTGGCCGTAGCCGTTGTCGCCCCAGCACTTGACGGTGCCGTTGTCGAGGAGGGCGCAGGTGTGGGTGTCGCCGGCGGTGATGGCGGTGGCGGTGCGGCCGGTGCCGAGGTTGACGGCGGGGAGGTTGTCGCCCATCTCGCCGGCGCCGTCGCCGCGGTTGGCGGTGTCGCCGAGGCCGAGCTGGCCGCGGCTGTTGCCGCCCCAGCACTTGACGGTGCCGTCGTCGAGGATGGCGCAGGTGTGGTTGTCGCCGGCGGTGATCGACCGGAACTCCGCGGGGTTCCCGGGCGCCTCGTTGCCGTCAGCGGTCGCGGAGGTGGCCTCCAGCGCGACCGGGCCTACGAGTGCGACCGCCATGAGCAACGCCAGTGTTCGGGCTCGCCCAGAGAGGGGTCGATGCCTGTCGGCCTTCACGGTCATCCCGAGCCCGCCTTCCCGCGGTCCTCGAGGACGGCCGCACGCGAACCGTAGCCCTCGAGAGTGGCTAGCTCCCGACGCGCTCGAGCTCGCCCTCGGGCTCCGGATCCCCGGCACGCTCGGGCGACTCCGCGGGCGGCGCGTCCCGGCGCTGCAGCTCGAGGCACAGGCGGTGCGCCACCAGCGCCCCGACGAGCGGGACGACGACCAGAGCCACGCGCAGGACCCACACGACGTCGTTGACGTCGAGGCCCAGTGAGGTCGTCAGGACGTCGTCGGCCCCGGCGAGGCCGAGCACCGTGTAGAAGAGCAGGGTCGCCACGCCGAGGGCGGTGCGCACGGGTCGGTCCCGGGGACGGTCCAGCACGTGGTGCTCACGGCGGTCACCCGTGACCCGGGCCTCGATGAAGGGCCACAGGTAGAGGAGGGTGAAGGTGATCCCCGGCAGCAGGACCCCGGGGTAGAAGGGGTTGGGGATCTCGTAGCCGAAGGCGCGGAGCTCCCACGCTGGCATCAGCCGGAGGGCGCCCTCCAACCACCCCATGTACCAGTCGGGCTGGGACGCGCTGGTGACGTTCTCGACGCGGAACGGGCCATAGATCCAGATCGGGTTGATCTGGACCAGGCCGCCGAGGCCCATGATCACCGCCGCGGTCAGGAAGAAGACCGAGCTGGCCTTGGCCACGTAGGTGGGCCAGAGGCGCTCGCCCACCACGTTTCGATCGGTGGCCCCGTGGCCCGCGAAGTGCGTGTGCTTGTGGCGGACGAGCAGCCCGAGGTGGACGACGAGCAGCGCGGCGATGAGGGTGGGGACGATGAAGACGTGGATGGTGAACAGCCGGTTGATGATGTCGTCGCCGGGGAAGTTGCCGCCGAAGAGCAGCGAGGCCATCCACGTCCCCACGACGGGGATGGAGATGGCGACGGAGTAGGCGATGCGCAGGCCGCTCCCCGAGAGCTGGTCGTCGAGCAGCGAGTAGCCCGCGAACCCGTTCACGATGGCGAGCAGCAACAGGGTCAGGCCGATGATCCAGTTGGGCTCCCGCGGGCGCCGGAAGGCCCCGGTGAAGAAGATGCGGGCGAGGTGGGCGGTGATGGCCCCGACGAAGATGAGGGCGGCCCAGTGGTGGGCCTGGCGCATCACCAGACCGGCCCGCACCTCGAAGCTGAGGTCGAGGGCGGAGTCGAAGGCCCGCGACACCTCGATGCCCTGCAGCTGTTCGTAGCTCCCGTCGTAGGTGACGGCCTCGGTGCTGGCCACGAAGAAGAGGGCGAGGTACGTGCCGGTGAGCACCAGGATCACGAAGCTGTAGAGCGCCACCTCGCCCAGCAGGAACGAGAAGTGGTTGGGGAACACCTTGTCGAGTGCCGACCGCAGCATCCGGGCGCTGCCGGTGCGGGCGTCGAGCCAGCCGACCAGGCGACGGATGATCACCGGTCGCGATCCCAGAAGCCGGGGCCAACCGGCGCGGAGAAGTCACCGGTGGCGATCAGGTAGCCGTCGTCGTCGAGGGCCAGGGGGAGCTGGGGCAGGGGGCGGGTGGCGGGGCCGAACACGGGCTCGGCCGCCTGGCTGACGTCGAAGGTCGACTGGTGGCAGGGGCACAGCAGCAGCCCCTCCTGCTCCTGGTAGAGCCCGACGGGACAGCCCGCGTGCGTGCACACCTTCGAGAAGGCGATGTAGTCGTCCACCGTCCAGTCCTCGCGGCCCGGGACGGGATCGAGCTGGCCGGACCGGAGGTGGATCAGGAGGGTCTGACCGTCCTCCTCGTCGACGTGGCCGTCGGGGAAGACGGTGAGGACCCCGTCCACGGCGAGGCGGTCGACGGCGATGGGTTCGCCGAACGGGTCGACGAGGCGGACGCCGCCCCCGCGGTACGCCGTCTCCCTCAGACCCCGACCCGGCGCGGGGCCGAGCGAGCGGATGGGGAACAGCGCGGCCACGCCGAGCGCCGTCAGCGCGCCGGCCAGGGCCCGCCCGAGGAGCTTGCGCCGGCCGATGGTCTCCTCCCCCTCGGCGGCGGTGGCGAAGAGCTCGTCCCGGGCCTCCTCGTCGACGAGCTGGGTCCGTTCCTCGGTGACGAGGCGATCGGGCATGAAGCGCTTGGCCCACAGCGCCAGACCCACGCCCACGCCCCCGAGGGCGACGGCCAGCAACGCCCCCTCGATCTGGGTCTGGCCTCCCGCGGCGTAGACGACCCCGAGTCCGACCGCGGCGAGGATGGCGAGGACGAAGGCGATCAGGGGCGCCGTGGCGCTGGTGGGGCGGTCACCTTCGGCGTCAGCCACGGGCGCTCCTCGTGACCCACACGCAGAGCAGAGCGAGGAGGCCGAGCCCGAAGAGCACGGCCACGAAGCCCTCCGCTACGGGGCCGACGCCGCCGATGCGCAGCCCACCGGGGGAGTCGGGGTGCTGCAGGTACTCGACGTAGGCGACGATGGCGTCGAGGTCCTCCTGGTCGAAGGTGTCCTCGTCGAACACCGGCATCTGGCCGGGGCCGATGCGCATGGCCTCCGCCACCTGCGTGGGGGCCACCTCGAGCAGCGACGGCGCGTAGTCGCCGTTGCTGAGCACGCCGCCGGTCCCGGCCGAGTTGTGGCACGCGGCGCAGTTGGCCCGGAAGAGCTCACCGCCCAGGGCCTGGTCGCCCCGGGCCGGATCGACGTCGGGGATGGGCGGGCCGTCCCCCAGCCCGCCGACGTAGGCGACCAGGGCCTCGATCTCGTCGTCGGTGTACGCCACGGGCTTGATCGGCGCCTGGCCGGTCGGGTTGGCCAGCGGCATGCGGCCCGTCCGCAGCATGAAGTCGACCCCGGCCTCGCCGGCCCCGCCGAGGCCGGGCGCCAGCGCGGTGCCTTCCCCTTCCGCGCCGTGACAGGACGAGCACCCGGTGAGGTACAGCTCTCGGCCTCTGGCCTCGAGCTCCTCGTCACCCGCCTGCGCGCCGGTGGACGGAGGGCGCGGCCAGCGCCTGGGGCAGCGTGAGGGCGACGGCCGCGACGACCACCGCGGCCAGCGTCCGGGGCGTCGTCCAGGCCGGCATCGGTCACTGCAGCACGTAGATGGTGAAGAACACGACGACCCAGACCACGTCGACGAAGTGCCAGTAGTAGCCGGTCACCCGTACGTGGTCGGCCGCGTCAGGACCCGGCCCGGAGGGGGTGATCAGCCACCCCACCGCGACCATCAGCCCCAGGCCGGCGAGCACGTGCAGGGCGTGGAAGCCGGTGAGCAGGTAGAAGATCGAGCCGTAGGCGTCGGTGTCGAGGCCGAAGTCGAGGTCGTTGTACTCGAGCAGCTGGTTGGCCAGGAAGACGGTGCCGAGCAGGATGGTGGCCGCCAGCCACCGCACGGCGGTGGCCCGGTCGCCGCCCTCGGCGGCCCGGTGGGCGAGGTGCATGGTCCCGCTCGACACCACGAGCACGACGGTGAACACGGCGGCCCGGGGGACGTCGAGCTCGACCCCGGCCGAGGGCCAGGTGGCGTTGGCCGAGCGGAGCGTGAAGTAGGCGGCGAAGAGCCCGCCGAAGAACATGAGCTCGGAGGCCAGCCAGATGACGACCCCGGCGGTCAGAGGGCGGGCCGCCGAGCGGCTGCTCGTGCCTGCCGCCACGCTGGTCACGGTCCTCCTTCCTACCATGGCCGGTGGCCCCGACGGACCGCCGTGGGCGACCACTAGTGTCGACGAGCGTGACGGCGTTCCGCCCGTTCACGGCCGAGGGCCTCCTCACCGAGGCCCAGGTCGACCCTGGGGTCGCCGTGCTGCTCGTGGTCGCCGGAGGTCTCTACCTGCTCGGCGTGCGTCGGCTGGCCGACCGGGGACGGCCCTGGTCGCGCGGGCGCAGCGTCGCCTTCGCCTCCGGCCTGGTCGTGGTGGCCGTGGCGACGCAGTCGGGCCTCGCCGCCTACGACACGGTGCTGTTCGGCGCCCACGTGACCCAGCACCTGCTGCTCGGGATGCTCGGCCCCTTGTTGCTGGTGCTCGGGGCGCCGGTCACCCTCGCCCTGCAGGCGTCGAAGCGGGGGACGCAGACCCGCTCATCGGTGCCCTCCACCACCCGGTCACCCGAGCCGTGGCCCATCCGCTCGTCGCGGTCGCGCTCTTCGCCGGGACGCTCTTCGCCCTCTACCTGACGCCGCTGTACGCCCTCTCGCTCTCCAACGACCTGGTCCACGCCGGCCTCCACCTCCACTTCCTGGCCGTGGGCGTGCTGTTCTTCGTCGTGGTCCTCGGCGTCGAGCCGGCTCCCTGGCCCCTCGGCTACCCCGCCCGGCTGGGACTGGTCCTCGTGACCGTGCCGCTGCACGCCCTGCTCGGGATCGTGCTGCTGACCTCGGGCGACGTGCTGGCCGCCGACCACTACCGCTCGCTGGGCCTCGAGTGGCTCGACCCGCTGGGCCAGCAGCGGCTGGGCGGCGCGCTGCTGTGGGCCGTCGGCGACCTGTTCGCCCTTGCCGTGGTGCTCGTCCTCATGGTCGGCTGGATGGCTGAGGACGAGCGGGAGGCCGCGCGCACCGACCGGCGTCTGGCGGCGGTGTGAGCCGACGGCACCTCGCCGCCCTGCCGGCGGTGGTGGCGCTGGCCGCCGGGTGCGCCAACTTCGGTGCGCCCGAGTCGGTCTCGACCCAGGGCGACGAGTTCACCTCGACGTGGCGGGTGTTCCTGGTCATCGCCGTCTTCGTGGTCGCGCTGATCTGGGGCCTCGTCGTGTTCATGGTGATCCGGTACCGCCGTCGCTCCGACGAGATCCCCGACCAGCGCCAGTACCACATCCCCCTGGAGGTCGCCTACACCGCCGTCCCGCTCATCATCGTCGCCGGCCTGTTCACGATCAGCGTGGTGGCCGAGAACCAGATCACCGAGGTCTCGCCCGACCCCGACCTGATCGTCGAGGTGCGTGGCTTCCAGTGGGACTGGCAGTTCACCTACGAAGAGGCGGGCGTGCGGGTCACCGGGGTGCCCGGTGACGACGCCGTGCTCCGGCTCCCGGTCGACCGGACCGTGCGCTTCCGCCTGGTCAGCGACGACGTCATCCACTCGTTCTGGGTCCCCGAGTTCCTGACGAAGCGGGACCTGATCCCTGGGATCGACAACGAGATCGACATCGAGGTCACCGAGCCCGGGACCTGGACGGGGCGCTGCGCGGAGTACTGCGGGCTCCAGCACAGCACCATGACCTTCGTCGTCGAGGCCGTCCCCGCGGACGAGTTCGATGCGTGGCTGGCCGAAGCGAGCACCGGCGGCGGGTCGGACGACCCGACCCTGTCGCTGGTGGAGGCGTCGTGACCGCCCTGTTGGAGCGCCCGACGACGGCGTCGGACCCCGAGCCCCGCCCACGACCGGGCCTGCTCCACTGGCTGACCAGCACCGATCACAAGGTGATCGGCATGAGCTACATGCTCACGGCGTTCGCCTTCTACCTCCTCGGCGGGGTGCTGGCCATGCTCATCCGCTCCGAGCTGGCCGAGCCGGGCGAGCAGGTGGTGAGCGTCGACCGCTACAACGAGCTGTTCACCATGCACGGCAGCATCATGCTGCTGCTCTTCGCCGGCCCCTTCGCGTTCGGCCTGGCCAACTACCTCGTTCCCCTCCACGTGGGCGCCCGCGACATGGCGTTCCCCCGCCTGAACCTCTTCTCCTACTGGGTGTACCTCGGCGGCGGCCTGGTGATGGTGTCCGGGTTCCTGACCGCGGACGGCCCCGCCGACTTCGGGTGGTTCGCCTACGCCCCGCTTTCCGACGGCGTCCGCTCGCCCGGCCTCGGCGGCGACCTCTGGCTGGCGGCGGTGGTGCTGACCGGGCTGTCGGGCGTGCTGACCGCGGTCAACATCCTGACCACGGTCTTCACCATGCGGGCCCCGGGCATGACCATGTTCCGGATGCCGATCTTCACCTGGAACATGGTGGCCACCAGCATCCTCGTGCTCATGGCGTTCCCGGTGCTGACCGCCGCCGGGGCCATGTTGTTCGCCGACCGCCACTTCGGGGCCCACATCTTCGACGAAGCCGCCGGTGGTGTGCCCATCCTGTGGCAGCACCTGTTCTGGTTCTTCGGCCACCCCGAGGTCTACATCCTCGTGTTGCCCTACTTCGGGGTGGTGACCGAGATCTTCGCCGTCTTCTCGCGGCGGCCGGTGTTCGGGTACAAGGGCCTGGTCCTGGCCACCATGGCCATCGCCGCCCTCTCCGTCGGCGTGTGGGCCCACCACATGTTCGCCACCGGCGCCGTGCTGCTGCCGTTCTTCGGGGCCACCACGATGCTGATCGCGGTGCCGACCGGGGTGAAGTTCTTCAACTGGATCGGCACCCTCGCCGGCGGCCAGCTCACCTTCCGGACGCCGATGCTGTTCGCTCTCGGCTTCCTCGTCGTGTTCGTCCTCGGCGGCGTCACCGGCGTGATGCTGGCGTCGCCCGCGCTCGACTTCGCGCTGACGGACTCCTACTTCGTCGTCGCCCACTTCCACTACGTGCTGTTCGGCGGCTCGGTCTTCGCCCTCTTCGCCGGCATCTACTTCTGGTTCCCGAAGTTCACCGGCCGGCTGCTCGACGAACGGCTCGGGCACTGGCACTTCTGGCTGACCTTCGTGGGCTTCAACCTGACCTTCTTCGTGCAACACCAGCTCGGGCTCGACGGCATGCCGCGCCGGATCGCCGACTACACCGACGCCGACGGCTTCCAGGCCTTGAACGTCGTGTCCACGGCGGGCGCCTTCCTCTTGGGGGCGTCCACCCTGCCCTTCCTCTGGAACGTCTGGCGAAGCTGGCGCGGCCCGATCGACCCCGAGGCCGCCGATCCCTGGGACGGCCACACCCTGGAATGGGCGACCTCCTCGCCCCCGCCGGAGGGCAACTTCACCGAGGACCTGCCTCCCATCCGGTCGGAGCGCCCGCTGTGGGACCTCCGCCATCCCGAGGCCAAGGCGGAGCATTGAGCACCGGCGGCCGGATGTACCACCTCCTCGCCGCCTTCTTCATCGTGCTGGCGATCGTCTACACGCTGACCGCAGACGAGCCCGCGGGCGTCGTGCTCTTGTTCGCGGCGGCCGGGCTGGCGGTCATCACGGGGCTCTTCCTCGACGTCGTGGCCCGCCAAGGCCTGCCGGGCGAGATGCCGGATGAGGAGTACGAGTCCGGCGAGCTCTACCTCCCCCACGCCAGCGCGGCACCGCTCGGCCTCGGGGTGGGCGCCACCCTCATCGCGGCCGGCCTGGCCCTCGGCATCTGGGTGATCGCGATCGGTGCGGTGTTGTTCGGGCTGGGACTCGTCGCCTTCGTCAGTCAGTCGCGCCGCCGGGCCTGAGCGGTCCGGCCTCAGTCTTCGACGGTGAGCGAGGTCTGGAAGAGCTGGTCGTAGGCGAGGCCCCACGGGGGGCGGAGGAAGCCGAGGGCCCGGACGTCCTCCAGCCAGTGGCTGAACGGCGAGCGCTGGGAGAACGTTCCCCCGCCCAGTACCCGGCCGAGCCGAAGCAGGGTCTGCTCCGCGATCTCGGCGATGGCCTGCTTCGCCCGGAGCGCGGCGTGGGCCGCCACCGCCTGGTTGCCGGCCTCGAGGGCGCGGATCGCCCCTTCGTGGGCCTGGACCGCCACCCAGTGGTCCTGCTCGGCCCGGGCCCACTCGACCTGCTCGTAGGCGCGGAGGCCGTCGGCCCGGTCCCGGATCTGGGCCCGCGCCGTGCTGACGGCCTCGTCGAGGACGCCGAGGACCACGGACACGAACACGCCCTCGATGAAGGGCATGGCCGCGCCGCTGATCTCGGGCAGCGGCCGGGCGGTGGCCATCCGGACCGCCGGCGTCCCCTCGAGGCGGAGGGCATGGCTCTGCGTCGCCCGCATCCCCATGCCGTCCCACTCGGCGATCATCGAGAGGTGAGCTGAGCCGTCCCACGGCCGGCCGGCCATGTCGAGCACGAAGACCGCCGGATCGTCCTCGCCCTCGGGCACGGCGGTGGTGATCATGCGGTCGGCGACGCCCGACCCGCTGCCGAAGTGCTTGTCGCCGCTGACCCGGTAGTGGTCGCCCTCGAGGAACGGCTCGAGATCGGGATCGGCCACGGCCACGGACCGGGTCTTGGCGATGTCCCCCCCGCTCCCGGGCTCGGAGGTGATCGTCCCCCACTGGTCGCCGCCCGGCGGCGGAGGCGTAGACGGCCGCCTGCTGCCGGACCCACGCCTCGTCACCGGCGTCGTCGGTGGTCAGCCAGTAGGCGATGACCGCCGGGTGCATGGCCGACACGAGGGCGACCGACGGATCGCCACCGGCCAGGTGACGGAAGGTCCGCAGGACCGGGCGGGCACTGGCCTCCACGTACTCCCACGTCCCGCCGTGTTCGACGGGGACCGGCAGCAGGGGCAGCCCGCGCTCGCGCAGGGCGGCGAAGTCGGCGGGATCGAGGTGGCGGCGGAGCTGGCGGTCGGTGCGCTGCGATCGCCACTCGTCGGCCAGGTCGGCGACGCCGGCGCAGATCTCCTCGGTCGTCCGGCTCATCCGCCGGACGCTACGCGCCCGTCGCGGCCTCTGCCGGGCCGTTGCCGGTGAGCACCGCCAGGTCGCGGGTGGCGTACTGGTGGTGCCACCACTCCTCGTTCACGATCGACCGGAAGCAGCGGACGATCGACCGCGGCTCGGTTCCGGGTGGGTAGCCCGGCGTCTGCTGAGGATCTGGAGTCGACTGGAACCGCTCCTCGTCCAGGTCGGCGAGGGTGCTGCGGATCATGGCGAAGTTCTCGTCTCGGGCGGCCAAGACCTCGTCGAGCGACGGGTCGGCGGTGATGTCGATGCCGACGACCGACCATGGCACCGTGCCCTCGCGGGACCACGTTCCCTCCTCGAAGGGAAAGGCCCTGGCGATGGCGTGGAACGGCTCGTCCTCGCCCCGGACGGCCCGCCGCACCCAGGCGTCGGTGGCGAAGAGGAGGTGGCGCAGCGTCTCGACGAACGAGAACTCGTCGTCGACCCGCTGGTGGAGGATCTCCTCCGGAAGGCTCCGCGCCCACTCGACCGTCGGCGCCCACATCGCCTCGACGCGGGGCCACGCCGTCCGCAGCTGGTCCAGGTGCTCGATGCCCCGCAGGTGCTGACGCTCCGGGTGCCGGCGGTCGAGCTCCGCCTCCACGAGCGGGGCGATCTCCACGCCGTTGATCCGCAGCCCGTCGATCGGCGGCGTGAGGTCCGGCCCCCAGGCCCAGATGTCGGCGCCCTCGAGGACCGTCTCGGTGAACCGGGCCCGCTCCAGGTTCACGTTCCGGAGGACCCCGTCGGTCAGCCGCACGTCGGTGATGGTGGGACCGCGGGACGCCGTCGGGAGCGGCCCGGATCCGGACGACACCGCCCTCGGGGTCGCCGATCAGGTCGACCCCGAGCACCACGTTCCCGTCGTCGGACACCTCGCCGGGGAACACCGTGTCGTCCGCATCACCCATCGGCTCCGAGCGTAGGACGACGCCGGCGGTCCTACGTTGGCGCCATGGCCCACGAGCCGCATCACCACGGTCACGACGCTCACGACTTCGACTGGGCGGGCATGGTCGGGTTCATCGAGCTCGAAGGAGAGGTGTTCGGCTCGCTGACGGCGGACGCGGCGTCGGTGCTGACCGACGCCTGCGAGCAGCTGGAACTGGACGTTCGCCGGGTGGTCGACCTCGGATGCGGCCCGGGAGTCGGTACCTGTCTGCTGGCCGGCACGTTTCGTGCGGCGACGGTGGTCGCCGTCGACAGTTCGCCCGAGATGCTGGAGCACGTCGTGCCCCGCGCGGAGCGGATGGGATTCGCCAACCGGGTGCGGACGCAGCTCGTGGATCTTCCGGACGGCTTGGGCGAGCTCGGCCCGGCCGACCTGGTGTGGGCGTCCATGGTGCTCCACCACCTCGGCGACGAAGCGGGTGCCCTCGGTGCCATCCGCGCGCTGGTCGAGCCGGGCGGGCTGGTGGCGATCGTGGAGTTCGGCGAACCGACGCGCGTCGTCCCCGACGACGTCGACTTCGGGCGTCCCGGCCTGTGGGCGCGGCTCGACGCCGCGTGGGCGGCCTGGGTGGCCGACCTGCGGGGTGGCCCGTCGGAGGACTACCCGACGATGCTCGCACGAGCCGGCTTCGACGTGGTCGTCGACCAGATGATCACCGCCGACCTCGAGGCACCCCTCGAGGACCGGGCCCGTGAGGTCGCCCGCCGTCAGGTCGGGCGGATGCGAGAGCGGGTCGAGGCCTACGTCGACGCCGGTGACCTCGAGGCACTCGCCGCGTTGGCCGACGAGGTCGAGCACCGCGACGACCTGTTCCTCCACGCGTCCCGCCGCCTCCTCATCGCGCGACCGTCCGGGTCTCGGTGACCATGGGTTCTGACGCGAGCGAAGCCGGGTTGCCGATCATCGGTCTCCGGCTGGCCGACGGTCGTCCTGAGCTGGGGTGGGCCCCGCCCTCGCGATGGGCGCGATTCCCACAACCGGAGCGGAGAGGGTGGGATTTGAACCCACGAGCAACCTTGCGGTCACTAACGCCTTAGCAGGGCGCCCCGATCAGCCAGACTCCGGCACCTCTCCTGAACCCGTCGGATGGTAGCGAGCGCCACCTCAGGCGGGGACCGAGATGCCGACGCCGCCGCGGGTGTCGGCGCCGTAGCGCTCGATCTCACCAGCGAGGTCCAACGGCTCGATGCGGGAGCGGGCCTCGAGGGTGGGGGCGTCGATCCGATCGGCCGGTACCAGCCACGAGACCTCGAACTCGATGCCGTCCGGATCCTTGGCGTAGAGCGCCTTCGTGGTGCCGTGGTCGCTGGCGCCCACCAGGGCGCCGACCTCCGACAGGCGGGTCGACAGCCGCTGGAGCTCGGCCAACGTGTCGACCTCCCAAGCCAAGTGGTAGAGCCCGACGGTCTGGCGTCCGGCGCCGGAGGGACCCGCGGCCTCGCCCACGGTGAAGAGGCCGAGGTCGTGGTCGTTGGTCGAGCCCGGGGCCTGGAGGAACACCGCCGCGTCGAAGCCCTCCACCATGCCGATGCGGCGGAAGCCGAGCACCTCCTCGTAGAACGCCGCGCTGCGCTGGGCGTCCCGCACGTAGAGGACGGCGTGGTTCAGGCGGGTCACGGGCATGACGTTGAGAACGACCTCCCGGTGAGGCCTATTCCGCCAGCGCACCACCCATGGCGTCCACCGTCGCGGCGCAGAAGGATGCCGTGACAGGGAGGTGATGGAGGTGTAGCAACGGGGTCATGCGTCGTCTCCTTGCTGCCCTCGTCCTGACCGCCGGCCTCCTGGTCGGCCCCGGCCTCAGCGCCTCCGAGGCGGCGCCGTCCACCCGGGGCTGTGCGACGGCGTGGGGCAGCACGCCGGAACAGGCCGGGCCCGACACCCGCCCGCGCTCGCCCATAGTCAACGCCCGGACCGGCGAGCACGCCTGCTTCGACCGCTTCGTGGTCGACGTGAGGCGGCAGGCGCCGGGGTACCACGTCCGGTACGTGTCCCAGTTCCGGGACATGGGTAAAGGCAACGTCATCCCGTTGGCCGGCGGGGCCCGCCTCGAGATCATCATCCGGGCCGCGGACCACACCCTCAACTTCGTCCCGACCTACCACGCGCACGTCGGGCAGCCGCTCCCCGGGGTGAACCTCGCCGGCTACCAGACCTTCCGCTCGGCCAAGTACGGCGGCAGTTTCGAGGGCATCTCCTCGTTCGGCCTCGGCGTCCGGGCCCGGCTGCCCTTCCGGGTCTTCAAGCTCGACCACCACGTCGTCGTCGACGTCGCCCACCACTGGCCGTAGCGGAGGGAGCGGGATTCGAACCCGCGGGACCCCGAAAGGCCCAGCAGCTTTCAAGGCTGCCGCAATCGTCCGCTCTGCCATCCCTCCGCCGCCGAGGCTAACGGTGGCGGGTCAGGGGCGGATCTGGTCCTTGAGGGACTGGATCCAGTCCTCGGCCTCGGCCCAGCTGACGTCGGCCTCACGCCGGGCCCGCTCGCCGGTCTCGCCCGCGGCGGGGTACGAGCCGAGGAACTTGATCGAGCCGTGCTTGGAGTGGATGTCCCGCAGGCAGTCGGCCACCAGCGCCTCGTCGATGTGGCCCTCGAGGTCGATGATGAAGCAGTAGCTGCCGAGGCCCTGCTTGGTGGGCCGCGACTCGAGCTTGGTCAGGTTGATGGCTCGGGCCGCGAACTCCTGGAGGATGGCCAGCAGCGAGCCCGGGCGGTTGGCCTTCTGGAAGATGACCACGGTCGTCTTGTCGTGACCGGTCGGGGCCGGGATCCCCGAGCGGGCGACCATCACGAACTTGGTCTCGTTGTCGTCGTGATCCTCGATGTCGGGCACCAGCGTGGCCAACCCGTGGAGCTCGCCCGCCCGGGTGTTGGCGATGGCGGCGATGGACGGATCGCCGGTGGCGGCCACGATCTCGGCGGCCTGGGCGGTGGACGCCGCCACCTCGGTGGTCGCGCCGGGGAGGTTGCCGGCCAGGAACCGGCGGCACTGCGCGGTGGCGACCGGGATCGACAGGACGGTCTTGATCTCCTCGACGGTCGTCCCCGGCAGCCCGAGGAGGTGCATCTGCACCCCGATGACCACCTCGCGCTGGATGAGCAGGTCGTGCTCGAACGCCAGCATGTCCATGGTCACGTTGACCGTGCCCTCGATGGCGTTCTCGATCGGCACGAGGCCCTGGTCGACCCGGCCGCTCGTGGTGGCCACAAGGACGTCGGGGATGGCGTCGAGCGGGAGCAGCTCGGCGCTGGCCAGGTCGCCCTGCGTGAGCAGAGCCTGCTCGCTGAAGGTCCCCCGGGGCCCGAGGAATCCGACCCGGGGATGGCCGGCACCGGTGACTGATGGTGCCTCGGTGCCCACACGGGCAGGATAGTGAGGTGCAGGAAGCCGACCTCCGACAGTTGCTGGAGGGCGTGCGCAGTGGCGAGGTCGCTCCCGACGACGCCCTACGGCGCCTCCGGCGGTTGCCGTTCACCGACCTGGGCTTCGCCCGGGTGGACCACCACCGGGCCCTGCGCCAGGGCATGGCCGAGGCCATCTACGCCCCCGGCAAGTCCGCGGACGAGTGCGCGGCGATCGTCACCGCGCTGCGGGCCGACGGCGGGGCCGGGCCGATCGTGCTGTCCCGGGCCGAGCCCGACCAGGTGACCGCCGTCCTCGCCGCCCAGCCCGACGGCGTGACCCACCCGGGCCAACCGGCCACCGTGGTGTGGGATCCCGCCCCCGACCGGCCGGAGCGGGTCGCGGTCGTGACGGCCGGCACCGCCGACGGTCCCGGTGGCCCGCGAGGCCGTGGCCGTGCTGGCCGCCCACGGCCTCCGCGCCCTCGAGGTGAACGACGTCGGCGTGTCCGGCCTCCACCGGTTGCTGGCCTCGATCGACGAGCTGACCGACGCTCACGCGCTGCTCGTCGTCGCCGGCATGGAGGGTGCGCTGCCCAGCGTCGTCGCCGGCCTCACCGCGGCTCCGGTCGTGGCCGTCCCGACCAGCGTCGGCTACGGGGCCGGGCTCCAAGGCGTGACGGCCCTGCTGGCCATGCTGTCGTCCTGCGCGCCCGGCGTGACCGTCGTCGGCATCGACAACGGCTATGGCGCCGCCTGTGCCGTGGTCCGCCTCCTCGGGGCCCGTTCTCCTCGGTGAGCATCGCCTGGTTCCACTGCTTCAGCGGCATCGCGGGGGACATGGCGTTCGGCGCCCTGGTTGATGCCGGCGCCGATCTCGACGAGGTCCGGGCCCTCTGCGGCCGGCTCCCGGTGGGCGGGTGGGCGCTCGAGGCCGAGCCCGTCCTGCGCTGCGGCATCGCCGCCACCAAGATCCACGTGCACACCGAAGAGACCACCGTCGTGCGCACCGCGGCCCACATCACCGGGCTGATCGAGGAGGCCCGGCTGCCGGATCGGGTGCGGGACGCCGCGTTGGCCACCTTCGGCGGGCTGGCCGAGGCCGAGGGCCGCCTCCACCGCCGGCCGCCGAGCCAGGTCCACTTCCACGAGGTCGGCGCCCTCGACGCCATCGTCGACATCGTCGGCACGTGCGCCGCCCTGCACGTGCTCGACGTCAGCGAGGTCCACGCCAGCTCGGTGGCGACCGGCACGGGCATGCACCGGGCGGCGCACGGGTTGCTGCCGTCGCCCGCCCCCGCCGTCGTCGAGCTGCTCAAGGGCGCACCCAGCCATGGCATCGACGTCCCCTTCGAGACCACGACGCCGACCGGGGCCGCCCTCCTCGCCGCCACGGTCGTGGCCTGGGGGGACCTGCCCCCGATGGTCATCGAGGCGACGGGCTTCGGCGCGGGGACCCGGGAACTGCCCGACCGCCCCAACGTGACCCAGGTCGTCCTCGGCGCGCCGGTCGAGGGTCGGGCCACGGGCCAGCCGGTCGTCCTGCTGGAGACCAACGTGGACGACGCCACCGGCGAGATCGTGGCCGACGCCGTCAGCGCCCTCCTCGACGCCGGCGCCCACGACGCCTGGGTGACCAACATCCTCATGAAGAAGGGGCGTCCGGCCCACCAGGTCAGCGCCTTGGTCGACCCGTCGCTCGTCCGCCAGGTGATGGAGGCCATGACCCGGACCACCGGCACCCTCGGCGTGCGGGGCACCACGCTCGAGCGCTGGCCCCAGGCGCGCGAGGTCAGCGAGGTGGAGGTCGCCGGGCACCCCGTCCGGGTGAAGGTCAGCGCCGGTCGGGTCAAGATCGAGCACGACGACGCGTCCCGCGCCGCTCAGCGGGTCGGCCTGCCCGTCCGCGAGGTGATCTCGCTGGCCGAAGAGGCCTGGCGTCGCCGGAACGTCCCCGAGTCGAGCGGCCCCATCGACGACGGCCCGCCGGCCGCCGGCTGAACGAGGATCCTCAGGCCGCGGGCTCTCGGGAGGACAGGGCCTTCCAGAGGGTGAGGTAGTTGGGGTACTCGAGGTCGGGGACGACCCAACCCGCGGCCACCAGCTCGTCGTGGAGCTGCGGCAGGTGTTGGAACGGCACGCCCATGTCGACGTGGTGGGCCAGGTGCCAGCCGGTGTTGAACGGCACGATCCAGAATCGGGCGGCCCAGTTCTGGCGGACGTGGTGGGTGGTCTCCCGGCGGTCGCCGGATCGGATCATCCCGCCGTGCTCGGCGATGGCCCGCAGGCGGTTGATGACCCGCCACCCGGTCATCCAGGGGGCGAGCCAGAGCAGCAGGTAGAGCTCGGGGCGGCCCAGGGCGGTGAACCCGGCCAGGATGACGAGCTGGACGGCGAGGATGCGCAGGGCGACGCCCCGGGTCCGCTCGTACTGCAGTCCCCGGAACAGGCCCTTGAGGTTCTTCCACCCCGAGATGCCCAGGGCGTCGCGCCGGAGCTTGCGGCCCAGCGAATCACGGGTGATGGGGTAGTGGGCGTAGAGGTTGACGTCGGGCTCCTCGGGCCCCATCTCGTCGCGGTGATGGGCGAAGTGGCTGCGGCGGTAGACGTCGAACGGGACGAACCCGGGGTACGACAGCCCCCAGCGGCCGACCAAGTCGTTGGCCCACTTCTTCGAGAACAGCAACCGGTGGGCCGCTTCGTGGCCGAGGATGCCGTAGAGCGCGAAGGCCCGGCCCATGAGGACGAAGGTGGCGACCCACATCAGCGGGTGGTCGATCCACACGGCGAGGGCGATGAGGCCGAAGGACTGGGCCCAGACCGACAGCACGTTGCCGACGTTGCGCAGGTCGGGGATGCGGCGCAGCTCGGCCCGCACCTCGGGCACCGCCTTGCCGCTGGCCAGGAGCCGCTCGGTGGGCAGCGTCTCGGGCAACAGCGCGGCGGGCGGGACCATCGTGCGCTCCTCGCGCACGTGCTCCACCAGCAGGGTCATGCCGTCATATTACACTTCTTCGACACGCGATGGAACTCCGTGACGACACCCGACCGCTGACCGCCCGCTCCGTCGTGGCCAGCACGCTGCTCGGCGTGCGGCCGTCCCGGCTTCCCGGCCGGTCGCTCGTGGCGTCGGCGGCCCTGTTCGGCATCGCCGAGGGAACGGTGCGGACCGCGCTCTCCCGGATGGTGGCGGCGGGGGAGCTGGTCGTCGACGACGGGGCGTACGAGCTGGCCGGGCCGTTCCTCGCCCGCCGCGAACGCCAGGACGAGAGCCGGGCGGGGGCCGACGCCGGGTGGACGGGGGACTGGGAGCTGGCGGTGGTCGAAGGTGAGCGCCGTTCCGCGTCGGACCGGGCCCAGCTGCGAGCCGCGATGCGCGCCCTCCGCCGGGCCGAGCTCCGGGAGGGGGTGTGGCTGCGGCCCGCGAACCTCGCCCCCGATCGCCTGCCCGACGCGCAGGCGGTAGCCGCCGCCCAGTGCCGCACGTTCACCGCCCGACCCGACGACGACGCGGAGGAGGTCGTGTCCCGCTTGTGGGATCTCGCCGGCTGGGCGGGCGAGGCCCGCCGACTGGACGACCTGCTCGCCGCCCACGAGCACAAGCTCGACGACCCGACCGAGCTCGCCCCGGGCTTCCTCCTCTCGGCCCGGGTGCTCCGGCACTTCCAGGCCGACCCGCTGCTCCCCGCCGCCCTGGTCCCGGCCGACTGGCCCGGGATCGACCTCCGGTCGACCTACGAACGCTACGACTCGGCGTTCAAAGGGTCCTGGGCCGATCACTTTCGAGTGTCCAGCAGTCGGAATCCGGCTGCTCACCACTCGAAACCGCGGCCGTAGGCTGCGGCGATGGCCGACGACCGCCTCTACTTCCGCCAGCTCCTCTCGGGGCGGGACTTCGCCACCGCCGATCCCATCGCCCGCCAGATGGTCAACTTCGTCTACCTCATCGGCGACCGGGAGACCGGCGAGGCGGTCGTCATCGATCCCGCGTACGGCGTCAAGGACCTCCTGGCGGTGCTCGACGCCGACGGCATGACCCTGGTCGGCGCCCTGGCCACCCACTACCACCCGGACCACGTGGGCGGGGAGATGGCGGGCTACTCGATCTCGGGGGTCAGCGAGCTGCTGCGGCTGCGGCCTGTGCCCGTCCACGTCCAGGCCGACGAGGCCGAGTGGGTCAAGCGGGTGACCGGCCTCGACGACAGCGACCTCGTGACCCACTCGAGCGGGGACGTGGTCCACGCCGGTGGGGTGCCGATCGAGCTCATCCACACCCCCGGGCACACGCCGGGGAGCCAGTGCTTCCTCGTCGACAACCGGCTGGTCGCGGGCGACACGTTGTTCCTCGAGGGCTGCGGCCGCACCGACCTCCCCGGTGGCGACCCCGAGCGCGCTCTACGAGAGCCTCACCCAGAAGCTGGCCAAGGTCCCCGACGACGCCACGCTCTTCCCCGGGCACCTCTACTCGCCAGAGCCCTCGGCCTCCATGGGCGACACCCGCCGCTTCAACTTCGTCTTCAAGCCCCAGACGGAGCAGCAGTGGCTGGCCATGTTCGGCGGCTGATCAACGCGGCGCCCGGCTGAGGGCGGCGACGAGGAATTCGGCGTAGGCGGTGAGGGCATCAGCGTCCCGGCCGCTGACCTCGTCCTCGATGAGCAGGTAGAGCAGGGCCGAGCGCTTGACCACGGCCGCCTCGCGGAGCTGTTGCTCCCCGTCGACGAGGAGCCCGACGACCTGTGCGCCCGCCTCCTGGCTGATGACCTGCCCGCCCTCGGCGAAGCCCGTGCCGGTGGCGAGCACGTCTTCGAGGTGGGTGGGGCCGTCGGGCGCGGTGGTGGGGGCCAGGTAGTTGAGCACCAGCGCCGGCTCGTCGATCGACGGCCAGGAGCAGGCGCCGGTGACGAGGGCCGGCACCCCGTCGTCGGGATCGGGCTCCTCGGTCGGCGCCGGCTCGCCCGGCCCGGCGTCGTCGAGGACCGTCTCGAGGTCGGCGTCGTTGACCAGATCGCAGACGTCGACCTCGGTCACCGCCCGGGGGGGCAGGGTCGTGGTGGTCGACGGCGCGGCGAGGGTGGTCGTGGTGACGGTGGTGGACGACCCGGCCTCCTCGCCGTCCCCACCCCCCGAACAGGCGACCAGCACGAAGACGAGCGCGACCATCGGGGCGACGACAGGGCGCACCGGCGGGAGGCTACGGACTTCGCAGGGCGGTGAGCAGGTCCTCCTCGGTCCACTGGTCGACGCCGGGGCGGGCGTGGAGGTAGGCGGCTGCAGTGGCCGCGTCGAGGTCGTGGGCCTCCCGGAGGCCGAGGGCGATCGTCCGCAGGTACGCGGGCTCGGGGCGGGTGGCCGTCCCGACGACGAAGGCGTCGGGACCGGTGAAGGTCACCACTGGCACCCCGTCGTGGTGCCCGAGGCCGACGAGCACGTCGTAGCGGCCGTCGCCGACCGACCGGCACTGGCCCTCGGCCACGCCGGCGGGGTCGAGGCCGTCGTCGACCTCGCGCCCGGACTCCTTGGCGTGGACGTCCGCCCACTGCTCGCGGGTGAGGAGCCAGGCCCGGGCCAGCGTGCCCGGCGTCCCGTCGACGGCGTGGTCGACGTACGCCCGGCCCCCTCCCCAACGCACCGACTCGCCCCCGAACCACAGCCCGTGGGCGATGGTCAGCGGCCGATCCGCCCGCGGCGGCGACGGGTCCCGCGCCTGGTCGAGGTACCACCGCAGGCCCGCCGCGCCGAGGTTCGACCCGTAGGCGACGTACCACACGAGCTCGGCCACGAGGTCTGTGGTAGCACCACGCCCGATGGCCGACCTGCTCGCCCTCTCCGAACGGGTCATCGACCACGACGAGTACGCCGGGCCGGCCTCGGTCAACCGGATCACCACCGAGCTGTCCGAGGTGGCCGACGGCATCGCCGTGGTGGAGTCCTTCTCCCACGTCGTCGCGTTCCGCACCGGAGAGGGCCTCGTCCTCTTCGACACCAGCCTCGACGGCCTGGCGCCGGCGTGCCTCGCCTCGTTGCGGGACTGGTCCGGCGACCCCGTGCGCTCGATCGTCTACACCCACGGCCACCGGGACCACGCCGCGGGGTGCCGCACCTACCTCGACGAGGCCGAGGCCCGGGGCGACCGCCGCCCCGAGATCGTCGGCCACGAGAACGTGGCCACGCGCTTCGAGCGCTACGAGCTGACCGACGGCTACAACGCGGTCATCAACGCCCGGCAGTTCCCCGGGCAGGCGGCCACCACCTTCTTCGACGACTGGGTGCGCCCGGACCGGACCTACGTCGCCGAGGACGAGCTCACGTACGGCGACACCACCTTCGCCCTCCACCACGGCAAGGGCGAGACCGACGACCACACCTGGACCTTCATCGCCGAGCGCCGGGCGATCTGCGCCGGGGACTTCTTCATCTGGGTGTTCCCGAACGCCGGCAACCCGCAGAAGGTCCAGCGCTACCCGCGGGAGTGGGCCCAGGCCCTGCGGGCCATGGCCGCGGTCGGGGCCGAGCTCTTCCTGCCCGCCCACGGTCTGCCCATCGGTGGGCGGGAGCGCATCGCGCGGGTGCTGCTGGGTGTGGCCGACACCCTGGACGAGCTCGTGCGGGAGGTGCTCGAGCGGATGAACGCGGGCGAGGCGCTCGACACCATCGCTCACGAGGTCCGGGTCCCCGACGCCGTGCTCGACCAGCCGTGGATGCAGCCCGTCTACGACGAGCCGGAGTTCGTCGTCCGCAACATCTGGCGGCTGTACGGCGGCTGGTACGACGGCAACCCCGCTCGGCTGAAGCCCCCGTCGGACGCGGCGGTGGCCGCCGAGGTGGCCGCGCTGGCCGGCGGGGTGGAGGCGCTCGTCGCCCGGGCGACGGAGCTGGCCGGCGCCGGCGAACTCCGGCTGGCGGCCCAGCTCGCCGAGTGGGCGGTGCAGGCGGCGCCCGACGATGCCTCGGCGCACGGCACGCGAGCCGAGGTGTACGCGGCGCACGCCGCGCGGAGGAGGCGTCACTCATGGCCAAGGGCATCTACGGGGCGGCGAGCCGGGAGTCCGAGGGCCGTCGCGACTGACGCGTCCGGCCAGGTTCTGCTCAAGTCCGTCGCGGACGTGCCGACCCAAGGGCTAGGTCATCCGGCCTATCGCCAGGAGAACGCTCCCCATGCCCGAAGCCATCGCCCCTGTGCCGATCAGCGACGAGACCACTCGCCGCCTGTTCGGTGAGCCCAGCTTCCGGGTCGCCAAGCGGGGCGGGTACGACCCCGGCGACGTGGCGGAGTTCCTGAGTGGCCTGGGCGGTCAGATGATCAACCTGATCAGCCGCCTCCGCAAGGCCGAGTCGGACGCCGAGGTGCTGCGCACGGAGACGACCCACTGGCAGGGTCGGGCCCGTGAGGCGGAGGCCACTCGGGAGACCTTCGAGCGGACCCTGGCCCTGGCCGAGGACACCGCCAACGCCGCCGTCGCCGACGCCCGGGCCCGGGCGTCGGGAATCCTGACCACGGCCGAGGCCAACGCGGACGAGCTGATCGGCCAGGCCCGGCACCAGGCCTACCGCATGGTCGAGACGGGCCGGGCCGAGGCGCAGCGCTGCTACGTCGAAGAGCGCATGAAGGTGCGCGAGGAGTGGCAGCGGGTGCAGGACGAATCCGTGAGCCTCGAGACCCTCCGCCTGGCCGTGGCCGCCGAGACCATGGCGCTGGAAGAGGTCCGCAACCAGCTCCGGACCCGCATCCGGATGGCGGCGACCGAGATGCTCAAGGTGGCCGAGAGCCCCGACTGCCTCGGCCAGGCCGTGGCCAAGGGCATGCCCGAGCGGCCCCGCGCCGTGGCCCCGGCCCCCGTCGCCGTCGAAGCTGGTGTGGTCACCGTGGCGGCCGAGACCGCCCAGACCGCGCTCGAGGCCGTCGAGCTGCCCACCGAGGCTCAGGAGATCATGGCCCCGGCCACCGACGCCACCGTCAGCTTCGGTGATCCCAAGGCCGAAGCCGCGTTCGAGCGCTTCATGTCGGAGGACATCGAGGACGAGCCCTCCCGCCTCTGGCTGGTGGACTCGCACTCCGAGGTCTCGGCTCCCGCCTGACCCCTACTGGAGCAGGTCGGCGAGCTGCTCCCTGACCTGGCGGTAGGCGGGGTGCGCAGGATCGATGACCTGGAAGTGCCCCGCGTCGGGCACCGTCACCAGGGTCACGTCGTCCCCCGCGGCCTCGGCGGCTGCCGCGTAGCCCTCCGACTGGCGCACGGGGACGACGTCGTCGTCGACGCCGTGGACCAGGGCCTGGCGGTGACCAGTCGGTAGCCGGTCGACCGGCGAGCTCTGCCGGTAGCGCCGCGGGACATCCGCGGGCGTCCCGCCCAGGAGGCGCTCGCAGGCCCCCGTCAGCAGGTTCTCCTGCACGCAGGCCTCGAGGTCGGTGAAGCCGGCCAAGGACATGAACCCGACGGGCTCGACCGCCGTCGGGCGCCCGGCCGCCCACAGGGCGAGCGTGCCCCCGGCGGAGTGGCCGACGACCACCGCCCGGTCGGGCTCCACCGGGTCGTCCTCGGCCAGGATGGGGAGGTGGTCGATGGCGGCGCCGATGTCGTCGAACGTGCCCGGCCAACCCCCGCCGGTCTCGCCGACCCGGCGGTACTCGACGTTCCAGACGACGTAGCCCGCGTCGCGCAGGTCGCGGGCGACGGGACGCAGGATGCGCAGGTTGGTGTCATCGGCCCAAGAGCCGCCGTGGACGAGCACGACCGTGCCGCGGGGGTCGCTGCTGGGGACGTAGAGGTCGCCGAACTGGGAAGGGGCGTCGCCGTACGAGATCCGACGAGGCCCGTTGTCGTCGTCGAAGAGCCCGCACGCCACGGCCGCTCCGGCCACGAGCCCGGCCGCGAGGAACTCCCGCCGCGTGAACGCCATCGGCCCCTCTTACCCGTCGTTGACCAGGGGGCGAACGTCTGCGAGGCGTTCGATCGAGGCCACGGCGTCGGTCTGGTCGGGCGCGAGCTGGCGGACGACGATCTCGTCGAAGCCGAGCTCGTCCAGGGCCAGGAACCGCTCGGCCACCTGCTCGACGGTCCCCGCCACCAGCGCCGAGAGGTCGAATCCGCGGTAGCCCGAGGCCCGGACCGGCTCCATGACCCGGGCGACGTCGGCCTCGTCGGCCCCGACGTACACGTCGCGTCGGAGCGGCCGGCAGCGCGGCGTGACCCCGTGGGCGAGGTACTCCTCCAGCTTCGACCGGGCTTCGGCGTCGGTCAGCTCGGGCCCGCCGTACCAGACGTCGCCCATCCGGGCGGCCCGGGCGAGCGCCTTCGACCCGGAGCCACCGATCCAGACCTCGACCGGCTCCGGCGGTCTCGGGTTCACGCACGCGGCGCGCAGGCCCCAGGGGCCGTCGGGGTCGTCGACCTCGTCGCCGGCAAGAAGGGCGAGGATCGTGGTCAGGCCGGATTCGAAGCGGCGCACCCGGTCGGACAGATCGACCCCCATCGGATCGAACTGGTCCTGGCCGCCTCCCAGGGCGCACTGGAAGACGAACCGCCCGGTGCCGAGGGTGGCCAGGGTCCCGATGTGCTCGGCCACGATCAGCGGGTGCCAGAGGGGCAGGAGCCACAGGGCCCCGAAGGCCCGATCGGGCCAGTCGGCGGCCAGTCGCCCGAGCATGGGGGCGTTCTGGTAGTAGGGCACGGGCACGGCGTGGTGGTCGCCCACGTACAGGCCCTCGAGGCCCGCGGCGTAGGCGGCCCGGGCCCGCTCGATCATCAGCGCGGCGCCGTCCCGACCGTCGGCCACGACGTAGGTGCTCGACAGCGAGGTGGAGACGCGCACGGGCTCAGTATGGCGACCCCGGCCGACCTGCGGGGCTCAGTCGCGGCAGCCGCGGCAGCGGCCGGTGATGGTCAGGTGGTGCGGGGCGACCTCGAAGCCGTGACGCTCGTCCGCCTCCCGGGAGAGGCCGGCGAGCAGCTCGTCGGGAACCTCGGTGACCGAGCCGCAGACCTCGCAGACCAGGTGGTGGTGGGCGTGGTCGCTCAAGTGGTACACCGCGCCACCCGGCCCCAGGCTCATCCGGGCCACGACGCCGTGGTGCTCGAGGGCGTCGAGCGTCCGGTAGACGGTGGACAGGTGCACATCGGGGTGGTCGGCCTGGACCAGCCCGGCCAGCTCCTCGGCCGTCACGTGGTGGTCGGGCCCCGTGACGAGGGCGGTGACGATCGCCCGGCGTCCGGTCGTGACCCGACCGCCGTCCGACCGGAGGAGCTCGAGGATGGCGTCGACGCGCGCCGGAGCGTCGTCGTGGGTGTGGTGCTCGCGGTGGTGGGCCGGGCTCACCGTCCCAGTCTGGCCGACCTCGTCACCGACGCGACCGAGATGTGACTGCTAGCTCCAGGCAGACACGAATCGTTCGCACTAAGGTCGGCGTGTCGTGCACATCCCGGACGGGTTCATCGATGCGAAGACGTCCCTGGCGGCCGGGGCGGTGGCCGTCGGCGGCGTCACCGTCGCGCTGCGTCGGTCGAAAGACGTCCTCGACGAACGTCAGGCCCCGATGGCGGGCCTGGTCGCCGCCTTCATCTTCGCCGTCCAGATGCTGAACTTCCCCGTGGCGAGCGGGACCAGCGGTCACCTGCTGGGCGGTGTTCTCGCCGCGGTCCTGGTCGGACCCTGGGTCGGCGTGCTGTGCGTCACCGTTGTCCTGGTGGTCCAGTCGCTCCTCTTCGCCGACGGGGGCCTGTCCGCCCTCGGACTCAACGTGGTGAACATGGCCCTGGTCACCACGCTCGGCGGCTACGCCGTCTTCAAGGCCCTGCGCGCGGTCCTGCCCCGTCGGCCCGGCAGGCGTCGTCATCGCCTCGGGCGTCGCGGCCGGCCTGAGCGTGGTCCTGGCCGCGCTGGCGTTCACCGTGGAGTACGCCCTCGGCGGGACGGGCGGCGCGTCCTTGCGCACCGTCGTCGGCGCCATGGTCGGGGTCCACGGCCTGATCGGCATCGGCGAGGGCGTCATCACCGCCATGACGGTGGCCGCCGTTCTGGAGACCCGACCCGACCTCGTGTGGGGCGCGCGGGATCTGACCGTCGTCCCGCCGGCCCTGACCGCGCCCGCCGCCCGATGACGCCCCGCGTCCGGTTCGGCGTCTTCCTCCTGGTAGGGCTCGTCCTCGCTGCCGCCCTCGCGTTGTTCGTCGGCCCGCAGGCCAGCAGCGAGCCCGATGGCCTGAACCGGGTGGCCATCGACGAGGGCTTCGACGACGAGGAGCAGGCCCACGCCCTCGAGGACGTCCCGACCGCGGGCTACGACGTGCGCGGCGTGGACGATGACCGCCTGAGCACCGGCCTGGCCGGCCTGATCGGCGTCGCCGTGACCTTCGCCCTCGCCGGCGGGCTCTTCCTGGTCGTGCGCCGCGGGAGCCAGACGATCCGGTGACCGGGGGCCACACCGGCACCGACAGCCTCTTCCACCCCGGGACCGGGCCGGTCCACCGCCTGCCCCCCGAGGTCAAGGTCTTGGCGACCGTCGCCTTCGTGCTGGGCGTCGTGGCCACCCCGCGCACGGCGTTCTGGGCCTTCGCCCTGGACGCCGTGCTGATCACCGTCGTCATCGTCGTGGCCGGCCTGCCCGGCCGCCTGGTGGCCCACCGGTTGCGCATCGAGCTGCCCTTCGTGGCCTTTGCCCTCCTCCTGCCCGTCGTGGGGATGGCCCCGCGCGTCGACGTGCTGGCGTGGTCCCTGTCCGAGCCGGGGCTGTGGGCGGCGTGGAACATCCTGGCCAAGGGGACCCTGGGCGTGCTGGCGGCCATCGTCCTCGCCGCCACGACCCCGGTCACCGAGCTCCTCACCGGCCTCGAGCGCTTGCGCGTCCCCCGCCCCTTCACCGCCATCGCCGGGTTCATGGTCCGCTACCTCGATCTCATCGCCGGCGACGCCGAGCGCATGCGGATCGCCCGGGCCTCGCGGGGCTACGACCCCCGGTGGCTCTGGCAGGCCCGGGCCATCGCCTCGTCGTCCGGCACGCTGTTCGTGCGCTCCTACGAGCGGGGTGAGCGGGTGCACCTCGCCATGTGCGCTCGCGGGTACGACGGCACGATGCCGGAGCTGCACCACCACCACGCCGCCCGTTCCGCCTGGGCCGTGGCCGCCGTGGTCCCTGCCTGTGCGCTCGTGATCGCCGCCCTGGCCCACCTCGCCGGCTCATGACCGCCGTCCGGGTCCGGGGGCTGCACCACACCTATCCCGACGGGCGGGTCGCGCTCCAGGGCGTCGACCTCGAGGTGGCCCCGGGCGAGCGGGTCGCGGTCCTCGGGCCGAACGGCGCCGGCAAGACGACCCTCGTGCTCCACCTCAACGGGATCCTCCGGCCGACTGCGGGCGAGGTGACCATCGGCGCGCTGCCGGTCGCGAAGGAGCACCTGGCCGAGATCCGGCGGCAGGTGGCGATCGTGTTCCAGGACCCTGACGACCAGCTCTTCATGCCGACCGTGCACGACGACGTCGCCTTCGGGCCGGCCAACCTCGGGCTCCGGGACCACGCCCTCGAGGAGCGGATCGACGACGCCCTCACGGGCGTCGACATGGCCGACCACGCCGCTCGAGCCCCGCACCACCTCAGCTTCGGCCAGCGGCGGCGCGTCGCGGTGGCGACGGTGCTGGCGATGCACCCCGAGGTCCTCGTCCTCGACGAGCCGACGTCCAACCTCGACCCCGCGGCCCGTCGGGAGCTGGCCGACATCCTGCTGGGGCTCGAGCTCACCACCCTCGTCGTGACCCACGACCTGCCCTACGCCCTCGAGCTCTGCCCCCGCTCGGTCATCCTCGACCAGGGCCGGATCGTGGCCGACGGGCCGACGGCCGATCTCCTCGCCGACCCCGCCCTCCTGGGTGCCCATCGGCTCGAGCTCCCGCGGGGATACGACCCTCGCGCCGCGGCGCGCTGATCAGGCGTCGGCGGCGACCTCCTCCAGCCAGTCACACCACTCGTCGATGCCCTCACCGGTCCGGGCGCTGGTCAGGATCACCTTCGCACCGGGGTTCACGGCGCGGAGGTTGCTCAGGAAGAGGTCGAGGTCGACGTCGAGGTGGGGGAGCAGATCGACCTTGTTCACGAGCACGGTCGACGCGGCGCGGAACATCACGGGGTACTTGAGGGGCTTCTCCTCGCCCTCGGTGACGGCGTAGACCATCGCCTTCGCCGCTTCACCGACGTTGAACTCGGCCGGGCAGACGAGGTTGCCCACGTTCTCGATGACGAGCAGGTCGAGGCGGTCGAGCGGCAGTCGGGCCAGGCCGGACCGGACCATCACCGCGTCGAGGTGGCACTCGCCGCCGAAGCCGGCACTGGTGTTGACCAGCGACACCGCCGCGCCCAGGCCGTCGAGGCGGTCGGCATCCATGCTCGTGGCGATGTCGCCCTCCAGCACACCGATACGGAGGCGCTCGCCGAGGGCGACGATCGTCCGCTTCAGCAGCGTCGTCTTCCCCGCTCCGGGGGCGGACATGAGGTTGACCGCCCGCACGCCGGCCCGCGCGAAGTCGGCCCGGTTGGCTTCGGCGATGCGGTCGTTCTCGGCCAGGATCTTCTCCAGGACGGCGACGCGGGAAGAACCGGTGTCCAGGTAGCCGGTGTGATCCCCCACGTCCCGCCCCGCGGCGTGCTCGTCGTCGGCGTGATCATGGTCGTGGACGTGTGCGGTCCCGTCCTCGTGGCGGTGGAAGCGTCCCACTAGGTGACCCCCTGGCCGACGTCGATGGACGACAACTGGAACTCCTCGCCGCTGACCATCGTGACGTCGCTGCTCGAGCAGCCCGGGCAGACCATGACCGGCCAGTCGAGCGTGTGCTCGTCGCCACAGCCCGGACAGGCGATGACGGCGGGGACGTGTTCGATCTCCAGCGCACAGCCGTCCAGGTCGGTGCCCTCGGTCAGCATCTCCCAGGCGAACTGCAGCGCGTCGGGCACCACCTGCCGCAGGTGCCCGATGCGGACCGACACCCGCTCGACCGGCTCACCGCCGGCGTGGTCCCGGGCCGTGTCGGCGATCGCCTGGGCGACCGACAGCTCGTGCACGTCAGTGCCGTCCCATGGTCACCGCCACCTCCCGGTGGAGGCGACCGAAGTTGTAGTAGGCGGCGCACGCGCCCTCGGAGGACACCATGCAGGTGCCGATGGGGGTCTCGGGGGTGCAAGCGGTGCCGAAGACCTTGCACTCCCACGGCTTGATCACACCCTTGAGCACCTCGCCGCACTGGCACGCCTTCGGGTCGGCCACCCGCACCCCCGGCACCTCGTAGTGCAGCTCGGCGTCCCATGGGGCGAACGCTGGGCGGAGCTTGAGGGCGCTCTGCGAGATGAACCCGAGGCCTCGCCACTCGAAGTGGGGGCGGAGCTGGAAGACCTCGGCCAGGACCTCGAGGGCGCGGGGGTTGCCCTCGTCCCGAACGACCCGGGTGTACTGGTTCTCGATCTCACACCGGCCCTGCCGGATCTGGGCCAGCAGCATGGCCACGGCCTGGAGGATGTCGAGGGGCTCGAAGCCGGTCGTCACCAGCGGCTTGCGGTAGGTGTCGACGACGAAGCGGTAGGGCCGGTTCCCCACCACGGTGGAGACGTGGCCGGGGCCGAGGAAGCCGTCGAGGCGGAGGTCGGGTGAGTCGAGGATCGCCTTGATCGGCGGGACGATGGTCACGTGGTTGCAGAAGACGGCGAAGTTCATGACCCCGTCGGCACGCGCCCGGAGCAGGGTCAACGCGGTCGAGGGCGCGGTGGTCTCGAAGCCGATGGCGAAGAACACGACCTTCCGGTCGGGGTTCTCGACGGCCAGCCGCAGGGCGTCGAGCGGGGAGTACACCATGCGCACGTCCGCGCCCCGGGCCTTCGCCTCGAGGAGGGTCCCCTTGCCGCCCGGGACCCGCATCATGTCGCCGAAGCTGGTGAAGATCACGCCCGGGGTCTCGGCGACGGCGATGGCGTCGTCGATCCGCCCCATCGGGATCACGCAGACCGGACAGCCGGGTCCGTGCACCAGCTCGACGCCGTCGGGCAGGACGTGTTCGATGCCGTGGCGGTAGATCGTGTGGGTGTGGCCGCCGCACACCTCCATGAACTTGAAGTGGTCGTCGCCGGCGAGGTCCGTGATCAACGCCAGCAGGCGTCCGGCGGCGACCGGGTCGCGGTACTCGTCGACGAACTTCACCGGATCCTCGACCCCACCACCGCCTGGACCTCCTCTTCGTAGGCCTGCCCCATGAGCTCGAGGCCCTCCATGGCTCGAGCCGCCTCGGCTTCGTCGATCTTCGACATGGCGAAGCCCACGTGGATCAGCACCCAGTCGCCCTCGCGGACGTCCTCGTCCTCCAGCAGGCCGATGTTGATGTTCCGCCGAACGCCCGCGACGTCGACCTTGGCCAGGTGCTCGTGGCCGATGCCGAGCTCGACGACCTGGCCGGGGATCCCGAGGCACATCGCTACCCGCTCCTCACATCCGCTTGACGCGCAGGTAGCGCGACAGATCGGGCAACGACACGAGCACCATGACGATGCCCACCAACACGACGACGCCGATCAGCACCAGGAAGATCGTTCCCAGGGTTTCCATCCCAAGCTCCTTAGGTTGCGACGCGATCTGCGCCGACGAGATCTCTCACCGTCTGGGCGGCCACGTCGACCGCGGCCGCGACCGTCGGCGACAGGCCGATGCCCTCCTCGACCTCGGCGGGCTCACAGCCGACGATCAGGACGCGGTCCACGTGCCCGCCCAGCTGGGTCAGCGTCGCCAGCACCGTGCCCGGGTCCATGGTGTGGGCGTCCATCGCCGCACCGGGCAGGTCGTCGAGGCTGGGCTCGAGCACGGTGACCGTGCCGGAAGGTTCTCCCCGCGGCAGCGCGTCGACCAGGACCAGGGTGTCGTAGCCGTCGAGCAGCTCGTAGGCGAGGTGCACGCCCCGGATGCCGTAGTCCTCGACCCGGACCCCGTCGGGCATCGGGTCGTCGGCCAGCCGGGTGGCGACTTCGACCCCGAAGCCGTCGTCGCTGAGGAAGATGTTCCCGATCCCGGCGACCAGCGTGCGCCTCACCGGAGGACCTCGAGCTCGTGGGGCCGGAAGTAGTTGAAGCGACCCTGCCAGGCGAAGAGGTCGGCCCCGGGGTCGGCATCGAGCACGACGGCGACGTGGACCTCACCGTCCACGTCGTGGAGCACCGCTTCGACGGTGGCCTCCTGCCCGTCCAGGAACATGTCGTGGGCGTCCGCGCCGGGTCGGGGCCGCAGGCGGACCTTGCACCCCCGGCCGACTTCGGTGCCGGCGATCCACACGGTGTCCGTTCCGGGGTCGAAGGTGGCGTCCGACCCGGGGTCCCACCAGGGCGGCTGCTCGCGCTCGGCCTCGAGCCCGCCCGGCAGCCCCGCGTCCGGCGCGGTGGCCGTCGGGACCCCTTCGAGATAGCGCACCGCCCCGTGGAGCCGGTCGAAGATCTCCGGGGGCATGGTGTCGACGCGGTCGAGGATGTCGGCCACCCTCGCGTCAGTCGCCCGGGCCTCTCGCTTCTCGTCGTCGGTGAGGGTGAGGATGCGCAGGGCGAGGATCTCGTCGATCTCGGTCGAGTCGAACAGCGCCCCGGGGCTCTCGGGCGCGATCTCCGGGTGGTCGTAGAGGATGATCGGCGACGACAGGACCACGGTGTCGTCCTCGGCCAGCACCGGGTAGGTCCCGTCGTTCACGCACGAGGTCGTGACGGGTTGGGCGAACTCGGGCGGGTCGAGCAGCGACACGAAGCGCCCGCCCGTCACGGCGAGCAGGGTGTGGACGGCCACGAGGGATCGCCGCATGACCTCGTCACGGGTCGCGCCGGGCTCGTTCCAAGTCATGCGGTTCTCGATCCGGACCTGCAGCTTGACCAGGGGCGCGGGCCCGTCCAGCCAGACGGGCGTGACCTCGACCCGGGCATCGACGGCCTCCCGCTCGCGGGCGACCAGACCGACCACCTCGCCGCCCGCGTCGGTCAGGACCTCGTCGTCGCGGCCGGCCGGGAGGTGGAAGGTGGCCGTGTGCCGGGGCCGCCAGGCCGGGGCCGCGGGGTCGAGCGCGACCCGGTCGAGGTCGAACTGGCGCTCGACGGCCTCGTCCCACGAGGTGAAGAGCTCGTCGTCGACCTCGAGGGAGGGGACGGGCCGGAACCCCGTCCCGTCGACGGCCTCGACGGTGCGCGACTGGACCTGGAGGCAGCGGAGCCGGAGCCGCACCGTGGGGCTCGTCAGGGGATCGACGACGCACTCGGTCTGCATCGCCCACGGATCCGAGCCGCTCGACTCGCTGTAGCCCTTCGGGGTGAGGACGCCGAACTGCCAGCGCACCTGGTTCTTGCCGGCCGACGCCCGGTACGGATAGAGGACGTAGCCCTCGTAGAGGACCGCGTCGGCGATCGTCGTCGCCCGATCGAACACCGACGTGTCGGTCGCGGTGGTCATGGCCCTTCCCCGGCCTGCTTGAGCAGCATCTCGATGGCCTGGTCCCAGGTGGGCACTGCCTGTCGGGCCCGGAACTGCATCAAGGCGTCGAGGGTGTCCCGGTGGAGCCGGAGCCAGCCGCTGTTCGGGAAGTAGCGGTCCATCACGTCCCGCCAGACCGTGACCGGCAGGCGGAACGGGGCCTCCACGTCCCAGGCCACCGGGAGCGCGTTGAACCCGGCCTGGCCCTGGCTGAACTGCGTTCCGCTGAACAGGAAGACCAGCGGCACCTCGCCATCGCCGAGGGCGTGGAGGTAGCGGGCCGCGGTCACCTCGAAGTCGTAGGTGCAGGCCACCGGGAGGTCGAACTCGGTCGACCCCGTGAACCCCGGGACCATCACCCCGACGTTGGTCCAGAGGAACGGGCGCAGCGACTCGCCCCACTGGGGCGTCGGCCCGAACTGCTCGTAGAGGCGGTCCTCCTCCTCGGCCGAGTAGTGCCGGCGCTGCGGCTCGATGCGGAGCTGGGCTCGGAGCGCGATGGCGTGGACGGGCGCTTCTGAGGTCTCTGTCGCCCGCAGGCGGAACTGCAGCGTCGGGACCGCGGCGTGGGGCTCGGCCCGGGCGTCGACGACCTCGAAGCCGAGGGTCATGCCGGTGATCCCGGCGGGACGATGTGGGACCGCTCGGTGAGCCCGGCGAAGAAGCCGTCGATGGCGGCGTGGGCGTCCTGGCCGCCGTCGAAGCCCCGCCAGCGCGTGCGCAGGAGGCCGACGAGCTCGTAGCAGGCGTCGATGGGCACCACGAAGCAGACCGCGGCCCCGTCGACCCAACGGACGAGCAACGCCTCCACATCGGGCTCGAGCGTGGCCACGATCGGGTTGGCGGCAGTGATCTGGTCCCACGCATCGAGCGGCAGCAGGGACTCGGTCGCCCCGGCCGGGCTGGGGTAGAAGGCCGCGACCCGGTCCATGACCGAGTTGACGAAGAAGAACGCGGCGCTGACCGGGATCTGGAGGCCGTCCCAGTCGGCCTGGGAAAGGGCGAAGCCGGGCAGGGCCAGGTACCGGTCGGGCACCGCGCGGTAACGACCGGCGCCGGCACCCCGGTCGACGAAGAGCAGGTAGCAGGGTCGGCACGAACAGAGCAGTCGTCGACCCTCGAGGTTGACGAGGTGCTGGTGGTCCTCGCCGATCGGCGTGGCGCACAGTTCGCACCGCTCTTCGGTCGGGCGTTCGACTGCGGACTGCCGGATCCGCTCGAGGATCCGGAGGGCACCCTGCTCCGCGGGAACCTCGGCTCCGAGGCCGTTGCCGCGGTTCACACGTGCTCCGGCTTCCGGCTCAATGGCACGTCGACCGGGCCGACCCCGAGGGACACCTCGGCCGCCCCTTCGGTGGCGATCGTGACGATCTCGGGCGCGGCCTCGTGGATGGCGACCTCGACGGCCGAGCGCAGGGTCGCCGACGACGACGGGCACCCGTCGCAGCTCCCCATCAGGCGGAGGCGGATCACGCCCTCCTCGTCGTCGACCTCCAGCACCTGGACGTCGCCGCCGTGGGAGGCGAGATAGGGCCGGACACCGTCGAGGGCGAGCTCGATGCGAGTGGCCAGATCGTGCGGGTGCAGCCCGTGCAAGACCAGGAGGCTGGCCACCAGGTCGTCGCCGACCAGGCGGTCGAAGAGCTCGGCCCCGGCCTCGGACCCGCCGACGACGTCGTCGGTCAGGTCGAGGGCCCGTTCGAGGCCGGCGCCGTAGAGGTCGGTGATGAGGCGGACGACCTCCTCGACCGCGGACCAGTCCCGGAGCTCCAACCGGTCCCGGAGGCCGTCGAGCAACACCTCGATGCGGTCTCCCGCCGCCCGCAGTTCGGGCCCTCCCCCGTCCTCAGACCCGATCACTCGCTCGGGTCGTTCACCATCGTGGGCGAGTGCACCCGCTCCAGGACCTTGCCGTCGCCCAGGTACATGTGCACGCCGCAGGGGAGGCAGGGATCGAAGCTGCGCACCGTGCGCATGATGTCGATGCCCTTGAAGTCCTCGAGGCTGTTCTCCTCGAAGATCTGGGTCCCCATGACCGCGTCCTCGTAGGGCCCCGGGGTGCCGTAGATGTCCCGGGGGTTGGCGTTCCAGGGTGTCGGTGGGTACGGGTGGTAGTTGGCGATCTTGCCGTCCCGGATGACCATGTGGTGCGACAGGACGCCGCGGACGGCCTCGGTGAAGCCGCAGCCGATGGCGTTCTCGGGCACCTTGAACGACTCCCAGGTCTTGGTGTGGCCGGCGCGGACCTCAGCGAAGGCCTTTTCGGCGAAGTGCAGCGCGCAGGCGGCGGCGTAGGCCTGGAAGTAGGTCCGGGCCCGGTTCCGCTCGATGGTGTTGCTCCACTGCGGGATCTTCCACTCGAAGCTGACCTCGGGCTTGAGCGCCGTCTTCGGCAGGTTGATCTGCACGCTGGTGCCGGTGGCCTTCACGTACCCGATGTCGACCAGGCCCGACAGCGCCGTCGACCAGAGCCGGGCGATCGGGCCACCGCCCGTGTCCAGCGCCAGGTGGTCGGTCCCGTCGAACCAGCGGGGGGACATCACCCAGGAGTACTTGTCGTCGAAGTCCCGCTTCTGGGGCTGGGGGAGCGTGGACTGGTTCCACGGGTGGCGGCGGTCGATCGGGTTCCCCAGGGGATCCTTGTCGACGAACATCTCCTGGTCCTCCCAGTCGTCGTAGAAGGAGTGCCCGAGGAGGATCCGGATGCCGAGGTTGATGTCGACCAGGCTGTTGGTCACCAGCTTGCCGTCGACGACGACGCCGGGGGTCACGTACATGGCCCGACCCCACTCGGCCATGTCCTTGTAGGCGAAGTTGCAGACGTCGGGGTCCTGGAAGCTGCCCCAGCAGTTGAGCAGGATGCGCCGCTCGCCGACGTGCTCGTAGCCGGGCATGGCTTCGTAGATGAAGTCGAAGAGGTCGTCGTGCATCGGGACGACCCGCTTCATGAACTCCACGTAGCGCATGAGCCGGGTGACGTAGTCGGTGAAGAGCTGGATGGTGGCCGTGGTGCCCACGCCGCCCGGGTACAGGGTCGACGGGTGGACGTGCTTGCCCTCCATCAGGCAGAACATCTCCCGCGTGTACCGGCTGACCTGGAGGGCCTCCCGGTAGAAGTCCCCGGAGAAGGGGTTGAGGGCCCGCATGATGTCGCCGATCGTGGCGTAGCCGTGGTCGCCCGCGTGGGGGGCTTCGGTGCGGTTGGCCTGCTCGAGGACGCCGGGGTTCGTCTCGCCGACCATCTTCTCGCAGAAGTCCACCCCGACGAGGTTCTCCTGGAAGATGTTGTGGTCGAACATGTACTCGGCCGCCTCGCCGAGGTTGACGATCCACTCACCCAGGGCCGGGGGCCGTACGCCGTAGGCCATGTTCTGCGTGTAGCAGGAGCAGGTGGCGTGGTTGTCGCCGCAGATCCCGCAGATGCGGCTGGTGATGAAGTGGGCGTCGCGGGGGTCCTTGCCCTTCATGAAGATGCTGTAGCCGCGGAAGATCGACGAGGTGCTGTGGCAGTCGACGACCTCGCCCTTGCCGAAGTCGATCTTCGTGTAGATGCCGAGGCTTCCGACGATCCGGGTGATGGGGTCCCAGGCCATGTCGACGACCCCGGAGGGACGGTTCGACGAGCCCTGGGCCTCGGGCGTGGTGATGGTCATGTCGGTCCCCCTACTTCCACCCGGGCGTGTGCCCGGTGGTCAGCTTCGATCCCCGCGTGCGCCACTTGGGTTCCTTGTTGACGGTGCGTTGGGTCATGCGCCGCAACGGCCGGACCAACCCGCCGTAGAGGCCGCTGCCGATGGTCGACACCCGCGCCCCGGGCGGCTCGTCCATGAAGGGCATGAACTTGTCGGGGAAGCCCGGCATGGTGCACCCGATGCAGATGCCCCCGACGTTCGGGCAGCCCCCGACGCCGTTGATCCAGCCGCGCTTGGGGACGTTGCAGTTGACGACCGGGCCCCAGCAACCGAGCTTGACGATGCACTTGGGTGAGCCGTACTCGTCGGCGAAGTCGCCCTGTTCGTAGTAGCCCGCCCGGTCACAGCCCTCGTGGACCGTGGCGCCGAACAGCCACTGGGGCCGCAGCTCGTCGTCGAGGGGGATCATCGGGGCCTGGCCCGTGGCCTGGTAGAGCAGGTAGAGGATGGTCTCGGAGAGGTTGTCGCCCTGCACCGGACAACCGGGTACGCACACGATCGGCAGCCCGGCCTTCGACTTCCAGTCCCAGCCCAGGTAGTCGGGGACGCCCATGGCCCCGGTGGGGTTGCCTTCCATGGCGTGGATGCCGCCGTAGGTCGCGCAGGTGCCGACGGCCAGCACGGCCAAGGCCTTGGGCGTGAGGCGGTCGAGCCATTCACTGGTCGTGATGGGCTGGTCGGTGTTCGGATCGTTGCCGAACCCGCACCAGTAGCCCTCATCCTTGATGGCCTCGTTCGGGATCGAGCCCTCGACGACGAGCACGAAGGGCTCCAACTCGCCCCGGTCGGCCTTGAAGAACCACTCGAGGAAGTCGTCGGCCCCACCCACGGGCCCACACTCGAAGTCGATGAGCGGCCAGTGGACCGCGATGTTCGGGAGGCCGGGGAGGGCCCCGAGCGCGATCTCCTCGATGCTGGGCTGGGTCGCCCCGGTGAGGGCGACGGAGTCACCGTCGCAGCTGAGCCCGGCGTTGATCCAGAGGATGTGGATGACGTCCTCGTCGGGCGGGGCCTGGGTGGTGTCGGTCACGGACTTCCCCCCGGTCGTCGTGAAGCGGCGCGCGCTGCGTCCACGTCGTTGTACGTCCGCGGGTCGGGGGTGTAAATGAGTGTCTTTGCCACCTAGCCGCCGCTGACGGCCACCAGGCGCACACGGACGGTGACCTCGGGGTGCACCCGGAGCCCCAGCACCCGGGGCGGCGCCAGCCCGAAGTCCCGGATGTCGAACTCGGAGGACCCGGCGAGGGCGACGGTGTGGTCGTCGACCATGCGGACCTCCATGTCGTCGACGGCCGATCGGGTCACCCCATGGAAGGTGAGGTCGCCCTGGACGCGGTATTGGCCGTCGTCGCCGAGGGCGGAGAGGGTGGTCAGGTCGCCGACGATCTTGGGATAGCGGTCGGCCTCGGCCCGCTTGTGCAGCTCTCGGTCGTAGAGGGGATTGCCGGTAGCGAGGGGGTCGACGTCGACCTCGAGCCGGGCGCGGGCCGGGCTGCCGGCGTCGACCCGGCCGTCCTCGACCTCGGCTTCGATCCACCCACACACCGCGGTGGTCGTCGCATTGATCGGGTGCAGGCTCGATTGGGCGGTGACCCAGAACTGCGAGCGCGAGGCGTCGATCTCGAACCGGGGCACGGCGTCATGATGTGGCGGCCCCGTCGACCTGTCCATCGGGACATTCCACACCTACATCCGGCTCGACGGGAATGGCGCGAATAGGGTCGGCTCCGCATCGCCGGCTCCCGGGCTCCGAACCATGGAACGCACCCCGACCAAAGACATCGATCAATCGTTGGTCGCCGAGGAGGTGCTCCACGCCGTCACCGAGGCCTCCGACGACGCCATCGTGAGCCTGGACGGCACGGGTCGGGTGCTCTCCTGGAACCGCAGCGCCGAGCGGATCTTCGGCTATCGCGCCGCCGAGATCATCGGGCAGCCGTCGGCCGGGCTCTTCCCGGCCCACCTGCGCGAAGGGTTGGCCGAGCTGCTGGAGACGGTGGTCACCGGCGACGGCGTCGACCACGTCGACCTGGAGATGGACCGGCGCGACGGGATGCCCGTTCCGGTGTCGATCTCGGCCCGGCCGATCGTCGACCGGGAGGCCGATGGGCTGGTCGCGCTCCTCGTGGTCCGCGACGTGACCGAGCAGCACCTGGCCCAGGCCACGCTGGCCGAGGTCGAGGACCGCCTGCGGGAGGCGGAGCGGCTGTCCGGGACGGGGAGCTGGCTCTGGGACCGGCGCACCGATTCGGTGCAGTGGAGTGACGAGCACCACCGCATCCACGGCCGGGACCCGATGGCCTTCGACGGCACGATCGACGCCCATCTGCGCTGCATCCACGACGACGACCGTGAGGCGGTCCGAGACGCGATCAACCGGGCGATCGACTCGGGTCATCCCTTCGAGGCCGAGTACCGGGTGGTCCTCCCCGACGGCGACGTCCGTTGGGTCTACACGCGGGCGGAACCGACGATGGGCTCGGCGGGCACGGTGGTCGGGCTCCGCGGGATCGGGCGCGAGGTCACGCCCTGACGGTGGTCAGTCCCGCTGGGTGAGCCGGCGCACCTGGTCGACCAGGTCGCCCTCGCCGTCGAGGTCCAGGTCGAGTCGCTCGTCGTCGTCCATCCGGCTGGCCAGCTCGCGAGCGTGTAACCGACGTGGGCCCGTACGGCCTCCACCAGGTCCTTCATCTCCGGAGAGTCCCGGATCGCCCGGAGCGACCGGATGACCTCGTCGAGGCCCTCGTTGCCGCCACGGGCCCCCACCACGTATCCCATGGCGAACGCCATCACCAGTCCCATGGTCTGGTCTCCTCTCAGCCCGCCGGCTCGGCTTCGAGCTGCAGGCGGACCCGGACGTCCGGGTAGATCCGCAGCATCAGCACCGTGGGCGAGGCAATGTCGAAGTCGCGGATGTCGAAGGCCTGTTCACCGGTGACCACCAGCCGCGTCGTGTCGTCGTCTTCTTCGCGGACCTCGATGGTCGCGGTCCCCTCGACGGGCCGGCTCTCCCCGTGGAAGGCGGCGGTGCCGTTGAGGCGGTAGCGCTCGTCGGTCCCCACGGGAGCGAGGTCGACGAGGTCGATCGACATCGTGGGGAACTGCCGGGCATCGATGCGCCGGAGGAGCTCGGCGTCGTACAGGCTGTTGCCCGAGCTGAGCTGAGCGAGCGGGACCTCGAGCCGGCCGCACGGGGGCGGGTCGGTGGCGAGCATCCCTCGTTGCACCGCGGCGTGGAGCTCGCCGGTGAGACCCATGGCGCCGAAGCTGATCGGACCGACGGTCGATCGCGCCTCGATGAGCAGCACGGACCGGTCGGGGTCGACGGCGAAGCGGCGGACCGGCGCACCCTCGACCGAACGGTGCGGGGCCGCCCGGATGGCCGCCTCACCACCGGCCATCCGGCGGTGGATGCGCGAGGTGGGGGACACCGGTGACCAGCCCCGTCCGATCACCGACGACCACTGTCCCTCGACCTCAGCGAGCGCAGCGTCCACGGTGCCCGTGGCCTGGTACCGCCGCAGCACCTCGTCGAGGCAGACCCGCTCCTCCTTGATGACGCCCATCCACTCACGCAGGGCCCGCTGGCCGTCGGGCGTGAGGCCGTAGACCCGTCGGGGCTGACCGGCGACGGCCGTTGCGGACCACGACTCCACCAGCCCGTCGCCCTCGAGCTGGGCCAGGGCCCGGTAGACGCTGGGCCGGTCGACCGAGCCGAACCGGAACGCGCGCAGCTCCTTGACCAGGCCGTAGCCGTACCCGGGCTCTTCGGAGAGGAGAAGCAGGATCGCCGGGAAGAGGAAGTGTCGGGGCGGGGCCAGCTCGAACCGAGAGTGGCGCTGTGCCGTCGTCTCGACATCGAGCTCGGGCTCCATCGGCGGTGACCCCCACACCGTTGGCTAGCCGTCAGGCAGCGAGGTGTCAACGCGAAGTGGGGCCGGGATGCGGCGTTACATCTCCCGGATCCGCAGGTATCGGGCGATGTCGGGCAGGGACTGCACGACCAGTGCGGCGACCCCGGCGACGACGGCGGCCTTCACGAGACGTCCGATCATGGGTCGGCCTCCTTTCTCGATCCTGTTGCCCGTTGATTGGCAACGTACCCGCCGACCGGGCTCACCGGTCACCGCCGTCGTCCCGGAACCGTGGGGGTGCCGCACCCCGGTTCGTCGACCACGAGACGCCACCCAGACGGCCGACCTGAGCATCCGGGCGCCGGGTGCGGAACTGCTCGAGGATCGGGTCGGGGTCGTTGCCGGCGCTCTCGGCGATGCACGGCTCACGGAACGGGCAGGGCGCGGAGTTGGTGGCCGTGGGGTGGGGGTAGACGGCGATGGCGGCGTCGGTCATCTCCCTCGCCTCGTCGACGAGGATTGCGGCCGCCGCGTCGAGCTCCGCGCGCGACCGGGGGATGCGCGTACGACGGAACCGGTCGTCACCCACCACCTGCACGCCCACGTCGGGCTCTCGTCGAGGTCGGGCGTACAGCCGTCGATGCGTGGTGGTCGAGCGCTCGGCGGCGACCCGTCGGGGCGGCTCCGGCGGCGACCGGCCGTGCCACTCCGCCGACGTCGGCTCACGCGGCTGGTCCGTGGGCTCGACCGCGGGACGGAGCTCGTTGGCGATGGTGCCCCCGATGTGCATGCCGAGGAAATCGCGCTCCACGCCCAGCACGCCGTGACCGAGGTCTCGTCGAGCACCAGGAGGTCTTGGTCGGCGAACTCGGGGTCGGCGAGGCGGTGGGTGACGACCCAGTACACGTCGTCATCGTCGATCACCAGGAGCTCCACCTGGCCGCGGAAGTGGATCGGCCTGCCGTCGGCGGCCGTCAAGGTCGAGTCGGCGTCGCCCGGCTCGGGCAGCTCCACCTCGAAGTCGGTGGCGACCCGGATCGGGGTGAACCGGTCCACGGTCGGTGCCCACATCTCGTACTGCTCGAGCGTCGCCAGGCCGGTGTCCACCGCGTCGGCGTCCGCCTCCGGCGCCCGCATCGCCTTCACGAAGGCTTCACGGACCAGTGGCGCGACCACGTCGCGGGGCCACTCCCACATGCCGGGGAAGTAGTAGACGGCCAGTGCCTCACCGAGGGCCACCTCGAGGCTCGGCCTCTGCGGCTGAACGGCCGGCTCGAGGTTCCGGCGTGAGCGAGCCCCCAGGTCCCAGGCCCGGCGGCAGCGCTTGAACAGCGCGCGGTCCTCCGCCCACACGACGTGGGCCCACTCGCGGTCGGTCACTCCATCACCCGCCGGGCGCGGGCGGCGATCGCGGCCTGGCCGACGCTGATGCCTCCGTCATTGGGCGGCACGCGCGTGTGCACGAGCACCTCGAACCCGAGTTGGCGCAGCCCGGTCTCGACGACCTCGGTGAGTCGCCGGTTCTGGAAGACCCCGCCACTCAGGGCGACCGTGTCCAGGCCATTGGCGCGAGCCAGCTCGCCGGCCAGCCGGACCGTCCCCCGGCCCAGCCCTTCGTGGAATCCTGCCGCGATGAGGGCCACCGGCGTGCCCCGATCTCGTTCGACGAGCACCCGGTCGAGAAGCGGGGCGGGATCGAGCACCGGCAGGGCGTCGTCGCGGTCCAGCGCCACGGGGTAGACCGGCGCGTCGGCCCGGGCGACGGTTCGGGCCTGCGCTTCGAGCTCGATGGCGGCCTGGCCCTCGTAGGTCAGTCGAGCCCGGAGACCGAGCAGCGCGGCCACCGCGTCGAACAGGCGACCCACGCTCGTGGTGACGGGTGAACGGTCGCCTTCGAGCAGATCGACCAGGGCGTCGGCGCGGTCGTCGAACCGCCGGCCTTCCTCCGCCGCCCGAGCCGCCCCCTTGGTGGCGTGCAGCCAGGCCACCGCCATGCGCCAGGGTTCGCGGATCGCGCCCGCCCCGCCGGGCAGGGCGACGGGTCGGAGGTGGCCGAGCCGTTCGCTGCCGTCGAGATCGGCGGCGATCAGCTCACCACCCCACAGCGTGCGGTCGCACCCGTAACCCAGCCCGTCGAACGCGACACCGAGCACCCGATCGTCACGCCCGTGCTCCGCCAGGCAGGAGGCGATGTGCGCGTGGTGGTGTTGGACCCCCAGCGTCGGCAGGTCGGTGTCGAGGGCCCACTTGGTGCTGAGGTACTCCGGGTGGAGGTCGTGGGCGACGACGTCGGGCATGACGGCGAACAGCGAGCAGAGGTGCTCGATGGCCTGGGTGAACGAGACGTACGCCGCGGGGTGCTCGAGGTCCCCGAGGTGGTGGCTGGTGACCAGCAGGTCGTCCTTGGCCACGGTCACCGTCGCCTTCAACTCGGCGCCGACGGCGAGGACCTCGCGGCGAGCCGGTTCGAGCAGCCGGAGCGGCTCGGGGGCGTACCCCCGTGACCGGCGGAGGACCTGGGTCCGGGCCGGCGCCGACCGCACGACGGAGTCGTCGGCGCGGATGTGGATCCGCCGGTCGTGGGCGAGCAGGCCGACGACCATCGGCCCGAGACGGTCGATCGCGTCGCTGTCCTCGTAGGCGATGGGTTCGTCGCTCAGGTTGCCGCTCGTCATCACGAGCGGCCGGTCGACGTCGGCGAGGAGGAGGTGGTGCAGCGGCGTGTAAGGCAGCAGCACGCCGAGGTCAGGCAGGCCAGGGGCCACGGCCTCGTCGACCGCGGTGTGCGGATGGCGGGCGGCGAGGACGATGGGTCGTCGAGGGGACGTCAGCGCCGCCTCCCCGATGGCGTCGAGCACGACTAGCCGGCGGGCGGCCGCCAGGTCCGGGACCATCACGGCGAACGGCTTCTCGTCCCGATGCTTCTGCCTTCGGAGCCGAGCCACGGCCGCGGCGTCGGTGGCGTCCACCGCGAGGTGGTAGCCACCGACGCCTTTCACCGCGATGGTGCCGCCGGCCCGGAGCGCAGCGGCCGCGGCGTCCAGGGCCTCTTCCGCCTCTGCTCGTTGCCGTCCGGAGGGAGCCAGCCATCGCAGCCGGGGCCCACACGTCGGGCAGGCATTGGGTTGGGCGTGGAACCGACGGTCGCCGGGGTCGTCGTACTCCGTCCGACACGGGGCACACATCGCAAACGACGCCATCGTCGTGGCCGGGCGGTCGTAGGGGACGCCGGTCACGATGGTGTACCGAGGTCCGCAGTCGGTGCAGTTGGTGAACGGGTAGCGGTAGCGACGATCGGCGGGCTCGTCGACCTCGGCCAGGCAGCGTGCGCAGGCCGCCGCATCCACGCTCACGGGAACGGACGCGGGGCCGCCCTCTGCGCTCGGGACGATGCTGAAGCCCTCCTTCGCGGATGGTGACGACGTCAGGTCGGTGGCCTCCACCGCCTCGACCCGGGCGAGGGGCGGCGGGTCCTCGACGAGCCGCCGCCGGAGCTCGTCGATCTCGGCCGGCGCGCCTTGGACGTCGATGATCACCCCCGACCGGTCGTTGCGCACCGTGCCGCGCAGGCCGAGGCGGACGGCGTGGCGGTAGACGAACGGCCGGAAGCCGACGCCCTGGACCGTGCCCGTGACCCGGAGGCGTTGCCGGATCTGCACGGGGTCAGCAGATCCGTGGAAGAGGATCGCCCACGAGCATGTCGACGATCCGCGTGCCTCCGAACGAGGTCCGGAGGACGACCAGGCCCTCGGGATCGGCCGCGATCTCGCCGATCTCCGCCGCCGCCGCACCCAGGGCGTGCGACCGCAGGGCGGCGAGGGCGGCCTCGACCTCGTCGGCGGGCACGACGGCCACCAACTTCCCCTCGTTGGCGACGTAGAGCGGGTCGATCCCGAGCAGGTCACAGGCCCCGTTGACCGCGGGATCGATGGGCAGGGCTGATTCCTCGAGGACCACCGCGAGCCCGCAGTCACGAGCCAGCTCGTTGGCGACGGTGCCGAGGCCGCCGCGGGTCGGGTCGCGGAGCCAGGCGAGGCCGGGCGCCGCCTCGAACAAGGCGTCGACCAGTTCCGTCAGCGGTGCGGTGTCCGAGACGATGTCCGCCTCGAGCGCCAGGTCGCCACGGGCCAACATCACGGCCATCCCGTGGTCGGCGATCGTGCCCGACACCAGGACCCGGTGTCCCGGGCGAACGCGGTCCGGGCCCAGCACTCGACCGTCGGGGATCCGGCCGATGCCGGCGGTGGTGATGTAGATCCCGTCGGCGGCTCCGCCGTTCACGACCTTGGTGTCGCCGGTCACGACGGTGACCCCGGCGCGGCGGGCCGCTGCGGCCATGTCGGCGACGACGGACCGGAGCTCGTCCATGCCGAGGCCCTCTTCGAGCACGAAGGCGGCGGATATCCACTCGGGTCGGCCACCCATCATGGCGACGTCGTTCACGGTGCCGTTCACGGCGAGATCGCCGATGGAACCACCGGGGAAGCGGACCGGCTTCACGACGAACGAGTCAGTGCTGAACGCCAGGCGCTCACCCGACGGGAGCACCAGCACCGCGCCGTCGGGCAGGGTGTCCGGCGGCTCGTCGGCGAACGCCTCCAGGAACACCGCGTCGACCAGCGCGGCGGACGCCTTCCCTCCGGCGCCGTGGGCGAGGGTCACCACCTCGTCGCGGAAGCGGGGGCGTCGCCGGCGGAAGGCCTCGATCCGGTCGAGAACGACCGCCTCGCGACCCCCGGGGACCTCCGCGTCGGTCATGTCGGTGCGGCGGGCACCGCGCGTTCGAGCTGGACCTGCACCCGGCGCCACAGTTCGAGCACCAGCTCGGCCTGGGTCTCCTGGATGCGGTGCACGCTGTCGGACGGGACCATGAGGCAGTGGTCCACGTCGGCGCTCGCCGCACAGCGGCCGCCACCGGCGCCGGTGAAGGCCACCGTCGAGAGGTGGAGGCGCCGCGCTTCATGGAACGCCTGCAAGAGGTTGGTCGAGTCCCCGCTGGTCGAGAACCCGATGGCGATGTCGCCGCGGGCGGCGTGGGCGATGAGCTGACGCGAGAAGACCAGGTCGAAGCCGATGTCGTTGCCAAGTGCGGTGAGCACGGCGGGATCTTCGTTGAGGCAACGGGCCGCGAGGGGGAGACCGATCGGCGGGCGGGCGAACAAGGCCGCCGTCCCCTGGGCGTCGGTCGAGCTCCCTCCGTTGCCAAAGGTGAAGACCACACCACCGACCTGCGACCGTGCTGCGATCATCGCCGCGATCTCGTCGAGCGCCGGGGACCAATCGGCGACGGTCTCGTCCCGCAGCCGCTCGCTCTCGGCGATCTTGGCTTCGGCGGACGCCTGGAGATCCAGGAGCAGGCCGCCGCGATCGTGCTCGTCCCCCTCGATGAACGGATAGAGGAAGTCCGTCGATTCGGGGCTCATGGCCGCCGACCCGGCTTGTCGACCGGAGCCAAGGCCGTTCCTGCGTGGACCAGCACGAGGTCGCCGACGGCCACCGAGCCCACAAGGGTGGTGTCGATCTCCTCGTCGCCGTCGGCCGTACGGACAACGGTCATGCCGTCGGCGAGGACCTGACGCACCTCGGCCAGTCGCCCCTCGTCCGAGCACGTGATGCAGACCTCGTCCCGGCCGGGGGCGTCCGTCTCCCCTAGGAGGCCCGGGTGCTCGAAGCAGACGTGGGTCATCTCCCACAGCACGTGATAGGTCAGGACGGCGCGCCCGGAATGGGCCAGGAGGGGATCGGCCCCTTGGGTCCAGAGCAGGTGATCCGGCACTGCCTCGGGGCGATCGCCGACGCCGATCCACACGGTCAGTGCCCCCCAGGCCGCGGCCCGCTGGATGAGATCCGGCACCATCGGCTCTCGGGCCGTGGCGATGGCGACGAGGATGTCGCCGGGCCGGACCGACGTCCGCAGGGCCGACACGATGTCGGGGCCTTCTACGGCAACGGCCGGAAGGGCCCGTTTGCCGACCACGACCGGGTGGACGAACTCGACCGCGACGTGGCGCGCGTGGGCCGGGAACTCCGGGGCTACGCACCACATCGTCGCCCCGGCGGCGAAGCGGCGGGCCACCGCAAGGGCCGCACCGGCCAGCTCGGCCGCCGGAGCGTCCGTCGTGCGGGTCACCGCTTCGGGATGACCGCTCGGTGTCGTCGTGAAAGCAGTCTCGCACGGCCCGAGCGACCACCGAATAGGGGGAAAATGCACCTAGCCGCGCCGCGGGCAGCGTGGTGCTGCTACGCCGGCTCCACGGGGTCGGTCTGGGCCTGGCCGGCCCGGGACACGTGCTCCGTCCAGACAGCTCCGTCCCAGTAACGGTGGTCGAAGCGACCGGTCGGGTCCGGGTGCCAGGCCGGCGGTGCGACCGCCGGCGCAGGAGCGGGACCGGCGACGCCGAGGATCTCCGCCGCCTCCTGCTGACGGTGAGAGAGGCCGACGACCACGGCGGCCCCGAGCGCGGCGGCCACGATCATGAACACCTGGCCGACCACGAACAGGGTGACGCCGACCCGGACGTCGTCGAGGCGGTCGACGAGCGCGGCGACCGTGCCGTCGTCGGCGTCGCCGAAGAACGAGAAGCCGACGAAGGTCAGCACCTGCGCCACCACGTACACCACCCACCAGGCCCACACCTGGGGGCTGGAACGGGCCCGGCGCCAGCCCGGGTCGTGGCGGGGCACGCTCCGGTCCGCGCCCCGCCAGATCTGCTGGATCTGGATGGCCGGCAGCGCCAGGCTCCCGAGCGGGATGAACCAGCCCCCCACCGCCCAGGCCGGGTGGAGCGCTCCGGGCCGTCCGAGGCTCTCGTTGTTCCGGGCCGCCCGCCACATCCAGGTCACGAACAGCACGCCGATGCCCGCGACGGCGAGGAAGAAGACGCTGCAGCCGCCGAAGAAGGCGTCGACCGCGTCGTTGGCCTCCTCGCCCACCACGACGGCCGTGCGATCGACGTCCTCGAGCGCCGAGCGCATGCGCACGGCGAGGAAGGCCAGGGCGGCGGACAGGACGGCGGCGAGCAGGAGGAGGACCCGTAGGGCCCGGGCCAGGCCGTCGAGCCCGTAGGGCAACGGCGCCCCGCCGACGGGCACCGGCGTCCATGCGGTCATGGCGAGACGGTAGTGCCGCCCGATCCGGTGCCCTCTTGACGCCCGGCCCGGTCCTGGAGTGGACTGTGCGGCGGGGAAGTGGGTCGAAAGGGCAGGTGTGGCCGATGGCCGCCACCATGACCGAGACCCGCACGAAGGAAGTTGCGGCGCCACAGCTCCGCGTGACGTGTCACGGCTATGACCCCGCCGACGTCCACGCCTTGCTGGCCTCGGCCCGCAAGCGCCTGATGACGCTGGCCGACCGCATGCGTCGGGCCGAGGAGGCCAACGTCGCGCTGGTGGCCGAGGCCCGGCAGTGGAAGGCGCGCGCTCGCGCCGCCGAGTCCCAGCGTCGCCGGCTCGAGGATGCGTTGGCCGCGGCCGAGGCCACGGTGGCGACGACGGTCGCCGAGGTCCAGGTCCGGGCCGACCACCTCGTCGAGCGGGCTCGTTGTGAGGCCGAGCACCTGACCCTGCGGGCCGAGGAGCGGGCCCGGCGCCTGCGGGAGGAGGCTCGTCTCGAGGTCGAGGCGGAGGCCAGCACGGTTTGGCTGGCCTCGGGCGAGCTGGACCTCGGCACCGACGCCGAGGCCGACGCGGTCTTCTCCCGCTTCATGTCCGACGACATCGACGACGAACCGTCGAGAGAGTGGGTCATCGGTCATCTCGCCGACTGACCGCGCCTAGCTTCGGGCGCCGTGACGGTCACCGACTTCGACCCCATCTCCTCGCCGACCACACGCGTCGCCGACAACCGGGAGCGCCAGTTCGTCCACCAGGACCAGGTGGCGACGGCGAACGCGCGCCTCGCCACCTACCGAGAAGGACGCGGGGGCCGCGGCCCCAACCTGCTCGTGATCCTCATGGACGACGTCGGCTGGGGGGACTTCGGCTGCTACGGCGGCGGGGTGGCGGTCGGCGCGCCGACGCCGAACATCGACCGTTTGGCGCGTCGGGGCCTGCTGCTGACGTCCTGCTACTCAGAGCCGTCCTGCACGCCCAGCCGCGCCTCACTCCTGACCGGCCGCCTGCCCATGCGCCACGGCCTGCACCGACCGCCCATGTACGGCGAGCGCGGCGGGCTCCAGGGCGAGATCACCCTCGCCCAGCTGCTGTCCGACGCCGGCTACGTCACCCAGGCGGTGGGCAAGTGGCACCTGGGCGAGAACGTCGAGTCCCAGCCCCAGCACGTCGGCTTCGACGACTTCTACGGCTTCCTCTCGGTGTCCGACATGTACAGCGAGTGGCGGGACCCGCACTTCTTCCCCGAGGTCGTGTACTCCGACGCCCGCACCGAGTGGGTGAAGAACATGCCCTTCAACCGGTGCTTCGTGCACGCCGAGCGAGGCGGTGAGGTCGAGGAGGTGGAGGAGGTCACCATCCCGGTCCTGTCTCTGCTCGACGAGAAGTGGTGCACCTACACCGAGGACTTCGTGCGCCGGATGGGAACCGGCGACCAGCCCTGGTTCTGCTACCTGGGCACGCGGGGCGCCCACTTCGACAACTACCCCCACGAGCGCTTCCTCGGATCGTCACCGGCCAAGCACCCGTACAAGGACACGATCATCGAGCTCGACGACATCGTCGGTCGGCTCGTCGCCGTGCTCGAGGAGACGGGGCAGGCCGACGACACGATCATCTTCGTCTCCTCCGACAACGGACCCCACATGGAGAACTGGCCCGATGCCGCCTTCACGCCGTTCCGTTCGGCCAAGGGCTCGACGTGGGAGGGTGGGGTGCGGGTGCCGGGGATCCTCACCTGGCCCGGCATGATCGAGCCGGAGCGGGCCAGCGACGGCCTCTTCAGCTTCACCGACCTCCTGCCCACGATGCTCGCCCTCGCCGGAGCGGAGGAGCGCATCCCCGACGACCGCTTCATCGACGGGGTCGACCAGGCGTCGTTCCTGTTCGACCCCGACGGCCTGTCCAACCGCAAGTACGTCTGGTACTGGCTGCTGACGACGCTGTCGGCCATCCGGGCGGGGGAGTACAAGTTCATGCTCGCCTCCACCAGTGACGACGACACCGACGTCGCCGGGCCGGGCGGCTTCACCGGCATCAACCAGAGCTACACGTACGCCCGGCTCTACAACCTCTACCTCGACCCCAAGGAGCAGCACAGCTACCTCACCCGGAAGCTGGCCTACAACGAGGCCTTCCTCTCGGGCATCGGCGAGCACCTGCGGTCGTTCCGCGACTTCCCACCGAAGAACATCATCTGAGCGGTCAGTCGAGCCGGTTGATCCCCGCCAGCCGGGGCATCACGTACCAGATGGCGATCCCGACCGCCGCGACCGTGGCGCCGAAGAGCACGCCGACGGCCGTGTCGTTGAAGATGAGGCGGGCGACGACGAAGATGACGAGGGTCATCGACGTCAGCAGCAGGGCCATCCCGGCGATCTGGAGCACGATGCTGACCGTGAGGCGCTCCGGGCGCTTGCCCGGCTTCGACATGCGGTGGAACGCCGCCGGGCCCATGAGCGTGACCGCGGCGAGCGCGGCCAGCAGCAGGGCGGCCGCGAAGGTCCGCTTGCCGAGCAGGTCGAGGTCGCGGAAGCGGTCGCTGAACACGGCGGTCAGCAGGAACGCGAACAGCACCTGCGTGCCGGGCATGACCGTCCGCAGCTCCTCGAGCAGCTCGCGGTAGCGCTCCCGCTGTTCTTCGGTCTCGCCTTCGTCCGTCCCGTTCGCCATACGGTCGTCGCCGCTCATGCGCGCCCCTCTCACCGGATCGGGGGACGGCCTACCCCCTTGGTGTGCCGACCAGACCGTCGGCGGTGACCTGGCCGGCGTCGACCCGCACCGTGCGGGTCGTGCGGACGGTGTCGAGCAGCCGGCGGTCGTGGGACACCAGCAGGACGGTGCCAGTGAACGACTCGAGGGCCTGTTCGAGCTGCTCGAGGGCGGGCAGGTCGAGATGGTTGGTCGGCTCGTCCAGCACGAGGCAGTTCACGCCTCGGGCCTGGAGGAGGGCCAGGACGGCACGGGTGCGCTCGCCGGGCGAGAGGGAGCGGCCGGGGCGCAGGACGTGGTCGGCGCTCAGGCCGAACTTGGCCAACAGCGTCCGGGTCGCCTCCGTCGAGTCCAGGCCGGACGCGGTCTGGAAGGCATCGAGCAGGCGCTGATCGCCGTCGAGGAGATGCCGACCCTGGTCGACCTCGCCCACGACCACCCCCGGGCCCAGCCGCTGCTCACCCTCGTCGAGCAGCCGCCGACCGAGGAGGGCATCGAGCAGGGTGGACTTGCCCGCGCCGTTGGGACCGGTGATCGCCACCCGGTCGGCCCAGGCGATGTCGAGGTCGACCGGGCCGAGGGTGAAGTCGCCGCGACGGACGACGGCACGGTCGAGCGCGGCGACGAGCTGGCCGCTGCGACCGGCCTCGGCGATCTCGAACCGCAGGTCCCAGCTCGTCCGCGGCTTGTCCGGCGCCTCTGCGTCCAGCCGGGCCAGCGCCTTCTCCGACTGGCGCACCTTCCCCGCCTGCTTCTCGGTGCGGTTGAGGAAGAAGTCCCGCTGGGCCTTGTCGTTGTCCTTCGGGTTGCGTTTGGCCTTTGCCACCCCCTGCACCGCCCACTGGCGTTGCCGTCGCGCCCGGTCCACGAGGTCGGTCCGGGACTCCGACCAGGTGTCGTACGCCTCCCCGGCGTGACGGCGGGCCACGGCGCGCTCCTCGAGATAGGCCAGCCACCCGCCGTCGTAGCGAGTCGTGGCGTGCGAGTGCTCGTCCAGATCGACGACCCCCGTGATCGTCCGCTCGAGGAAGGCACGGTCGTGACTCACCAGGAGCAGCGGTCCCGTCCGCTGGAGCACGAAGGCCTCCAGGCGGTCGAGCGCGGCGAAGTCCAGGTCATTGGTCGGCTCGTCGAGGAGGAGGACGTCGTGGCGGGAGAGGAGCACGGCGGCCAGGGAGACCCGCGCCGCCTCGCCTCCCGACAGGGTGGCCGTGGACTGCTCGAGGAGCCGATCGGTGAGCCCGAGCTCGGCCCAGGTCTCACCGATGCGGGTGTCCAGGTCCGCGCCGCCGAGTGCCAGCCAGCGGTCCAGGGCGATCGAGTAGCGGTCGGCGGAGGCCTCGGGGCCGGCCGCAACTGCCGCCGTGGCCGCGTCGTACTCGACGGCTGCGGCGCGGACCCCGGTGCGGCGGGCGATGGCCTGGCGCACGGTCTCGTCGTCCCGTCGTTCCGGTTCCTGGGCGAGCAGCCCGACGGTGGCGTCCCGCGGGCTCAGGGCGACCTGGCCGCCGTCCGGGATCAGGTCGCCGGCGAGGACCCGGAGCAGCGTGGACTTGCCGGTCCCGTTGGGGGCGACGAGGCCCAGGCGGTCACCGGCGGCGAGGGTGAGGGACACGCCGTCGAGGACGGTCATCGCCCCGAACGACAAGGTCAGGTCGCGGGCGGACACCGTGACGGAAGGCGCCTGGGCCATGGAATCTCCTCGGGGGTGACGGACGGATGGGTCACGGGAATCCGAGGGCTCAGCGCACGCCGTCAGGATAGACGAGGCTCGGCGAGGGCCAGCGGCAGAAATGAGTAGTCAGTACTCAGTACGCGGGGGCGGTTGTGGGACTAGGAATGGCGGTGAGGCACACCCGTCTCAAAGGGAGGTAACCGCATGAACCGTCAGTTCTTGAAGACCGCCGCGTCCCGGACCGCCACCGCGGTGGGGGCGGCCACGATCGCCGCTGTCGTCGTTGCCGGCGGCCTGAGCATCGCTCAAGCCGCGCCCGAGTCGGTCCCCAACAACTCGGTCACCAGTGCAAAGATCGTCAACGGCACCATCCAGGGCATCGACATCAAGCCCGGCGCCGTCGGCGCCGGCCAGCTCGGCGTGAACGCCCGCCCCCGCTGGGCCAAGGTCAATGCCGGACTGAACACGTCGCTGATCCGTGGCCGCGGCGCCGTGTCCGCGCAGCGCCTCGCGGCCGGTGTCTATGCGGTCGAGTTCACCTCTCCGGTGACGAACTGTGGCTGGGTCGCCACCCGCAACGACAACGCCGCCAGCAGCGCCGGGCCGGGCGAGATCACCGTCGAGCTGGAAAGTGCCGCGAGCACCACCCGGCTGTGGGTCCGCACCTTCAACAGCGCTGGCACGCAGACCGAGATGGTCGACGACGACGGCTTCACCCTCACCATCAGCTGCTGACCGCAGGCCTGACCGGAGGACGGCCACGGGGCATCCCCCCGTGGCCGTCTCCCGTTCGGGCCACGTCTGTCGCCGCCGGCCGGCCTGAACGCTCACGCTGCCGGGGCGACCTGCCGATGGGAAGGCGATGACCGACACCGCTCAAGCTCCGGCCGATCAGGAAATGAGCACCGCCATGGCCGACCGGCTCCGGTCCGTTCACGTCACGCTGCTGTTCATCGCCGTGCTGCTCTGCGTGATGGTCGGACTGAACATCCTCCTCATCGCCAGCGACTGACCTCGCCGGCCGTCGCCACCGCGACGGTCGTCGAGCGCCGCTGGCCCGCCCGGCCGATTCGTCCGGCTCAGCCCATGAGCTTGAACATGGCGCCCGTCGGGTCCGCGGCCGTGGCCAGCCGCCCGTAGGGGGTGTCCTCGGTCGGGATGACCACCGCCCCGCCCAGCTCTTCGACCTGACGCAGGGTGGCGTCGGTGTCCTCGACCGAGAAGTACACGGACCAGTGGGCGGGCACGCCGTCAGGCAGGAACCCGCTGGCATCCATGACCCCGGCCAACGCGGCCTCGCCTTCGCCCAGCGTCGTGTAGCGGAAGTCGTCGCTGTCGCCGGCCACGTGGGTGTTCCAGCCGAAGACCGACTCGTAGAACGTCACCGTCTTCTCGAAGTCCCGGGTGAAGAGCTCGAACCACCCGGGGGTGTTCGGTTCGGCCAACACGCCGAAGCCGTGGAAGTCGCCGGGCTGCCACATCCCGATCGTGGCCCCGCCCGCATCGAGCACCACCGCCATGCGCCCGATGGTGGTGATGTCCATCGGGGGTACGACGACCTGCCCACCCTGGCCCACGGCGGCCTCGACGGTGGCGTCCGCATCGTCGACGCTCAGGTAGATCGACCACACATCGGGCATCTCGCCCATGTCGGGCGTCTTCGGCATCGCGCCGGCGACGCCCACATCGTCCTTGGTGAAGCTCACGTAGCCGCCGAACTCCGGCCCGCCCGCTTCGGACGTCCAGCCGAACAGCCGGCCGTAGAAGTCCTGGGCCCGATCGAGGTCCGACGAGACGAGATCGATCCAGCAGGGGGCACCCGCCGGGGCTTGGTCACGCTGAGGCATCGAACGCTCCTTGTCGCAGGGTAGGTAACCGGTCTGACCGCCACCTTCGCAGGAACTCATCGGTCCGGGAACCCCTGGGTCCGGTAACTGCCTAGTAGGGCTTGACTGGTGACGGTCCGGAACCTAGCGTGTCACTGGCAAAGTACTAGACACCAGTTACCAAGGAGACGTCGGGATGACGGAAGCACCGCTGGCCGGCCGGGTCGCGCTCGTCGCCGGCGGCACCCGGGGCGCGGGGCGAGGGATCGCCGTCGAGCTCGGAGCCGCGGGGGCCACCGTCTACGTGACCGGCCGGACCACCCGCGCCGAGCGGTCGGAGATGGACCGGCCCGAGACCATCGAGGAGACCGCCGCGCTCGTGGACGAGGCGGGCGGCAAGGGGATCGCCGTCCAGGTCGACCACCTGGTGCCCGAGCAGGTGGAGGCCCTGGTCCGCCGCATCGACGAGGAACAGGGCGCGCTCCACGTGCTGGCGAACGACATCTGGGGCGCCACCGTCATGGAGTGGGACAAGACGGTCTGGGAGTCCTCGCTCGACGTCGGCCTGCGCACGCTCCGCCTCGGCGTCGACACCCACGCCATCACCAGCCACTTCGCCCTGCCCCTGCTCATCCGCACGCCGGGCGGGTTGGTCGTCGAGGTGAACGACGGGACCGACGAGTACAACGCCGGCAACTACCGGGTGTCGTTCTTCTACGACCTGGCCAAGGCCGCCGTCGGCCGCATGGCGTTCGCGCTCGCCCACGAGCTCGAGCCCCACGGGGCGACGGCGATCTCGCTCACGCCCGGGTGGCTGCGTTCCGAGGCGATGCTGGACGCCTACGGGGTGACCGAGGCGAACTGGCTCGACGCCACCGAGCGCTCTCCCCACTTCGCCATCTCCGAGACGCCGAGGTACGTGGGGCGCGCCGTGGCCGCGCTCGCCGCCGACGCCGACGTGGCGCGGTGGAACGGCCAGTCGGTGTCGAGCGGGCAGCTGGCGCCGATCTACGGCTTCACCGATGTCGACGGCAGCCAGCCCGATGCCTGGCGCTACGTGGTCGAGGTCCAGGACGCCGGCCGGCCCGCGGATGTCACCGGTTACCGCTGACCGTCCTCGAGGCTGAGCACCAGTTTCCGCAGCAGTCGCTCGAGCGTCGCCCGCTCGTCGTCGTCGAGGCCGGCGACCAGCGCCTGCTCGGCGTCCGCGTGCACGACCATGGCCTCGTCGATGACCGCCCGACCTTCGTCGGTCAGCCCCACGAGGCTGCCCCGTCGGTCGGCGGGGTTGGGCGTGCGGTTCACGAAGCCCTTGCGCTCGAGGCGGTCGACCGCCGCGGTCATGCCACCGGAGGTCATCATCTGGGCTCGCGTGAGCTCCGTGGGCGTGAGCTCGAACGGGGTGCCGGCTCGGCGGAGCGACGCCAGGATCCCGAAGTCACCGTCGGTGATCCCCAACGGCGCGAAGCGCTCGCCGTAGGCGGTGTGGAAGTGGCCGGCGAGGCGGATGATCCGACCGGTGACGTGCTTGGCCGACGGGTCGAGATCGGGCCGCTCCCGGTGCCATTGCTCGACGATCGCGTCGACGGCGTCACGCTCGGCAGAAGTGCCTTGCTGAAAAGCATCTTGACTCATTGGCAGCTCCGATGTATCTTGCTAACAAGCTAAATGATCGCAAGGAGAAATGCCATGACCGTCCACACGCATGCTGGAGTCGAGATCGCCCGACCCGTCACCGAGGTCTGGGCCACGGTGACCGACTACGGGACCGACCGCCGGTGGCGCAAGGGCATCAAGGAGATGACCCCCGACGCCGACGGCGCCCCGAAGGTCGGCACGAGGGTCCGTGAGGTCCTGGAGCTGGCCGGTCGCACGTACACGACCGACACCGTGGTCACCGAGGTCGGGCCCGGCCTGAGCTATCGCTTCGCCGGCTCGGGGACGAGTGGCAAGGTGCGCGGCCGACGCCGTGTCGTCGAGGGCCTCGAGCCCGACTCGGCGGTGTTCACCTACGACGTGGAGGTCGAGCCCGAAGGCATCCCCCGCATCGCCCAACCGCTGCTGGGCTGGTGGTTCAAGCGCAGCCTCGAACGCGACCTGGACGACCTCCGCGACCTCCTCGAGGCCGCCTGATCGAAGTTCGTCAGCCGCCGAACGCCTGCTCGATCGCCTTGAAGTAGGCGTCGGCCAGCCGCGCGAAGTCGTCACGGCCGATGACGATCTCGTCGCCGACCGAGAGGCCGAGGACCGACGACTCGGGCTTCAGCTTGATCTGCTTGTCGGCCACGAGTCGGCCGTCGTTCTCCAGGATCGACGTGACGAGGAGCCGGACCTCGTTCATGGGGTTCCCGTCCTTGCCCTCCTGGCCGCGCAGGCGGTGCATGAAGGAGTGGTCGAGCACCAGGACCAGGTTGCGGAAGAACTCCCGGTCGAACTCGGCGTTGGCGCCGCCGGCCAAGGCGTCATAGCCGGCCAGCTGGTCGTCGATCCGGGCCCGGCAGGCGTCGATGAAGTCCTGTGGGTAGCTGCTGACGCCGAGCACGATCAGTCGTCCTCTTCGCGTGGGGGCATGGCCTGCGGACGGATGGTGGGCGAGGGGGGACTTGAACCCCCACGTCCTTTCGGACACAGGAACCTGAATCCTGCGCGTCTGCCAAATTCCGCCACTCGCCCGAGTGGAGGGGTGAGCCTATCTGTGCTCGGCTATGGGGCCTCGATCGTTCCCGTCGTGTAGCTGCGGGCGACCTCGAGCACCTCGGCCACGTACTCGGCGGAGTCGTTGTAGGCGAGGATCGCCGCCTGGAGGGTCGCCGGATCGCCGCCGCCCTCGGCGCAGAGCAGCCGGACGGCGCCGTAGATGGCGTCGTCCTCGTCGTCGATGTCGGCGACGCCGTCGCCGTCGCCGTCGGCCTGGAACTCCTCCCAGGTCGCGGGCAGGAACTGCATCGGGCCCCGCGCGCCGGCGCTGGACGTGCCGGCCTCCCGGTTGTGGTCGGTCTCGAGCTTGCCGATGGCGGCCACAACCGGCCACGGGAGGTCCGGGCAGTTCGTCGCCGCCTCCTGGTACACCCGCAGCAGATCCCGGGGCACGTCGTTCACCGCCGTGTCGCTGACCGGCCAGGCCCCGACCGGGCCGGCGTCCTCGTCGTCGTCGCTGCCGCTCGACAGGCCCTGGTACCACAGGAAGCCGATAAGGGCGAGGCTGACAGCCGCCGCGAGCACGATGCGGCGGCGGTCCCACGCCGTCCACTCCCGCCGAGGCGCGTCGGCTTCATCGAACGGATCGGACAACCTGCCTCCCGGGGGAAGCCGGGACGGTAGCGCCTATGTTCTCTGCGTGGTTCTGAAGGGGTTCGAGCGCCGACTCGAGAACCTGGTCGAAGGCACGTTCTCCCGCGTGTTCCGCAGCGGCCTCCGTCCCGTCGAGGTCGGTCGCCGGCTGACCCGGGACATGGACGCCAACCGCTCGGTCGACGTCAACGGCCGGGTGGTGGTCCCGAACGACTTCACGATCTGGCTCAGCCCGGGCGACCACGAGCGCTTCGCGCAGATGGAGCAGGCCCTCGTCCTCGAGCTGTGCGAGGCGGCTCGGGAGCACGCTCGGGACGAGGCCTACGGCTTCGTCGGCCCTGTCCGGGTCGAGCTGACGCCGTGGGAGAAGCTGCGCACCGGGACCTTCCAGATCGAGAGCAAGCTGATCGAGGGGACCGGGGGCGTGGGGGCGGGATCGCTCCTGCTGCCGACGAACCAGCGCATCGTGCTCGGCGAGCAGCCGGTGGTCGTCGGCCGGGCACCGGAGTGCAACATCCAGCTCCACGACACCAACGTCAGTCGCCGCCACGCCGAGATCCGCCCCCACGGGACCGGCTACGTCCTCGTCGACCTCAACTCGACCAACGGGGTTCGGGTCAACGGCCTCCGGGTCGCCGAGCAGGTCCTCGGCGACGGCGACGAGATCCTGATCGGCAACACCCGGATGATCTTCGAGGCGTCGTAGGTGTCCGAGCAGCTCCTCACGATCCTCAAGTTCGCGCTCCTGGCGCTGCTCTACCTCTTCTTCCTGCGCGTGCTGCGGGCCGTCTGGGCCGAGCTCCGGGGGCCCAAGGTCTCCAGCCGGCGCCAGGCCGCGACCGCCGTGGGTCAGGCGTCGCCGTCCCGCAAGGCCCGCAAGTCCGGTGAGCCGCACCTGCTGGTGGTCGAGCCGGTGGCCCAGCGCGGGCGCACCTTCCCCCTCGGCCAGGAGCTGACGGTGGGTCGCGCCGCGGGCTGCCAGGTGACCCTCGACGACACCTACGTGTCCCAGCTGCACGCGCGCGTCTTCGCGCGGGACGGCCAATTCCTGGTCGAGGACCTCGGGTCGACCAACGGCACCTACCTGAACCGGACCCGGGTCACCGGCGCCATCGTCATGAAGCGCGGTGACCGCCTGCAGGTCGGCAACACGGTCATGGAACTGGCATGACCCGGTTCGCTGCCGGCACGGCGACCGACGTGGGTCGGGTGCGGTCCAACAACCAGGACAGCCACTACGTCCGCGACGGCGAGCTCTACGCCGTGGCCGACGGGATGGGCGGCCACCAGGGCGGTGAGGTGGCCTCGGCCCTGGCCCTGTCGGTGCTCAACGAGACCTACGGCGACCGATCGACGATCACCCTGGTCGAGGCCGTGCGTTCGGCCAACCAGGCCGTCTACGAGAAGGCCGGGAGCGACCCCGAGCTCACCGGCATGGGGACCACGCTCACGGCGCTGGCCGACGTGGACACCGACGAGGGCAAGCGCCTGGCGATCGTCAACGTCGGGGACTCGCGGCTCTACCGCCTCCACGACGGTGAGTTCGAACAGCTCACCGACGACCACAGCCTCGTGGCCAGCCTCGTCCGCCAGGGTCGGATCACGGCGGAGGAGGCCGAGTCCCACCCCCAGCGCAACATCCTCACCCGCGCCCTCGGCATCGACGCCGCCGTGGCCGTCGACTCGTGGGAGATCGAGCCGATCGTCGGCGACCGCTTCCTCATCTGCAGCGACGGCCTGTTCAACGAGGTGGACGAGAACCGCATGGTGGCCACGTTGCGGCGGCTGGCCGACCCGACCGACGCCGCCCGCGAGCTGGTCCGGCTGGCCAACGAGGGGGGCGGACGCGACAACATCACCGCGGTCGTCGTCGACGTGGTCGCCCTCGACGAAGGTGGGGACCCGCCCGAGTCGACGCTGTCGACGGCGCCCCACGCGGCGGTCGAAGCCTCGGTGTTCGACGGCGACGGCGACCGGGGCGACGCCGGGCCTGCCGCGAAGGAGGTGGCCGAGGACGACGAGCCTCGCAGCCGCCGCTTCACGTGGAGAGTCGCCGTGTTCATCCTCGCCCTGCTCCTGCTCGTCGGCGTGGTCGTCGGTGCGCTCGGCTGGTACGCCCGCAACACCTACTTCGTCACGTTCGACCAGGAGCAGGTGGTCATCTTCAAGGGGCGCCCCGGTGGCTTCCTGTGGTTGGACCCCACGGTCGAGCAGCGCACTGACATCGCCGCCGAGGACGTCCCCGAAGCCGAGGTGTCCGACCTCGAGGAGGGCGTCGACCAGGCCACGCTCGATGATGCCGAGCGCTACGTCGAGAACCTCCGGGCCCAGATCGACCAGGTCTCGGCCGGGAACCGCTGAGCGGGCGCGGCCGTTGAAGCCGGAACGCGTCGTCGAGGCGCCAGCGCAGCCAGGTCGATCCGTCGGCCCGCGCCGTTGTCGCGAACAGGAGCCCTGAGGATGTTGGCCGCCCCCCGGCGCAGGACCGAGCTCGGTCTCATCATCCTCGCCGTCGTCGCCGTCGGAGCCACCTACGCCCTGGCGTCGGTCGGTCAGAACGCGACGATCCCGGCCAACATCGTCCCCTTCTTCGTCTTCATCCTCGTCCTGCTCATCGCCGCCCACCTGGCGGCACGCCGTTGGGCGCCGGACGCCGACGGGACCCTCCTGCCCATCGCCGCCCTGCTCAACGGCTTGGGGTACGTCTTCATCGCCCGTCTCAACGAGGACCTCGCCGGGCTCCAGGCGACGTGGACCGCGGTGGGCATCGGGGCGTTCATCGCCACGCTCGTCGTCGTGCGGCGGGTCCGAGACCTCGACCGCTACCGCTACACGATCCTGGCTCTCGGCGTCGGCATGCTTCTGTTGCCCCTCCTGCCGATCGTGGGCAACGAGGTGAACGGCTCCCGCATCTTCGTCTCCTTCGGCGCGGTCAACTTCCAGCCCGGCGAGTTCGCCAAGGTCCTCCTCGCCCTGTTCTTCGCCTCGTACCTGGTCGAGAAGCGCGAGCTGCTGAGCATCGCCACCTGGGGAGTCGGGCCCGTCCGCCTGCCTGAGCCGAAGCACCTCGCCCCGGTGCTGCTGGCCTGGGGCTTCTCCCTCCTCGTCCTCTTCTTCCAAAAGGACCTCGGCAGCTCACTGCTCTTCTTCGCCGTGTTCGTGGTGATGCTGTGGATCGCCACGCAACGGGGCAGCTACCTGTTGGTCGGTGCCGCGCTCTTCGCCAGCGGCGCCTACTTCGCCTGGCGGACCTTCAGCCACGTCCAGGACCGGGTCGACATCTGGCTCGATCCGTGGGACGTGTGCTTCGCCGAGGGCCAGCAGATCTGCCGCAGCTGGTTCGGCCTCGCCCTCGGTGGGGTGTCCGGGACGGGCCCGGGCCTGGGTCGCTTCGACCGGTTCCCCGCCGTCGAGACCGACTTCATCTTCACCGTCATCGGCGAGGAGCTGGGTCTGCTCGGGGGTTCGCTGATCCTGGTCGGCTTCCTGCTGCTGGTCGGGTCCGGATTGCGCATCGCGGTGGCGGCGGAGCACTCGTTCGAGAAGCTGCTGGCCGCCGGGCTCACCGCGCTGCTCGGCATCCAGGCGTTCATCATCATCGCCGGTGTCACCCGGCTGCTCCCGCTGACCGGTGTGACCCTGCCGTTCGTCTCGTACGGGGGTTCGTCACTCATCGCCAACTACGTGATCCTGGCCCTCCTCATGCGCATCTCCGACGACACGACGCGCCGCCAGGCCGAGCGGGATGGTCGTCGGGGCCAGACGGTCCGCGCCACACAGCGAGCGGGGGAGTGAGCATGTGAACGCCCGCATCCGCCGCCTCGGCATCGCCCTCACGGTCTGCTACCTCGCCGTGTTCGGGATGCTCAACTACATCCAGGTCTTCGACGCCGACGCCCTCAACGAGCGGCCCGAGAACATCGACGTCATCCGGATCGACTACGCCCGCAACCGGGGCACGATCACCACGGCCGACGGCACCGTCATCGCCGAGTCGGTCAAGGTCGACGACGAGTACGAGTACCTCCGGCAGTACCCGACCAACGACCTCTTCGCCGCCGTCACCGGCTACTTCTCCTTCGAGTTCGGGGCCACCGGCCTCGAGCGCACCTTCCAGGAGGAGCTGGTGGGCGACACCGCCGAGCAGCAGCTCCGGGGCTTCGCCGACCTCTTCGTCGGCGAGGATCAGGTCGGCGACCTCCGGACCACGCTGCGGGCAGACCTCCAGGAGCTGGCTCGGACGCAGCTCGGCCAGCGGCGGGGGGCGGTGGTCGCCATCGATCCCCGGACCGGCGCCGTCCTCGCCCTGTGGGACTACCCCTCCTACGACCCCAACCTGCTGGCGGGCCACGACTTCCAGCAGGTGCGGGCCAACCGCCGGCTGCTGGCGCCCAACGACCCCGACTCGCCGCTCATCGCCACCAGCTACCAGGACCGCTTCTTCCCGGGGTCCACCTTCAAGACGGTCGTGGGCTCGAGCGGGCTGAAGTTCGGAGTGGTCAGCCCGGAGTCCCCGTCGTACCCCGTGGAGTCCTCCTACACGCCGCCCCAGACCACACGGCCGCTGACCAACTCCCACACCTGCGGCGGCACGCTCTTCACGATCCTGGCGGAGTCGTGCAACACGTCCTTCGCCCGGATGGCGGTCGAGACCCTCGGGGCCGACCGGACCATCGAGGGCGCGGAGGCGTTCGGGTTCAACGAGGAGCCGCCGTTCGACCTGCCCGACCCCGTGGCGTCCAGCTTCCCGACCGACTTCACCGACAACACCCCGGCCCTGGCCCAGTCGGCGATCGGCCAGTTCGACGTCCAGGCCTCCCCGCTGCAGATGGCCCTGGTGGCGGCCACCATCGCCAACGACGGGGTGACCATGGCCCCCTACGTCGTCGACGAGTTGCGCGACGGCGACGGCGAGGTGGTGGAGACCTACGAGCCGGAGCCCTGGCGCGAGCCGATCAGCGCCGAGGATGCGGCCACCATGCGGGAGGCCATGCGCGGGGTCGTCACCGGTGGCACGGCGTCCTCGACGATGAACATCCCCGGCCTGGACGTCGGCGCCAAGACCGGCACGGCGCAGCTCGGCACCGATCCACCGAGCTCTCACGCCTGGATGATCGCGTGGGCCGGCCCCGAGGGGGGCGAGCCCGAGATCGCCGTCGCCGTCCTGGTGGAGGGGATCCCCGGGCAGGGCAGCGAGGCCACCGGCAACAGCGAGGCCGGGCCGGTCGCCGCGGCCATCATCCAGGCGGCGCTGGCCTGAACCCCAGCCGATCCGAGCGCCCTCAGTACCCTGTGGCGCCGTGACCAGCCCGGACGCGCCCGTCTACCGGGACCGGTATGCCCTCCAGCAGTCCATCGGCAAGGGGGGCATGGCCGAGGTCTTCTTGGCTCACGACCAGCTCCTCGACCGCCCCGTGGCCCTCAAGCGGCTCGCCGCCGAGCAGGCGGTCGACCCGTCCTTCGTCGAGCGCTTCCGGCGTGAGGCGCAGGCCGCGGGCCGGCTCAACCACCCCAACATCGTCGCCGTCTACGACTACTTCGAGGAGGGCGGCGACTACTTCATCGTCCAGGAGTACGTGGACGGCCGCTCGCTGGCCGAGGTCCTGCGGGCTGAGGGGCGACTGCACCCTGATCGCGCCGCCGACGTCGCCAGCGACATCGCCGCCGCCCTCGGCGCTGCCCATCGCGAGGGCATGGTCCACCGCGACATCAAGGCCGGCAACGTGCTGTGGTCCAAGGACGGCCAGGTCAAGGTCGCCGACTTCGGCATCGCCCGCGTGTTCTCGGGGACCGAGAGCGATCTCACGCAGGCAGGGATCGTCATGGGGACCGCCACCTACTTCTCGCCCGAACAGGCGCAGGGCAAGCCGGTCGATCCCCGCAGCGACCTCTACTCGCTGGGCATCGTGCTCTACGAGATGCTCGTCGGCCACCCGCCCTTCGTGGGCGACGATCCGGGCGCCATCGCCTACGCCCAGGTGCACGAGCAGCCCGTCCGGGTCGTGGAGGACGATCCGGAGCTCCCCCGGGAGATCGACGCCATCACGATGAAGCTGTTGGCCAAGGACCCCGCGCACCGCTACCCGTCGGCCGACGACCTCCGGGCCGACCTCCGGCGGTTCCGTGAGGGCCACAAGCTCACCCCGCCGCCGGCCCCCGTGGCCCCGGTGGTCGTGGCCCCCGTGAGCACCCCCCCGCCCGCCCAGGACGTCGACTTCGGCTCCTTCGAGGACGGGCGCTACGTCGAGCCCCCGCGCCGGACCGGGTTCTTCATCCTCTTCATGATCCTGGTGATGGCCGGGCTCGCCGTCGGGCTCTGGTACCTGTCCACGCTCCTGGACGACGAGCAGGACACGAGGACCCTCACGATTCCCGACGTCGTCGGGGAGAATCGTGACGCGGCCACCAACCAGCTCCGGCGGGCCGGTTTCCGCGTCCGGGTCCGCCAGGAGGCCAGCGCCGAGGTGGCGGTCGACGTGGTCATCCGGCAGAACCCGGCGGAGGGGACCGAGGCCGACGAGCGATCGTTCGTGGTCATCATCGTCAGCGCCGGGGCCGAGACCGCGCAGGTGCCGGGGGTGCTGGGCCAGGACGTGTTCGCGGCCACCCAAGCGCTTGAAGCGGCGGGCTTCGTGGTGCAGGTGGAGCAGCGGGAGGACGAGACCGGGCAGTTCACGGAGGGCCAGATCTGGGAGCAGAGCCCGCCGGCGGAGACCGCCGCACCAGTCGGCTCGGTCGTGATCATCCGGGTGGTGCCGGCGCCGACCGCGACGACCTTCGTCCCGTTGGCGCCCACCGACGAACCGGACCCGACCGTGCCGCCACCGCCGACGTCAGCTCCGGCCGAACCGACCTGACGCCGGGTCGCGGTCAGCCGACGGTGCTGGCCGCCCGGTCGAGGAAGGTGCGGATGAGGCCGTGGCCGTGCTCGGTCAGCACGGACTCGGGGTGGAACTGCACCCCTTCGACGTCGTGCTCGCGGTGGCGCAGCCCCATGACCACGCCGTCGTCGGTGCGAGCGGTCACCTCGAGGACGGCGGGCACGGTGCCGGCGTCCACCACCAGCGAGTGGTAGCGGGTGGCCTCGAGGGGGGTGGGAAGCCCCGCGAAGACGCCGGCGCCCTCGTGGTGGATCGCCGAGGTCTTGCCGTGCATGATCGCCGGCGCCTGCACCACGTCACCGCCATACACCTGGCCGATGCACTGGTGGCCGAGGCAGACGCCGAGGACGGGGCGGCGCCCGGCAAAGGTGGTGATCACCTCGTTCGACACGCCGGCGTCCTCGGGCCGCCCCGGGCCCGGGCTGATCAGCACGGCGTCGGGCTCGAGCGCTTCGATCTCGGGCAGGGTTAGGGCGTCGCACCGGTGGACCACAGGGTCGGCCCCGAGCTCGCCCAGGTACTGCACGAGGTTGTAGACGAACGAGTCGTAGTTGTCGATGACCAGCACCCGGGGTCGCACCGCAGACAGGTTACGGAGCCGCACCGCCGGCTTCGGCCGAAATGGGCGCAGCGCCTAGGGTCGGGGCCGATGGCGAAGAAGAAGCCGGCCAAGCGCCGGGTGCCGGCCGGCCGTGTCACCCCGAAGGGGACCCGCCCGTCGGGCGAGGCCGCCGACCCGAGCAGCCGCTACACCCCGCCGGTTCCCCGCCAGGTCAAGGTCAGCCCGATCTGGGTGCCGATCCTCATGTTCACCTTCCTGGGCCTCGGGGCGGCCGTGATCTTCCTCAACTACCTCGGCCTGATGCCGGGCGACACCAACAACTGGTACCTGCTGCTCGGTCTCGGCCTGATCCTGGCCGGGATCATGACGGCCACGCAGTTCCACTGACGCCTGGCTGACCCCGAGATGTTGGGCGGGTGACAGGCAGGTGGCGGTCGAGTTACACCGCTGTGACTCTCCCCAGACTTACCCACAACCTGTGGACGGACTCTCGACGTTGCGTGGTCGGGTGACCGCGGAGCGTCAAAGATCGTCGACGGGCGTGACCAGGGTCATGTCCTCGAGGCAGTGCCGGGGGGGTTCGGGGTCCTCGTCGAGCGCCGCGGTCATCCGGACCTCGGTGCCACAGAGCTCGCAGCGGTACGTCAGCTTGACCTTGCGGAGCTCGCCCGGCGGGGGCGGTTCGGCGAGCGGCTGGGCGAACATGCGCAGAATCGCCAGGCCGAGCCGCAGGATGATGTAGCCGGCCACGATGGCGACGAGGACCTTGAGGACGATGCCCATGGCGCCGTCCAGCCTACGGGTGTCGGCTCACCCGCTGTCGGGGGAGCCGGCGACGCCGTCGCCGTCGAGGTCGGCGCAGGTCGACGGATCGGGTCGGACCGAGACGCAGTCGCCACCGTCGATCAGGTACACGTAGGTGCCGTCGCCCTGCGGGTCGATGCAGTCCGGGTTGCCGTCGTCGGGCGAGCACTCGTCACCCGGCGCTAGGGCATCGACGGTGTCTGGCGACGTCGTCGTCGTCGCCGGCGTGCTGGTCGTCGTGGTCGTGGTGGTGGTGGATGTCGTCGGCGTCGACGTCGACGTGGTCGTGGGCGCGGTCGTGCTGGTCGTCGTGGCGGTGGTCGAGGTCGTCGTCGTGTCGGGATCGTCGTCGTCGTCGTCCCCGCCGAGCAGGAGGAAGAACACGACGGCGAGGATCACGACCACCGCGACGAGCGCCCAGATGACCGGGTTCTTGTACCAGGGCGTCGGCTCGTCATCGGGACCCTCAGGGCCGGTCGGGTCGTCCGGGCCTCCGGGCCCCGGCGGCTCAGTGGGCGGGACGGCCGCGGTGCCCTCGGGCGGCGTCGGCGGAGAGGCGTCCGCCTGCGTCGCCGTCGGTTCGTCGGGCTGGGGCCCGAAGACGCTGGCGTTGGGGTCGACCTCGCCATCGGGGGGCTGATCGCTCATCCCGACCATTCTGGCGCGTGCCGCGTCGCCGCGGGGCGGAAGGGGGTCTACAGGCGTTCGATGATGGTGGCGTTGGCGAGGCCGCCGCCCTCGCACATGGTCTGCAGGCCCCAGCGGCCGCCGGTGCGCTCCAGCTCGTGCAGCAGGGTGGTCATGAGGCGGGCACCCGAGCAGCCGAGGGGGTGACCCAGGGCGATGGCGCCGCCGTTGACGTTCACCTTGTCCATGTCCGGGTGCAGCTCCTTCTCCCAGGACAGCACCACGGAGGCGAAGGCCTCGTTGATCTCGACCAGGTCGATGTCGTCGATGGCCATGCCCGCCCGCTCGAGCACCTTCTCGGTCGCCGGGATCGGGCCGGTCAGCATGAAGATGGGGTCGACGCCGGCAAGGGAGAACGCGTGGAAGCGGGCCCGCGGGGTGAGCCCCAGCTCGGCCGCCTTGGTGTCGCTCATGATGAGGACCGCGCTGGCCCCGTCGGTGATCTGCGACGAGTTGCCGGCGGTGACCACGCCGTCCGGCTTGAAGGCCGGCTTCAGGTTGGCGAGGGTCTCGACCGTCGTGTCGGGTCGGATGCCTTCGTCGGCCGACAGCAGCTCGCCGGTCTCGATCAGCTTGCCCGTCTCCTTGTCGACGGGCTTCTTCTGCACGGGGACGATCTCGCGGTCGAAGCGGCCCTCGGCGCGGGCCCGGGCGGCGAACTGCTGGCTGCGGGCGCCGTAGGCGTCGAGGTCCTCGCGGGACAGGTTCCACTTCTCGGCGATGAGCTCGGCCGACGTGCCCTGCGGGACGAGGCCGCCCCGCTCCTCGTAGCGGGCCATCATCTGCGGGCCGAAGGGGACGCCGGTGTTCGGCGCCATCATCGACGCGCCCATCGGGACCATCGACATGACCTCGACGCCGGCGGCCACGACGACGTCGTAGGCCCCGGCCATCACCCCCTGGGCGGCGAAGTGGGCGGACTGCTGCGAAGAGCCGCACTGGCGGTCGACGGTGGTGGCGGGCACCGACTCGGGCCACCCGGCGCCGAGGACGGCGTTCCGTCCGATGTTGACACCCTGCGCGCCCACCTGCATGACACAGCCCATGATCACGTCGTCGACGAGGGCGGGATCGAGGTCGTTGCGCTCGCTCAGAGCCTGCAGGACCTCAGCGGCCAGGTCGGCGGGATGAAAGCCCGACAGGCTGCCGTTGCGCTTGCCCATCGGCGTGCGGACGGCATCGACGATCACGGCCTCGGCCATGGCAGGACCCCCTGGGTCGAAAACTTGACTGAACGGTCAAGGCTACGCGGATCCCTCGAACCTGGCGCATCCAACCACCTCTGCGGTGGTCGGGTGCGCCAAGTTCATGGAGCGGGCCGAGATGTCACAGGTCGTGACCAGCATTGGTCGATGTTCACCGACGCCGACCAGCACATCGCCGACCTGGCTCACCGCCAACACCAGGTCTTCACCTTCGAGCAGGCACTCGCTGCCGGCCTCACTCGTCGCCAGATCGACCGCCGACGCTCCACCGGCGCTTGGCAGCACCTCGCGCCCCGCGTGTACGCCCACGCTGGCGCCGTCGTGACGACCCGGAGCCGGCTCAAGGCCGCCACGCTCCTCCACCCAGGTTCGGCGGCGTCACACGAATCTGCCGGTGAGCTCCGCCACTTCCCCTTGGTCCCGTACGGCCTGGTGATCCTGAGCCAGCCTCAGGACCGGCCGAACCGGAGCTCGCTTGCCCGCATCCAGCGCGTCGCCGACTTCCGTCCCGGAGAGCACACCGTCGTCGACGGGATCCCCTGCACGTCCGTCCTCCGCACGGCCGCCGACCTCGCCGCCGTCCTGCGCCCCGCCCGGTACCAGCAGATGGTCGACGAGCTCCTCGTGCGGAAGGACATCACGGTTGACGGCCTCGCCGAGTTCGCGGTGGCCTGGTGCCGCCGGGGTCGGAAGGGCTCCAACCTGCTCTGGCGGACAGTCGACGCCCGTGGCCCCGGCTACGTCGCCCCGGAGAGCGTCCTCGAGGCGAAGGGCTTCGAGGTCTTGGCTGCGGGCGGCTTTCCCGAGCCCGAGCGTCAGCTCGATCTTCCGTGGCGAGACGACCTGCCGGGTCGAGTCGACTGCGGCTACCCCGACCTACGAGTGCTGATCGAGTGGGACAGCCGCAAGCACCACCTCGTCGAGTCGCAGTTCGAGGTCGACCGGCGTCGTGACGACGACGCCATCGCCCACGGGTGGAGACCGTTGCGCTTCACCTGGAAGATGCTCCACAACGACGTCGAGTGGGTGTGGGCCAAGGTCGAGGGCGCCCGCCACCACGCCGGGCTCGCCCTTCGGGCCAGCGCCTAGGGTTGGCGCTCCGACGCCGACGAGGACCGGGGGGCCAGATGGCGACGAGCGCCGAGATCCAGGACGTGGTCGAGGGTCAGACGGTCCCGAAGGAGTTCGTGCGCACCGTCCGCGACCACGCCGACCGAACGGCATTGCGCTGGCGGGACGAGGACGGCTCGTGGGGGGAGTGGACCTTCGCCGATTACGCCGAGAAGGTGGCGCAGGCGACGGCCGGTCTGCGCGAGCGCGGTGTGGGCCCGGGGACCCGCGTCGTCCTGATGCTGAGGAACATCCCGGAGTTCCACGTCATCGACATGGCCGTCTACTTCTGCGGGGGCACCCCGGTCTCGATCTACAACTCGTCGGCGCCCGACCAGATCGCCTACCTCGCCGGCCACTGCGAGGCCCGCCTCGCGTTCGTCGAGGACGTGGGCTTCCTCGAGTCCTTCCTCAAGGTGCGGGACGAGCTGCCCGCACTCGAGCAGATCGGGATCCTGCGCGATCCCGACGGCCTGGCCCCGGGCGACGTCTTCACCTGGGAGTCCTTGCTGGGGGCCGACCCCGTCGACCTGGACGAGGCGGCGACCATCGCCCAGCCCGGCGACCTCGCCACGGTCATCTACACGTCGGGCACGACCGGACCGCCCAAGGGCGTGATGCTCACGCACCAGAACATCGCCTGGACGGTCGAGAGCCTCAAGCGGTGCATCGCCTTCGAAGAGTTCGCCGGCCAGCGGCTCGTGTCCTACCTGCCGATGGCCCACATCGCCGAGCGGATGGTGAGCCACTACCAGCAGGCGTTCCTGGGCTATGAGGTCACCTCCTGCCCCAACCCCGGCGACATCGCCGTCTTCGCCCGGGAGGTGCGGCCGCAACTCATGTTCGGCGTGCCGCGGGTGTGGGAGAAGCTCCACGCCGGCGTGATGGGCTCGCTGGCGGCCGACCCCGAGCGAGAGGCCAAGTTCACGGGCGCCGTCGAGGCGGCCAAACCGCTGGTCGAAGCCATCGACTGGGGGCGGGCCACCGACGAGCAGGTTGCGGCCTATGAGGCGATCGACGCCGCGGCCTTCGCCAACGTGCGGGCCATGCTCGGCCTCGATGCCGTGGAGTCGGCCATCACGGGCGCGGCACCCATCCCGGCCGAGCTGCTGATGTGGTTCCGGGCGATCGGCGTCCCGCTGTCGGAGATCTACGGCATGTCCGAGACGTCGGGCCCAATGACCTGGACGGCCCGGCAGATCAAGGCCGGCTCGGTCGGACCGGCGATTCCCGGGTGTGAGGTCAAGCTGGCAGCCGAGGACGACGAGGTCATCTGCCGGGGCGGCAACATCTTCCAGGGCTACCTCAACGATCCCGAGAAGACGGCCGAGACCATTGACGCCGACGGGTGGTTGCACTCCGGCGACATCGGCAAGGTCGACGAGGACGGCTACTTCTCGATCGTCGATCGCAAGAAGGAGCTGATCATCACGGCAGGGGGCAAGAACCTCAGCCCGGCCAACCTCGAAGTCAACCTCAAGCTCATCCCTCTCGTCGGCCAGGCCTGCGCCATCGGCGACAACCGGCCGTTCGTGTCGGCTCTGGTCGTGCTCGACCCGGAGGTGGCCACCGGCGTGGGCCACCACGCAGGGCATCGAGTTCGCGGACCTGGGCGACCTCGCCCAGAAGCCAGAGGTGCGGGCGGAGATCGAAGCAGGCCTGAACGAGGTGATGGCCGGGTTCAACAACGCCGAGCGGGTGAAGAAGCTCGTCATCCTCGGCGAGGAGTGGATGCCGGACAGCGAGGAGCTGACGCCGACCTCGAAGCTCAAGCGGCGTGGCATCCACGCCAAGTACGCCGAGGAGATCGAGTCGATCTACGCCTGAGCGGCGTCGAGGGCCTTCGCGGCCGCGGAGCCGTTGCCGTTGGTGTCGGCGCGGCCGTTGCCGTTGCCGGCGGCCGGCGTCGACCCGGCGACCGCCTGGAGCTGCGGGAGGAGCTCCGCGGGCCGGATCGGTCGGGAGAACAGGAAGCCTTGCCCGAGCCGGCAGCCCAGTGAGCGCAGCAGCTGCCACTCGGCGTCGGTCTCGATGCCCTCGGCCACCACGTCGACCTCGAGCCGGGTGGCGAGGTCGACGATGGCCCGGACGATCTCGACGTCACGCTCGCGGGAGCCGCTGCCCTCGCTCAGCGCGGCGACGAACGCCCGGTCGATCTTCAGCCGGTCGAAGGGGTAGCGCCGGAGGTAGCTGAGCGAGGAGTAGCCGGTGCCGAAGTCGTCCACGGCGAGGGACACGCCGACGTTGTGGATGTCGCGGAGCCGCTGCTGGGTGAACTCGGTCTCGTCGATCAGGAGGCTCTCGGTGACCTCGATGCAGAGGCGTTCGGGGGCGATCTCGTGCTGGCTGAGCGAGCCGATGATGTCCTCGATCAGCTGCCCGTCGCCGAGCTGGCGGGCGGACAGGTTCACGCTCATGACCGGTGAGCCGAGGCCGGCGGCGTCCCACTCGGCGAGTTGGCGGCAGGCCTCGTGCAGCACCCAGCGCCCCAGCGGGACGATGAGCCCGGTCTGCTCGGCCAGCTCGATGAAGGAGCTGGGGGCGAGGGTGCCCCGTGTCGGGTGCTCCCAGCGGACGAGGGCTTCGAGGCCCACGATGTCCTCGGTCTCGAGGTCGATGATCGTCTGGTAGACGAGGAACATCTCGTGCGTCTCGATGGCCTTGCGCAGGTCGGTCGACAGCTCGAGCCGCTCCATCGCCGTCTCCTGGAGCGAGGACTCGAAGAGCTCGGCCCGGTTCTTGCCCGCCTGCTTGGCCTTGTACATGGCCGCGTCGGCGTCTCGCAGCATCGTGGTGGGGCTCGGCCGCTCGCCCCAGGCCACGCTGATGCCGATGCTGGCGCTGATGTGCAGCTCCCGGTCGGCGAGGTCGATGGGTTCGCGGATGGCAGCGAGCACCCGGTTGGCAAGCGCGATGACGTCGTCGTCGGAGTAGCACTCGGTCAGCAGCACGGCGAACTCGTCACCGCCGAGCCGGGCGGCCGTGTCACGGAGGCGGAGCACCGTCCGGAGCCGGGAGGCCACGAGGTTCAGGACCTCGTCGCCCACGGCGTGGCCGAGTCCGTCGTTGATCGTCTTGAAGTCGTCCAGGTCGATGAAGAGGAGGGCGATGCCGGCGATCGTGTCGTCCGATCGGGTCTCCTCGATCTTCTTCATCAGGAGGAGCCGGTTGGCGAGACCGGTGAGGCTGTCGTGGTAGGCCGCGAAGCGAAGGTCGGACTCGAGCTTGTGGCTCACCGTGATGTCCCGGGCATTGATGACCACACCACCCACCGCCGGGTCATGACTGAGGTCGGTCACCGTCGCATCCAGGATCAACGGATGCCCGTCCACCGAGATGGCATGCAGCTCCATGTGCTGCGGCATGCCCTTTCCGGCGAACTCTCCGACAACCCGAACAGTGACCGCGTTCCGCTGCTCCGGGACGATGAAGTCCACCGCCGGCACGCCGATCAGTTCTTCCGCCGGGACGCCGAGCAGCCCTAGCGACGACGGGCTTACGTAGATAAACCGTCCGATCTCATCCAACACCGCTACAAGGTCGGACGAGTGCTGAACCAGCGCCTTGAACCGCGCCTCCGACTGCCCCAGCTGCGCCTCCGCACGCCGCCGTTCGCTCGATTCTCGGGCATTGATCACAAACCCCGACACGAGCTGGTCAGAACGCTGATCAGTCACCGTGCCGTCGAACCAGTGCCACTCTCCGGAGGCTGACCTGAGTCGGAAGTCGACAAGCTGTGTCTCCGCCGACGAAGTCCGAACTGCCGCGCCTCGACGTGCGTAGCGTCATCGATGTGGATGAGACCATCGAGAGAACGGTCGATCAGCTCCTCGGGCTCCCATCCCAAGACGCTTTTCATGGCTGGGCTTGTGAAACTGACTTTCAGGGTGTGACCGACCACGACCACAAAGATGTCTGACGAGTTTCGAATGAGCGCTTCCATCCGCCGCTCGGTTGCCTCTCGAGCACTGGTGCTCGTGGCCGCGATCGCCCGCTGAGCCATGTAGGCCTCGCGTGCCAGGCTCCTAAGCGCATCGCGTTCGTGATCGTCGAGCAGGTCCCCATAGGCCACCATCCAGGTGTCGGCGGTACTAGCGGGACCAAGCGGGACCGCAAATGCATGGGAACCGTCGCGGAACACGCGATCGACGCCGCCCTCTGGAAGCTGACTAGTCCTCACGATGACGTCAGCGCCCGGTCGAATCAGTGTGTCCGGACAGGAGTGCAAGACGCTTTCGGTCGGCCCGCCGACGTCCTTCGCGATCTCCACGCGGTGGATGTCACTCGTGATCAAGTCGTTGGTTGCGTCTACCAGAGCGGCAAACACCTCCTCGTCAGAGGACGACGCGATCAGCAGTTCACCGGCCCTCCGAAGGCGGTCCGACCGCTGGGCCATCGCCTCCCTTGCCTGACCGAGCTGGTAGAGCCGATACGTGACCAGAACGGCCATGACGAACGAACAAGTGATCAGAGCCGCAACGTTCGAGCTCTCGTCTCGGCCTACTCCCACTAGGAGCGTGATCGAAGGGATGATCGACGCTGCCGCAAGACTCGCGGCTCGAACCAACGACAACTGGGGCGTCTGGTTCTCAGGACTCTCGGTGAGTCTGACAACGGTCGGGTGATACATGGCCGCGACGAAGAGCGTGTAGGTAGGCAGCGTGAAGAGCAGGCCCACGTCCGCAGTCCACCCGTACGCGTACTCGGCGGTTCCTAGAAAGTCGCTCAGCAGGAACGTGAAAACTGCAGCACCCAGGAAGTAGTAGCTGGCATCGCGCCGTCCTGGCGCATGGATGACACGGAACGTGAACGTAAGAAGGACGACGGTTAGCAGGGAGTAGAGCGCGTTCAGCGCCCGAGCCATCCACGGGACCTCCGCGCTTTGGAGGTAGGGAAGGATCACGATCGTCCACTCGAGCATCATGAATGCGACCGAGGCGATGACAGCGTCAAACCAGCCATCCCTGTCCGGGCGCGTACTCCTGGCACGCAGGAACTGGAAGGCGCCTGTTGCGAAGAGGGCGTAGCCCGTCAGGTAGAGGGCGTCCGCGGGCGAAGGCAACGGCCCTGGCGCGTCAATCAGCACGCCATGGACGAACCGCACGAGGGCGGCGATGTACATCACCGTCCCGCCTGCGCAGAACCAGACCCAGGGCCGACGCGCCGGCGAGGGAAGATGCGCCACCCGCACCCAACCCAAGACCAAACCGACGGCGACGAAAACCGCGCTCAAGAGCGGCCGACTCTCGGCGGGGGCCGCCAGCACGAGGACAGAGCTGGCCAACCCTCCGAAGAGCAGGACGGCCCATCGGTCGGGCTTCACTGTTGACTCGTCGGCCGAGCCGGGCCGACTCTGAGCCGCTGCCGCTGGCGATCGGACAGTGCGCTACCGTCGCGCGTAGTGACGGTCTCCAATACAGGAGGGGCTCGGGCGTCCGAGGCGCTGCCTGCTCACGCTGATCGGTCGGAGCTGCTGTTTGGGCACACCGACGACTCGCGGCTCATAGATGCGGCGCGCCGCTTGGTCGCTCGCCGTTACTTTGAGCAGGGTTACATCACTGAGATAGATATAACTGAGTCTGGTGTCATGAGGGCTGATGTTGACCCCTATCACGATAACTCGACGTATTTTGTCGCAGTTGACACCTCGCGTACCGTGGTCGCAACCATTCGACAAGTCGCCTACGACCCCGAGCGAGATCTGAAGTCCTTTCCATTCTGTGCTCATCTTGATCTCTACGACGAGACGTGGAATGCGCTGCGGACCGTTCGCCCGAATTTGTGGGTTGAACTATCGGGCTCGCCAAGGAGACCTGGGTTGACACAGCGGTGGCGAACCGGCTCTACCGAGAGATGTGGGCACGGTCATTTGCACAAGGTCACAGGTTCTGGCTAATCGCTACCCACCCGCTCTTCGCGAGATGGCTGAAGGGCCTGTTCATGGAATCGGTACTCAAGGCCGGAAATCCGATGGAGTACTTGGGCTCTCAGACGCAGCCCCTCGTTATGGGAGTTTCTACTGCGCTCGATGGCGTCTGCGAGAGGTACTTCCGTAGTAGCTCGCTGAGGGTCCGTGAACGATGCCGTGCCACAGTCGAGTATTTTCTAGACGGAATTGACGCCGGATACTTCTCTCCGCAGCAGGTGCGTCGATTCGCCGAGATGGGAGTGGAATTCTCCCTAGATCTTCGCGATGGTTCGTTGGCTTCTGCGTCGACCTGATCACCACGATGAAGCTCGGCCGGTATCACATCGGAAAGCCGGAGCTTATTGCAGCCTTGGGCCTCACTGTTTACACCTTCGGCCGATTTCTAGCCGCGGGTGGAACGATGACGGAATACGGTGTCGATGCTCGATGGTTCCTGTTCTGGGACGCAGCTCCGATTCCCGCCTACGTTTGGGCGATCGGTCGACTTGTTCGTGGGTTGGCAGGTGAGTCGACAACCCTTGCTCAGCTCTTTATTGCGTCTGGCGTCGCCATTTTGGCGTTCATGAGTCCGTATATCTATCTCTTTTATGCCGGTGCGACAGAGTTTCCTGCTGAGCGCGTGGGTTCTCCTCCTGTTGGTAATCGTCTTGCTAGCGGCGAATGCTGTACGCGACATTCGGTCGCGGGTGCGCAAAGCCCGGCTGGACCAACAGAGTGCCGTCGACGACATCTCCGGATTGCCCGCGACTACTCACGGCAGCTGAAGAGGACGACCCAGGCATCCACCCCCCCCCATGTGGGGTGCCTCCCTACCCCTGAAGTGGTGGATGACGCCTCTACGCTGACCGGATGCGGGTCACCCTGGTTGCGGCGCCGGCTCCCGCGCAGTATGTGCCAGGGGTGGATCAGCCCCTGGGCACGGTTCGCACCCACATGCACAAGGCGCCGCTGACAGCGTTGGCATCTTGGCTCCGGGACGACGCCGACGTCGCCATCCTTGACATGCAGGTCGACAGGACGGAGGCGGCCTACGGAACTCTCCAGATGGGTTCGGTTGAGCTCGAGAAGCGCAGGGTCGGAATGCCCTTCGCAGAAGCCGACCAGTTGCTCAAGAACTCCGACGTCATCGGTATCAACGCCAACTTCACGCACTCTCGGCGAATAATTGCCGAGTTCCTCGATCACCTGTCGGAATCGGGACCAGAGCGTGCCCTGGTCGTTGGCGGGACCGACGCTACGGCTGATCCGGAGTTCTTCCTTCGACATGGAGCGCGAATCGTCGTTCGGGGTGAGGGGGAGCTCGTGATGCGTGACCTACTTCGCTGTATTGAACTCGGCAAGGATCCCGTTGAGGTTCCAAACGTGTCTTACGTCACTCAAGACGGGTTCAAGCACAATCCGACGAAGTTTCTCCGCGAGCAGTTCGACGTGAACGAACTTCCACCCCACGCACTGGACCTGGTACGGCTGGACTCATATATCGACACGGGCGAGGGATTTCCGCCGCCAGGCGTTACTCCGCCCTACATAAGTATCGAAACCTCACGTGGATGCGCGCAGGCATGTTCATTCTGCGCTACACCCCAAACCAAGGGACGGTTTAGATACATGTCGACCGAGGTGGCTCGACGACACCTCGAGTACTACAAGTCGCAGGGCGTCCGGACCCTTTTGTTCCAAGAGGATAATTTGCTCTCACGGGTGCATGTCGATCACAGAGCTGAATCGAACGTAGCACGTAAGAATCTGATCGAACTGTTTTCAATTGCACGGGATTTAGGCTTTGCATGGGAGTTCACGAACGGCATTGAATATGGGCAGTTCGAATCCGAGGGTCGGATTGACTACGAGCTAATTGAGTCGATGTTTTGGCGGTCGGAGAACGCGACTGGTGGATCAGGGTGCTACAGGGCAACCCTTCCACTTGAGAACGTACTTGATGATGGGCCGATGCTGTTTCGAAAGATCAAGCCGGCCAGTATAGGTTGGCCGGTGATTGAAGCCATCGCGGATTGCAACGTTGGCATGCTTACATTTAATGTCATCGTTGGAAGACCTGCCGATACGCTTCGGAGCCTTCGTACTACGTATGATCGGTGTCAATCGCTACGGGAACTGGTGCTTCGCCGATCGCCCACCGTGGGGGTGTACTTCAATGTCTACTTACTGTCGCTGCTGCCTGGGACGGTTGACTTCCGACATTTTAGGAACCTTCTCGCATACGATCTAGAGTCGGATCCCGAAGTGATCACTTTCTATCTCGGTTGTATGAATACCGATCACTTCTCGGCTGAAGAACTCACACGTGCACGCGGTTCACTCTCATCGGCGCTGAACGAAGACTCGCTCATCAGTGACTTCGATGAGACGCACTATTTGACGAGCGACAAGGTGGATGCGCTGCTCGCTTGAGAACTCCGCGGCGCTAAGCGGGGGAGAAGGCGATGCGGTCGGCGGAGACGACGGGACTCGAACCGACGGCATGTTGTCTGGTCAGGTCACGCCGCGGTTCTCGACGACGCCGTCACGGAGCGTGAGATACAAACGTGCCTCGGGCGACTCCGACGATCGGTGCTCGTCCGCAGGGCCCAGCCACGGGTTCTGGACCCTGCTTGGCGTCCGTCGGCTCCGGGCAGATCGGCAATTAGTCTCGGCGGATCGGCCGCAGCAGGCGGCTCGCGGCGTCCGTGCTGGACGAGGAGGATCGATGCGAGTAACCGGCATCCATGCGAATCTCCCGGTCGCTGACATCGATGCCGCCCGCGACTTCTACACCGACTACCTCGGGTTGAGTGTCGAGGAGTTCAACATGGGGTGGGTGGCGCGCTACCGAACGCCGAGTGGCGAGGCCGCCGTCCAACTCGTCACTCGCGACGCCACGGCGCCTCATGACTCGGTCATCTCGGTGCACGTCGGCGCCAGTGTTGATGAGGCGTACGCGGAGGCGCAGCGACGGGGGTACGAGATCGTTCACCCGCTCACGGAAGAGGCGTGGGGCCTGCGGAGGTTCTTCGTGCGCGCCCCGGATGGCAATGTGATCAACATCGTGAGCCACAGCGACGAGTAGGTCCGCCCGGCCGCTGTTGGGTCGCCGGCCCCTCGCCGACCGCGCCACACGCCTCGGCAACGCTCTGACCAGGCCCCTTCCTGGTGGAGACGATGGGACTCGAACCCACGACCCCCTGCTTGCAAAGCAGGTGCTCTAGCCAGCTGAGCTACGTCCCCGGGGTGTCCGCACCCTACCGGCGGTGAGGTTCAGGCTTCCGGGCGTTCGGCGTGGCCGCCGAACTGGGAGCGCTGGGCGGACAGCACCCGGTTGGCGAAGTCGTCTCGGCTTCGGGAACTGAAGCGCTCGAAGAGCGCCGCGGTGAGCACGTGGGCGGGCACGCCCACGTCGATGGCGGTCTCGCAGGTCCAGCGGCCCTCGCCGGAGTCGGACACCCGACCGTCGAACCCCTCGAGGCGTGGGTCGGCCACCAGGGCGTTGGCGGTCAGGTCGACGAGCCAGGAGCGGATCACCGTGCCCCTCCGCCACACCTCGACGATGTCGGCCAGGTCGAACAGGTACTGGTACTGCTCGGCGTTGCGGATCGGGGCCGTCTCGGCGTCGTGGCGCTGCTCCTTGAGCCCGATGCCGGCCGAGGCGAGGATGTTGAGGCCCTCGGCGTAGGCCGCCATCAGCCCGTACTCGATCCCGTTGTGCACCATCTTCACGAAGTGCCCGGCGCCCGCCGGCCCGCAGTGGAGGTAGCCGTACTCGGCGGCGGACGGCTCACCCTCGCGGCCGACCGTGCGGGCCAGCACCGCCTCGACGCCCGGCGCCAGGGTCCGGAACACCGGGTCGAGGCGCCCGACGGCCTCGTCGTCGCCCCCGATCATCAGGGCGTAGCCGTTCTCGAGGCCCCACACGCCGCCGCTCACGCCGACGTCGACGTAGTGCATCCCGTGCTCGGCGAGCTCACCCGCCCGGCGGAGGTCGTCCTGGAAGTGCGAGTTGCCGCCGTCGATGACGGTGTCACCCTCGTCGAGGTGGGGTAGGAGGTCGGCGATCACCTCGTCGACGAGGCCGGCGGGGACCATCAGCCAGACCGACCTCGGCGCCTCCATGGCCGCGGTCAGCGCGGCCAAGGACTCAGCGCCGGTGATGGACCCGGACTCCGCCGCCAGCCCGGCGACCGCCTCGGGCGACACGTCGTGGACCACGCACTCGTGGTCGTCTCGCACCAGCCGGCGGACCATGTTGGCCCCCATCCGACCCAAGCCGATCATCCCGAGCTGCATGGCGCCTCCTCGGCGCCCACCGTAGGCCCCGACCCCGGCTCCTAGGCTCCGACCCATGGCCGACCGGATCGACCAGACGGCCGAGTGGGCCGCCCTCGTCGACCATCGAAGGGACCTGGCCGACGTCCACCTGCGAGGCCTCTTCGCCGAGGACCCGGGCCGGGGAGAGGCGTTCGTCGTCGAGGTCGGCGACCTCTACGTCGACTACTCGAAGCAGCGCATCACCCGACGCACGATCGAGCTCCTGGTGGCCCTCGCCCGGGCCGCGGCGGTCGACGTGCTGCGTGACGCGATGTTCGCCGGCGAGCACATCAACCTCACCGAGGACCGGGCGGTGCTGCACGTCGCGCTCCGTGCACCCCGGGGGGTCGTGTTCACCGACCGCGGCCACGACGTCACGCCCGAGGTCCACGAGGTGCTCGACCGGATGGGCCACTTCGCCGAGGAGGTCCGCTCCGGGGAGCGCGTGGGCACCACGGGCGAGCGGTTCCGGCACGTCGTCAACATCGGCATCGGCGGATCGGACCTCGGCCCGGCGATGGCGGCACTGGCGCTCGACGCCTTCGTCGACCGCGATCTCGACCTGCGCTTCGTGTCCAACGTCGACGGCGCCGACCTCGATCAGAAGCTGCGGGGCCTCGATCCGGCCCGGACCCTGGTGATCGTCGCCTCGAAGACGTTCACCACGCTCGAGACGATGACCAACGCCCGCACCGCGCGGTCGTGGCTGGTGGATGCCCTGGGCGACGACGCGGTGCCCGACCACGTCGTCGCCGTGTCGACCAACCTCGACGAGGTCACCGCCTTCGGCATCGACCCGGCCAACGCCTTCGGGTTCTGGGACTGGGTGGGCGGCCGCTACTCGTTCGACTCCGCCGTCGGGCTCTCCGTGATGCTCGGCATCGGGCCCCAGGCCTTCACCGAGCTGCTGGCCGGCTTCCACGTGGTCGACGAGCACTTCCGCACCGCCCCGGTCGAGGCCAACGCGCCGATGCTGCTCGGCCTCCTCGGCGTCTGGTACTCGAACTTCTGGGACGCACAGACCCACGCCGTCCTGCCCTACAGCCATGAGCTGTCCCGCTTCCCCGCCTACCTCCAGCAGCTGGACATGGAGAGCAACGGCAAGTCGGTGACCCGGGGCGGCGAGCCGGTCGGGTGGGACACCGGGGCCGTGATCTGGGGCGAGCCCGGCACCAACGGCCAGCACGCCTTCTTCCAGTTGCTGCACCAGGGCACCCGCCTCGTCCCCGCCGACCTCATCGGCTTCAGCCGGCCGAATCACCCTCACCGGCACCATCACGACCTGCTGATGGCCAACCTCTTCGCCCAAGCCGAAGCGCTCGCGTTCGGGCGCACCGCCGTCGAGGTGCGCGCCGCCGGCGTCGACGACGACCTCGTGCCCCACCGCACGTTCGAGGGCAACCGGCCGACGACCACGATCCTGGCGGACCGACTCACCCCGTCGGTCCTCGGCCAGCTCGTCGCCCTCTACGAGCACAAGGTCTTCACCCAAGGAGCGATCTGGGACGTGAACTCCTTCGATCAGTGGGGGGTCGAGCTGGGCAAGTCGCTGGCCCAGGCGATCATCCCCGAGCTGGAGGCCGACGCCGAGCCCGACCTCGCCCACGACCCGTCGACCAACGCCCTGATCCGCCGCTACCGGGCGAGGCGCTGACCGAGTTCAGAGGGGGTCGCCCAGGACCTCGATGCTGCCGTCGGCGTCGGCCACGACGACGGTCGAGACCATGTCGGCGAGGAAGATCCCGTGCTCGACCACGCCGGGGACCGCTGACAGCTCGGCGGCCAGCCCCACGGGGTCGGTGATCTCGCCGAACTGGGCGTCGAGGAGGACGCCGCCGTTGTCGCTCAGGCCCTCGCGGCGATCGACCGACGACGCGCCCAGCTCGTGGAGGCGTTCCGCCACGACCGCGGGGGCGAACGGCAGGACCTCGATCGGCGTCCCGAACGGTCCCAGCAGCGGCACCACCTTGGACCGGTCGACGACGACCACGAAGCGTCCGGCCATGGCGGCCACGACCTTCTCCCGCGTGAGCGCCCCGCCGCCGCCCTTCGTGAGGTTCAGCTCGGCGTCGACCTCGTCGGCTCCGTCGATGGTGACGTCCAGGCGCAGGGCCTCGTCCGGCGCCACCAGCTTCAGCCCGATCCCGCCGGCCAACTCCTCGGTCGACGACGACGTGGCCACGCATGTGAGATCGAGCCCGGCCTCGCCCAGGGCCTCGATGGCGTAGCGGACGGTCGAGCCGGTTCCCAGCCCGACCCGCATCCCGCCCTCCACGCACGCCGCCGCGGCCCGACCGGCAGCCTCCTTCGCCCCCTCCGCGTCCAAGGGTCAGCCTTCGGCGAGGAGGCGGTCGAGGGTGAGCTCGGGCTGCTCGCGCTCGACCCGGTCCAGCCAGTAGGGGCTCTCGAAGAGGGCGTAGCGGGTGCCGTCGGCCCGGCGCAGGACGGTCACGCCCGACATCGCCCGGAGGACGGGCTCGCTCTCGGCGTCGGTGGTGCGCGCCACCCGGTAGCTGGTGGTGGACAGCTCGACCGGCGCCCCGAACTCGTTCTCCAGCCGGTGGACGGCCACGTCGAACTGCATCGGGCCGACCGCAGCCAGCACCGGGGCCTGGTCGCCGAGGTCCGGGTCGCGCAGCACCTGGACCACCCCCTCCTCGTCGAGCTGGCTGATGCCTCGGCGGAACTGCTTGTACCGACCCGTGTCGGTCACCCGGGCGGTCGAGAAGTGGTTGGGGGCGAAGTTCGGGATGTCGCCGAAGCTGATCGGCTCGTCGACGTAGAGGGCGTCACCGACGCGCAGGTCGGTGGCGTTCACCAGGCCCACCACGTCGCCCGGGAAGGCCTCCTCGAGCGTGCCCCGCTCGCGGCCGAAGGCCTGATGGGCGTACTTGGTGGCGAAGGACTTGCCGGTCTTGTCGTGGATGACCGTCATGCCCCGCTCGAAGCGGCCGGAGCACACCCGGAAGAAGGCGATGCGGTCCCGGTGCGAGGGGTCCATGTTGGCCTGCACCTTGAAGACGAACCCCGCGAAGGGCGCGTCGAGGGGTCGGGGCACACCGTCCTCGCCGGCTCGCGGGGTGGGCGACGGCACCAGGTCGACGACGGCGTCCAGCAGCATGCCGACGCCGAAGTTGGTCAGGGCGGAGCCGAAGAACACCGGCGTGGCCTCGGCGGCGAGGAAGGCCTTGGGGTCCAAGTCGGCCCCCACCGCCTCGAGCAGCTCCAACTCCTCCTGCGCCGCGGTCCAGGCCGGGCCTTCCTCGACGGCGGCCCGGTCCTCGGGCACGAACTCCTCGGGCGCCTTGGTGGACCCGTGGCTGGTGCGGGTGAAGCGGGTGAAGCCACCTTGGCCGCTCCGGTGGGCCACACCCCGGAAGTCGCCCGACAGGCCGACCGGCCAGGTCACGGGCGTGGGGGTGAGCCCGATCTGCCGCTCGATCTCGTCGATGAGCTCGAGGGCACCGCGCCCGGGACGGTCCCACTTGTTGATGAAGCTGAGCAGCGGCAGGCCGCGGTCCCGGCACACCTCGAACAGCTTGAGCGTCTGGGGCTCGATCCCCTTGGCGGCGTCCAGGACCATGATCGCGGCGTCGGCCGCAGTCAGCACCCGGTAGGTGTCCTCGGAGAAGTCCCGGTGGCCGGGGGTGTCGAGCAGGTTGAGGACGTGGCCGCGGTGGGGGAACTGCAGCACGGTCGAGGTGATCGAGATGCCCCGCTTCTGCTCCAGCTCCATCCAGTCGGAGGTGGCCGACCGCTGGTTGCCGCGGCCCTTGACCGAACCCGCCTCGCCGCTCAGCGCCCCGCCGTACAGGAGGAACTTCTCCGTCAGCGTGGTCTTGCCCGCGTCGGGGTGGCTGATGATGGCGAAGGTCCGCCGTCGTCCCGCTTCTTCGGCGACCTCGCTCATCCGGTAAGGATGCCGTCGGGACGACGTCAGGCGGCGCCGGTGCCGGGGTGGCCGCGGCTGGCGAGGAAGGCGCTCTGGGTGGGGCCGGTGGCGGGGCGGCCGAGGAGGAAGCCCTGGGCCTGCTCGCAGCCCAGGGCCCGGAGGGTCTCCACCTGCGCCCTCGACTCCACGCCTTCGGCCACCGCGGTCAGGCCCAACCGGTGCGCCAGGTCGATCACGCCCCGCACGATGGCGGCGTCACCGTTGCCTTCCGTCAGCCCGGCCACGAACGACCGGTCGACCTTGAGGAGGTCGACGGGGAACCGCTGCAAGTAGGACAGCGACGAGTACCCGGTGCCGAAGTCGTCGATCACGATCTTGAGGCCGAGGTCCTTGAGCGCCGCGATCTGGCCCACCGCGGCGTCCTCGTGACCGAGCAGCGCGTGCTCGGTGAGCTCGACCTGCACGCAGCCCGGCTCGATGCCGGACTCCTCCAGCACGAGGGCGACGTCGCCCACCACCCCGTCGTGGCGGAGCTGGGCGGCGGAGAAGTTCACGAAGAGCACCAGGTCCTCGCTGCCGCCGTGGGCCTGCTGCCACGCCACGGTCTGGCGGCAGGCCTCCGCGAACAGGTGGCGCCCGAGCGGGACGATCAGCCCGGTCTCCTCGGCCACCTCCATGAACTCGTCGGGGCCGAGCAGGCCCCGCTCGGGGTGGTCCCAGCGCATGAGCGCCTCGAAGCCCGACACCCGGTCATCGCGCAGGTCGATGACCGGCTGGTAGTGGACGACGAGACGGCCGTCCTCGATGGCCCGGCGCAGGCCGGCCTCGGTGTCGAGGCGGTCCAGGGCGCGTCGGCGCAGGGCGTCGTCGAACACCTCGGCCCGGTCCCGGCCCCGGGCCTTGGCCCGGTACATGGCGGCGTCGGCGTCCCGGACGAGGACGTCGGGGCCGTTGTCGCCGTGCTCGTCGTAGGCGATGCCGATGCTCATCGTGACCACCACCTCGTTCCCCCCGACGACGATGGGCTCGCGGACCGCGTCGCGGACCCGCGCCGAGAGCACCACCGCGTCCCGGGGCGAGCTCAGGTCCGAACAGAGGAGCACGAACTCGTCGCCGGAGAAGCGGGCGACGGTGTCGCCCGGCCGCACGCTGTGGGCGAGGCGCCCGGCCACCTCCTGCAGCAGTTCGTCACCTCCGCCCGATCCGAGCCCGTCGTTGATGATCGTGAAGCGGTCGATGTCGCAGCAGAGCACCGCGACCCCGCTGTCCAGCCGGACCGTGCGGGCGAGCGCCACCTCGAGCCGGTCCATGAGCAGGGTCCGGTTGGGCAGCCCGGTCAGCTCGTCATGGGTGGCGTGATGACGGAGGTGCTCCTCGAAGCGGCGCGCTTCGGACAGGTCCCGGCTGATGGCCGACACCCGTTCGATGCGGCCGTCGGTGCCGCGGTGCGCGACCAGCACGCAGCTGAAGGGGATCTCGTCGTCGCCGTGCTGCAACGCCAACTCGCCCGCCCAGTGCCCGGTGGAGCGCAGTGCGGGCACGGCCTCGGATTGGTAGCACTCCACCGCCCACCCGGGCGGGCCCCAGGTCGGGCTCGACGCGTCGCGCGCCACGGGGTCGGCCTCGAGGCCGAAGAACCGGGCCGCCGCCGCGTTGGCGTACAGCAGCCGGCCGGCCCGGTCGACGGTCGTGACCAGGTCCGGTGCGGCCCCGAGGACGACCGCGAGGTGCTCGAGGTCGTGCCCCGCCGCCGCGTCGCTTCCCACGGGGGGTGGTCGGCGAGCACGCTTGGCGTGGCGGGCGAACAGGGACATGAGTGGCCGCGAGCCTAGGAGTCGCCTTTCGACGAACTCGGGATGGGCCGCATCGTCGCACGTCCTCAGGGCAGGGTGATCAGCGGCTCCAGCCGGGTCTGGCCGACGAGGAGCTCGCTCACCGCGTGACCTGGGAGCGGGCGGGCGATGTGGAACCCCTGGGCGAGGTCACAGCCCAGGTCGCGCAGCGCACGGAGGTGCTCCGGTCGTTCGACGCCCTCCCCGACCGCCCGGAGCCCCAGGTTGTGGGCCAGCGTGATGACGGCCCGAACGATGGCCGTCTCGCCCGGATCGAGGCCGAGGCCGCGCACGAAGGACTTGTCGACCTTCAGCAGGTCGACCGGGAACCGCTGCAGGTAGGACAGTGACGAGTAGCCGGTGCCGAAGTCGTCCACGAGGAGGCAGACGCCGAGCTCGTGCAGGTGGTGGAGCTGATCGCTCGACCGTTCGACGTCGTCCATCAGGACGCTCTCGGTGATCTCGAGGTGCAGGCGCTCGGGCTCGAGGCCGGTGGCGGCCAGGACATCGGCCACCTCGTCGACCAGGGCCCGGCGGCCCAGCTGGCGGGCCGACAGGTTGACGCTCACGAAGAGGTCGTCGGCGAGGTGAGGGTGTTCCGCGCCCCAGCGCTGGAGCTGGCGCCCGGCCTGTTCGAGCACCCACCTCCCGATGGGGACGATCAGGCCCGTCTCCTCGGTGACCCGGATGAACTCGTCGGGCCCGAGCAGTCCCCGCTGGGGGTGCTCCCAGCGCAGGAGGGCCTCGACGCCGACGATGCGCCCCGAGGCCACGTCGATCTCGGGCTGGTAGTGCACCCGCAGCTCGTGGCGGTCGAGGGCGCGGTGCAGGGCGTTCTCCGTCGCCATGCGGTGGACGGCGGCCTCGCGCATGTGCTGGTCGAAGAGGACGGCGCGGGCCCGGCCCCCGCCCTTGGCCCGGTACATGGCGGCGTCGGCGTCGCGGATCAGGTCCTCGGGGGCGACCTCCGGATCGGCCGTGTAGGCGATGCCGGTGCTGACCGTCATGAAGATCTCGGCGTCGTCGATCTCGTACCGGCGGTCGAGCAGGCCCCGGATGCGGTCGGCGACGAGGAGGGCGTCGGCCTTGTCGGTCAGGTCCTCGCAGAGCACGACGAACTCGTCCCCGCCGAAGCGGGCCACCGTGTCGCCGGGCCGCAGGGCCTCGACCAGGCGAGAGGCGGTGTCGACCAGCAGCCGGTCGCCGGCGCCGTGGCCGAGGCTGTCGTTCACGACCTTGAAGTGGTCGAGGTCGCAGAACAGGACGGCGACGCCCCGCCCGGTGCGGCGGCCGCGGGACAGGGCCATGCGCAGCCGGTCCATGAGCAAGGTGCGGTTGGGCAGGTCGGTCAGCGGGTCGTGCGTGGCCTGCAACTCCAGGCGGTGCTCGAACTGCTTGCGCTCGTTGATGTCCCGGGCGACCATCGACAGCTCGGCGATGGAGCCGTCGGCACCCCGGTGGGCCAGGCACTGCACCGCCAGCGGGATCTCGTTGCCGTGGCGCAGGAGGGCGAGCTCACCCGTCCAGATGCCCTCGTCGGCGAGCGCAGGGGCCACCTCACGCTCGAGCTTGGCCTGCACCCAGGCCGGCAGCCGATCGACCAGCTCGGCGGCGGTCGGCTCGTCGGGGTCGGCGAGGTCGTAGAAGGCCTGGGCCGCGGCGTTCATGTAGAGCGGCCGACCGTTGGCGTCGATCATCACCACGAGGTCGCTCGTCGCCTCGACGATGCCGGTGAGTCGGGCGTTCTGCGCCGCCATCGCCTGGTAGCGGTGCTCCGCGGCGCGGGTCTCGGTGATGTCGAGGGTGTCGGCCAGCAGGCACGGGTCCGGGCTGCCCAGGACGGTCTCGATGTCCAACCGGATCCAGCGCCAGGTGCCGTCCGCGGCCCCGAGGCACAGCTCCAGTCGCTCGATCGCCCCGGGGGTCGTCACCAGCCGGTGCCAGCGGCCCAGGAGGTCGTCGTCCAGCTCCAGGCCGGCGGCGAAGCGGCGCAGAACGTCCTCGTCGTCGCCGGCGACGGCCGTGTAACCGAAGAAGCTGAGGAACCCCGGACCGACGTAGTCGATGTGGAAATCGCCGTCGATGCGGGCGATCAGCTCGCCGGTGTGCAGCGACCGGAGCGCGTAGATCGGCCGAGCGTCAGCCGAGCCGTCCCGGAAAGGTTCCTGCAGGAGCACGCGAACTCCCATTGTAGTCACGCAACCGCGGAACGTGGTAACGAAATCTTGCTCAGTCGGCGTCGAGGTCGGTGACCACCTCCTCGACGGCCAGGCGGGCCGTGCTGATGCGCGCTCGGCACAGGGCGACCAGATGGGCGGCTCGCTCGACGCGCTCGGCGAGGGCGTCCACGTCCAGACGGTCGTCGTCGAGCTGGTCGAGGATGGACTCGAGCTCGGCCAGCGCCTCGGCGTAGCCCGGTTCGTCGGGGGTCATGGCTCCTCCTGGGAGACCCGGGACCGGACCTCACCCTCGGCGAGGGTGGTGACGAGGGTGGTCTCCGGTGGGGCATCGGTGGGGGAGCGGACGAGATCGCCGGCCTGCGTGCGGGTGATCGACCAGCCCCGGGCCAGCGTGCGGGCCGGGTCGTAGGCCCCGGCCCGGGCCGACCACTGGCTGAGCCGTTCCTCGGCCCGGTCGAGGCTGCGGGGGGCGCGGCGGGCGATCTCGCGGGCCAGGTCGCGGTGCTGCTGGTCGGCCCGGTCGAGGCCTCGGCGACTCGAGACCACCGCCCGGCGGGCGGCCCGGTCGACCCGGGCTTCGGTCCGGTCGAGGCGGTCCAGCGCCCGGTCGGTCACCGCCGACCAGCCGTCGTCGAGGGCCGTGAGCCAGACCCGGACCCGTTCGACCAGCCAGGCCGCGCACGCCGTGGGGGTCTTGAGGGCGGTGTGGGCCACCTCGTCGGCGACGGCCCGGTCGATCTCGTGCCCGAGCCCGGTGACCAGGGGGACCGGCAGCGCGGCGATGGCCCGGGCGATGCCCTCGGCGTCGAAGGCGGCCAGGTCGGTGCGGGCCCCGCCGCCCCGCACCAGGGCGACGACGTCGGTGTGCGCCGGATCGACTGCTTCCAGCGCGGCGACGACGCTGGGCGCCGCCTCCCGGCCCTGCACCCGGACGTCGTGGATCCGGAGCTGGAAGCCGATGCCGCTGGCGGTCAGCTCGTGGAGGAAGTCCTCGTAGGCGGCACTGCCCCGGCTGGTCACGAGCGTGATGCGCAGCGGGGGGCCGATCAGCGGTCGACGGCCGTTGGCGGCCAGCAGGCCCTCCGCCGACAGCGCGGCCAGCACCCGGTCGCGCTCGGCGGCGAGCAGGCCGATGGTGTGGTTGGCGTCGATGGCGGTCATCCGGAGCTGGACCTGCCCGGTGCGCTCGTACACCGAGACCGTGCCCCGGATGCGGACGTGGGTCCCGTCGTCCATGCGCACCGCGCCCCCGGCTCGCCGCAGCAGGACGTTCACGCCGCGCCGGTTGGTCTCGAAGAGGATCACCGGCAGGCGGGGCGGCGACCGGCCGTCGTCGCGAGCCTCGACCAGGTCGAAGTAGACGTGGGTGTCGGTCCGGCGCAGCGCCTGGATCTCGCCCTCGATCCACAGCTCGTCACCGAAGGCCCGCTCGACCACCACCCGCGCCCGGCTGATCACCTCGCTGACCGACAGCGTCGGCGTCGGGTCGAACAGGCGGTCCTCCATGCGACCGCCGAACCTACCCCTGCAGTGTGACAACCACCGGGGTGTCCTCGGTCGGACCCCGTTGTGCCATCGTGGGCCCGTGGCCACCCGGATCGGCGACGGGGTGTTCGAGGTGGACACCCTTCTCGGCGGCTGGGAGCGGGTCACCTCGGGGTACGTCGTGGACGGCGACGAGACGACCCTGGTGGAGACGGGGAGCCAGTCGTCGGTGCCGGCCCTGCTGACCGCCCTCGACGACCTCGGCATCGCCGCCGCCGACCTCGCCCACGTGGTCGTCACCCACATCCACCTCGACCACGCCGGTGGGGTGGGCGACGTGGCCCGCGCCTTCCCGACGGCCACGGTCCACGTCCACGAGAAGGGCGCCCGCCACCTGATCGACCCCACCCGCCTCGTCGACTCGGCGGCGATGGTCTACGGCGACCTCCTCGACTCGCTCTACGGCCGGCTGACCCCGACCGAGGCCGCCCGGGTCCACGTGCTGGAGGACGGCGAGGAGCTGCGGATCGGTCCCGAACGCGTCCTCACCACCGTCGACTCACCCGGCCACGCCAAGCACCACCTCGCCCTGCACGACTCCACCACCGGCCTGCTGTTCGTGGGCGACGCGGTGGGCGTCCGCCTGCCCGACGCCGGGATCCTCCGTCCGGCCACGCCCCCGCCGGACTTCGACCTCGACCAGGCCCTCACCTCGATCGCCAAGTTCTCCGCCCGCCGCCCGACGGGCATCGCCCTCGCTCATTACGGCCTCGTGCCCGAGGCCGAGGCCGTCCTGGACGAGGCCACCGAGATCCTGACCCGCTGGGCCGAAGTGGCCGAAGCCGCCTGGCGGGCGGAGGAGGACATCGCCGCCGCGCTCGACGCCGCCTTCGGCGGCGATCTCGACGCCGTGGAGCCGGAGCACCGGGAGAAGCTCGAGACCCTCAACGGCATCCACTCGAACGCCGCCGGCTTCCGTCGCTGGCTCGACCAGCGCGCCGCCCACGGCCACGTCCACCCCCACACCCATCCACAGCACCCGGGTCCCGAACCGGCTGGGTAGGGTCGAACCATGCTGATCGGGGGACATGTCGAACCGGATGATCCGCTGGGGACGGCGGCGGCGGAGAGTGCCGACTGCGTCCAGATCTTCCTGGGGGACCCGCAGGGGTGGAAGAAGCCGGCGCCCCGCGACGACGCGGCCGAGCTGAAGGCCTCCGACACCACGATCTACGTCCACGCCCCGTACCTGGTCAACGTGGCCAGCGCCAACAACAAGATCCGGATCCCGTCGCGCAAGATCCTCCAGCAGACGGTCGACGCGGCCGAGGAGATCGGCGCGGCGGCCGTCATCGTCCACGGTGGTCACGTCACGGCCGACGACTCCGAGGCCGAGGGCTTCCTGCGCTGGGTCAAGGCGATGGACCAGCTCGAGATGAAGGTGCCGGTCTACCTGGAGAACACCGCGGGCGGTGACCACGCCATGGCCCGCCACTTCGACACCATCGCCGGGCTCTGGGACCACATCGGCGACAGCGGGATCGGGTTCTGCCTCGACACCTGCCACGCCCACGCGGCCGGCGAGGACCTCATCTCGGCGGCCGAGCGCATCCTGGCCATCACCGGCCGCATCGACCTCGTCCACTGCAACGACTCGAAGGACGGCCACGGATCGGGCCGGGACCGCCACGAGCACCTCGGTCAGGGCAACTGTGACCCGGCCGCTCTGCTGGAGACGGTGAAGGTGGCCAAGGCGCCGGTCATCTGCGAGACGTCCGAAGACGGGCGCAAGGACGACATCGCCTGGCTCCGCGACCAGCTGTGACGATCTCAGTCGTCGTCCCCGGCTTCGTTCTCCTCGTCCTGCTCGGAGCCCACGACGTTGAAGTCACGGTCGAGCTGGACGTCGACCTGGGTGCCGTCGTCGAGGGTCACCTCGACCTCGTAGAAGCTCTCCTCGTCGCCGACTTCGGTCTCGGTGACCTCGCCGCCGCCGGTCTCTTCGAGGGCGGCGGCCGAGGCTCGGTCGAGCTCGGTGCCGGTGATGGGGCCTTCGCTGTCGTCCCCACCACCCGCGGCGGCGATGCCGACGCCGACGCCGGCTGCCGCAGCCACGGCGACCCCGGCGATCACGATCTTGGTCCTGGTGGTGCGTTCCATGCCTCGAACCTACGAAAAGTCCCCTGAGCGCCCGCTGAACCTGACGCGGAACCGGGCCCCGCCGAGGGGGCTGTCCTCGATCGAGACCTGCGCTCCGTGGGCCGCCGCCACGGCGGCCACGATCGCCAGTCCCAGGCCGCTCCCTCCGGCGTCACGGGTGCGGGACTCGTCCAGGCGGATGAAGCGCTCGAACACCCGAGCGCGGTCGGGAACCGCGATCCCGGGCCCGTCGTCGTCGACGACCAGGGTCACCTCGCCCCGGTCGTCCTCGGCGACCCGCACCGAGACCGTGCTCGACGCGTGCCGGACCGCGTTCTCGACGAGGTTGGCGACCAGGCGCCCGAGCTGGTTCGGGTCGCCGCGCACCTGGCCGCCCGAGACCGTGGAGGTGTCGATGACGGTGTCCGTGGTGGGTCGGATCCGTGCGACGACGGCGCCGACGACGTCGTCCAGGTCGACGGCCCGATCGGCCTTCGGTGCCCCCTCGTCGGCCCCGGCAAGGAGCAGCAGGTCGTCGACGAGACGCTGGAGGCGGAGGCTCTCGGCTCGGACGACGTTGGCCAGCTCGTCCGGGGCGGTGACCTCGGGGTGCTCGAGGGTCACCTCGGCGTGCTGGCGCAGCGAGGCCACCGGCGACCGCAGCTCGTGGGCGGCGTCGCCGACGAAGGCGGCCATGCGGTCCCGCGAGCGAGCCAGGCGCTCGAGCATGGCGTTGAGCGTCACCGCCAGCCGGGCCACCTCGTCGTCGCCGCCGGGCTCAGGCAGTCGGCGGTCCAGGTCGGTGGAGGTGATCTCGTCGGCGGTGGCGGACATGGCCGCTACCGGGGCCAGGGCCCGGCCGACGAGGCGCCAGGCCACGAAGCCGACGAGGGCGAGCAGGAGCGGGATCCCGATCACCAGGATCCGGACCAGGGCCCAGGTGGTCTCGTCGACATCGTCGAGGGCGCGGCCGACCAGCACGGTGCTGGTTCCGGTGTCCACGCCGACGACGACGAAGCGGTCCTCGCCGACCGGAGCCTCGTCGAGCACCGTGCTGTCCTCGTCGCCGAGGTCGGCGACCGCCGGCGCGCCCTCCACGTTCGGGCTGGCGGCCACGACGGTGCCGTCGGCCCCGACCACCTGGATGAACCCGTCCTCCTCGTCATCGACGGCAAGGTCGGTGGGGTCGACGCCGCCCTGCTCGATCGCCGTGGCCACATCCTCGGCCCGGAGCTCGGCGGCCTCTCGCACGTTGTTCGTGAGCGAGGAGCGCACGAGCACGACCATCCCGATCGCTCCGGCGACGAGGGCGACCCCGACGGCGATCACGGCGCCGAGTGCGGCCCGTCCGCGCACGGACACCGTCAACCCCCGTCCGGATCGAGGCGGTACCCGGCCCCGCGCACGGTCTCGATCGCCTCCCGGTCGAAGGGCCGGTCGAGCTTGTTGCGGAGGTGGCGGACGTACACCTCGACGATGTTGGGATCGCCGTCGAAGTCGTCGTCCCAGACATGGCCGAGGATGTGCTGCTTCGAGACGACGTCACCGGCATGGCGGAGGAGGAACTCCAGCAAGGACGTCTCCCGGGCGGTCAGGGCGACCTCGGTCTCGCCGCGCCACACGCGGTGCGAGCCCGGATCGAGGCGGAGGTCACCGGCGGACAGGACCACGGGACGCGGGGGCCGACCCCGCCGGACCAGGGCTCGGAGCCGGGCGACGAGGACGACGTGGGAGAACGGCTTGGTGAGGTAGTCGTCCGCCCCGGTGTCCAGCGCCTCAGCCTCGTCGAGCTCACCGTCCTTGGCGGTGAGCATGAGCACGGGGGTCCAGTTGTCCTCGGCCCGGAGTGTGGCGCAGACCCGGAAGCCGTTGACGCCGGGGAGCATGATGTCGAGGACGATGACGTCGTAGTCGTGCTCTCGCGCCCGCCAGAGCCCGTCGGTGCCGTCGTGGGCCACGTCGACCGCGAAGCCTTCCGCTTCGAGGCCCTTGCGGATGCCGTCCGCCAGGCGCACCTCGTCCTCGACGACAAGGATCCGCACCGACCCAGTCTCGCGGAGGGTCCTGAACGGATGCTGAAGGACTGCGGACCGAGGTCAGGCCGGCGTCATGCCGAGGTGGGCCCGGATCACCGTGCCGGACGCCGAAGAGCGGATCTGCACCAGATCGCACATGGCGTTGGCGATCCACAAGCCCCGGCCGCTCACCGCATCGAGTCGTGGGTGGCGCCGACCGACCATCGGGTCGCAGATCTGGCCGGCGTCGGTGACCTCGGCGACGATCGTGGCGTTCTCGGCCCAGAGACGGAGCAGGCCGCGGCCGCCGCCGTAGAGGACGCTGTTGGCGGCGAGCTCGTCGACGGTCAGGACGAGGTCGTCGACGGGGGCGCCGCGGAGCCCCTGGGCGATGGCCCAGGAGCGGGTGCGATCGCGCACGGAGGCGAGGTCGGGGCCGAACTCCGCCCGCATGGCCTCCGGTGGCGCGGGCGCCAAAGCGGTGTCGCCGTGGTCGGCGAGCGGGCCGACGGGTAGCACGGGCTCGCGGTGGTGGGCTCGGGCGCGCTCGACCACGTCGGTGGCGAGGCCGCGCCCGTCGTAGGGGCAGAGCAGGCGCCACGCCGGGCCGGTCCCGAATGCCAGGTCGAGGAGCGCTTCGTGGTGCTCGCACTCGATGATCTCGACGGCGGTCCGGCCCGGCCACACCGGCTCACCGATCCCGCGGACGGGTTGGCCTTCGGCCTCGTGGACGAAGGCCTGCCAGGTCGGGATGATGCGGGCGGGATTGCGGCCGACCTCGTGCATGTCGACGAACCGCACCTGGTCGGCGCCGCTTCCCGAGCGCGCCCTGCAGCGCTCGGGCCGGTGCCGGTCCGACCGCGACCATCACCGGTTCTCCTGCGTCGAGGCCGTCGGAGACGAACGGCACCGTCTCGACGAGGAACGTGTGGAGGTCGTCGTAGACGAGCACATCGTGCTCGAAGCCGCCCGGAGGGCCGCCGTCCATTGGCGCGACGGTAACCACCCGGTCCGTCAGCGTCGGTGACGGCTGTCGACCACCTAGGACGCCGGCGCCTCCAGGCCGTCGCCCTCGCTGCGGACGAGGGTGCGGTACAGCTCGGCGTAGAGACCGCCCTTGGCCAGCAGGCTCACGTGGGTGCCCCGCTCGACGAACCGACCGCGGTCGAGGACGAGGATCTGGTCGGCGGCGGTGATGGTCGAGAGGCGGTGGGCGATGACGAGCGAGGTGCGCCCCCGCAGCGCCTCTTCGAGGGCCATCTGCACCGCGGCCTCGTTCTCCGAGTCGAGGTGGCTGGTGGCCTCGTCGAGGATCACGATGCACGGGTCCTTCAACAGCATGCGGGCGATCGAGAGCCGCTGCTTCTCCCCGCCGGACAGCCGGTAGCCGCGTTCGCCCACCAGCGTGTCGTAGCCGTGGGGGAGGGCGGTGATCACGTCGTGGATGCGGGCGGCCCGACACGCGGAGGCCAGGTCCTCGTCCGTCGCTTCCGGTCGGGCGTAGAGCAGGTTGGCGCGCACCGACTCGTGGAACAGGTGCGGGTCCTGGGTCACCACGCCGATGGCGGCGCGCAACGACCGCTGGGTGAGGTCGCGGACGTCGGTGCCGTCGATCCGCACGGCGCCGCTGGTGACGTCGTAAAGGCGGGGCAGGAGCGAGGCCAGGGTGGATTTGCCCCCGCCCGACGGTCCGACCAGCGCGGTCAGCGAGCCCGGCGCCAGCGCCGCGGTCAGCCCCAGGAGCACCGGGGCGCCGGACGCGGGTTCGGGTTGGGCCCCCGGCATCTCCAAGGAGGCCACCGAGGCCTCGCCGGTGGTCGGGTAGGTGAAGCGGACGTCGTCGAGCTCGATGCGGCCCTCGGGCGCCACGAGGTCGACGGCCCCGGGCCGGTCCTGGATGGGGTTCGGGGTGTCGAGCACCTCGAACACCCGGTCGAAGGACACGAACGCGGTCATGAGGTCGACGCGGGCGTTGGTGAGGCTGGTGAGCGGCGTGTAGATCCGGGTGACGTAGGTGCCGAGGGCCACCAGCGTGCCGATGCTCACCGCGCCCGAGATCACGAACAACCCGCCGACCCAGTAGATGAGCGCGGTGCCGACGGCCCCCACGAGACCGAGCGCGATGAAGAAGGTCCGGCTGTAGAGCGCCGTGCGCACGCCGATGTCCCGCACCCGGCCGGCCCGGTCGCCGAACTCGGCGACCTCCTGGTCCTGCCGGCCGAACAGCTTGACGAGCATCGCCCCGGCGACGCCGAAGCGTTCGGTCATGGTCGTGTTCATGGAGGCGTTGAGGTTCATCTGCTCACGGGTCAGGTCCTGGAGGCGGCGCCCGACCCGCTTGGCGGGCACGACGAACAGCGGGAGCACCACGAGGGCGAGGAGGGTCAGCCGCCACTCGAGGACGAGCATCGCCACGATCGTGGTCGCCACCACGATGACGTTGGACACGACAGCACCGAGCGTGCCGGTGACCGCTCGCTGGGCGCCGATCACGTCGTTGTTCATCCGGCTCACCAGCGCGCCGGTCTGGGTGCGGGTGAAGAAGCCGATCGGCATCCGCTGGACGTGGTCGAAGAGGGCGACCCGGAGGTCGAAGATGAGGCCCTCCCCGATGCGGGCCGACCAGAGGCGCTCGAGCAGGGAGAGGCCGGCCTCGACGAAGGCGACGACGATCATCAGCCCGGCCAGGAGGGCCACCGCGCCGCGGTCGCCCTCGGGGAGGGCGTCGTCGATGACCTGCCGGATCAGCAGCGGGGGGATGAGCGCGAGCAGCGCGGCGGCCACGATCGTGGCCAGGAAGCCCGCCAGCATCCGGCGATAGGCCCGGGCGAACTGCCAGACGCGGCGGATGAGGCCCTTCTGCACCCGGGCGCCCGCGATGGCCGCCGGATCCGAGCCGAGCGCCATGTGGGGTCCCATTCGCACGCTGCGGAGGCTACGAGCGCCATCGGTCCAACAGCCCCGGCGGCGCGGGGGTCAGGCGCCCTGTTGGTAGTCCTGGCCGAGGTGGGTGATCTGGGTCTCGCCCATCATCCAGCGCAGCGTGTTCTTGAGCTTCGTGAGCTGGATGAAGAGGTCGTGCTCCGGATAGAGGCCCGGCGCCACCTGGGGGGACTTGTAGTAGAAGCTCAGCCACTCCTGGATCCCGCCGAGGCCGGCCCGCTGGGCCAGGTCCATGAACAGGCAGAGGTCGAGGGCGAGCGGCGCGGCGAGGATGGAGTCCCGGCAGAGGAAGTCGACCTTCATCTGCATGGGGTAGCCGAGCCAACCGAACAGGTCGATGTTGTCCCAGCCCTCCTTGTTGTCGCCGCGGGGCGGGTAGTAGTTGATCCGGACCTTGTGGTACACGTCGCCGTAGAGCTCGGGGAAGCGCTTGGGCTCGAGGACGTCCTCCAGCACACCGAGCTTCGACTGCTCCTTGGTCTTGAAGTTCTCGGGGTCGTCCAGCACCTCGCCGTCCCGGTTGCCCAGGATGTTGGTGGAGTACCAGCCGTTCAGGCCGAGCATCCTGGCCTTCAGCATCGGGGCCAGCACGGTCTTGAGCAGGGTCTGGCCGGTCTTGAAGTCCTTGCCCGAGATCGGGACGCCCTGCGCCTCCGCGAAGGTGCGCAGGGCCGGGGTGTCGACCGCGAGGTTGGGGGCGCCGTTGGCGAACGGGATCCCCTCCTGGAGCGCCGCGTAGGCGTAGAGCATCGACGGTGCGATGGCCGGGTCCTCGGCGTCGATCGCCGCCTCGAAGGCCTCGAGGTCGGCGTGGGCCGGGCCGGGCTCGATGTAGATCTCGGTCGAGCCGCACCAGATCATGACCATGCGCTCGCAGAGGTGCTCGTCGCGGAAGGCACCGATGTCGGCCCGGATCTGGTCGAGCATCGCCCGCTTGGAGGTCGACGTCATGACGTTGGTGCCCTCGAGCCGCTTGACGTACGTGGCGTCGAAGGCGGCGGGCAGGGGGCGGATGGCCCGGAGCGGCTCGGCGATGCTCTCGAGGTGGCGGGCCGGTTCGAGCACGCCCGCCCGCATGGCGGCCGTGTAGGCGTCGTCCGGGTACGGGTCCCACGCGCCGAACACGATCTGGTCGAGGCCGGCAAGGGGGACGAAGTCCTTGATGCGGGGCACGTTGTCGTCGGTGCGCTTGCCGATGCGGATCGTGCCCAGCTGGGTGAGGGAGCCGACGGGGTCGGCCTCACCTCGCTTGGCCAGCTCGACGCCGGCGATCAGCGTGGTCGTCACCGCGCCGAGGCCGACGCAGAGGATGCCGAGCTTGCCGTCGGCGGGGGCGACGGTGGGGGAGGGGGGCGTGTCGGTCATGAGGAGCGATCCTAAGTGATCGTGGACGGTTCTGGTGTTCGATGAAGGAAGACCGAACGATTAGCGTGACGGCGTGAACGGTGGTCCTGCCCTACCCAACCTCACGATCCAGCAGCTCGAGTACCTGGTGGCCGCGGCCCGGGAAGCGACGTTCGCCCGCGCCGCGACGACCGTCGGCGTGTCGGCCTCGGCGCTCTCCCAGGGCCTGGCCGAGCTGGAACGACGGCTCGGGCTGGCCTTGTTCGAACCGGCGGGCCGGACCCGGGTGCTCACCGAGTCCGGCGCCGAGGTCGTGCGCTACGCCGACCGGGTCCTGGCCGAGACCGGTGAGCTGGCGCGCTGGGTGGAGCACCGGCGGACCGGCCGAGCGGGACCGCTCCGGGTGGGCCTCATCGACGTCGCCGCGGTCGACCACTTCTCGGAGGCGCTGCGCACCTTCCGTCGTGAGCGCCCGGAGGTCGAGCTCCACCTGACCGTCGCCCCCTCCGGCGAGGTGCTCGACCAGCTCGCCCAGGGGCGCCTCGACCTGGCCGTCTGTGTGGCCCCCGAGGCCGACCCGAGCCTGGACGTACGCCCGCTGCTCGACGAGCCGCTGGCGGTGTACGCCCCGCCCGGGGTGCGGGCCGGAGCCCCGGCGACCTGGGGGCCGTGGGTCACCTTCCCCACCGGGTCGAGGACTCGGGCGGCGGTGGCCGAGGCCCTGCGCGCTCGCGGGGCGACCTTCGACGTCGTGGCCGAGTCCCACCAGCCGGAGGTCCTGGCCGAGATGGTCCGCCTCGGCGTGGGCTGGACCGTGTTGCCGGTCATCCAGGCCGAGCGGGGCCCCGACCCGCTCCGCCGCGTCGGCCGCGCCCCCTGACGGTCCGCTCCCTGGCGGCCGTCCAGCGGGCCGACCGGGCCCCGTCCCCCGCCGCCGACGCCCTGGTCGGCGCCCTCGTTCCTCGAGGGCGTGGAGGTCGTCCCTAGAGACCTGAGCGGATAGCCAGCACCTTGTCGCGGACCTCCTAGAGCCCGCCAAGCTGCGCTTGGCGATGAGCGCCGCTGTGCTCATTGGTCGCCTCGCCTATCGGCTCGGCTCCTAACGGCAGGCCCCGCCGACGACCTCTTCGAAGATCGCTTCGTCGCCCTCGTACGGCGGGCCGGAGCGGGGCCAGTGGACGACGACATCGGTGAACCCGGCGGCTTCATAGCGACCGAGGGCGTCGGTGAACTCGTCCACCGATCCGAGGCCGCTGTCCTGGTTGAGACCGGTGACGACCATGCGGTCGAGGGTCGCGGGGTCCCGGCCGACGTCGGCGCAGGCGGCGTCCACGGCCTCGCTCTCGCGGGCCACGTAGGCGACGTCCTCCTCGACCGTCGCCGGCTCGGCCCGGTCGCGTTCGCCGACCGTCACCCACCACTGGCCGTGGGTGGCGGCGAGCCGTCGGCTCCGGGGCCCGGAGGCGGCGACGGCGAACGGCAGGCGGGGCTGCTGGCGACAGCCCGGGGCCGAGCGGGCCTCGTGGGCGGCGTAGTACCGCCCCGCCCACGTGGTGACCGGCTGGCGCAGGAGCAGGTCGCTCAGGACGACGAACTCCTCGAAGCGGTCCGCCCGTTCCTTGGCCGACCACGCCTCGTGGCCGAGGGTGGTGGCGTCCCACCCCATCCCGCCGGCGCCGATGCCGAGGACGAACCGCCCGTCCGAGAGGTCGTCGAGGGTGATGAGCTCCCGGGCGAACGGCACGGGGTGGCGGAAGTTCGGCGAGGCCACGAGGGTCCCGAGGCGGACCCGCTCGGTGACGACCGAGGCCCCGGCGAGGGTGGCCACGGCGCCGTGCCAGGGGCCGTCGCGGAGGTTGCGCCAGCTCAGGTGGTCGTAGGTCCAGAGGTGGTCGACGCCGAGGGCTTCGACGCGCGGCCACAGCTGCCGGGCCTCGGACCAGGGGTGCTCCGGGAGGATGATGACGCCGACCCGCACGGACGAACCGTACCGAGCGGGCCCCCACCGCCCCGGGGTCCCGCTCGGCCACGGACTGCCGTCCATCCGCCGCCCGACCTGAACCTACCCAGGTTCTAGCAGTCCAACGATCGCTTGGCATCCCCGACGGGGCCGTGCCGGAGGGACCTGGCTGGCTGGCGGAGGGTGAGGGATTCGAACCCTCGGTGACCCGGAGGCCACAACGGCTTTCGAGGCCGCCCCATTCGTCCGCTCTGGCAACCCTCCGTCGGCGAGGGTAGCGAGCACCTACCGCCGCTCGGCGAAGAACGCCTGGAGGAGCGCGGCGGACTCGTCGGCCCGCACGCCGTGGACGACCTCGACCTCGTGGTTGAGGCGGGGATCGGCGCACAGGTTGTAGAGCGAGCCGGTCGCGCCGGCCTTCGGATCGGCCGCGCCGAACACGAGCCGGTCGATCCGGGCACCCACCAGGGCGCCGGCGCACATGGGGCAGGGCTCCAGGGTGACGACGAGCGTCAGCCCGTCGAGTCGCCAGGAGCCGCGAGCTGCGGCGGCATCGCGGAGGCACAGCAGTTCCGCGTGAGCCGTCGGGTCACCGGTGAGCTCGCGCTCGTTGTGGCGTCGGGCCACGACCTCGCCGTCGACCAGGGCGACGGCCCCGATGGGCACGTCACCGTGGGCCGTGGCGGCCGCGGCCTCGTCCAGCGCCGCGTCCATCGCCGCCTCGAGCGTGGGGTCGAGCGCCACCGTGGTCAGGCCAGGACGCTGACGGGCACGCCCAGCCCGGTGGTCACCGCGGGCGACTCCGACTGCGAGGCCGACGCCTCTGGAAGCAGGCCGGCCAGCGCCACGACGTTGCCGTCCTCCAAGCGGATGCAGCCGTTGCTGACGTCGGTGCCGATCGTGCTGGGGTCGTTGGTGCCGTGGATGCCGATGTCGCCCGGACCGCCGTTGAAGCTCTCGTGGACCTCGGAGAAGCCCGACAGCCCGAAGGCGTAGGTCCCGTACGCCGGGTCGGTCGAGGCGATCAGGGAGCGGATGTAGAAGGCGCCACCCGGCGTCGGGGTGTTGGTCGTGCCCACCCCGATGGGGGCCTGCAGGACCCGTTGGTCGCCGTCGAAGACCCGGATCTGGTGGGCCCCGAGCTGGACCTCGATGCGGAACCGGTTGGCCGTGAGCGTGACGTCGCCGCGCCGCACCCAGCCGTCGCTGCCGTTGGGTCGGATCGGGAGGAGGACGTTGAGCCAGTCGGCGCTCGGGTCGAAGGGCCCGTTGGCCAGGAAGACGACCGGGCCCACGTTCAGCCCTTCGGCCGACTTGGGGTTCTCGATGGTGGTCATCGGCGCCGGGGCGTCGGGCTCGGCGAACACGTCGATCGTGCCGCCCCCGCCGCCGCTCGTGTCGACCTCGGTGTCGTTGCCCATGGCGACGATGTTCACCTGCTCGATCCGGACGTCCTCGTCCTTCACCCAGGCCGTGGTGCCGTTGGGCAGCGCCACCTCGTGGAACCCGGGCTCGGTCTCATAGGGCGCCTGGACGATGAACCCGTCGATCGCCACCCCGCCGGTGGGGGTGTCGGCGGCCGGGGGCGGTATCGACCGGGCGGGCTCGGCCGAGGCGGGGTCGTCGTAGAGGTCCACCGGGCCGTCGGCCTGGGCGACGTAGGTCAGTTCCGGGTCGAGCTGACGGACGGTGAGGGTCCGATCGACCTGGGCCTCCTCGCCGAGCTCGGGCCGCTCGCCGCCGGCACAGCCCGAGGCGACCAGCAGCACGGTCGCCACCAGGGCGACGAGGCGGGTGCTCCGGCGGATCACGGCGGGCAGGGTACCGACGCGCTCCCGCTCCGGGCCGTCGCCCCGGTGGCCGTGGGCCATCCGGATCATTCTCCCCCCAGCGCTACAGGGCACCGGCCGCATGGACGACGGGAACGAGATGCCGGAATTCCCCATCCCGATGGGGCCACCCACCGACGAGGCGGTGCGTGCCGCCCACGCGGAGGAGATGCGGGCTTCCAGTCGGACCACGGGGTTGGCCGGCGGTGCGCTGATCGTGATCGCCATGCCGCTCTGGGGCTTCTACGACCGGGTGGCTGAGCCCGAGCTGGCCGACCGCTTCCTCACGCTGCGGCTGGTGAGCCTCGTCCCCATCCTGGTCGGATGGCTGCTGCTGCTGAAGCGGCCCTTCGGCGAGCGCCACGCCGAGGCGCTGGCCTTCGTCGTGTGTGCCCTGCCCCAGGTGGTGGTGGCGGGGATGCTCCCGAACGTCGGCGACGGCTTCGAGGGCTATCTCCTCGGGTACACGCTGGTCATCTACGGCTGCGCGTTCCTGCTCGTGGGCCGGCTGTGGCTGACCGTGTCGCTCCTGGTGTTCACGTGGGTGGCGCTGGCGGTCTCGTACACCCTGCAGGTCGACCGGATCGACCAGGTCGAGCTGGCCACGCTCGTCTTCTACCTCGGCACGGCCACGGTCCTGGCCGCGATCGGTCGCTACTACCGGATGCGGCTCGAGCGCCGGGAGCTGGCGGCCCGTCTCGCTCTCGAGGCCGAGCAGACGCGGACCCTGGTCCTCGTCGAGGAGCTGGACCGGCTCAGCCACGAGGACTCGCTGACCGGGGTGGCCAACCGCCGAGCCTGGGACGAGGCGCTCGCGCGGGCCTGCGCCCAGGCGCAGCGCAGCGGCCGTCCGCTGGCGGTCCTGTTGCTCGACATCGACCGCTTCAAGGAGATCAACGACGAGTACGGCCACCGGCGCGGCGACGAGGTCCTGCACGAGGTGGCCGCCAACCTCGTCACCCGTATCCGCGCGTCGGACTTCCTGGCTCGGGTGGGCGGCGACGAGTTCGCCGTCCTCTGCCCGGACACCGGCCCGGAGGCCGCCCGCCACCTGGCGGAGCACCTCGTCGACCTCGTGGACGCGATGCCCGGCAACCTGTCGGTGTCGGTGGGCTCGGCCGTGCGGTGGGACCAAGCCGGTCCTGACGCGGTGATGGGCCTGGCCGACCGCCGCCTGTACGAGGTGAAGCGCGATCGCGCGAACGCCCAACCGGGCTGAGCCGCCGCCATCCGGGAGGCGCGTGGGTAGCGTCGTGGGCATGTGTCGCAACATCACCACCCTCCGGGGCCTGGAGCCCGTGGCGAGCGCCGAGGAGATCGAGGCCGCCGCCCGCCAGTACGTGCGCAAGGTGAGCGGGGTCCAGAAGACCTCCGCCGCCACCGAGGCCGCGTTCGAGAAGGCGGTCCGCCTCGTCACCAAGGCGACGACCGATCTCATCGACACGCTCCCGCCCCGCAAGAACCCACCGCCCAGCGAACCACCGCTGCGCCGCCTCGCCGCGGCCCGCGCCAGCTGACGCCGGCACGGAGACATCACTGAGCGGAGGGGGTGGGATTCGAACCCACGGTGGGTTGCCCCACACACGCTTTCCAAGCGTGCCGATTCGGCCGCTCTCGCACCCCTCCTGGGGCCGGTCAGGGTAGCGGCGGTATCCTGGGCTCTCGCTCGCCTTGGAGTGTGGCGGCCGGGTCCTGTGCGACGGTGGCCCGTGAACCGAGTCAGGGCCGGGAGGCAGCAGCTCTCAGCGGAGCCCACCGGGTGCCGCAGATCACCTGGCCGCCACTCTCGAAGGCGAGCGGCGTCGCGTCGGTAGAGTCCGACCGATGGCCTTCCAGTCCCTCTACCGCCGGTACCGACCGCAGCGGTTCTCCGAGATCAAGGGCCAGGAACACGTCGTCGCCGCCCTGCGCAACGCGGCCGCCGAGGACCGCCTGGGCCACGCCTACCTCTTCAGCGGGCCCCGGGGGACGGGCAAGACCTCCACCGCCCGGATCGTGGCCAAGGTCCTCAACTGCGAGGCCCCGGTCGACGGCGAGCCGTGCGGCGTGTGCGGGCCGTGCCGGGCCATCGAGACGGGCAGCTCCTTCGACGTGACCGAGCTGGACGCCGCCTCCAACCGCGGCATCAACGAGATGAAGGAGCTGCTGGCGACCACCCGGCTCACGAGCGGCGGCCGGACCCGGCTCTACATCCTGGACGAGGTCCACATGCTCACCAAGGAGGCCGCCGCCGCCCTCCTGAAGACCCTCGAGGAGCCGCCCGACCACGTCGTGTTCGTCCTGGCCACGACCGACCCCGAGAAGGTCCTGCCCACCATCCGCAGCCGGACGCAGCACCTGGAGTTCCGCCTGCTGCCCGCCGCCGAGCTGGAGGAGCACGTCCGCTGGGTCATCGCCGACGCCGGCCTCCAGGTGGAGGAGGAGGGCATCGCCCAGGCCCTGCGGGAAGGCGGGGGGTCGGCGCGCGACACCCTCTCGGCCCTCGACCGCATCGTGGCCGCCGGTGGCGTCGCCCGCAGTGACGAGTCGATCGACGACCTGATGGACGCCTTGTGCGAGCAGGACACCGGCGCGGCGCTCACCGCGGTCGCCGATGCCGCCAAGGCAGGGCGGGACGCACGCGGGGTGGGCGAGCAGGCGCTGGACGCGCTGCGCAACGCCTTCCTCGCCGCCATGCGGGCCGATCTCTCCCACCTCAGCGAGCACGACGCCACGGTCGCCGTCGACCGGGCCGACCGCCTGCGGGCGCCGGCCATCACCCGGGCCCTCGAGCTCCTGGGCACCGCGCTGGTGGACATGCGCCAGGCGCCCGATCCCCGCATCGCCCTCGAGGTGGCGCTGGTCCGCATCACCCGGCCCGACGCCGACATCTCGCCCGACGCCCTCCTGGTCCGCATCGAGCGGCTGGAGCACGCGCTGCGGGAAGGCGGGACCGGTGAGCTGCCGGCTCCCCCGACCTCGCCCCCGAGCCGGTCCCCCGCCGCCGAGGCCCGCAGCCGGCTGGCCGAGGCTCGCCCGCACGAGCCCGAAGCCGAACCGCCACCGACGCCGGACCCGGCACCGGCGGTGGAGGCGGCAGCCCCAGCACCGGCGCCGGAACCACCGCCCGAACCCGCCCCGGAGCCCGAGCCGACCCCGGAGCCGCCGGCTGCGCCCGCCGCCGACCTCCCGACCCGGGACGAGCTCACGCTGGCCTGGGGCGACCGCGTCCTCGCCGGCCTGCGGCCCAAGGTGAAGATGCTCTTCGCCGCCGGTCGCTTCGTCGACCACGAGGACGGGCGGGCGGCGTTCGCCCTGCCCAACGCCACCCACGTGGGGCGCTGTGAGCTCCTCCAGCCCGACGTCGAGGCCGCCCTGGCGGGGGAGTTCGGCCGGCCGGTGCCGCTGGTGCTCGTCGTGGACCAGGGGAGTGAGCCACCGGCGCCGCCGACGGATGCGGGTGCCGCCGCGGCGACGCCCCCCGCGGCACCGGAGCGTCCGGCTGCCGCGAACGACGAGCTGTCCGAGATCGGCCCGGTCGACGAGCTGGAGGACGCAGGAGAGGCCTCCACCGGGCTCGACCAGGTCACCGATGTCTTCGGCAAGGTCGAGCTGATCGAGGAGGAGCGACCATCGTGAGCGACCTGGAACCGGAAGAAGCGGCGCAGGGACTGGATCTGGGCGCCCTGCTCGGGCAGGCGCAGGCCATGCAGCAGCAGATCCTCGACGCCCAGGCCGAGGTCGCGGCCCAGGTGGTCGAGGGCCAGAGCGGCGGCGGCGCGGTAAAGATCCAGGTCACCGGCGGGTGGGAGTTCCAGTCGGTCACGATCGATCCCGCGGTCGGCGCCGACCACGAGATGATCGCCGACCTGGTGCTGGCCGCCCTCTTCGACGCCGCGGCCCGAGTGGCCGAGCTGCACGAGCAGTCCGTGGGCGAGGTCGACCTCGGAGGGCTCGGCGGGCTGCTCGGGGGCGCCGGGTGACGTCGGTCTACGCCGGCGCGGTCCAGGACCTGATCGACGAGCTCGGTCGCCTTCCGGGCATCGGGCCCAAGTCGGCCCAACGCATCGCCTTCCACCTGCTGAAGCAGGAGAAGGCCGACGCCCTGCGCCTGGCCACCGCCATCGCCGAGGCCAAGGAGCGGGTGACCTTCTGCGCCCGCTGCTTCAACGTGAGCGAGGGCCCGGAGTGCGGCATCTGCGCCGACCCCCAGCGCGAGGACGGGGTTCTCTGCGTGGTCGAGGAGCCCCGCGATGTCGTGGCCGTCGAGAAGACCGACCAGTACCGGGGCCGCTACCACGTGCTGCAGGGCGCCCTCAGCCCCATCGACGGCGTGGGGCCCGAGCAGCTCCGGGTCCGGGAGCTCCTGACCCGGGTCCGCGAGGAACACGTCGACGAGCTGATCCTCTGCACCAACCCCAACATCGAGGGGGAGACCACGGCCCTCTACCTGGCCAAGCTGCTGAAGGACACCGACGTGAAGGTCACGCGGATCGCCAGCGGCCTGCCCGGTCGGCGGCGACCTCGAGTACGCCGACGAGATGACCCTCGGCCGGGCGCTCACAGGTCGGACGGTGCTCGAGTAGCGAGCCGGACGTAACGTCCGGTCATGACCACCCCCGACACCATCGTCCTGGTCCATGGCTTCTGGGTGACGCCCCGGAGTTGGGAGCACTGGATCACCCACTACGAAGCGAAGGGGTTCCAGGTCCTCGCCCCGGCGTACCCCGGCTTCGATGTCGAGGTCGAGGCCCTGAACGCCGACCCGACGCCGATCGAGAAGCTCAAGGTGGCGGAGATCATCGACCGGCTGGAGGCGATCATCGGTGACCTGGAGACGCCGCCGATCATCATCGGCCACTCCGCCGGCGGGGTGTTCACCCAGATCCTGCTCGATCACGGCTACGGTGCGGCTGGCGTCGCCATCAACTCGGCCCCGACCGAAGGGGTCAAGCGGATCCCGCTGTCGCAGGTGAGGGCCTCCTTCCCGGTGCTGAAGAACCCCGCCAATCGCCACAAGGCCGTCGGCCTCGACCTCGACCAGTGGACCTACGCGTTCACCAACGGCTTCAGCGACGAGCGCTCCCGCGAGCTGTGGGAGCGGTACCACATCCCGGCATCGGGTGAGGTGTTCTGGGGGAGCGCCCTGGCCAACATCCACCCGGGCAAGGACGACAGCTGGGTCGACTACTCCAACGACGACCGGGCGCCGCTGCTGTTCATCTCCGGCACGGACGACCACCTGATGCCGCCCAGCCTCCAGCGCTCGAACGCCAAGCACTACAAGTCGGACACGATCACCGAGGTGGTCGAGTTCGCCGGGCCGCACCTCCTCCCGGCGATCGACGGGTGGGAGGAGATCGCGGACCACGCCCTCGACTGGGCCCTCGAACACGCCGAGTCGTGATCGTCCGGTTCACCCACATCGGGGGGCCGACGGTGCTCCTCGAGGTGGGGGGCTGGACGATCCTCGTCGACCCCACCTTCGATCCGCCCGGCCGTCGCTACCACTTCGGCTGGGGGTCGGCGTCGACCAAGGTGTCGGGGCCGGCCGTGGCCGTCGACGACCTGCCGCCGCTGGATGTCGTGCTCCTGACCCACGACCACCACGCCGACAACCTCGACGACGCCGGCCGGGCCGTGCTGCCCGGGGTCGGGTCCGTCCTCACGACGGAGGCGGGGGCCCGACGCCTCGGCGGCAACGCGCGGGGACTCGCGCCTTGGGCCTCGACCCGACTGGAGGCGGACGGTCGTCCGACCATCGAGGTCACGGCCACGCCGTGCCGGCACGGTCCACCCCTCAGCCGACCGGTGGCGGGGCCGGTGATCGGCTTCTCGCTGGCGTGGGAGGGCCAGCAGCACGGGTCGCTGTGGATCAGCGGCGACACCGTCCTGTACGGCGGCGTGCGCGGCGTTGCCGACCGCCTCGACATCGGCACGGCAGTCCTGCACCTCGGTGGGGTGCGCTTTCCGGTGACCGGGCCCGTCCGTTACACGATGACGGCCGCGGACGCGGTCGCGCTCTGCGAACTGGTCCGGCCGCGCACAGCGGTACCGGTCCACTACGAGGGCTGGTCGCACTTCGTCGAGGGCCGGGAGGCGATCGAGGCCACGCTCGCCGGAGCGCCGGAGCCCGTGCGGGCCGCGTTCCGCTTCCCGCCGATGGGCGAGCCCGTCGACCTCGAGGTCTGAGGAGCCGAGCCGATTAGGCGAGGCGACCAGGCAAGCACAGCGGTGATCGCCAAGCGCAGCTTGGCGATGTCCCGGGTCGAGCGCACCAGACCTCAGCCTTTCCGCGCTCGTCCTCACGGGAGGTTGAGCGCACCCCGGCGGGCCGGGCGCGGGCGGGATGGTCCAGCCCGCCGGGGGCACTCAGATCGGAGGCGAGGGGGCGGGAGGGGCAGAGGGGGAAAGGGAAACCCCCTCGTGACCAACCTCGTTTCCGATGTTGCAGTTACGTTACAACAGTGACGGGGCCATGACAAGTGGGGAATCGTGGCCCGGGGATCCGGCCAGTAGCGTGCGGCCGATGACCACCGCTCCGACGACGTCCGGGGAGGTGCGGGGGACCCAGGAGGGTGACCTCGTGCGCTTCGCCGGGATCCCCTTCGCCGCTCCGCCGGTGGGTGACCTCCGCTGGCGTCCGCCGGCGCCGGTCGAGCCCTGGGTGGGGGTGCGCGACGTCACCGACTTCGGGCCCATCGCGCCGCAGAACCCCGACATGCTGACGGCGTTCCTCGGCCTGGAGGCCGAGGAGACGGACGAGGACTGCCTGTACCTCAACGTGTGGACCCCGGGTCTCGACGATGCCCGGCGACCGGTCATGGTGTGGATCCACGGCGGGGCGTTCATCATCGGCTCGGGCTCCAACCCGCTCTACAGCAGCGGGTCCTTCGCCGAGCGGGGCGACGTCGTCCTGGTCACCGTGAACTACCGCCTCGGCGCCTTCGGGTTCCTCGAGCTGGGGTGGCTGGACGAGGATCTCGCCGGGTCCGGCAACCTCGGCCTGCTCGACCAGATCGCGGCGCTCGAATGGGTCCGGGACAACATCGCCGCGTTCGGCGGCGACCCGGACAACGTGACCATCTTCGGCGAGTCGGCCGGGGGGATGAGCGTGACCGCGCTCCTCGCCGCGGACGGTGCCGCGGGCCTGTTCCACAAGGCCATCGCCCAGTCCGGTGCCGCCCAGGCCGTGGCCACGCCGGCGGAGGCCGAGGCGTCCGGCCGGCAGTACGTCGACGCGTTGGACGGGCCCACGATCGCTGACCTGCGGGCGCTACCGGCGGAGCGGTTGCTCGAGGTCCAGGGCCAGCTCGTCGTGGCGTCCCTGACCGACGTCGGCGGCATGCTGGAGGACGGCGTCGCCGCGGGCCTGCCCTTCCGCCCCGTGGAGGACGGCCGGGCCCTGCCGACGTCGACCCTGGCCGCCATCCGCGACGGCGCGGCGGCGGGGATCCCCCTGATCACGGGCACGACCCGCGACGAGTGGAAGCTGTTCGCCCTCATCGACATGCAGCCCCTCGACGCCGACGGGTTGCGCACCCGTCTCGACCACCTCACCGGCGACGGGGAGAAGGCCCTGGCGGTGTACGCCGACGCAGTAGGCCGGCTGTCGCCGAAGGACGCGTTCTCGGCCGTGGTCACCGACCTGTTCTTCCGCTATCCCGCCGTCGAGCTGGGCGAGGCCCAACTGGCCCAGACCACCGAGGTCTGGGAGTACCTCTTCTCGTGGCCGACGCCGGCCATGGCGGGGATGCTCGGCTCCTGCCACGCCCTCGAGCTGCCCTTCGTCTTCGGTCTCGCCGGCGACCCGCGCCTCGTGAGCTTCCTCGGCGACGACGCGCCGGTCGGTCTGGGCGAAGCCATGCAGGATGCCTGGCTGGCGTTCGCCCGCACGGGCGATCCGGGGCCCGACTGGCCCCGCTACGACCTCGACCGCCGAACGGTGCGGGCCTTCGATGACCCGGTCGGGCTCCTCGAGGACCCGGGCGCGTCCGAGCGCGAGTTCTGCGCCACGGTCGACCGCCTCTGACGGGGTCGAGGCGAGGGGCCGGGAGGCCGCTCAGTCAAGCTCGGGTTGGAAGCTCAGCTTCCAACCCGAAGAAGGATGGCGTCGCCCTGGCCGCCGCCGCCGCAGAGCGCCGCGGCGCCCAGCCCGCCGCCGCGGCGGCCGAGCTCCAGGAGCAGGGTCAGGGCGACCCGGGTGCCGGACATGCCGACGGGGTGGCCGAGGGCGATGGCGCCACCGTTGACGTTGACGACGTCGTCGGTGATGCCGAGGTCGGCCATGGAGGCCAGGCCGACGGCGGCGAAGGCCTCGTTCAGCTCGAACAGGTCGATGTCGGTGACGGCGGTGCCGGTGGACTCGGCCGCGGCCATGATGGCCCGCGCCGGCTGCGTCAACAGGGACGGGTCGGGGCCGGCGACCTGGCCGTAGCCCACGATCTCGCCCAGCGGCGTGGCCCCCAGCTCGTCGGCCTTCGCCTTGGACGTGACGATGACCGCGGCGCCGCCGTCGGAGATCTGTGAGGCGTTGCCCGCGGTGATGTTGCCCGCCTTGTCGAACGCCGGCCGGAGGGCCCCGAGGCTCTCGGCGGTCGTCCCGGGCCGCACCCCCTCGTCGACCTCGACCAGCACCGGATCGCCCTTGCGCTGCGGCACCTCGACCGGGACGATCTCGTCGTCGAACAGCCCGTCCTTCTGGGCCTTGGCCGCCCGCTCGTGCGACGCGGCCGAGAGCTCGTCCTGCGGAAGGCGGTCGAGGCCGGCGGACGCGGCGTACTTCTCGGTCCCCGCCCCCATGGCCACCTGGTCGAAGGCGCAGAACAGGCCGTCGAACATCATCGAGTCGACCACGGACTTGTCACCCAGGCGGTAGCCCTCTCGGGCGCCGGGCAGCAGGTACGGCGCCTTGGTCATGGACTCCATGCCGCCGGCGACCACCACGTCGGCCTGGCCGCTCTGGATGAGCAGGTCGGCGAGGTAGATCGTGTTGAGGCCGGAGAGGCAGACCTTGTTGACCGTGGTCGACGGCACCGTCATCGGGATGCCGGCGTTGACCGCGGCCTGCCGGGCGGTGATCTGACCGGTGCCGGCCTGGAGGACCTGGCCCATGAAGACGTAGTCGACCTGGTCGGGGGCGACGCCGGCCCGCTCCAGGGCCGCCTTGATGGCGAAGCCACCGAGGTCGGTGGCCTCGAAGGAGCCGAGGGCGCCGGAGAGCTTGCCGATCGGGGTGCGTGCGCCGCCGATGATCACGGAGCCAGCCATGTGTGGGACCTCCCCCAGATGTGGTCGCTGGTGGAGGCGAGTGTACGAAGCGGAGGCCTCGTACTCCTAGCCGTCGTCGCCGTCTTCAGTGAGGTTCTGGTCGCCCTTCTTGCGCCGCAGGGTGTCCTCCACCGCGCTGCGCACGACGGCATCGAGGGGATCGTCGTGGGCGGGCCTGCCGCGGTCACCACCCGGCCCCTCGGCGGCCACGCCTCCCTCACCTTCGCCCCTGCCGTGGCCGTGCTCCACCGGTGCGAGGGTGCGCGTGACCTCGCCCTCCTCGCTCTCCGAGTCGGCATCGGCGTACGGCAGGTTCATGCTGGTGAGGTCGAGCACAGGGCCCGCGGGTGGAGCAACGGCAGGCGACGGCGGCCCTTGCCCGGGCGGCGGTACGTCGCCGCCGCTGGCCGCCTCCGTCTCGGTCAGGCGAATGGCGCCATAGAGATCGTCGTCCTCGCCGGTCAGGCGTTCGAGCGCGCTGTCGATGTCGGTCCGAGTGCCTTCGAGGCGGCCCCGCACATCGCGCTGGACCACGACCGCGTCCCGCGCCCGGCGCCTGGCCTCGTCGGCCGCCGCCTGGGCCGCCCCTTCGATGCGGCGCTCGACCTCCGCCAGCTTCACCGCCGCCTCAGCCTCGGTCGCTTCGCGGATCCGGGCGGCCTGCGTGCGGTCGGCCTCCGCCTCGGTCAGGAAGCTGACGACCAGCTGCTCGGCGGCCAGCCGCTGTGCCGCGGTCTCCTCCTCGGCGGCCAACCGCAGCGCGGCGGCCTCCTGCTCGGCGGTCTGGCGGACGAGCGCGGCATCAGCTGCAACCCGATGGCGCAGCTTCTCCACCGACTCGTGGGCCTGGCGGAGGATGGCCGCGACCTCCTCCCCGAGGCGCGCGAAGTCGTCCTGGGCGCTGCTCGCCGGCGTGGCCACGGCCTCGGCTAGGCCGCCCTGGGCCCGGGCCAACGCGACCGCGACCTCCTGCAGGAAGTCGTCGACCTCGGTGGGGTCGTACCCCCGCCGGACCAGGCCGAAGACCCGGTTCTCGATCTCGTCAGGTGTGATCGCCATCGCCCTCGTTCGCCTTCCCCGCCTCGCCAGCGCGGTCCCTCGACTTCCCTCACCCAGTGACCACAGAACGTAGCGCATTTCATCACGCTGTGTGAAGTGCGCCGTCGCGGAGCGTGGTCGGGCCTTGGGCCGGGCGGGGTCCAGACCGCTAGCGTCGCCGGCCATGCAGGAGATCCTCGCCGCCATCCAGGGGGGCGCCTCGGGCGACGACCTCGCCGCTCTACCGGTGCCCGAGTCGTACCGGGCGGCCTTCGTGCGCCGGGACGACGTCGAGATGTTCGCCGGGCTCGAGAGCGCCGAGAAGGACCCCCGCCAGTCCCTCCACGTCGACGACGTGGCCACCCCCGAACTGGCCCCGGACGAGGCCTACGTGGCGGTGATGGCGTCCTCCATCAACTTCAACACGGTGTGGACCTCGATCTTCGAGCCCCTGCCGACCTTCCTCTTCCTCGACCGGCTGGGCAAGGAGAGCACGTGGGGTGCCCGTCACGCCCTGCCGTACCACGTGGTCGGTTCCGACGCCGCGGGCGTCGTGCTCCGGACCGGGTCCGCCGTGCGCAACTGGAAGCCGGGCGACCGGGTGACGGTCCACTGCAACCACGTCGACGACCAGGACCCCTCGGCCCACGACGACGCGATGCTCGCGGCCAACCAGCGCATCTGGGGCTTCGAGTCCAACTTCGGCGGGCTGGCCGACCTGACGGTGGTCAAGGCCAACCAGCTCATGCCCAAGCCGGCCCACCTGAGCTGGGAGGAGGCCGCCGTCAGCGCCCTGTGCAACTCCACCAGCTACCGCATGCTGTGCAGCCCCAACGCCGTGCAGATGCGCCAGGGCGACACCGTGCTGGTCTGGGGGGCCACCGGCGGCCTCGGCGGCTACGCCTGCCAGTACGTGCTCAACGGCGGCGGGACCCCGGTCGGTGTGGTGTCCTCGGCGGACAAGGTCGCCCTGCTGAACGAGCTCGGGGTCGAGGCGGTCATCGACCGCCGGGCCGCGGGCTACCAGTTCTGGGCCGACGAGCACACCCAGGACGAGAAGGAGTGGCGCCGGCTCGGCAAGGACATCCGCGACCTGGTCGGCCGTGACCCCGAGATCGTCTTCGAGCACCCGGGGCGCCAGACCTTCGGCGCGTCGGTCTTCGTGACGGCCCGGGGCGGGACGATCGTCACCTGCGCGGCGACGTCGGGCTACATGCTCGAGTACGACAACCGCCACCTCTGGATGAAGCTCAAGCGCATCGTCTCCTCCCACTTCGCCAACTACCGGGAGGCGTGGGAGGCGAACCGGATGATCGCCGAGGGCCGGATCCAGCCGTGCCTGTCGGCGGTGTTCCCGCTGACCGAGGTCGGTGAGGCCGCGCTCGAGGTCCACCACAACCGCCACGAGGGCAAGATCGGTGTGCTCTGCCTCGCCCCCGAGGAGGGCCTGGGCATCGACGATCCCGAGTTCCGTGAGAAGGTGGGCGAGGACCGCATCACCCTGTTCCGTCGCCACGGCGACCTGGCCGCTGGAGGTGCCTGACCCATGCTCCTGACCGAGATCGACCACGTTGCCATCGCCGTCGAGGACCTCGAGGCGGCCATCGCCTGGTACGAGGCCGCGTTCGGGGCCACCGTCGAGCACCGGGAGGTGGTGGAGAGCGACGGGGTGGAGGAGGCCCTCCTCAACGTGGCCGAGTCCTACGTGCAGCTCCTCACGCCGGTCCGGGACGACTCCCCGGTCGCCAAGTACCTGGAGAAGAAGGGCGAGGGCCTGCACCACATCGGGTACCGGGTCGACGACTGTGCCGAGGCGCTGGAGTCCCTGCGGGCGCAGGGCAACCGGCTCATCGACGAGGTCCCCCGCCCCGGCTCCCGGGGCACGACGGTCGCCTTCGTCCACCCCAAGGGCGCCTTCGGCACCCTGATCGAACTGGTCCAGGTGTGACCCCCCGGCTGGAGCCGGTCGAGGACCCCAGCCCGGAGCAGGCCGAGCTGCTCGAGCCCTTCGGTGCCTTCTCCGGCGGCCCGCCGTTCAACGTCTTCCGCACGCTCGTCCGCCACCCGCGGCTGTTCAAGCGCAGCATGGCCCTGGGCACCGCCCTCCTGCTCCAGGGCCGCCTGCCCGCCCGCATCCGGGAGATCGTGATCCTGCGGGTGGCCTGGCGGACCGGGTCGGTCTACGAGTGGGGCCAGCACGTCCGCATCGGCAAGGAGGCCGGTCTCGGTGACGTCGAGATCCGGGCCTTGGCCACCGAAGGCGCCGACGCCCACTGGTTCGACGCCGATCGCCTGGCCATCACGGCGACCGACGAGCTCTGCGCGGACGACGACCTGACCGACGCCACGTGGTCGGCCGCGCTGGCCGAGTGGGGCGAGCAGGACCTCATCGAGCTGATCCTCCTCGTCGGCAACTACCGCATGCTGGCCGGCTTCCTGAACGCCGCCCGGGTCGCGCCCGACGAGGGCCTGGAGGGCTTCCCCGCCGGCTGATCAGAGCTTGGCGGTGGCCTTGTCGATCTGCTTCTGGGCGTGGCGGCGGATCTTGCGGGCCCTGCGCTCGGTGTGGCGGCGCATCTTGGCGATGCGCTTCTCGGCCTTGTCGGCGATGTCGTCGACGGTGCGTCGTGCCTTCTTGGTCTTGCGCTTGGCCTTCCCCATGACCTCCTCGGCCCCGTCGACGACGGCGTAGGCGCCCGTGCGCAGGCCATCCACCGCCTCGTCGGCCATCTCGTCCGCTTTGGCCTTCGCCCGGTCGGCTCGCTTCCCCATCGTGATCCGCTCCTCGTCGCTTCCTGACGCCTCAGTCTGCCGCGACCCAGGCCGCATGGAACCGTGAGGTACCCGCACGGGCGGATCGACAGACGCCCCGGCCGCCCGCGGGGTAGACCTCACGCCATGAGCGAGCCCCGTGCCGAGCGTCCGGCCATGTCGGCCTACGGCGTGCCCGACGACCTGGAGGGCGTCCTCCCCTGGTCCTGGGCGGAGGAGCGCCTCGTCGCCTGCCGCAACTACTGGGTGGTGACCGCCTCGCCCGACGGTCGCCCGCACGCCATGCCCGTCTGGGGCATCTGGCGGCCCGAGACCGGCGGCTTCGCCTTCTCGTGCGCCCACCGCAGCCGCAAGGCCCGCAACCTGGAGGCCAACCCGCAGGTGACGGTGGCGGTCGACCACACGGTCGAGGTCGTGGTGGTCGAAGGCCGGGCCACCTTCCCGGCCGCCAGCGAGGTGTCCGACACGCTGCACGCCTTCGCCGCGAAGTACTGGGACGATCCCCAGGCGGCGGCGGACGGCGAGGCGTTCCTGGCCGAGAACCTCGTCGTCCAGGTGAGCCCGGAGCGGGCCTTCGGCATCATCGAGGACGAGGTCGACTTCTCCCAGCGGGCCACCAAGTGGGTCTGGTGAGTGTGGGAGGGTGACCGGGTGCAGGTCCACCTGGTCGACGGGACCTACGAGCTCTTCCGCTACTACTACGCCCTCCCGAGCCATGTGAACGGTGAGGGGATGGAGGTGTCGGCGACGCGGGGCGTGGTCGGGACCTGCCTGAGCCTCCTCGAGGAGGGAGCCACCCACGTCGGCGTGGCCACCGATCACGTCATCGAGTCGTTCCGCAACGACCTCTGGGCGACCTACAAGGACGGATCGGGGGTGGATCCCCTGCTCAAGGCCCAGTTCCCGCTGGTGGAGGAGGCGCTGGAGGCGGCCGGATTCCTGGTCTGGGCGATGGTCGACTGCGAAGCCGACGACGCCCTCGGCGCCGCGGCGGACCAACTCAAGGACGACGACCGGGTCGAGCGGGTGATCATCTGCACGCCCGACAAGGACATGGGCCAGTGCGTGACCGACGACGGCAAGGTGGTCCAGCTCGACCGGCGCAAGGGCACGGTCTTCGACCGCGCCGGCGTGATCGAGAAGTTCGGAGTGCCGCCGGAGTCGATCCCCGACTGGCTGGCCCTCGTCGGTGACTCAGCCGACGGCTTCCCCGGGGTGGCCGGGTGGGGTGCCAAGTCTGCGGCCGCGGTGCTGGCCCACTACGGCCACGTCGAGGACATCCCCCCGATGGCCGACGACTGGGAGGTCGGCGTGCGGGGCGCCGGCCGCCTGGCCATGGCGCTGCGGGACAACCTGGAGGACGCCCTCCTCTTCCGCCGCATCGCCACCCTCGAGCTGGACTCGATCACCGTCGCGCTCGACGACGTGGCGTGGACCGGGCCCCGCAAGGAGTTCCTGGCGATCTGTGAGCGGCTCGACGCCCCCGGGCTGGTCGAGCGCGCCGTCAAGCTGGCCGAAGCCCGCGCCGACTGAGGCTCACCTTGAGCACGGCGGACAAGCTGGCGCCGTACCGGGCGAAGCGGGACTTCACGGTGACGGCCGAGCCCGAAGGCGTGGTGGCGCCCTCAGCCGCCTCGGGCGACCGCTTCGTGGTCCAGCGGCACCGAGCCCGGCGGCTCCACTACGACCTCCGGTTGGAGGTGGACGGGGTCCTCGTGAGCTGGGCCGTGCCCAAGGGACCCACCCTGGACCCGGCGGCCCGTCACCTCGCCGTGCACGTCGAGGACCACCCGCTCGACTACTTCGACTTCGAGGGGGTCATCCCGGAAGGGGAGTACGGCGGTGGGGACGTCATCGTCTGGGACTGGGGCAGCTGGGCGCCGGTCCGCACCAACGACCCGGCGCGGGCCATCGCCGACGGCGAGCTCCACTTCGACCTCGCCGGGCAGAAGCTCAGCGGCCGCTTCGTGCTCATCCGCCGTGACGACAAGCAGGACCGGGGGCGTCAGTGGCTGCTCATCCACAAGAAGGACGAGGCCGCCGAGCCGGGCTGGGACCCCGAGGAGCACCCGCAGTCCGTCAAGTCGGGCAAGACCAACGACGAGGTCAAGGCCGCGCCCCCGGCGACCTGGCGGCGGGACCAGGACGGCGAGCCCGAGCCGGCGTGGGCGACCGCGACCGCCGACGAGCTGGATGTGTTGGCGGCGCTGGGGAAGAAGGGCGACTGGGCGGTCGGGGGCCGCGCGGTGGCACTGACCGATCTCGACAAGGTGCTCTTCCCCGGCCGGGACGGCGAGGAGCCGGTGACCAAGCGGGAGCTCATCGCCTACGTCGCGGTCATCGCTCCGCACCTCCTGCCCTACACCCACGACCGGCCGCTCAACCTCCACCGCTACCCAAACGGCGCGGACAAGCCCGGGATCTGGCAGAAGGAGGTCCCCGGCCGCGCGCCGAAATGGATCCGCCGGTGGCGCGACCCCGATGCCGATCCCGGCACGGGCGAGGGCTACGTCGTGGCGGACGAGACGGCCACCTTGGTGTGGCTGGCCGACCATGGCGCCCTGGAGCTGCATCCCTGGACGTCGACCGCCGACCAGCCCCAGCGGCCGACGTGGGCATTGATCGACCTCGACCCGGGATCGAAGACGACGTTCGCCGACCTGCTCGTCCTGGCTCGTCTCCACCGGGTGGCCCTCGAGCACGTCGGTGTCGCCGCCATGCCCAAGGTCACGGGGCGCCGGGGCATCCAGATCTGGGTCCCGGTCGCTCCCCGCTACACCTTCGACCAGACCCGGGCGTGGGTCGAGAAGATCTCCCGGGCCATCGGGGCCACCGTCCCCGACCTGGTGAGCGGGGCCGGGCCGAAGCGCGAGCGCAAGGGACGGGCCCGGCTCGACTCCACGCAGAACGCGGTCGACCGGGCCCTGGTGGCGCCCTTCAGCACCCGGCCGGCATCCGGGGCGCCGGTCTCGGTCCCCATCACCTGGGACGAGCTGGACGACCCCGAGCTGCGGCCCGATCGCTGGACGATCCGCACCGTGCTCGACCGCCTCGAGCAGGTGGGCGACCCGCTCCGCCCGCTGATCGGGCTCGACCAGGCGCTGCCCGACCTCTGAGCCAGCTCAGCCGGGGCCGAAGACCTCTTCGAGCTCGGCGGGTGGGGTGATGGCGAACTGGTCGTAGGTGCACTCGGGTGGGGTCTTGTCGAAGCGCCACCGCACGAGGTGGGAGGTGTGGCGGAAGCGGCCCGACTGCAGGCCGTCGTAGGTGACCTCGGCGACCAGCTCCGGACGCAGCGGGGACCACGACTGGTCCTTCTGGCCGGTCCAGCGGTTCTGGGCGCCGGGCTTGCGACCCCCCTCCTCGTGGGCCTGGAGGTCGGCCCACTCCTTCCAGGGGTGGTCGGCCAGGGCGTCCTTCTCGTAGGGGGCCAACTCGTCGACCAGCTCCTTGCGCCGGGCCGCCGAGAACGAGGCGGCCACGCCGAGGTGGTTCAGCTCGCCGTCGTCGTCGTACACGCCGAGCAACAGCGAACCGATCCCCTCGCCGTCCTTGTGGACCCGGTAGCCGGCCACCACGCAGTCGGCCGTGCGCTTGTGCTTGACCTTGAGCTGTGACCGCTTGTTCTCGGTGTAGACGCCGTCGGGGTCCTTGGCCATGACGCCGTCGAACCCCGCGCCCTCGAAGCGGTCGAACCAGTCCTCGGCCAGGTCCCGGTCGGTGGTCGACGGCGTCAGGTGGATCGGCGGCTTCGCCTTCCTGAGCACCTTCTCCAACCGGGCCCGCCGCTCCCGAAAGGGCAGGTCGCGAAGGTCGTCGTCGTCGATGGCGAGCAGGTCGAAGGCCACGAAGCTGGCCGGCGTCTTCTCGGCCAGCATGTTGACCCGGGACTCGGCGGGGTGGATCCGCTGCTGCAGCGCTTCGAAGTCGAGCTTGGCCCCGATGGCGACCACGACCTCGCCGTCGACCACGCACCGCTCGGGGAACTGGGCCCGCACGATCGGCGGCAGCTCGGGGAAGTACCGGGTCAGCGGGCGGTCGTTGCGGCTGCCGAGGACGACCTCGTCACCGTCGCGGAACACGACGCAGCGGAAGCCGTCCCACTTCGGTTCGAACGCCAGCGTCCCGGCCTCGGGCATCTCGTGCACCGCCTTCGCCAGCATCGGCCGAACCGGTGGCATCACGGGGAGATCCATGGGGGACCACGGTAGGGAGTTGGCTAGCTTCCCGCGGATGGCAACGACGCCCGACCCGCTCGACACCCGCACCCCCACGGCGGCCTACTCGATGCGGCTCCGCGTGCTGCTCGACAACGTCCCCGGGTCGCTCGGGCGCCTCGCCCTGACCATCGGCGAGGCCGGTGGGAACATCCGGGGCCTGGAGGGCTTCGAGGTGAAGGGCCCCGTGCTCGACGACGAGGTGGTGGTCGACTGCATCGACGAGGACCACCAGCAGGAGGTCCTGGCCGCCATCTCGAAGCTCGAGGGCGTGGAGCTGGTCGAGTGGGAGGATCGGACCTTCGCCCTCCACGACGGCGGCAAGATCGAGGTGCTGTCGCTCGGCAAGGTCGGCGACCGCGACGACCTCTCGATGGCGTACACGCCGGGCGTGGCCCGGGTCTGTCTGGCCATCGAGCGCGAGCCGGAGCGGGTCCACGACCTCACGATCAAGCGCAACACGGTCGCCATCGTCACCGACGGGACCGCCGTGCTCGGCCTGGGCGACATCGGCCCCGAGGCCGCCCTCCCGGTCATGGAGGGCAAGGCCCTCCTCTTCAAGGAGTTCGCCGGGGTGGATGCCTTCCCCGTCTGCCTCGATGTGAACAGTGTCGAGGAGATCGTCGAGACGGTCGTGCGCATCGCCCCGGTGTTCGGCGGCATCAACCTCGAGGACATCGCGGCGCCGGCGTGCTTCTCCGTGGAGGAGCGGCTTCGCGACCTGCTCGACATCCCCGTCTTCCACGACGACCAGCACGGCACGGCCGTGGTCACGCTGGCCGCGCTGGAGAACGCCCTGAAGATCGTCGACAAGAAGATGGACGGCCTGTCGGTCGTCATCGCCGGGGCAGGGGCGGCCGGGGTGGCGATCGCCAAGATCCTCAAGAACGCCGGCGTCGAGAACATCGTCGGCGCCGACCGCCGCGGGGCCATCCACGACGGCCGCACCGACCTGAACGAGGCCAAGCGCCGGCTGGCGGACGAGACGAACCCGGAGCAGCGCACCGGGACGCTCGCGGAGATCATGCCGGGCACCGACGTCTTCATCGGCGTGAGCGGCCCGGGGATCATCACGCCCGCGGACGTCGAGTCCATGGCGGCCGACCCGATCGTGTTCGCCATGGCCAACCCGGAGCCGGAGATCCGGCCCGAGGCGATCGGGGACCTCGCCGCCGTCATCGCCACCGGCCGCAGCGACTTTCCCAACCAGATCAACAACGTGCTCGCCTTCCCCGGCATCTTCCGGGGCGCGCTCGACGCCCGGGCCACCACGGTCACCGAGGGCATGAAGGTCGCGGCGGCCGACGCCATCGCCCGGGCGGTCTCCTCCGACGAGCTCCGGCCGGACCACGTGGTGCCGTCGGTGTTCGACAAGACCGTGGTGCAGCTCGTCGCCGCCGCGGTGGCGGCGGAGGCCGAGCAGGAGGGCGTCACCCGGTGATCCGGGCGGTGACCTTCGACTTCTGGAACACGCTGGTCCTGGCCTCGGACGAGCTGCTCTACCAGCGCCGGGCCGAGCACTGGGTCGGGGTGCTCGGCGAAGCGGGCCACGCCGTCACGGCCGACGAGGTGGGCCGTGCCTTCGCCGGGTCGTGGACGACGTTCCAGGAGGCCTGGCGGGCCAACCGCCAGTACGTCACCGAGGACGGCGTCGCCCGGGTCCTCGAGCTTCTGCAGCTGCCGACCGGTGGCCCGCTGCACAGCACCCTCGTCGAGCACTACGCGGCGGGCGCCGTCGAGGCCGAGCTCACACCCGCACCCAACCTGGCCTCCGCCCTCGCCGCCCTCGAGGCGGCCGACGTGCGCATCGGGATCATCTGCGACGTCGGGATGACGCCCAGCACCGCCCTCCGTCAGACCCTCGACGGGCTGGGCCTGCTCGGTCACTTCGACCACTTCTCGTTCTCCGACGAGGTCGGGACCTACAAGCCCGACCCGGCGATCTTCGCCCACGCCCTCGCCGGGCTGGGGGCGACCCCGGAGACGGCGGCGCACGTCGGCGACCTGCGCCGCACCGACGTCGCCGGCGCGCAAGGCGCCGGGTGGACCGCGGTGCGCTACACGGGGCTGTTCGACGACCTCGGCAACGAGCAGGACGGCACCGTCGACATCGAGGCCGACCACGTCATCGCCGACCACGCCGAGCTGGCTGGTGCCCTCGGCCTGAACTGAGCCGAGGTCAGCCGCCGGCGTCGGGGTCGTCGGCATTGCTGCCGAGGTCGGCCCGGACCAGCGGGTCGCCGAGGACGGGGAGGCGGGACCACAGCGAGGGGTCGTCGACCTCGAACACCCCGAGCACCACCCGCCCGTCCTGCTCGATGCTGACGACGTCGACCGCGTCGGCCTCCCCGTCCTGCTCGCCGGATCCGAACACCTCGTCGTCGTCGGCCAGCTCCTGGAGGGCTTCGGCGTTGTGCTCGGCGTCGTCCTCCTCCTCGTGCCAGAGGGCGAGGATGAGCAGGGGGTCGCCGTCCTCGTCCGCCGTCGCGCCGATGCCGAATGCGGGGTACTCGACGAGGTCGCCGGGTGGCCCCTCGTCGCCCTGGTCGGCGCTGGCGCTGAGGAGGGCGCTCACGGTGTCGACCCCGTCCATCGCCGCGGCGATCTCGCCCAGGTCCTCGCGGTCGGCCAGCGAGTCGTCGTCGCCGTTGGCGGTGGCGACGGTGTCCTCGATCAGGTCGTCGTTGCTGGCCCAGGCCAGCCGGTCGTCGGCCAGGACCGCCAGGCGGGCCGACTGCCCGAGCGGTCGGGTGGCGCTGATCATCTCGAGGTCGCGCTCGTCGTCGTCGAGCCACGAGTAGACGGTGGTGCCGTCGACCTCGTCCTCGTCGAGCTCGTCGCTCCAGATCTCGTCGTCGTTGACCGCCTCGTCGATCTGGTCGACGTCGAAGCGGCCGTCGACGACGGTGACGACCTCGGGCGGGCTTCCCGCGGCGATGTCGCGGTCGACCTGCGAGGTGTCGAAGCCGAGGTCGTCCCGCCACGCCTGGATGTCGACGTTGCGCCCTCCGGCGAACTCGGTGATGGCGGGCTGCACCCCCTCGGGCTCGATGGTGAGCTCGACCAGCTCGTCCTCGACGTCCTCGGTGTCGGGGTCCTCCAGGGTCTCGAGGCCGGCCAGCTCCCTCGCCGCCGCGACGTCGTTCACGATGACGAAGTCGAGGGCGCCGTTCTTGTCGGGGACGGCGTCGAGCATCGTGGCGATCGGGCCGTCACCCGCGCCGCCGCCGTCGTCGCCGCAGGCCACCAGGCCCAGCAGGCACACCGCCGAGACGATCCCCCCGAGTCGTCGCAAGTGGTCGGGACCGGCGTCGATCCGGTGACCTCGCGCTTTTCAGGCGCGCGCTCTGCCAACTGAGCTACCCGACCGTGTTCTCAACTGCGCGGTCCCGACGGGATTTGAACCCGCGACCTCCGGCTTGACAGGCCGGCGTGCACTCCAAACTGCACCACGGGACCTACTCACCCGACGTGCGGGCGTCGTGGCAGGGTAGCCCCCGTGGAGGACATCCTGGCCATCCAGATGGTGAAGGCGCGGTACTTCCGCGCCATGGACACGAAGGACTGGGACCTGCTCCGATCGGTGCTGACGGAGGGCGTCGAGATCGACGTCACCGACGACGTCGAGGACGGCGAGGTGTACGCCGGACGGGACCGTTTCGTCGACACGTGCGCCAAGGTCCTCCGCGACGCCACGACCGTCCACCACGGCCACATGCCGGAGATCGAGGTGACCGGACCCGGCACCGCGACCGGGACCTGGGCGATGGAGGACTTCGTCGACTGGGGCGAGGGCCGGGGGTTCCGCGGCTACGGCCACTACCACGAGCGCTACGAGAAGGACCCCTCCGGCACCTGGCGCATCGCCGCCCTCACCCTGACGAGAATCCGCCGCGACCCGCTCAGCTAGGGGCCGGAGAACTCGTCCATGGAGTCGAGGATGGCTTCGATGTCGGCGACGCTGGTGTTCGGGTTGACGATGCAGAGGCGCATGATCGTCTCGCCGGCGTGGACGCTGGGGAGGCAGAAGGCGAAGCCGGTGTCGAGCGCCTTGTCCGACCACGCGTCGTAGTCCTCGGCGTGCCAACCCAACCGGCGGAACACCAGGATCGACAGCTCCGGCTCGGTGACCAGCTCGAAGCCGTCCCGCTCGCGGATCACCTCCGCGCCCCGGTGGGCGACGTCGAGGGTGGTCTCGATGGCCTCGCGGTACGCGTCGGTGCCGTGGACGGCCAGCGAGAACCAGAACGGCAGGCCCCGCGCCCGCCGGCTCAGGTGCACCGCGTAGTCCGACGGGTTCCACTCGTCGCGCACGGTGATGGCTTCGAGGTAGGCCGCGTGCTGGGTGTGCGCCAGCCGGGCCGGTTCGGGGTCGCGGTAGATCAGTGCGCAGCAGTCGAAGGTCGAGAACAGCCACTTGTGCGGATCGACGATGAACGAGTCGGCCAGCTCGACGCCGGCGAAGAGGTGGCGGTAGGCCGGTGCGGCGAGCGCAGCGCCGCCGTAGGCCCCGTCGACGTGGAACCACAGCCCGGCCTCACGGGCCACCTCGCCCACGCCGGCGAGATCGTCGACGATGCCGAGGTTGGTCACGCCGGCCGTGGCGGCCACGGCGAAGTAGCCGTCGTCGGGTTGCTCGTCGAGGACCTGGGCCAGGGCCGGGCCGGTCAGCCGGCCCCGTTCGTCCTGGGGCACCCGGACGATCTCGACGTCCATGACCCGGCTGGTGTGGTCCACCGAGCTGTGGGCCCCGGCGCTGGCGAGGAGCTTCCAGCGGGCCGGACGGTCCTCCCGGGCGTGGGCTTCCTGGTGGCGGGCCGCGACCAGCGCGCTCAGGTTCCCCGCGGTGCCGCCGGAGACGAACACCCCACCGGCCGTCTCGGGCAACCCGGCCAGGTCGGCGACCCAGCGCAGGGCCTCGTTCTCGGCGTGGACGGCACCGGAGGCCTCCATCCACGACCCGCCGTACATCGACGACGCGCCGACGATGAGGTCGAAGAGGGCGGCGGCCTCGGTGGGGGCACCGGGGACGAAGGAGAGGTACCGGGGGTGGTCGATGGAGATCGTGGCCGGGGCGATGTGGTCGACGAAGCGACGGAAGGCCTCGTGCCCGCCGATGCCCTTCGGCGTGATCGTGACTCCCACCTCGGCCCGCAGCTCGTCCGGGGTCCGGGGCTTGTCGAGCGGAGGCGGCTCCATCCGGATGCGCTCGAGGGCGTACTCGACGATCTCGTCGGCGAGGTCGTCAGTGGACTCGTCGTAGGTGTGCAAGGCCCGCCATTGTGCTCCCCGCGGGTGGCCCCGGGGCCAACCGGTCAGGAAGCGAGCGCCTCGCGGGCGAAGGTGGGCAGGTCGCGATCGTCGGCCGCCGGCGCCGTGGCGGCCGCCACGAGGGCCCGGCACGCCCGTCCCCACGCGGTCCAGCCGTCGGCATCGGGACCGAGGCCCGTGGGATCCAACCCGTGACGGACGATGAGCCCGTCGAGCAGCGCGCTCAGGCCGAGCACGACGAGGCCGGCGTCGAGCGGAGCTCGCAGGTGGCGTTCGTGGTGGTCCAGGGCCGCCCCGAGGACGGTGTGCCATGCCGCCCGCAGGGCCGCGCTCTCGGCCGCCAGACGGGTGGCGATGTAGGGGTCGTCGATGGCGAGGAACCCGAAGATCATGCGGTTCTCGGGGTGGCCCGCGGCGACCGACCAGTACCAGCCGGTCGACTCGCGCACGGCGTCGTCGAGCGAGCCGGCCGTGGCGACGCCGTCGGCCTGGGCGGCCACCGCCGCCGGGTCGACGTAGCGCTCCGCCGCGAAGAGGGCGTCGAGGAGGTCGTCGCGGTAGTCGTCCTGGCTCTCCCAGTAGTGGTAGAAGGCGCCGATCGTCAGGTCGAGGCGGTGGGCCACGTCCTCGGCCCGGATGTGGTCGAGGGCGTTGCCGGTGGGCTGGGCCAGGACCGCCTCCCTCCCCAGCTCGAGCAGGTGGCGACGCCGCGGCTGGTCGTCGTCGTCCGGGTGGGCCGGCGCCGGTGCCGCAGGAGCAGGCTCGGGGGCGCCGTCCTCCGTCGCTCCGACGAGGAGGAGCAGGGCGAGGAGTGCGGCCGGCGAAGGCCCCCGACCCCGGCGATCGAGCAGTGATGGCTCGATGAGGGCCTGGGTCCGCAGCCCGTCGCTCAGGGCGACGGCGAGGGTGGCCAGGTTGGCCAGTCCCCCGACGGGTGTCGCCCGGCGCCCGCCGCGGGCGAGGAACGGGCCGATGGCACCAGCCCACACCAGCTCGGTGCGTCGCGCCCGGCGCAGCAGTGGCTCGCGGGCCGACGGCCTCGTCATGGGCCCACAGCGCGAGCGCCAGTCGGTGGTCCCGGTCGGCGAGCAGCACGGAGGTGGCGTGGTCGACCGCTCCCGCCACCCTCGCCACGGGGTCCGCCTCCCGGTCGCCGTTGGCCGGGCCGCCGAACAGGTCGGGGTCGGCGTCGACGCGGTCACCGGCCAGCAGGGCGTCCAGGACGTCGTCCCGGTAGGCGCCCTGGCCGTCCCAGTAGTGGTAGAAGGCGCCGGAGGTCAGCCCCGCGTCTCGGGCCACGTCGTTGATCCGCAGGTGGCCGAGCGTGTCGCCGAGGTACCGCTCGGCGACCAGCTCCAGCCCGGCGGCCAGGAGCTGGGCCCGCGCCGTGGCCGGATCGAGGCGCCGCCGGCGGGGCGGCGAGCGTCGCCGGGCGGCACCCGATCCGGGTCCGACGGCCTCCCCACCAGCCACGACCGCAGGCTACCTGGGACCTGCTAGGTACCTGGCAACGGTCAGGTACGCGGGGTTCGACGTCTCCGGCGCCGCCATCTCGCACCCCCGCGGCGCACGGTACGCTGCCCGGTCGGGTCCCGGTTCGAGGGGCGAGATCGAGGAGGATGGGCGTGCGCAGGTTTCTTGCGCTCCTGATGGTGCTCGCACTGGTCGCCGTCGCGGCGGCGTGCGGCAGTGACGACGGTGGCGAGGATGCCGACCGTGAGGAGTCCAGCAGCGACGACGACGACGACGAGACGATCTCGGGCGGCGGTTTCGACATCGACCTCGGCGGCGCTGACGACGAGGACCTGAGCAACGAGGACGTCATCGAGGTCATCCAGGAGTTCTGGGAGGACAACTCCGGTGACGTCGGCGTGGAGTACGAGCGCATCCCCGACGAGCGCATCGCCGGGGTCCCGAGCGAACGGCCCGCCCCCACCTGTGACGGCTTCACGATCCAGCCGTCCGACGTGGAGATGAACGCCTTCGCGGCTCCCTGCCCGGAGGGCCTGACCGTGGCCTGGGACCCGAACCTGATCGACGGCATCCTCACCGAGAACTTCGGCGGGGCCGGCCCGGCGGTCGTGTTCGCCCACGAGTGGGGCCACGTCCTGCAGTTCCAGGCCGGGATCCTCGACATCACCGGGCAGGGCATCGGCGACCCGCCGAGCGTGCTCGTCGAGAACCAGGCCGACTGCCTGGCCGGGGCGTGGGTGCAGGAGCAGGTCGAAGAGGAGTTCGGCCCCTTCGCCGATCCCATCTCGCTCGACCACTCGATCGGCGCCATGCTTTTCGTCCGCGACGCGCCAGGTAGCGATCCCGAGGGCGAGCTGGCCCACGGCAGCGGCTTCGACCGGGTCCGGGCCTTCCAGGACGGGGTCAACCAGGGCATCGAGTACTGCTTCAACTACATCAACGATCCCCCCTTCATCGACGAGCTGCCCTTCACCAGCGAGGAAGACGTGGCCAACCAGGGCAACCTGCCCTTCGACGAGGTCACCGAGCTCGTCATCGACGACCTCGAGGACTACTTCGCCGCCAACGTCGACGACTTCGAGAGCCCGGGCGATCCGTTCGAGTCCATCCCCGCCGACGAGCTCGAGGACCTGCACGGGCGAATCGGCGACGGCGCCGTGGCCACGGTGTTCGGCATGCTCTGGGCCGAAGCGGCCCAGGAGGCGGCCGGTGAGGACCAGGACGGCGACGGCCCGCTGCTCCAGCGCTCCTGCCTGGTCGGCTCGTGGCTGGGGGACATCCTCCGCGACCAGCGCGACGGCCAGGCCGACCGCCCGAGCGGGGTCCAGCTCTCGCCCGGCGACCTCGACGAGACGATCATCACCTTCATCGAGCTCACCGGCGAGGCGATGAGCGAGCCGGGGACCGCCTTCGAGGCCATCACCGACATGCGCGTCGGCGTCTTCGGTGGCATCGAGGACTGCCGCCTCGGCGAGTAGCGGTCGACGGCCGCGACGACGGCCGCGACCTCAGCTCACGGTGCTGTGACCGAACGGTCGGGGACCCGGGTGAAGTGGCTGACGGACACGGCGCCACTGTCGTCCCGGCCGCTGATCACGTAGCCCGCCTGGAGGTAGAGCGAGATGGCGGGGGTGTTGCCGGTGGAGGTCGAGACCTCGATGCGCCGGGCGTCGGCCTCGCGCCGGTGGAGCTCGTCGAGCAGGGCCCGCCCGATGCCCCGGCGGAACTGGTCAGGGTGCACGGCGAGCCGGTCGACGTCGGCGAGGCCGCCGTGACGCCGATAGCCGAGGACACCGACCAGGTGGTCGCCGTCCAGCGCACCGAGCAGGGTGAGGTCGAGGGTCGCCACGGCCGCCGCGTCCTGGTGCAGGCCGGGCATGCCGTCGTAGCCGGTGATCTCGGCTTCCACCTGGTAGCCGGCCGTCTCGACGTCGACGATCCGCTCGGCCACCGCCTGGTTCCGGTGGTCGAGGAGAACGATGGTGATCAAGCGGGGCGCCACCTCGCCGCCTCCGCCCAAGGGGGGGTTGTCTCCCCCGAAGGGGTGGCCGTCCGCTGCATAGGCCCGGATAATGGCACCTCATCGGCGCGAAGTCGCGGCACCTCCCAAACGATCGCTCGGCAGGCGGGCGTCAGGCCTCGCGCTGGTCGCGCCATTCCGAGGCGGTCATCGCATAGATCACGGCGTCGAACGCTTCGTCCCCGTCCAGCAGTTCCGCCTCGTGGTCCCAGCGCATGCCGAGGCGCCGCATCACGGCGACGCTGCGTTCGTTGGGCACGTCGGCGATGGAGATGATGCAGTCCTGGCCGAGGGCCGAGAAGCCGTGGTCGAGCCAGGCGCGGGCAGCCTCGGTGGCGTAGCCGTTGCCCCAGTGGGCCGGAACGAAGCGCCACCCGACCTGGATGTCGCCCGGGTACCACACCTCGATGGTGAGACCGGCGGAGCCGAGGAAGGCCCCGTCGTCCCGCCGTTCGACGGCGACCATGCCGTAACCCTGGTCCCGGAGGTTCTCGTTGGCGCCGAGCATGGAGCGCTCGGTCCGCTCCGGGGACCACGGGCCGCCGAGGTACTCCATGACCTTCGGATCGGCGCAGATCGCCTGGTAGACGGGCAGGTCGTCGCGACCGAACGGCCGCGCCACCAGCCGGTCCGTGACGAGGAACGCCTCGCCGCCCCAGCCGTCGGTCCCGGGTCCTGCCATGCAGCGCAACGGTATTGGAACCCGGGTCACCAGCCGGATCGACATTGAGCGGCGTGGCGGCCCGGATTCCGTCGAGCGGGGCAGAAGTCCTGGGTAGGTTCCGGGGATGGAGGACTGGGACCCGGATCTGCGTCTGGAGGATTTCCCAGCGGAGCTTCGGGCGCTCCTCGTGGAGGACATCGCCGAGCTGCGAGACAGCTTCGAGCAGGTGCAGACCCTGTGGGCGGCGACCATCGAGCGGGCCCGCGTGTTGCCCGAGGAGAAGCTGCACGAGTCGGTCGACGGCGAGTGGTCCGTCGTCCGGACGCTCCGGCACGTGATCTACGCCATCGACACCTGGGTCGGCCGGATGGTCCGCGGAGAGGAGCACCCGTTCCATCCTTGGGGCCAGCCCTTCAGCGAGTACACCGACGCGGCCGCCGACCTCGACCTGGATCTCGACGCCGAGCCGTCCTTCGACGAGGTGCTCGCGGTCTACAACGACCGGGTCCAAAGCGTCCGTGACCTGCTCGCCGGCCTCAGCAACACCGACCTCGACCGGGTGTGCACCCCCGATGACACCACCCACCCCACCGAGCCCCAACCGGTCCGCATCTGCCTCTGGACCGTGATCGAAGAGGGCTGGTGGCACAACGGCTTCGCCAATCGCGACCTCGATGCCCTCGAAGGGAGCTGATCAGCTCTCGCCGCACCCCCAAGGGGATTCGAACCCGTGTTACCAGCTTGAAAGGCGTGTCGACGGCGACAGGCGTGGACGCGGGTGGATGGTTTGGGGCGATACTTCGGGCTTCAGCGCCCGCAGTGGACCAGGTGGATGTCCTGGGACGCGCGATGGACGCGCGATGACTTAGGTGCTTACGGTCGAGGGCTGGCCCGCCGCTCTGGGTAAGACCTCACTGTCGGGCGCCCCCTCGGCCAGGCACCGAGGCGTCCCGCGCAGGAGAGCCCCGCCCTGGCTGACCTAGTTGTTGTGTCCTGAGACGTTCGCCTCGATGCCACGTCCTGAACCCGGCGTTTGAGGCACAGCGCCGTCGGCGAGAGTGCGTTCTGGGACGCCTCGGGGTACTGCCCGGGCGCAGACCGATTCGGGCGCCGTCTGGTCGGGCGCGGGCGTCGTCCTGGCCGGGTGCGCGCCTCGACGCCGTTCCGGAGATCGTCATCATGGGCGCGGTGGGTCTTGAGGGAGGGGGGCCGATGTCGGGCGGCGGCCAAGTGATGCCAGCGGCGCTGATGGTCGTGGCGCGCACGTGGCCGATTTGTGAGCCTTCTTGGGTTGGTGTCCCGGTCGAAGGTCGGCGTGCCTTAGGGCGCCGCGGCATCTGCGACGGCGAGGAGCGAAGTCGCATCGTGTCCTGCGAGCACGCGTGCGATGGGAAGGTCGATCGCGGAGTGGTATGGCGCCAGTCCTTCGAGTACTGCTGGTCGTTCGGACGCTGCCACGCCGACGCTTCCGAGTGGGACGTCGATGGCCTCGAAATGCTGACGATGGCCGTCGTTGATCTTGCGGTAGTACCGCTCCTCGTCGCGTAGGCGCTGGTGAGCGTTGGAGCCCACGGCGACCACCT